>NZ_AUMH01000006.1 GCF_000430585.1 Alicyclobacillus herbarius DSM 13609
CCGGCATCACAAACACCTCTACTTCATCTTAACCCATCCCTTCTGTCTGGGTTGACTCTGGGGCAAGTATACGGACAAGCCTTCAGACACGGCTCAGAAGCGCGGCTGGCTTACCAAGTACCTCCTTTGATTTCACGTCTATCACCCCGAGCGGTGTCAAACGCAAGCCGGGCAGAAAATCACAGGCTAGAAATAAAAACGAATACAGGATGTCATGAAACGCGTACCCACGCGCCCGTACGGCCGTGGCCAGTTGATTGTAGTAGGTAACCGCCTGAGCAAACGAGGGACTGGTCGTCATCATTCCGGTAAACGGCAGCGGGATTTCCACAACTGCCTTGCCCTGTTCCACAAGCACCACTCCGCCGCCCAATACTCGAACTCGCTGAGCCGCCTGCGCCATGGCCTGAGGATTACGACCAATTACTAGCAAGTCGGTCGTGGTGTTATACGTGGAAGCCAACCCCTCGACACCCGGCATGAAGTCGTCCAGGATGGCGTGTACAATCCACTCCCCATGGCGGTGAATCAAAGTGGCGTAGGATAAATTCGGGTGCTTGTCGATTACCGCGTAGCCGTTTGTCACAGGGAGCGTATAGTCTTTCCGCTCAGTGATTGCAGCCAGACGAAAGCGGATTGCGGGCACGGTCACTTCGGACGCTCCTGCAGAAGCCGGGTAGCGAAACAAATCTGGTGTAAAGTCAATGCCCAAGGAAGTCTCCGCCAGCGGTCTCTTTGTCAGATAGGAACTCCACTCAGGATTCGGCAGCGGACGGGTCAAGCGGCCTCCTCGTGCAGCTACCTCTCCCCCCGTCACGACCAGATCAGGAACGAAGTGCTCCAGGTCTGGTAAAAGCAACAAGTCTGCACGGCGCCCGGGCGCAATGCCACCAATAAAATCGTCCAGGCCAAGGTAAGTGGCCGCGTTTAGGGTTACCATTTGTATCGCCGTCATCGGGCTTACTCCGGCCATTACCGCCTTACGCAAAAGCCCATCGATAAACCCTTCCGTATCAATAAAGCCGGGATTGGGGCCATCGACAGTCATCATAACGCGCCGGGTATCGATTCCATGCTCCGTAACAGCCCGAATCACCTCATCCATGTCCGGCCGCAGGGAACTGTTTCGCAAAACCGTCCACAAGCCCAGTCGCAAACGATCCAAAACTTCCTGCGCCGTGATGGCCTCGTGGCATGCACTTATGCCCGCCGCCGCGATAGCATTCAGGCGCTCATAGGAACACCCGGACGTATGACCATCCGAAACTTTACCGCGTCGCTTCGCTTCTTCAATGACTTCTAAGACGCGTGAATCGGCATCATAGATAATTGGCCAACGCGTAACCTCGGCGGTTCCAATCACATCCCACATATCAAGGAGGACGCGCAGCTTATCAGGATGAAAATCCTCGTACTCGCCCGGATAGGCAGCTTGCGATACGATTCGCGCCAGCCATAAATGCAAACCGGGTAAAACACGCAGGTCTTTGACCATGCGCGCGAATCCTTCCACGCCCATATGCATGAAGAAAAAAAGGTCATCATGGGCAAACGTGGTCGTGCCCAGGGGCAGGACCTTCTCCGTCAAACTCACCGGGTTGTACAAGACCCACGGGTGGGAGTGGGTCTCAATCCAACCGGGGGAAATATAGCATCCATCCGCATCCAGAACCTCTGTGCGCTCACCAATACAGTCCTCGCGTTGGCCCACGTACGCAATGCGGTCCTTATACACAGCGACGTTGGTATTCAAAATTTCCCCAGAATATACGTTCAAAACGCGGCCGTCGCGAATATATAAATCTGCCTTTCGCTTACCTTTCGACACTTCAATCAATTCTTCTCGAGTCGCCGCGAAGGGAAGCCAATTCCGTCGTCCCACATTGTAACCCTCCCTGCCTTAATTGACGGTCGGTGAGTAACTGCGTTCTCGAAGCTTGAATCGCTGGATTTTCCCAGTCGCGGTCTTTGGCAGGTCATCCATGAAGATGAACCGTTTTGGACATTTAAAGTGAGCTAAACGGGCTCGAACGTACGCACGCAACTCTGCTTCCATTTCTTCTACAGAGTCTGGCTCGAAACGCAGTACCACGTAAGCGACCGGTTTTTGAATCCCATTTTCATCTTTTTCCCCTACGACCGCGGCTTCCAATACCGCCTCATGGTCCAAAATGACACTTTCCACTTCAATGGGTGAGACCCAAATTCCGCCCGACTTCAACATGTCATCTTCACGGCCACAATAGAAGAAGAACCCATCTTCATCCTGGTAGTACCGATCGCCCGTGCAGTACCATTCGCCGTTAAATCTGGATTTGGACTGCACATGCAGGTTCCAGTAGCCTTGCGCTAAGCAATCTCCCTTCAGGAGCAGCTGCCCCGGTTCGTTGGCAGCCACTGTTTCTCCATACTCATTCACGATTTTCACGTCAAACCCCGGCACCACTTTACCCGTGCTTCCAGGACGGATATCTCCAGGACGGTTGGACAGGTAGATATGCAAGGCTTCTGTCGAGCCTATGCCATCCAGGATATCTACGCCAAACCTCTCCCGAAACCGCCGATAAATGGCCGCAGGTAGTGGCTCTCCAGCCGAAACGCATAACCGTACGGATGAAAAGTCGGGATTCTTGCCCGTCTTGTCCATCCAATCTAACATGGCAGCATATAAGGTTGGAACACCAAAGAACAGCGTCGGCCTATATCTTTCCACCGTATCGCAGACGTTCTCGGGAGAAACCCGTCGACGCCGAAGGACCGTAGAACCCCCGGTGCCTAAGGCAAAGTACATACCATTCCCCATGCCATAGGCAAAGAACAACTTGGAGGCGGAAAATGTTCGGTCGTGTTCATTGATGTTTAGCACGCTCCGCGCATAGTTGTGAAAAGCCACCTCCATATCGTGCTGCAGATGAACAACGCCTTTAGGTTTACCGGTGCTTCCAGATGTATATAACCAGAAGGCCGTATCGTCATAGATGGTGGCTACAGGTTCCAATTCGCATGGTTGCGCTTTCATTATTTCATAAAAGTTTCCGATGCGGATGCCCGCATTTTCCATACTGTCAACTGCTGCAAGTTCGCCTTCGCGTTCCAAGTACAGCACGTGTTTCAGGTAGGGCAACGCCGCACGCTGCCTTGCAATCTGACGCCATAATTGAGCTTCAATAATCAGCACCTGAGCGCGGCTGTCGTTTAATACATAGATATAGTCGGCCGGACTCCACATCGTATTCAGTGGCACAGGCACTGCTCCAATTTTGATGGCCCCAAAGAAACTAGCAACAAATTCGACCGAATCTTCACATACCAGCGCAATCCGGTTCTCGACCTGTACCCCTAACGCACGCAAACCGTTGCCGACCCGATTCACCCATTGGTACAACTGTTCATAAGTAGTCTCCCCATCATCGTGGTAGATGGCGACTTTGTTGCCCAGTCCGAGTTCCATGTTCCTATCGATGAATCGAACCGTCGCATTGTAACGACTGCGCGGAAGCAGCTGCGGTTCATCAGGCACGTTGATGGACATCCTTCCCTCACTCCCCTTTGGTGGGCATGACTCCGGATATGTCCCACCCAAAAACAGGCGGGACTCTCGCACTGTCACCGTTATGTCCCGCCTGTACATCGAATCGATTAAACTCCCTGGAACGAGGGCTGCCGTTTCTCCAGGAACGCAGATAACCCTTCTTTTGCGTCCTGAGAACGGAACAACAGGTTTTGCAGCTCACCTTCATAACGAATGGCCACGTTCAGCGGCATCTCTTTGCCGTTCATGATGGACAATTTGATGTTGGAAACCGCGTAGGTGGCACCACTCGCCAGCTTCTGTGCGTACGCAAACGTCTGCTCGCGAATTTCCTCAGCCGGGAATACCTTGTCCACCAAACCGTAGTCAAGTGCTTCTTTTGGCTTCAAGGTACGTCCAGTGATGCAAAGGTCCAGCGCCTTCGATGGGCCAATTAAACGCGCCATACGCTGCGTACCACCGGTTCCTGGCAACACGCCCAAGGTAACTTCCGGCAAACCAATCTGGTAGTCCCCGTCCGCAGCAAACCGCAAGTCGCAGGCCATCGCCATCTCAAGTCCGCCACCAACCGTGTGGCCTTCCAGCATGGCGATGTAAACCTGAGGAGAACGAGCGATTTTGTCCAGCGTCTCATTACAGAAGAGACAAAACTGCGTTTTAAACCGCGGATCTGCACTGCGCAGGAAGTCAATGTTGGCACCGACGGAGAAAAACTTGGGGACATCGCTCATTAATACGACCGCGTGGATATCGTGATTGATACGAATCTCGTCAATGGCCGCGTTCAACTCACGATAGACATCAAAGTCGTACGAATTCCCTTTCCCAGCATGTAGATGAATTTCTGCCACACCGTCACCAGTGTTAACCGTCACGTATTGCATTCCTATCATCTCCTGTACGATTTATATTATCCATAGATTGGATTTCTATGGAATGCGTAATACAGTCGCTGGACGCAGCAGACGCTACAATCCGTGTTCGTCACGATATGGGTCTGACGAGGCGCCACCTAGGCAGCCAACCCGAGCACCACCTCCCTTTCCGCGAAGGGAAATGCACTCACCTCACGCCGAGCGGATTCAACGGTTGGGTGCCGATGTAGGAGACCACACTCTTGGTCTCTGTGTACAAGTTCAGCGTTTCCACCGCCAATTCACGGCCAAAACCAGATTGTTTGAAACCTCCAAAGGCTACTCCTGGGAAAGCGGAAATCGGCGAGTTCACCATGACTATCCCCGACCGAATCCGACTGGCAACGCGATGCGCACGTGCGTGATTGGTCGTCCAAACGGCACCAGCCAATCCATACATGCTGTCGTTGGCCAGTTGAATCGCTTCCTCCTCGCTGGAGAACTTCATCACGACCACAACAGGCCCGAAAATTTCCTCCTGAGCCACGCGCATCTCGTTCCTAACACCTTCAATAACAGTCGGCAGATACCAGTATCCGTTTTCATACGCGGTGCCTTCAGGCCGTCTTCCACCATAGGTGACCTTGGCTCCTTCTTGCTCCGCCAGCCGGACATATCCGTCGATCACTTCAAGCTGCGACTCGGAGATGATAGCTCCCATGTGCACCGCCGGATCAAACGGGTCTCCGACCTGAATTCGTTTCACCTTATCCAAGAACCGCGACATAAACTCTTCATAAACGTCTTCGTGGACGAACAGACGCGACCTCGCTTCACAGGACTGACCCGAGTTATAGAAAATGCCATGTAGCGATCCGTCGACTGCAGCGTCCAGGTCCGCATCCGAAAAGATAAGATTGGCGGATTTCCCTCCAAGTTCCAAGGACACACGTTTGACGGTGCCAGCGGCCATGCTCATAATCCCACGGCCGGTTTCCGTGTCCCCGGTAAAGGCGACCTTATCGATGCCAGGGTGCTCACACATGTAGGCACCGACCTCCGCCCCACTTCCAGTGATGACGTTAACCACTCCGTCCGGTACTCCCGCTTCCTTGCAGATGCGAGCCAGTTCCAAAGCGGTCAGCGGCGTGTAACTGGCTGGCTTAAGAATCACGGTGCAGCCTGCCGCTAAGGCGGGGGCCAATTTCCACGCTGCCATCATCAGCGGGTAGTTCCACGGGATGATCTGCGCACAGACCCCTACCGGCTCCCGCAGGGTGTAAGTGAAAAACCCATTGGGCATGGGAACCGTTTGCCCCGCCAGCGTGACCGAAGCCGAAGCGTAAAACTCGAAATCCTCAATCGCCTGAAGAATTTGCCCCTTCGCCGTGTTGACGGTTTTGCCTGTATTGAGCACTTCCAGCTCGACCAAATCATTGAGCCTTTCCCTCATCAGGCGCGCCACTTCATTCAAGACGCGAGCCCGTTTGGCCACCGTAAAGCGGGACCAATTTCCATCTTCAAAGGCTTGACGAGCGGCCTGAACAGCCTTGTCCACATCGGCCTTGGTGGCCTTGGCTACCTTCGCAATCGGCTGCCCCGTGGCTGGGTTATAGACCTCAAAGTACCTTTCCTGGTCGGCCGGTACAAACTCTCCGCCGATGAACAGCCCGTACACCTTGTCTTCGACCTGTGTTACTACCCGTTCCGTCACTTGTGCACCTCCACGGCCAGAGTCAACTACGCCTCGTCCAATATCTCCAGATGTTGATAGAAATACTTTTCCGCCAAAGGTGACAACAGTTGGTGGTACTCACGGAACAACTTCCGAGCCTGATCGCCAATCCACTGGTCGGGTAGCAGCTCCTTTGGTAGACGCGGATCGACAAAAAGAAACTTGCGGTATTCGTGCACGAGCAACGTTCGTTCGACAAACGCCTGCTCTTCTGTCAACTGTCCCAGGACGTAGAGTTGGTGCGCCTTCTGATACTTGGTGCCGAACTCGTTGATAAACCCTTCATACTTCCTTTGAATTTCTTCTAAGTTCCAGGCAGCGGAAACCAGGTCCAGAACCGACAGCATCCCTTCGTACGTCCCAGTAAAGACGTGAACATCGGCGGCAATCTGATACTCCTCAATCATCGGCTTCAATGAGGCAAAGCGCTGATGCGGACTAATCCAAGTCGTGCGGTTTATCTGACCAAACCCCATCCACTGCAGCTCGCGCCGAAACCGTTCCCGACGGTCCTTTTGGATGCTTGTCAAGTCGCAACAGACGATTTGCCACTGTCGGTCCCAGGTTGAAACGACGTCCCAATCGTAGACCCGCATGACTCCATCAATAATCCGCCGCTTGCCTTCACTCGATAAGGCGTAGTAACTTTTTTGACCCACTCGACGCGAGTGCAACCACCCCTGCTGCATCATACGGGAAAAGGTGACCCGTGCCGCGTTTTCGGTAATGCCGAGCGCCCCGAGGTATTTGATCAGGCTGCCCACCCATACCTCCACGTTCAAGTCACGAAAGTAATCGCCAAATAGCGTGAAGCTTAAGGAAGCCGGCCGCATACGCAATCCCCTCAATCCACATGGCTGCATATGATGTCCTCATACTAGCATCTCAAGGCAACTGGACCAATTGGCATGGATGTGGGACTGCGAGAATCAGTCGCTAGCGGCCCGGCTGGTTGTTACCAGCGGACCCGTTCAAACACGCTCCGACAGGTGTTGCAGTAGTACTGTCGCACCAGCTGCGCTCGCCCTACCGGTGATTGGATCCGTACGTCCTTCGATCCGCAAAACGGACAGACGGCCGGTCCGTCCTTGCGCGAATTGGGGTCTATACCTGTTCCGCCACCGGAGTTACGCATAGGAGATCCATCTCCTTCTGACACGCGCTGGCCAGTTCGAGCGACGAGCCACCGAATCCACGCTGATCGACCCCTGCGAGCCAATCCAAAGCCTCTTGACCCTGCCTTTGTACGGACTCCCGAAACAACCGCGGAATGGCTCCCGTCTCCAGCGCAAAACGCTTGCACCATTCACTTGCAAAGGTGATGTGTTCCTCCACCTCGCGCAGCATCTTTCCCGTCTTCGCCAACACTTCCGGGACATCGCGATCCCGCAGCGCTTGGAGGATCAGCCGGGCTGTGGTGTTTACCATGAAGACAGATACCATCAAATCAATCCAATTACGGTTCTCGCGCATCGCTTGCAAACCCGTTGTGGCTTCCTGAGGAATTTCAACCTCCTGGTTGGATAGAGAAGCCGACCAATTGTACAAGTGCCGCGCGTGCCCCAGTTCAGCCTGCGCCATGGCGACCGCGGACAGGGCTGAGGTGAGTTCGGGAGCGCTGACCCCTTCCTCGACCAACTGATCCCCAAGCGAAATCTTTGAGTCTGCGAGAAACTGTAGGACCTCAATCAAGACGGTCTTATCCATTTCACGCCCCCTCCACCGCGGGTACGTCATCTCGCCCGTTGCGGGTCACCCAACGAATGTTCTCGGCACGCACTACTGCAAAGTCGAACCAGTTTTCTTCGTCATAAATGTGGCTCGCCAAAATCTGCGCTAGATTGTCGGAAAACGCCTCCACGACTCCGATGTGATAGAATGGCTCGCCTCGACGCCCGCGCGCAAACACTTCGTAACGCTTCAGATTCGTACTCATCGACTGGATACCCCCCACTGGGCCAGCATGGACCTCCCTTTACTCGTCAGGCGTTGCACGGTCCATGGCGGATCCCAAACGACGTTAATGTCCACCCGCTTCGCTCCAGCCGCAAGAATGGCATTGCAAATGTCTTCTTCTATCCACTGCATACAAGCGCATCCAACCGACGTGTAGGTCATGGTCACGGTGACGGAGCCATCCGCTGCTTCTGTGATGTCATAAATGAGTCCCATGTCCACCACCGAAATCGGAAACTCAGGGTCAATCACCTGGTCCAAGGCTGTCCAGTACGGCTCCACTGCCATCGCGATTCACCTTCTTCACGGCCTTGACACCGGCAACCTTACGACGTCTTGCGGAGTTCTTGATAGTCGTGATATCCTTTTTGCAAACGTTTGACGAATTCTTGGTTCCGTGGTCCCCGCGCCTTGAAGCGACGAATCACATTTTCCCACGTGTCAGGCTGGTCCAACAGCCACTCCCGTTTCTCGACATCGAACTTACAAGGGAAGGGAATGTCCAGGACATACCGATTCGTTTCGTCGTCATAATGCGCAGGAACCGCTATACCAATCGATTCGAAGAAAGGAACCACTTTCGAAAGCCACGTCTGCCGCAGCTCGTCATTGGTCTTACCCTTGAGACGATAGTCAAGCTGCCGCGTACGGGACTTCACCTCATCGGCCACGCCGAAAAACTCGAGTCCCATGATGAACATCCTGAGCAGCGCGCGCTCCAGTTGTTTCTTTTGCACCTCGTTTTTGACGGCCTCGCGCAGAATCGATTCTCCGTTGCGCAAGTGAAACAATTCTTCCTTATCGACTTTTACGAGGGCACGCCGCCACGGTCCATACGAAGTGTTCTGGCCAATGTCGGACAACAATGTATATCCGGCGCGGTCATACAGTGCGTTGAACAGGCCGATTTCCACAAAGTTGTCCAGGTCAAAGTCGAAGGCATACGGGTTCTTCCACTTCTCCGGCGGGCGCTCATATAACAGCGTTTCCAGGTCCATACCAAGTTCGCGTAATAGAATGTAGGCAATGTGGGCGTGACCCAGTTCATCCTGCATAATGGCCAAGATGGTGATTTTGCGATTCAGTGTAGGCGCTTGCTTATACGCCGTCAGCAACGCCGGAACACTCATCAACTCCGTGTCCCCTGTAATCGTAAGCGTTTGCACCAACGCCTGTCGGTACTCCTCTGTCATGTCCTCCGGAGTTTCGACAATAAAACCCCGCTGAATCTTTTCTGCCAAAGGGTCCACAGCAAGGGTGCTCGTTGCCACGAATCTCACCTCACTTGTATGGTGTCTCGATGTCCCGCCTTATCGTATTACGTTTTTTATTCTGTTTTATTTTATCTGTAATATATAACCCCGCACCCCCGATTGTCAATACTCTGTCTCGTCAAATATTCTGTGTAGTCGAAAAGGCCATTAAGGCTCCAGTGCCGGGGTCTTTGATTTCGTTCTGCGTCGCCCTCCGCCAGGCCACTCGCTCACGCAGATTCCCAGCAAAATCAGAACCACGCCAAGCCAGCGCAGCCAGCTAACCGGCTCACCGAGAACAAGGTGGGCAGACAGAACGGCTACAGGCAGTTCCACGGAAGCCAGCACTCCGGCCATACGGCCACCAATCCGAGGAATCGACAACAGCATGCACAACATAGGCAGGACTTGGCCGAATAAGGCCACCAGGCCGCCCCAAAGCCAGAGCCCGCGCGGAATCGATCCGTCCCAGAGAAAGCTGGGTGGAAAAAACGGCAGGATGACCAAACCGGAAAAGGTCACCGTCACAGCGGATCGGGTCACTGGAGGTGTGGCTTCATCAACATAGCCCGACAGGTAAAGGGTCAGGGCGTAGAACAACCCACCCAAGAGACCTAATCCGACGGCCCACATTGGAAATCGCGGCAGCCGCTCACCGAGGATGCCGACCGCCAAGATGGTGCCCAGAACAATCATCAGCAGGCCGAGCCACTTTTGTGTGGCCGGTAAACGGTGTGTGACAAGAATGTCGATGACCATGACCATCCAGGCAAATTGAAAGAGCATGATAATGCCGAGAGACGCCGGGAGACGTGTAAGGGACAAATAGTAACACAAGCTCGTACCCGCCCCACTGGCGCCGAGTACCGCCAAAAGCAGCCATTGACGCAGCGGCAGACGCAGGCGATGTGCCTGCCAAACGCCCAGTGCCCAGAGGAGGACGACGGCAAACCCGTATTGCGCGTCCGTCACTTGCTGGGCCGTAAACCCGTGCGCGTACGACAACTTCATCAGGGGAGAGATGACGCCAAAACAGCTGCCCGCAACCAGCATGAGAACGACAAACACAGTCTGTTGCACCAATTTTTTCTGGCCCCCTGTCTGGATACGTTTCTTATTGAGAGATTCCCATGTTCTTCCGACTTTCGTGCCGTTGCCCACGCGGTCCTATGGCATGCAAAAAGACCGGGCAAAACCCGGTCCCGTAGTATACTGCCCTTTTCCCCTAGGTGCAAACCCTGGCGCAAATTCTCTAGAGGTTCTCCGTTCACTTACAGTCCGCGAGCAATGTCCCGGCGCAAGTACTTGCCGGCAAACTGCACCCCGTCGGCGCCCGCGTAGGCGGCGTCGCGCGCCTCTGCCAGCGTCTTGCCGACGCCGGTCACGGTCAACACCCGGCCCCCGGCGGTTTTCAGGGTGTCCCCGTCTTGCCGGGTTCCGGCGTGGAAAATGGTGTAGGAAACTCCTGCCGATGCCCCGACTAAGCCGGCCAAAGTAGTCTCCGCGTTCGCCGAAGCGTCCAGAACCCCCGCGCGAGGGCGGCCTGCCGCCCCCGGCAACTCAATCACATCCCCCTTGCGGGGAGAGTCCGGATATCCTGCGGCGGCCAGCACCACGCACACCGCGGCTTGCTCCGAGTGCCAAGCGATGTTGGTGTCCGCCAGCCGGCCTTCGCTGACCGCCCAGGCAATCTCCAGCAGGTCGGAGGCCAGCAACGGCAGAACCACCTCCGCCTCCGGATCGCCAAAGCGGACGTTGAACTCGACCACCTGCGGGCCCTCGGCCGTCAGCATCAGGCCGACGTAAAGCACCCCACGATACTGAATGCCCTGCTTAGCTAGGCCATCCAACGTGGGGCGCACGATACGCCGCTCCACCTCTTCCGCCAGAGCCCTGCTGTCTGCGTCCGGCAGCGGCGCGTAGGCGCCCATACCGCCTGTGTTCGGGCCCGTGTCCCCTTCGCCAATCCGCTTGTGATCCCGCGCGGGGATCATCGGCACGACGGCGCTCTCGTCAATGAAAAACATCAGTGACGCCTCGCGTCCCGCAAGGAACGATTCGACCACGACACGCCGCCCGGCCGCGCCGAAGCGGCCGCCTTCCATCATCTCGTCCACCGCGCGGCAGGCTTCCGCTACCGTCTTTGCAACGGTAACCCCCTTGCCGGCCGCTAAACCGTCCGCCTTGACGACAATCGGCGCGCCCTGCTCGCGGATGTAGGCCTTGGCCGCCTTTGCATCGGTAAACGTCCGGTGCGCCGCCGTGGGCACCCCTGCTTTCTGCATCAGTGACTTGGCGAACGCCTTCGAGGTCTCCAGCTGGGCCGCTGCCTCTGTCGGCCCAAAGGCGCGGATGCCCGCTTGCGTCAAGGCGTCCACCAACCCGACGGACAGCGGTTGCTCCGGCCCCACCACGACCAGCTCAATGGCGTGCGTGCGGCAAAACGAGACCAATCCGTCCACATCATCCGCTGCCAGCGGCACACATTCCGCAACCTGCGCCAGCCCTGGGTTGCCGGGTGCCGCAAACAGCTCTGGGCGATGTGGGCTTTGCGCCAGTTTCCAGGCCAGGACGTGCTCGCGGGCGCCCGAGCCCACGACTAAGACCCGGGGCTTGTTGGGAATCTCGAAAGCCATCGTGACTCTCCTCTCAGTGCAAGAAGTGGCGCCGGCCGGTGAACACCATGGCAATGCCGTGCTCATCCGCCGCCTCAATGCTTTCTTTGTCTTTAATCGATCCGCCCGGCTGCACGATGGCGGTGACGCCGGCTGCGGCGGCGGTGTCGACCGTGTCGCGCATCGGGAAGAACGCGTCCGACGCCAGGACGCTCCCCTTCGCGCGCGATCCCGCCTGTTCAATGGCAATCTTGGCGGCACCGACGCGGTTCATCTGCCCCGCGCCGATGCCCAGGGTCATTTCCGAATTGGCCAGGACAATTGCGTTCGACTTCACGAAGCGGACAATCCGCCAGCCAAAGCGGAGGGCCTCCCACTCGGCCTCGGTCGGCTGCCGGCGCGTGACCACCTGCCACTCGTCCGCACCGATGTCCCCGACGTTGACCTCCTGCACCAACAGTCCGCCCGACACCCGCCGCAGCAGATGGTCTCCGGGCCGCCATAACGGCTGCTCCATGTCCACTTCCAACAGGCGCAGATTCTTCTTGCGCGCCAGCCGTTCGAGCGCCTGGGCAGTAAACCCTGGGGCCAAGATGATCTCCAGGAACATCCCTGCCAGCCGTTCAGCCAGTTCCGCTTCCACCGTCCGGTTGAGAGCGATGATACCGCCAAAGATGGATACAGAATCCGCCTCAAAGGCGCGCGCAAACGCCTCGTCCAAAGTCGCGCCCAAGCCGACGCCGCACGGGTTCATGTGCTTGACCGCGACCGCCGCTGGACGCTCCAAATCGTCCAGGGCGCGCAGAATCTGCAGTGCCGCGTCCGCATCCTGGATGTTGTTGTAGGACAGCTCTTTCCCCTGCAGTTGGCGGGCGCCGGCAATCGTCGCCGGGCTGGCGTCCGCATCCGCGTAAAAGTGCGCCTGCTGATGCGGGTTCTCGCCGTAACGCAGGGCCTGCTTGTGGACAAACGAGACCTGGTAAAGAGGCGGCCATGTGACCGAAGCCTCGGCCTGAGCCGGTGTGTCGGCCTTCGCCGCTGTCTCGGCCTGAGCGCCACCGGCCTGAGCTTTTCCCGCTTCCGTAGCGGCCCGCGTGGCGGCCGCCTCTAGGTAGGCCGCGATGGCCGCGTCGTAGGCCGAAGTCTCGGCGAACACCTTGGCCGCGAGGCGGGTCCGTTCAGCAGCCGTCAACTCGCGCCCACTCGCGAGCGCATCGCCCAACCAGGCGTAGTCGGCCGGATCGACCACCGGCAGACAGCCACGATGGTTCTTGGCTGCTGCCCGCAGCAGAGACGGCCCACCGATGTCAATCATCTCAATTGCTTCGGCAAACGTGACGCCCGGGCGGGCGATGGTCTCGCGGAACGGGTACAGGTTGACCACCACCACGTCAATGCGGTCGATGCCGTGTTCGGCAATCGTCGCCATGTGACTTTCATCCTCCCGACGCGCCAGTACCCCGGCGTGGATGCGCGGGTGTAGGGTCTTCACCCGTCCCTCAAGCATCTCCGGAAACCCGGTATAATCGGACACCTCGGTGACCGCAATGCCGGCCTCCCGCAGGTGCCGGGCGGTTCCCCCGGTGGACAGGATGCCGTAGCCGGCCGCGACCAAACGGCGGCAGAAGTCGGCCACGCCTTCCTTCTTAAAAACGCTGACCAGTGCCCACTTGTTCACCCAACTCCGGCGCATAAAGCCCCTGCCTTTCGGCATGGGGAGGACTGCGCCTTCTCTCCTTTCGTGGTACAAATTATCTATTCTTCGCGAAGCCATCCAGCGACCGCCAAACTCACCGCCAACGGATACAATTTGTGCTCCACCTTGTGAATGCGCGCGAGTAAGTCCTCTTCTGTGATGCCGTCTGGGATGGCGACGCGCGCCTGGAGCAGAATCGGTCCGGTGTCGATGCCGTCGTCCACCAGGTGCACGGTGACGCCCGTCTCTTTCGCCCCCGCGGCCAGCGCGTCCTGCACCGCGTGGCGACCCGGAAAGTGCGGCAACAGGGACGGATGGATGTTGAGGATGCGGTTGGGATAGGCCGTCAGCAGCACGTCCCCGACCAGGCGCATATAACCAGCCAAGGCAATCCACTGCACGCCGTGCTCGTGCAAAAACCGCAAGACGTCCCGTTCAAACGCCGGCTTGTCCGGATACGTACGGGGACTTTTGGCAAACACCGGCACCCCGGCCTTTTCGGCGCGCGTGGCGGCCAACGCCCCGGGTTTATCCGAAACGACCGCCACCACCCGTGCCGGCCAGTCCGGGTTGCGCCTGGGCTCATCCAACAACGCCTGCAGGTTACTGCCGTGCCCGGAAGCGAAAACGGCCAGACGCACCGGCTCCATCACGCCCCCGCCTCCACCAGCCGCGCGTCTCCCGTGCCCGGCACGATTCGGCCAATTCGATACGCGCGCTCACCTTGCGTCGTCAACCAGGCAAGCGTCTCTTCCGTCCGCTCTGCCGGCACCACCAGCGTAAAGCCGATGCCCAGATTCCAGACGCGCGCCGCTTCGATTACGTCCATGCCACTCTGCTGGAGCAACCACGAAAAAACGGGCGGCTTGGGCCAGGCGCCGAGGGTAATCTCCGCCGTCAGGCCGTCCGGCAGGGAGCGCGGCACGTTTTCCACCAGGCCTCCGCCGGTGATGTGCGCCATCGCCCGGATGTCCAGACCCGCCGCCAATGCCGTCAACACCGGCCGCACATAGATGCGCGTGGGTCTAAGGAGCTCATCCGCCCACGTCCAGGCACGCCCCGCATGGGTCGATCCGCCTGGCGCTGCAAACGGCGTCTCGTCCGTCAGCTTGACCCCGGCCTCGGCAATCAGCTTGCGCACCAGCGAGTAGCCGTTGGAATGCAGGCCATCGCTGCCGAGCCCGATGAGCACGTCCCCAACCTGAGCGCGGCGGCCGTCGATTAGGTCCGGCTGATTCGCTACACCGACCGCAAAGCCAGCCAGGTCGTACTCCCCGTCCTCGTACATCCCGGGCATCTCCGCCGTCTCGCCGCCAATCAGCGCACACCCGGCCTCGGCACAGCCCGCAGCGACCCCGGCCACGACCGTCTCGGCGACGCTCACGTCCAGTTTGCCGGTCGCCAAGTAGTCGAGGAAGAACAGCGGCTCCGCCCCGGAGGTGAGGATATCGTTGACACACATCGCCACGCAGTCGATACCCACCGTATCGTGACGCCCACTGGCAAAAGCCAGCTTCAGCTTCGTGCCGACTCCGTCCGCGCCCGAGAGCAGGACCGGCTGGGGGAATCGGGCCGTATCCAGACGAAAACCGCCGGAAAAACCGCCGATGGCGGCCATCACCTCCGGCCGGCGAGTGGCCTGGGCAAGGCGCGCGTAACGGCGGGCCGCCTCATTCCCCGCCGCGATGTCCACCCCCGCCTCGCGGTACCAATCGCTCATCTGACTTCAACCCCCTGCCGACTGACGTCATACTGCTCTTTGCTGACGGCGTACACCTCGGTTGGGTAGCGCCCGGTGAAACAGGCGTTGCAGAACGGGTACGGCCCGTCTTTGGCCACACCGAACGCCTCCATCAACTCCTCGACGGTCAAAAACTCGAGCGAATCCGCTTCAATCAAACGGCAAATCTCTTCTGGGGAGTAATCCGCTGCAATCAGCTGCCCTTTGGACGAGGTATCGATGCCGTAGTGGCAAGCGTGTTTGTACGGCGGACTGGAGATGCGCAGGTGCACCTCGGTGGCCCCCGCCTCACGCAGCAGCTGCACCAGGCGACGGCTGGTGGTGCCGCGGACAATCGAGTCGTCGATGAGCACCACGCGCCGGCCTTCCACGACTGAGCGGACCGCGTTCAGTTTCAGCCGCACCCCCAGGTCGCGCAGCTCTTGGGACGGCTGGATGAAGGTGCGCGCCACGTACTTGTTCTTCACCAGCCCCATCTCCAACGGAATGCCGCTGGCCTCGGCAAAGCCGGTCGCGGCCGAGACGCTGGAGTCAGGGACCCCGATGACGATGTCCCCGACCGCCGGGTGTCGCGCGGCCAGGATGCGGCCTAACTTCTTCCGTACCGCGTGCACGTTCCAACCGTCGATGTCGCTGTCCGGGCGGGCAAAGTAGATGTGCTCAAAGGTGCACATGGCCCGCCGCGTCGGCTGGGCCGGCGGAATGGCCGTAAGCCCCTCCGCATCGATGACCAGCGCCTCCCCGGGCTGCACATCGCGGATGAACTCAGCGCCAATCGTCTCAAACGCGCACGACTCGGACGCCACCACGTAGGCCTCCCCCAAGCGGCCCAGCGCCAAAGGGCGAAGCCCGAACGGATCGCGCAGGGCGATGAGCCGATCATCGGTCAAAAACACAAACGCGTAGCCGCCCTTGACCATGCTGACACTGGTGCGTACCGCCTCGATGAAATCGGTCTGTACGGAACGGACAATCAGGTGCGCCACCACCTCGGTGTCGCTGGTGGACTGAAACAGGCTCCCCTGACGCTCGAGCAGCACGCGCAGGGCGGGCGCGTTGACTAGATTCCCGTTGTGCGCCAGGGCCAGGCTGCCGCGGTGCGTGCGGAAGGTGAGAGGCTGGGCGTTTTCCACCGTGTTGTGGCCGGCGGTCGAATAGCGCACATGACCAATCGCCGCGTGGCCCTTGAGGCGCTCTAGGTCCTCCCGGGAAAACACGTCGGAGACCAGGCCCAGTCCCCGGTGGTTGTACATTCGCTCCCCGTCCACGCTGGCGATGCCCGCCGCCTCCTGTCCGCGATGCTGGAGGGCAATCAGAGCGATGTGCGTGATTTGCGCCGCGCTCGGGTGCCCGAAGATGCCGAAGACACCGCACTCTTCCTGGGGGTGATCCGTCCGTTCCAGCCTCATTCTCCGTCGACCTCCCCGCGTCCACTGGGTGTCTGCATGCTCTTAGGCAGCGCCGTTTCATACGCATCGCGGGCCGCCGCCACGGTCACCGACAACCAGGTGCCGTTCGGGTCCCCGATGGTCACCGCATCCCCGCCTGTGTGGCCGAGGCGAACGGCCGGCACCTGAGCCTTACGGGCGGCCAGGAGCACGCTCTCGGCTTGGTCTCGGTCGACCTCGAGCAGGACGCGACTCTGCGCCTCTGAGAACAACACACCGGCCCTGCGCGGCGCATCCGTCACTGTCTCCGGCAGGACCGCAATCACGCCGACGTTCCCCGCGATGGCCATTTCCGCCAGGGCGACAGCGAGGCCGCCTTCGGAGACGTCGTGGGCGGAGCGGACCTGACCGCTGTGAATCAACCGCAGCACGAGGTCCTGCACTCGCTGCTCCAACGCCAAATCAAGGCTTGGCGCATCGCCCGCCGGCTGCCCGGCAAGCACTTGGGCAAACAGGCTGCCGTCGAGCGAGTCGTCGATGGGGCCCAACAGGATGACCGCCGAATCGGCCTTTGTAAACGCGGCCTCGGTGACGTGCGCCAGGTCTTCAATCAGGCCGACGGCGCCCACGACCGGGGTCGGGAAGATGTCTTGACCTTGGCTTTCATTGTAGAAGCTGACGTTGCCGCTGACGACCGGCGTGTCGAGGGTGCGGCAGGCCTCGGCCATCCCCTCCACCGCGTCGATGAACTGGCGCATCACAAACGGCTTCTCTGGGTTGCCAAAGTTCAGGCAGTCGGTGATGGCGAGCGGCTTGGCCCCGCTCACAACCAGGTTGCGTGCCGCTTCCGCCACCGCAATCGCGCCGCCCTGGCGCGGGTTGAGGTAGACGTACCGTCCGTTGCCATCGGTCGTAAGCGCGACAGCCCGCTCTACACCCGGCAGCCGCACCACGGCCGCATCGCTTCCCGGCCCGACCTGGGTGGACGCGCGGACACTGGTGTCATACTGCCGATAGACCCAACGCTTGTCGGCGATGGACGGGTGCGTGAGCAAGTCCAGCAGGTGCTGCTCCCAGTCTTTAGCCGCAACCTGTTCCGCCGTCGGCAGGGTCACCGCCAGGCCGGGCGATGGGTACTCAGGGTCCGCCGGGCGGTCATAGACCGGCGCCTCGTCGACCAAGGCGGCCACCGGCACGTCCGCCACCACTTCCCCCGCGAAGAACAACCGCAGTTGGCCATCATCGGTGACGCGGCCGATTTCCGCCACCTCCAGGCCCCACTTGCGAAGGATAGAGAACGCGAGGTCCTCTTTCCCCTTTTCCATCACGACCAGCATCCGCTCCTGCGACTCGGAGAGCATCATCTCGTACGGGGTCATGCCCTCCTCGCGGACCGGCACCTTGTCGAGGAACAGCTCCAATCCGCCGCCGGCGCGGGCCGCCATCTCGGCCGACGACGAAGTCAGCCCGGCCGCGCCCATGTCCTGGATGCCAACCACGGCACCCGTGCCGATAAGTTCCAGGCAAGCCTCCATCAAGAGCTTGCCGAGGAACGGATCGCCCACCTGCACGGCGGAGCGTTCTTTCTCCGTCGGGTCTTCGGCCGATGCAAACGTGGCGCCGTGGATACCGTCGCGACCGGTGCGGGCGCCGACCACAAACACCGGATTGCCGACGCCTTTGGCTACGCCTTTTGCCATCTTGTCCGCCTCGAGGACTCCGACGCACATGGCGTTGACGAGCGGATTGTGCCGATAGCGCTCGTCAAACACCGTCTCGCCGCCGACGGTTGGGATGCCGACGCAGTTGCCATAGCCGCCGATACCTGCGACTACGCCCGCGAACAGGTAGCGCGTCCGCTCATCGCTCAAGGGGCCAAAGCGCAAGCTGTCGAGGAAGGCAATCGGACGCGCCCCCATCGTGAACACGTCGCGCAGGATGCCGCCGACGCCCGTGGCCGCCCCCTGGTAGGGCTCCACCGCGGAGGGGTGATTATGGCTCTCCATCTTGAACGCCACGCCAAGCCCGCCGCCGACATCGACCACGCCCGCGTTTTCTCCCGGCCCCTGCAAAACCTGCGGCCCGCTGGTAGGAAACTTGCGTAGGTGGATTTTCGAGCTCTTATAGCTGCAGTGTTCCGACCAAAGGACGCCAAATAAACCGGCTTCGACGTAGTTGGGCAGGCGCCCCAGGCGATCACAGACGCGCTGGTACTCGACCTCGGACAGGCCCAATTCGAGATACCGGCGCTCATCACGAATCTCCTCGGGCGTCGGCTGCCCGGCCGCTTTCGTCGCTACGCGCTGCTCAGCCACGCCCATCCCCTCCTTCCGTGGCCACACCCACGAGCGATTTCTGCTCCTTTACATACCGGTGCATGGAGGTAAACATGCGCGATCCGTCCGTTGACCGCATCCATTCTGCGACCGCCCGCTCCGGATGGGGCATCAGGCCGAGAACGCGGCCGTTTATCCCGAGTACGCCCGCGATATCGTCTTTCGATCCGTTCGGGTTCTGCTCATAAGTGAAAGCAATGCGCTGTTCTGCATGCAGCTCTGCCAGCGTCCCGGCGTCGGCGTAATAGCGCCCGTCCCGGTGCGCGATAGGGATACGAATCTTCTCGCCAGCCTGATAGTCGAGGGTGAACGGGGTCTGGTTGTTGACCACACGCAGCTTCGTCATTTCACAGCGAAACTGCAGGTGGTCGTTGACAAGCAAGGCGCCGGGCAGGAGCCCCGCCTCGGTCAGCACCTGAAACCCGTTGCAGATACCGAGCACCAACGCCCCTCGCTGCACGGCCTCGCGCACCCCGTTCAAGGCTGGGGCGAAACGGGCAATCGCGCCGCTGCGCAGGTAGTCGCCGTACGAGAACCCGCCAGGCAAGATAATGGCGTCGTAGGCCGCGAGGTTGTCCTGGTCGTACCAGACCAGGTCGACTTCATCCCCCAGCACCCGGTCAATCGCCAGCGCCGCGTCCTGGTCGCAGTTAGAGCCTGGAAAGACGATGACCGCCCACTTCATCAGGCTCCCTCCTCGACTTGATACGCGTACGTCTCCATCACCGGGTTGCAGAGCAGCTCGTCACAGGCGCGACGCACCTTGGCCTCCGCCTCCGCTTTGTCTTTCGCCGTGACCGTCAACTCCATCGACTTGCCGATGCGCACGTTCTCCACTCCGTCGTGACCGAGGCTGGTGAGTGCCTGCAAGACCGCGTGGCCCTGCGGATCGAACACGCTTGGCTTCAACCATACCCGTACCGTGGCGCGCCACTTCGTCATACCTGCATCCCCTCTTCTACGCGGCTTAGGATTTCTTGATACGCCGCCTCGATATCGCCCAGGTCCCGGCGGAACCGGTCTTTGTCCAGCTTCTTCTGCGTCTTCGCGTCCCAAAACCGACAGGTATCCGGAGAAATCTCATCCGCCAAGAGCAGGCGGTTATCCGCGTCCAAACCGAACTCCAACTTAAAGTCGACCAGCGTGACGCCAATCTGGCGTAAAAACGCGGACAGGGTGTCGTTGACGCGCAGGGCTAACTCACGCATCTCGTCCCGGACCGAAACGGGGGCCAAGCCCAGCACCTCCACGTGGTCATCGGTGACGAGCGGATCGCCCAGGTCGTCGTTTTTATAGTAGAACTCCACAATCGGCCGGGCGAGCGGTGTTCCTTCCGTGAGCCCGAGCCGCTTCGCCATACTCCCGGCGGCCAGGTTGCGGACGACGACCTCCAAGGGCACAATGCGCACCGCCTCAACCAGCGTCTCGCGGTCGCTCAGGGGCTCCACCAGGTGAGTGGGAACCCCATGCGCGGCTAAAAGCTGCATGAACAGATTGGAGAGGCGGTTATTCACGATGCCCTTGCCGGCGATGGAACCGCGCTTCTGGCCGTTGAACGCGGTCGCGTCATCCTTGTACTCGACAATGTATTGGCGTGGATTCTCGGTTCGATAGACCTTTTTCGCCTTGCCTTCATAGAGCAGCTCAAGTTTGGCGACCATGGTTTTCTCTCCCTCTGCTTGATGTGTCGAGGGCCGGTACAATAACGGCCCGCACCCCCGACCTACGCGGGGAATGCGAGCCGTGCTGGCTGGCGGCACCGGACTGGCCTTTGGACCGAGCAACCCTCCGGCGCGGATACGGTCCGGTGAAGGCCGACCCTGGTTCTACGGGTGTCGGCCTACCGATTCCGAATCTCGGTTGCCGGAGCGGTCCAAGCCATCGGTCTGGTCCCGAGACAGTTCTTCCGGTGCCTCGGATTCCCCTCGTAGTCCGGACCTTTCCGGGGTCCGGGTAGAAACTCTCAGGCCGTATTCCTGAGGATATACGAGAGTGAGCAGTATTCCATTTTGCCGTGGCAACTTATACGGCCGTGGCGAACGTCTCCGGACGCCGAAGCCTCAGATGCCCAGGCGGGCCAAAATCTCGTCCACCCGGCGCAGGTGCCAGGACGGATCGAAGCAGGCCTTCAGTTCGTCTTCGCTGAGCTTTTCCTTGACGAGCGGCGCCTCGCGAATGATCTCGTAGAACGGGCGTTCCTCTTCCCAGGCCCGCATCGCGGCCGGTTGGACGGTGTCATACGCCTCTTCGCGCGCTACCCCTTTGTCGATGAGGGCGGTCAGGACGCGCTGGGAGAACGTCAGGCCGTGCGTACGCTCCATGTTGCGCTTCATGTTTTCCGGATAGACGTTCAGGTCTTTTAGGATGCGATTCATACGGTGCAGCAGGTAGTCCACCAGAATCGTCGCATCCGGCAGCACAACGCGCTCGACGGACGAGTGGCTGATGTCCCGCTCATGCCACAAGGGCACGTCTTCCAGCGCCGGTACGACAAACCCACGCAGGACACGGGCGAGGCCGCTGATTTGTTCGCAACCTACAGGATTGCGCTTGTGCGGCATGGCGGACGATCCTTTTTGACCTTTGTAGAATGGCTCCTCGACCTCGCGGATCTCCGACTTTTGCAGACCGCGGATTTCCGTCGCGATTTTATCCAAGGTGGTCCCGATAAGGCTGAGCACGAAGATAAACTCGGCGTGCCGATCCCGCTGTAGGGTCTGCGTGCTGATGGGCGCCGGCTTTAACCCCAGGCGTTGGCAAACGTAGCGTTCGACAAACGGATCGACATTGGCGTAGGTGCCGACGGCCCCGGAGATCTTGCCATAGCGTACGCGCTCAGCGGCCGCTTCAAAGCGCTCCAGGTTGCGCTCCATCTCGGCGTACCAGAGCGCCGCCTTGAGTCCGAACGTGGTCGGCTCCGCATGCACCCCGTGCGTCCGGCCCATCATGATGGTGTGCCGATATTTATCCGCCAGGGTCCGCAGGGTATCGAGCATCACCTGGAGGTCATTCCGGATGATGGCGATGGCCTGCTGCAACTGCGCCGACAGTGCGGTGTCGACGACATCGGTCGACGTTAAACCATAGTGGACCCACTTGCGTTCCGGGCCGAGGGACTCAGACACAGCGCGCGTGAAGGCTACCACGTCATGGCGGGTGGTCTCCTCAATCTCCAGCACCCGTTCGACGGAAAAGCGCGCCTTCTCGCGGATGGCCGCCGCGTCTTCCTCTGGAATAACGCCGAGCTGAGCCCACGCTTCACAAGCCAAAATCTCTACCTGTAGCCACCAGTGGTACCGCTGTTCCAGCGTCCAAAGCCTGCCCATCTCCGGGCGGGTATAGCGGTCAATCACGGGGTTCGCTCCTCCTCCAGCCAGCGGTGGACAGCGTACGTCCACCTGTATCCGTTGCCAGTGTACCCCCGACCCGCTAGGGTGTCAACCAAAATCCCGAACGATGGAATAAAGTTCGCATAGAATGTTCGCATGCGTAGGCCGAATCCCTTGCCCATCGGCACGATTCCTGATATCCTGAGAAGCGAATTGCATACGGGGTTTTGTCGAGGAGGAGCCTGTCACCCAGGCTCCTCTTTTGCGTCTTTTGCGTTTTCGCCCGGCGCCGCGCCGGTTGACGCTTACAGCTTCTATTGCAGGAGGTTCTGCCATGCACTCACACGCCGTAGAATTCGCCCAAGACTTGTTGACAACGCTGCTGCTCATCTTTGTCGTCGGCACAGCGGGTGGCAAGCTGGCGCAAAGACTACACATTCCCGATGTGGTTGTGTTCGTCCTGCTTGGTATGCTCCTTGGGCCCTCGGCTCTGCATTGGATTGATATTGAACCGCAGTCCCTTATCAACCCAGTCATCCTGTTGGCAGGCGCTTCGTTTATTCTGTTTCACGGCGGCATGGTCACGGAACTTCGCGTCCTGGGGCGTGTGTGGCCCAGTATTGGGCTTCTGTCCACCGCCGGAGTAGTGGTGACCGCCCTGATAGTAGCGGCTGCGACGCACTGGATGGTTCACGTGCCGTTTTTGCTGGCCCTGCTCCTGGGCGCAATTGTCGCCTCGACCGATCCCGCCTCATTGGTGCCGATTTTCGGGCGGTTTCCGATCCGCCCGCGCGTAGCACAGACGGTCATCTCGGAGTCTGCCTTCACGGACGCCACTGGGGCCATCCTAACCACAGTGGTCTTCGGCATTCTCTCGCACACCACAAAGGCCAGCGCTGGGTCTATCCTGCTTGAGTTTCTCCAGCTGGCGGTGGGTGGCATCGTCGTGGGAGGCGTGATTGGCGGCGTCACGGCGTTTCTGATTTCCGAAAACGACCGAGGACTGCTGCGGGAGTTCACTCCGATGGCGGTGGTCATCAGTGTCCTGGCCAGCTATCTGATTGCCGAACACCTGCACGCCAGCGGCTTTATGAGCGTCTTCACAGCCGGCTTGGCGGTCGGCAACGCGAAGTCCTTCCGGTTGACCATTCTGCCGGAACAAGAGCGGGCGGCGCATGAATTTATTGAGGCGGTCGGTTTAAAGTTTCGGATGCTCATCTTCGTCCTGCTGGGCAGTCAGGTGGACTTTGGCATCCTGCAAAAGTATGGCTGGCAAGCCGTCGTGCTCGCCATCGTGTTCATGTTCATCGCCCGGCCGCTGACCGTCATGAGTTCGCTGCTTCCGGATTGGCGTGCCAAGTGGCAGCGCAACGAGCTTCTGTTTTTTTGCTGGACACGGGAAACCGGCGTCGTGGCAGCCGCGCTAGTAGGCATGGTGACCAGTTCAGACTTGCCCCAGGCTTCCTTTTTATCCGCCGCCGTCTTTGTCATGATCCTCGCGACCTTACTGGTTCAGGCCAGCACCACCCCGACGCTGGCAAAACGCTTGCACCTCCTCGAGGAGTGAGTGTCAAGCCCGGATGACAGCGTTCATAATCCAGTCCAACCTGTCCGCCATCCACTTTGCCACGCTAGAATGGCGCGGTAAGATAAATGGGTGTCGATGCGAAAGGGGATGAGCCAAGGTGAAAGAACCACTTGTGGAAGGACTCACAGAACAGGTAGCCGCCCATCGCCAGCCCCAACATAAAGTGCCGGCCGTATTTGTCAATCGCTGGTCGCCGCGGTCCTTCGCCGAGCGCCCGGTCGACGAGGAGACCTTATTTGCCGTGCTGGAAGCAGCCCGTTTTGCCCCATCCGCCGCAAACGTACAGCCGTGGCGGTTTATCCTCGCCCGCACGGATGTGGAGCGGGACCTGTTTTGTCAGTTTATTAACGCCCGCAATGTCGAGTGGTGCCACAAGGCGCCCGTACTCCTGCTGCTGGTTTCCGAAACGACGATGGCAGACGGCCGCCATAACCGGGCGCACGCTTTGGACGCCGGAGCCGCCTGGATGTCGCTTGCCTTGGCCGCGCAGATGAAAGGCCTCGTGACACACGCCATGGGCGGTTTTGACCGGGATAAAGCGCGGGAAATGCTGAACATTCCAGAAGGCTTTGAGCCTCAGATTGTCATTGCCCTCGGGTATCTGGGAGACATCAACGACCTCCCGGCCGACTTTCAGGAACGCGAGCATCCATCCGTGCGCAAACCACTCTCAGAAACCGTGTTTGAAGGTCGGTTTGGCAACCGAATCGCTGGATTGGCGTGACGAATCTAGGGAAGAACACGCGCTTGAAAAACGACCGCCCTCAGACAGTAGCCTGAGAGCGGTCGTTTTTTGACAATCCTTTAAGGCCGATAACGGTCCCCAGATTGTGGGTAACGAATCAACGTAGTCACAATCCAGCCGATGACTCCAAACACGACCACGGCCAGTGGGAAGCTGACCGCCAGCCGCTCAGCTGCTGGAGATTTCCCGCGAGCCATTGCGAATCCCCCCAACGTGTCCCTTTCGCCCTCAGTATGAGCCGCCAAGGACAATCCTATGAGAGGTTGCCCGCTGAGGAGTGCCCCGCAAACCTGGTTGAACCCTGAGCTTAAGCGGCCGCGCGTCCCGCAATTACACGTAGAAAATGTATCGCCACAAGGCCAAAATGACGATGATAATCATCAGCCAGTGGATGCGCGTGTATTCCTCTCTGCGCCCAAATAGCCACAAAATGGCGTTGATGATGACAAACGCGGTAAAACCTACGGCGATGCCGTTCGAGATGCTGTAGGTCAAGGGCATCGTGACAATCGTCAGGAAGGCCGGGATGGCAATCCCCATGTTGTCCCAATCGATGTTGCGCACCGCCTGCATCATCAACACGCCGACAATCACCAGCGCCGGTGCGGTCGCCTGCGCCGGAATGACGAGCGCAATCGGCGCGATGAACAGCGACAACAGGAACAAGATGCCCGTAGTGACCGCGGTCAAACCAGTACGACCGCCAGCGGCAATGCCCGATCCGCTTTCGACAAAGGCGGTGATGGTGCTGGTGCCAAACAGAGCGCCGAGGCTGACACCGGTGGCGTCGACGAGCATAGCGCGGCCGAGCCGCTTCTCGCCCTCCTCGCCTTCCAAGAGCCCTGCCTTGTTGGCGGTCCCGACCAGGGTGCCAAAGGTGTCAAACAGCTCGACAAACGTAAACGTGAACAAGGCACTGATGAGCCCATAGTGGAAGACCGAGGCTAGGTCGAACGCGGCAAAGTTCATCTTTGAGAAGTCGGGCACCCAGGACGCCTGGCTGAGCCCGGACAGGTCGGTCACCCCCATGGGAATGCCAATGAGGGTCGTGACCAGGATGCCGATGATGATGGCTCCTGGCACCCGGAGCGCCATGAGCACGGCAATCAACAGAAGACCTATCAGCGTCAAATCCACGCCCGGATTGCGCAGGGAACCGAGTCCCGGCAGCCAATCCGCTCCCTGGATAAGCGCCCCTGGGGTGAACTTGGTCGGTGCCGCACCGACAAACTGCATGGTCATCACGCCGCCGTCCTTGAGACCGATGATGGTAATAAACAGGCCGATGCCGACGGTGATGGCCAGCTTGAGGGAATCCGGCACCGCCACTACCAATAATTGGCGGATTTTTGTAACCGTCAAAATAATGAACACGATGCCAGAGATGAACACGCAGCCAAGCGCGGTCTGCCAGCTCATCTGCCCGCCGTGCAGAGCCGCCACGGTGGCAAAGTAAGCGTTCAGACCCATGCCGGGAGCCAAGGCAATCGGATAATTGACAAATAGACCCATCAGCAGCGTGACGATGCCCGCCCCGAGCGCCGTCGCCAGAAACACGGCGTGCGCGTTCATACCGGTACCGCTCAAAATCTGCGGATTGACAAACAAAATATACGCCATCGTGACAAACGTCGTAATGCCAGCCACGATTTCACGACTAACCGTCGTCTGATGCTGGCCTAGGCGAAACAGGTTTTCCATGTCCCCCATTACTCCCATTCAATCGTCGCCGGAGGCTTCGATGTGATATCGTAAACGACCCGGTTGATGCCGGGCACTTCGTTGACGATGCGCGTGGATACCCGCTCTAGAACCGGGTAGGGCACACGCGCCCAGTCCGCCGTCATGCCTTCTTCCGAAACCACCGCCCGCAGGGCAATGGCGTTCGAGTAGGTCCGCTCGTCGCCCATAACGCCGACGCTCTGGATGTTGGTCAAAACGGCAAAGTACTGCCAAATCTCCCGCTCCAGCCCGGCTTTGGCCACCTCTTCCCGGAAGATGGCGTCCGCCTCGCGCACCTTGCAAAGCTTGTCCTCCGTCACTTCGCCAAGGATGCGAATCGCCAGCCCGGGGCCTGGAAACGGCTGTCGCCAGACGAGCTCCGGAGGCAGGCCCAAGGCCTCGCCGAGCGCCCGCACCTCGTCCTTAAACAGCTCGCGCAGCGGCTCCACCACCTGGAACTGCATGTCTTCCGGCAAGCCGCCGACATTGTGGTGAGACTTAATCGTCTGTGCCGTCGCCGTCCCACTCTCAATGACGTCCGTGTACAGGGTTCCCTGCGCGAGGTACGCAAACGGGCCCAACTCCGCCGACGCCGACTCGAAAACGCGGATGAACTCCTCACCGATAATCTTGCGCTTCTGCTCCGGATCGACCACACCACGAAGGCGGGTCAAAAACCGCTCCGCCGCGTCGATACGCACCACCTCGACGCCGAGGCGGCCCTTGAGGGTATCCATCACCGCCTCGCTTTCTCCCTTGCGCAGGAGGCCGTGATCGACAAACACCGCGGTCAATTGCGATCCGATGGCGCGGTGCATCAGTGCGGCGGTCACGGACGAGTCGACGCCGCCCGACAGGGCGCAGAGTACCCGTTCCCGGCCCACCGTGGCGCGAATCTTGGCCACCGCCTCGTCAATCATCGAATCCATCGTCCAGTCGCCTCGGCAACCGCAGATGCGGAAGAGAAAGTTGGCGATGAGCGCCTGACCGTGTTCGCTGTGCCGGACCTCCGGATGATACTGAACGGCGTAGACGCGCCGGCCAGCATCGCTCATGGCCGCAATCGTCCCATCTGGGGTCACCGCATCCGCGGAAAACCCAGCCGGCACCTGGACGACCGCGTCGCTGTGACTCATCCACACCGTCTGCTCGGCGGGCTGGTCGGAAAACAACGGCTGCCTGTCGTTAATCACCTCAAGGCGCGCGCGTCCGTACTCGCGGACGTGCCCCCGTTCCACCCGGGCGCCAAACCGTTTGGCCAAAAGCTGCATGCCGTAGCAGATGCCGAGCACCGGCACCCCTAGCTCAAAGATGCCTGCATCCACGTCGGGCGCTCCCGGTTGAAAGACGCTGTTGGGTCCGCCACTGAAGACGATACCCTTGAGGTTTCGTTTCCGGAGTTCATCTGTCGGCGTGTTATACGGCAATAACTCGGAGTAGACGTGCTGCTCGCGAATCCGCCGGGCAATCAATTGGTTGTACTGGCTTCCAAAATCGAGCACAACCACCGTTTCGTGCTGCAAGCCCCCCACACCCCTTTGTCCACCTGGTATTCTTCAGCAAACTCGACGGTTTCAACCAAGGCCGCGGTTTGGACAAAAGAAAACCCCGTCCCCTCACGAATCGCGCACGGCCACACGGTCGGCCTGGTGAGGCTGACGGGGAAAACAAGCCAAACGGGTGCGCCAAACAAGACGGCGCATCCGTTCCAGCATGTCTACACATCGGCCTCGTAGTCGGACGATTTCCGGTCGTCCGGTAGAAACTGCCGAGCCGATTCCCGGCATTATACGAGACAAACGATACGAGAGAACACGACAAACTCCGACACAATTCTACTCATGGAATCAAACCAGGTCAATAATAGTAGGAGATATGGATATTCTCTTTTTCCAGAGCAAGTCCTGGCTCAAGGTACATCCACATGGATTTCCGATACCTTACCAGTTGCTTTGGATAGACACTGCGGTGCAATAGTCGGTGGGCAGAAGAGAATCATGATGGATAACATGACGCCAGCCAGAGCCGGGAGCGCTTTTTCACCTTATAGTCTTGGCGTCAATCTCAGCGTTTCTTTCGCCGAGCCAAACGAAGTCGCGCCCATAATGAAGCAGTTCTTGTTACCCATCCCCCTCTCTGTCGGACTATAGCCCCCAACCAATCCTTCCATACGGCGCGCGCTCTGGACAACTCTTGCTGGGTTGGCGTGATGCCCCCGTACCAGTAGGACTCGGCAATCCGGAGCAAGCGCACGCCGTCTTCGTGCGCAACAGGATACCGCTCGAGCTCCACAGCAAGGTCGCGGAGTGTCCGTTGGCGGTAGAGGAAACTTGTGTCGTTATCCCTGATGCCCGAGGCCCCGGATGCGTCCAAAGCACGCACCAGTCTCAGCATCGCTGGAGTGAACCCGGCCAGCGGCGCCGCCTTCGGCCAGCGCCAGAGCCACCAGGCCAGGCGCAGGCGCCGATAGAACAAAACAGCGAGGCACACGAGAAGGACACCGAGCGCCATGAGCACCTGGTTCGCCCAGCCCGGCCAGTAAAAGGTCCAGACGCGGCCGGCCCCTCCGCTCTTGGCGTCCGAGTCGGCAGTAGTAGACGGCTTTGTCTGCGGCTTGCTCTCCGGAGCGGGCTGTTTCGGTGCCCTCTCGCTCCCGATCGCTGGCTGAGTGGCCTTCGGGGGCGCAAACGGCATGACAAACCCTGGGGTGGGATCAAACGGAACCCAGCCGGCGCGGGGAAAGTACACCTCAACCCAGGAGTGGGCATCCGAATTGCGAACGATGTAGCGAGAGCCCGGACCCGAATAGTTCGGGTCCGTATCCCCCACGGCGAAACCGGTGACAAACCGCGTCGGAATGCCAACCGTACGCAGCATCACGGCCAAGGCGGAGGCAAAGTTGTCACAGTACCCCCGCTTCGAGTCGAACAGAAACTGATCGACATAATCGTGATTGGGCCCAGGCACCGGAACGTCCGCAATCTGGTACGTATAATTGTTCTGCAAATAATCGATTAACCGCTCGACGATGTCGTACTCATTCTTATCCTTGCGAACCACCATCTCGGTTAACTTCTGCACGCGCGGCGGCAACGGGCTGGGGAGTTGCAAACCGTTCGTTCGCACGTCCTCAGGCCATAGCTGTACCCGCGCGCCCAGGTCGCTCGGCAAAGGCGGCAGCTTCGCCAGGATGCTGGACGGATCGACCAACTCCTGGCTGGTCACCGTATACGTCTTGCCCGGTTCATCCCAGGGTCCGACCACCGTCCCGGTTTCCGGGTTGGCCGCTGCGAACGCCGCTTCCTCCCGCTGACTCGGTCCGGTGACACGGACCAATTGATACGCCCCGAAGACCACGGCCGCATGCAACGACTTACTGAGGATATGCACAGCTTGTTTGACCGTCCGCGTCGGCAGGGACGCGGAGAAAGAGGCGTTCTGCAACCGTGGCACCGTACCATCCGACTCGAGCGGTTGGTGGGTCGAGACGCCCGGTATCCAGCCCTTGCCCGTGTAGTCGTACAGCACCTGGCCGCGCAGATAAGCCGGATAGGGCGTGACAACGGAGAGCACGGGGGCGTTGTTCATGCTGAACGATCCGCCCAAATGCGAGCTGTCGGTCTGATAGCCGATGACCTTTTCTGTCGATCCGCCCCTAGTACCGGCCTGCTGCGCCTGAAACGGGTTGGCCCAGACGGCGCCCGGTTTGGGAATCACCCAGGCAAACGTCGTCAAGAGCCCCGTTACGAGGGCCAGCGGGGCCAATACCCGCAAGGGCGACCCGAGGATGGGCGCGCTCTGCTGCGCGCTCTGCAGCAAAGGCCGTAGCCCGCCCACCAAAAGCGCGATGAGGCAGATCCCTATCAGGGCGGCGTCCGGGTGAACTGTTGTGTTTCCGTCCATCACCGCGAGCACCGCGAGGCCGAGTACGTTATACAACCACCACAGGCGCGGGCGGTGAGCGGCATACGCGACGAGCCAGTACAAGACCGCCAGCACCCATAAAAACAGGTGAGTGACGAGCGGATCGGCCACAGGGAGGCCGGAGAGCAGGGCGTGCAGCTGTGCCGCATCGGCACGGAGTAGCCAGGCGATGCTGGCCAGCGGAGAAGCCACGGGACTGAAATAGTGCGTCATGTACCAGGTACTGGCGACGAGCGCGGCGACGAACCGGAGCCACTTCCAAGGCAAGCACTGGGGGATCACCAGCGCCGCCAAAATGGGGTAGAAGGTTGGTACCCCCTGCAGCAGGCGCAGGTCCTGCAGCGGTGGCAAAAACAGCCACAGCCAGACGCCAGCGGCCACGGCCAAAAGGACTTGCAGGGTAAACGAAAAAATCCGGTTAGAGGTGATTTGCACGAGCCAACCCTCCCCGGCCGAGATGCCTCAGCGTATCGGTTGAACCAAGCAGGTATACCCGCACGCTGGCCTGCTGGAGCAGCCGTAGGCCCTCCTGCTCCGCCACCGAGAGCACGGTTTTCGCCAGCGGGGCAAACCATTCCACAGTCACCCGACCTTGCAGCACGCCAGCGGCGATGGCCGTTTCTCGGGCGAGCGCAGGGGAAATGACGACCAAGGTCGCTCCGCTGGGCGCCGCTTGTCCCACTCGACGTAGGCTCTCGGCGAAAGGGGTGCTCCCTTCTGGTTTGGCGCGAGCCAAGCTCTCCAGACAGTTTCGATACTGGGCCTCATCCCCACTGCGCGCAAAGGCCACGAATTCCCGTCCGTGCATGACCCAAGCAAAGGCACGCCCAAGGTCGTAAGTGTGTTTGGCGAGAGAGGCGGCCACGTCCATGGCCAGTTCAAACTGTACGGTGCCGAGTTCGGATTCGTAGCTACCGCCTGAAACATCGACGATGAACAAGATATCTTCGCTGACGTGGCGTTCAAACTCTTTAGACTGTAGGTGACCGCGGCGGGCGCTCGCGCGCCAGTGAATGCGGCTGAATCTATCGCCTGGCGTATAGTCACGAACGCCGAGGACGGTGGTCGAGTCCTCACTGCGCTGCCGCGTCGGTTCACGCAGGCCCAAGGTCTCCGGGCGCATTCCCGCCCACCCCTGCACCGGCAGGGGCTTGGGATAGACGAGCAGCTCGCAGGCTTCCGATGCTTGCCAGCGCCTGCGAACGAGACCAAACAGGTCGACCGTGGTGACGGTCGTGGGCCCCAGGGTATAACACCCGCGCGGCAGTCTGGCAATCTCGTACGTAAACGCAAACATAGAGCCCCAGAGTGGGACAAACCGGCGACGGGCACCAGACGCTCGGGCACGCAAGGCACTCGGCGTATGGTCTTCCACTTCAATCCAGACGAACGGCCAGAGTCGGACATGCCGGCGCACGACGACTTCTACACGCAGGGACTGCCCGGCGGGGAGGCGGGTTGCGGACGGTTTGCGGGAGACCGTCAAACCGTGCAGAGCCAACGCCCAACAACCCCATTCATACAGGCTCAGCGCCAGACAAAACGAAAACAGGAACCAGGGAAAAAACCCGCCCTGCACGCGGGCGAACACCAAGAGGCCGACCAATACAGCCACTGCGCCAGGGTAGACGACAACCTGGCGCCATCGGCGAAACCCCATCACCAGGCGGCCCCTTTCGGTATCGGTACCGGTACAGAGTCGACGCACTCTTGAATCACGTCTTGGGTGCTTACGCCGGCCAGCCGGGCATCGGCGTTTAAGAGCAAGCGGTGCTCCAGGACGTAGGGGGCCAGGTAACGGATGTCATCCGGGATGACAAACGACCTGCCAGACAAAAGTGCCAGGGCCTGCGAGGCTTTGAATAATGCCAGACTGGCGCGGGGGCTGGCGCCCAGGTACACGCTCGGATGAGTCCGGGTGGCCTGGACGATGCGCACCAGGTACTCGCGCAGAGCCGTTTCCACGTATACATCGGCTGCCTGACGCCGCCACTCCAGGACGTCTTCTGGTCCGGCAACCGCCGCCAGCTCGTCCACCGGGTGCGTCTTTTGCTGCCGATCCAGAATCGCCATTTCATCCTCCACACTCGGATACCCCATGGCCAACTTCATTAGAAACCGGTCCAACTGGGCTTCCGGGAGCGGGAACGTGCCTTCAAAATCAATGGGGTTTTCGGTGGCCAATACAAAAAACGGATGCGGCAGTTCATGTCGCTGCCCGTCGGCCGACACCGCCCGCTCCTCCATCGCCTCCAGGAGGGCGGATTGGGTCTTTGGAGAGGTCCGGTTAATTTCGTCCGCCAACACCACCTGGCCAAAAACGGGTCCGGGACGAAACTCAAACTCTTGCGTCTTTTGATTGTAAATGGAGGCACCCGTTACGTCCGAGGGCAGGAGATCGGGCGTGAATTGAATCCTGCGAAAGCTGCAGCCGAGTGTCCGTGCGACCGCTCGCACGAGCACCGTCTTCCCGACCCCGGGGACGTCCTCGAGCAAGCAGTGACCGCCAGCCAACAGGGAGACCAAGACCAGACGAATGACCTCTTCTTTTCCAACCATAACCTTCGTGATGTTTTCAAAGAGAGGCAAAAAGGCTGAATTCCACTCATGAATCACGGATGTCCGAGCGGGTGGTTTTGACAAGGGCGTCCCTCCATCCCCCAGTTTCCAAGTATCAGGATACTACATGGGGACCTTCATGGACAGGGGGCGCGTCCAAGAGATGGCTGGGGAATCGCGAACACGCGTCCCCCAGCGTCATCACAGATCTATGGATGGACGTAGTTGAGAGGATTGGTCGGAACCGGCAACCCATTACTGCCGGTCAGATTCGTGGACACCTCAAAGTGCAGGTGCGGGCCGGTGGATTCGCCCTCGTTGCCGATGCTGGCAATTTGCTGGCCAGCGTGCACGGTCTGTCCCGGCGACACAAGAATGGACGACCCCGCCATGTGACCGTAGATCTCATACAGTCCCTTCGCCGATTCGATAACCACCCAGTTGCCGTAGCCGCTCGCCGGTCCAGCGTAAACGACAGTGCCGCTGGTGGCCGCCACAATGGGGGCCCCGTACGCGCCGGGGATGTCAATTCCCGGATGAAAATCCGGTTTGCCGTTTAAGATGCGGTAGCCGTAGCTGGAGCTGATGCTGTGGCAGCTTGGCACCGGCCACACCCATCCGGATGCGCTCGGTGCAGACCCGGTGGACGGCGCGGACGCCCCAGCTGATGCGCCCGTTCCCGCGGACGATCCGCTCGACGCCGAGGGTCCGTTCGCTGCCGCAGCAGACTTAGACGGCGCGGTGACTGGAGTCGACGAACGCGAGGCCGCTTCTTGACGTGCCCGCTGTTCCGCCTCGGCCCGTGCCTTCGCCTCAGCCTCCGCCTTTTGCTTTTGCTCTTGCTGCATCTTCTCAATGGCGGCGGTGATGGTCGCCAAAGCCGATTGCTCATCCGCGAGGTCCTTCTCCGCCGCGACGCGGGATGCGTGCACCTGCTCCAAAAGCTTTTGTTCCTGCGCTTGTTTGGCCTTTTGTTCCTGCTGTTTTTCCTGGAGGGCTTGATAGACTTTCTGCTGCGCGCGCTGTTGGGCCTGCAGGTCCTCCTGCTGGGCGTCCAGCTCTTCCTTTTGCTGCTGAATCTGCGCCATCATCTGTTGATTTTGCTCCGCGATGCCAGAGAGCAGCTGCAAGCGGGTAACAAGCTCTGAAAAGCTGGTCGACTGAAACAGTACCGTAAGGTAACTGGTATGATCGGTCTCGTACATCACCTGCACGCGTTCCTTGAGCTGCTGATACTGCTCCTCAAGTTCTGCCTTTGTCTTCGCAATCTTGGTTTGCAATTCTTGGATTTGCTCATTGCGTTGTGCGAGGTCCTGTTGGAGCGAGGCGATGCTATGATTCAAGGAGACTAATTGGTCTTGCAGGGAAGCCAGTTGTTCCTGTATCGCCTGTTCTTTGGAAGCCAATTTGGTGATTTTCTGTTTCGTCTCCTGTTGCTTCTGCGTCAATCCTGCCGCCTTCTGCTTGGCGGCAGACAGTTCGTCCGCCTGAGCCGCGGCCGACCCCAGTAGGGCCGTGGTCATGGCGGCGGCGGTCAACATCAATAGGCATTTGCTGCGCGCCATTGCCGCGAATCCACCTCTCCAATCTCACGCTCTCACTTTCCAGCGCACTGGCTCTCAATCCAGTCGTCTGGTCGACGTACCTGACTTTAGTTCGACGTGGATAGGTGGATTCCTTCCCGTTTCGACAAAAAACAACGCCCAAGCGAGGGTGAGCACCACCCACACCTGGGCGCTGGCGGGCAGACACAGCCGCCCGCCACAGTTCCCAAGGAGAACTTGAATTACATCATGCCGTCCATGCCGCCCATGCCGGCTGCCGGATTCGCCTTCTCCTTCTCCGGCTTGTCGGCGACGACCGCCTCGGTGGTCAGGAACATGGCGGCAACGCTGGCCGCGTTCTGCAGAGCCGAACGCGTAACCTTGGCCGGATCGACAATACCCGCCTGAATCATGTCGACCCACTCGCCGGTCGCAGCGTTGTATCCGATACCGACCGCTTCCTTCTTCAAGCGTTCGACGATGACCGAACCCTCGACGCCGGCGTTCTCGGCAATCTGACGGACCGGAGCTTCCAGTGCCTTGCGGACCAGGTTGACGCCGGTCAACTCGTCACCTTCTGCCTGTACACCCTCCAGCGCCTTGATGGCGTTGACGAGCGCGGTGCCGCCGCCCGGGACAATCCCTTCCTCAACCGCCGCACGCGTGGCGTTGAGGGCGTCCTCAATGCGCAGCTTCTTCTCTTTCAACTCGGTCTCCGTCGCCGCACCGACCTTAATGACTGCCACGCCACCAGCCAGTTTGGCCAAGCGCTCCTGCAGCTTCTCACGGTCAAAGTCGGACGTGGTCTCCTCAATCTGGTTCTTGATCTGCTGGATGCGCGCTTCGATTTCCTTCTTGTCGCCGGCGCCGTCCACAATGATGGTGTTTTCCTTGCTGACGCGCACCTGGCGAGCGCGGCCGAGCTGATCGATGGTGGTGTTCTTCAATTCCAGACCGAGCTCTTCCGAAATCACCTGGCCGCCGGTCAGGGTGGCGATGTCGCCGAGCATCGCTTTGCGGCGATCCCCGAAGCCAGGAGCCTTCACGGCAACCGCAGTGAAGGTGCCGCGCAGACGGTTGACAACCAAGGTCGCCAACGCTTCGCCCTCGACGTCCTCAGCCACAATCAACAGCGGACGGCTGGACTGAACAACCCGCTCGAGAACCGGCAAGATTTCCTGGATGTTGCCGATCTTCTTGTCCGTGATGAGAATGTACGGATCTTCCAGAACGGCTTCCATTTTGTCCGTGTCAGTGACCATGTACGGGGAGATGTAGCCGCGGTCAAACTGCATACCTTCGACGACTTCCAATTCGGTCGTGAAGCCTTTGGACTCCTCAACGGTGACCACGCCGTCGTTGCCGACCTTCTCCATGGCATCGGCAATCAGGGCGCCAATCTCTTCGTCGCCCGCAGAAATGGCGGCCACCTGAGCGGTGTTCTCGCGGCCTGCGACGGTCTTGGAGATGCGGCGGATTTCCTCAACCGCAGCGTTGACCGCCTTCTCAATGCCCTTGCGCAGCACCATCGGGTTGGCGCCAGCCGCAACGTTCTTCAAGCCCTCGCGGACCATGGCCTGAGCCAACACGGTCGCGGTGGTGGTACCGTCGCCAGCGACGTCGTTGGTCTTCGTGGCCACCTCTTTGACCAGCTGCGCACCCATGTTTTCGTACGGGTCTTCCAGCTCAATCTCCTTCGCGATGGTCACACCGTCGTTGGTGATGAGCGGAGAACCAAACTTCTTCTCCAACACCACGTTACGGCCTTTCGGTCCGAGCGTCACTTTCACGGTATCAGCCAGCACGTCGACGCCGCGCAGCATGGCGCGACGGGCTTCTTCGCTGAACTTGATCTCTTTTGCCATTCCGAAAACCCTCCTGTTCGTCTATGTAGGTTTCAACCAACCGGCTTACTTCTGTACGACAGCCAGAATGTCGCTCTCACGCAGGATGAGCAGCTCTTCGTTGTCTACCTTGACCTCAGTGCCCGCGTACTTCGAGTAAATGACGCGATCGCCAACTTTGACTTCCAGCTCAACACGCTTTCCGTCCTCGACGCGGCCCGGGCCAACGGCGATGATTTCGCCTTCCTGCGGCTTCTCCTTAGCGGTGTCCGGCAGCACAATGCCGCTCGCGGTCTTTTCTTCCCGCTCCAGCGGGCGCACCACGACGCGATCTGCGAGTGGTTTAAGCATGTGAAACCCTCCTTGAAAGTGTCATGAAGGATGCTGCGACCGGCTGAACGCCGCTGTGGACGTGGGCAGGCTGGCCGGCCACATTTATTAGCACTCAAAGCATCCGAGTGCTAATGCCACTGACTATATTAAAGGGTCTACGTGGGGAATGCAAGCGGGGAAAATGAGCGTTTTGGACCGACCAGCGTATTCAAGTATGTTTGACCGGAAACAGGGGGCCTGATCGCCAGTGGGGCCTGGCCGCCAGGACAACAGTTCACTGGACTGTTTTCCTGGATAGGCCGGCGACAGCCCGGGGACCGTTTAGGCCGGCGAATAGTCCCAGAGTTCTGTCCCCATTCCGGACAACCTCTTAAAGCCAGCCAGCCGCTTTCAGCCCAAGATACACCCCATAGCCGATGAACGTTAAGCCAATCATGACACGGAGCCAACCATCTTGTCCACCATACATTTCGGACCGTCCCATCGCGTTTGCTTGTCCTTAGCATACGGAGGATACATTTCCCACGCGCAGGACAAGCGTCCCAACAGATTGGCCCATTGTGTTGATGGACCTGCATTACTCCCGTAGGTGCGGCGTGAGTTTGTCAATCGTCTCCTGCAGCGTTTTCGCCATCTCGGCGTACTGCTGCTTGGCCTCTTCGTTTTGCGTCTGCAGCGCGAACATCTCCAGGTCGGCCTGTATCTTCTTCAGGTTGGCGAGCACCAGGGGTTTCGCCTTGACCTGGGGTTGGGCCACGGCGTCATGGTACAAATCCACGACCAGATTGCCGGCCGAATCAAATTGCGCGATGGCAACATCGGCAAAGTTGTTGGCCCCTTGCTTACGAATCTCCGCCAACAGCCAGTCTTTGCTGTAGCCCATATGATGGAGCGTTTTCTCCAACACCTTACCATTACGGATGACCATCTGCGGCAGAACTTCCGGCGGCTTTATCATACCCAGGTCACGTGGTGTTAGCGGATTGAGATCCGGCTTTTTCATCACACTCAGTCTTCCATTGTTCTCCATTACAGCGTATTCGACATCCGACAGGTTAAAGATGTCCTTTTCCCGCAACAGCAACAGCATCTCTTCATGCGATAGGTTAATCTTCTTTAGATTCTGCTCCTGGACCTGTCCATTCTTAATGATAACAATGGGCTTACCGTCCAACAGTAAACCCACGCGGTACCACTTGCGCTGAACGACGGCCAGCAAGATCGTCAAAGCCGTCCAGATGATGAGACTGATGACGGCATGCTCCACCTTCGTATCGTCCAAGGAGAAACTGGCGGCGATGTTGCCAATCGTTATACCAGCGACATAGTCGAAGAAAGTCAGCTGAGCAATTTGCCGTTTGCCCATGAGACGGGCGAGGATAAACAAAACAATGAACGCGACAATCGACTGAGCAGCAACTTCAATCACCTGTGGCATGTTGTCTCCCCCGTAACACGGACAAATTTTGCCCACATAGTGTGTCCGGAGGAATCCCAAATGATAATGGCGCTGAAAAGATTACGACCAGGCCTGTTCTACGGCCTTGCGTCGGTGTTCCTGCCGGCGTTGAACCAACGCAGACAGGCCGATGCTGACTTCATACAACGCAATCATCGGCAAGACCACGGACAGATGCGACACCAGTTCCGGGGGGCTGATGAGGACACCGAGAACGGCACACACAAAATACGCATAGCGACGGATGCGCCGCAAAAAGGCAGGCCTGACGAGGCCGATGCGCGTCAGGAACACAACCACAATCGGCAGTTCGAAAATAAACCCAAACGGCAGACAGATGTCGGTAATAAACCCGAAGTACGCCTCGGCCCGCAGCTGAACATTGAAGTTGACCTTGCTGAGGTGAATTAGAAAGTGGAAAATGGTGGGGAAGATGAGGAACCAGGCGAACAGCACGCCGAGTACAAACATCAGCAGAGCGGTCGGCAGCAGCCGCAGCGTATACCGGCGCTCGGTCGGGGTGAGTCCTGGGGAAACGAAACGCCAGACATGATACAGGGCAAACGGAAGCGTCAAGCCGACGGCGACCAGAATGCTGATGAGAAAATAGACGGCGATGACTTCACCCGGAGAAATCACCATCAAACGCAGCCCTTCACGCGCCACTGGCCGGGTCAGATAGCGATAAATGTAGGATATGAACGTCAAGCTGGCCGCAAACATGACAGCCAGCGTGATGAGGATATATATGAGTCGTTTGCGCAGGTCGGCCAGGTGTTCGACAAACGTCATTTTTTGCACGGTCATAGCCTCCGGCGCTGTACTTAGGCCATAAGTAAGAGGGGCATCGGCCTGTCCGGGTTAAGCCCCTAGGACCGAGATGACGAAAGGGAAGGCTAAGTCTCTCCTCCATCGCCTGGCAGACGGGTCACTTTAATCGGTTCTACGTGCTTCATCGACGAACTGGAACCAGCATGCCCGTCTCGATGGGATACCGAATCGTGTTCATCGTCCCCCTTGCCTTCGCGAAACCCCTCCGCCATGCCGTTGGTGGCGTTGCGAAACTCACGCAGGGAACGGCCGAATGCACGTCCGATTTCCGGAAGCTTGCTGGGGCCAAAGATCAGCAACAAGGCGACGAGAATGATAACCAACCCTGACCATCCGATGTTCGACAGCATACCGTTTCACCTCCGAGCGCAGTCTGCACTCGAGAATGTACGAAAACTCCGTCAGGGACACCTTACCTTCATCATACACTGGCGAGAAATGACCAGCAAGTGCCTACAATCATTGAATTCTGTTAATGCAGACTTTAGAGGGTATGGCGATCCGTTCGTTCATGCTCCCCATTCTCTATCGCCATCCCCTACCGCACCTGGCCAGAGCGGGCAGACAACCCATGGCGCGCCATCTAGCGCAGCAGCGTCGAGTGGCTGAGCTGAAGGGCGGCAGCAGCTTGGCGGATACTGCTTGCAGACGCTAGCGCTTCCAGTAAAATTCGTTTCTCCGCGGCAGCGATGGCTACCGAATAAGGTTGCGTGCCACGACCAACACCACTCCCTGATGCCGATACGAGCGCCGCATTCTCACCACCGTCGATAGAGACGACCTCAATCCGTTCATCCATCCGTTCTGCAGAAGCATCCGGAGGAAGCTCCGGTAAGACGGTCAACACGTCCTCTCGGTCAATCCATTCCGTTTCTACAGTCACGCACAGCCGCTCCATCACGTTGCGCAGTTGACGAACATTCCCTGGCCACGTATAGGCCTCCAGGGCTTGCAGGGCGGCGCCAGAAAGCCGCCGCGTGAAACCGTAGGCGTGGCAAAACTCAGCCACAAAGGCGCGGCATAGAGGAATGATGTCTTCCCGGCGCGCGCGGAGCGGCGGAACCCGTAGGTGCACCACCTCCAGGCGGTAATACAAGTCTTCGCGAAACCGCCCCGCCTCCACAAGGGAACGAAGGTCCCGGTTGGTCGAGGCCACCACCCGTACGTCAATGGCTTTCGACCAACTCCCTCCCACGCGTCGAATCTCCCGGTCCTGCAGGACGCGCAGCAGCTTCGCCTGCAGGGTTGGGGAAAGCTCCCCTACCTCGTCTAATAAAAGCGTCCCTTCATGGGCCAGCTCAAACAGACCGGAATGCCCCTCTCGCTTCGCACCGGTGAAGGCTCCCCGTTCATACCCGAACAATTCCGACTCAAACAATTGTTCCGGAATGGATGCGCAGTTCACTTTAATGAAAGGGAGGTTGCGCCGGGGGCTGTGCTGATGGAGGTAATCGGCCACGACCTCTTTCCCGCTGCCCGTTTCCCCTTCAATCAACACCGTGGTCGGAAACAAAGCCACACGGCGGACCGTTTTAAACAACGACTGCATCTCTTCACTCACTGCGACAGGTTCCATCCAGAGCGTCCTCCCCGCAACGCGTTCGTTGGCCCATGTTACCATCCGTCTGCCAGACGTACTATGGCACCGTCCGTCCGCCGGGCGTGCTCTACGACCGAGATGCGCCTGACAGCCGCGCGCTGACGGAGCATGCTACACGGTGCGATACTGCACCAAATGCTCCACTTTTGGACCATACTGTCCTGAACTATTGCATAAGGCGCCCGGTTTGTAAAGCCCGTGCACCCGCGAAAAATGTGCCATTTGCTTCGAAACACCGTCGACATGCCGGTGCGGCACTTCATGGCACGATTCTTGCTTATGTACGAAATGGACGAACGATGAAGGAGGTGAATCTCCATATTTGCCACGAGCAAACCCACTACACGGGAAGAATGGCGTAACCATGTACAGACCCTGATGCGGGATGAGCAAATTCAGTCTGTACGCGTCTGCGTGCAGGACTTGGCCAATGTCGCACGAGCCCGCTACGTCACCAGCCGCCATTTTCTCGACGCCCTGGAGGGGGACCCCCTATCCTTCCCATCTGCACTTTTCGGGTTGCCCGCTTCGGCACAAATTGTGGACGGGCCCGGCGGCGCGAGTTTCGCAGACGGGTTCCCCAGTTGGCCGATGTTCCCCGACTTGAGCACGTTTTCCGTGCTCCCCTACGCGCCAGGGATAGGCCGGGTCATCGCCGACGTAGTCGACAGCGACGGCCAGCCCCTGCCCTACGCGCCGCGGGCCGTCCTGCGCCGGGTACTAGAGCGGTTTGCCGAACAGGACTGGCGCGTGTGCGGATCGTACGAGTACGAGTTTTACTTGCTGCAGCTTGAGGACGGCAGCTGGAAACCCGCGTGGAGCGGTCTACAGTGTTTCTCTGAGGCGGCGCAGGCACCCATGGAACCGGTGCTACTCGATATCCTGCAGACGCTCCAGGAACTAGGCGCCGGACCGGAAGTCGCCAACAGCGAGTACGGATCGGGCCAGTTTGAGGTGTCGAATGCCCCCTTCTGGGACCTGGAAATCGCCGACATGGCGTTCTACTACCGCACCAGTATCCGCGAAGTGGCGGCAAAACACGGGTATCGGGCCACGTTCATGAGCAAGCCGCTGACGGGTATGAACGGCAGTGGTGCACACCTGCACCACACCCTCTACGATGCGGAGGGCGCCAATTTGTTCGCGGACGCCAAGGCCCCGGACGGTTTGTCCAATCTCTGCCGGTGGTTCATCGCTGGACAACTGGCGCATGCAGAGGCCATCACCGCGATAACCTGCGGGACCATCAACTCGTATAAACGCATGCAGCCCCATTCGTTCGCACCCACCCGGGCCTGTTGGGGCTATGAACACCGTGGCGCCTTCATACGTATTCCGCGCGCGCGGGGCCACAGCACCCGACTGGAGAACCGGGTCCCAGGTGCGGATGCCGATCCGTACCTGACCCTGGCGGCCATTCTGGCTGCTGGACTCGACGGCATCGAGCGACGCCTGGCCCCTCCGCCGCCTGTGCAGGTCAATCCGTATACGGCCACGGATCTGCCACGGCTACCGCGCACCTTCGAACAAGGCCTAGAGGTTTTACAGACGGACACCTGGCTGCAGGAGGTGTTGGGGGAGAGCACCGTCCACCAGTTAGTCTCCCTGCGGGAAGCCGACTATACAGCCTATCAAAACACGGTGACCGACTGGGAAACCCGCACGTATCTGGACTTGTACTAAACGAAAGGAGGCGTTCCGAGCATGAATCCGTCCGTCCAAGGTCCAACCGATTCACTTTCGTCTGTGGAACAGTACGGTTATAAACAAGAACTGAAACGTTCGCTCTCGTTTTGGGATTTGGTGGTGTATGGCCTTATTTTCATGGTCCCCATCGCGCCGATGGGCATCTACGGTCAGGTCGTGCAGACGGCCCACGGGATGGTCGTGTTCGCGTACTTCATCGGACTGGTGGGGATGATTTTCACGGCCTACAGCTACGCGCGCATGTCCGAGGCGTTTCCGATCTCGGGATCGGCGTACGCGTATGTGCAACGCGGCTGGAATCCGTACATCGGCTTTTTGGCCGGTTGGATGATTCTGCTCGACTACATCCTGATTCCTTCGCTGCTGTATTTGGTCTCAGCCTCGTGGCTGGCCGAGCTCGTGCCCGGTATCCCGACGTGGCTGTGGATTGTCGTGTTTGTCGCCATCAACACCATCATCAACATCCTTGGCATCCAGCTGACCAGCCGTGCCAACTGGATTATCTTGGTGTTCGAACTGGTGACCTTCATCTTGTTCTGCGTCATGGCGTTTGCCTACGTCGCTGGCGGGCACGGCCACACGACGTTCACCGCGGCGCCCATTTACCAAGCGCACGCGTTCAGCTGGAGCATGGTTGGGGCCGCCACGTCGATTGCGGTGCTCAGCTTCCTCGGCTTCGACGGCATCAGCACCCTGGCTGAGGAAACCCGCGGCGGCCGGCGCACGGTGGGTCGTGCGACCGTCACTGCCCTGATTGTGATCGCGGTGCTGTTCATGGTCCTCACGTACCTGGCCGCCTGCGCATACCCAGACTTCATGCACTTTCCAGACCCAGACGTGGCCTTTTACTTTGTCGCTGAGCGGGTCGGCGGAACGTGGCTGAAAGTGCTCTGCCTGGCCGCCACCGTTATCGCCTGGGGCATCGCCAACGCGCTCGCGGCCCAGGCCGCCATTTCGCGCCTCTTGTTCAGCATGGGACGGGATAGGGCCCTGCCCGGGTTCCTCGCCAAGGTCCACCCGCGCTTTCAAACCCCTTACACGTCCACCCTGCTGGTGGCGGTAGTGTCGGTCATTGTGAGCGTTGCGTCGTCCATCGGCACGCTCAGCTCGCTCGTCAATTTCGGCGCGCTGACCACATTTTTACTGCTCAATCTGACGGTGGTCATTTATCATTTCATCAAACGCCGATCCGGCCGTTGGTTTACCCACCTGGTCATGCCGCTGCTGGGATTCGCGGTGCTTCTGTACGTCTGGTTGAACTTTGATCGGTTGACGCTGCGCCTCGGGGTCGCCTGGGCCATCATTGGTGTGATTGTACTCGCCATCCGCACCCGTGGTTTTCGCCGTGCGCCGCAGCCGATGCAACTCGAGCAATAATTTTTTGCCCACGCGCCGTCGCGCGCGAGTTGTAATGCAAAAGGAGGATACCCTGTGACAACCCGCTTAGCCAACCACCACCTCATCTACACCATGGCCGCCGATAACCCGCCAGCCCTTCGGGTGGCGGACGGATCGACCGTGGAGATTGCGACCTGCGACTGTTTCGAAGATCAAATCACGCATGAAGGTCAAGATTTTGGCACCCTCGACTGGGAGCGCATTAACCCGGCCACCGGTCCCATCTACGTGGAGGGGGCGGAACCGGGTGACCTGCTGGTGGTTCACATAAAGGACATCCGCGTCGCCGACCGCGGCGTCATGACCACAGGTCCGAATTTGGGCGTCTTTGGCGACGAACTCAGCCAGAACGTCATTCGCATGGTCCCGATTGTCAATGGCGAGGCCGTGTTTTCCGAGCGCGTGCGGCTTCCTCTGCGACCGATGATTGGGGTTATCGGCACCGCCCCGGCCACGGACCGAGTGCCTTGCGGTACGCCTGGCGATCACGGAGGAAACATGGACTGCACCCGCATCACCACCGGAGCCCGGCTGATTCTCCCGGTCAACGTCCCGGGAGCGCTGTTTGCCCTGGGCGACCTGCACGCCGCCATGGGTGATGGTGAGGTGGCCGTCTGCGGCATCGAGATTGCAGGTACGGTGAAGGTGCAGCTGCACGTGCTCAAGGGCCGCACTTGGCCGGTGCCGATGCTCGTCAACGACGACACGGTGATGACGATTGCTTCCGCCCAGCTGCTCGACGAGGCCGCGACCCTGGCCACCAAGCGCATGGCGCACTGGCTGGCTCAGGAGTTTTCCCTCGACTTGGCCGAGGCCGCCCTGTTGCTCAGTGCAACTGGGCAACTGCGCGTCTGCCAAGTGGTCGATCCGCTCAAAACCGCGCGCATGGAGGTGCCGCGCGGCGTTCTGGAAGGTCTAGGATTCACGTTCCCGTATTGATGTTCACGTGTTGAACTCTGCATGCTTGATCTCATGCCCAGTCCAGGCGCCCTCTGTGGCGCCTGCGATGCAGGGACCTTGTCAGGAAAGCAGCTGTCACCACCATGGCGGTCAAGCGTTTGCTTTTGCTCCCCGCTCTACGAAAGATTGGGTGTACAGGAATAGATGACCGGAGCACAGCAACAAAATCGGTGCCATTCCGCCAAAATCGGCGCAGTTTGCCGGTTCGAAGGTAAGGGCGTGGTCACACCGAAACACATTTATGCCTCGTGTGAATCAATCACCAGATAGTACTGGCATTCCTCATCACCTACATTGATAAAGCGGTGAGATACATCCGCTTCGAAATACATCGAATCACCTTCTGCCAATTCGATCGTCATTTCGGTGTCACCAATAACTACCCGTAGTTTCCCTTTTGCGATTACAATAAACTCCTTAACACCGGCTCGATGTGCGGGGAACGTACCCGATTCTTTACCCGGTGGAACGATGTTCAGAATGAACTCAACCCCTTTGGATGGAAATGCCGGTGACAGAAGATGGCGTTCAAATCCAGACGACTCATCCCTATACACAAGTCTCTGGCCCTTACGAATGACGATTGTTTCCCGACGCTCATGTTCTCCAAGAAGCTCAGATAATGTAGTATCGAGTGCTTCGGCGATTTGGCAAGCAACCTGTATGGTCGGATTCTTTTCTCCTCGCTCGATTTGGGAGAGCATGGATCGACTCACCCCACTTTTCTCCGACAGCTGTCCCAGCGTAAGTCCCTTTTGTTTTCTCATTCGCTTCACGTTTGTTCCAAACTCCATAGATACACCACCTTTGGCCCTTGAGTCCATTATAGTGGAATTTTGTCTTGTACGATGGAATTACGCATTCTATAATGGATTTAAATTCACTATAGTGATTAAACGCGCATAGATAACTTGAGAGCAACGGACCTTCAGCAACACCTTGAAAAATCCAAGGGGTTCAAAGTGAGTTACTGAGAATCCAATACACATGGTAGGGAGGAGTGGTCCATGTCCACCGTATATACGGTCATTGCAGTTTTACCCATTCTTTTGACCCTGATCTGCTTAACGGGGCTTCGAATGTCCAGTGTTAAGACTGCCGGCTTGGCATATGTCGTTGCAGTTGTTATTGCAGAAATTCCGTGGAAATTCCAAACATCTGTAAAGTGGATCATGTTAGCTTCAGTCAAGGGCTTGTTGATTGCGCTCATTGTGATATATGTCCTCGTATTTGGACTGTTTCTATACAACATTCTGCGTGAAGGACGGGCTATAGACGCGTTTTCCAACCTATTTGCGCGTTATGTACAAAGCCCTGTACAACAAGCATTACTCGTATCTGCTGCTTTAGGGCCGTTTCTTGAAGCGACAACGGGCTTTGGGATCGGTATCGTTATCGCAGCCCCATTATACCTCGCTATGAGATTTCAGCCGCAAAAAGTGGCGATCCTTTCGCTGCTTACGCAATCAGCTGTGCCGTGGGGAGCCTTGGCGGTCGGGACCGTTCTTAATTCTGAACTTTCTGGTGTCCCGCTCAGGGCTTTAGGGGTAGGAAGTGCTATCGTCACAATTCCGCTTTATTTGTTGTATACGATTGTAGCAGTTTGTGTAGCTGGGGGATGGGGAGCGGTGTGGAGGAATGTGCCCATAATTCTTTTGGTGTGGGCGTTTCTATGCGTATTTACTTGGGCCGCGAATGATTATGTATCCCCACAATTGGCTGGTGTACTCTCCGGGTTTGTTACGGCTGTACTGTTGCTGATTTATTTTCGATTTACTTCGCCGAAAATAAATCAACCGATTCAGAAAATGGCAGTAAGTGATGAAGAAGAGAAGGCGGTCTTGCCGTTTTGGAAATCTGTGTTCCCCTATAGCATTCTGATTGTGTTCAGCTTAGCAGCAAACCTGTGGCCTATATTGTATCGATGGCTGCATACGGTCCTTGTATGGAGAGTGCCATCACTCCAGTTTCAGCTTGAACTACTTTATAGTCCAGGGTTTACTCTACTTCTGGCGTCCATTGCAGGTATTGTGATGTATCGGCTTTCTTGGACCCAAGTCTGTGACTGTGCAATCAGAACCATCAAGCAAGTGTATCCGGCTGCACTATCTACGGTTGGATTCGTCGCGATGTCTACAGTGATGCAACAGGCCGGGATGACGGACTTTTTCTCTCATCATCTAGCACAATGGGTTGGAAAAGGATTCCTCTTCGTATCACCAGTCATCGGTGGACTGGGAGGGTTTATTACCGGTAGCAACTCGGCTTCTAACGCAATGTTTGCTCCGTTTCAAAATGCAATGGCGCATCAATTGCATCACTCACCTTTGCTGTATGCGATAGTACAGAACGTGGCGGCTTCGAATTTGACGATGGAGTCTCCTTCGCGTATTGCGCTTGCAGCTTCCATCGCCAACTTACCCGGAAAGGAAGGAGACCTAACACGTAGAATGATTCCGTTAGGATGTTTGGTTATTGTGATAATCGCCATCTATTCAACGATTATGGAGACCCTCGTTTGGAGTTAGTCTGGGAGTCGGAGTTAGCCATTCGTAGGTGGCGAGAACATACGAGACACCGAATAGCCCAGAAACTTGGTCGGGAGATATGGTACGAACATTACGCCGTGAGAGTATGTAAGGTTGAACGAGCATGCATGTTCGAAAGATAAGAGTGGCGATACGCCTGCTTGGCGCTAAATGCCTGCTTGGCGTGTAATTGCGTAGAAAGCCTCTTCTACGTCACGGCCAACAACTACAGCGAGACGAAGGAGATAGATTCCTTCAAGACAGCCTGCGGAATAGCGATGTAGGCCTTCTCGCTGGTGGTGCTATGTGGCACTGCTGCTCCAGCATCAAGAGACGCTGTCAGTTATAGGCCGGGTGAACGGGCGGTATGACACCGGAGATGACAGAACTACGGATGAGTTCACTGTGCCGAACGGAGAGAGTTGTTGGATAACCTGCTCCAAGTGCCTGACCGACGAGACGGCAACTTTCATCAGCAGGCAGTCTGTTCCGGTGAGCCTGTGGCACTCCAGGACCTCTTCCATCTCCTGGATGGTGTCGATGAGTCGCTGATACTGCCCGCTGGTTGCGGTCATGCGTATCATGACTAGCATTGCTGCCCCGACTTTGTACGGATCCACCACCGCACAATACCCCTTGATGATTCCTGCTTCCTCCATACGCCGCACACGCTCGGCAACGGCTGGCGCTGTGTAACGAGCCAGAGCATTGCCATGTTCCTTGTGGCACGAGCCTTGTCTGGCTTGGCAGCAGGCGGTATCGTGCCGTCCACGTATGCGTATGTCGGGGATATCGTCCCAGCTGAGCAGCGAGGGCGGGTGATGGGTGTCGTCATGTCCGGATGGTCGTTGGCTCTGATCCTTGGGGTACCCTTTGGGGGCTGGCTGGGAAGCCGCTTGGGTTGGCGATTGGCGTTTGTCGCCCTTTCCGGTCTTGCTTTGCTAGCCGTAGTAATCCTCGGACTCTTGCAACCTGAGTACACGAGGCAGGCTTCGGCGCCCAAGAGTGCCGCGCCGAGCCGCCTGCCTGAGCATTAAAGGAAACAATCGATCCTAGTGCGCCCTGCCAGCCAGCGGATTGGTCCGTGCGACCTCCTCTGCGAATTTCTCGGGGTCCACGACGTAGCGCTTGAGGAACGACGCGACGACCGTGGCGCTGGCCTCGGTCAAACTCGGTGTGATATCGAATTCGTGGTTGACCCCTGAGAAAAGGTGCAGTTCGGACGGTACCTGCGCCGCCTGGAGCTTCTCGAAGAGGCTCAGAGAGCCAGCGTGCGCCACCAGCATGTCAGCGGTGCCGTGCAAGAGGATCGTGGGAGGAAACACCTCGGTGACATAATTGATGGGGCTTGCCGACGCAGCCTCTTCATCTGTGGCCGCTTGCCCTAAGAGCATCGCCGCAGGAATCGAACCATCGGCCCCTCGAATCGCCTGGAGGGCCTCCGGCTCCAAATGCCCGGCGCTCAAGTCGGGCATCGCCCGGCCCGCATCGAGACGCACTATTGGGTAATAGGCGACGACGGCAGAGATCGGGCCAGCCGGAGGCGAGCCAGCAAAATCGGGATCGAACTCTGGCCTGCCAGAGGTGCCCGCGGCCATCAGGGCCAGGTGGGCACCTGCGCTGTGGCCTTGTAGCACGAGCCTGTTTGGATCAATGCCGAGTTCACTGGCATGGGCGCGTGTCCAGCGAATGGCCGTTTTGACATCGTGGAGCTGGCCTGGCCATGGGATCTCGTTGAGCAACCGATACTCGACGGCCAGAACGCTAAACCCACGATTGGCCAGGGCTTCGCAACGAGACTGCATCAACTTTCTATCACCTACCCTCCACCCACCGCCGTGAAGGACGAGAACGGCCGTGCGGTGGTTCAGGGAGCCTGTCGGCTGGTAGATATCGACGTGCATTTCGCGATCCTTACGGGTCCCGTACAAGACGTCAAATCGAATGCTCATAAATACACCCTCCTTCGTTGTGCATGCTCCAAATGTGGCGAGCGTCGTTAAAGGGCAGTTGTGCCAACCTCTGCGGCGCGCAGGATTGGGGCAACACGGGTGCCCAGCAGTTCATGAGAGTGAGTGAGATCGTCGTGAGAAAACATCGCGAAATCGACCCAGGCCATGACGACGCCGTAACCACCCGCGCGGCACTGCTCAATCAGTTGTTCGGCAACCGTTTCAGGTGAACCGATGACAAAGTCGTCCGGGTGCATCAACATGCGCTGAATATTCGGGTCAGCCGTCTCGAACGCCGTCGCACCGTCGTTGCGCGTCCGGTTTGCGATAGCCGCACCGTCACGAATCAGGTCAAATGAGGCTTCGTACTTCTCCCGGGCTTCGGCGTCAGAATCTGCGACGAAGACCCTGCGTCGCAGACCCAGCATGGAGGGACTGGTCGGCTTCCCTGCCGCCTCGGCCGCTTCGCGGTAACGGGCGGCGAGCGCGGCAGCTACCGGCGTGGGCGACCACGCGGTACACAGCTTGTAGCCGCGTTCGCCGCACCAGGCCGCCGAATCCGGCGACGTGACCGTCACCCACACTGACTGCCCCGGATGCAGGCGCGGGCGGGGCACGATCGGGACTTGTTCAAGGTTGGAGAAGGCGTCGTGATGGGTGACGAGAGGCTCTGCGAGCGCCTTGGCGAGCACCTCAATGGCACTGTAGTAGCGCGGGCGAACCTGCTCCGCTGGAACACCGGCCATAACGGCCTCGCTTGGTCCGGCACCTGGGCGAAACCCCAGGCTCAAAGCGACCGTGAGTGAGGTAGTTGAGCATGCCACACTCTTCGGCATACCGCCTGCCGTCGTGCATCGACAGCACACTTCCCAGCGTCGTGAACCGGAGCCTCTGGGTCCGCGCCGCGACCATTGCGACGAACAGGTGTGGTGAGGGCAAGAGGACCGGGCCGAAGTGGTGCTCGCCCCAGGCAAGGCCGTCAAAACCCCAGCGCTCGCAATTCACCCAGAGGTCCAGGTAGCGGTCATACGATACCTGAATGTCATCTGGTGTGAGTTCAGTGATTGGTGCATACCTTTGCGGAAGGGGCAAGTAAAAACCCCAGGTTTCAATCATACCGTTTCTCCTTTCTCATTCAATGGCATGTCGATCATTGACAGCGCTTTCACGCAGGATGACCCCCACACGATGGATAGGGGTCGCTCGTTCCTGCAATTCCACGCTGCTTTACTGTGAAAGTGCAAACAGGTTCGGAATTGCTGACCCACTAACTCTTGGTCTAAAAGTAAAGGTAAATCTAGCATCGCTAGTTTGTCAAAACTTTTCGGATCTCCTTTCGGCTATTGTATCGGGGAACGCTGTCATAGTAATTGACGGCGCGTCCGCCGGCACTCCTTACGTCCTCAGGCAACATGCTGTGCGCAGAAGTCCACTTCTACGACAGATGGGGTTGTGAGTGTTCGGGAGTAAAAAGATTCCTCATCACGGTTCCATTACTTTAGAGCAACGCGCAATTACGTGTATGATTGAGGTTGGTTCGACCGCTCATCCGATCAGAGAGATACTTCGTCAATGGAGGGACGACCGATGCAGAAAGTAGTGGATGGTCTGACAGAAGAGGTGGCTCAACATCGCAAGCCATCATATGAAGTTCCTGCCGTCTTTCTAAACCGATGGTCACCGCGGGCGTTTGCCGAACGACCGGTGGCCGACGAGTTGCTGTATCAGGTTCTCGAGGCGGCGCGTTGGGCGCCGTCGAGCTACAATGAACAGCCGTGGCGCTTCATCATCGCGCGCACGGAGGAAAACCGGAGGTTGTTCTGCGAGTTCATCAACCCGCGTAATGTCGTCTGGTGTCAAAACGCGCCGGTACTGGCCCTGCTCGTATCGTACACACGTATAAAGGATGGGCTCCCCAATCGCAAGCACGCCTTTGACGCTGGAGCGGCTTGGGCATCGTTGGCACTCGCAGCGACGGAACTGGGACTGACTACACACGCGATGGGCGCCTTTGACACAGACAAGGCCCGCACAGTGTTGGGAATTCCCGAGGAGTATGAACCGCAGATTGTGATTGCCATCGGCTATCGAGGTGATGCTAAAAACCTGCCGGAGGAGTTTCGGGAACGCGAAAAGCCGTCCGACCGGCGGCCACTGGCAGAGACGGTGTTCGAAGGCCGCTTCGGTGTTGCAGTCGCCGGCTTGAAGTGACCGCAGGTCTCCGGTCCGGTCGCTCACATATACCAAGCTGGCAAGATGGCCGTTCGGCTTAGGCAATTTCAAGGGTGAAATAAACGGGCTGCGCCCGCCTACCAAAACGTCTGCGTTGAGAATCATGAGAAGAGAGATGCTATAGTGTTCTAAAAACGATCGTTTCTGATACTATCCGCTCTAGGTGTTCAATTATTGGCACCTATCACCATATGGAGTCGCCGCTCCAAGTTCATCACTAGCATTTGCTGCGCGATAACCGTCTCGCTCGTTGCCCGCAGGCGCACCCGAATCAAGCCTAGACCGTACAGACGCTTGCCTTCGCCGAACTTCCCTTCAATTTCGTTTCGTTCCACTGCGTCCTGTCTCTTAATCCGTGTCTGTTCTGCCCTCGCCGTCTTTGAGGGCCGACCGCAACCGTCGCGATTTATCGTCGGGACCTCGTTTAACCCCCACGTGCTGCACTTCGACAAGGCCATCGACCGCTTGCGGCGCAAACTGGACGCCGGCGCCGACTTCGTGATGACGCAGCCGATGTTCGATTCGAGGATGTTCGAGCGCATAGCCCGGGCGACGGAGGCGTTTGGCGTGCCAGTGTCTGTTGGCGTGATGCCCTTGACGAGCGCCCGCAACGCCCAGTTCCTGCACAACGACGTGCCTGGAATCCGCATCCCAGAGCACGTGCAGGAACGGATGAACGCCGCTCCGCCAGAGGCGGCCGCCGACGACGAGGGGCTGCGCATCGCAGAGGCGCTGACTGCCGAGGCCTTGCTCCACTTCAACGGCATTTACCTGATTACGCCGTTTCTGCGTTACGAGTTGACGATCCAGTTGACCGAGTTCATCCGCGCGGCAGAGGGAGCGCGGCGGCGAGCGTGATCAAGAGGACAGGACCAGGCTCTCTGTTGGACAACTCGTCCTTCGAGAGTGATGTTGAACCGATTGGGGATCAATGGTCCCCGTGGGGGACGGGTTCACCCGTTGTTGTTCCAAGATGGAACTTATGTACCGGATTGGCGCACTGCTTGTTGAAAGCGCTCCCCCCATCCAAGTGAGAAGCCCCTGGACGGTCCGTATTCAGCCATTGGCACGGATCTTGCATAAACAGATCTACGTGAAATTCTCCCAAGGAGGTATGTAACCGTGCTTTATGAACAACCCGGACAACCAGGCAGCAAGATCACCTTCAAGAGCCGCTACGACAATTACATTGGTGGAAAATGGGTGTCACCAGTCAAGGGGAACTATTTTGTCAATATATCTCCGGTCAACGGCAAGCCATTCTGTGAGGTGGCAAGGTCAACAGCGGAAGACATCGAGTTGGCTCTCGATGCTGCCCATAAGGCCAAAGAGGCGTGGGGCCGGACATCAGTTGCCAAACGGGCCGAGGTTTTGAACAAGATTGCGGATTGCATGGAAGCGAACCTGGAGATGTTGGCGGTCGCGGAAGTATGGGACAACGGAAAACCCATTCGTGAGACATTGGGGGCTGACATTCCGCTCGCCATTGATCACTTCCGGTATTTTGCCGGGGTTATTCGCGCTCAAGAAGGGGCTATCAGCGAAATTGACCACGATACTGTTGCCTATCATTTTCATGAACCTATCGGCGTGGTCGGCCAGATCATCCCGTGGAATTTCCCTCTTCTCATGGCCGCATGGAAGCTCGCTCCCGCTCTTGCTGCGGGGAACTGCGTCGTGTTGAAACCGGCGGAACAGACGCCCGCCAGCATCATGGTTCTCATGGAACTCATCGGCGACCTCCTTCCGCCTGGCGTTGTCAACGTGGTCAACGGATTCGGAGTCGAAGCAGGCAAGCCTCTGGCACAAAATCCGCGAATTAACAAGGTGGCTTTCACCGGTGAAACGACCACGGGGCGACTGATCATGCAGTATGCTTCCGAAAACATTATTCCGGTCACATTGGAGTTGGGCGGTAAGTCGCCGAACGTCTTCTTCGAGGACGTCTTAGCTGAGGAGGATGAGTTTCTCGATAAAGCGCTTGAAGGATTCACCATGTTTGCCTTCAACCAAGGAGAGGTGTGCACCTGCCCGTCTCGAGCCCTTATCCAAGAAAGTATCTACGATGATTTCCTGGACCGTGCCATCAAGCGCACCCAGGCGGTGAAGCTAGGCAACCCGTTGGATACCGAAACAATGGTTGGCGCTCAGGCCTCGACGGATCAGCTCGAAAAAATCCTGTCCTACATCGATCTCGGAAAACAGGAAGGCGCACAGTTGCTTCTTGGTGGCGAGCGAAATTACCTGCCCGGAGACCTCGCCGACGGATATTACGTCAAGCCGACCATTTTTGCGGGTCATAACAAGATGCGAATCTTCCAGGAAGAAATTTTCGGACCGGTCTTGTCGGTGACTTCCTTCAAGGATATGGACCATGCACTAGAGATATCCAACGATACGCTATACGGACTCGGTGCAGGCGTCTGGACGAGAAACATCAACACGGCGTACCGCATGGGCCGTGGCATCCAGGCAGGCCGGGTATGGGTGAACACGTATCATATGTATCCTGCACACGCCGCCTTTGGTGGATACAAACACTCCGGCTTCGGTCGCGAAAACCACAAGATGATGCTGGAACACTACCAGCAGACGAAAAATTTGCTGATCAGCTACAGCACGAAAAGCCGCGGCCTGTTCTGACAGCGAATTGGCACCGGCTCCAGAAAGGAGAGTCAAGAGCGGTGGATACACGGAGAGTCGTCGCAACAGACGCCGCCCTATCCCTGATCAACAAACTCAAATCCATCCACGGTCCGCTCATGTTCCATCAGTCAGGCGGGTGTTGCGACGGCAGTGCCCCGATGTGTTATCCACTTGGAGAGTTTAAGGTAGGCAGCCAAGACGTGCACCTGGGAGACGTCGGTGGCTGCCCCTTTTACATGAGCAAGGCGCAATACATGTACTGGCGCCACACGCAACTGATCATTGATGTGGTGCCAGGACGAGGCAGCGGATTTTCTTTAGAGAGTCCAGCAGGCTTGCGATTCATCACCCGTTCGCGAGCGTTTACTGACGAAGAGTGGGATGCTGTCCGAAACCAGGCAGAGTGATGGCCCACGCCAACGGCGTATGTTCGATGCCCCTTTTAGTCACCTTCTGGGGGCCTTCTTTTTTTTTCGCGGCGTGGGTGAGAACGCGGCGCCCCGCCCGGGGAGCTTCGGCAACAGAACCGGGCCGGGCGGGGCACATTCGGCCTATAGGGGAAACATAGGTGGAAATCCACCAATACCTACTCGAGGCCGGCTGAAGCCTGTTGCCCCTCCAACTTCCGCAATCGGCGGTATAGAGTATTACGACCGATACCAAGAAGGCGTGCGGCGCGGCTGATATTGCCCTCCGTGGTCCGCAGCGCTTGTAAGATGGCCGCATATTCTACCTGCTGCAAAGATGGCAGCCTGGTCGCAGACTCTTTCGGTTCAAGTTCCTGCTTACGCTGGTTGACGACGTGTGCTGGGAAGTGTTCGAGGCGTATTTCGCCGTCTTCCGCAAAAAACGCAGCTTGACGGAGCACCGCATAGAGCTCGCGCACGTTACCTGGGAACGCATATGATTCAACCCAACGCTTAGCCTCGGAAGAAAGTCTGAGACCGGACGTTCCTCGTTCGTCCCCAATGCGCTCTAGAAAATGCTCCGCAAGTTCCACGCGGTCCGTCCGCTCTCGCAAGGCCGGTAGCCTCAGTTCAACACCGAGCAGTCGGAAATAGAGATCTTCGCGGAAACGGCCCTGTTGCACTTGTTCCCACAGGTCTCGATTCGTTGCGGCGATGATGCGCACATCGACCGGAGTCGATTTGGTCCCTCCGAGTCGGGTGATTACTTTTTCCTGGAGGACGCGCAGCAGCGCGACCTGCATGTCTTCCGGCATTTCCGCCACTTCGTCCAAGAACAAGGTCCCGCCATGTGCGAGCTCGAATTTACCCGGTCGCCCAGAACGGCCCGCGCCGGTGAAGGCTCCAGGCTCGTATCCAAACAACTCACTGTGTAGAAGCGTAGGGGCTATCCCTCCGCAGTTGATGGCGACAAAAGACCCATGCCGCCTGAGGCTTGCCGCGTGAATCGCCTGACTTAACATTTCCTTGCCTGTGCCACTCTCACCAGTGATGAGTACAGTATAATCGGTTTCAGCCACCCTACGCGCCGCCTCCAGAGTAGCGGACAGCGCAGGATCACGGCAGTAGATGTCAGCAAATGTGTAATGAAGTTCCTTGGACGGCATTCGGCGAGCCGCGTGGGTTTTACGCTGTTTTTCCCGTACGGTTACCCCAGTCGGCAGCTTCATCGGCCGATTGTCCAAAAAGACTGAAACCGTCCACCACTGCGGTTCACGTCCAGACGCTTCCAGATAGATGCGCTTTGAATCCATGGCTCGACCATGAACGGAGTGAAAGATCAATTTCAGCTCTCTCAAATGGTACGGTATCTCGCATGGATATGTCGGCTCGATAAGGTTCAACACACGACGTCCTTCCCGGTTGGCGCCGATCACCTGCCAGTCTTCATTGAAGGCAATGAGGCCTCGCACCGTGCGATCCTCGTCAGGGCGCAGTTCAAGGATGACCGCACGCTCCGTATTCCGCACGAGGAGTTCGTCCTCGACTTGTCGCGAGACGAAATCGACGAGATGTACCACGGAAGGGTGATATTCCTTACAGTAACCGCTAACATCGATGACCGCCGCAAGCTCACCCGAGATGTCAAAGACAGGGGACGCGGCACAATACAGGAATCGATTGACCGCGCAGAAGTGTTCATCACCAACGACAGAAACGGGTTCCTGGACGGCGATAGAGGTGCCAATCGCATTTGTTCCCCTCGAATGTTCTGACCAACCGGCGCCTTCTCGCAGATGAACCTTCTCCGCGTCGTTCATAAACTGAGGATCGCCGATACTGCAAAGGATGTGGCCATTCGCATGAGAAATGATAACCGTCGAGTGTTGGGAGCGTACCCATCCGTAGAGTCGTTCAACAGTCGGCGTGGCGACTTGCAACAGCCACTCGTTCTCTTTCTTAAGGATCCTCAATTGCGTTGGTTCCAGGATATCTTCCACCAAAACCTCGGCATCGACGCCATATTGCCGGCTTCGCAACCAGGATTCGTGGATGACGAGTTCTCGGTGGGACACCCACCATCACCTCCACAAGCTGCACCGCCATTTGTAGGCGATACGTAGTGTGCGGTGGCAGGAAACTAGCGGTCCTGGATTCTGGAATAGATATATTATATATGAATTCCCGAATGTCCAACCAATGCGACCCTCTAAGGGTCCATTAGCTGCCCCGAAAATAGTCTCTCCGAGCTTGTTGCCGCCGGTCCCTGGGTTTCTTCAGCTTTCCTTTGTGTAGCCGATGGAGAGTGTCAATGATGTCTTCCAACTTCTCACGGGCCTCATTCAGCAGGCTTAACCCTAGGGACTTTCTCTAGTCGATCAACCCTGGCCCAAAACGATTCAATAAACTTCTCCTTATCGACGGTGTGGGGTGGAAATTGGGATTTTGCTTGCTTTAACTTCTCCTCGATATTCATCCTCTTCCCTCCTTTTCAGTTCGGCTGCAAAGCGCTCCCTTGCGCGCGTCAGGCGTATTCTGACAGCTCCGTCACTGATACCGATTACGTGCGCAATCTCCTTAGTCGGCATTTCTTCAAAGTAATATAGATACAGCGGCGTTCTCAATGATTCCGGAAGTGCCATGATTGCATGATGAATAGTGCTCGTTTTTTCCTTGGTGAGCAACGTGTCTTCTGTGCCTAAGGTCATCCGCTCTGGAAGAAGGTCCGTGATCACTTCTCTCCATGTTTTTCGGTGAAGTGTCTTGCATTGGTTGACAACAATCCGGGCGAGCCATGGAAATGGATTTTCAGCATTTCGTAGTTGGCTTCTAGATTCATAAGCCCTGATGAAGGCCTCTTGAACGACATCTTCAGAAGCAGACCAGTCTCGAAGGTAGGTGTATGCCAATCTAGTAAGCCGATCAACAGCCGATCAACGTACTTGTGAATCCATTGCTCAAATTCCAAACGATGGTCCAAGTGATCGGTCACCCCCTTTCTTCACCGATAGATGCGGTCAATGGTAAAAATGTTTCATCGTTGTTCTCTGAGACTCAACTCGCATGAAAAGCTGTAGCAGACGCACAGGTGCAGGCTTCGCGGGAGAAAGAAGACATGTCAATGCGTTCGCGTCCTTGATGCTGCTGTCCTTACTGCTGTATAGCACGGTAGGATATCTGATCTCGAAAACGGGCGTTTCGATTCTCGAAACGCTCGACGAGATGACCGTGGCCCACGTTAAACTGGGGGACTCATGGCACAGACCGCCGATTTCCTGAGCGGCACACAGATCGAGCGCATCTTAAGACTGTTCGACATGGATTTGCCATCTACGTGGAGGATCAAAAAACCGCTTAATGGACGTAGAGTTGAACATCGCGAATGACTTCCTGTTCATAAAATCATTGCAAATCTTATTGCCTGTTCTATTCCTTTCATTCTGTCGTCACCTGTATCTGCGCCTCCAACATAATCGCCGCGTTTCTAGTTCGTTGGATAGAACTAGGCACGACACAACTAGACTGTTCTATTCTAGAAACGTATGCAATTGATACGTGGATGCATTTCATGTGGTCCGGGTTGTTGTCGGGATCAAACTTCATGGTCAACGTGCTTCGCGTCTCAGCCAACTTTTTGTACGCGCTGAATCCATCGTTCACAATCGTGACATCCGAAGCGAAGGATTGCTTGACGAACTGTGTGAGCGTTTCACTTTTCACATTTTCCGTAGCCCGCATCTTTAGGTATTTGGGATTGCCTTGTGGCGTGAGTGCCATCGCTACGAGGACGGGCGTTTTGTTCGTTCGTCGACCACTTCACGGGAGAGTGCCAGGGCAGAAATGCCTCGCTTGTCATGGGCAACAAGAAACAATGCCCAAAACCAGACCGTCAGTGGTGTCCGCGTCTTATGAAATATCTTACCTGCCGTCAATGAATGATGTCTGGTGCCGACAGGCAGTGCACTGGAACAGCAGTCGATTAGAGATCTTGTAATACCGGTCATGCCCACATGCCGGGCAACGGAATCCATCCGGCCAGCGCAGAGCAAATAGGTGCTGTTGGCACGCCTCTTCTGTTTGGAACCTCCGTTGAAACAGTCTAAGGTTCATGTACTGCACGCATTCATTCCTGAGACGCGGCCGGACTGGGGCCGCGTCTCGACTCGATTCACGCGTACAACCAGCCGCCCACCCCGAGCTGGGCGATGTCGTCCTCGGTGATACGAAGTCCGGCCAAAACGCGCGGCAAGAGTACGTCAAAGGCGGTGCGGGCGTCGTGGATGACGGCGCCGGGCAGGCCGAAGATGGCGGTCTCGCCACGGTAGGCGAGCATCGTCATGGAGCCAGGCAACAGTGGCATGCCGTAGCGAACGACCGTATCCGCCGCGCGGCGAATCGCCCCCGGCGAGCGGTCGTCCGGATCGACCGACATACCGCCAGTCACACAGACAATCGTAGCACCGCGTTCGCACGCCTCCACAATCGCGGCGACAATCGCCTCCACCTCGTCGCCGGGGAACACCTGGCTCAACACCTCGACGCCAAAGTGGGCGAACTTTTCGCGCAGGACGGGACCCGATTTGTCTGCCACGCGGCCGCTCTGAATTTCGCTGCCGGTGGTGACAATCGCCGCCTTGTGCGGCTGATAGGGGAGAACGTCAATCACGGGCATATCCGCTCGCGCGGCCAACGCCTCCACCCGCTCAATCTTCGCGCGCTCAACCAGCAGCGGAATCGGTCGCACTGCGCCAATTGAGGCGCCTTGGGCCACATCGATAAACGGCGCGCGGGTGATGATGGCGATGTCGGGGATGCGGTTCATCTCCGTGACTGTCCCTGCATCCACCCACAACAGTCCGCGCCGGGCTGCCTTCAGGTTTACCTTGCCTTCGTGCACCTCGGTTAACTGCACGCCAGGTCCGGCCACCGCCTTGGCCATCCGCTCGGCGCCCTCGTTCTCGTGTAGCTCATTTTCATCCGGTTCCAACACGTAAACGTGACGCTTGCCCATGTCGAGCAGGCGCGGGATGTCCTCCTCGCGGATGATGTGGCCGAGCTTGAATGCCACCCCTTTGAACTCGCCTGGGATAATCTGCGTCAAATCGTGTGCCAGCACCATCCCCACTGCCTTCTCAACTGGTACCTCCCGCTTCATCTGCGGTCACCTCCCTGTTGACTCATCCACTGCCGCCAGTCCGCCAAATCCTCTGGGGTATGCAGGGGCCGCGTCCACCAATCCGGCCAGCGCGCGCGGTCGGCATCAACGGCCACCAGGCGCAGACCGGCCAACGCCCGCATGAGTCGCGTCTCCCCTGCACGGGTGGCCGCCTGCCAGACCGCGCCGGCTCCTGAGCTGTAACACCCAAGTAACGGCTGCCAGCGCCCGTCGCGCACCACCAGTACCGCGTCGCGATCCGCTCGACAGACCTCCTGAAAACGCTGAACCAGGGCCTGCAGAACGCGCGGGTGTATCCCCGGAAGGTCGCCCGCCAGCACCAGTACCGGACGGTCAGAAGTCAATTCGCCAGCAGGCGCGAGGGCCGACGTGCCGCCTTCGCTTCCGCCAGCCGCCTCTCCGCCGCCAGCTGCTGCCTCTTCGCGCCCCGTTGCAGCACCGTCCTCGTCGGCTGTACCGGCTTCGCCCCGGACATCGTCAGCCAAGAGACGCGGCCAAACTGTGGCCAACGCGGCCAAAGGCCCCTGGTATGGAGACAGGTCCTCGTAGACGCGAACCTGGGCGAGGCCGGCGAACTGGGCTTGTTGCCACACGGTCTCCCTGTCCGCTCTGGGCGCCACCAGGACGGATACGTCCGGTGTAACCGAGTGCGCCGCCGCCAGCACCGCGCCCAGCACGGTCAAGGAATGGCCCGGCTGCGAGGGCAAAGACAGTTTGTTGGTCCCCATGCGCCGACTCGCCCCACCGGCCAGGATTAACGCCTTTGGCTGCATACGATGACCTCTTCCTCCGTGATAACGAAATCCACAGGTTCGTCAAACGGATCGACCAGCCACTGGGGTGTCTCCACGACCATCTCGGAAAACGCAACGCCAATGCGCACGGCACGGACGGCTGGCTGAGCGAAAAACGTATCATAGAAGCCTCCGCCGTACCCGAGCCGCCAGCCGGCTTGGCTGTACGCCAGCGCGGGGACGACGATGATGGCCAAATCTGCCGGCGCGACCTCTGGCGCGGTGGGCGGCGGCTCCAGGATGCCAAACCTGCCGGGCTGCAGCTCATCCTCCCCCGCAACGGAGAGAAACTGCATCTGCCGTTTGCCGCACACGCGCGGGTAGGCGCTGATGCCACCCATCCGCCGCCACGCGGCCGCCGCCGGCGTAACGTCCAGCTCACCGCGGACGGCCGCATAAAAACCGGCGACACGAGGAACGGAGTGCGGCCCATACATGTCTTTCATCATCTGCACGAGCCGCGCCTGCACGCGAGATTCGGCATCTGCACGGTGCGCGTCCGCGAGGCCCTGCCGCAGATGGAGAAAATGGGCACGGGCCGCTGCCTTATCCGCCCAGACTCCATCGGTTTTCGCCATTGGCCGTCTCCTTCACGCATCAAACTTCCTTTCCATTGTACCGTAAACCGGACGCGGGTTGTCCGGCGGGCCGAAAACTGATTAAGTAGAAGAGAAGCGCCGTCGGCGACCGCCGGACGCAACGGGGCCGGAGAAAGAGGATGAGAAGACGACGATGATTGTCCTACAAGCAAACCAGATTGAAAAACAGTACGACGGGCACCCGGTGCTAAAAGGAGCCAACCTACTCGTACAGGAACGGGACAGGGTGGCGCTGGTGGGTCGCAACGGGGCCGGTAAAACCACCTTCCTGCGCATCCTGTTGGGCCTGGAGCCGTACGATGCGGGCAGCGTGAGCACGGCGCGCGGGGTGACCCTGGGCTACGTGGCGCAGTACGTGGACACGGATGGCGAGCAGACTGTGTTTTCGTTTGTGGCCGGCGCCTTTGCTGACCTTCGGGAACTGGAGGCCGAGATGCGCAAGGCCGAAACCGATATGGCCGATCCGTCCGTGTACCAAGACCCGCTGCGTCTGGAGACGGTGAGCCGCCGCTACGCGCAGCTACAGCAACAGTTCGAGGAGAAGGGCGGATATGCCGTAGAGGCGCGGGTACGGCGGGTGTTGGACGGGCTGGCGTTCCCGCCGGAGATGCACGGACTGCCGGTGAAAAACCTAAGCGGCGGACAGAAGACGCGACTGTCCCTAGCACGGTTGCTCGCGACAGAGCCCGACATTCTGGTTCTCGACGAGCCGACCAACTACCTGGATACAGAGCGGCTCGACTGGCTGGAGTCCTACCTGGCTGGCTATCCCGGCGCCGTGCTCGTGGTCTCCCACGACCGGTACTTCCTGGACAAGGTGACGACGGTAACCTACGAGCTGGCGAATGGGCGGACCACCCGCTATGAGGGAAACTACTCGCAGTACGTGGAGCTGCGGGCCGAATCCCTCGCTCGGGCGCAACGCCGGTACGAAGCGCAACAGCAAGAAATCGCCCGCCTCGAAACGTTCATCCAGAAGAACATCGCTCGCGCCTCGACCACGAAGCGAGCGCAAAGCCGGCGTAAGCTGCTTGAACGCATGGAACGCCTCGATCCACCCCGCGGCGATGAGCGACGCATGGGGATACGCTTTTCTCCGACCCGGCCGAGCGGGCGGGACGTATTGCGATTGGAGAGGCTCGTTGTGGGGTTTCCAGAGCGGGTGCTGGCGGGGCCCATCGACCTGCACCTGATGCGCGGACAGCGGCTCGCCATCATTGGCCCAAACGGGATCGGCAAATCAACGCTGCTCAAAACCTTGGTCGGACAGGTAAAGCCGTTGTCCGGGCGGATTGTCTGGGGACAACACGTGGAAATCGGCTACTATGACCAGGAACAGGAGGGCCTCGACGACACGAAGACGGTCATGGAACAAATCCACGATGAATTCCCCAGTCTCGACGTGACAACGGTGCGCACCGCCTTAGGCCGCTTTTTGTTCCGCGGCGAGGAGGTCAATCGCCCGGTGTCAGGCTTAAGCGGCGGGGAGCGCAGCCGCCTGGCCCTATGTCGGCTGATGCTGCGTCAGGCCAACGTGTTGGTCTTCGATGAGCCCACCAACCACCTGGATTTGGACAGCCGCGAGGCCCTAGAGGAGGCGCTGGCCGAGTACGACGGAACCCTCTTGTTCGTCTCGCATGACCGGTATTTTATCGATGGGCTAGCCACCCATGTCCTGCGCGTGGACGAAGGCGGCGTACGGTTGTACCTGGGTAACTACAGCGATTATGTGGAGAAGGTGGCGGAAGAAGCGCGCTGGGCATCCGAATCGGAGGACGGGCAGGCCTCGAAGGAAGAGGGCCCCGGTCCCGGTAGGGACCGTTCTGCCGCCGATAAGTCAGCCCCCACGGGGCGCAGCCCAGCCCCGGTCCGATCCGCCGATCTCCGCAAGCTGCGAGCACGAGTGGAACAGCTGGAACAGGAGATTGCCGAGTTGGAGGAACAGATGGCGGCGCTCAGCGAACAGATGCTGAGGGCGGCGCAGGAACAGGATTACGAGGCTGGGCAGCGCCTGCAGGCCGAACACACACGGCTGGAGGCGGAGCACGCGGAGCGAATGACCGCGTGGGAGGCTGCGGCGGCCGAACTGGAGGCCCTTGAGTGGCAAGCAGCGGGGCCAAAGTAACGGACGATCGACGTTGATACACTGGCACCGCACCAGCCATACGTGAAAGGCGGTGTCGATGCCGCGACGTAGTACACATTGTCACAGCCGCTGGCCGTCAGAGGCTGGCGCGCGGTGGCCAACATGGTCGGCGTCAAGTCGGTGGCAAATACCCTTTTGACGTGTGGAGCCAACGCTTTCGCCGTATGCCCGCCGCCTGTGGCCACATCGAGGGCAATCTGGCTGGCTTGCGGCTGGAGCCATTCGATGAATTGAACGAGATCACGGCCTTGAGCGTGCGTCGCACTGCGCACGTATTTTTCCGCGTTTCGGCCGAATTGCTCCTTAACCAACGACTTGAAGTCTTGATTCGGCATGGGGGAACCCCCCTTTTACGCGATGGCGCATTCTTACTCACTTCCTACGATGTATCGAGGGGCTCGGTTATCCCGGAGCCCCTCGCCGAGTTTCAAGCTCCAACGCGTAGAACAGGCGCGAAATGTGGAATATAAAACCGCCAGGCGGTTTTTCCCAGACGGTTTTTCTTAATAATGATTAGTAGGGTTTACATTGTCCAGGACAACCAGGGTCTATAACTACGTCCCTTGCCTCAGGTTGAGTATAGTACTTTGGTACGTTTACAATGATGTGTCTTCTAACTCTGACGACTGGCTGAACGATTGGGACTTCGCGATAACTGTAACAATCTTCATACTCATATACCGGTGGACATACAATCGGCGGACACCTGTCCAATTAATAGCCCTCCTCCCGGTCCTGAATTAGGACTTACCTAATTTTGTTACAGATCGTTGATTTCACTCGGTGATTTGAGGCGATGGAAGTCGCTCTCAACTGCTCTCACATTAATACCCTGCCCCACCGCCCCAATAAGGAACAAGCAAGATGAACAGGACGAAGATAATAAGGAATACAACAGCCCATCGAGTGTAGCCACCAAAACATCCGTCCATAATTCGATACACCCCTTCCTCAAAGGACCCCAAGTCCTGGTTCTCACTGTACATGTTATGTTGGGGAGCTTATCCAATAAGAAGGGCATCTAGTGTAGACCAACCGCCCTTATTTTCGTGGTCAAGGAAAGTTGGGAAGGCATACAAGAGGTATGGGCATAAACCGTCGACGTATTCGCAGTTGAAAACCACCTATGAGTGGTCCTGCGTAGAAGGTTCAATTCAAATACCCAGATTTCGAATGGAGGTATTTGAATTGGCATCAGTTCAAAGTAGATCTGCCCGCGCATCGGTATGGCTGATTGCCGTCGGCGCGGCCATGTGGGGCTTCGACGCCGTCTTCATCGTCGCATTGCTGGACCATTTTTCGTCGACACAGATTGTCTTTCTGGAGCACTTGTTGCTGTCGTTGTTCGTAGTCCCGATACTGATTTGGAAACGCCAGGAGCTTACGCGGCTGAACCTTAGTGACTGGTTCGCAGTATTGTTTGTAGCCTGGGGTGGATCGGCCATGGCGTCCATCTTGTTTACGTTAGGCTTTCATTATGGAAACGCGAACGTGGTGCTCATCATGCAAAAACTGCAGCCCGTGTTTGCCGTGTTGATGGCTGCATGGATTCTTCAGGAGCGGGTGCGCAAGGGCTATTGGCCGCTACTCATCGCGGCACTTATCGGGGCATACCTGTTGACGTTTGGCTTTCACATGCCAGATGGTGGAACGCACGGCGCCCTGATTGGTGGCCTCTGTGCTCTCGGGGCCGCCGTGTTGTGGGGCGGATCGACCGTGATGGAAAAGCGAATTGTGGAGAAAGTCTCGTTTACGACGATGACGGCGCTTCGTTTTGCCGTGGCACTGCCGTTGCTGTTTCTTATCGTGCTCGGTCAACACCCCAACTGGCACAAGATGACGGTGTCGCTCACCCTGCTGCCGGTCTGGGCGAATCTCCTGTTCCAGACGCTGGTGCCGAGCCTCATCAGCCTGTTGCTCTATTACCGCGGACTAAACGGCGTGAGCGCATCCTATGCGACCGTCGCGGAATTGGCCTTCCCGGCCACGGGCTTGTTGCTCAATTGGATTGTATTGCATCAGACGATCACGGTTGGCCAATGGATTGGCTTCGCTGTCATCTGGCTGGCGGTTCTGCAACTATCGCGCATGCCGGGAGAACAAGCGGAATCGGTTCGTGGAGCTATTGGGCGGGCTGTGTGAATCGCCTCGCCACGCGCTCGGGCGGGCGGCGGAAACGCGGCAGAGATGCATCACGTACACCAGAGGTGAACTCAAATCAAGACATTCACCCCGAAATTTATACGCAGAAAAAGACAGTGCCTGTCTGCGGGAATTTTATTCACTCCCCCGAGACAGGCACCGTCCGTCGGTGTGCGATTCCGATGATGACCTGAACCTGGCCTTTCCTTTAGACCTGCCCTTTATTTAAACCAACTGTTGACCAGGCTTTGGTTGGCCGAAATCCATTCCTGTACGCCCTTGGTATTGCCGTCCTTGTTGATGTCCTGCTCAAGTTCACCGAGCTGGTTGGGCGTCAGTTTAAAGTTTTTCAGCCATCCGGCCACTTTTGGATTACTCGCAGCCCACTGCTTGTTGGCCTCGGTCTGGATGTGCTCCGATTTACCCATCGCAGTCTTCGGATCTTGAAGGTACTTCAGGTGCCACTTACTGAACGCCCAGTGGGGGCTCCACAGGGTCACTACAATCGGCTGCTTTTGGGAAATGGCCCGTTGCAGTGCGGTCAGCATCGATGCCTCGCTGCCTGAGGTCAAGTGCAGTTTCAAATGGTAATCCGGAATAACCTTATTTTGCACCGTCTGCATTTCGCCAGCCCCGGCATCGATACCAACAATCTGGTTGTTAAACTCACTGGCATGGGTGTTCAAGTCGGCAATGGAGTTGACGTCCTTGACATAAGACGGCACCACAAGGCCAATTTTGACCGGTCCCTGGTACCACTGGCCGAGATTGGTCAGACTGCTGCCATACCGTTGCATATAACTTTTATGGGTGTTTGGCAGCCAGGCATCGAAGAACACGTCTTCGCCCCCTTGCGCCAGTCCGGCAAACAAGGGTCCCGCGTCAAGTTGCGTCGTTTGTACCGTATAGCCCTTGTTCTCAAGCAACTGCTTCCATAGCATGGTGGCGGCGACGTCCTCCGCCCAGGTCACATACCCGATTTTGATGGTCTTTCCGCCACCCGCTGTGGTACCACCGGTTGTCGCGGTATTTCCTTGCGTCTGATTGTCGGAGGCCGTCCCACAGCCAGCCGCCGCTGCTCCCAGGACAGCCACGATAGAAACCATCATCCCCAATTTTTTCGCCAGTCCCAAGAAGATCCCTCCTGTGAGTTTGCTTTCGTTTTCCGATCCGCTTAATGCTTCGAGGCATTCTCCACCGCAGCCCCCAAAGCCGATGAATATTTTCCCTCCTCTTGCCCTTGACGACTCAGGCGGACGGTTTCGAACGGCGCTTGCCGAGATTTTGCGAAATCCGATCTAAGATGATGGCGATGATGACGATGCTCAACCCTGCTTCAACGCCCTTGCCAACATCCACCGTTTCAAGTGCAGACATGACATCAGCACCCAGGCCGCTGGCACCAATCATGGCGGCAATCACGACCATGGACAACGCGAGCATCAAGGTTTGGTTAATGCCCGCCTTGATACTTGCCATCGCCAGGGGCAGCTGCACCTTCCAGAGCAGCTGTCGGTCACTGGTGCCAAATGCCCGCGCGGCCTCGACCAAGTCGTCCGGGACTTGCAGGATACCCAGCCGTGTCAGGCGAATGGCAGGCGGCATCGAAAACACCACCGTGGCCAAGATGGCCGGTACGACACCGATGCTGAACAAGAGCAGAACCGGCACCAAGTAGACAAACGGCGGCATGGTCTGCATCAAGTCGAGCAAGGGTGACATCACTTGGTAGACGCTTTTGCGTCTGGCCGCCCAAATCCCCAACGGGATGCCGATAACCACAGCCACAAACGACGAAACGATAACCAACACGAGGGTTTCAATCATATGGTTCCACAAACGCAAATCTTCAATCAGGAGCAAGCCGATGAGGGTGCCGATTGCCAGCTTCCAGCGCCCAGCCAGATATCCAAGGGCGGCGATAACGAGGGTAAGCAGCCACCAGGGTACGTGCTCTAGCCCGACCGTGATACCGCTGACTACCGTCTGCACCACCTGGGAGACGGCGCCGAGCACGGGGCCAAGAACGTCAGACAGCCAGTTGACAAACTGGTTAATCCACGACGCCAGCGGGAGTTTCGGCAACATCGGCTTCACCCCCTTGTCCGGCCATCGCTTCCAGGATGGAACTCTTCAGCACAAGCCCGCGCAGTACTCCATCCTCATCGACAACAGCGAGTGGATAGCGCGACTCCACGATACGACTGACCAGTTCCTCCAGGTTCGCTTGCGGGCTGACCGTGACAGTGGACTCCAGCGTACAGTCTGCCACTGAGGTCCGTTTGGCCTTTACGGCAGCTGCCAGTTCATCCGCGGTCACCAGGCCGCGCAGCCGCCGGCCTTCGTCGACCACGAAGCCACTAGACAAGCCCGCGTCCCGGAGCGTATGCAAGGCGACACGCGGACCATCTTTCAGGCGCACAAGCGGTGTCGGCCGCTTCATGACATCTTCCGCGGTCAGCACTTTCGTCACGTCCACCCCTTTGACGAAGCGCGCAACGTATTCGTTGGCAGGGTGACTGACGATGTCCTCCGGGGTTCCGACCTGGACGACCTCGCCGTCCTTCATGAGGGCAATCCGGTCCCCAATCTTCAATGCCTCGTTCAAATCATGGGTAATAAAGACAATCGTCTTATGCAGTTGTTGCTGTAGGTTGAGCAGCTCATTTTGCATGTCGTCGCGAATCAGCGGATCGAGTGCGCTGAACGCTTCGTCCATCAACAGGATGTCAGGGTCGTTTGCCAGCGCTCGGGCGAGACCGACACGCTGCTGCATGCCGCCGCTTAAGTTTTGCGGAAACTGGTGCCCCCATCCTTTCAGCCCAACCAATTCGAGCTTCTCCTCGGCAATGGCGAGTCGGCGTTCCCTTGCGACGTTTTGCACTTCCAGGCCGAACGCGACGTTCTCCAGCACCGTGCGGTGCGGAAACAACGCGAACTGCTGAAATACCATCGCCATCTTCTTCTGACGGAACCGGAGTAACTCCGCTTTGTTCAAGCGCGTAATGTCCGTGCCGTCAACGACAATGGTCCCCGTCGTCGGCTCAATCAACCGGTTCAAGCACCGAAGCAGTGTCGACTTGCCACTGCCGGAGAGTCCCATGATGACAAACAATTCTCCCTTGTTGATCTTCAGAGAGACGTGATTGACGCCGACGTTCTGCCCCGTTTTCTCGCGCACCTGCTCCTTGTCTGCGCCCTCGCGGAGCATCCGCAAGGCCGCTTCAGGCCGGTCACCAAAAACCTTGGTCACGTCCATGAGCTCAATCCACGCTCTTTGCTCCATAATCAGCCCCCTTTGAATACGTTGTGACAAATGTTGACCCACTATCCGTCGCGCGATGGTTTTTTAACGGACCATACAAGTGTCAACACCTGTCGAAATAGAGCAAATGGCCTATTTCAGGCCACCCAAATTAGTTTACCATAATATCTCCGGTTTTGCCGAAAGGTTTACTGGCGCAAGTATTTCTCCTGTGGATAAGGTTATCCACCGACTTATCCACAATATCCACATAGTTATCCACAAGAGGATCGCCCGCCCTGGGTATATCCCCATGGACTTATTCACACTGTCCACAGTGTGGCGGGTGTGGATTGTGCACAAGTTGTCCACTGGCCTGTCCACAATCTGTGGATAAACCCAATCCGCTGTCTGCACCGTTCAGACAACCCGCCCGGATTGCCAATCGGACAACGACACAGTCGCGTGCGCGTTGAGGTTTAAGTCGTGCCGCAGGCCGCGCCGCAGCGCATAATAGCCGGCCGCCGCAATCATCGCGGCGTTGTCCGTACAAAGCGACAGCGGCGGAAAGACAACCGAGAACCCGTCAGACTCGGCGCGGGCGCGAAGGGCTTGCCGCAAGCCCTGATTGGCAGCGACACCGCCTGCCACCACCACATGGCGCAGGTTTGTGGTCTGCACTGCCCGAGCGGTTTTTTCCACAAGCACATCGCATACCGCTTGTTGAAAACTGGCCGCGACATCGGCGATATCCACAGCCTCCCCTTTCTGACGGCGACGGTTTAACTCGTTGGCCACCGCGGTCTTCAGGCCGCTGAAGCTAAAGTCAAAATTCGCCTCTTCGATGAGAGAACGCGGAAAGGCAAAGGCATGCGGATCTCCCCCTTGCGCCAACTGGTCCAGCTTAGGGCCGCCGGGGTACGCCAGCCCCAGTAGACGGGCCACCTTGTCATATGCCTCTCCGGCGGCGTCGTCGATGGTTCCGCCCAGGCGCGTGAAACCAAACTGCTCGTCCACCTGGAGAATCTCCGTATGACCGCCAGAGACCACGAGCGCCAAGACCGGCAACCGGATGCCGGTCTCGCCAGTCTCGCCGGGCGTCGGGTTGTCCGTGGCGGCGGGCGTTGGCGTCTCGGCGGGAACACGCGCCGGCCTCTCTAACGGGGCAGGCGCACTTCCCGAAGAGGCGGACACCACGCCTGCCGGGGAGGTAGGCGCGGTGACCGCAGAAGCAGGCGCCAAACCTCCCTGGGACGCAGAGGTCGGCTGGGCTAAGAGCGCTGCCGCCACATGGCCGGCGATATGGTGGACCCCGATGATGGGCAGTCCGGTGGCGAGCGCCAACCCTTTGGCCGCCGAGACCCCCACCAGCAGCGCCCCCAACAACCCCGGGCCATAGGTAACCGCAATCGCGTCGAGATCGGCAAATCGCAGCCCGGCCTCGGCCAGGGTCTCCGCAATCACCCGCGTGACGGCGGTCACGTGCCGACGTGAGGCCACCTCCGGGACCACCCCGCCGAACTGCGCATGCACCTGCATTTGCGAAGCAATCGTTTGCGCCAAAATGAGACGACCGTCGCGGACGATGGCCGCGGCGGTCTCATCACAACTGGTCTCGATTCCAAGTACGAGCAACCGTTTCATCCTTTCTGTATGGCCGCATCGAAATTCCCGAGCGGCGGTAAATTGGCCCACATGATGAGGGCGTCCTCGTGGTTGTCGGTGTAATACCCTTTGCGCACGCCCACCCCATGAAAGCCAAACTTCTTGTACAGGTTTTGCGCGATCTCGTTCGATACCCGGACCTCCAGGGTCATGCGCAAGATCCCATTGGCGGCACAGATGGTCATCAGTGCCCGGAGCAGCGCTTCGCCCAAATGGCGGCCACGGTAGTCCGGATCGACCGCAATATTGGTGACGTGTCCTTCGTCGACCACGAGCCAGACACCGGCATAACCGACGACGATGCCGTCCCGCTCGGCCACGATGTAGCGGGCAAACTGGTTATCCAACAGTTCGGCCAGGAAAGCTTGGCGTGACCAAGGGCTGGTAAACGAGCGCTGCTCCACCCGCATCACCTGATTCAGGTCGCGCACCGTCATTGATCTCAGGTGAAACTCGCCCGCATCCCACTCATAGCTGGCCATGGCCACGCGCTTTCGCCTCCTCCAGTTTGACCTCAGCTTCGACAGCCAAACCATACATCGGCTCAATCTCGTGCACCTCATCCCCGCTTCGCCACTGCCCATACCCTGCGGCCGCCAGGCGCAAGAGCGCGGTCCCCAGCCCACCCGCCGCGTCTCTGAGCGGAACGCGGACGTACGCCGGGGCCTGCATCAGGTCGGGCAACACGTGGTGCGATTCGCGAAAATCGTCGACGACCAGACACTCGGGCTTTGAACCGCTGGCACCGGCCTCCGCATCGGCGACTGCCGTTTTCAAGCGATCCGCCCACTCGACGACCGGCTGCACCTGTTCTGCATACAAAGCGGTCCACTTCCCGGCCTGCTTGGCGTACACAGCCCCAAACGCCCGCTTGCGCCGGGCATACAAGAGCGGCATCGCCAACCAGCAGGACGCCCCCACGTCCGGACAAGCGGCCTCGGCCAGCGCCGCCAGAGTTGAAATCGTCCGCACCGGGATGTTGAGCGCCAGCGCCATGGCCTTCGCGGTGCTGACAGCCAGTCGAACCCCGGTATAAGAGCCGGGCCCCACGCCAACCGCGATGGCCTCGATGGCGCACGGCTTGACTCCCGCGTGCGTGCACACGTCCATGACCAAGGGCTGGAGCAGCCGGGAATGCCCCCGCGGCACCAAGGAGGTGGCGGTGGTCCAGACCTCCGCCTTACCGTCATCAATGCAGCCAAGCGCCACAGACAGCGCATCGGTCGCGCTGTCCATCGTCAAAACAACCATCGCTTCACCCACTCGTCCAATCTCTGCCAGCTCTTTGGCCCCAACGCGTGACAGCGAAACGTTCGCTCATCAATGCGCGGCAGCGGTTGCGGCGAAATGTGCACCGCCAACGCGTCATCCAGTTCATCCATCACCGCCTGCGGCCACTCAATCAAGACGGCCGCGCGGCCCTCCAGGTAATCGTCAAATCCGATGGCCGCCAGTTCCTCATCGACCGGCGCGCCCTCCTCGTAGAGGCGATATAAATCCATATGCACAAACGGAATCCGGCCATCCTCATATTCGGCAATCAGGGTAAAGGTGGGGCTTGCCACCTCACTGCCAATGCCCAGCCCTTCAGCCACCCCTTTAGCAAACGTCGTCTTTCCCGCGCCGAGGTCCCCGGACAACAGGACCACGTCGCCCGGTTTGAGCAAGCGCCCTAAAATACCGCCTAACTTTTTCGTCTCTTCAGCAGACCGCGTGGTGAAGGACATCGCGTCGACCATGACCGGCTCCTTCCGCCAGATTGCCCGATGGAATCTTATCTAAAATGATTGTAGCCCCGCGGCTCCAATATGTCCAAACGCCCATCTGCCAACTCCACCACCACGCCGTCGCCCGCTTCCACGCGGCCGATTTGGCTTAACTTCACCCCACGTCCTTCCAGCTCAGCGAGGGCACGGGCGAACGCCAAGGGCGGGGCCGTGCCCACCAGTTGGAAGTCCTCGCCGCCATACCACGCCCAATCCAGCGCCGGCACGCCCAACCGACGCGCGGCATTGACCAGACTGGGGTGAAGCGGAACCTTGTCGGCCCGCACGCGCAAACGGACCTGACTCGCATCGGCAATCTCGTTTAATTCACTTGCCAGTCCGTCGCTGATGTCATTGAGGGCATGCACGCCGCAGAGCCGCAGTACCTGCCCGGCCATTACCTGCGGCTGCGGTCGCCGGTGTGCCTGAATGAGGAACTGCGCCTCATCCGGGGCCAAGCCAGAGAGGTCGCTCTGGCGCTGCAGCACCGCCAATCCCGCTGCGGAGCTGCCCACCCAGCCGGTGACAAACACCACGTCCCCGGGCTGTGCCAAGCTGCGCAGTCGCGCGCCCCCGCTGGGCACGGTCCCCATGACCGTGCTCGTCAAGACCAACGGACCACTCGTTCCTACCGTATCCCCGCCCACGAGCGGACAGGCGAAAGCTTGGCAAACCTCGGCCACGCCGTCATACAAGGCCGTCAGCTTTTCCACATCCCACGTCCCTTGTTTCGGGATGGCCAGGGCTAGCACAGCCCCCCGCGGCGTACCGCCCATGGCCGCGATATCGCTGATGGACACCGCCAAGGCCTTCCATCCCACATCCGCCGGCGTCATCGTCTCGTCGCGAAAGTGCACCCCCTCCACCAGCGTATCCGTGCTGACCAGCCACTCCTCTCCCCCCTCGCCGGCGAGCACCGCAGCGTCATCGCCAATCCCCGCCACAACGCCCTGGTTCACCGGCCGCAAGCGCTCGGCCAGGGTGCGGATCAACCGGAATTCGTCCAGAATCAAATTACCACTCACCTATCTGTTCGCCGCACAGGCGATTTTTCAATATACGCTCCGTTGTCTTCACTCTGTATCATAGCAGGTCTAGAGCCGCGCTTGGTGTACGCATGTTTACTGGACAACGTGCGTATGTATGGCAAGGGACAACCAAGACAAACCAACACGCCGATTTGGCCTTTACGCCGATTGGCTTGACCACGTCAACCCGCGGGGAGTGACCGCTTTGCTCGCTTCGCTTAGCCAGCTGGTGGAGGGAATCTTTCGCATTGGTTACCCAGGCATCGTGATTGCGCTTATCATCGAAGGCCTCGGCCTGCCCTTTCCGGGCGACGCCGTGATGGCGTTTTACGGCTTTGCGGCCGCCAAAGGCAACTTCCGTCTCGACGGGGTCATTGTCTGCAGTCTGATTGGTTATCTCTTCGGGTGCACCATCGCCTACTTGGTCAGCCGGCGCATTGGCCGGGACGCGATTGACCGACTGGCGAACCTACGCTGGTTCAACTCGCGCAGCCTCCTGCGCACGTCGCGGCTGATTGACAGATACGGTCCGCTACTCTTAATTCCGGGCCGTTTCCTTCCGGGTGTCCGGTCCGTCAGTCCCTATGTGGCTGGGATTGCGGGCATGGAACTGGAGCCGTTTCTGATTTACACTGGCATTGGCGCCGCCCTGTGGTGCTCGGCTTGGGTCTGCGTCGGTTTCTGGTTTGGCGAACACCTGGACTGGATTTTGCACGTCGCCCAGTCGTCGCTCGCCTATCTGACGGGGGCAGTACTCGTCATCGGCATCGCGTACTGGCTGTGGCGTCGCCGTACGACGACATAACCGCGCCACTGGAGCCGCACCATCGTAGAGCCGCAGACGTGTTGGGCGCACCACGAACTCAGTGAAACTCGAGAGAGAAATGGTGACTCGATATGCCGCATCGAATCGAAGTCTGCATCGAAAACCTGGAATTGGGGTCGGATGGGATAATAGAACGCATCCGTGCCACCCACCCGGACGTTGTCGTCGATCACCTCTCTTGTACCGAACAATGTGAACTCTGCGCCCGGCAACCGTTCATCTGGCTGGACGACGAGCTGGTGTCTGCGCAGAGTGCCGACGATGTGTGGCAGGCGCTGCTCCACCGACTCAGGGCAGCGGCAACGGAATCACCCCCCAACTGACCCTGCCCGCTTGTCCCCTCGATAAACCCCCACGTTGCATCTCCCTGATTGCGCGACGGAACGCGCAGAAGGGAGGAGCCAAAATGGCCAACGTAAACCCACTTTCCTGCCGGTTGCAGATTCAGGTGCAGACCGGCACGATGGCGGACGGATCGCCCAAGCTCGGCACCTACAGCTTCGCGAACGTCTCGCCCCAGGCATCCGAGGACGATGTCCTGGCGGTCGGACAGGCGCTGGGCGCACTGTTTGCCGATCCGCTCGTGCAAGTCGTGCGGGTCGAGCAGGACGCGTTGTCGGCCAGCGCCTAACCGTCTTGAGGTCAATCTGAATCAGGGGTGATGGGAGATGGACAAGAAGGTAGTCTTGCAGCTGTTGTTTCGAACCGACACGGATAAGACGGTGCGGATTACCATCCGCAACCCGAAGCAGCCGGTGGATGCCACGGCCGTGAACAACGCCTTAGACCAGGTGGTGCAGCACAGCGGGGTCTTCGCCTTCAGCCAAGGCAAGATTGTCGCCAAAGCCGGCGCCAACCTGATTGAGACGGACACCACGGCGGTTGTCTAAGACGGACAGATGGCGGTAAGAATTCGCCCGCGGATGCCGCGGGAGTAAGCAGGGGCTGCCCCAAACGCGCGATTGCGCGAAAGGGGCAGCCCTTGTTGGTTCTTCAACGCCTTTTTCGACCATACGATTTGAAATCTAGGCGTGTCCCACAATATCTAAGGAGCCATTCCTGTACCGAAGAGACGCTGAGTGTTACCAGGGATGGGTGTCACAACCGTTCTGCACCGTAGAGCCCATACGCGGCCGGTAAAACAAGTAGTAGCAGATCATGATGAGGGCCATAATCGGCACGCCGGCGTAAATCGCGATGCGTTGGTCGGGAATGAAAATCAGGCTCACCGCGATAGCCAGGTTGAGCACCACACCGGCAATCGGCAAAACCGGATAAAACGGAGTCCGATACGCCAAGTCCCGCACGTCTCCGCCTTCACGCACATACTTCCTGCGAAAGCCAATCTGCGCCATACAGATAATCGCCCAGTCCACCACGGCGACCAATCCAATACCAGATACAATCCACAGGTACAGCGTGTTCGGCGACACCTGATACAGCCAGAGGGACAGCGTGCCGATAATCAGGGTGGCCAGCACCGACCAGACCGGCACCTGCACCCGGCTCAGGCGGGTCAAGAAACGGGGCGCCATGCCATCGAGGGCCATCGACCACAACAGGCGCGAGGACGCATACGTCCAAGACGATCCGGCCGACAACGCGGACGTGATGACGATGATATCCATAATCATGCGCGCATAGGGAATCCCGGCCACCTGAAAGATGGTCGCGAACGGGCTGTCGTCCACGCCCGCCTTCTGCCAAGGAATGATGCCTACCAACACAATCATCGACAGCACATAGAAAAGAAGGGTGCGCACGCTCGTGCTCCGGATGGCCCTTGGCACAGAACGGGCCGGGTCTTTACTTTCACCCGCTGCAATACCGATAAGTTCCGTGCCGCTGTAGGCAAAGCAAACCGGCACCAGCGCCATGGCAACCGCGCCCAGGCCGTGTGGGAACAAGCCACCTTCCCCCAAATAGTTCCGTGCTCCAATCGGCGCGTGACCAGTCAAGCCGAAAATGGCCCCGATGCCGACGATACACGCCGCCACGATACCAATCACCTTGATGCTAGCAAACCAAAACTCGGATTCGCCATACACCCCGACACGGGTCACATTAAGGGCCAGATAGATGGCTGCAAAAAGCGCGTACCACGCCCACAGCGGAACCCCCGGGAGGTACTGGTGAATGATAATGGTCGCGGCAATCCACTCGCCGCCAATCGTAAACGCACCGTTGAGCCAATAGAGCCAGGCGCTGAGATAGCCAATCGACGGACTGATAAATTCCTGCGCATACGTCTTGAACGATCCGGCCACCGGCATGGCGGTCGCGAGCTCGCCGAGGCACATCATCACAATGGATACAATGATTCCACCGATAACGTAGGCGAGCACAGCACCACCCGGGCCAGCCTGATTGACGGTATACCCGGAGCTTAAAAACAGCCCCGTCCCAATGACACCGCCAATCGAAATCATAAACATATGACGACTGTGCATCCCTCGCTTCAATTGGGATTCCTTCTCCACAATGCGTTCCAGCTGCTGCATACAGACACTTTTCCTCCCTGGGATTTGGGACAGCGCTTACATGCCCCGTCGTTCTCTGTTGAATTTGATACCACGAATTCGACAAAACTTGCAATAGCAAATACTACTTAATAGCAAATTTTGTTCCAATCCTCCTGGGTAAACTCGGGAGATTTCATGTGACCTCCGGATCGCAACGTATCCGGGCGTCTTAGAAACTTTCACGGCCTTTGTTGATCGTAAGGTCATAGGTTGCAGAGCGCAAAACCCCGTTGCATCCGCAAACACTGTTTGCATCCCGTCGTTCATGCCCGGTATTGTGCGGGGTCGATTTGCAGCTTCCGCAGCCAGTATTGCAGGTTCTGGCGGCTTAACCCTAACTCCCGCGCCGTGGCGGATACGTTCCCCCGATTGCGCAGCAGGGCCTCGGTCACCACCTGCCGCTGCATCGTCTGGACTTGCGCTTGCCAAGTTTGCGCCGTCACGTGATTTACAGTTTGATCCGCACCTCGCGTGGTTCCCCACCCCGCCCCGGCAGTCTGGGCATAGGGGGTCATTGGGTCGGCATTCGCGCGCGCCTCCGGCGATTCGGGTGTTTCCGGCGAATTCTCCAATTCGGTCCGCTCAGACCCACGCGTTGGTTCCACCATATCCTCCCCATCGTACAAGGCCTGCTCCAGCCTCCGACGCATATGCAGGGGCAAGTGCTGAAACCCAATCTCCCGTTCTTCCTGGACCAGATTCATCGCGCCTTCTATCGTGTGTTCCAGCTCTCGCACGTTGCCTGGCCAACTGTACGTTCGAAACGCCTGCAACAGACGTGGTTCCACGTGTTCGACGTGAAGGCCGAAGCGCCTATTGTACTTTGCGATAAACGTCTCCACCAACTGTGAAATGTCCCCGTGGCGCTCGCGCAGCGGCGGTAAAAACAAGGTCACGACACTCAACCGGTAATAAAGGTCCTTGCGCAGGCGTCCGGCGCGGATGGCTTCCAGCGGATCCTCATTAATCGTAGCGAGGATGCGCACATCGATGGGGCGGTCTTTCAACTCCCCCACGCGGCGGATGGTTCGTTCCTGCAGCGCGCGGAGGAGCTTCGCCTGCAGCTGGGGGCTCAAGGAGTTTAGTTCGTCGAGCAGCAAGGTGCCCCCGTCGGCCTGTTCAAGCAGGCCCGGGCGGTTAATCGCTCCCGTAAACGCGCCGCGCGCCGTGCCAAACAAAAGCCCCTCCATCAACGCCTCGGGCAGAGCGGCACAGTTTTGCGAGACGAACGGGCCCGAGGCGCGTTGACTCGCGGCATGCAGGCTCTGGGCAAACAGTTCCTTGCCCGTACCGGTTTCACCGACAATCAACACGGAGGAGTCTGTCCGTGCCGCCCGCCGCGCCTGATCCAGCACCTCTTGCATGGATGGACTGGATGCGACAATCTTGTCGAACGTATAACGGACTCCGGATTGGGTCAGGAGGTTTTTCTGCAGGTGCTCGACACGCGTCACGTCGCGAGCAATCTCGACCGCGCCGAGCACATGGTTATCCACAAGAATCGGATAGGTCCGGTTGACGGTCGTAATGGCCATCCCGCGACTGTTGAAATAGGTCTGCTTGACGTTTTCATGGGCACGGCGTAGACGAATGGCCTGTAACAGGGTGCTGCCCGCCGCATCCGGAAACGTGAACACGTCTTCGATACTGCGCCCGAGTACGTCTTCCGGTCGCATAGCTTCGATGTCGGCCATCTTCTTGTTGTAATAGATGGTGACACCCGTCGCGTCGACCACGTGCACGCCTTCCTCCAGCCCATCGAAAACCGCCTCAAGCAACCGCAGACGGTTTTCCAGGTCCTCGGACGACTTGCCTGGATGGTCTGAGTGGCTTGGCCGCCCGCCGAGTAAATTCCCCGCGCGATTCGACACCCGACGTTCCGACACGTTTCTCCCTCCCGTCGATCCCGTTCGTCAGGGCGGATCTGACCACGTGCCTGAAATCGATTCCGATTGCCACAAATCCCCTCGTCAGACGACTTGCCGCGTCTTGACAGGAATCGTGCACAGGAATCGTGCAGAGGTGGCCCTGACGCACTTCTAGCGTACGGGGAACGGGCGGATCGTGCAAATAGATTTTGCATACCAGGTTCGCTCGCCGTAGTCGAAGGCAGGAATTCCTCGCCAAATCCCGAATTCCAAGTTGGCACGGTTTTTGCTTTGTAATTCCGAAGGGGCAGCGTTCCCCGCCTGTGCCCTGTCTCGAGGAAGGAGGACTTTTTCATGATTCCATATCGTCCCGAACCACTCACCGATTTTTCCTTGCCCGCAAACCGCGAGGCGTTCGATGCCGCCCTGGCGTGCGTGAGCCAAGAACTCGGGCGCACCTATCCCCTCGTTATCGCGGGCGAGGCGATAGACACCGGCCGCTACCTGGAATCCTACAACCCGTCCGCCAAGAACGAATTGGTGGGGCGCGTGGCGAAAGCCGGCAAAGCGGAAATTGACAAGGCCATCCAGGCAGCTTGGGCAGCGTATGAGACCTGGTCGGAGATGCCGGCTTTTGAGCGCGCCGGCGTCCTGTTCAAAACTGCAGCCATCCTCCGCCGGAGAAAGCACGAGTTTTCCGCTTGGATGCTGCTGGAGGCCGGCAAGAGCCGTGCCGAAGCGGATGCGGATACAGCAGAAGCCATCGATTTTCTGGAATACTACGGGCGACAGATGATTGAACTGTCCCAGCGCGGAGACGCCGTCCTAACCCCGCTAGCGGGCGAGGATAACCATATGGAGTACATCCCGCTCGGCGTCGGCGCCATCATCCCGCCGTGGAACTTTCCGCTGGCGATTGTGACGGGCATGACCACCTCGGCCGTGGTCGCTGGAAACACGGTCCTGCTCAAGCCGGCCAGCCAGACGCCGGTCATCGCCTATAAGCTGGTGGAGGCGCTGACCGAAGCCGGGCTGCCCAAGGGCGTGGTCAACTTTGTCCCGGGCGATCCGGAAGAGATTGGCGACTTTTTGGTGGAACACCGGGATATCCGCTTCATTTCGTTCACAGGATCCAAGAATGTGGGCCTGCGCATGAACGAACTGGCGGCCAAGCGAATCCCAGGTCAGCGCTGGTTGAAACGGTTTGTCGCCGAAATGGGCGGCAAGGACGCGATTGTCGTGGATGCGGATGCGGACCTGGAAAACGCAGCGCAAACCATTGTCAATTCGGCCTTCGGCTTCTCCGGCCAGAAGTGCTCCGCCTGTTCGCGCGTCATCGCGCATGCTGCGATTTACGATGCGCTGTTGGAACGCGTCAGCGCGCTGACCCGTGAACTGTCGGTGGGCGACGTGCGCGACGCAGGTCATTTCACCGGCCCGGTGATTGACCAAAAAGCGTTTGACAAAGTGACTGGCTACATCGAAATTGGAAAGCAGGAAGGCCGTCTCGTTGTCGGCGGCGAGGCCTCGGCAGACCACGGGTACTTCATCCAGCCGACGGTGTTTGCCGACGTGGCGCCAAAGGCGCGGTTGATGCAGGAGGAGATTTTCGGCCCGGTGGTGGCCTTTACCAAGGTGGACAGCTTTGAGGAAGCCATTAAGGTCGCCAACCAGACCGAATTTGGCCTGACCGGCTCGGTCTTTACGAAGAGCCGGGAGCACATCGCCCTGGCGCGACGGAAATTCCACGTGGGCAACCTGTACTTCAACCGCAAGTGCACGGGCGCTATCGTCGGGGCGCACCCGTTCGGCGGGTTCAACATGTCTGGCACCGATTCAAAGGCGGGCGGACCGGACTATCTGCTCTTGTTTACGCAGCCGAAGGCGAGTTCAGAGCTCCTGTAAGGTTATCCGGGCGACACATTTCAAGCTGCACAGACAACGGAGGGTTCCAGCGCCCGTCAACGGGTGGGCGTTGGAATCCTCCCAAGAAGGAGGATGAACGGATATGACGGAACAGTTGCATACATCGAAAGCCTTGCGCCTGGAGGAAGAGTACGGCGCGAAAAACTACCACCCGCTGCCTGTCGTCTTGGTCAAAGGCGAAGGGGTCTGGGTCTGGGACGAAGAAGGCAATCGCTATCTCGACATGCTCAGCGCCTACTCGGCCCTCAACCAGGGGCACCGGCACCCGAAGATCATCGAGGCGCTCAAAGCCCAGGCGGATAGAATCACGTTGACCTCGCGCGCCTTTTGCAACGATAAACTCGGGCTGTTCTACGAGCGGTTAGCGAAGCTGACGCACAAACACATGGTCCTGCCGATGAACACGGGCGCCGAAGCGGTGGAGACGGCGATTAAGGCGGTGCGCCGCTGGGCGTATGACGTCAAGGGTGTCCCGGAAGACCAGGCTGAAATCATCGTCTGCAGCGGCAACTTCCACGGCCGCACGACCACCATCATCTCGTTCTCTTCGGATAAGGAATACCAGCGCGGGTTTGGCCCCTTGACCCCCGGCTTTCGCATCATCCCGTACGGGGACGCCGATGCGCTCAAGGCAGCCATCACGCCGAACACAGCGGCGTTTTTGGTGGAACCGATTCAGGGCGAAGCAGGCATCATCATCCCGCCGGAAGGCTACCTGCGCCAGGCGTATGAACTCTGCAAGAAGGAAAACGTGTTGTTCGTCGCCGATGAAATCCAGACCGGCCTCGGCCGCACCGGAAAGCTTTTCGCCTGCGACTGGGAGGATATCATCCCCGATGTGTACATCATCGGCAAGGCGCTCGGCGGTGGGGTCTTCCCCGTCTCCGCGGTGGCCGCGGACAAAGACATCCTCGGCGTTTTTGAACCGGGATCGCACGGATCGACCTTTGGCGGTAACCCGCTCGGCGCGGCGGTCGCCCTGGCGGCGCTGGACGTGATTGAGGAAGAAGGCCTGGCAGAGCGTTCGCGGACGTTGGGCGAGGCGTTCTTAAAGCGGCTGAAGACCATCCACAACCCGAACATCAAGGAGATTCGCGGACGCGGGCTGTTCATCGGCGTAGAGCTGTACACCAAGGCGCGGCCGTACTGCGAACGGCTAAAAGAGGAAGGACTGCTTTGTAAAGAGACGCACGAAAACACGATTCGCTTTGCGCCGCCTCTCATCATCGAGGAAAGCGACTTGGATTGGGCGTTTGAACGCATCGCGCGCGTGCTCGGTGAGGTGAAAAAATGAACGGACAGACCCTCGTTCAGGACGCCAATCGCGAGATGGACGTGCTCCGCTCCGCCCAGCAGGTGATTCGCGAGGCCTTGCAGGAACTGGGCTATGGGCCAGAGTACTATGAACTGCTGAAAGAACCGATGCGGATGTTGACCGTGCGCTTTCCAGTCCATATGGACGACGGCAGTGTGCGCATCTTCACCGGTTACCGCGCTCAGCACAACGACGCGGTCGGCCCCACGAAAGGCGGCGTCCGCTTCCACCCGAATGTGACGGAAGCGGAAATTAAGGCCCTCTCCCTTTGGATGACGATTAAGTGCGGCATCAACGGGTTGCCGTACGGGGGCGGTAAGGGCGGCGTGGTGTGCGATCCGCGCGAAATGTCGTTCCCGGAGCTGGAGCGCTTAAGCCGCGCCTATGTGCGGGCCATCAGTCAGATTGTCGGACCGACGAAAGACATCCCGGCTCCAGACGTGTTCACCAACTCGCAGATTATGGCCTGGATGATGGACGAGTACAGCCGCCTGCGCGAGTTCGACTCGCCCGGGTTTATCACCGGTAAGCCGCGGGTGTTGGGCGGATCGGAAGGAAGAGAGACGGCGACCGCCCGTGGCGTGGTCATCTGCATCGAGGAAGCGGCCAAGCGACGCGGGATCAGCCTGACGGACGCGCGCATCATCATTCAGGGCTTCGGGAACGCCGGCAGCTACTTGGCCAAGTTCCTGTACGACCTGGGGGCCCGGGTAGTCGGGATTTCCGACGCCTACGGCGCACTGTACGACGAAAAGGGACTGCCCATTCCCGATTTATTGGACCAACGCGATTCGTTCGGGACGGTCACGACGCGATATAAGGATACGATTACGAACAAGGAGCTGCTGGAGAAGCCGTGCGACATCCTGGTCCCGGCGGCGATTGAGAACCAAATTACAGCCGAAAACGCGCCGAACATTCAGGCCTCCATCATCGTCGAGGCGGCCAACGGACCGACCACCCTGGAAGCGACGCGTATCCTGAGTGAGCGCGAGGTTCTGTTGGTCCCTGACGTCCTGGCCAACTCGGGCGGGGTGACGGTCTCATATTTCGAATGGGTGCAGAATAACCAGGGATACTACTGGACGAAAGACGAAGTAGAGCAGCGGCTCGTACAGGCGATGCGGAAGTCGTTCGACAAGGTCTACACCACGGCCGAGCGGCATGAGGTGAACATGCGTCTGGCCGCCTATATGACTGGCATTGAACGGACGGCCCACGCCCTGCGCCTGCGCGGCTGGTTGTGAGAGGTAGTCCGGAAAAGGGGTAGAACTCCGGGTTATCGCCCGGCCTAGACGGGACAACAGTCCACTGGACTGTTGTCCTGGCGAGGCCCCCTTTCTGGGCACGCAATGTGAGTTCCGGCCGGCTATGGCACGGTTTCACGGGAGAAAACGGAGGTTCAAGACATGAAGGAGATTCACATCATTGGCGTGCCCTCCGACTACGGGCAAGGGCGACGCGGGGTCGACATGGGCCCCAGCGCCATCCGCTACGCCGGACTCAAGGAGAAACTCGAGCGGCTCGGGTATGCAGTCCAGGATCTAGGCGACGTGCCGGTCCCGACGCCGGAGACGCGGCACATCGAGCACGAGAAGCTGAAGTACCTGACGGAAGTCATCTCGGTCTGTGAAGCGCTGGCCGACGAAGTCCGCGAGGTGGTCGCGGCCGGGCACACGCCGGTGGTATTAGGTGGGGACCACAGCATCGCCATCGGCAGCTTGGCCGGACTCGCAGCGGCGAAAAAAGATTTTGGCCTGATTTGGTTTGACGCGCACGGCGATATGAACACCCACGAGACCACGCCGTCGGGCAACATCCACGGCATGCCGCTGGCCGCGAGCCTCGGCATCGGCCACGAGTCCCTCACCGGGATCGGCGGCATCAGCCCGAAAGTAAAGGCGGATAAGGTCGTGTTGGTGGGAGCGCGCTCCATCGACGCGGACGAAGCCGACCTGATTCGCCAGTCCGGCATCCATGTCTTCACCATGGCGGAGATTGACCGCATGGGCATGGACGCGGTGATGCAAAAGGCGATTGAGATTGCCGGCTCGGGAACAGACGGCATTCACCTGAGCCTCGACCTGGATGGGCTCGATCCGATGTTCGCTCCGGGAGTGGGTACGCCGGTCAACGGCGGCGTGACGTACCGCGAAGGCCACCTGGCCATGGAACTACTAGCCGCGTCTGGCAAACTCCTGTCAGTCGACGTGGTCGAAGTCAACCCGATTCTCGACCACCGCAACCAGACCGGGCGCATGGCGGTCGAGCTGGTAGAGTCGCTGTTTGGCAAACGGGTGTTATGAGCGACGGCGCGATATAAATTAGGGGGGCCGCTCAACGCGGCCTCTTTTGAGGAGCGGCGCGAGCCGAGTTGTGGGGTGATACGCGAGACAAGTTGTAGGGGGCGCTAACGCGGCCCCTTTTTCGATCCCGCAGGGACAAAAACAACCGTGCCAACGCGAATCTAAAATAAGCGCACGGCGGATTTCTCCCCGTGCGCTCACAAAACCGATGTCGTCATAGTATTGCCCTATGGGCATGCCTCCACCTCAAATGCGCCTTCGTCTGTACTATATATCCGCGGACGTGGAATCGGTCGGCAACGCCCCGGTTTTCGGGCGCCGTCTGCCACGATGCAGGAGGTGCCACAGGCCGTAAATGAGGCTCAGGAGCACGATCCACATGAGGCCGAACACAATCGCCCCGTGAAACGGCCCTGTAAACCACATACTGACAAAGACAGCCAGGAGCATCAGCAGCCCGAAGGAGGGCAGGTACGGATAACCGACCATTCGCACCGGCAGCCTCTTCCCTCCGCTCCTCGTCCAGGCCCGGCGGAAACACAGATGGCTCAACAGGATGATGAACCAGGTAATCAGCGCCCCAAACAATGCCAGTCCCATCAGCGCCATATAGGCGACGCTGGCCGTGTTGAGCGTCAGGAGCGCAGCCAACACGACGCCGAACGCAGAAACCGCCAAAGCGTTTGCCGGCACCCCGCGCCGTGTCAAGCGGCCAAACACCTTGGGCGCGTACCCGCCACGCGCAAGCGAAAACATCATCCGCGTAGTGGCGTACAATTGCGCGTTCATGGCCGAAAGCGCGGCCGTCAGGACGATAAAGTTCATCACGCCAGCCGCTCCTGGAATGTGCAGAATCTGCATCACCTTGACAAACGGGCTCTCGTCGGTGCCCGCCTGCTGCCACGGCACCACCATGAGCATGATGGCGATGGCCAGCACGTAAAACAGCAGCAGCCGCACCACTGTCCAGCGAAACGCCTTGGGCACCGCCCGCTCCGGTTCTTTCGCCTCGCCCGCGGTGATGGCGACTAACTCAAAGCCGATAAAACTGAATAAAGCTACAAAACCGCCTACCCATGTGCCCCACGCGCCATGCGGGAAGAAGCCACCGTGGTTGACATAGTTCTGCGGTCCGATGCCCGGTTCGCCGATGCCGAAGACGACGTAAGCCCCAACCAAAATAAACAAGATGATGGCAGCCACTTTAATCATCGAAAACCAGAATTCGAACATACCAAACACGCGCGTGCTGTAGGCGTTTACGCCGAGCAGCAGCGCGCCAAACAGACAAATCCACAGAAGCCCCGGTGAATGGGGAAACCAGTACTTCATGTAGATGGAGATGGCGGTCACTTCGCCACCCACCGCGACCGCGTTGGCGGCCCAATAGGAGTATCGAATGATGAAGCCTGCCCACGGGTGGACGTACTTTTCCGCGAACACCCCAAACGATCCGACCGTCGGATGCGCCACGCTCATCTCCGCAAGGCACCCCATGAGGATGAAGACGACAAACGCGCCAATCAGGTAGCTGACGATGATGCTCGGACCCGCAAGCCCAATGGCCGATCCGCTGCCAAGGAACAACCCGGTGCCGATGGCGCTCCCCAGCGCAATCATCGACAACTGGCGTGTGCCCAGGCCGCGTAGCAACCCCTGCTCGCGGGCTTCAAGCGCATCTCCCATCCCAGGGAGGGCTGCCCGCTGCACTTCTGTTGCCATGCTGTAAGCCTCCTGCTCTACTCGTCTCAGCTTCTAGAGAGTCCGGATGGGGCCCGGACACTGATTTCTCGTTATAGTCCATGGTACCATTGGCGCGGGGAAATTGGCACCATGATACGCAACCACTTTCTAGAGTGGCATGCCAACGTTATACAATAGCGGAAAGACGGAAGTGGAACGGGAATTGCGAACACATGTACGGCGAGGTGGAAGACAACGGTGGCAAGGTGACGATGGAGCGGCCGGATCGCAAGGTGGAGTTTCTCTCCTATGAAGTCCCGACGTACTTCGGGCTGATGTGCGCGGCATTCCGGCCCAGTGCCGAATGAGGAAGGACGAGGTCGACCCCGACTCGTCAATCAAGTGTGTCAATTCTGATCTTCGCAGCCTCCACCAAGCCCCGAAATAACGCCAGGGCCGCGTCGTCTTCACGCCACAGGTTCTCCGGGTGCCATTGCACGCCCAGGCAAAACGGGAGTTCGTCGTGCTCGACTGCCTCGATGAGCCCCTCCTCATCCCAGGCGACGGCACGCAGGCCCAGGCCCACGTCTTTGACCGCTTGGTGGTGAAACGAGTTGGTCCAGATGCTTGTGCGCCGATCCAGCAGATGGGATAGGCGACTGTCCGGATCGATCACCAGCTTGTGACTACGGTGGGTGCGCGGGGCGTGCTGCATGTGTTGGATCTTCCCTTTCCACGCACGCCCCAGGTCCTGATAGAGCGATCCGCCAAACGCGACGTTCAAGACCTGAACCCCGCGGCAGATGCCGAGAATCGGCTTCCCCTGCGCCACCATCGCGGCGACGAGCCGCATTTCCAGCGTGTCGCGCTCCGGGATGACACTGCCCAAGCCCATCTCGGGCGCCTCTCCGTACAGCGCCGGGTCCGGGTCTTCGCCCCCGGCCAGCAGTAAGCCGTCAATGTGTTCGGCCAACGCGGCCACGGTGTCGGCCCCCTGGATGTAGGGGATGAGCATCGGTGCTCCCCCCGCGGCCTCCACGGCCAAGGCATAGTCGTCCGCCGACACCAAGGCCGGCAAACCGGGGCCGACCCGAGTGGCAATCTGGTGCCGCGTCCCCGTGATGCCAATCAACGGGACATCGGTCTGCCGTACGCCTACAGATCCGCGTTCGCCCGCTGTGTTCGCAAAGGCAAAGGATGGATTCACAACCTTTCCCACCGTTCCCATCGGATTGGAGAACGAATGGGCGGTCAGTCCACCTGCCAGCTGCCTAGGTAATTGCGCTGCGCCGGTGTGAGGTCGTCAATCTGAATCCCCCACGCCTCCAGCCGCAGTCGGGCGACCTGCTCATCCGTCTCCCTAGGCAGGTTATGCACACCCGGGGCGTATTGCCCCTGCACCACATCACGCAGCGCCAGCGCCTGCAGGGCAAAGGTCAAATCCATCACCTCGGCGGGATGGCCGTCTCCGGACGCAAGGTTCACGAGACGGCCCTCCGCCAGTAAGTACAGGCGTCGGCCGTCCGCGAGCTGATACTCCTCCACGTTGCGGCGGACGGTGCGTACCTGCGTGGCCAAACGGACCAAATCGGGTTTCGAGATCTCCACGTCGAAGTGGCCCGCGTTGGCGAGCACCGCCCCGTCCTTCATGACCTCGAAGGCCGGTCGTGTGAGGCAATCCTTGTCTCCCGTGACGGTGACGAAGAAGTCGCCGTGTTTGGCCGCCTCGACCACAGGCATGACCGAGAACCCGTCCATCACCGCCTCCAAAGCTTTTATCGGATCGACCTCGCAGACAATCACCCGCGCGCCCAGACCCTTGGCACGCATCGCCACGCCCTTGCCGCACCAGCCATAACCGATGACGACCACCGTTTTGCCGGCCACGACCAGGTTGGTGGTACGCATAATGCCGTCCCAAACGGACTGCCCTGTACCGTAGCGGTTGTCAAACAGGTACTTGCAGTACGCGTCGTTGACCGCCATCATGGGAAACCGCAAGGCCCCATCTCGCTCCATGGCGCGCAGGCGGATGACGCCCGTCGTCGTCTCCTCGCAGCCGCCGATAATCTCTTGCACCTGGTCAGGCCGCTCCCTGTGCAACGTCGCCACCAAATCGCCGCCATCGTCAATCAACGCATGCGGGTGAAAGTCGAGCAGCTGCTGCAGGTGACGGTGGTACTCTTCGGGTGTCGCGCCGTGCCAGGCGAACGCGGTGACCCCACGGTCGACCAGAGCCGCCACCACGTCATCCTGCGTGGATAGGGGGTTGCTGGCCGCCACCGCCACTTCCGCTCCCCCCGCCTGGATGGTCAGCGCTAAGTAGGCAGTCTTCGCCTCTAGGTGCAGGCAGATGGCGATGCGCTTGCCGGCAAACGGCCGTTCCTTTTGAAACTGCTCCCGCAGCCGGTTGAGCACAGGCATGTGGGCAGCCACCCAGTCAATCTTGAGCGCTCCTTCGGGGGCCAGGGAAATATCGCGAATCGCAGAGGCTTCTATCGGGTTCATTCCATTCTTCCTTTCCCAGTCGTCGAGATGGTTTCCGGTAGTTCGTAGTCTTCGCATCCGTGCATGGTCGAACAAGCCGCCGTCGGATTTCGGGATTCGGCTGGCCTTACTTGGATTGGCGTCTCCTGCAGGCAACGGAGCCGCACAAGACCATTGCAAGGATGGGCACCACTACTGACCATGATAGTGGTTTTCGATTTACCGAGGAACAGCTCGATTCTCTCAACGATGAGATCGCAATGCGATTGGAGGCCGTTACGGAATGCCATTCACTGGGCGCAGGCGGACCTTCGTTCCGACGTGTTTGGGGTTGAACGGGAGGTCTACCACCCCGATCCACAGTACCGGCGTGGGGATAGTTGGTGGTGGACGATTTTCCCACGGCTCGGTGCGCGAGTTCAAGTAAATACTGGAATTGATTATATGAATACGTTTCATCAATCTGAACTCATCTACCGTGGGAGCTGAAAAGAGCATGCTGGGGTTGACGACGGGGGAAATGAGTAGCATAAGGTGGTCGTTTCAGGATTGGCTGACCATGCTGTCGATCTTGCTCAGTGCAGAGTTGCTGTTGGCCGTTGTGGTATTCGTGACGGCACCGTTTTGGTCGCGGTTCGTGCTGAAAAAAATCACGGAATACGTGACGAAACGCTTATTTACCGAGGAATATACGAAGAACTTGCTCGAAGGCCTCACGGCATTGCGGAAATTTGGCGTCCAATGGACATTTGAAAACGAATTGCGGGCCCATACAGCGCAGCCCCTAGAAAAACCGATTGGTACCGCAAGGCCCTTTCCGCACTTTGATGGATTGCTGTTTACACCCGTGCAGCTGACGCGGCGCCCATTGGACCATGGTGTACCCGTCAACCTCAAGACGGTAATTGGTCATAAAGCTCAGCGACCGATGATGCTTTCCATGCCGGTAATGGTCTCCGCCATGGGGTACGGGGTTGCCCTTAGCAAGCCGTTCGTGCGTGCGATTGCCCGCGGCACCGCGATGGCAGGAACCGCCTGCAACGCGGGTGAAGGTCCGGCATTAGGGGAATTTCGGAAGCTCGCACGCCACCTTGTTGTTCAGTATCACGGTGCTTCGTGGCGGCCTTCTTTAGACATTTTGCGGCAAGCGGATATGATAGAAATTCGTTTTGGCCAGGGAGCTAACGCGGGTTGTGGAACGCTGGTTCCAGCGTCTGGACTACCTGCAGAGGTGCAACACGATTTAGGACTCAAACCGGGCCAAACGGGTTACATTCCGGCTGGCCATCCGGAGGTGATTCGCGTCTCCCGTGATTTGCGCCGTCTGGTACACAAGCTGCGGCGCATCGCCAATGGCGTTCCCATTGCGGTGAAATTGGCTGCCGGCCATTTCTTGGAACAAGACTTATACTTAGCCGTTCAGGCCGGCGTCGATGTAATTGTCCTGGACGGTGCACAAGGAGGTACTCACTCTTCCTCAGCGATTCTCGTCGACGACTTTGGTCTTCCTACGTTGGCAGCACTCTGTCGTGCCGTGCGGTTTCTTCGCGAACACGGTTATTGGAACCGGGTCGACCTGGTAGTGTCCGGTGGCATCCGCACACCTGGCGACATGCTCAAAGCCTTGGCGCTGGGAGCGAACGCTGTATACATCGGGACGGCCGCTTTGTTTGCCACGGCCCATACCCAAATTACCCAAGCGGTTCCGTTTGAACCGCCGACTCAGATTGCTTGGGCAAACGCGGAAATCCCTGCCCACTTTCAAGAGCAGGATGGAGCTCGCAGCCTCGCCAATTTTCTGGACAGCTGCGCGGAGGAGATGCGCATGGGCATTCGCGCCCTCGGTAAAACGTCCGTGCATGACGTGGATGAAACGGACCTGGTGGCGTGGGACCCTGACGTGGCGCGGATTACCGGATTACCTCTAGTCTAATCACCAGATTGCTTCGTGTACGTCGTGTTATGAGAACGGTTTAGTTTGTATGAATCAGCCGTCAACAGGTGGTGTAAATTCACCGTTTGTGTTCGGAGTGTGAAGAACAGATCGGTTATTTATGTAATATGGAATCTACTATCATAGCCTTCGGAAACTTGTGACTGAACACATTACGGATGGTGATTCCCCGCGCGTTGACGCGCGGGTACTGTTTTGGGGAAAATAAGGCAGGCAAAGGAGGATGTTCGACATGAACCTAGATGACCTGCGCGAGGTGGTCCTGACACGCCGCAACATCAAAAACTTCAAGCCGGATCCGGTGGACGAATCGCTCATTCTGTCGCTGCTGGAAATTGCGAAGTTCGCGCCGAACCACCGGATGACCCAGCCTTGGCGAATTGTCTTCATCGGCCCGGAAACTCGGCGCAAACTAAATCACAAGGCCGATTTCGGCGGTGCCCCAATGGTGGTGGCCATCCTGTCCGAGGGCGCAGCGAAGGATGAGGACCGGGTGGAACAAATCGTCGCCACCTCGTGTTTCATACAGAACTTCTTACTGCTGGCCCATACCGTCGGCATCGGCGCCCGCTGGAGCTCCATTGGTGCCATACCGGAAAACCGTGCCCTGCTCGAGGTGCCGGAGGGCTACGATGTCCTTGGTATCCTTGGGATTGGTTATCCGGCCGAAGTGCCGCATGCCAAAGAGCGCACCCCGATTGCGGACAAGGTGCGCCGTCTGCCATAACCTCAAACAGAGAACCGGTGTCTGGAGAGCATGAAAAGCGTGTGGCCGGCTGGGCAATCCAACCGACCACACGCCGATGACGTTTGCCACGGTTCGCGAACGCACCTGCGGCCATTAAAAATCGACAAGTCCGAGACTAATTTGCAGGGCTTCGTTCACTCGCTTCATCATGGCTTCGTCGAGGTGTGTGATTTTGTCCGTCAAACGCTGCTTGTCAATCGTCCGCAGCTGCTCCAGCAAAACCACTGAGTCTCTGTCCAGCCCATACCGCTCCGCCGAAATCTCGACATGAGTCGGTAACTTTGCTTTTTGAATCTGGGCTGTGATGGCTGCGACGATCACGGTGGGGCTGAAGCGATTGCCAATGTCGTTTTGAATCACCAAAACCGGCCGGAATCCGCCTTGTTCCGACCCTACGACTGGCGAAAGATCCGCAAAGAAAATATCCCCCCGCTTTACGCTCTCCGCGCGTTTGACGTTCAACCAGTTACACCCCGCTCACGAGTCGCTCGACGGTACCTCCCGCTTCCTGTTCGAGTGGAAACGCCTCCGACGCCAGGCGCAGATTGAGATGCGCCATCTCCATGTACCCTTGCTGCATGAGCGTCCGGATATCGCGCTTGTACTGTTCCGTCAGGTACATCTGCATCGCCTCGCGGATGACCTCGCTCCGATTCGTACGCTCCCGCTCCGCGATGCCATCCACTTGCTCAAGCAAGTTCTGTGGAACATAGACTACGATGCGCTTGGTTTCCGACACGCACGGCACCTCCACTACACTGCGTTGCAACTACCATATCCAACCGCTATTATACGCTATTCGATTTCGTCGAGTCCAATGTGCAAACGGGGCACCCGCGGGGAAACAGCACACAGCAATTCATACGAAATCGTCCCTGCATAGCGGGCCAAGTCGGCGGCAGACAACACCGGCAGCCGAGCCTCTTTCGCCTCGGCAAACCCTTGCTGAATCCGGGCTTCGCACTCCTTTGGCGAGGCATTCAACAAATCGGCACTCCATGACGGCGGCGCCGAGCGGCCGAACAATGTCACACAATCCCCAACCGATACACCGGGCACATCCGTCACGTCGAGCATCAACTGATCCATACAAACGTTGCCGATTACCGGCGCCTTTTGCCCGTGCACCAAGGCATACCCGCGGTTCGACAACACCCGGTGATACCCGTCCGCGTAGCCGATAGGCACGGTGGCGACACGAGTCGGGCGTTGAGCCGTGAAGGTAGCGCCGTAGCCGACCGTCTCCCCAGGCCCAATCTCCGCCACACGGGTGATAAAGCTGTATACGTGCATTGCGGGATCGAGCGCAAAGGGCAGGATGTATTCATCGCTGGCCGGATAGCCATAGGCGCTGATACCGACCCGCACCATGTCAAAATGCCAATCCGGTCGCCGCACGGCGGCTGCGCTGTTGGCGGCGTGTACGACCGGTGGATGGAGGCCAGCCTCACGGAGCGCATCCAGGACTGCTTGAAAACGCTGAATCTGTGCCTCGCTGTGCGCGAGCGATGCCTCGTCCGCGCAGGCCAAGTGGGTGAACACGCCGGCCCAAGTCAGCCCCGGCTGCTGCTCAATCCAGCGCGCTAGCTGCACCACATCCTCAGGGCGACGCAGACCCAGGCGCGTCATGCCGGTATCCACCTTGATATGAAGTTGAAGAACTGGACTATAGAGTGGGATTTTATCGAGAGATGGAAAATCGGTGATGGTTACTGCCACCCGCTGCTCGGCTGCCACAGGAAACGCAGTGGTTGGAATCGGCCCGAGAATGAGAATTGGTGTCGTAATTCCGGCCTCACGCAGCTCTATGGCTTCCTCCAGCGACGCGACACCCAGGTCGGTCGCGCCGCCCGCGACTGCCGCTCGCGCCGCCACAGCCGCTCCATGGCCGTATCCGTTCGCCTTCACGGCCACCAACAGGCGCGTCTGCGACCCAAGACACGTCTTCAGACGTGCGACATTGTCGCGAATGGCAGCTGCATCCACAATTGCAAAAGTGCCTCGGTACACGTTACGCCCCTCCTCATGTCCCCTATTCTAACAGCTTGTCTTACCTGAGGCACGGGCGCCCGGGCACATCTCGGCGGAACACACTCTCCTTTGGCGGCTACGGCCAGTGAAGCCTACGCCGCCTTTGCGTGCCTAATTCCGCTGTTCCCGCAGTTTCTCAAGCTTTTCCCGATTCAAGCCGGTCGCCTTCACAATCACACCAACGTCAACGCCTGCGTCTATAATTACGTTTAGAAGAAATACACATATTTTTAAGTCGTTTTCGCCCGTTGCATATCACCGGACGCAAAAAAAGGCGCGAAACAGCCACCTGGGGGTGAATGGCTGAACGGGATCGTCAGAACTTGGTATACAGGCGAAGGTTGGGGTTGGATTGAAGGCGTTCAAAACACGGGACGACCGGCATTATCATCGACCGGCCGTCCACAGGATGCGGGGTGCTGCTCCGTCACTTGCCCACCTGGTCGAACGTGGAGATGGCCAACTGCTCCATCTGCGCCAACGACAGGTCCTGGCTGGCGAGGCCAAACTGCACGCCATCGTGCAGCCAGATGAGGCGCTTGCTAGCCCCGGACCCGTCATACAACGCGGGGACGCCAAACAGGTCGACCAGCTGCGCATCGGCAAGCCCAGAATCGCCGGTGGTCGGCCGCTGCTCCGTGAGCGTGAACGCGTGCGGGCCGCCGTAGCGGAGGATGACGGTGTCCTGGTTTTTCGTGTCGATGAGCCCATCCAACCGGTCGCCCAGGCCGGTGATGTCCGGCCGCACGTAGCCAAAATCGGAGTCGGAAATCTCGGCCATCGCCTGCTTCGTCCCGCTCGCCGCAATTTTTTGCGGGTTGAAGTCCGACTCGTTGAAGCGCACACCCGTCTTAAATTCAGTGAATTTGATGGTGACCATCGCCTTATTCTCTTCGTCATACAGGATAACCTGGCGCGGATTCAGCGTCTTCGGGTCAATGGTCACCCGTTCCCTGCTGACGACGTCGTTTTTCGGTGTCACAGGCATGTCAAACGTCCAAGCGTCGCCTGTGTGTTTCATGCTGACCTTGCCGCCCGATACAATCTGCTGCAAGATTTGGTCGTAAAGATAGATATGTCCCTGATTCTGCGCCCAGTTGCCGTTGAACCGGAACACCTTTTGCAGCGACGGACTGACAATGAACATCCCGGTCTTGTTTTTGACAATCACCTGGTTGATGTTCTTCTCGTCGTCCCCCAACTTAATCAGGTACACATCCGGTCCGTCATACCAGGTCTCGATGTAATACGTCTGAACCCCATTATCCATCTGCACCGTCATGGTGGCGGTGCTCTTGTAGTTCTTCTCGCTCAGTGTCTGAATCTGTGACTGCAGCTTCGCGTTCACACTCTTTTGAGTGGGCGATCCGCAGCCTGTCGCGAGCGCCAACACCAGGCCCGTGGCGACTGCCCAGCCCATGGCTTTGCCCATACTCCACCTCGCCTCTCTTCGACAAACTGTACAACCCAGTGCCCACCCTCGGTTATTTGTCGAAATGGAGGTGTATTGCGCGGGAAATGTTGTCGATCACGTCCGACGCCATGACGCTGGCCCTGCCCATGGCCTCTCCCGCCATTTCCCCGGCGCGCCCGTGAATCCATGTGCCCGCTGCGGCGGCTGCAAACGGCGCCAATCCCTGAGCCAGCAGGCCCCCGATAAGACCGGCCAGCACGTCCCCCGTTCCAGCCGTGGCCAGGGAGGCATCGCCGGTCGGATTGACCGCCAGACGGCCGGACGGATCGGCAATCAGGGAGTGATACCCCTTCAACACCACCACCGCTCCGGTTCGCCGGGCCAGGGTCGTAGCGGCCTCCAAACGGCGGGCCTGGACATCAGCGGTACTCCAACCGAGCAGACGCGCGCACTCTTTCGGGTGCGGGGTCAACACCGCCCGCGGCGCGGGGCCAGCGTCATTCGCCAGCGCGATTTCCGCTATCTCTTCCTCGGCCGAGCGTTCGGTCCGCGATGGCAATCCCGCCTGCGCCTGCTGGATGAGCCGCAGTCCGTCCGCGTCCAAGACCACCGGCCCCGGAAATTCGGAGAGCAGGGGCCGCCACACGTCGACGGCCTGCCCAAGTCCAGGTCCGAGGACCAGCGCCTTGCAGTCGGACACTGCGGCCAACAGGTCGCCAACCCCTGACCGGACCACAAACTCCGGCGGCACTGACAGGGTTGGCGGGTGTGGCCCAACCAGCGCGACCAAACCGCAGCCCCCGCGGGCAGCGCCGAGTCCAGCCAGCACCGCCGCCCCCTGCATCGCCCCGAGCGCTATAGCCACCCGGCCGTAGGTGCCCTTATGGGAGCTCGGCGGCCGATCCGGCAGCCACCTTGCCACGTTCTGCTCGGTCACCCACTCTGCCAGCGGGCCCGCCTCCGCGTCCGCATCAAGGCGGATGCCAATGTCCACGACGTGCACGCGACCCGCGTACTGACAGCCCGGACTAATCGCGGTGCCCAGCTTCTCGGCGGCAAAGCTGACGGTCTCATGGGCGGTCACGGCCACACCGCCGACGCAGCCGGTCGAGGCGTCGATCCCGCTCGGGACATCGACGGCAATCACCCAGGCGCCGCTCTGGTTGAGCGTCTGGATGACGCGGCCATAGCGGGAATCCGGGGCCACAGGTCGGTTGCTGCCCGTACCAAGCAACGCATCGATGTAGACGTCCGCGCGCGGCAGCCACTCCTCGCCCGAGTTCGTCCCAGGTTGAGTATCCGTCCCCAGCTTCGTCAAAGGGCGCTCATCCACCGCCAGATTCGACTCCTCCCCTAGGAGGCGCCACGGCACGCCAGCCCGTTCCGCCATCTTTGCGGCCAAGCGAGCGTCGCCGGTGAGCTCCGAGACGGGGACCAGGGAGACCACCTCCACGGATACGCCGACGTGGCGAAGCCAACGCGCAGCCACCCAGCCGTCGCCGCCATTGTTGCCCTTGCCGCAGACGACCACGACGTGCTGTGGCCCGCGGGACGCGGCGTGCTCGGCCACCGCCTTTCCCGCATGCTCCATTAAGACAATCCCGGGTACACACAAGGTTGAAATGGTTCGTCGGTCGAACAACTGCATTTGCTCGCTCGTTACCAGATACACAAAGTACCCTCCCCGAGGATTGATATATGGATATTCCGCCTGTCCGACGTTTATGAAAGGTTGTCCGGACATACATATGAAGGGTGTCTGCTGAAAGATTGTCTGCCAGGGTACTCTTTCCGGTCTACCTTATCCGTGCTCCGCCTCGCGTACGGCCATCGCCAAGGCCAGTGTCCGCGTGTGCGAAAGGGTGACCCACCAGCGCCCTGCGACAAACGGATTTCCCACCAACTCCGCCGCCCATTCCACCGTGAGACCGGCGTCTCCGGGCAGTACGGCCACCCGGTTGATGCCCAGCCGGCCCAACCCTGCCCCGGTCGCCTTGGCGATGGCTTCTTTGGCCGCAAATCGGCCGGCGACAAACTCGACCAGGCGGCCGTCAGACATCCCGCCAATCAGGTCCCGCTCCAGCGGGTGCAGAACGCGCTGTATCAACCTCTGACCATGCCGCCGCAAGGCCGCATCCATCCGCTCTAATTCCACCGCGTCCACGCCGATGCCGAGAATCAAGAACCGAACCTCCCGGTACACCAGTTCTCCCTACAAGCTAGCCCAGTCGCCCATTCACCGATAATCCGGAAATCCATTGAAAAATCGAATTTCAACCGCGTACAATGAACCTTAACAAGAGCCTGGACGAAGGAGGCGCCGCCCGTGCTCCAATCCTTTTGGCGCACCATGACCGGACTGTTCCTGACTGTCGCCCTGTTCACCCTTCTCTCCGGACTCGCGCTGTTTCTGCTCCACGTGCCGCTGAGGCCGCCCAACTCCGCCATGGCGATTGCCCACCTGCCGACCGGTTTCCCGTCCATCTGGGACCTCATCAGCCCCTCCCCCGATGTGAAGGGGTGGATGGGCCCCGCCGCTGTGCTGTTGGCCCAGGTGCTGCTTAGCGGAGGGTTATACGGATCGCTCGTGCGCGCCAATCTCGCCACTCCTGTCCGTCCCGCCAGTTTCCTCAGCGACGCCCTGCGATCCTTCTGGCGGCTGCTCTGGTGGAACCTGTTGTGGGCGGCTCTCTACCTGGTGCTCGGCACGCTGAGCAGCCTCGGGCGCGGCCTCCCGAGGGCGGACCTTATCTTTGGCATCCCGCTGCTTATCCTGCGGTTTTTGTTTTTGTTCGGGGATGTGGCTTTGGTGGCCGAGCGGCAGCTTGGCGCCTTTGCCGCATTGAATCAGGCCGCCCGTGCGCTGCTTGCTGGGTTTGTACCGATGCTCCCGTATGCCGTCAGCCTGACCCTATTGGCCGACGTGGGCACTGCCGTCGCCCCAAGCTTGTCCCGCACCGGCCTGTTGGCGGCCGGGCTGGTATACAGCCTGGCGGTCACATGGTTGCTGCACATGGTCACAGCCCGGTATCTTCACTTTTCCCTCTGGAGATTCGATCCGGCCGTTCCCCGCGACTGCGGCGATGGCCAACCATCCTCCGTAACCTAAGGGTGGTGCCAATCGACCACGGTCGAGACCACCACTCCTTGCCTCGCCACCAATTCTATCAGTTCCGGAAGGTGTGCATCCACACGATCCGCCGCGTCGAGGATGGTGATGATGATGGGCACATCGTCCTTGCGCAGCCACCAGCCGGGCTCATGCCAACGGCCGCCGTCGCCGATGCCACACATGCCGCGGGTAGTGGACAGCCAAAGCAGACCGCGCCTCCGGGCGAACTCCGCAACCGCCTGGTACAGCGGTCGGCCGCCCTGCTTGTGCCGCTCCAGCGTGTAGATGTCGACACGCCGCCCCAGTCGCTCGCCGTGTTCCAGATTGCTGTTCGGCTGGGTCCTGCGACTTGGTTCCATCACCATCACCCCATGCTCGCCAATCAGTTTCCCCGCCCGCGGCAGCCAGCCCGTGAGGCGCGCGGACGGGGCCACAAAGTCGAGCAAGATCGGCAATTCGTTGGAGGCGACCTCATTCTCGACGGTACGGAACGCCCCCCGCGCGTGACCGCCCTCCAACCCGCGCCAGACCGTGGCTCCCGCCAATCCGTGCTCGCGCGCGTCGAGCAGCAGACGCCGGTATAGCGGGACACCCCCAGCCATTGTCGCGCCGTTCCAAAGCCCAATAATCAGGTTGCAGACGCTGTCGTCTCCCCCGGACTGGGTGGCCGTCTCTACAACTTGGGCCATATTGTCACCCCGCTTTGATTTCAACCTATGCCCGTTTGTGGCACAATAGTGCGCAGATACCCTTGATTAAAGCGTGTGTCAAAGGACGGATGACCCATTGCTGCAGACCACACTCCCGAACCTCCTCAGCCACGCCGGCATGGTAGGCTTTGTCCTCGTGATTGCCGCCACCTTCTGCTTCATCATGGCAATTCGCCCGGACGCCCGCGGCCCTATCAAAAAGACGACCGTCTTGGCTTGTGCGGTCGTCGGAATCGCAATCGGTCTGTTGTTTTTATCCACATATTCCCTGTATACCCAAACCACAACTTCCTAAACCGCCTACGGGCAGATAGGGCTGTGCAGATGCTTCCGAGAGGACCGGCCCGAAACAACGGTTAAAATGCGGCGATACTGCCGTCGGTCCTCGGTTCCGTCGCGCCAATCAACACATTGCCTTGGCGGAGGATGATTTGACCGCGGCCAAATGCCCCGCCATCCCGGGCAACACGTAGGTCATGTCCGCGCCGGGCCAGCGCCTGCACCAGGTGCATCGGCCAGGTGGGCTCCACGTCGATGCGGCGCCCCTCCACCCATTGCCAGCGAGGCGCGTCCAGCGCCGCCTGTGGATTCAGGTGAAAGTCAAGCAGATTCATGAGCACCTGTACGTGCCCCTGCGGTTGCATAAACCCACCCATCACACCAAATGGGCCAAGCGGCTGGCCGTTTTTCGTCAGGAACCCGGGTATGATGGTGTGATAAGGCCGTTTGCGCGGCCGCAGGCAGTTGGCGTCCTCAGTCTTTAAGGAAAAGCTGTGCCCCCGATTCTGCAGGGCAATGCCGGTCTCTGGCACCACCAGCCCAGAGCCAAAGCCCATGTAGTTGCTCTGGATAAACGAGACCATGTTGCCCTCTCCGTCCGCCGTCGCGAGATACACCGTGCCACCTGCGAGCGGCCGCCCGGGCGAAGGCTCCAGCGCCGTGTGGCCGATTTGTGCCCGCCGCTGCGCCGCATAAGCCGGCGACAGCAAGTCTTCCACACGCACCGGGAGTTCCCGGGCATCGGTGATGAACTTGCGGCCGTCTGCGAACGCCAGTTTCACCGCCTCCATCGCCAGGTGTTGCGCCTCAACCGATTCCCGGATCGACAACTCAAACCCAGAGAGGATATTCAAAGCCATAAGGGCGACCAGCCCCTGGCCGTTGGGCGGCAGCTCCCACACGTCGTAACCGCGGTAGCTGACGTGAATCGGATCGACCCACTCGGGACGATACTCCGCAAAGTCGTCGAGCGTGAAAAACCCATCCGTTTGCTGGGCAAAGTGTACGATGCGCTCCGCCAACTCCCCCTCGTAAAACGCACGCGCCCCCGACTCCGCAATCTGGCGCAGAGTCCGGGCGTGATCGGCCGATCGCCACACTTCACCAATAGCCGGCGCTCGCCCTTCTGGGGCAAAGACGCGAAACCACTCCGCGAACGCCTCTCCCTGGAAATTTTTCTGGTAGGTTGCATAGGCCCGTTGCCAGAAGTGCCCCAGGACGGGAGATACCGGGTATCCGGCTTCTGCGTACTCGATGGCCGGGGCCAGCGTCTTGGTCAGCGGCAGGCGGCCAAACCGCCCCGACAGCTCGGCCCACGCGGCCGGCGCGCCCGGCACGGTGACCGGAAACCAGCCCCATCGAGGCATCTCATTCAGACCAGCCCGGTGGACAGTCTCCAGGTTCAACCCGGCCGGGGACCAGCCACTGGCATTCAAGCCGTACAGCCGTCCCCCGGTCCAGACGAGGGCAAACGCGTCGCTGCCAATCCCGTTTGACGTCGGCTCAACCACCGTGAGGGCAGCCGCCGTCGCAATGGCCGCGTCGATGGCGTTGCCGCCCTGCTGCAGGACAGACAGGCCGGCCTGGGCGGCCAACGGCTGCGAGGTCGCGACCATGCCGTGAGTGGCCATGACGCACGTGCGCCGCGACGGATAGGGGTGATATAAATAGTCAAAATCGAACACTGCACACCCTCCCAGAACTGGTTTGCTAGCCAATCAAGTGCCGTAATCATGCGGTGCCGCGCTCACGCACGTTGTCGTGGATTCAGCCACTGCTGTAACCCATCACCCAACAGGTTGAATCCAAGAACCGCAATTCCAATGGCAATACCGGGTACGATGGCTAGGTAGCTGGCCTGACCCAGGTACCCCTGTGCATCGTGCAACATTGTCCCCCAACTCGCAGTAGGTGGCGACACGCCCAGCCCGAGATAACTCAAGCTCGCTTCCGCAATGATGCCGTTCGCCATTGCGAGAGTCATTTGCACAATCAGGGGAGTTGTGATGTTGGGAAAGATGTGTCGCCACATAATTCTGCGGTCACTTGCACCCATCATACGGGCTGCAAGGACGAATTCCTTTTCTAACTCGGCCATCACCTGTCCCCGTACGATGCGAACAAAGATGGGTATATAACCGACTCCAATCGCCATTGTCGCGTTCCATTCCCCTGGTCCCAACATTGCCGCGAGGACAAGCGCCAAGATCAGAAAGGGAAACGCCTGCATCGCGTCAACCATGCGCATGATGATCCAATCGTCCCAGAACCCCCGATAGAACCCGGATATCAGCCCGATAGGAACGCCTACTACCAGGCCGATTATCAGGGAACCACCTGAAACGGTCATGGAGGTTCTCGCTCCGACGAATAATCTCGATAACTCGTCCCGGCCCAATTGATCGGTTCCCAGCCAGTGTTGTGAAGAGGGGCCCTGGAGAACTGTGGAGTAGGATTGCACATTGGGGGGATATGGTGTCAGCCAAGGCGCAAACACAGCCACGATGATAACCAGGCAAGCAATTGCACCCCCAATGAGAAACGACCGGTTGCGCCAGAACCTTTGGGCTCTCCGCACACTCCGCTCTGCAGTCTGAGATGGTTCTGAGGAGAATTCAGTCTGTACGAGTGCCATCAGGTCCCCCTCCTCTCTAACCGGATCCGAGGATCGACGATCCCGTAAACAATATCGACGGCCAAATTCACGGCAATCACCAATAGGGCTGCAATCAGCGCGCACGCCTGCACCGTCGGATAATCTCTGTTAAAGACGGACTGTACCAACAAGGAACCAAACCCCGGAAGGCTGAAAATCTCCTCGGTGATGACTAAGCCCCCAAGTAGACCAGCGATCTGCAGTCCTCCAGTCGTAATCACAGGAACGAGCGCGTTGCGAAGCGCGTGTTTTAAAACGACCCTCCACGAGGGTAGTCCTTTCGCCCGCGCTGTACGAACATAATCCTCATTGAGCACATCATTCAGACTTGGGCGTAGCATTCGTAACAGAACCGCTGCCTCCCTGATCCCCGTCGCCACCATGGGAAGCACCATGACCGATATGTTCTGCCGAAAGTCCTGAAACATTGGTGCATAGCCGGATGACGGGAAAAGGTGCATCTTTACCGTGAAAAAGATCAGAAACAGTAATCCAATCCAAAACGGCGGGACTGCCAGCCCGAAGGTCGACACAAATACCGAGACAGCGTCAGCCCAACGACCTCGCTTGACCGCCGCTAGGATGCCAAGAGGAAACGCAATCAGCACGGCAACAATCACGGTGCCTACAGCGAGTTCAATCGTGACCGGTAGTCTTTGGCCTATAAGGTGAGACACGGGTTCATGGTCGAGCAGCGAGGTCCCAAGGTTCCCATGAAATAAGCGCGCCATCCAGTCAAGGTACTGCACCGGGACTGAGTGGTTGAGCCCCATTTGGGCTCTAAGGGCGGCCAATGCCTGTGGCGTAGCGTCCTGACCTAAAACCATCTCTGCGGGATCACCGGGTATCAAATGAATCAGGCTGAAGACCATAATGCTGAGGAAGATCAGGACGGGTATCATTGTCAACAGCCGCTTTGCCACGTATGCCATATCTCACCCTCCGCATCGCCTGCGCCTAGTCTACCGCGAGCTTAGTGTCGAACGGGCTGGCTGAACGTCAAGTACCCATCAAGCCGAAAGCCCGTTCGTCTCGTGACATTACTCAGTTTCAAGACATGGACAGCTGGTCCAAGCGAAACGCTCCATCCGGATACGCTTTGAATCCGTGAAGGCTTGTCGAATAGGCATAAACGTTGTTCGGATAGTACAAGAAGATATAAGGATCCTGCTGGTGCATGACCTTCATAAACTGGTCGTATACCTGCTTCCGCTGGTTCATGCTCGATAGCTTACGCGCCTTGTCCAGTAATTGGTCGACGGTAGAATCGCTGAACTTTGAGCCATTATTCGCGCCACCTGTATGCCAAAAAGAGTAGGTGTCCTGATCCGGATCAAGTCGTCCTGACCAGCCGAGTGCAGACGCCTGGAAGGAGTGATTAATGTTATTGGACAGAAGCGTATCGAAGTCGAGTTGCTGAATCTTCATCTGGATTCCATATTGACTCAGCATGCTTTGAACCATCTGAGCTGTTTGCACGGAAATAGGACTATTCGCAGTTTGAAGCGTAAAACTAAACCCACTGCTGTGTCCGCTCTCTTTGAGCAGCTTCTTCACCTTCGCACCATTGGGCGCTGGCGGTGTGGATACGGCTCGGTCATACACGGGAGATACGGGGCTAAATGGGCTCCAGGCTGGCGATGCTTCGCCTTTAAACACTACGTCGGCAATTGCCTTTCGATCAATTGCGTCGTCAACCGCTTCGCGCAGGTATCGATTGTTGAAAGGCGGCTCTGACGTATTGAGGTAGAAACCTTGATAACCGAAGCCTGGCGTGTTTGAGACAATGTAATTCGGATTCGATTTTATCGATGAGAGCTGTGAGGCAGGAACCTGGTCAATCAGCTGGACAGCGCCGCTTTGTAGGTTACTCAGTTCAACATTCGGATCGTTGAATACATGCCATACGACCCTTTGAATCTTGGGTGCACCCTTCCAGTAATGTTCATTCGCCTCCAAAGTCAGCGTAGATCCCTTTACACGGTTGACCAACTGATACGGTCCGGTCCCCACAGGGTGATTGGCAAAGTTGGCCCCTTCGTTCTTCACGGCTGTTGGGGAAACCATCATTCCGGCTCTGCCCGCCAAAACATTGATCAGCGGGCTGTAAGGTTTTGAGAGATGGAGCACAACCGTGTAATCATCGGGCGTGTCGATGGACTTGATGGCATTCAACGAGGACTTTCTGGCAGATGTGGGTTTCATGTCTCGGTTCAGATTGAATTTAACCGCCTGCGAATTAAACGGCGTCCCATCCTGGAATTTCACACCGTGCCGTAGGTGAAATGTGTATGTCAGGCCGTCAGAACTCACGTTCCATTTGGTCACTAGGTCGCCAACAATTTTCCCGCTCGGCGTAAGAGCAAACAACGTATCATAAATATTGAACATGATCTGCCGGTCAACCAAAGCACTTGATAAAGCCGGATCTAAAGTCGCCGGGTCTGCCTGCAACCCGATGCTTAAAGTATTTCCAGACGTGGACGACGAAGTTTGGGCTGAGTTTGAGCCAGAGGTAGCATTGTTTGGAGTAGAGCCACTACTATTTGAACTGGCCGAATTGTTCCCGCAAGCTGTAAGAGTGCCCATCGCCATGAAGACCGTCGTCGCCATGAAAACCGCCTTTACTTTCCTCACTGTCAACCTCCCCTTCCGTTTTCCGTGTGAGTAGGGCTTTTGGATGAGCGACCTGATTGAGCAACTAGCTATCTTGAGTTTCGGAGGCGACTGACTCCACCTCGAAACAAGTGTCCATACGTTGAGTATCCTTTGTTCTCAACTGTACGACTTCCAAATCTTTGATGATATGGTCATACATGACTCGTTCCGCGGTATTGCCATCTCCCCGTTCTACGGCAAGATAGATGGCCGTATGTTCTTCCAAAATATTGGTTTTATTGTTATTAATGTTCAGGACCAATCGGCCGTAATACTCAATGACCGGACTCACACTGTCAAGAATTCGCGTAAGTCTCGCATTTCCTGACAGACCTCGAACCAGTTGATGGAACTCTGAATTGAGAAATATGAGCCGCTTTACATTCATCTCCTTCAGGCAGGACTCCGTCTCCGCAAGATTCCGTAAGAGCGGCGCTAGGTGTTCGACCATTCGCCGTTCTGCGGCCTGACGAGCCACGACTGGCTCCAGCGCCAAACGGAGATCATACAGTTCGAAGTAGTCTTTTAACGTTGGCTCAAAGACTCGGATGTCTCCGTCCTTTTCAACGAGCAGCTGCTCCATGATCAAAAGACGGATGGCCTCACGCACCGGACTGCGGCTCACCTTCAAATTCATGGCTAACCGCGTCTCGACGATTTTCTCACCGGCTGGGAATTCTCCGGTCAGAATCCCGTCACGCAGATATCGGTACACTTGATTTACCAATGGTTCACCGCGCTGGATGGGTCCCACTGCATCTCCTCCGCTGACTTCCGTCGACCGTCGACGGAATCCAATGATGACCCAGTGTAAATCTATTTTTCTGACGCGTCAATACTCCGCGATCATTTGTTATGTATGACCTATTCCATCCTCACGTGGGCGTTTCCACAACTTTACGTCGAAACTGCTTGTTCTATTGTACTGTACAAGTTTTAATCAATGGTATTATCAAAACGTGTCGTAGAGACCGCTGCCCCATCCCCCGCAAACCATCTCAGCCTTCACGAGGGGATGCGCAAAAGCGTCCGCATTCGGGCGCTAAGAACAAGAAAAACGAGGTGGACCCATGCTAGAGCACCGCAAACCGGAAATCTTGCATATCCTACATGAAAATTCGCGTCTGTCCATCGAAACCATCGCCCGCATGCTCGGTGAATCGCCAGACGATGTCGCTGAAGCGATTGCGGAGATGGAGCGGGATAACATTATCCTCCGCTACTCGGCCGTCATCAACTGGGACAAGGTCGAATCACGCCGGGTCACGGCGGTCATCGACGTCAAGGTGACGCCCCAGCGCGAAGTCGGGTTTGACGCCATCGCGGAGCGCATCTACCGCTTTCCGGAAGTCAAATCGGTCCACTTGATGTCCGGCACCTTTGACCTGCAGGTCATCGTCGAGGGCCACGACATCAAGGAAGCGGCCCGCTTTGTCTCGGAAAAGCTGTCGACGATTGAGAACGTCAACTCGACGACCACCCACTTTTTGCTCAAGACCTATAAGACGGACGGCGTCATTTTTGACGATCCGGACGGCGACAAGCGGCTGGTGGTCAGCCCGTGAAGACGCTCACCAGCCGCCTGTCCCCGATTGTCCAAAACCTGCCCCCGTCTGGCATCCGCCGCTTCTTCGACCTGGCCAACCAGATGGAAGGGGTCATCTCCCTGGGTGTCGGCGAGCCCGATTTTGTCACCCCGTGGCACATCCGTGAGGCTGGGATCTACTCCCTCGAACAGGGCTACACCTCGTACACCTCTAACCGGGGGTTGCCCGAATTGTGTGCCGAGATTTGTGCCTACCTGACTCGCTATGGTTTGGAGTACGACCCCGCGCGCGAAGTGTTCGTCACCATCGGCGGCAGCGAGGCCATCGACTTGGCGCTGCGGGCGCTCATCTGCCCGGGAGACGAGGTGCTCATCCCCGAGCCCACCTACGTGGCCTACCGGCCGTGTGCCCTGCTGGCCGGGGCGCAGGTGGTTGGGGTACCGACGCGGGCAGAGGACGAGTTCCGGCTAACCCCGGAACTCCTGGAGGCGCACATCACGCCGCGGGCCAAGGTGTTGGTCTTGTGTTTTCCCAATAACCCGACCGGATCGGTCATGACCGATGCGGACCTGCGGGCGATTGCCGAGGTTGCGATGAGACACGACCTGATGGTCATCTCGGATGAGATCTATGCCGAACTGACGTACGGCCACCGGCACGTCAGCATCGCCTCGCTGCCTGGGATGAAGGAACGGACGATTGTCATCGGGGGCATGTCGAAGGCGTACGCCATGACCGGCTGGCGCATCGGTTACGCGGCCGGGCCGGCGGACATCCTCGGCGCTATGTTGAAGATCCACCAATACACCATCCTCTGCGCGCCGGTGACGGCGCAGCTGGCCGCCTTGGAAGCCCTGCGCAACGGAGAAGCGGAGAAAGACCGGATGGTCGCCAGCTACGACCAGCGCCGCCGGCTCATCGTGCAAGGACTGCGCGACATCGGATTGCCCTGCCATGAACCGAAGGGCGCCTTCTATGCCTTCCCGGACATCCGCCCAACCGGGCTGAGTTCTGAGGCGTTTGCGGAACAGCTGTTGACGGCGGAAAAGGTGGCCGTGGTGCCGGGGAGTGTATTCGGCGCAGCCGGGGAAGGGTTTGTCCGCTGCTCCTACGCTACGTCCGTCACCCAAATCGAACGAGCCCTGGAGCGCATCGGGCGCTTTGTTCGTACGCTCGGTTAGGCGATTCGCGCCGGCTGTGATACAGTGAAAGGCGTGAATGTGCGCCCATGGCGCCGCCTCTCGAATTGGGGGATGGGATGTGATTATCACCAAGAGCCAGTACGAAATTGAAATTATGCGGGAAGCCGGCAAGGTGATTGCCGAGTGTCACGCCGCACTGAAGGACTTTATCCGGCCCGGCATCACGACGAAGCAGATTGACGAGTTTGTGGAGAAGTTCATCCGCAAACACAACATGATTCCGGCCCAAAAGGGATACAAAGGCTACCCGTTTGCCGCCTGTACCTCGGTCAACGATGTGGTCTGCCATGGGTTCCCCGGATCGTACCGATTGAAATCGGGCGATATCATCACGGTCGACATGGTGACCCTGCACAAGGGGCTGCACGCCGATTCAGCCTGGAGCTACGCGGTCGGCGACATCAGCGACGAGGCGCGCCGATTGATGGAAGTCACCGAGACGGCGTTGTACAAGGGGATTGAGCAAGCGGTCATTGGCAATCGCCTGAGCGACATCTCGCATACGATTCAGACCTATGTCGAGGGACAAGGCTTCTCAGTCGTCCGCGACTTTATCGGCCACGGCATCGGCCGCGAGATGCACGAGAGTCCGGAGGTGCCCCACTTTGGCCCGCCCGGCCGAGGGCCGAAGTTGAAAAAGGGCATGACGTTCACCATCGAGCCGATGGTCAATGTAGGTGGCTACGAGGTGACCGTGGATGACGACGGCTGGACCGCACGCACCGCCGACGGGAGTCTGAGCATCCAGTATGAACACACCATCGCGATCACGGAGAACGGCCCAGACATCCTGACGAAACTATAAGTGCGTGTCCGGAAACAAAAGCCCCCCTGCCTCAACAGCTGGGCAGGGGGGCATCTCTTTCCGAACAACCTCGGTACAACTCACCCGAGCACCAACGACCCGAGCATGCCCAGTCCATACGAAACGATGCCGACCAAAAGACCAACCACCGTCATCTCCAGGCCACTCGCCCACCACGACCGCACCGTAATCAAACTCTTGGCCGCGCCGACGGCGAAATGGGCCGCCAGACTGACGATGGCCGCCACCACCATCGCCACGAATCCCGTGAGGAAGAAGAACGGGATGAGCGGGATGATGGCGCCGACAAACGTGGAGATGCCGCCAAACACCGCGGACTTCCACGGGTCCCCGGTGCTCGTCTCGTGAATGCCCAACTCCTCCTGCGCCATCGTCTGCAGGAATTGATCCGGATTGGACGCGATGCGCCTCGCCACCGCCTTCGCTTCCTGGCCGGAAAAACCCTTCAGTTCGTACAACAGGGCCAACTCTTCCAGCTCGTGCTCCTTATCCGCCTCAATTTCCTGTCGTTCGTGCGCAATCTCCGTTTCCATCAGCTCGTTTTCCGACTTGGTCGCTAGCCAAGCGCCGGCCGCCATCGACAAGGTACTGGCCAGCGCGCCGAAAAACCCGGAGACCAACACAGTCTGACTGCTGTCCGTGTACCCGGCCACGCCCGCGATGATGCCGAAGATGGCACCCAGACCGTCGTTGACCCCGTAGATGGCGTCGCCGACCCAGCCGCCTGTGTGCTGACGATGCCAACGCTCCTCGCCCCACAGCGACTGCAGGCGGTGCTTGCGTCCTTTCGGCACGGGTTCCGGACGAACTTCCGCAGAAAAGTCGAAATCCGCATGCGTCGCTTCGTCCGCGTCAATGCGGTCGATGATGGAAGTCAAGGACTCATCCTCAAGGACCTGCCGCAGTGACCGATACCAATCCGCATTACTCCGTTCCACCGCCTCAATCCGGTCGAGCGCCTCCTTCTGGCTCAGCTGGTTCAGGCTTGTCTCGTCCACCGTGGGTGCCTCTACCGCCATCCCCAACTCCCGCAGTTTCTCCTGCCACCACTTGGCGTGTGTGGACTCGAGCTCAGCCAGCCGCAGAAACACACTGCGCCGATGCTCGTCCGATTCGCGGCTGGCGCACAACCGGTATAACTTCGCCGCTTCCGTCTCGCGGCGCCAACTTTCCTGAATCGTACGTTCCAACAGCCGTGTCTCCTTGTCGCGAGACAAAGCGCCACCTCCTGTCTTCGGGACCCCATGCCCCGCCTACGCCCCTGATTATACACACTGAAGCCTCACTGGAAACGAATGAGTATGGGCTAACTTTGCACTCCGTTCTACCCTGGTTGGAAGTGGTTGCAAGGGCTACAATGGAGGCAAACGGAAAGCGAATGGACAAGTTTGGAGGCGTCGTCATGGGACTAGACGTGCAACGGAAACGGGTGTATGACCCACCCACCGCCGACGATGGTAAACGGGTTCTGGTGGATCGACTGTGGCCGCGGGGCATCAAAAAGGAGGCGGCCGCCATTGACGCCTGGCTGCGGGACGTGGCGCCAAGCCCTGCCCTGCGCAAATGGTTTTGTCATAAGCCGGAGTTGTTTCCGGAATTTCGAGCGCGGTATGAGGCCGAACTTGTGCACGATCCGCTCCACCGTGAGCAGTTGGACCAGCTTTGCGCGTGGGCCCAAACGGGGCGTGTGACCTTGGTCTACGCGGCCAAGGACCCGGTGCACAACCACGTGGTCGTGTTGCAGGACGTGTTGATGCGCTGGGGAGGAGAAACAAGCGAATCATAAAAGCTGACCGATATTGTGAAGGCGAATCGATACCGTGACGACTGACCGGTCCGGTCGCAAAAACCGGAGCCTGCCTCGATTCGCGCAGGTTCCGGTTTGGTTGTCTCAAATAGGTGGGGTGACACGTAGACGAGTGTCACTGAATTGTTGTCGCCCGTTTACTGGCTTATCGCCGACAATTTATAAACTTGTCCTCCTAAGTTATCGTTCAACCGCTGGGTCAAAAAGCTCCCCCATCCGGGGTCAGCCAGCGTTCATCCACCTCAAAGTGCGCGCGGGCCAGTACCTCGGCCAAATGCTCCAACGGTGTCGCCGCCACTTCGCGGTACACCTTGCGCGTGTAGAGATGTCGGGCATTGGGAAACTCCTGGCGCAACTGGCTGCGCAGGCGGTTCCCAGACTCGTCAGCATCCACCAGCACGTAAACCTCATCTTCCGCGATGCTCTGCAGCAGCGCTTCCATTTTCTCATACCCCAAGGTCCCGTTCGTGCAGACTATGCGGACCGGCTCGTCCAAAACCTGTTCCAGTCTCCGCTTGTCGCTCTGCCCCTCGACAATGATGACCTTACGTGGTGTGGCCGGTGCTCCCAACAGCCCCATCCCCTTGCTGTGACAGTTTGCTTTCACTGTACGCGAGGCTCGACCTGCGAGCAACCGACGACCATCTTTACGGACGGGCGCCGATAGGTCTTCGTGCCCCGCTGAACGACGAGTGCACCGAGATTTTCACCCTGGCCAACGAACAGGCGACAGAGGGGGAACAGCGGTCTAGCCAAGCTGTCCCGAACGTGCATACCCTGGAGGAAACACCTGACAAGGAGAGATGAGCATGGCTGCGAAGACACGGAAACGGACGAAGCCCCTGCGCCCGACCAAGCCATCACGGCGGACGCAGAAGGGCGCAGTCAGCACACCGATTCGATACATGAAGGGCGAAGACATAGGTGTAGAACCGACCTTCCTGCCCCTCTTGCTGATGCTCGGCGGCCTCTGGGGAGCCAGTCGGGCGAGCCGAGGCAAGACCGGCGGCTTTGCCGGACCGGGCATGGCTGATTCGGACGGTAGCACGGGGGTGCCTGGCGGATTTGGCGGCTTTCGTGCAGGGCCTGGATGGGGTGGCCCGGGTGCGGGCGTCGGTGGTCCCGGTTTCGGAGGCGGTACAGGCTATGGGCAAAGCCCGGGCATTGGGGACGGTCCAGGCTGGGGCGGTTTTGCCGGACCCGGGTTCGGCGGTTCAGGCATGTTCGGACAACGCGCGGGTTTGGGGGGTATCGGCGGCTGGCCGTTTTTCTTTTAGACCCGCTACAGACAGACAAAGGGCGGGGCGATGGGTCCCACCCCGCTCTTTGCATCTACATTTCTGGAAAGTATCCAATCTCGCACGTTCATCAAGCCACTGGCGTCGTTGTGCAAGTGGTCGTTGTGTACACCGGCACAAGCAGGAAGAACAGGACGAAGATAATCAGGAACACCACTGCCCAACGCGTGTAACCACCAAATACACCGTACATCGACCATTCCTCCTCTCTCGGCTTTTGTTGCCCGACGCACTTCCATCCAATGCGACTCACCATTCGGCCGATAAGGACATTCGACCCGGGCAGTGGGAATTGGGCGTTCTTTGATACAATGGACATGCGTAGGAAAACTGCAAAGCGGAGGCCTGTGACGTGTCGAATCTGGTCATTTTCGGTCCCGGCAAGATGGGCGCCGCGCTGACGCGGAGCATGCAGGCGGTGGGCCATCAGGTGCTGGCTGCGTTCGGCCACACCGACAGCGAAAGCGCCAGGCGGTTTGAAGAATGGACGGGTGTGACGGTCGCGCCGTCGCCTATCGGGGATGAGCGACCGGACACCCGGATGGACCTGACCCAGGCGGACCTGGTGCTGTTAACCCTGCCGGATGGACTGTTGGCCGCGGCAGCCAGACAGCTGGCCGCCTGCGCCGACTTCGGGAAACAGACAATTGTCGCGCACACGGCCGGATCGCTCGATGCAAGCATTCTCCAGCCGTTGGCTGAGACCGGCGTGCGCACCGTCGCCGTGCACCCGCTGCAGACCGTGGCGGATGCGGCGGAAGGGAACCTGTTTCACGGTGTGTGGTTTACCCTGGATGGCGAGGAGAGTGCCTTGGCGGAGGTGGCCGGGTGGGTGCAGCACCTCGGCGGACAGCCTATCCTGGCCAGAGGCATGGATAGGGCACGCTATCACGCCGCAGCCGCCCTGGCGTCGAACGCGCTGGTCGCCCTGGCGGCGCTGACCACCGAGGTCTCCCCGCTGCCGGAAGGTCTGCTGCCATTCCTGCCGCTGATGCAGGGGACGCTGCAAAACCTCCGGCGACAAGGACTCCCGGGGGCCCTAACCGGGCCCGTGGAACGCGGGGATGTCGAGACCATAAAGAGACACCTTAAGGCGCTCGCGGATCTGCCGGATGCCCTGGCTGCCTATACGGCCCTGGGGCGAGCCACAATTCGCCTGGCCGAAGAGAAACATTCGTTTTCGCCGGATGTGTCGGTGGAGCTTTGGAATCTGTTTGGGGGGAAGCTGGAATGACGAAGCCGGTCACCATTCGTACGTTCCTGAAGATGAAACAAAATGGGGAAAAGATTGCCGTCGTCACGGCGTATGACTACCCATCCGCGCGGCTTTTGGAAGAGGCGGGCGTGCACGCGCTGTTGGTTGGGGACTCGCTGGGGATGGTCGTGCAGGGAAACACGACCACCCTGCCCGTCACCCTGGACGACATTATCTATCACACGAAACTGGTGGCGCGCGGGGTCACGCGGCCGCTGATTATCGCTGACCTGCCCTTCATGACCTACCAGGCGTCGACGGAGCAGGCCTTGATGAGCGCCGGCCGTCTGATGCGCGAAGGCGGCGCGCAGGCGGTCAAACTGGAAGGCGGCGCGTTCTTAGCCGAGACGGTTGAGCGGCTGGTCAACGCCGGTGTACCCGTCATGGGGCACATTGGACTTACCCCGCAGTCGGTGCACGCATTGGGTGGGTTTGCGGTGCAGGGGCGGACAGCCGCTGCCGCCAAGCGACTCGTGGACGACGCCATCGCGCTTGAGGAGGCCGGGGCGTTTGCTGTCGTGCTCGAGATGGTCCCGGACGAGGTGGCCGAGGTGGTGTCAGCGCGCTTGACCATTCCTACCATCGGCATCGGGGCGGGTCCACACTGTGACGGCCAGGTGTTGGTCTTCCACGACATGATGGGCTACACGACCGGGTACATTCCCAAACACAACAAGCGGTTTGCCGACTTGGCCAGCACCATCAAAAACGCCGCCGCGGCGTACGTGCGAGAGGTGGCCAACGGACAGTTCCCCGGTCCAGAACAAACGATACACCTAAAGCCAGAAGAACGCGCCGAGTGGGCGGACAAGTGGCAGAACAAATAAGAGGTGCCTACATACCATGCAGACGATTGAAACCATTGCAGACATGCGAACGATTGTGGCGAACGCCAAGCGGCAAGGCAAAAGCGTGGGGCTTGTCCCGACGATGGGGTACTTACACGAAGGACACCTGCGCCTCGTCGACACAGCGCGGCGTGAAAACGACCTCGTGGTCGTCAGCATCTTTGTCAACCCGCTGCAGTTCGGGCCCAACGAAGATTTCGCCCGCTACCCGCGCGATACAGAGCGGGACAAGACCCTGCTGGCGGAACACCAGTGCGACGTTGTGTTTCTCCCCAGCGTCGAGGAGATGTACCCGCGGCCGCTTAAGACCGTGATTGAACTGCCGGGGATGAGCGAAACCTTATGCGGCCGCTCGCGGCCAGGCCACTTTCGCGGCGTGGCCACCGTCGTCTCGAAGCTGTTTCACATCGTGCAGCCGGACAAAGCGTACTTTGGCAAGAAGGACGCGCAGCAGGCGGCCATCATCGCCCGCATGGTCGACGACCTGAATATACCCGTCGAAATTGTCACGGTCCCCATCGTCCGTGAGGCGGACGGCTTGGCCAAGAGTTCGCGCAACGTGTATCTGACGGCCGAGGAGCGGCCGCACGCGACCGTGCTGTACCGTGCCCTGATGGAGGCAAAAGCCAAGATTGAAGCGGGCGAACGATGCGCCGACAAGATCCGCCAGATGGTGCAAGCGCGCATCAGCGCCGAGCCGGGGGTGACCCTCGACTACGCGGAGATTGTCTCCCTAACCGACCTAAAGCCGATTGAACGCTTGTCAGGCCGGGTTCTGTTGGCTGTGGCCGCGTATGTGGGCAAGACGCGCTTGATTGACAATCTGCAGATGGATGTGACGGAAGACGGTGTGACGTTCGACTGACCGCCTCGCCGGCTTTGCGCCCGGCGACGGATTCAGGTTATCCAGGCACCCTAATACCCGCGGGCGATATCCACCCGGTTGGGCATCGGCCGTCCGGCCTGTCGGGCGCGAAAGTTACGGAGGAAACAGTCGAGCGCGCGCTGGTAATACCGATTGGAAATGCCAGACTTGTGCGGAGAGATGAGCACGTTGTCCAAGTCCCACAGTGGGCTGTCAGGCGGCAAAGGCTCGGTGTGAAACACATCGAGTGCTGCCCCGGCGATGTGCCCCTTTGCCAAGGCCCGAATCAATGCCGACTCATCCACGACGTCCCCGCGCCCAAAGTTGAGCAAGATGGCCGAAGACTTCATCTTTTCCAGCTGCCTGGCGCCGATAAGGTGATGGGTGTCTTCTGTGAGAGGCAAGAGTAACAACACGAAATCACTTTCCGGAAGGACGTCATCCAGCCTGGCCGATGCCACCACCTCATCAAACCAGGACAGCGGTTCGACCCGCCGCTTAACGCCAATGACGCGCATATCAAAAGCCTTGGCCTTGCGCGCTACCTCTTGACCGATGCGGCCGGCGCCGACGATGGTCAGGGTCTGGCCGTATAATTCGCCCAGCCCTTCCCGGCCGCGCAGCCATTCGTGCCGCAACTGGCTCCGCAGGTCGGTGTGCAGACGGCGGGTAAACATCAGCATCATGCCGAGAATCTGCTCGGCCATCGGAATGGCGTGTATGCCGCTGGAGTTGGTCAGGACCAGCCCTCGTTCCGCCAGCGCCGAAAGGGGTAGGTGATCAATCCCCGCGCTGAGCACGTGCACCCAGCTCAAACGCGCTGCCTGGGCCAGGTGTTCCACGGTCAACTGGTGGGTGATGATGACGTCCGCCCGCTCCAGGTCCTCCGGTGTCACGTCCTTTCGGTGGCAGACAACCACCTCTTGCCCCGTCTGCTGGCGCAGGCGGAGCACCTGGGTATCCTCAATGCCTGTTTTATGCATCAACAAGATCAACAGCGCGCCCTCCTCGGTTTACCCTGCGGCCTCACTTGCGGAAAAACCAGCCGCGCCGGCGCCTTTCCCCAGGCTGCGCGCCACCGTGCTCTTCCAACCAGTTCATCCGCAGCGACTGGATACGGCGGATCATCTCCTCCCGTTCCTCGTCGCTCGTACACTCCCCGACCAGCTGCAGTTCGCGCCGGGTGGCGTGGCAATACGGACAAGCCGCGTACATTTCATAAGACGCCGTGTCCGCACCGCAGGACTTGCAAAAGTAGTAATACGCCTTTTCTGTCATGGTGGCCGTTTCCCCTCGATCCCCTAGGACGTGCTCGTCTTCTCTCGATTCGGGTTACGGGCTGTCGCCGGCCTAAGACCTAGGCGGTTGCCAGGCTATCGCCCGCCTATACGGTCGCCTTTGGCGACCAGGCCCCCGTTTATGACGGACAGCGCCCAGACTGTCCCTTACCCCGTTTTCGTACGCAAGCGCGAATCGCGATCATTTTACCAGTGGGATGCCTCTCTATGCCATAGGGAAGTTTGTAGAATCTTGTAATTTAATTTTGGCGAATGATGTCAGATCCCGTATATTGATCCGTTCTCTAGCAAAGCCCTTAACGATCCGCCGCAAACGCCCCGGCGGCTCGCAGCGCGCCGGCCAGCATCGCCTTGACCGCGATGGGAAGCGCCGCCTCATCGACGGTGAAACGGGCGTGGTGGTGCGGATACGTAATCCCTTTGTCGGGATTGCCCGCGCCAACAAAGAAGAACGTGCCCGGCGCGGCTTGCTGATAAGCTGAAAAGTCCTCGCCGCCCATGGTCGGAATCGCTTCCACCACTACGCTCGGCCCGAACACGCGCAACAGGGTCTGACGGAGCGTCTGGGTGAGCCGTTCATCGTTGACCACCGGCCGATACCCGTATTCGTAGCGAAACTCGTAGGCCGCTCCGTGCGCCTCCGTGACCCCGCGGACAATCCGCTCCATCCAGACCGGCACGGTCTCTCGCAGGTCCTGTTTGAAACTGCGCACGGTTCCACTCATCTCGACCTGATTCGGAATCACGTTCGTCGCCGTGCCACCCGAAATCTGTGTGACCGAGAGAACCAGGGGTTCGAGCGGATCGTTATAGCGGGAGGCCACGTGCTGCAGGTTGGTGATGACCTGAGCGGCAATCGTAATCGGATCCACCGTCAGGTGCGGCTGTGCGGCGTGCCCGCCCTGGCCGCGGATGGTGAGGTAGAACGTATCGGGCGCGGCCATCAGGTGGCCGGATTTCACCGCAATCTGCCCCACCGGTAACGGAGCCCACAGGTGCAGGCCGAGCACCGCATCGACCCCTTCCAACACTCCGAGGTCGACCAGTTCCTGGGCGCCGCCCGGGAAGACTTCCTCCGCGTGCTGGAAGATGAAGCGAATCTCGCCCGGGACCTCGTCGCGCATGCGGCTGAGGATTTTTGCCACCGCGAGCAGCGCGGCGGTATGGCCGTCGTGACCGCAGGCGTGCATCACGCCCGGGTTTTGCGAGACAAACTCGAACTCGTTTTCCTCTTGAATCGGCAACGCGTCCATATCCGCCCGCAGCGCCACCACCCCGCCCGGCTGCAAGCCGATGAGGCGGGCCACGACGCTGGTGCGCGTCGGGCGGGAAAGTTCAAACCCGCCGAACGCCTGCAGGGTGTGATAGACAAACTGGGCCGTCTTTCGTTCCTCGTATGAAAGCTCTGGGTGTTGATGCAAGTGTCGACGCCAACGCACCACATCGCTCGTAACCGTTTCCACAAGGTGATCTAGGTCCTGCAAGACTACCGCCACGGTGCACGCCCCCTTTTTCCATGTGGAACCCGTCCATTCCAAGTTCCGGCCTTGGCACCCTTATGCTTTCCATTTCTATTCATTATATCGGTTTCGGTATTTTTCTGACTAGCCAGCCGTCCTCCCCAGCCCGCGTCCGGGGAGATCCACAAGTTTCAACCACATTCGTCAGATATAGAAGGTATGGTACATTGAGAGACAAGGAGGATGGATGGCGATGCAAAGAGACGGCTACACCGACATTCACGCCCACGTTCTGCCCGGACTCGACGACGGCCCACCGGATATGGCAGCCAGCCTGCGCCTTCTGCAAACCTTTGCCAATCGGCAGGTGAGCCGTGTCTTTTGTACTTCCCACTACCTTAGCCCGCACTTCCAGGTGGACCTGGCGCAGCTTGCCGCGGCCTACCAGGCGCTACAGGAGGCCCGCGCAACAACGCCGGTCGCCCCAGAGGATGACCTGGCCAACCGAGAGGTTGCGCCCACGGAGATGGTCATGGCCGACCAGATAGCGCAAGGGCAGGCGACGGGACTTACCGCCCAGCCTGGCTATCCCGAGCTGGCGCCAGGGGCGGAAGTACGACTGGCCAACGGGATAGCGGACGCTATTCGCGAGGGGCGCGTCCCGACGCTGGGCAACACCCGCTACGTACTGGTGGAGTTCCCAAGCACCAACATCCCGGACGAGGCACTGAACTGGGTCTACGAACTGACAGTGCGCGGGTATCAGCCTATCATGGCCCACCCAGAGCGGAACCTGGCCGTTCAGAAGCGGCCGGATATCATCCATACTTTACTCGACGCTGGCCTGCTCCTGCAGTTGACCGCCGCCTGCCTGACCACGCCGCCAGAGCGCCGGCACAAGGCGGACGAGTTGGCCTGGGACATCCTGCGCGCCGGCCATGCGGCTGTGATTGCCTCCGACGCGCACGATCCGCACGTTCGCGCTCCCCTATTGGCGGACGCGTACGCGGCTGTCCGCGGTGAGCTGGGCGATGTGGTATGCGAGGCTCTCATTGCCAATGCGGACGCCATCTGGCAAGGCGAGGCATGCCAACCGGTGCCCCCCACTCCGCCCAAGCGACGGCGGTTCTCCCTGCCCTGGTCGCGGGCCAAGCAGAAGGCGTAGTCACAGCTCAGCCACAGCCGCGAGCGTCCTATCCACCTCATCTTCCGTGTTGTACGGGGCAAACCCGACGCGGACCAGACCACCCGATTCAGCCAGGCCCAACTGCTGAACCACCGTCACCGCGTAGAAATCCCCCGACCAGACCGAGATGGCCCGCTCTGCCAGGTGCCGAGCCACCGCATCCGGGTGCGCGCCGTCCACCGTGAAGGAGACGGTGGGCGCACGCAGGCCCTCCGCCACCGGCGGCCCGTACACCCGCACCCCGGATTGCTGCAGCAGCCCATCGTACAGCCGCTTGGCCAACCGGTGTTCGTACGCATACACCGCCTCCATCGCGTTCACCAGGCGGGATCGCAACGAGCCCGCGGTATCCGGTGCTAGGCTCGCGATGAAGTCGACCGCCGCGCTGACCCCCGCCAGTGCGGCGTGGTTCAAGGTCCCCGTCTCTATCCGGTACGGGGCCTCGTTCCGCTGCGGCCGCACCTTGTCCGTCGGCAGCGTGTCCAGCAATCCCGGCCGCGCGTAGAGTACGCCCACATGCGGGCCAAAAAACTTGTACGCGGAGCAGAGCAGAAAATCGGGCTGAAGCGAAGACACGTCGACCACCGCGTGCGGGACAAAGTGTACCGCGTCCACCACCAGCCACGCCCCCACCTGGCGCGTCCATTCACGGATGCGGGCTACGTCGTTGACCGTGCCCACAGCGTTCGAGGCGTATCCCACCGCGACCAGGCGCGTCCGCGGCTGAATGAGGTTGGCGAAGACGTCCATGTCCAGAGTCGCGTCCGGCCGCACTGGGACGCGGCGAATCACCGCGCCTTGCGCCTCCAGCGTCAACCATGGGGCGACGTTTGCATCATGGTCCAAATCCGTGACAACGATTTCATCCCCTGGCTGAATGACGCGCGACACCGCCCGGGCAAGGGCAAAGTTGAGGCTCGTCATGTTGGCGCCAAAAGAAATCGTGTCCGGCCCCTCGGCCCCAAGCAGCGCCGCCATCTGCCGACGAGCCCGATAAATCACGGCATCGGTCTCGCGGCTGGCCGCAAACGCGCCGTGCGTGTTGGCGTTGCTGGTCTCGTAGTAGTGGACCATCGCGTCGATGACCGACTGGGGCACCTGCGTACCGCCGGGACCGTCGAGGTAGGCCACAGGCAGACCGTTCACAGTGCGTGCAAGGGCGGGAAACTGACTACGGCAATCGGAAATGGCGGACATCGTCGGCTCCTTTCCACAAGCCCGTATGGCGGATGCTCAAGCATGGCCGATCCGCCCGGCTATGCGAAGTTCCTAGTTTCGAGTTCGAGGTCCAGAAAGACCTTTCCAGACAATCTTTCTATGAAAATAAGATAATTCTATCTTAATCCGAAAACCCCTTCACGGCGAGACCCATCCGCGCACGGCCGCCGCGCGGTGAACGACCGCTGCCCAAGTGCACGGGCTCGCTCCAACTACCGCATGCTCCCACTGTTTCCAAGGGACATTAACCGACACAGACCTGTCGCAGATGTGTCAACTCTGTCGGCCATTGTTGATGCTATGATGGACAATGGTACATGGATACGGGAGGAGAATTGGGATGAGCCGCAAGATGCGCCTATGGATGAAATCCGGCCGACAGACCCGCAAGCGACGCCACCCGCCGGAAGACAGCATGGGGCCTGAGCAGCAAGAACGCCCACACGGGTTCCGTGTCAACTTCGTATACGGGGTCATCTTTGTGGCCATGGCTTCCCTTGTCTTGCGGCTAGGCTATGTCCAGATTAACGAAGGCCAGTCGTTCCGCCAGCAGGCGGCCACCGCCGCCCTCAACCGGGTTCCCGTGCTCCCCCCACGCGGGTGGATTTATGACAGCAACGGAAATCTCTTGGCCTACGACCAGCCCACCTACAGCGTGACGTTGACCCGTTTCGGGAACGGCCAGCAGGATTTCGACCAGATGGCACAGCTGTTGGCGCCGGCCTTCCATATGAAATGGCAGAAGCTGGCGCACATGATGAAGTATCAGAATGAACAATACCAAGATATCACCTTGTTCAAGAAAATTGACGACAGCCAACTGGCGTTCATTCAGGAACACCAGACCCAGCTGCCCGGTATCTCGATTCAGACCAACGGTCAACGGACGTATCCGTACGGAGACTTAGCCGGACAGGTCCTCGGGTACACCGGACAAATTCCGAAAACGGCCCTCAAGGCCTACCTAAGCGGGCAGTACAACGGCATCAAGTACAAGATGACCCAGTATGTTGGCCTGACAGGACTCGAAAAACAATACGAGAAACTGCTTCAGGGCCAAGTGGGTGAACAGATTGTCTCCGTCAATAAGAAAGATAAGTCGCAGAAAGAGGTCGGTTTCGACCCCGAGCCGGTCCCGGGCAAGTATCTGCAGCTAACCCTGGACGGACACTTGCAGGCCATGGCCCAGGAAGCGGTGTTGAATGAGGTCAAGCACTCCAAATACGCTAACGATATCAACATGGCGTCCGCCGTCGTCCTCGACGTCAAGACCGGCGGGGTACTGGCCATGGTCAGCTACCCGTATTTCGATCCGAACTGGTACACGCCGGGCAACGGCGGTTACGCGAAGCACAGCCACTACCTGAAGAACACCTTGGCGCAGATGAACACCGCCATCGCCAGCCCGCAGCCACCGGGATCGACCGTCAAACCGGCTAACCTTATCACCGGCTTGGAGGCTGGCGTCATCTCAGCGGCGACCGGCTGGGCGGACGTCCCGTATCTGGATGTCGCCAATAAAATCATCAAGGACGATGCCTCCCACGGCTGGGTCAATCCCATCAAAGCGATAGCAGAGTCGTGCGACGTGTTCTTTTACCGCGTCGGACTCGCCCTCAGCGGTTGGGTCGGATCGACCATGTCCAGTCCTGGTCATCCCGCCGGTGGTGAGAGTTTAACTCGCTGGCAGGAAACGGACTTTTGGAAAGGGTATATCCGTCTCTTGGAAGGCGAGTGGCGGTTTGGTCTGGGACAGTTGACTGGCATCGACTTGCCGGGTGAAGTCGCCGGTCGGGCCTGGATTGACAACTTTGAGACCGGTTACCCGCAGTACATCAACCTCAACAAGATTGCCAACCAGTTTAAGCAGAACGGCAAGGTCAACCTGCTCGCTGCGCCACCCGACTTAGCCTGGGCCGCGATTGGCCAGATGCAGCAGTTTACGCCGATTGAGCTGGCTCAATACGTCGCGACCATCGCAGACGGCGGCAAACGCCTTCAGCCGCACCTCTTGCAGGCGGTCTATAACCCGACGATGCAGCAGCACCTGTCGAAAAACACGAAGCCGATTGAAACGGTTAAGCCAAAGGTGCAAGCCAACCTGCACCTCAATCCCCAGTTCCTAAAACTGGCCCAGGAAGGGATGCGTGGTACCTGCAACACCCCAGGCGGAACGGCGTACACGGTGTTTAAGGACGCGCCATATGTGGCTGCCGGCAAAACCGGTACCGCGGAAATCACCCTGCAAAACAAGCGCATGGACAACTCCGTCTTTATCGGATATGCGCCCTACAACAACCCGCAAATTGCGGTCGTCGTCATGGTGCCCGGCGCTGGCTACGGCGCCGACACTGCAGCCCCGGTGGCGCGGCAAATCATGGACACCTATTTTCAGGAACACCACCAGTTCTTCCCGAAAAAAGACTGGCAGAGCACATCCATTCCGGCCAACTGGAAACAGTCCCCTGCCTATCAGGAACCGGAGCAGGCCAAGTAAGCCCGCTCCGGTTTTTCTCCTCTCATCCCCCATCCCTCGCCACGCAACGGACAAAGTTTTTGAGAAATGGTATGATACGCATAGATTCCATCATAATTTGTCACGTCGTCCGATCTAAAAGTGTCTACATGGGGAAGGGGGAATACCGTGCCACGTCGATCCCGCTCATGGTTCCTCCCCCGCAAAAAGCGACGGGGACCTGTGCGCAGGCGCGCGCCACAAACGAACAACGAACGACCACCCATCGAGGAAGACCAAAGCCAACGCAAGCGCCGACCACACTTTGCCCGTGTCAACTTTGTCTATGGGGTTGTCTTTGTGGCCATGGGTAGTCTCATTGTCCGCCTCGGTTTTGTACAGATTAACGAAGGGGCATCGTTCCATAAACAGGCTGCCATGGTGGCGGTTCAGAAGCTGAACGTTTTACCGTCACGCGGCTGGATCTTCGATGCCAACGGCCAACTATTGGCGTATAACAAACCGTCCTATTCCGTCAGTCTACAGATCTTCTCGGATACCAAACAGAACTTTCATAACATGGCTCAAGAATTGGCGCCTGTCTTTCACGTCAATGCCCGCAAGTTGGAAAACCAGATGGCGCAAAAAGGCGTTCCAGCAAAAGACAGACTGGCTGAAATCACGCTGTTCAAGAACATCAGCCAAAAACAGCTGTCCTTCATCGAAGAGCATCTGTCGTCTCTACCCGGCATCACCATTCAGTCTGACGGAAAACGGGAATACCCCAATGGGGATTTGGCCGGACACGTGCTCGGTTATACGGGGGCCATCACAGCCGACGATAAAGATGCGTATCTCCATCCGAAGGACGGCGGCCCTAAGTACATTCTGACGCAAAAGGTGGGGCGCGCCGGCATCGAATACCAGTATGAACGACTTTTGCAAGGGAAAGTCGGGCAGGAGGATGTGCTTGTGGACGCCTCCGGCGACACCCAGCAGCAGCTTGGCTTCAACCCTCCGCCGACGCCAGGGAAGACGCTGCAGCTGACGTTGGACGGCCACCTGCAGGCAGTGGCGCAAGAGGCCCTCTACGACCAAGTGCAGCACGCCAAAAACCCGAGTCACATTCCATTCGCGGCTGCGGTCATGATGGATGTCCACGATGGCAGCGTCCTGGCCATGGCCAGCTATCCCTATTTCGACCCGAACTGGTACACGCCGGGCAACGGGGGCTACCTAAAGCACCAAAAATACATTCATAACTCAAACGCCCTCATGAACCACGTCATCCAGGGACCACAGACGGTCGGATCGACCGTCAAGCCGGGTAACCTGATTCTCGCCCTGGAGAACGGCATCATCACGCCGTTGACCACGATTGTCGATTCTCCATACATCAATGTGGCCACATACCACGCGCATGATGACGCCTATCATGGCGTGGTCACCCCCATCAAGGCGATTGCGGAATCGTGTGATACGTACTTCTACGAAGTCGGTTTACACTTTGCCAAGTGGTTTGGCTCCACAGAGCATAACGGCGGCGCCCCGGCCGATGGCAAAGGGCTTTACGAGTGGGCGAAGACCGACTTCTGGCAAGGGTATGTCAAGCTGATGATGGGAGAATGGGCGTTTGGTCTCGGACCGAAGACGGGCATCGACTTGCCGGGCGAAGACATGGGCAATTGGTGGGTCGACGTGTTGAGCAAGGACCGGAATCAACAGGTCAAGTCCGTACAGCCACCAGAAATCGCCAAAACCCTGAAACAACAGGGCCGCGTGAACATCCCGGCTGTGCCGGTGGATGCGGCGTTCATCGGCATGGGACAGCTGCAGCAGTACACACCCATCCAACTCGTGCAGTACGCGGCGATGCTGGCCAACGGCGGAAAGCGTATCCAGCCGCACTTGCTCAAGGCGGTCTACCCGCCCGTGATGAAAAAAACGCTTCCGAAAAACCTGAAACCACTCCAGGTGGTTAAACCGCACGTCGAATCGACGATGAAAATCAAACCACAATACCTGCAAATTGCGCAGGAAGGGATGTTAGGGGCTCTGAACAGCCCGGGCGGGACCGCCTACTCCGTGTTTCACAACGCGCCCTACAAAGCGGCCGGCAAAACGGGAACGGCGCAAATCACTATCAATGGCAGACAAGTGGACAACTCGGTGTTTATCGCCTACGCTCCGTATAATAACCCGCAAGTCGCGGTCGCGGTCATGATTCCCGGCGCAGGCTACGGCGCTGACGCGGCGGGGCCGGTGGCACGCAAGCTCCTCGACACGTACTTCGCAGAACGGCACGCCCCGTTCATCCCGAAGAAAGACTGGCAAAACACGTCCATTCCGGCCAACTGGAAGGAGTCGAACGCCTACCAGCAGCCGGAACAGTCGCATTGACAGGCTAGCGCATGCCATACTGCGGTTGATAGTATGCAAACGTTTCGGCCAATCCCGCCTCCAGGGTGTACTGGGGTTCCCACCCCAGCCCCTTCCGCGCGGCCTGATTGGCCAATGAGCTGTGAAGAATGTCCCCAGGCCGCGGCGGGCCGTAGTCCGCTTCGACCGGGCGTCCCAACACCTGACCCATGGTATGCAACAGCTGATTGATGCTCACACGCTCGCAGCGGCTGATGTTGAACGTGCCTCCGTCGCCGCGCGTCAAGGCCGCCACATTGGCCGCCGCCACATCCTTGACAAAGATGAAGTCGCGGGTTTGTTCACCGTCTCCAAAAATGACTGGCCGCCGCCCGGACAGCAGTGCATCGACAAACACGGACACCACCCCGCCTTCGCCTTTCGGGTCTTGACGCATCCCGTAGACATTCGCATAACGCAAAATGGTGTAACGCAGACCAGACGTCTCCGCCCACAGGCGAATGTACAACTCGGGCGTATACTTGGAGGCTCCGTAGGGCGAAATCGGCCGAATCGGATGCTGCTCATCGACCGGCAGGTATTCCGGGTTGCCATAGATGGCTGCAGACGAGGCCGAGGCGTAGATCAGCTTTTCCACCCCGGCTTCCGAACAGGCCTCAAGCAGGCGCAGGGTGCCCAATACGTTGACTTTGGCGTCGAAGACAGGGTTGTCCATCGACAAGGGAACGCTGATTTGCGCCGCGTGGTGAATGACAACCTGCGGGCTCTCACGCTTGAGGATGGCCGTCAGGTCATCCGTGACCAAGTCGGCCTGATAGAATTCGACTCCGTCTGACAGGTGCTCTTTGCGCCCGGTGGACAGGTTGTCCAGAACCACTACCGCATGACCTGCTTTAAGAAGGGCGTCCACGACGTTCGATCCGATAAACCCGGCTCCCCCAGTGACCAGTACCTTCAGGGTGTCCACTTCCTTTGCCAGAAATCAGGTTTGCTCCGTCCCTATTCTAGCGGATGAAAATGGGGGCGGGAACTGCGGCCGTCCAGTAAGTGCGTGTCCGGAAAGGAAGAGCCCTGACCCTTTGCGGACAAACACCTCAAGTTTTTTACCGTTTACCGCGATTTCTGGCTTGCATCTTCGGCCATATCAGGGCAAGATGAAGCAGTGACCACGCCAAAGCGCCGAGCGCTGGTAGCCTTAGGGAGGCAGGTCGACCATGCACGTTGAGATGGGAGCACGAGAGCCCATGGGAATTCTTAGTTCACGTATCGGCTTTTCACCGTATATCACCTTGGAACGGGACGAATGGGCACGCCTGCGCGACACTACCCCGTTGCCGTTGACCGAGGAGGAGCTTGCGAAGCTGCGCGGCATCAACGAAAACATCTCCTTAGCGGAAGTGGAAGCCGTGTACTTGCCGCTCTCGCGCCTTTTGAATCTGTACGTGGCCAACCGCCAGGAACTGTACCAGGCGACACGCGCCTTTTTGAACAATACGAGCGCAGAAGTCCCGTACATCATCGGCATCGCCGGCAGCGTCGCCGTTGGCAAGAGCACCACTGCGCGCATCATCCAGGCTCTGCTCAAGCGCTGGCCCAATCACCCCAAGGTCGACTTGGTCACCACCGACGGGTTTCTCTACCCGAACCGAGTGCTGGAAGCACGCGGCCTGATGAGCCGCAAAGGGTTCCCAGAAAGCTACGATATTCGCCGCTTGCTCAAGTTTGTCGCCGACGTCAAGTCCGGCAAACCGGAAGTGACGGCGCCCGTGTATTCCCATCTAACTTATGATATTGTTCCGGGAGAGTACGAGGTTATTCGTCAGCCCGATATCGTCATTCTCGAGGGATTGAACGTCTTGCAGACCGGCACCTCCGACGGTAGGCACGGTCCTCGCGTGTTCATTTCCGACTTTTTCGACTTCTCTATCTATGTAGACGCGGATGTACACGACATTGAGGAGTGGTACGTCGAACGGTTCCAAACCCTGCGCAGGACGACTTTCCGCGATGAAAACTCCTATTTCCATCGCTACGCGACCTTGTCGGATGCAGAAGCCGAGGCTATGGCTCGGCAAATCTGGCATGAGATTAACGAACCAAACCTCTACGAAAACATCGCCCCGACCAAGGCCCGCGCCGACCTGGTGCTGGAAAAAGGACCGGGGCACACGGTTCAACGGGTGCACCTGCGCAAATTGTAGGAATGTTTCCCGTGATGTAAGCCGTTTGTCGCGATTGGACGCTCGGCGGCCGTTTCGCCCATCCGTTTCGCTCATTCCACACTCAGGTCGTCCCGCGCTGGATCGACACGGACCGACAGGGGGCCGTAGCTGCAGATGAGTTCGGTAATCCCTTGCCGTCGCAATCGTTCCAACGCAGCCCCGGCCGCTTGCTTTTGCCGCTGCCAGACCGCGCGCTCCGCCCCGCTCTCGCACGCAAGACGCACCATCGCCTCGGTGAGCCGCGCCGTCTCCCGCTCGCGACAGTAGTCCTCCAGAAGGATGTACTGCCCACGCGGCAAGACGACCGTCCGCGGGTATTTCCCATGTTGGCGCCAATACTCTTGCACTGCGTCGTCGATTTGCTGTAAGAGAATTTCAAACAAACCATGTTCCATGCGCGTGTCCACTCCGCCACCCCATCCACCGGTTCGCGCTCGTTCAGACTATTCGCGGCGTGATGGGCAATCTCCTCCAATTGTAAAGAAAACACCTGTTGACGTGCGACTTCAGGTGTGGCATAGTATCGTCATGGTCGCAAACAATTATTTAACTAAAATATTTCATTTACGAATTAATTCCATATCGTACACGTGACGAAGTGGAGGGAAGTGCTGTGGAGAACGAAGCGGTGCAACCTGCGGCTGCCGCACCGAGTTCCGTGAAGCATCGTGGAATGCTCATCACCGGGTTGATTATCGCGATGCTATTCGGGGCTTTGGACCAAACCATCGTCGGCACCGCGATGCCACGGATTGTGGGCGATTTGGGAGGACTCGCCTACATGACCTGGCTCACGACGGCCTACATGCTCACGTCCACAACCGTCGTCCCCATCGCCGGAAAGCTGGCGGATTTGCTTGGCCGTCGGCTGGTCTACGTGGCGGGGTTAATTCTATTTATGATTGGGTCCGCCCTCTGTGGCATGGCCCAGACGATGAACGAGTTAATTCTCTTCCGCGGATTTCAAGGCATCGGCGGCGGCATCATGATGCCAATGGCCATGGTCATCATCGGCGATTTATTCACGGGATCGGAGCGGGCCAAGTGGCAAGGCGTTTTTGGCGCCATCTTTGGCCTCTCGTCCATCGTCGGACCGCAGATTGGAGGCTGGATTGTCGACGCGCTCAACTGGCGTTGGGTGTTCTATATCAATCTGCCGATTGCACTCCTCGCCGTCATTTTCATCTCGCTCGGCCTATCGGGGCACGAACGCCACGGCAAGGTGCAATTCGACTTGGGCGGCATCTTCACCTTAATTGTGGGGGTGGTCAGCCTGCTGTTGGCCCTCACCTTCGGCGGCAAGGACGCCCCTTGGACATCTGGGGAAATCCTTGGCCTGTTCGCCCTGGCTCTCGTGTCTCTGGGCGCGTTTGTCTGGATAGAGACAAAGGTCGCCGAGCCCATTTTGCCGATGCGCCTGTTTCACAACCGAACCTTCGTCCTTATCAACGGCGTAGGCTTCCTGATGAGCGTGGGCATGTTTGGATCGATTATGTTCATCCCGCTGTTCTTGCAGGGAATTATCGGCGTCAGTCCATCCGCGTCCGGGACCGCGATGACGCCCATGATGTTCACGGTGATGATTGGCAGCATTGTAGGCGGTCGCCTGGTCGTAAAGATTGGGGTACGCGCGCAGACGCTGGCCGGGATGCTGGTGATGGCGGTCGCGTTTGGCCTGCTGACGCAGCTGACTGTCCATACATCCAGCCTGACCGTCAGTTTGTTCATGGTCATCCTCGGACTTGGCATGGGACTGGTCATGCCGCTTTTGACCATTGCGCTGCAGGAGACTTTCCCGAAGCAAGAACTCGGGGTCGTCACCTCGTCGAGCCAGTTTTTCCGGCAGATTGGCGGCACCTTTGGCATGACCATCCTGGGAGCGGTGCTCAACGCCCGTTCCAGCACCCTGCTGCAGGACCAGTTGGCCCCGTTTTTACAGCACGCGGGGGGCAATCCGATGCTGCAGCAACTCCAGTCGATGATCAAAACCAACGCGCAGGGGCTGTATTCCTCTTTGCTCAGCCCGACAGCGATGAGCAAGATGCCGGCCGCCGTGAAGACGCAAATTCTTCCGGTGCTCAAATCGTCTCTGGTCGATTCCCTGCACAGCGTGTTTCTGTGGGGCCTGGTGTTTGTGCTGCTCGGCACGGTGTGCGCGTTGTTCCTGGGGCGCATCCGCATTTCGAACACCCGTGCGCCCCGTCCGAAACCTGCGAGACCGGCGGTGGAATGAGCGCGACGACAAGCCGATCCGCACGCTACTTCAAGCGCTGGCTTGTATCGATGACCATCATCCAGCCGGTAAACTCCGGCCGGTCGACCCCGGCCGGATCGGAAATGTATTCAAACCGTCCGCTCGTCCAGGGGGCAAAACCAATCGTCGACACCTGTCCGGGAGCCAAGTTCTCCGTGTAAATCCGATAGTAGGGAATCGAAAACTCATGCTGCTTCTTCCCCACGTTGACCACCCGGATCTGCAGGGGCTGGTTGAGCGCTACCACAATATTGGACGGTCGAAAGCCATGGTCTGTGATAGAAATTTGAATCGCCCGCGGGGACGCTTGTGCCCGCGGGGCAGCCAGCGGGGACATCCCCACAGCCGTCAGAGCCAGTGCGCCCAAAGTCAATCGCGCCAGAGTCGATGGACGACGCATGTTCACCACCTCACCCATAGACTTCCCGAAATTTCCACATCCATACCCCCGCGCTCCTGGCGCACGTATCCATAAAGACGCATGTCCTTAAAATTGTCAGATACGTACAGCGCCCCCTATAGCAATCCATTCCCGGCCATGATAGAGTATGTCTAGCCTTGTAACTCACGGTGGTCATCTGTGAAGTTTCGGATGCTTTCGCACAATTTCTGTCGATTCGTGAAGAGGTTTATCAATTTTGATAGGTTGAGGGGGAAATATGGCCAATCAGAGGAGCACCCACCGTACGCCGCAAAAGCCGCATAAGAAACGGCATGTGTTACGTAACACGCTTTTGTCCATAGCGGTCATCTTGGGGGCCGCAGCCGGCGTCGTTGCGTGGGAATACAATAAATTGAAACCGGAAAACCATTTCAGCAACCTCCCGGTCGTCACGCCAAAAGGGGAACAACAGACGGAGACGAACCTGCCCAGCGGCGTCTTCAACGTTCTGCTCATCGGCTCCGACCAACGTCCAGGTCAGAAGGCAAGCCATACCGATTCGATGGTCCTCGTGCACGTCGACCTACAGGATCATCAGTACAATATGCTAAGTATCCCGCGGGACACGCGCGTCTATATGCAAGGATACGGTTATACCAAACTCACGAGTGTCCAATATATCGCGCAGTCGACGCAGGGCACCAAGGAAGGCATCGTGCAGGCGGTAGCCGCAGTCAGCCAGCTGACCGGGGTGCCCATCAACTATTACGCCGAGACGAACTACTGGGGCCTGCAGGATTTGGTCAACGCCTTGGGCGGCATCACGATGACTTTGCCGTTTGATGTCCGACTCACACACCCGTGGTATCCTGAGGACCGTGGTAAAGTGTATACGAAGGGTGTTCATTACATGACGGGAAAAGACGTGGCCGAGGTCGTGCACGAACGCGATTCCGTTCCGGGTACGGACTATGGTCGTCAGTTGCTTCAACAGGCGGCCCTGGCCGGCATCGCCAAGAAGGCGATGAGCCCCTCGGAAATCACGCACTTGCCCACGCTGGCTAAGGAAATGTCCAAATTCCTGATTGCGACCAACATGTCGACCGAGGACTTCTTAAGCCTAGGACTTGCAGTGAAATCCGATTTCAACCCGAACACCGAAATTCACCATTACCAAGTCCCTGGAACGAGCCAGACGATGTACGACGACATCTTAAAGAACTACAACTCGCAGGTGGTTTTGGACACGAACAAGCTGCATCAAATTATGCAAGATCACTTTGTGGGACGCATCGAGAACTCCCCGAGCGGACAAGTTGGGAGTGCAGACGGCACGACCTCTTCCAGTGGTCAATAACTACAGACAGGACCTCCATACAATCGGCGTACGTTGTTGCTTCGATAACGGATTCTTCTTCAGCACAAAGCCCCGTCCCACCCGGACGGGGCTGTCTCGATTTAACTCAACCAAGAAACGCTCGCGCTCCCAAGTAGGCTACGAGGAAGGCTGCCACCAGACAAACGACAAACCAAGCAAACGTCCGCAGCCCGGAGTGGCTAGAGGGAGACTTCGCCGTTCTCTCTTCGTGGCGCACATCCCCCGAAGTTGCGCGATCCCGGGCGGGTACGCTCACCCAGCGCGTATCCTCGGACCATGGCTCGGACCATGGGGGTGAACCCTCGTCCGGATCGTCATCGGGCTTGGTGCGCAATGCCCGCCGTTTCCACCGCCGACTTTCATCCGCTGCCTTCCGGTCATCCGATAGCCTGGCCGGGTCAGGCGAACTATCCTCGCGCGCATAGGCGCGGCCTGAATGACCGTCCGCCGAGGCTGTCCCGGATTCGGTGGCCGAAGGCCACGGGACGCCAATCATCTGGGCCAGCTCTACGTCATCCTTACACCAAACCAAATCCAGCGGGTAAAACAACGCGTTGCCCTCAAAGTCCTGTCCGACGGGCCGACCACGGTAAAGCGCAATGAACACGTTGCGCCCTCGCGCCTCCTCCAGGGCCTGCTCAAGCCAAGGCGTTTCCTCGCCGGGGCGTGCATAGTAGCGCGAGTTCAACACATAATTCGCCAGCCCCACGCTCTCTGCCACTTCGACGTGCCGGCGCGCTGCCGCTGGGGACTCCTCAAATCGAACAAACACCAGGTACTCCACAGGAATCGTACCACCCTCTGCCGCATCGACGGTCGACGAATCTCGACAGCATCTTCCTTAGGATACCACGAATCCCGTCACCGCGACGAGGCTGGCAACGAATGGACCTTGACCAATTCCGCAACCCTTGCTATGCTGGGAACGGATTGAAGAATCTTTCGGATAGCGAACAATCGAACGGATTGTCAACCGATTCTTCGGCTTCTCGGACTGCATGACGACAAACGAATCGACCCCACCATATGACTGGCGGTATGTGGAGCACCACAAGGGAGTATGGTGGTACGAATACAGCCGACCGCCTGGGCGAACACGTTAGGATTACGTGTATCTCGCTCAGACGGTCTTTTTCATAGGGGGGCAAACCGATGACCATCGAACTGTGTGGCCGTGGTTTGGCAGAGGAGATCCGCACCGGCGTTCGGTCACAGGCGTTGGCGTGGCAGGCGCGCGGCATCACACCGCGGATGGTAACCCTGCTGATTGAAGGAGACCCAGCATCGGCATTTTACGCCAACGCCAAGCGCCGCACGGCGCAGCGAATTGGCATCGAACTGGAGGTCCTGCGCTTCCCGGCAGACACTACGGAAAATGAGCTACTTGACACCATCCATGAGCTGAACGAGAACCCGCATATCCATGGCATCATGACTGAGCTGCCGCTGCCGCGTTCCATGGACACCAACCGCGTGATTGGCGCCATCCGCCCGGACAAAGACATCGACGGCCTGACGCCTCACAACAAACTGGCCAACCTCAGCGGAACTCCGGGCATCTATCCAGCCACCCCAGAGGCGTGCGTGCGGCTGGCAGAGCACCATGGATTCAAGTTAGCCGGCAAACACGCCGTGCTCGTTGGCTGTGGCCAAACCGTCGGTCAGCCGTTGCTACACTTGCTCCTGCGCCGCGGCGCCACGGTCACGGTTTGCCATATCGGCACGCCCGACCTGCGGGTACATACGCGTCAAGCGGATATCCTGTTTGTCGCCGTCGGAAAACCTGGCCTGATTCGGCCGGATATGGTCCATGAGAAGCTTTGGGTGATTGACGCCGGCATCAACGAGGCACCAGATAAAGGCATCGTCGGCGATGTCGATCCGGACGCGGCCCAAAAGGTGGCCGCATGCTCACCCGTCCCGGGCGGGGTCGGTCCGGTGACCACCGCGCTCTTGTTTGCCAACCTGATGCAGGCTCTGACTTTACAGCAGCCGCACCCTGTGCCAGCACAAAGGCGGCCTGCGGGACGTTTCGGAGGAGGCATCATACACTAAAGGGGGCGGTGTCCCGCAGGCCATGCTCCATCATAAGCCAGGACGTGTTTGAACGTAAGGCCTGGTATCCCGTAGGACAACCCAAAAGGGATTAATAGTAGGTGCGAAGCAGGGTGACCGCCCCATCGCTGGCCAATTCATAGGCAGAAAGACTGGCGGGAATCAAGAACGTGTCCCCTTCCTTCACGTCCATGTCTTCGCCCTGCCAACGCAGCACCCCCTGACCACCCGCACAGATGAGAATGTCGGGGTTGCCTGGGCGCCCCGGGTTCAACTTAGCGGAACCTTGATGCAGCTCCAACTTGTCGAGGGTGAAGTACGGACACGTAACCAGCCGCTCCAGCGTCCAGCCCTTACCCTGTTGCAGGGTGCGGCGCTTGGTCGCGTCTTCCACGTGCCGTTTTTGCGCCAGCAGGTCCTGCCCGTCCGCATCATCCCGATAGATCATCACGTCGGCTGCTCTTTCCACATGCAGTTCCCGCGGCCGGCCGTCCTTCCCGACCCGATCCCAATCGTACACACGATAGGTGACGTCCGAGGTCTGCTGCACCTCAATGACCATGGTACCGCCGAGCAGCGCGTGCAGCGTCCGTGATGGGACGTAGACGACATCGCCCGGGCGAATCGGCCGATACTCTAAAAAGTCTTTGACCCGCCCTTCCAGCACCGCCGCTCGATACTGCTCCCGGTTCTGGAAGCGGTGACCGTACATCACACTGGCCCTATCGGGACACTTGAGCACATACCAAGCCTCCGTTTTCCCGAAATCCCCCTCGTGGCGCTTGGCGTACTCGTCGTCCGGATGGATTTGCACCGATAAATCGGTGCTTGCCTCCAAGAACTTGATGAGCAGTGGGAACCTATCTTGCGGGGAATCGCCCAGGTATTCCGTCGGGAACTCGGCGGTCAAATCCACCAGCGTCTTGCCAGCGAGCCAACCGTTGGTGACGACGCTGGTGCCATTCGGGTGCCCAGAGACCACCCAGTACTCCCCAATCGGCGCCTCCGTGGTCACGCCAAACCAGGACTTGAGCACACCCCCGCCCCAAATTCGTTCCATGGCGATGGGCGAAAATTTGACTGGGTAGAAGTTGGACATGCCACACCTGCCCCCTTTCAGAGGTAGTCCGGAAAGGAACCCGAACTTCCGGGGCTATCGCCGGGCTCCCGTTCCTTTCCGGACACGTACTTTGACGGTCGTATCCGTTCAAAGCGAAATCTTAGCATAGGTGCAAGGTTCCAGCAAATGGCTGACCGCATTCTGGGGCGCCGCCGCATCATATGGCCGGCGCGTCGTATCGACACCGCAATCGTTTACATGGCGGCCTCCACATGCGACAGATGCCGTCTCCTCAGCCGCCCAATTCCCGGGACAGGCGCTGACACTCCGCTTTTAACGCCCTCACCACGGGTGACGTCTCACTGCCATCCAACACGCCCAAGATTCCCACGACCGTCATCGCCGCGACCACGTCCCCGCCTTGCCCAAACACCGGGCAGGCGACAGCTAAAATCCCCGGCAACAGGCTTTCGACCGTGGTGGCGTACCCAAGCCTGCGGACTTCCGCCAACTCGGCGTCAAACGCCTCGGCATCCATGCCATACTCGGCCAGCTCACGATTACGTACGGCCTCGGTTTGGGCGGGCGGCAAATAGGCGAGAAACACCTTGCCCCCGGCCGACTTTACCGCACTCACCTGAGATCCGATGCGAATGCCGATATTAATGGCGCGCGTACTCTCTTCCCAGTGAAGGAAGTATGGCCCCCGCTCCGTCCATACCGAGAGCGCCACCGTCTCGTTAATGCGTTCGCGCAGCCGCAGCAGAGCCGGCTTCGCTAGCCTGCGAATGTCCCAACGGCTGGACGCCAACATTCCCAGCGACATCAGCTCCGGGCCAATCGAGTAGCGCAGATCCTCGTCCCGCGTCAGAAACCCGGTCCGGTACAAGCTGGTCAAGTAACGGTGCAAATGGCTCTTGGACATGCCGCACAAGTCGCTGATCTCAGTGATGGAGAGCGGCCTGTTCGCTGCCCCAATCTGCTTCAAAATGTCAATCGCAATTTCCACGGATTGGATGCCGAGTCCAGTCATATCACGTCGGTTGGACATCGTCCGCCTCCGTCTAAAAGGGTTCTAATCCTTGACTTTACCAGATTCGTCCACTCACATCACCCCAAAAATATTTACGATAATTAAACCGAATTAACCATTTCGCAACCATGTTACGTTCTGTTCGCCCGACTTGTCAATCGTCTCTGAATTCAACCGTTTACAAACACAGTCGAGATTGATATAGTCAGGTTAAACAATTGATAACTTCATTCACAATAAGTAAAAGGGGCGTGCGCAGAGTTGAAGCTGGCAACGTTCAAAGAAAACGGACAAGCGCGTTTTGCCGTTGCCCTATCCACAGAGCGTCTGCTCGATGTGTCGCGAGCTGAACGCGTCGCCGACGGTCTCGGTCTCACACTGCCTGGGCAGCCTGCCGAATCGGTGCTCGCGTACCTGGAGGGTGGCGACAACACGAAGTCGTGGCTGACCGCGCTGGTGGCTGCGGTTAAGGAGCAGCCGCAGGCGTTCCAGAGTGCGGTAATCCCCCTCTCCACGGCCCATTTCTTGGCCCCCGTCACGCGCCCGAGCAAAATCGTCTGCGTGGGCCACAACTACCGCGAACACATCCTTGAGATGAAGCGAGAGATTCCCAAATACCCGGTCCTGTTTGCGAAGTTCCCTCATACCCTACGCGGCCATGGCGAGTCCATTCCCCTGCCGCCTGTGACGGAAAAACTCGACTACGAAGCCGAGTTCGCCTTTGTGATAGGTCGGCAAGCGAAAGATGTGCGCCTGGAGGATGCCCTGGACTACGTGGGTGGCTATACCATCGCCAATGACGTGTCCGCCCGCGATCTACAGCGCCGCACCATCCAGTGGATGCAGGGTAAAAATCTGGACGGCAGCCTGCCGTTAGGGCCGTACCTGGTCACCCCGGATGAAGTGGGCGATCCGCATGAGTTAGGCGTCACCCTCACTGTCAACGGAGAAACACGGCAGAAGGCGAACACCCGTACCTTGGTGTTTAATGTCAACTTCTTGGTCTCGTACATTTCGCAGATTCTCACCCTGGAAGCGGGCGACATCATCCTCACCGGCACTCCTGGCGGCGTCGGCGACGCGATGAACCCGCCCCAGTACCTGAAAGACGGAGACGTGGTGGAAATCACCATTGATAAGCTCGGCACCTTGAGAAACCAGGTGCAATCCGTGTGAGGAGGGAGTCCCAATGGAACATGTTGAGGAATACCGGACGCGAATTCACCAGCTGCTGGACGAAATGATCGCCATCGTCACACCCCTGTCGGAGTCGGCCGTGCGCTTTCAACCCGCGCCGGAGAAATGGTCGATTCTCGAAGTATTGGCGCACGTCGAAGAGGCCAACACGTTTTGGATGAAGGAGTTAGCCGCCACCCTTGCCCGACCGCAGCGCCGCTGGGGACGCACACTCCAGCACGAGAGCCGCCTCGGCGCGGTGGCCGCTGCGCCAAAACGCCGCGTCGAGGATGTGATAGAGGGGGTACGGGTCTCCCAGGACCTGGTCGACCGCGTGCTCGCCAGCGTCCGGGATGCAGACCTCGAGATCCGGGCGGATCATGTCAATCCGAAGTTTGGTAACCAGCCGATGTCGTTCCTGCTGGATCACTTCCTAATCGAGCACATCACCGGTCACATTGGCCAAATTCAGCGCAATCTAGCGGCCTATGACCAAAATCATGGGGAGGGAGTCTGATGGAGACGCAGGCGTTTCTCGACAGCACGGAGGTCCAGGAGTTTAACGAAGAGCTGGAGCGTGTGCACCTCGGGCCGCTCTGGCACGCCATCCCGGTCCTGATGCCGAAACAGCCACAGCCGCAGGCGGTGCCTTATCTTTGGAAGTGGAGCCTGCTCTACGACAAACTGATGAAGGCGCGAGAGATTTTTACCCCCGAACGGGGCGGCGAGCGGCGCGCCATCTACCTGCAAAACCCGGGGCTCAGGCAGCGTGAACCGTGGGGCTGGGCGTCCACGACGCAAACCCTGTACGCCGCCGTACAGCTAATTCTGCCTGGAGAGGCGGCCCCCTCGCACCGGCACAGCCAGAGTGCCTTGCGCTTCATCACCCACGGCAAGGGTGCCTATACGATTGTCCAGGGTGAACGGGTGTTTATGGAGGAGGGTGACTTTCTGACCACCCCGCAGGGCCTTTGGCACGGGCACGCTCATCCCGGGGATGAACCGATGATTTGGATGGACTGCCTCGACATCCCGCTTATCTACGCCATCGGTGGTACGTTTTTTGAGCCTCACCCAGACCACCTCGAATCTCCGTCGGTGGCGGACGGGTACTCGGCTCAACGCTACCAGAACGGCATGCTGCGGCCCATCTCGGACCGCCAGCCGAGCGCAGCCCCGTTGAATCGGTTTCGCTGGCACCAGACCGAACACGCCCTCCTCGGCATGGACGGAATAGAGCCCGATGCGTTTGATGGGTACGCGGTGGAGTTTATCAATCCCTCCACCGGACAGCCAGCCCACCCGAACGTCGCCTCCTGGATGCAGCGGCTGCCCAAAGGGTTCCACTCGAAGGCGCACCGGCACACGTACGCCAGCATCTACCACGTATTCCGCGGCAGCGGATACACGGTCATCGACGGGCAGAAGTTTGAGTGGTCGCAGGGCGACTATTTCGTCGTCCCAAACTGGGCCTGGCATGAACATGTCAACACCGGATCGACCGACGCGTACTTATTCTCCGTGAGCGATTTACCGGTCATGGAGCGGTTCAACCTGCAGCGGGAGGAAGTCCACCCGAACGAGCACCAGCAGATTGAGTCAGTGTTCGATCCGCTGCTCCCTTGACACCTGATCTTGGCATCACGGACGGCGCGGGCGGCCAACGGACCGGCAGCGAATCGTCAACGGCTGCCTGGAGGGTCTGAGCGCGCCGCGCCGTCTACCCTTTTTTGGCATCAATGCTTTATCCTCGTTGCCTGACACGTTCATGGTCACGTCTAGGGGTATTTCGAACCTATCCTATATATCTTATATCTTACCAGCTGCGCTTGGCGACCTTGGCAGTCCAATAACTCCAAGCCCGCTCCTGAGAAAGGTCCCCATTCCAAGTCTTCTCGTTACACGTTCTTCCTTCCTCATAGCTGAGATATTTCGGCGTGCCAAGGAGAAGGCTATTATACTGATTCTGGGCGTCAATCTTCATGAAAACCGAATTCATCACGCATTTGCGCAGTGATTCTCCGACAACGATTACGCCGTGTCCCCGTAGAAACAGCGCTGTCTTGTCAGCCAATGCCCGGGCGACCCGTTCGCCCTCTTGTTCATTCTTGATGAGCATACCGTCGGAAACGTCATAGTCATCATACACGGGTACGCCCTTGTAGAACGGCGCCCCGTAGTGTGACACCGGCTTAAACGGTATGTCGAGCACCGTGAACGGAATCAACTCCTGGGCGTGGTTATGACAGATTGCCTGTACGTCCGGTCGCTGTTTATAGATTGAGGAGTGGATTACGCGCTCCGCAAAGGATCGCTTGTCGGTCGGCGTCAAACAGTTCGCGTCCATGTCGTAAGTATAAATGTCCTCTTCCTCCACCTGGCTGGCCGAAAGTGAACGGGAGAGTAGAAATTCATTTGGATTTTCGGGATTGCGCATACTGATATGACCGAAGGCTTCAAACAGGACCTTCTCTTCGCTCAAAATCTTGTTTGCGAGCACCAGTTCACGAATTGCTTCCGCCTTGGACTGTGCCATACTTGCTGCCTCCTATATGATGAACTCTCCGTCGAGGGTAGACGCGGCAAAGAGATCTTCAATTTTCAGTTTCCTCTTGATCAAGCCCTGCTCGTGAGAGTAAGTCAGCACCGCCTCCAGTGTGCTACGGTTCTTCTCAACACCATACGCCCAGAAGTCCTCGCCTAAGATTTGTTTCGTCCGGGCGACCTCATCATTTAACCAAGGCAGCGTTACTTTGAGTGCTGCCGTTTGGTTGAACCCGTCATATACCACCTGCTTCGCCTGTTCGAAGGCCTTGAACAAGTTCATCGGGACCCATGGATGCCGGTCGACCAGCTCCTTCTTCAGAGCAATCACGTGCATAATTGGAAAGATCCCGGTTTTTTGATAGTACCGTTTCTCCTCCTCCACGTAATTCGGGAAGAGCCTGCCGACATTCGGCGAGCCGTTTAACACACAAGACGGCGCCCTTGGGGCAATGAGTGCGTCGATTTCACCGGACTCAAGCATGGCGTTCAGCGTTTTACCTTCGGGAATCGGTTGGATGTCAATGTCGGAGGGTAAGTCCAACTCGACCTTCTCCTTGCGGCCAGGCGTTTCTTCTCCTCCGGTAAACCAGTGTATAGACGAAGGCTTGACGCCATACTCGTGCTCCAGAATACCTCGGACCCATAAACACGCCGTCAGTTGATACTCAGGCGTGCCGACTCGTTTCCCGACAAGGTCAATGGGCTCGCGAATGCCCGCATGCTTGTTAATGAATATGTTCGAATGACGAAACGACCTGGACATGTACACCGGGATCGCGGTGAATTCGGGGTAACCGCGATCGATAGCAATCAAATAAGACGATAGTGACAACTCCGCGACGTCAAACTCTTGGTGGCGCATCATGCGCCAGAATGTTTCCTCCACCGGCATGTTTAAGTAATTAAGTTCAATCCCTTTGACCTGAACAGTCCCGTCAACCAAGGCGGTGATTCGGTCATAATTCCAACATGCGAACGATAAAGTGAGTTTTGACATGGAAACCTCCATCATTATAGTATATTTATGGAATTTAGTTTGCCAATCCTTGTGTATTGCAGGTCAACATCCCCGTTTCAACGCTGATGTGCGGAACGTTCTGGAAATCAATGTCCTGTGGCCGACCATTTCAGTCCTGCCACTCTGCGTCCACCCTCGCACATTTCCGTTTCAATAGCCATAACGACTCGGAAAGATGCTAACCAATGCCGCGATGAGAAATGTACCAATCAAAAAGGCAAACGCCAGGAAATAGTGCCCACTTGCTACCGTCACCAACGCACCCATGATAGTCGGGGCAAACGCGCCAATGGTATTGCCGACACCGGTCATGACACCTGTATTGCCTCCTATCGATCCCGTATAGGACATGCTGTGAATCACGCCGTGGATCATGGGCGTCGTAATCCCGTTGATAAAAGCAATGGATGCGCAAAGGAACAGAGCACAGCCAATGGCTGGTCCCGTTATCGCTGCCAGGAACAGAGAGATGGCACCGAGGACAAACCCCCAGATAAGCCAGACCGCCTTCTTGTGTGTCTTGTCAGTATGGGATCCAACCCAAATCGTGAGTAAGAGAGCCACGCCAAATCCCAGCAGCAAATACGTGCTCATCGCGCCCGGAGACACATGCTTTGCGTTTTCCAGGTAGGTCGGGAACCATGTCATAAGGCCGAAGACGCCAAACACGTTGGCGATTTCAGCAACGACAATCAGCCAGAATACGCCTGTAGATACTGTGGCCTTTTTCTCTCCGCCCGCAGATTCCGCAAGACTAACCTGTTGATTGGTGATGAGCTCCAACTCAACCTTGGAGACTCGTTTGTCTTCACCAGGGTCGTTTTTCACCAGGAACAAAACCATAGGCAGGCAGATAATCAGCGCAGCTCCCGTCAGAAACCAAAAGACGCCACGCCAATGAAATTCGCCCATCAGGCCGATCACCAAGAAGCCGGCAAGGGCTGGTCCAATGTTTGTCCCGTTAATCCAAATCGCTTTGGCGCGGCCCCTTTCTCGAAGTGGAAACCACTGGGCTGTAAGTGCATTCGATACAGGCCAAAGGAAGCCTTCCGCCAAACCTAACAGGCCGCGGGAAACCATAAGAACCGTGAAGTTTGTTGAAACCGCTGCCAAGAAAGTGCTAAAAGCCCAGCCAATCAGTCCGACAATCGCACAACTCCTTGGACCCCAACGGTCGACAAGCGGTCCCCAAAAGAAAAACCCAAGGCCATACGTAAAGAGCATGATGGTCACTAAACTGCCAATAAGTGCATTGTGACCAAGCAAGCCCATGTCCGCTAGAAAGGTCTTGTTGGTAGCGATAACCGCGACCCCGATTTTGTCGAACATGCCAATAATCCATATTACTAATAATGTGGGAGCAATGTACTTCCACCTAATGGACGTGGTTCCCTCCGTCCGCAGCACACGATCCGAATCGACTACCGTGGTGTTCACGCTTACACACTCCTTTTCCAACGTGGAGACATTAGCATGATGAGTGAATCTACTAAAAACAGCGCCTTTTTATGTGTTTTATTATATTGACTTAACAGTTATAATACAATTGAATGATTCGCATAGTTCGATGCCATTCTGTTATTAAACAAGGAGGCACTAAAGATGGACGTTGAGCAACTTAAGAGTTTTTGTGCAGTCGTTGAGTTCCTAAGTTTCCGGAAAGCTGCCGAGAGCCTACAAATCACGCAACCAGGGGTCAGCCGCCGTATCAAGGGACTGGAAGATGAATTGGGAATCCCTTTGCTGCAACGCGGACCCCAAACGGTTTCGTTGACGCCACAAGGAAAGCGGTTTCTTCCCTATGCCGAACGAATACTCAAGATATTGACCCAAGGGGTGACAGAAGCGCTCAATGAAAAGCACCACGATCATCTCTCTATCGGCAGCTCCCCGACCATCTCACACAACCTCCTGCCTGAATTCATCCGGCGGTTCAAGGTTCATCATGACAGCATAATTACCTTGTATACGGTGCCATCCAGTCAGGTCTACGAAATGTTGCTTGACCAGACGATCGATCTCGGATTCGCGAGTGCCTTTTTTCCGCATGCTCAGCTTTCACACGAGCGGATTTTCTCCGAAACGATCGTCTGCGTGGGGTGTCCCGCTCTGGTTGAAGCGCACGTGAGTCACGGAAATTTGGTTGCTCACCCACTCCCGGCCATCATCAACAACCTCAATACAGATCCTTGGCGAACCATCAACGAGTATGTTTCGGATAACCCACGCTACAAGGTTGTCATCCAGGTGGACTCCACACACATCGCAAGGGAAATCGCCAAGATAGGCATCGGAATTGCCTTTCTGCCTCATTCGGAGGCCGTTAACGATTTGAAAACCGGGACATTAGTCGAGATCCCGTTATCGGATTTTGAATTGCCGCACCGGCCCGTGTATATGATCACATACAAGGATCGGCAATTATCGGCCAGTGTTACGAACTTCAAGGAGGTCGTTCTAGCCGCAATCGCAGACAAGCAGTTGCCGTGGGTAGAGCGCCGCGAACGCCATTAGCGCTCATTCCGTCTGAAACTTGGCGTATGTGCCTTCCCAGTGCGCCAGTTTTCGAACGTAGAATCGCCAGACCCATTGCACATTGAATGAGGAGCCGAGATCCGGAAGTTCTTGCATATCTTCCTCCGAGATGGACGCTACTGGCCGACCCAGCTGGGCAGTTTGCAGCGTAATTTTCGCAAGTGCATGGAAGTTCAAGGCACGTACGACCGTTTCCTCCAGGGTCTCGCCAGTCACTGTAATCCCATGTCCCTTCATCACGCAGACGTTGTGCCGGCCCATGCTTTTGATAAAGGGGATGGCAAGCTCCCTGCGGGAGATGAGATACGCATGCGGAAAAACGGGAATCCCCTCTCTGGCTAACCGCATGGCCGGGATGTTGTAGGCGCCGAAAATCGGGCGCCACTCGAGATCGGCTATTCCACAAAGGAGGGCGGCTGGGGGGTGTGCGTGAATGACGCACCCCACATCGGGCCTTGCGCGATATATTTCCGTATGAATCGGAAGTTCTTTCGGGACTTGGTAACCTTCCTCCGCTCCCACCCCGTCGAACGTCACGCGCTGAATCGCGTCCGACTGTGTATAGGCAACCCCCGCCTCATGCGGGCCGCGGCAGCGAATCCACATCTCTTCCGTCCCCGGAATACGCAAGCTGATATGTCCGAGAATCTCGTCAACCAGGCCCTCCATGCCGAGGATCCGACATGCTGTCGAAATCACCTCACGCGGCCTTTCCAAGACTTTACTCACCTGCGGGCACTCCTTCCACAAGTTCAGGGGCTATGATACGTTCGACTGCGATCACCTCACCTTTGGCACCGCATGTATGACACCACCAAAAGCAGATGGACCTTGCAGCATCTGAATACTGGTTGACTAGGTTCCGTGGGTCCTGTATCGATTCACCGCAATGTGCGCAGAACCGAACAAATTCCAACGCTGCACCTGCTTCTTCCAGCAACGTCTGTCGCCCCCTTTTACACCGTCTTGGCCGCGCGCCCTTTACACAGTTGGATGATCTCGTCGAGGTTTGGCGCATACCGTGTGTTCCAATCCTTTGCGATCCCCGACAGCAAATCACCGACCCCGTACTTATTCTCTTCCTGTGGAAGTGTAATTACCTCATTTTCTGTTTCGTCACGGATGACGCACATCGGATCCTCTCCGCGCTGCACCTTGTCCATCTCTTGCATCAGCAGCTGCCGGTACAGGATTATCCCTTTGTCCGATGTACCCAGGCGTTCGGTTGTGCGATCCGCAATTTCTCCCTGCGTGACCCAACTCATCATATCTTGGCCATCAATATAATCGGTAATGAAATTGCCGTACTCATCCTTGAGCGGACACTCATACAGAGAGATTGGATAATCTTCCGGCACCTCCACACCCTCGTTCGGAACAAAACAGGTGTACCAAATATGATAGGTATGAGTGTCGTCCATCGGCACACGAATCTGAAACGAGTGCGCACCATAGTCGCCTACGCGAAGCATGTTTGGAAAGACGACCGGGTGCCCTACGACCCAATCCTCACAGTCTTCCGTCTGCCCCTCCAGTACACGCCGTTTGATGATGCCATATTTGAACACGTCAAAGCCGATCTTCTGATGATGACGGCTGATGGGCCAACTTTCCTGCGGTCTACCTTCTCGTTCAAATACGTATTGGAAGTATCGTCCGTGCAGCCACTCCAGGTGCGTCGGATCCAGCGAGTTCTCCATAATCTGCAGCCAATTACAAGGGATGACTGCATATCCGATGGTTCGGATTACGTTCTTGCGCACAAACAGGTCGTAACGCGGAAGAAGCGGAGCCGGGTCAGGACCGAGGTACGCGAATATCAGACCGCCCAGTTCCTGCACCTTGTAGGCCGGCATCTTGACCTTGTCCTTGAACGTACTCGTCTCCGGTTCATTCGGCTGCTCCAAACATTTTCCTTCGTGATTATATAGCCAACCGTGATAGGGACAGCGCAGGCCATTCTCCTCCGGGATCCCGCACGTCATTGAAACCCCACGGTGCGCACAGCGTTCTCCAATCAGCCCGAGCTTGCCACTTCGATCCCGATACAACACCAGGTCCTCGCCCAGCAGTCGGATTTTCTTCGTCCACTGGTTCTGCAGTTCTGAGGCGGCTGCAATCGGCATCCAATAACGACGAAACAGGTTCCCCATTGGGGTACCCGGTCCAACCTTTGTCAGCAACTCATTGCGTTCGCGACTCAACATCATTCGGTTCCTCCTGTCTGATTTTGTTGGAAATCCCTTATGCTTGGACATCCACCTGGTGCCGCAATATCACCTCTTTCCGACGTCCGGCGGATTCCAGCACTGCAAGGCAAACTTCCAAAGTTGCCAGTCCCCAGGCATGGGTGTGCACGGGCTTTGCGATGCCGAGAATCGCGTTTATCCACTCGTCGATGACGCGCTCATGTGGCGTATCAGCGGGCAACGTTACTTCTTCCACGCCCTCCTCACCGTAGATCAGCAACCCGTTCGGGCTCTGCAGGATGTCCCCCCGCTCGCAGCTGACCAACGTGATCCCAAAAAACGGCTGGTGCTCTCCTGGGCTCGGTAAGTCCTCGCGGCTCCGATAACCAGCCTGATTCCGCTTCAAGTGGATTTCCTCTTTTCGCCCGATCGCTCGTATTTGCCTGCGCCGCTCCCCGTATACATGACGGGGGACCGGATGTCCCCACTCACCGAGATCAAACGTCAACGCACTCGTATGAAAATGGTCATATCCGTTGTAGACTGCGGTGGCCGCCACGCCGTTCTCAAACTCAAGAAACACCACGTGCGCACCTTCTGTAGGCCGAGATGAGTCCCAACGTCCAACCTGCGCACGTACACTGCGTACCCGTCCGCCAGCGAGGTACCGAAGAATATCAAACTGGTGTGCCCCCTGACGCATCGTCACGCCGCCCCCCTGTGCCGTATCGAGTTCCTCATCCAGCCGAGGACGATACAACCAGTCGTTATAACACCACGTATGCACCATTCTTAGCGGACCAAGACGTCCACTCTGAATCACATCTCGCATGGCCTGAATAGGTGGATCATAGCTATGCGAGTGTCCCACCAGTACGACACAGCCTGATTCGTCCGCAGCAGAAGCCACTGCCAACCCAGCTTCCAACTCAGTTGTCAAAGGCTTTTCAACGAGCACATGCTTGCCGTAACGAAGGGCGATGAGGACGTGATCCTTGTGCAAATGTGAAGGTGTGGAAATGTAGACAGCGTCGATGTCGGGACGTTCGCACAATTGCCCAATGTCATGGTACGTCGGCACCTTGAAATCCCTGCTAAAGGCACTTCGTTCCTCCTCGTGTATTGAGGCGGCGGCAGAGAGCTCAACCATCGGGTGCCGCAGAATGGCCGGTAGCATCTGACGAGTGGCTGTGCCAAGCCCTGCGATACCCACGCGAACTCGCCTAAGCAATCCCCTGTTCCCCCCTTCCCCGACACCGAAAAGTTCGTTTTGTTCGTCAACAGCCTCCACCACGAAACACATGACTGTGAAAGCCTATTCGAGTGTATGAAAGCGCTGACGTACCTTCAGCTTATGACCGCTGGTCCTATTGATCAAATTTAAATTTTGTGATTGTGTTATAAACAAATCTTTATAATCCAGGAAGGAGCTTTTGAAACGAGGTAGATGATGAACGAGCATCTCAGCTTGCATCAGCTGGAGTTGTTTTGCGCGGTCGTGGATCACGGAAGTTACGTCAATGCCGCCCGGGAACTGATGATGACACAGCCAGCCCTAAGCCTACAGGTTAAGTCACTGCAGAAGGCCCTCGGTACTCAGTTGTTCGAAAGGCGCGGCAACCGAATCACGTTGACGGAAACTGGACGCACCACATACGAATTCGCTCAGAACCTCCTTACTCTGGAGCACCACTTAAAGACAACCGTTCAAGACCTAATGCAATCCAGGCATGGCACCATCTCAATCGGCAGTTCCCGTCCATTCGGGCGGTACTTTGTCCCACTCGTTATTTCCGAGTTTCTACAATTACACGATGGGATAGATGTCTCTGTTATCTACAAGGATACTGAAACGATTTATAACCACGTCTTGAACCGGATTCTCGATGTCGGGATTGTCACGAGCGATGAGGTCGTACCGCTCCCGGACAGACTGAATGCAATAAAACTGCGACATGATTACTGGTGTTTGGTATCCAACGCAGATCAGCCTTGGTCGAAGGCAAGCCAAATCGATAAGGAACTGTTTCAGAGGGCGCCACTCATCACGGCCGTCGCCCACTCGACCCACTGGAAGCTGATTCAGAAGATCCTGGACACCCTCGGGATTGCTCCATTCGACTATCGGATCCGACTGCGTATGGAAGACCTCGAATCCATCAAGGTTGTCGTACAGCATGGCCTCGGAATCGCGTTTTTACCTTACACTGCTGTACGAAATGAGTTGGCCAACGGTCAGTTGATCGAATTTCAATTTCCAAACGGGCGCCCTCCACTCAACTGCGTGATCATTACCCTGAATAGTCAACACTACCGACCCGCGGTACAGCGGTTTATGGAATTTCTGTTAGAGCGGTTCCCGGTGAGCCCCGAGCAGGGAGAACCTCTGTAACCTACAGATTTGGATTCTTCACACGTATTTTACGGCGCACGTCATCAAAGTTTGCCCCGGAACAAGAAACGAGGTTACGGAAAGATGGTACGTTTCGCCTCGCACGGTCAACAACCATTTGCACAGTATCTTTCGAACACTGAACCTTCGTCGCCGAACCGCGGTGACGGCCTATATAATAGTGCCTATTCCATGAAACAAGAGGACTGAACCTCCCCATGGCTAAAGCCAGGGGGTTCTGAAAAGCCTATACCCTTGCACTCTCGCAGGCTCTCGCATCGGTTTTCACCGCTGCTACAACATCCTGCGCCTCATGCTCAGGCAGACTTTCTTTCTCGGACGACCCACTCTGACT
>NZ_AUMH01000007.1 GCF_000430585.1 Alicyclobacillus herbarius DSM 13609
CCAGATTCGAATGACTGGAAAGACAGTGCCGCTGTTTACGGACAGCGCTTTGCATCTGGTCTACGCAGCCAGCCGAGGGATCCCCCGAGTTGTGAACCAAATCTGTCTGCAGGCCCTGTACGCTGCGGCAGCCAAGGACAGCGACGTGGTGGAAGACACTCATATCCAGCGGGTACTGGCCGATCTGGATCGGCAACGAGGAGCAGTCGGTTGACCGGCTGCTCTCCCATGGCTGGGATGGCTGTCGGCACAGCGTTCAGTCCGCTGGCGGAATGACGGTACAACGCTCACGACAATGGCGGTGAGAAATTCACCGCCAAATAGCGTGAGCGGCTACACAATCGGGCAGATACCGACTCAGTTCTGGATGGGATTGAGACTCAGCGTTTCGTACCTGTTCAAAAGCGGACTGTGAAATTGCCATCACGGTTAAGATCGCTCGACTTCCGGATGCAGTATCTTGAATTTTTCCCGACAGAATTGGAACGTTCACCTCCTGAACAATCTTCAACTGTTCGGCGTTCAGGGCAGAGTGGATTTCCTTGATCACCGGACTCGAAGCGTTATTCGAGAGTAATTGAATGGAAATTGGGGCGATGCGGAGTGTGTTGATTTCAGCAATCTGGTGCGCGAAAAAAACCATCCCCAATCCCGTGAACATCGTCGTAAAGGTGAGCGTGACCATCGTTAACGTCCTTGCGTCTGCAACAACCCGCCGGTTCATCATTGCCATCATGAGGCGTGTCATCATGTTCCGCGAAGTTGTTCGGTACAGATGAATTGCGTGTGGAAGGGACCATCTGTACAACAGGTGCGTGCCCACACATACCATGAATATAACGGGAATGGTGGTTGTCAGGAAGGTTGTGTCCCTGGTGATTAGCGCCAAGACATACGCTCCCACTATGAACGCGGGTGCCAATACTCCCCGGAGAATCGAACGGGGCGAAAGGGCGGCGGGATGAATGGTTGTTGTGGGCTTCGTGTGCAGGTGGGTCTGTCTCTCGACACGGAGTGCAATCAAGATACTGTCTGCTATCGCTGCTAGGCCGAACCAAGTTACGGTCCTCCACACCGTGAACTGAGGGATGGAAACGGAAATGGCAGAAATGTGGAGCACGGTTGCCGCAAAAAGGAGGAACAGTCTGTTAAACAGAAGGCCTGCAACAATTCCTGTAACCAGTGCCAGAAGGCAGAGGAGGAGTGTTTCTCCGAAGGTCAACAACCAGATCTGCCTTGGTGTCATACCCAGCGTGAAAAGCAGCCTGATTTCATGTTTCCTGTTTGTTCCTTGAGCGGCGTGTACAAAGAACACGAACAGTGCCGAAAACAGCACTAGGGTCGCCTGACTCATTTCAACCATGGCGAACAGGATTCGTGGTGCCTTTCCGTGCAAAACCGCTGGATTGTTCACGAAGCATGAGTAGAGAAAATAGATCATGACCGCGAGACCGAACGAAATCCAGTATCCAGCGTGCCTGCCTCCGGCGTGCAGGGTGTTTTTCAGGAGTAATCGCGGCCAACTCACAGAATGGCCTCCTCCAATACGGAAAGTGCATTCAGGATCTCATGAAAGAACGCCCGGCGGTTTGCATCACGGTCCAATTGGTTGTACACCTTGCCGTCCTTCATGAATACGACTCGGTGAGCATAACTCGCCGCGAACGGATCATGTGTTGCCATTAGAATGGTCGCACCCTTGGTCTCGTTGAGTTCCATAAACAGTTCCAACACTGATTGCGATGACGCGGAGTCAAGGCTGCCCGTCGGCTCGTCTGCCAAGACCAACGTCGGGCTGTGAACAATGGCTCTTGCCACCGCAGCACGTTGTTGTTGCCCGCCGGATAACTCATACGGGTAACGATTACCGAGGTCGCTCAATTTCAGTTCGGCCATCACTGCATGGACTTGTTGAGTCGCGGACTCGAGGTTCATCCCGTTCAGTGCGAGCGGAAGCGCTATATTTTCTTCAACGGTCAGCGCTTCGAGAAGATTGAACTCTTGAAACACGACTCCGAGTTCGCTCCGCCTCAAGGTGGCCCACTCGTCTACGCTTATCGTTGTCACGTCACGTCCACACCACCAGATGTGCCCGCTGGTTGGACGATCGAGCCCCAAAAGGATGTTCAACAACGTGGATTTTCCGCTCCCAGATGGCCCCATAATGCAGACGAATTCCCCCTGTTGAATGTCCAAATCCACTCCATCCAACGCGGTGACAGCTCCGGAAATGCCCGCCCCGTAGACTTTTGTCAGCTTGCGCACCTTGAGGATACTCACGCGCGTCTCACTCCTTTTTGCCCATCTCCATGCCAAATGATAAACCTATCCGTATCGTGTCTCGGCCATCAATCGACTTCTCGTCGTTCAAACCATCGAATACCACCCCAACCCAGCGCGAATGTCAGGACAATGGCGGCTAGCAGCACAGCCAAGACCGCACTGCAGGATAGCCTTGTTGACGTCATTGGCACGAACAGGCCGTATACCTGATAGAGCAGTCGTATCGGCCAGGACCAAGGGATGAATTCCCAAATGTGGGCTCCCACGCTTGTCGCCCCGACGATGGAAGCAACCAGGATGCCCATAATCCCAAGGGCGATGGAAACCGCCCATCCGATAGCTTCCGCAATCCAGTATGAAGCGAACAACAGGGGCAACGTGGCACACCAACTCGTGACGATCGCGGTCAACAGGGCGCTCCATGCGATAGGTTGGGATACGCCGATGAGGAAGGCCGTTCCAATCGTGCATGCGGTAAGCCACAGAGAACTCAGGAACATTTGTACGACAAGCACGTTCAGCTTGGCCAGGTAAAGGTACGCGGGGGAGACGTTTCGCGCTCGAAGCGAGCGCCAACCGCACGTACCGGTTTCCATGTGAGCCGAGAGACCTGCCGTCAATCCGGCCGCCAACGGTATCCAGATGCCGGACCATAGCTGATTCACCATGTCAATGATGTCATTCCAAGCCGTACGGGACACGTGCTGGGGATGAACGTACAGGGCTGCGACAGCGGTGCAAGCTACCGGCGCCAAGATCATCATCCACATTGTGACGGTTCGGCGGTATTTCATCCATTCTGACCAAGTTGCAGTGAGCAAGGCAGATCCTCCTCATGCCTCAAGTCATCGTGCTCATGTCTGGTGGCGGTTTCCGCTCCCAGACCAATCGTGCACAAAACGTGCTGAATTGAGATGGGAAACCGGCACCCCTTTTTCTCGTCCATCGGGAACATTGCGTCGGTTCTTTAACGCACCTCTGTTCTGCTGAACCATTGTGATCCAAGAAATGTGACCATGACCGCGACAACAATCCCCAAAGCACTGGCGACCGCGATGACACCAGTGTTCCAAAATGGGCTGTTGGCTTCCAATGGCAAGCCATTGGCATGGAACCCGAAGATCGGTTCCAGGGCTCGCACCGGCCAAGCCCACGGATCGAACACCCAAGCCGCCCTTTCACTGGTCACGACGCCGGAAATCAGCCCTATCAACCCCAGAACGACGGTGACTCCGAAACGGAAGACCATCGAGCACCACAGCATGACGGCCAGCAGCGCCAAGCTAGAGACCCAACTGACCGTCGTTCCAAGAACAAGTTTGCCCCACGGAACCGATCCCCGAAGATGCCAGAACTGGGTGAGCAGGATGAATACAGCAAACAGTGCGGTTGCGATCGCGGTATGCAATGCGAGGACGGCAAATTTCGCAGAGTAGAGCCTGCTCGGACTGAGGGGGTGGCTTCGGAGGACCCTCCAGGCACCCGAACGGCGTTCATATGAAGATGCAAGGGCCGCAAGCAATGCCGAACCCAGCGGCAGCCCCAGGACCACCCACCAGTTGTAAATGGTAAGAAGTGTCAAACGCCACGTACGCCCAGCCGGGGCGATGAGAGAAAAGACGAATTCCGCCAGTGCAAGGAGAAGCGGGCCACCCACGATGAACCATGGGGTCAGGGTTCTTCGGTATTTCAGCCACTCTGAGCGAATCACTGACAGCATTTCGGTTCACCATTCCTTTCCAAATGGCTGATCCTGGACGTACTTCATGAAGATGTCCTCAAGATCTTCGCCATTTTCCTGCGTGATGAGATCGTTCAGAGCTCCCTGGTACCGCAACTGTCCACGGCTGATGATCGCTACGTCTTCCACGATCTGTGCGACCTCGGAAAGAATGTGGCTTGAGAGAATCACGGTGATGCCTTGGTCGGCGAATGAGCGGATGAGCGAGCGCATTTCTCGAATGCCGATGGGATCAAGTCCGTTCGTCGGCTCGTCCAAGATCAGCAAATGCGGATGGTTCAGCAACGCGATGGCGATGCCCAACCTTTGTTTCATTCCCAAGGAGTACTGGGAGACACGTTTCCGTTCGTCCACGTCGGCGAGGCCGACGATGTGCAGAACCTCGTCGATTCTGGCTTTGGGCAGTTTGAGCAACCTGCGATGGACCTCGAGATTTTCACGGCCTGTCAGATGTCCGTACAGCGCAGGCGTTTCGATGAGGGCGCCCACGCGAGCCAGGTGCGCTCGAGACCACGGTTCGCCAAACAGGAGGACTTGACCCGATGTGGGACGGAGCAACCCCAATAACAGCTTGAGAATGGTGGTTTTTCCGGCACCATTCGGTCCCAGCAGCCCATAGATTGATCCTTCACGCACCGTCAGGTTCACATTCTGAACCGCACATGTACCGCGATATTCCTTGGTGAGTTTTTTGGTTTCCACGATGGCGTTCATGCCGGAATACCTCCTTCGAAACCGTATCCTACGTCGAGTATGCATCCGGAGGCTGGGACTCGCCTTGATGAAACCTTACAAAACGGCACCGGGAATCTTACAGTTCCGTAAGATTCCCGGTGCCTCAGGACGAAGTTCTAAAAAGCATCAGTCTTACTGTGGACGATTCAAGGCTGGGTGGCAGGAGAATAGAACTTTCGAGTTTCCAAAATCAACGTGAATGTCGTTCCTTGATTTTCTTTAGAAATTACTTCCAAACGGTGTCCTAAGCGATCACAGACTTGCTTCACCAAATACAGCCCCATACCCGTTGCGCGCGAATATGTCCGTCCATTGGTTCCGGTGAAGAATGGGTCGAAGATGTGCGGCAGATCCCGCTCGGGAATACCGATCCCTTGGTCCGTGAATGATATAGTCACACATCCAGGGTACGTTTTAACTTCGATGCGAAGAGGGGTTGGGCGTGTTGCGCCGGGCTTGACTCCGTACTGGAGAGCGTTTCGCAGAAGCTGGTCGCAGATGAAACGTAACCATTTCCGATCCGTGGGCACCGTCACTTGCGTGTCTGGGCCGATGATTTGCGGATATAGGGCATGGCGAATCCAAGCGGTCTTGTGTTCGTTCACCGCTTCCCGCAGCAACGCGATAATGTCGACCGGTTCAATGCGTGCGTCGAAGGAGAACGAGGTCAGGCGAGCAGTCTGAAGAATGAGATTGAGGCTGGCATCAAGGCGCTCCCGTTCCTCCGCTAGGTTGTCGACCAGTGCCATACCGTGGGCCGGCTCTGGAATTTCACGTAGAACCCTCTTGAGTTCTTCTTCAAGAAACCGTATGACGGTCAACGGCGTCTTCATTTGATGTGCAAAGCGTGTCAGGAATATTTCGTAAAATTGACGCCGTTCATCCACTTCCGCGAGCCGTTCGAGATGGGCGCCTTGCACTCGCCGCAACAACCGGATCCACAAGCGCTGTTCGTAGGTTCCACTTGTGGGGATTTCCCCAAGTTGTCCGCTTTGAAGATTTTGGCAGAGCATCTGGGCGGCGCGATATGCACGGTGGCGCAGACGGTACTCGACCACAAGGTGGACCGATAGCATTACCATGGCAAGGAGGCACGCGTAGCCCACGTCAGCGTACGGCACGATGGTCCCGCGATTGCGGGCGTCCAGTACAGGGACCGCAACCGCCATGAGGACACCCGCAAGGTAAAATGCTGCGAGTCTGATGTGATCACGAAGAAAGGTCGACCATTTCATGCTTAATGCGAGCCACCTTCGGGAAACACAAACCGATAGCCCACGCCGCGTACGGTGTGAATGGCATTCGTTAGACCGATGGACGCCAATTTGGCTCTCAACCGTGTGATATTGACGGTGAGGGTATTGTCGTCGACAAAGTGAGTATCGTCCCATGCCTTTTCCAGCAGTTCCTCGCGAGTCACCGCAGCGCCGTTGGCTTCCATCAACCCTTGAAGCAAGCGGAGTTCCGTCGCGGTGAGGTTCTCTGATCGATTCATGTAGGATATTTGTCCTTTCAACAGATCCAACATCACCCCGTGCCTCACCAATACGTGAGACGTGTTCGCTTCTTCAGCATACTCTCCGTACGCGCGGCGGAGCAGTGCTCTCACCTTAGCGAGCAAGACCTCGGGGTTCAATGGTTTCGTCAAATAATCGTCTCCACCGTAGTCCAGGGCAAGCACCTTGTCCATATCCCCAGTCCTCGCGGACACATATACAATCGGGGCTTTCGAGAATCTTCGGATGATCCGGCACCAACGAAAGCCATCGTAGTAGGGAAGATTGATGTCAAGCAGGATCAGGTGCGGATTGTACCTCTGTACCTCTTCGTCGACATGTTCAAAATCACGTGCTATCTCCACTTCGAAGCCGAAACGGCTCAGGTGACTTCGCAGCAATTCAGCCAGGCTATCGTCATCTTCCACGATGAGTATGCGTTCATTGTACATCGGACCCATGCCTCCACAGAACGGCCATTGGCACGCAATTTCATTATACCCCCGTACAAAAGGGTCAGGTGTTCATCACCGGCACACTTTAGTAAACATATGTTTACAAATTTAACCTGAAAGTGTATGTTTACGATGATGACCATGGTCGAGGTACGGTAGGACGAGGAATGATCACGTAGGTCCAGCACGGATGTATGGGCCGGAACACGCTTCCTGGTCCTCTGGTGAGAACCTCCACGCCTCTTTTCGGATCATTACGGGTGACAACCGCGAAAGAGGTGAGGACCATGGAAGTCGTTCAACTGGTCGAGGCATGTCGCCAGGGCTTGCCAGAGGCTTGGAACACGCTTGTCTCCATGTTCCGCCCACAGGCGCTGGGCTGGGTCACGCAGTTTTGCCGGGATCGCGATTTGGCGGAAGACATAGTACAGGAGAGCTGGCTGACCGCCGCACGTCACCTGTCTGAGTTACGGAATCCGCAGGCGTTTCCGCGTTGGTTCTTTCAGATTGTCAAGACGCAGGCGTACCGCGCGTTAATGCGAGCGTACAGGCAGCAGGTCGGGGAGATGAAGGAGGTGGCGTCGGACGCAGACCAAGAACGGAGTATCGTGCTGAAACTGGATTTGGAACGTGCGCTGGAAAGCCTGCCATTGGAGTTAAAACAGGTGTTCGTGTTGGCGGGCATCTACCAATGGCCCATCCGGGATGTGGCCTCATTTCTGAGAATTCCGGCGGGGACCGTCAAATCGCGTTTGTCCAGGGCAAGGCAACAATTGCAAGCCGCCCTGAAGGAGGATGGAGGTGATGCGGCCGGCCGGGAGCCTGTCAACGGGTCGTTGGACGAGGTCCTGTCCGCATGGGGCTCCAGGGAGGGGATGGATCATGCAACGGTGCGCGATACGTTGGCCAGAGCCTGGGCCACGATGAAGAGCCTGAGGTTCACGCTCACCCGGGAATGGCTTTCAGGTGAGCAGATCGGGAGAAGACAACAGGCGCGGTATGCATGGCGTGCGCCCAATTGGCTGCGGATCGAAACAGAATCACCGGATGCTGGGCGCGTCGTCACGGTCATTCATGGACGCCGCATGCGGATTTGGATGGCGAGCACCGGCGCGATTCAAGAGGCACAGGTCCCGCACGAGGCGGATCCATCGTTCATGTTGGGCCATCTTTGGAAAGAGTTGCTGACCCGAGATGACTTGGTGGTCATGCCGCCTGAGCAGGGCGAACGGTTATGGCACCTGTGGGTGGAGCTCGATCGCGATGCCACCGCCGAGCAGGATCATGAGGCGTGTGAGAGCGTCCACTTCTGGATTCATCCGGAAGACGGTCTGCCCAGGCGCATCGAGTACTGGAATGGGCGCGGGTGTGTGTTCCGCGAGGTGATGGAGGACATCGAATGGAACGTACCGGTTGCCAGGCGCGAGTTTCGCCTATCCCCGGATGGCTTACCCGCGGATGGGAAGAGGCAGCGCCTGTGGACGTTGGGCGACATCCTCGGCGGCCTCCCGATTCGTGTTGAGCCGAGCGACGCGATACGGCAATGTCCGTTTCCGTTGATGGGGCTCGACCGGTCCGGCGTGAAAGAACTCGGATTGCGCGACCACATTGAAATCTCCAAGTATCATCACGGACGAGAGTGGGCGGTTCGATACGGTGCACCCGCGCGTTCCATGGCGGTGTTGCGGGGTGAAGCCTTCATCATCTTGTGGCAGGCAGGAGCGGTAACGGACGACGTGCATCGTCATTGGGGGATCTCAGACCTCCAGGACGAGTGTCTGGAACTCGGGACCTAGGCGAGAAGCGGTGAAGTGATCACGCCTCGTTTTGTGATTTCGAGACTGTATTGGGAAATGGACGGGAGGCCGTACCTGCTTATGGCTTCCGGAATCACCACGGAACGGTTGGTGCGCTTGGTGCAGTCGGTGAGGCCCCTGCGCGAAGACGACACGCAGTGAGTGGGCCATCCGCCCGACGATTGCATCGTGGTGATCGCCCCGGCCGACCCGTGCGGGCATTTGCATCCGGGCGCTCCCGGTGGCAATCTGGTGAGGGATACCCTGCCCGATTGGAGGGACGATGCGGTGAAGGCTGTCTATATTGAAGCGTACGGAGGGCGGGATCAACTTCGATACGGCGATTTGCCGGAGCCACGGGTGGGTCCGCGCGACGTGTTGATTGAGGTGCACGCGGCTGCCGTCAATCCGGTGGACTGGAAGATCCGCAACGGCTGGCTGAAGCAGCGGGTGCAATATGCGTTCCCGCTCATCCTCGGCTGGGATTTGGCCGGTGTGGTGGTGAAGACGGGGCCGGAGGTCACCCGCTTGCAGGTGGGCGACGAGGTGTTCTCGCGGCCGGACATCGCCCGCAACGGTGCGTATGCGGAGTACATCGCGGTGGACGAGCGGCTCGTCGCCAAGAAACCGTCCCGTCTGTCCTTCGAGGAGGCGGCCGCGGTTCCGTTGGCTGCGCTGACCGCCTGGGAGGCGTTGGTGGAGGTCGCACACGTGCAGGCGGGTCAGCGCGTGCTGATTCACGCCGGTGCCGGCGGGGTGGGTGTGTATGCCATCCAGTTGGCGAAGCACTTCGGGGCTGAGGTCACCACCACCGTGAGTGCGAAAAATGTCGGACTGGTGAAGGAGCTCGGGGCGGATCGCGTGATCGATTACACGGCTGAGGATTTTACGAAGGACGGGCGTGTGTATGACATCGTGTTCGACACGGTGGGATCAGAGGTCCAGGAACAGAGCCTGGATGTGGTGAAGCCGGGGGGAATCCTCGTATCCATCGTGTCGCCGCCCAAGCCGGAGGCCTGTGAGGAGCGAGGCATCCGCGGTGCGTGGTTTTTCCTCGAGCCGGACGGTGAAAAACTGGCGAAGATCGGGCGCCTTATTGAGGAGGGTCGGGTGAGGCCGGTGGTGGGCGCCGTGTTCCCGTTGGAGGAGGCGGCCAGGGCGCATGAGCTGAGCGAGTACCGCCATCTGCAGGGCAAGATTGTGCTGCGGGTGAAGTGAGTGCGGGTGAAGTGAGGCCGTGATGAATGCCCTCGCGATGGGGGCCAGGCCCGTCCGATGGTAAGCTTGCGCGGGGGCCGCCGGCGTGTACCCGGCGGCCCTTGGTCTCTCGAACCGCTGTGGCCGTCAGATGTACCCGAAGACCGGGGGGAAGAGAAGGACGACCGCGGCCGCCCAGAGGGCGTAGATCGGCAGGTAGACCGTCTGCCACCGCTCCAGGGCGGAAAATGGCGCCCGGCCGCGAAGGAAGCGAACGTAGAGCACGGCGGACCAGGCGAGGTTGGCGAGCAGGATCACGTTCTCGCCCAGGGCGGCCACGCGGTTGGGGCTCCAGCCGAACTCGGAAATCCGTGCGACGATGGCCCAGAGCGCCACCGCGTCGGCCAGAATTGCGCTGATGAGAAGCACCACCTGGAGGATGTCCAGCATTCCGGGCGGTGCGTCGGGATCGCGGGCGGAAACCGAGTACAGGACCAGCCCGAGCACCACGGCCAGCAGCAGGTCGAAGGCGATGAGCGCGTTGCGACCGATGTCGATCCCGCCTCCCCGCGCGAGAAAGGCCACGAGAAACGCCAGGAGGACGGCGGCGAACAGCGGCGTGAACAGCCGGCTCAACACCGGTGCCATGTTCTCGATGACGCTCTGCTTGGCCTCGACCAGCCACGAGGAGACGACGACGGCGCCGGCCGCGCCGCACGGCAGAAGCCACGATGCAAAGAAGGGCTCCGCATCGATGCCGATGGTGGTGAAGATCAGCGTCATCACCGCGGTGAGCACGCCACCGCCCAGGGCAATCAGCACGTAATAGATGAAGAGCTCTCCCGACCAGCGGACGAAATCCATCCGGCGGGCCCAGTCCTGCCACCGGCCGCCGGTGTAGGCCACCCCCACCACCAGCCAGAGGGCAATCGGCAGGTGCATCGCGGTCAGCGCCTCGGTGTTCCCGGCGGGATGGAACGGATAGACGTTCGCAAACAGCACCGCGGCGACGAAAACGGCGGCCAATCCCAGGATCACCGATTGCGGGAGTTTTCGTTTCCAGACAAAGTAACCGATCAGCGCAGGGAAGACCAGCAGGCTCGCGTTGCGGATGTAGAAACCTGCCCGGACGTCCCACAGGGATTCAAAGAGCGCGGGCGCCTTGATGAGCGCAGCCGCCAGAATTGCGAATCCAAAGGCGGCGGCCGCATCGGTCCACCTCTGGGCCCCCTCCTTCTGTTCGACGGACCCGATCACCAACTGCTTCCAGATGCGTTCGGAATGCTCCCGGGCAAATTCCCGGGAAAGGGCGTCGAGATCGCCCATCCGCCGGATTGCCACCAGGAACGCCTCGTCGGCAGCGAGGCCGGATGCCATCAGATCCTCGAGCACCCCGCGCAGGTGATCTTCCAATTCCGCCACGTCCGCGGTCCGAATGGCCTGGCGCCGGCGGAGATAGCCGCGCCACGCCTCAATCTGTTCTTCGAGCCACCGTTGGTCATGGGAGGCCAGCATCCGTCATCCCTCCCCCGGGGACAAGCCCGGACCATGTCCTGTGGACGCTTGGATGGGCTGGTTGAGCAGCGTCCACAGGTTGTGCAGGGTTTCTTCCACGGTCTGCCATTGACGCCGTTCCTCCGCCAGTTCCTCAAGGCCGCGTCGCGTGACGCGGTAGTACTTGCGGCGGCGTCCGTTCTCAGCCACCTCCCACCGGGATTCAATCAGGCCTAGCCGTTCCAGCCGGTGCAGCACGGGATACAGCATGCCGTCCGTCCACTCCATCCGCCCGTTGGACAGTTCGCGGACGCGCTTCAGGATGGCGTACCCGTAGCTGTCCCCTTCCGCTAGAATGGCCAGGACGATGGGGGTGGCGGAAGCGGCGACCAGCTCCTTGTTGATCTCCATGTTCTCCGCTCCTCGGCGGCCCATCGTGTGCGCGCGGGATCGGCAGAGCCGCCGAGCGATTCGGCGCGCCGGAGCCTGGGCCGCCCTCCGACATTATACATCATACTTCTAGGTATGTGGAGGGAGAAAAGGCCACCGACTCAGCGCGAGGTGGATTGTTCCACCCACCGTTGCAAGGCGGTTCCGTCGATGTTGATGAACGTGTTGTTCTGCATGTTGGTCTCGAGGTACAGGTGCCCGCCTTGGCGAATCAACAGATAGGGGAATGTGAGGCCGGGGAGAGACTTGAGCCGGACTTCCAGGCCGTATTGGGCATAGTCCGTTCCCCCGGTGGGAATGGTCATGGGCACGGAGTGCCCGGAGTTCAGGTCGGACACAACCTGTTGAATCAGTTCTGAATCGGTTGAGGTTCTCTTGCCCGAAACAATCATCGCGATATCATCGGTAGTGAAAGTCCGCGCAGGCAGACTTTCGCGCCGATACGTACACTGCCACATATCCCCAATGACATACACAAAGTCTCTCGGGCTTTCCCCATCGATCTTACAGATTACGTCACCGTTCTGAGTTCGGCCAACACGTTGTGAACAGGACTGTTGAATGGGTTTAACATTCATTTCGGCGATGTATGTAATGCCATTCAGTTTCAGCTCTGTTCCTGAGATTTGTCCGATGGGTTCTGTTTCAAACACATAGACCCTGTACAGTACATAGAGTCCAATGAAGAACGCAAGGACAAGAGCGAAGCCAAGGAACACATGGTTGGTCTTTCGTTTGATCATGACCCGTAACCACTCCGGGAATGAGATTAGGAAAGATTGTACCGTAAAAAGGGCGGAGTTCAAGAGTTTCAATATGTCGTCAAAGGATGACCAAAGCTTCCTCATGCGTTGAAGAATCGTTCTGCAGTGCGGGTACAAGGATTCAACCGCGTTTGATGAATTTTTCCAACGGCCACGCACCGGCCATGCGAAGTGCCGGTGTGTGCCGTTGTCTTAGGATGTTACCCCTCTCGTCGTTGGAACGGGATACCATGTCACGGCATCCCATTGCCAACTTGTGGGATGTCGTTTCGCCATCCGTCGCACAGCCAGTTGTACACTTCCGGACTTTCGAGACGCAGGGATTTTTCTGGATGATCCCCGTCCATGATCACCACCGTGTTGTGCGAGGTTTGGTCGAGCACGACCTGGACATTCTTCTCGTTTGACAGTTGCAATTCAAGACCCGGGGGTCCGGCGTACGTTCGTCCCGCTTCCTGTATAGTCTGCACTCCTTCGTTGTGGTTCAGGTCGTTCAGGAGTTTCTCAACCACGTTGTCAGGAACCAGGTACGTGTGCAGTACCGTGACGACAATACCTGAGGTTGGTGCGGGTGGAATGAAAAGCGCGCGCTGAACCTCTTGGACGGTGGGCAAGCATTCTTCGACGGTTGACGAATCCTGTTTCGACGTGGCTTGTGAAGGCGGTGCATCCCGGTCAATGGTGCTCTTTGCGAACACCATGGCGCCTGCGGTGGGTTTGGGTATACTTTCACGGGTTGCGATGGCGTCTTTCAGGTGGAACTCGCCGATCAACGTCTTTCCAGCCCCGATACTCAATCCCAGTGCAACGAGTAAAGCCGTAAGAACCAGTCTCGACATCGTGGCGACACCTCTTCCATCGGTTCATTCGTCAACATAATCGTCAACGGTGACCGGATGGTTACACGACGACAGAGTTGGCACGTGCATATGGGTGGCTAATGGCATGTTCTCAGCATCACGGCACCCATTTTCATGTGCCGGTGTAACACGTGGCCAGCCGGATACGACGATCTATGTGCAAAGCGAGGGATGCCGTTGGCCGACATTCAGCATCAGGCGAAGCGTGCCATTCAGGAACTGTTGGAGCAATACGGAAACGAGATTTACCAATACGTGCTGTACACGCTCGGCGACCGGGGTTTGGCGGAGGATGCGGTGCAGGAAATCTTTTTGCGCGCTCTGGAAGCGTGGCCCCGGTTCGAACACCGGAGCAGTCCCCGGACCTGGCTGTGGGCCATCGCCAGGCATTATGTGCGGGATATGATCCGCAAGAAAAGACGCGCAAGGAACCAAGCAGAGGTCCTGCTCGATCACGTGGCGGATCGACCGTGCGACGACCGTTCGTTGGATCGAATCGAGCTGGAGAGTGCTTTGCACAACCTTCCTGTTTCGTACAGGGAGGTCGTCATCTTGCGTGTGATTCAGGACAGTCCGGTGCGGGAAGTCGCGGAACTCCTTGGTTGGTCGGAGGTCAGGGTCCGTGTGACCCTGCACCGGGCCATCAAAAAACTGCAGAAGGACTTTGTGGAGGCAGATGAACGACGTCCCAACCCGCGGGAAGGAAGGGAATCCGGATGGACTTCAAGCACATACAGGAAAGGTTAAGACCTTTGGGAGAAGTGCAGATGCCCGCCCACCTTCGCGATCGCGTGCGTGACGCCATCGCGCGGGCGGAGGTTCCGTCACGTCCGGCGAACCGCGCGAGCACGAGAAAACCAGTGTGGATGGGCGGGAGCATCGGTGCGGTGGCGGTGTTGATGATCGCGACGGGTGTGTACTTGTGGAACGGTGCGCCTGGGCACCTACCTGGCCCGTCGGGGAAGCAGACGGACAACATGATGCATGCTGAATCACCGACGCAAGGTTTGGGGAGCTCAAACCGGCCGGGCAAGAACGAGGCCGGTACCTCTGCAAATGCGGATGCAACGAGTTTGCCGGGGAACCCCTCGCCTGGTCCAGCGGGAAACCTGCCGGCGAACGGCATGGGAACGGACAACATCATGATTCCCCATGCCGTGGCGTGGGGGAACAGAACGTATGTTCTCACATCCGAGAACGTATCTCGCGTAGGAGCGGAAATCGGGCGGTCCGGGCATTTTGAGCTGTATGCGATACCGGGTGTGCCGGACACGAGCGCGATCGCGGTACACATCAACGGCAACATGTACCTCAAGGCCACAGCAGAGTCGCACCGTGGGGCTTCTCCGTAACGGCGGGCGGAGTGGAACGCAAAGAATGAAAAGGCTATTCGGTGGCCGGGCACCATGTATGAGCGCATGATGGGATTGTGGACATTCAACCACAACCCGTCGTGCGCTTTTTGCATGGCTTCTTTTCGGGGAAGACATGGGGAAGCGCCGGCGCTCCCGTTCACTTGGCCGAGAAACGGAATCTCACGACTCGGTCTGAAGGGGGCGCAGGACCGCCGGAAGGTCACAATGCCGGTAGTCCGATGTCACGCAGACACGCCGGCAGGCACTCTGGCCAACGGGTGTATGGCGTGTCCGGCGTGGTGCACCATTCACATCTTCGGTCGTGCAGGCCCATCGCACACGGCCGGAATGGGGTGCACTTGAGCCGTACGGCATCGTGTACGGCACAAATTTGAAGGGAGGTGAAGAAAAGAGCAGGCAGTTCGGCGACAGGTGTCGCCGGTGATGGGCGCCAGGGCATAGCCCGGCGCACGACGCCCACCGCTTGCCGGAGGCAAGCACCCGTCAGGGTACGTGGGCGGCCACGGTTTATCACGACGGCATTGGCAAATGGCGTCGTGATAAACACCCGCGAAGCGGGAATGTGGCATGCATGCTAACCACAGGCACGAGAGACGGCGAAGGCTGGGGCGTCCGCCTCTGTCTCTGCGCCGGAGGCGGGCAGAGACAGAGGCGGACGGGAGCCGAAAAGTGGCTTGAAATCAAGCGGTTGGCGAGCGGATCGGACGGAAATTCGGCGGAAACGATTCGCCGGGAGCGGGGGATTTTCGCGTCTGGAGGGCAAGGCATCTATCGTTACTACCGTCATCGACCGTCACGGTACAAGGCGGGGAATGCACGCGTGGTGACGATGGTGACGATGGTGACGGTCGTTTTGGAGGAACCTCATCATGGGGAGCACGGAGAAGACACTGATGGACCAGGTGCGGGCGGTGTTTCGCCACACTCGCCAGGGGAGCATTCGCACGCGCGAGCGGTACCGGGAAGCCGGGCAACGGTTGGCGAAGTTTCTTGGTGCACAGTTTCAATTGAAAAATCTGCGAAATTTGCAGGACAAACACTTGGAGGCATACGTGCGGTACATGCAGGCGAACGGGCGAACGCCGGCGCACATCAAAACCGAGCTTTCGGCGATCCGCTGGATTGCGGATCAGGTCGGCTTGAAGCGCCCGCTGGAGGACGCACGGACATTCAACCTCCGGATGAACATCGGTCGCCGGAGTTTCCGAGGGCATGACCGGACGTGGAAAGCAGAGGAGTTGCGGATCATCAACGAAGCACCGGATCGCATTCGGAGCGTGCTCATTCTGGCGCGGGACCTCGGGTTGAGAATTCATGAGGCACACCGGATCGATGTCGCGCACGCGCGCCAGGCGTTGGTGACGAACGTGCTGGAGGTCAAGGGCAAAGGAGGATTGATCCGCTATGTCCCGCTTCGGGGAGAAGCGCGCGACGTGTTGGAACAGGCTGTCCGGCACGCACGACCCGGTGATAAGCTGTTCGTTGCCCCCGGCGTGAAAACCCACGAAGCGATCCGTGAGGTGCAGGATTACATACGCCATCATCGCCCGCCAGGGAGCACGGTCACCGCACACGGGCTTCGTCATGGGTATGCGCGGGACCGATATATGGAGTTTCGCGAGGCCGGGTTGTCGGATAAGGAGGCCAAGGCCCGCGTGAGTGAACTGCTGGGCCATCATCGAGAAGAGGTGACAGACATATATTTGGGGTCGTTGCGTTGATGTGTCACGATGGTGCGTCGTTGTGTACACGGTTGCGGGCGATAGCCGTTGCAACGTGTACGCAATAAATGGGAACCCAGTGAAAAGAGAGATGTTGTTGTGGCTTCGGATAGACGAGGGCTGGGTGATAGATAGATGGATGGCAAACAAGACGTGTATGCGTTGTGTACGCATGACGTACACGATTTCTCGGGAATGTGGTGGCATTCTGTCGGTACTCAGTACGCTGATCGGGCGGACTCGTAGAGATCACGTACGTGGGCACTCCGGGGGACCCGTTCGAACGACGGATCGAACGAGTGTACGGTGTTGAGAGCCGTCCTCGAACATTGACAAGGAAGACAAGTTCTCCACTTTTCATCGCGACGAACGTGGCTGTAAAATTGAACAAAAGTACATTTGGAATCACTGAACCGGGATAGGGTAGCTAGGGTTCCGCTTCGTGCCGGGGGCGCGAAGGTCTGCGACCGAGGGCTACATGTCCGGCTTGTGTCGCCGGATGCACCTATTGGCACAAAAGGCCCGAGGGGGAAGGTTCAGCGCACTGTCATGCGCTGAGAGCCTTTCTCCTCGGGCTATTTCGTTTAGGAGGGATTCGACGTGACACGGATCGACGAAATTCGCCCTGGGGTTGCCATGATCATCTTTGACTCGCACGGGCGTGTTCTTCTGCAAAAGCGAGCCGACGTCGACCTATGGGGCATCCCGTCAGGACATGTTGAGCCGGGTGAAACGGTCGCGAATGCGGCAGTTCGGGAGGTCTGTGAAGAGACAGGGTTACGGACACGGGTCAAGAGGCTCATTGGGATATACTCCGATCCCGAATCGCAGGTATTTCAGTACCCAAATGGGCGGGTCGTGCACTTTGTAACCCTGTGCTTCGAAATGGAGATTTGCGGTGGAAACATCGAGAAGGCTTTACCGGAAAGCTTGGATGTGCGGTTTTTCCCCGTCAATGGCCTACCCGAAGACATCCTCCCAATGCACCCAAGATGGTTGGCTGACGCGCTGGCCCAATCGGGTGCGCCGTTCATTCGCTAAGTGCACGGAAGAGAAAGTGAACGGCCTATGGGCTTCCGACGAGGGCGCGGGGGCTTACAAGTCTTTCTGGTGATTGCGTGGGTCAATGGATTGGGTTTTTGTCAAGTCTCTGAGAAACGAATTTTGTTGAAGTGCAGAACTGAACGACGTGTGTTCGGGCGAGGTGCGATAATGTACCCAGACATTCATGGAGGTGATAGTGAATGGTACGCCGGTTGCTCACGATGACGGAGGTTGCAGAGATCTGTGGAGTGTCAGTCAGTCGCGTGTATGAACTCGCCCGCGAAGGGTTGATCCCGGTTGTTCGGCTGGGTCGGCAACTGCGCGTGGATCCGGAACAACTGGAGCGTTGGATCCAAACGGGTGGCAAAGCTTATCCGGGTGGTTGGCGTCGGGAGGCGAACTGAGATGGTACAGAAAAAGAGCCCAGCTGGAACTGGGCAAAGCAACTCTAACGTAAACAGTGTATCACACAGGGTGACGGTCTGGCAGTATGCGGTCAGGTATGCCCAGCAGGGGTGGCCGGTGTTTCCGTGTCAAGCTGGGGGCAAGCGTCCATTAACCCGTCATGGGTACAAGGATGCAACCACAGAACTGGAGCGAATTGACGAGTGGGCTTGCGCATTCCCCAATGCCAACCTTGCCGTTGCCACTGGTCGAGTCAGCAAGGTGTGGGTGCTCGACATCGACCTTCGGCATGGCGGAATGGTCAACTGGCGGGAGCTCGTCACAGAGCATGCAAGTATAGCACCTACCTGGTGTGTACGTACGGGCGGGGGCGGTTGGCACCTGTATTTCCGTTACAGCCATGACGCTCCAATTGGATGTGGTGTCGGTTCTGGGCGTTTGCAAGGGATCGATTGGCGTGGCGACGGAGGGTACGTCCTGGTTCCACCGAGTCGCACGGAGCAGGCTTATGCGTGGGTGGTCGGACCTGGGACTGCCTCGGTCGTTGAGGCCCCGCATTGGTTGGTCGATTTGCTCTCTTCTTCCAAGTCAATCGTTGACGAGAGTGTCCAATTTGCTCCTTCGAGGACCGAATTGTCCCGGTTGAATGAGCTCCGGGCCATCGCGCAGGGGGTCTCAGAAGGAGTGCGAAACACTGCCGCAAGCCGTCTATGCGGATACCTACTGCGTCATAGGGTCGATCCGTATATCGTACAGTCCTTGATGATTGCATGGAATTTCCAAAATCGACCTCCCTTACCGCACAACGAACTGCTACGCGTGGTGGACAGCATCGCGGTCCGGGAACTGTTTCGGCGTCAGGGTGATTCGTATGTCCGCTAAGGGAGGCATCGCTCGTCTCGCCGAATACGAACGCCGACACGGTTCGGGGGTTGTGCATCGGGACGACGTCATGCCGTTGCCTCGGCATGACGTGCCCCCCTTTCCGGTGGACGTCTATCCACGTCCATTGCAGGAACTTGTGTGGGAAACCGCCGAATCCATCAGTTGTCCACCTGATTACGTTGCGGTGCCGATGCTGTCTGTCGCGGGTTTGTGTATTGGTCCAAGTCGGGTTGCAGAACCTAAGCCGGATTGGCAGGAGGGAGCACGCATTTGGACGGTGGTCGTAGGTCCCTCGGGTCGGGGAAAGACACCCGCAATCCACAAGGCCATCCAGCCGGTCGAGATGATTCAACGGGCGTACGACGAGGAATTTATTCGTGAGCGTGAGATGGAAGCAAGATCCGGTGATTCGGAAGGGTTGACTCCAAAGGAAATCTACACGACGAATTCGACTGTCGAGGCTCTCCTTGAAATCCTTTCCGAAAATCCAACGGGTATTCTGTATTACGTGGAAGAATTCTCCGGACTGTCGCTGTCGTTGAACCAGTATAAGGGCGGACGTGGGTCGGACAAGGCGGTCGTCTTGAGTTTGTGGAGTGGCGAGCCGGTGAGATACGTCAGGAAAAGTTACCGAATCTATGTTCGTAATCCATATCTGTGTATCACAGGTGGCATCCAACCCTCCAAATTGACGGGACTGGCTCATGAATTTAGTTTACATGACGGATTTGCCCAGCGATTTCTAGTCTCGTTTCCGCGACCCGTTCCACAGCGGAATGCCGAGGCCGTTGTGTCCGACCGATCCATGAACGCATGGGTGGATACATGTCATTACCTCCATGAAGTCAGCAGATCCGTTCTAACTCGGCCCATTGTGATGCAATTTTGTCCATCCGCACGGGAGCGCTGGCGGGAGTGGCGATCAAAGCACATCGCTGAACAGAACGACCCGGATTTGTCAGATGACCTGCTTTCGTGGTATGCGAAATTGGATACTTATGCGATTCGCTTGTCCCTCGTTGTGCAGTGTCTGATGGAAGCAACCGGTGAACATCGGGATTTGGTGATCAATGAGGAAGCCGTGTCCAATGCGATCCGGTTGGTGGAATATTTTAAGTCGCACACACGCCTTGTATATGATCAATTGACGTTGCCTATCCGGAGCGACCGGGTGCAACGGGCTGTGGACTGGATCCGACGGCATGGAGGCACCGCAGATACACGCGATATTCAGAGGGCCAATGTCGTGGGGGTGAGGCGGGCTTCGGAAGCAAGACAATTGATCATGGACATCGCGGACCACGGCTACGGGGTAGTTTCAGAGGGACCGCGCGGGGCCTTGCAAATCACCATTATCAGCTCACCCGACATTCCGACATAACCGACACAGTCAGACATCCAGTGCTGCTGGGCGCACGACGACGTGCGAGAACATAAGTTCGATCCGACACAACCCGACAAAAGCTCCCGGGTCACGAGAATATGTCGGGTTGTGTCGGAACCGTGGGCGAGGTCCCGGAATGCGAGGGAGCCAGGATGGACTTGAGTTTTCAAGTATGTGTCGGTATGTCGGGAATGTCGGTCATATGTCGTGAGGTTCCAATTCTTCTGTGGTCAACACGTTTCCTGTCTTCAATTCCCTTCGGGCTTGTTCAGCTCCCGTCCGTTCTCCTTCCGTCTCAGGTTCATCGTCCGCTGGTGCTGACGTGAGCTTCTTCAGCAGTGGATCTTCACCGAGATCGCGCAGATACCTGAGGTAGCGCAGTGCCGGTGCCACTTCACTATCTGGCAACTGGTCAATCAACCGATGCAGTTCCTCCCGCTCCACTCGCATGGGTGTTCCCCCTTGTCATGTTCATTCTGCCTAACTACCATGATACCCGATTTCACCTGAGCGGCGTCGGGGCAACACCGACAAGGGCGTGCGACAGCGTTGAGGACAGCGTTCCTTGATGGATCGGAGCGGTTGGTTTGATCCAGCAGGGAGGCGCAAGGAGGAATGGATCGTCGCGCAAGGACATTGCGACATCTCCGACAAGACCACACGTGATCCGAATCCCGCGTGTGAACCAATATGGTGCAAACACAGGAAGGGAGGTTCACGCAACGGCCATCCACGTAGAACCCGAACTGATTCGGCGGCTGCAGGTACAAGACGAGACGGCGTTCTGGGAGTTGTACAACCGCACCGTGACGGATGTCGCGAGGTTGGTGCACTATCTTCTGGAAAATCCGTCCGATCTCGAAGACGTCGTTCAGGACATCTACGTCGCGGTGTACTGCTCTTTACCACGGTTCGATTCCGCCCGGCCGTTCGGCCCTTGGCTCACGGGGATTGTCATTCGCCAGGTCAGCGCACACCGGCGAAAGCAGTGGCGCCTGGGCCGGCTGAAAGACGCTTTGGTTCGGAGTGCGGATGCGCGGGCCTGCGGGATCCACTTGGACCTCGCGGACGACGTGACGGAATCGCTTCAACGTCAAGCGTTGGTCCAGTCCATCCGCAGTCTGCCGCCCAAATTGAAGACAGTGGTCGTCCTGAATTACCTGCACGACTACACACGTAGGGAAATTGCGGAGATGCTCGGGATTCCGCCCGGCACGGTGGCGTCGCGGACACCGACACCCATGCACGCACAGAAGGAAACGCTCGGGCTATCCGCGGATGGCAAGCATTTCACGGCTGTTGGGACCTCGCCTTCACTCCCCTTGTTGTGTGTCGCCGTGGCGGGGATCACTCGAATGCCTTAATGAGGTCCGCGACACATGGTCTACGCCAGCCGGTTCCCCACAGGGTCCCCCACAGAATCGCCACCTGCATGACCCCGTTATTAGTTGAACTCGCGTCAGCTCGCCCAGGGCTTGTCTTGGGACTGGAAAACCGAGAGGATCGAGGTGTACTTGTCGGGTAAAAGCGGGTCGATGCCGGTGAACGCGCGACTGGTTTCCATCTGCGTATTGAGTCTTTACTTGGCTCTGATGGGGTGCGACCACTCCGGTGGGACGGGGCGTGTTGCGGCCACCGGGGCGGGCAATGAAGCGGTCGGGCAGGGACAGCGTGGACGTGGCAACGGGATCGACAACAGCGGTGAAGCGCCGGGTGGGAGTCGTGTGACGCCAGGGTCTGGTTGGTACTTTGTCCCATTGGCTTCCACCTTCGGTCCGAACGAGGCCATCGCGGGCGTGTCGTTCAGCGGCGATCGTTTGGACCTCTTGATCCGGACGGACTCGGTCGATGACGACGGGAACGTCATGTTTTCGAAGGTCTGGCACCAGGCAAAGTTCGATCCGGCGACAGCCACACTCACGAAAGAATCAGACACCCCGGCCCGGTCCCAAAACACCTATGATGGACCGGTCCGCCTGCAGTTTCCGATGACGTTCCCGGACCACTTTCAGTATCCGCCACTGTATCCGAATCAAGGGCTGCTATTGTGGGGGTTCCGCCGGTGGGATCGATTGGTGGCGTTCAACGTGCGGACGGGCGCTGCGGGCGTATTGGCCGAAGGGATAGGTGGGTGCGAAGACCTGGCGGTCAGAAATGTTTCTCGAGCAGCATACCGACTTGTTGTGCCATCAATGCTGGGGTATGCGGCATGCCTTGTGTAATCCACCATTCCACGACACCCACGTAGGCTGTCCCCACAAAGCGCAGCATCACGTCTTCATTTATCCGCGGGTCGCCTCCCCCTTCTCTGGCCAGCTCATCCCGAAACGACTCAATGAGGTATTCGAGGAAACGGATTCGAAACGACGGAGCTGCCTTGCTGGCCAGCATGGTCGAAAAGAACAGATAGTGCTGCTCGAAGTACTCGAAGAAGATCCGCGTGGCCTCTATCCAGTCCAGTTCACATGCCCACGCCGCGAGGTTTCGCATTTCCTCGATGTGTTCCTCGATGATCTTATCCAATAGATCGAATTTGTCGGCGTAGTGGAGATATATGGTGCCTCGGTTGACATTGGCTCTATCGGCGATGTCCTGAATCGTGATGTCGTCGAAGCTTTTCTCTGACATCAGCTCAAGTACCGCTTGTTTGATGGCCTCTCGAGACTTCAAAACCCTTCTGTCCACCTTTGAATTGGTCATACTGTGAGCACCGCTCCCCGTGGTAAATTTTGAACACATTATCGCGACCTGTTGATTTATCGACGGATGAGGTCAAATTAACGATTGCGTGTCTGTCGGGACTGCCTATGATTATAGACGTGTGTTGATTAAACAATCAACGTTGAGATTTGCCAAGCGAAAGGGGAGGTCGTGCGTGAAGGGCACTGTACTGTACGGCCCTGGTGACGTGCGTTTTGAAGAGCTGCCGGATCCGAAAATCTTGAAACCGACGGATGCCATCATCAGGATTGTCGCAACTTGCGTGTGCGGGTCCGACCTGTGGGATTATCGGGGCATCAACCCTGTAACCCAGCCTACTCCGATGGGCCATGAGTACTGCGGCATTGTAGAGGAGGTCGGCAGCGAGGTCAAGTCGGTCAAGCCGGGCCAGTTCGTCATCGGTTCGTTCTTTGCCTCTGACAACACTTGCGTCATCTGCCACCATGGGTACCAGTCGTCGTGTTTGCACAAGGAGTTCGTGGGCGGTGCGCAGGCCACACGGTTGCGTGTACCAATGGCGGATGGCACGCTCGTTCCTACACCGGAACAGCCACCGCAGGACCTGATCCCGAGTCTTTTGACGCTGTCTGACGTCATGGGGACCGGATGGTTTGCGGCGGACGCTGCCAACGTCAAGCCCGGCTCTACGGTCGTGGTCGTGGGCGACGGTGCGGTCGGTTTGTGTGCCGTGATCGCGGCGAAGCAGATGGGGGCCGAGCGGATCATCGTGATGAGCCGCAACCCGTTGCGGCAGAAGCTGGCACGCGAATTCGGGGCAACCGACATCGTTCCTGAACGCGGCGAAGAGGGCGTGGCTCGCGTGAAGGAACTGACGCATGGCATCGGTGCGGATTCAGTGCTGGAGTGTGTCGGTACCCAGGAAGCGATGATGCAGGCGGTGCGTACCACGCGCCCGGGCGGCTACGCGAGCTACGTCGGCGTGCCTCACGGGGTGGAGCTCGACGGGCAGGAACTGTTCTTCGCCCATGTCCATCTGCACGGGGGACCGGCTCCGGTGCGGCGCTACCTGCCTGAGCTGATTGACCTGGTGTGGGACCGGAAGATCAACCCCGGCAAGGTCTTCGACCTGACGCTTCCGCTGGAGCAAGTAGCCGAGGGTTACCGGGCGATGAGCGAGCGCCGTGCCATCAAGGCGTTGCTGCTGCCGTAAACAACGAGGGCGGCGCAGTCGCCGGAAGGGGCCTGGGTTTCCTCCCAGATCAGGTGGCCATGAAAAACACGTGGAAAATCTACATGCTTGCCTTCATCAGCTTCTTCGTGAGCACATCGGAGTATGTGATTGCCGGGATTCTGGACAAAATCGCTGCATGGGCACACGTCTCCGTATCGACGGCAGGACAGTTGATCACGGTGTTCGCGATTGCGAACGCCATCGGTTCCCCGCTGTTCGTGATGGCGACGACGAACATGAATCGGCGGAACTTGTTGGCACTGTCGCTTGCCATCGTGATGGTCGGATGTACGATAACCGTTATCCTGCCGGGCTTCGAATGGCTCATGCTCTCTCGCATCGTCCTTGCCATCGGTGGCGAGGTATTTGTCATCGGCGCCAAGACGGTGGCCGCTGCACTGGCGTATGCTCGTGATTCCGGCCATGGAAGGTGAAGCGCCCGCTCCGCTGAGGCAGCAAATGGCGCTTTTGACCAACCCGAACATCTTGTCGGGTTTTTCCGTCATATTCTTCTGACAGCTCGGGTATGCGATGCTGTATTCGTACATCGCGCCTTACCTGTTGACGGTGACCTCGATGAGCGAGAGAGATGTGAGCGCCGCTCTTCTGGCCTTTGGCATCGCCACCTTGGCGGGTTCCAGACTGGGCGGGTTCGTCACGGATCGCGTGGGGATCCCGAAGTCTCTGGTGGGGAGCATGGCGATCCAGGTCATCGCGCTGGTGCTCATTTCGACCACCGCCAGGTCGGTATTCGTCACCACGCTTTAGCTCATGCTGTGGGGCTTCTCGGTATGGGCATCCGGTCCGGGGATGCAGTTCAACTTGGTCGAGCTAGCCCCGGCGGCGGCAGGCATCATGCTGAGTCTGTACGGTTCCATCTTGCAACTGAGCATCGCGGCAGCGGGTGGCATCGGAGGCATTGCAGTGGAAAGCTTGTCCGTCCGGGCAGTTCCTTGGATGAGGCTGTATCGGTGGCGCTGGGCGTCATGATAGCGGCCGCCTCGTTTGCAGGCCTGTCGCGCCGCAAAACACGTGAAGGAGTGAATGAGTATGGAAATTAAACGCGTTGGTTACCGACCGTCTGAAAAGGGACCGTCCGAGTATTTTACCGGCCATGTGCGCATTGACAAGCTGTGGGAGGCGCCTGAACCGGCGCGCGTGGGCATGGCGAGCGTAACGTTTGAGCCAGGGGCCCGCACAGCGTGGCACAGCCATCCACTCGGGCAAACCCTCATCGTGATCGCCGGATGCGGTTGGGCACAGCGGTGGGGCGGTCCGATTGAAGAGATCCGGCCGGGCGACGTGGTGTGGTTCGCGCCAGGTGAGAAGCACTGGCACGGTGCGACGCCAACGACGGGTATGACGCACATCGCCATTCAGGAGGCTCTGGACGGCAAGAGTGCAGACTGGATGGAAAAGGTGAGCGACGAACAATACCGTCGTTAATCGAAGAGGAAGGCTCAGCGGCGTGCGTGCCGAGGTTCAGCACGACAGTTACACGTCGCTGACAGGGAACGTACGAACTCGAGGGAGTGAACGCATGCCGCACATTATCGTAAAGCTCTGGCCCGGAAAATCGCAGGTGCAGAAGGTTCGTCTGGCGGAAGCCATCGTCAAGGACGTGGTGAACATCTTCGGTTACGGAGAAGAGTCGGTTTCCGTGGCCATGGAAGAGGTTGATCCACGAGATTGGACGGATCAGGTGTATATCCCGGACATTAAGAACAAGTGGGACCAATTGTACAAGAAACCCGGATACAATCCGTTCGGAAGAGACTGAAGTCTGGGACGGCGGCAGGCTACCGCGCCATCCGGGTCATGGGATCAAGGTCTTACTGTTCGCGTCCATAAGGAGGCTGACTGATGACTACTTGGTCTGAGGATGAACTTCGCAAGATTGCCGAGGCGGATGACCTGCATATCTCACCGTTCCGCGACGACGGCGTGACCTACGGTACCCCGACCTGGATCTGGTCCGTGGTTGTTGGCGACGCCGTGTATGTGCGCGCGTACAACGGGAAAGCTTCTCGCTGGTATCAGGCTGCGGTACGAGAGAAGGCGGGTCGGATCACGGTCGCCGGCATGACGAAGGAAGTGACGTTCGAACCCGTACACGGACCGATCAACGACCTCATCGATGACGCATACCGAGCAAAATACCATGGCAGTCCGTATCTAGCTCCGATGATTAGCTCGCGAGCCCGGGCCGCGACGGTCAAGATCATGCCGCGCGATGCGGTGAGCTAAGTGCGTAGGGTCGCCTGGTCGGAAGTAGAACATTTTTGGAGAGGTTATGGGTTGATGGAAGTACACACATTGGTGGCCGTGAGCGGTTTAGGTGTGTCACTAAGTGTGTAAACTCTGGCGATTTCTCCAGAACTCCGCCGATATCCCTCGATACTCCAAACCGAAAAACCTGGTCACAACAAGTCTTTTCGTCCCTCAACGGAAGTCGAGGGACCTGGGAGAAATGGCTCCCAAGTCCCTCGTAATGAGCAGGTCGTCGGTTCGAATCCGACAGGTGGCTCCATAAAAAAGCCAGGAATGGCGCGGTGTTTCGAGATCGAGAGATCCGATGACACTGCGCCATTCGCGTTTTGTGCGCCTTGAGCCCCTATTTGCTATGAACGCCTCCGGTATGTTGGGGAACGTATGAATCGTTGATTGATTGGGTGTTGCATCGTGGGCATACGATGGACGTAGCAGACCCACTTCTGGATTGTGCAGCGTCCCCATCGCGCAGCCGGTGGTGTTTCCGCCCTCAGTTGCGCGCAGCGTCAGGCTCGGGCCCTCAAGTCAGGCAAGAAAGCGGTGCCGTTAGACCGGCTATTGCGCCAATTGGAGGAGGGGGCCAACCGAATACAGGTGGGGTTATAAAAGCTCTACGAAACAAAAGGGGCGCCACAAAACATAAGGCGGCGCCTCTGACCTTATACAGGATCAGCGTGACGCCGCCGAAAATGTGGCGATGAGTCGATAATGGGCTTCAGGCTATTCGTCGTCCTCGTCCTCTTCGTCGGACAGCAAGGATTCATTGTAGGCGTCGACGACCTTTTGCCATTCCTCTTCGTCCTCGATGATGGCCAGGACCACATCGTCCCCATCCTCGCCTTCGAGCCGCATGATGACGCCTTCATCGTCGTCTTCATCGGCGGGGAGGAGTACGGCGTAATCCTTATCATCCACGGAAATGAAGTCAGTTAGGAGGAAGTTGTGTTCGTTTCCGTCCTCATCCTGCAGGACAATGACCTCTTCGGTCTCGTGATCGTGGTCATGTTCGTGATCGTGAAGATGGTCGTGGTTTTGTTCGGACATGGGTAACCCTTCTTTCCGGTTCCGTCTGGACAACAGTGAGTTCATGGTATCATTATCCGTCTACAAACACAAACAGGATTCCAGACGCTATCGAGGAGGGACTGGCTGTCAATCCTCGGTGATGCGCTCTTGTACCACTCGCCCCAAGTGCTCGCTGACGTCTTGCAACAGGTTGTTCACCGCCGTTTGCGCTTCTTGGAATTCACGTACAACCGGGATTTTCTCCAACTGCTCCAAAAGGGATTCCGATTCCTGCGTCAAATGACGGTAATACCCCTCAGGGACTTTACGGGCCGCAAATTCCTCAATCTGTTCCTGAACGGACCGCAAGCGTCGAATCAATGCCTGGGCCTCTGAGTGCTGCTGGAGTTTGGCTTCGGCGGCCTGGTAGCGCTGAATTTCCTCGGTTTGCAGGATGAGGTCAGCGAGTTCTTCCGCCTGCGCCCATAACTCGTTGCGGTCCATGTGAACGGCCTCCTGCAAAGAATCATTGATGTAGGCGATGGTGCTGCTCGTTGTAACGCTTAAACGGTTCACTCGGCTCGTTTTCGAGCTTATCGGCGAGTACGGCCAACGCAATGCCGATGACGACCAATGCAATCAGCAGGGGATACGAGTGGAGAACAATCCCAAGAAGGACAAAGGCGAACAGCAGGGCGTAGAGACTGTACAGCATCCACCTGCTTTTGATGTGGTTCATCCGCGAGCCCCTTCCTGTCTATGCTGATTCGACCTGTCGGAGTTAACGTGCGCCGAACAGGCGGTAGATCGAGTTAATCTCATTATAGGTTCAACCCGAGAATGGGTCAAAAGAATATTGGTTGACCTCCCTGAGAAGCGCTAGTATTCTGGAACTATAAGCATTAACCTAGAAGCGGCAACACTTCAACCGTAATGACAAGGAAGCGAAACGGCGAGGAACGGAAAATACAGGGGGCGGCTGTATGGGCTTACTCGGAATGGCCGTGGCGGCGCTGGCCACGTTGTTCATGCTCCACATCTGCGCCTCGGAGACCAAGGAAAACTTTGACAAGGCCTTGGCGAAGGAATATCAGGATTCCGAGTCGTAACCCCAGATCTGAGTGTCGGACGGCGGTACCCGGCAAGCGACCCCCAACGGGGGACCGTGGAGCACCTGACGGGAAAGGGCGGATCGACAGAGTTTGGAATCCACCACTTGGTTTCAGTTTTCGGATGCGGATGCCTACGCGTTTTGGTATGAGGACGCGCACCTTGTCCTGATGCGGTTTCAACGCGACGAGGAAAAGATGTTGTTTGTGTTGCGGGAACAAACGGAAGTAGGAGCAAAGCTGACTTATCCGGGGCGACTGTTCCAAGATCGGGTGTTGGACGAGATCGGCGATGTCTTTTTTATCTCGCTGGAAGAATCCGACGGGAATTCGACGCCTCTGGCGCTCGGGGCATACTTTCGAGACAAACAATCCGCGTACGGGGCGTACTATCCGTTGACGGGTTCAACCTTGGAGGTCTGTTTTTTCCAGATTGACAACGAAAATGAGGCATCCAAACTGGGGTCACTCAGCGATGAAGCGTATCAGAGGGTTGCCGAATTGTTTGCGCATCGCTACGGGAGTCTGCTGGACTTACATGGGATGTGAACATGGCGACCAATCGTTGCGGGAACCCTTTTCTAAACGATCTCGGGGGGGACTCTGTGTGGAACACATATCCGCAGTTCAGAGGATATCCGAGAAAACCGGCGCCCGTTGGACACCGGTTTCTCTCAGACGTTTTCGAGCAGGAGTTGGGACAGTTCCATCGCTTCCTGTTCATTGCTGAGGGCGAAGGCTTGCATTAGGTAGGGAATATTCTCTAAATCATCGGCCCCTAAAATCGCGGTACGGCCAGACTGAAGCGCGGTGACCAGCGACTTTCCGTAGAAGTGGCTGGTTGTCGTGATAGCGAGGTCGTAGCGATTCCATTCGCCCGCGTATCCGAGATACCGAGTCGTCGTCGCTTCGCTTTCGTCGTACAAAACCAGTGCACCGTCCAAGCTAAGGCCTCCCATCCCGTGGGGAAAACCGGTTCGAATTCGGCGGTTCCTCCGATTCCATGAGCTGCTTCCATTCCTGTACCGCGTCAAAAAACCGTTGCTTATCCCGTTTGTCCAGCGCCTCATCTATGATTTGTTTCAGTTCGTATTTGCGGGCCGCCCGCATTTCGACTTCCCGAATGACGTCGGCGACCTCCGCTGGCAATGGCAAATCCGGCAGGTTTACAAACAGATACAGCTTTTCGTTTCTCGGCATATATGACTGAAGCAATGCGATAATATCCTTGGGCTGGCTCGCCTTTTGGATGCCTCCACCGTTCGGGATGCGAGCAATCATACCGTGGCGGCCGATGATCAACAGGGGCACGTTCTCTAACACAATGCTGGTCAATTCCACCTGCTGCAGATACGAAGACAGGAAATCCAGAATCATGTCCGCGCCGGCCGGGAGTATCTTCGTCTTCAAATGCAGGATGTCTTCCTTTGCAATCACGATGCTCCCCTCCCATCCAGTGGCTCACGAATATCCTGTCGATCCGTATGACCAGTTATGTTACCGTATGCAGCTTACGTATCCCAGGCGCGGGCGCTGTGGGACGTTGTGTGTACTACTTATTGTAGCAAAATTTATCTCGAGATAGAAGTCAAGGGGAGAAAGAGGAAAGCGCCCGACTGGTGACGTGAATTTCATACCGGGGATAAATATTGATTTGTTCTCGTTTGAATATTTTGCGTGATACCATAAGGGTGACAAACTCTTCGCAAAAAATCCTTATACCGCATTGACTTAGGATTCGCATGATGGGTACTCGGAATCGCATGCTTGCAACGGTGTATGGGGGTGTACATCGGTTGAAAAAAGGACTGATTCTGCTGGATGTGCAGGAAGAGTTTTTGCGCAGTTCGTTGGACTACGTGGCGCGTTTGTGCCAAAAGTTTTTAAATCAACACGGAGACGACTACGCAGCCATCATTTTGACGCGCTGGGTGTATGACGAACTGGAAGGAGAGAACACGCTCCTTTTGTCACATCCTCGAGCCTATGTCGTCGAAAAGTCTACCTACTCCGGGTATACGGAACGCGTGCGGCGCATTCTGTTAGAACACGCAGTACAAGAGGTGCACGTGGCCGGGGTGGACAGTGAGCTGTCGGTGTTGGCCACCATGTTTTCGCTGTGGGACGCAGGGTATTCGGTAAAGGTCTTGGAACGCCTATGTGCGTCGTACCACGGACGAAACTGGGAAGCCATGATGATTGCCCGGCACGCGATTGGCAATGAGAACGTGATACCGTTAGGCGGCGACCGGGTTTACCTGTAGGTTGTTCAAAACGGGGTCAGAACGACCTAATCCCTTTCTGGACACACAATTTCAGCGGGGGTAGACCGAGACCTTTGCGGTCGGTCCGGTAACGATTGGCGTGGGGAGGCGGTTCTCCGGAGCGCATACTAAAACCCGGGGGGAGGCGAAGCCGATGAGCCACTGGGTGTATTTCGCAGGGCTGTACGACTCGAAGTTTGAAGCCTATTGCGCGGTCATGTGGATTGAAGCGGATGAACGCATCCGCGGGCCTATACACGCGGATGAAGTGCAGGTGTATCAAACGCGGCACGGCAAGTACGGCGTCCGTTTCCGCCAATTTGCCTGAGGACGAGGGGTTCCCTGTCACGGCGAACCCCATAGCCTCTGCTTCTTTCTGCCAACACCTACACATCTTCGTCCGTATGTGTATGATCCGGCATCGGCTCTGCTGCTCCTTTTCGGGATGAATGACCCCGTTCCGACTCGTGGCTTTCTTCCTCGTTATGCTTGTCCCGGGACTGCCCGCTCGAGCGACGTTCGTCCTGCCGCCGCTCGTGTCCGGTGTGAATTCGGTCTCTTGCCTTGGTGACCGGTGGCCCATCAGTCGGTGTAAGGCGGTTGACTTGTTCCGCAATGGCGGTCAGCGGACACCAACCGGTGATCCCTTCGGCGACTTTCATGGCGCCAAAGGCCATTAACAAGCCTTTGCCGAGGCCTCCTTTGCGCATCTTGGAAGCGCCGCCGTAGGCCATTAAGCCGGCTACCAGGCGCAGGTAGCGGTCGGCCGTGCTGATGTTACTCTTCATGCTGGCTTTCCCTCCCTTCTGTATACTTAAGGACAATGACATAGGGCATGAAGGTAGTATTTCCGGGAAGGCGTCACCTACATGCGGATTTTGACTTTGACTTTCCTTGACTAATTCATGCGATTACGGCATACTGAATGTGTCAAAGCTATGTGCTGATGAGTGGTGAGGAGGGATTTTGGATGAGTTTGGTACCGATTGTCATTGAACAGACAAGCCGGGGCGAACGCAGTTACGACATCTATTCGCGGCTTTTGAAGGATCGGATTATTTTTTTGGGAACGGCTATCGATGATGAGGTGGCCAATGCGGTGGTTGCACAGCTCTTGTTTTTGGCGGCTGACGACCCAAACAAGGACATCCAGATGTATATCAACAGCCCGGGCGGATCGGTCAGCGCAGGTTTGGCTATTTACGATACCATGCAGCACATTAAACCAGATGTATCGACCATTTGTGTCGGAATGGCGGCAAGTATGGGCGCGGTACTGTTGACCGCAGGTACGAAAGGCAAGCGTTTCGCCCTGCCAAACTCGGAAGTGATGATTCACCAACCCCTCGGGGGGGCGCGCGGACAGGCGTCCGACATTAAAATTCACGCGGAGCACATCATCCGCACGCGGCAGCGCTTGAACAAAATCCTCAGCGAACGAACTGGTCAGCCGCTGGAACGGGTGGAGCAGGATACGGACCGCGACAACTTTATGTCGGCGCAAGAAGCGAAAGAGTATGGCTTGATTGACGACGTGATACAGCTTAAGGAATGAATCCGATGGCACTTAAACGGTCGGGGAGTCATCAGGCAACAGTGGGTGAACAAACGTTCGCCCACTTTATGGATTCGGCCTTATATGGGCCAGGCGGCTATTACTCCGAACATGTATCGATTGGCAGGCGGGGGGCCGACTTTTATACGGCCAGCAGCCTGCCGCTGTTTGCAAAGACGCTGGTACGGTGGGCGGCTGGCGTATGGCGTCGTTGGGGAAAACCAGCGGCCTTGCAAATTGTCGAGTTAGGCCCGGGTGAAGGAGACTTTGCGGTCTCCTTTTGTGAGGCTTGGAGTGAGCAGGAAGTGCGTGAATGTAAGCTTCGCTACGTGTTGGCCGAGGTTTCCCCAATATTGCGACGACGGCAACAGCAGCGGTTGAGCGCTCAAATTTCCGTCGCTCACATTCCCACCGTGATGGAAGTCGTTTGGGACGACATTCGCAGCGACTGGCCGACGCTCATCATCGCCAATGAAGTGTTGGATGCACTCCCGGTGGAACGAGTCCGCCGCACGGAGGAGGGCTGGGAGCAGGCTTGGGTCGTCTTGGATAAACGTCACGGCACCTCAAGGCTTGAATGGCGCACGGCGGATTCCCACGTTGCCAGACTCGCGAACGAGTACGTCGACTGTCCGGTGAATGGCGAAGCGGAGGTTGCGCCCGCACTGGTCGATTTCTTTTCGAGTCTTCGTTTCTGGGCAATCCCCATCACCGCGGTCTTCTTTGACTACGGAATAACGCGCGAGGAGTGGCAGGCCGGCGCCCGCCCCTTTGGGACCCTGCGCGGCTACCGGCGTCACCGGGTATACGGAATCACGGAAATTTTGGACCAAGCAGGTATGGTCGACATTACAGCGGATGTCAATTGGTCCCATGCGTGTGCGGCTGCCGAACAAGCTGGCTTTACGGTCTTACCGCTTTGTTCGCAGGCCCATTTTCTGATGGAACACGGGATCTTGCAGGTGGCCGAGGGGCTGGCGTCGCGCGTGTCGTGGTCGAAGATGGCGGCGCAGATTAAGCAATTGACGTTGCCGGATGGCATGGGGGAGCGGTTTTCCGTCTTGGAGATCCGGACGGAGGAGTGAGCGCGAGTGCTGCGGGGACTGGCGATTGCCTGTTTGGCTGCGGGCATGCTTTTCTTGCTGCTTGGTGTCCATTACGTCCTTACGATGCGATGAAGTAGGAATTTCGATGAAGTAGGAATTTCGATGAAGTAGGAATTTCGATGAAGTAGGAATTTCGATGAAGTAGGAATTTCGATGAAGTAGGAATTTCATCAGGGCCCGCTTGAGAGTCCACTGGGCGGGCTTTTTTGGTGACTTGCGTACAGCGAGTCACCCTAAACACTGACAATGTGATGTTATAAATGACTATAACGCAAATATATCGTGGATCATTACATAAAAATGATGTAATATATAGAGGAGGGATCCCTTTCGATGCTGTTCTGAGAAGGAGCGAAGGCGGAACAATGGCAATACGCATAGCCATTAACGGGTTCGGACGGATTGGTCGGATGGTCTACCGGCGAGCGCTGCAAGTGGACGGTGTTGAGGTGGTGGCGGTCAATGGCACGGCCGACGCAGACACCCTCCTTCATCTGCTCAAGTACGATTCGGTTCATGGCCGGTGGTGTCCCTCCTTCGAACGGACGGACGACGGGTGGGCGGTGGATGGACAACAAACCCGTGTCTTCTCCACGCGTTCTGCCGAGGAATTGCCGTGGGGGGAGCTGCAGGTTGACGTGGTGATTGAGGCGACCGGGAAGTTCCGGACGCGGGAGAAAGCTTCCGTACACCTTGCTCAGGGGGCGCAGAAGGTGGTCGTAACGGCGCCCATGAAAACGGATGCGGACGCCGACGTGACGATTGTGGTGGGGGTTAACGACGAGGCTTACGAGGCCAGCCGTCACCATATCATCTCCGGCGCCTCCTGTACGACCAATTGTCTAGCGCCGGTGGTGAAGACGCTGCACCGCGCGTTTGGCATCGAAAGTGGTCTTGTGACGACGGTCCATGCTTACACCAACGATCAACGAAACCTAGATAACCCGCATTCTGATTGGCGTCGGGCGCGTGCCTGTGGACAGTCCATCATTCCGACCAGTACGGGGGCAGCTCGCGCGATAGGCCTCGTATTGCCAGAACTTAAGGGTCGGCTGGACGGAATTGCCGTGCGTGTACCCACGCCGAATGTCTCCTTGCTCGATTGTGTGCTCTCTTTCCAAGACCACGTGACCCGAGACAGGATTCATGAGGTCCTCCGTGAGGCGGCCGAGACCGACTTACACGGCATTCTTGGGCTCTGCGAAGAACCCCTGGTATCGACGGACTTCAACGGTGACGCTCGTTCTGCGGTCATCGACACGGAGTCGACCCTCGTGCTCGGCGCGCGACAGGCCAAGATCCTGGCTTGGTATGACAATGAATGGGCGTACGCCTGCCGCATGGTGGATCTGGCCCGCCTGGTCGTACGTGAGCGTATGCAGCAGGATATGCGCCATGGGGCGGTAGTGGCGGTTTCGCAACCTTAAAAAATCATAACGACCTAGCGTATCTCCATAGCATGCGGGAGAGACCGCCGGACGGGTTGTGTGGCCCGTCCGGTTTTTATGTTAAAATGGTGTATCGCACAAAGGGGTTGGAGTGGATGGAGCTTTATTTTGACAATGCGGCCACGACGCCGCTATTACCCGCAGTCAAGGACGCAATTCGTGAACAGATGTGCGCGTTTGGGAATCCATCCTCTCTGCATCGCAAAGGCAAGGAAGCGGAAGACATCCTCACTTCCACCCGGCGTCTCCTGCTCCACGCGTTGGGGGCGGAAGGCGGCAAGGTCATCTTCACCGGCAGTGGTACGGAGGCGAATAACCTGGCCATCCTGGGTACGGCTCGGTTGTTGGCAGGGAGAGGAAGGCACATTGTCAGTACGGCTGTGGAGCACCCGTCCGTTCTTGAACCCTTGCGGGCCTTGCAGAGACAGGGATGGGAAGTCAGTTTCGTTCAGCCAGACGCAGATGGTAGCGTTGCGGTTGCGGATGTTTTGGCAGCCGTGCGTGAAGATACAGTATTGGTCACGATGATGCACGTGAATAACGAGACCGGAGCGATTCTTCCGGTGGACGAGGTCGGCCGTGCACTGGCGAAAAACCCGAAGGTTCGTTTCCATGTCGACGGGATTCAGGCGTTTGGGAAACTAGCGCGGCCAGTGCGGGCCTCTAGAGCCGATTTGTATACCCTTTCTGGCCATAAGCTTGGCGCCCCGAAAGGCGTGGGGGCTCTGTACGTGCGGGACGGAGTGTCATTGGAGCCCGTGGTCTATGGCGGTGGCCAGGAGTACGGTCTACGCTCCGGCACGCAAAATGTACTCGGGATTGCGGCGCTGAAGGCGGCGGTCGAGGTGATGAGCGAAGGGATCGACAAAGCCTGGCAACATGTTTCACGCCTGTGTGAACGGATGGTTGCTGGGTTGCGTGCGCTGCCGCAGTGTCAGGTTCATGTCCCAGAGCCACATTCACCATATATTCTCAACGCCTCGTTTCCAGGCTTGCGGGGAGAGGTATTGGTGCACGCGTTCGAGTCGAAAGGGTTGTATGTATCGACCGGATCGGCTTGCTCGACAAAAACGGGCCATTCCTCCCCCAGCCACGTGTTGACCGCAATGGGACTCGATGAGTCTGCGGTCGATGGGGCGATTCGGCTATCGTTTACGCGCTGGATTACCGAGGAAGAGGTGAATGAGGCCCTCTCCATCATTGAGCAGCAAACGCGCTGGCTGCGGAACATTTTGTAGCTGGTCCACGCGGTACGGCCGATCTGGCTTTGTATTCAGACAAGGTCGGTATCTTGACCGCGTGTAAGGGCTGGCGGTGGAAAGGATTGGACCCGAATGGTCGATCACGTCATCGCGCGTTACGGGGAAATTATTTTAAAAGGAAAAAATCGGACCGAGTTTGAGCGTCTGTTAATCCACAACATGCAACGGGCACTGGTGGACTGGCCGGAGGTCGACATCCGCAAGGCCGGATCGCGCTTCTCTATTTACCTGAACGGAGCACCGGTGGATGCGGTCATCGAACGGCTGCAGCGGGTGTTCGGACTTGTTTCACTGAGTCCGGTGCAGGCGGCGGACTTGGACCTGGAATCGATTCGCGACCGGGTGTTGCAGTTGCTGCAATCCTACAAGGAGCAAAACGGAACAGCCGGCAGCTTTAAACTCGAGGTCAAGCGGGCCAACAAACGGTTCCCCTTGACCTCCCCGGAAGTCGCGCAGCGTCTGGGCGCCCTCGTCCTGCCGCGGGCACGGGAGTGGAAGGTCGACGTACATAATCCGGACCTTACGGTGTACGTCGAAATTCGCGATACGGAGGCCTTGGTCTTTGGGCAGAAGATTCCCGCCGTAGGAGGCTTGCCGGTCGGCATGAGTGGTCGGGTCGGCCTCTTGTTGTCTGGCGGCATCGACAGCCCCGTGGCGGGATGGATGGCGATGAAGCGGGGGGTTCGGCTGGAGGCCATCCACTTTCACAGCTTTCCGTTTACGAGCGAACGCGCCCTCCAGAAGGTAGAAGATCTCGCCCAAATCCTCGCCGATTGGGGTGGTGAGGTGAAGCTGCACGTCGTGCATTTCACGGAGGTGCAAACCGCCATCCGCAAGGCCTGCAAGGAAGAACTGGGGATTACAATCATGCGCCGAATGATGCTGCGAATTGCGGATGAAATCGCGCGTCGGAGACGGCTGTTGGCGCTGTGTACCGGGGAAAGTTTGGGACAGGTGGCAAGTCAAACCCTGGAAAGCCTACGAACGATTAACGCGGTAACAAATCTCCCCATTTTGCGGCCGCTGATTGCGGAAGACAAGGTCGACATCATCCGTCGGGCGCGGCAGATTGGGACCTATGAGACGTCTATCTTGCCCTATGAGGACTGCTGTACGATTTTTGTCCCCAGAAACCCCCGGACCAAACCGCGGCTAGAGGAAGCCGAACAAGCGGAGCAAAACCTGGATATTGCGGGTTTGGTCCAGCGTTGTGTCGATGAGCTCCAAACCAAATCATTCACCGCTCGGCGAGGGCATTGAGGCGTCGAAAGTCGGCCACCCTAGAGGCGGGGGAGGCGGATGGTGATGAGAACACTCAAGACCCTATATCGCCTGTTTCGGTGGGCGGCGGTTATCTATACCTTTTTACAGACGTTCAAACGCAGCCGCATGCTCTTAGTGGCTGCGATGCTGTGGCGATTGCTGCGCCGGATTCCCTGGTCGAGTCCGCGACGGACGGCGATGGTCCGTTTTGTGGGCGGAGGCGAACCCGCGATTTATCGCCGTCGCGGCTTGCGCCGGATGGTCCGTTAAACAACCCAACAGGTCTGAGGAGGGTCGGAATGCCGACCCTCTTCTGCTGGTTTAAATCTATCGTTCTTTGGGAATAACGGTTAAAGAGACAAAGGAGTTGTGTACGCTTTTGGGAGGCTAGTGACATGCGACAGAGTGTACGGACAATGCGTCAGGACGCTTGGACACAGGAAGATGATGCAATCTTAGCGGAGATCGTGCTTCGTCATATCCGGGATGGCAGCACGCAATTAGCCGGATTTAACGAGGCCAGCCGTCGTCTGGGGAGGACCGCGGCCGCCTGCGGTTTTCGGTGGAACGCGGTGGTTCGAAAGCAATATCGTCCGTCCATTGAAGGAGCCAAAGAAGAGCGAAAGGAAAGGAAGTCCCAACAGATTCAAGCCCAGCTAGAGGGGGGCGATTATGACCACCCGACGGCTACCCTGATGAGTTGGGCGCAGGTGCTGCGCTTTCTTCGCCAAGAAAAGAATACGGCTCAGCAATGGGCTTCGCGTTGGCGGGCTGCCGAACGTCAGGCGGTTGAGTGGAAAAATAAGTTTGACGCCTTAAATCGGGATCACCAGAAGCTCTCGGAACAATATGAACGATTGAGCCGAGACTATGAAGTGATGGTTCAGGATTATCGGGCGCTGGTGCAAATTGTGGAGCGGGCCCGCAAGGCCGCCCTGTTTGAAGGCGAAGCCGTGGATCAAGGATTCATGTACCGCATTGACGAATACGGCAATCTCGAGCGGATCCCTCAAACCCGTTTGGAATCGGCCGAGTAGCGGCGATATGTAAGTCAGGTATAAAGGCGCAGCTGGGAGGCAAGCTAACGGCCATAGGGAAAGGTGGCCGAAGCGATGCACCGCCTGCGTAAGTGGGGAGTTTGGTTAATGGCGGTATCCTGTCTCAGCCTGTTGACAGGGTGTTTTGACCGCCAGGAGCTTGAACAATTGGCGTTTGTCACGGGGGTGGGCTTGGACAAGGCGCCACACGGATTGATTGATGTGACGTTACAGATTGCTGCGCCCGAAGGCAATGACGAGGGCGGCGGTGGCGGCAGCGGCAAGGAACAAGGCAAGGGCACTCAGCCCGTCACATTCCGCGTACACAGCATTCCTGAGGCGTTGTCGCTGGCCAATACGAGCATCGAGCGCACGGTCACGTTATCGCATTTAAGCATCGTGATCTTTGGTGAAAGTCTGGCGAAAGAGGGGCTGAAAAAGACGCTGGAGCCGATGGTGCGGTTCCGCGAGTTTCGGCGTACCTTGTTTGTGGCGGTGGCGAAAGGTGAAGCGAAAGACATTTTCGCCAACGATAATCTGATGCTCGAGCGTTCCACCGCCCGCCTGGCGGATAACTTATTCGTCATGGGGAATCGCAATGGGCTGTTTCCGTCGAAGCAGCTGCAAGACTTTCTGGTCGCGGTTGAAAACCCGCATGAAGATCCACTGCTTCCGGTCTTTGCCGTGAATCAAGCGGTGGCGCAGACCTCAGGCGGGGAGGCTGCCAGCGGCCAAAACGATTCAGGCGGCGGTCAAGGGGATTCGGCTGGCGGATCGATTACGAAGACGACGGTCGATTTCACCGCAGGTCAAGTGGCCCGCGCGGGCGGGAATCCGGTGGAGTGGATTGGCGGAGCCCTGTTTCGCGGCGATAAACTCGTCGGCTACCTCAGCGGCCGAGAAATGCTATATCTGCGGATTTTAGACGGATCGCTCCACAGCGCAAAAGTCGACTTTGCCGATCCGCTCCATCCTCAGCAAACGATAGGTTTGTTCTTACGTAAGGAGCGCTCGCCCAGTGAACAGTTGGTCTTGACCAACCCGCCGCGGGTTCGGTTTCTGGTCCCGTTAGACGCGGACTTAACCACGGCCGTGGAACCGTCCGCAGAGCGTTCGCTGGCCAGTCAAGAGATTGAACAATCCCTGGACAAAACGATGGCGAATGAGATGGCTGCGTTGTTGAAAAAGCTGTATCACCAATATGGAGTCGATCCCATTCCGTTGTCACGCAGGCTGCGCACGCACTTCCTCACGCATCAGGCGGTGGTGCAGTACCCATGGCGGGAACGGATGCGAAAGGCTCATTTTCAGGTGCGGGTCGACCTGAACATCCGTCGCTTTGGCATCCAGGCGATGCCGCGTCAAACAAAATAATTGCCCGAAAGGCATCGTAAAGCCGAGACGGTCATTCCAGCCAATACGGGCCTGTTGGTGCGGACGGCGGCCGCGGCGCAACCGAGTGTGGCCAGGCGGATGGGGGATTTTGGTTTGGTTGAGGCGTTCCGGGTGTACCGGGACCAGGGTATAGCCACCTGGGGGCTTCGCCAGCTGGAAAGCGCTCAGGGGCAGTATAGCTGTCTGGTGCCCTCGCACCCGGTGCAGCGGAGGCTCGCGGCGGATGAGTTTCTGTCTCGGCGTCATCGGCATTGGCGATGGAGGCGGCCGACTGGCAGGCCCATTGCAGCATCGTGCGAAACAATGGATTCTCCATCAACAGGAGCAGCGGTTTGCCATCGACAACCCCGTTTTGGACCAGTCCGCTGCGCAAGGTTTCTGCCAGGGATAGAAGCAGGTTGAGATATTCCTGCGCGGATAAGCCGAGTCTGGCTGCCTCAGACTGCACGCGTTCCCATAATGGCTTGGGCACCCGCATGGACCGATTGCGCTTGACGTGCCCGTGGCTCTGCGCTGACTTCGTTTGACTGCGCTTGCGGGCCTTGTTGGTCACGGTTCCCCACCTTTCAGGTGTCACCCACACATGCTTGAGCCGGCAGGTCCGGTTTTGGTTGCGCGTCTCACCGACATAGAATGCACTTCGCTCGCAAAAAGGCTGGGCCCCGTGGAGCGGGGGCACGTCTCTTACATGGTCAGGAGTCCCCCATTGGGACTGATGACCTGGCCGGTGAGGTAGGATGAATTGGGTAAAGCCAAAAAGCGCACGCAGTGCGCCACATCTTCGGGGCTTCCCATGCGACCCGCTGGGATTTCCGCGATGAGCTGGGCCCTGTCCTCCGTGGACAAGGAATGAGTCATATCCGTCGCGATAGCCCCGGGTGCCACAACATTGACCGTGATGCCGGTCCGTCCCAGCTCCTTGGCCAAGGCCCGGGTCATGCTAATCAAGCCTCCCTTCGCAGCCGAATAGGCGACTTCACACGCTGCCCCGGACATTCCCCAAATGGAAGAAACGTTGATAATCCGCCCGTACCCCATCCGCAGCATATACGGAAGAACGGCCTTTGTGCAGAGAAACGCGCCGGTCAGATTCGTGTCTAGAAGACTCTGCCAGACTTCGAGCGGAGTATCTTGAAACAGACCGGTCCAGGCCAGACCCGCGTTGTTGACCAGAATCGACGGTTGCCCGAGATCCGTCGCGAAGGTTGTCAATCGTTCTACCTCGGCCGGACGGGATACGTCCGCTTGGACGGCGCGGGCTGCGCCCGCAAGCTGTTGGCATTTTGCCGCGACGGCTTCGGCCTGGTCTTTCGCTTGCCGGTAATTGACGACGACGTACGCGCCCCAGGCAGCTAGGGCCAGGCAAACGGATTCCCCGATTCCCCGACTGCCGCCCGTCACAATCGCCACCTGGCCTCGCAGCGGCTGCGTGTTGTGTTCTTCGTTCATGGCCACTTTTGCCCACCTTCTATGGTCTCTCTGGCGCCCATCAGAGCAAAACCGCGCTGAGATGCTTAGACATTCGTCAAATGACGCTGTTCATTGTATCATAGCAATTGAACCGTATTGAAAGCGCTTCCCCTGTTTGGTCTGCTGGTTTTGGCCTGGATGGATTTTGGCTTCGTTCCTTGTACACGCGTCCTGCGCACGGCTGATGCATCCAGCTCGAAAGTGCGCATCCGGAAAGGGGATGTTCGCGTTGATACGCAAACTGCTCGTGGCCAATCGCGGCGAAATTGCCTGCCGCATTCAACGGACCTGCCAAAGGCTCGGAATTGAGACGGTCGCAGTCTACTCGGACGCCGATACGGACGCCCTTCACGTTCAGGAGGCGGACGAACGGGTCCACATTGGCCCACCGCCGGTCGCGCAGAGCTACCTGCAGATGGACGTCATCGTAGACGCAGCATTACAGACAGGCGCGGACGCTATCCATCCGGGGTACGGGCTGCTCAGTGAAAACGCCGCTTTTGCCGCCTTGTGCCAGGCAAAGGGATTGACCTTCATCGGTCCGTCCCCAGACGCCATTGCCCAGATGGGAAGCAAGGTCCGGTCTCGCGAAGTGGCGGCCCGAGCTGGGGTGCCCACGATTCCGGGGTCCAAGGGCGCCATTGCGAACGTGGAGGAGGCCTGTCGGACGGCCGCGTCCTTCGGCTATCCGGTGATGCTGAAAGCTTCGTTTGGGGGCGGTGGCATTGGCATGCAGCTTGTCGCCGACGAAGTTGAACTCCGGCAGGCCTTCCAAAAGAATGAGGCACGAGCGCGGGCGTACTTTGGCAATGGGGAACTGTTTTTGGAAAAACGCATCCCGGCCCCGCACCACGTGGAAATCCAAGTCTTGTTTGATCAGGCGGGGAACGCGGTGTACCTGTGGGAACGCGAGTGTTCTATCCAGCGACGACATCAGAAGGTGGTCGAAGAGGCGCTATCCCCATTCGTCGATGAACCCTTGCGCGAGCGCATGGGGGCGGCAGCGCTGGCGATAGGCCGCGCCATTGGCTATACGGGGGTGGGGACCGTGGAGTTTTTGGTGGACGCTCGGCGACGGTTCTACTTTCTGGAGATGAATACCCGCCTGCAGGTGGAGCATCCGGTGACCGAGATGGTCACCGGCACGGACCTGGTGGCGCTCCAGATTGCCGTTGCCCAAGGGGAACGACTTCCGTTTACCCAAGCAGAGGTCCCCCGATTCGGCCATGCCATTGAGTGTCGGATTTACGCCGAGGATCCGGTCAAGATGATACCCTCGCCAGGCCGGATTCGGGAGTTTCAACCACCGACAGGGCCGGGGGTGCGCAACGATGTCGGTGTTCGAGCCGGCAGCTCTGTACCTCCATTTTACGACGCCATGATCGGCAAGCTGATTGTGCACGGGCGAGATCGTAGGCAGGCTGTGGAACGCATGAAACAAGCTCTCACCGCGTATCACATCACCGGAATTCAGACGAACCTACCCTTGTTGCAAAAAATTGTTGCATCACCCGCGTTTCGGAAAGGCAATACGACGACCGACTTCCTCGCACAGCTCTGACGGATTTTGGAATGGGTGCGAGGTTGCCGGCAAACGGGTGTACGGCGGCCTGGCGTTCACGAAACTGTTGGCAGGAGGGCGAGAATATGACCAACGTGGTTGCACCGATGGCAGGCACGGTATTAAACGTACTCGTTCAGACTGGGGACCGGGTGGCCCAAGGTTCGGACGTGGTCGTGCTTGAGTCGATGAAGATGGAGATCCCGGTTCCGGTCGATGTGTCGGGGACGGTGCAAACCATTCGCGTTGCACCGGGTGACTTTGTCAACGAGGGGGACACATTGCTGGAACTTTCCGACTGATTTTCGGGAGGGGTGCGTATGGGTTTGCCAAGCCACGTCGTCATCCAAGAGGTCGGGCCCAGGGACGGATTGCAGCATGAGCCAGGGTTTGTCCAAACCCAGACAAAGGTGGAGCTGGTGCAGCGATTGGTCGACGCGGGGTGCCGGCGTATTGAGGTCAGTTCGTTCGTGCATCCGCGCTGGATTCCGGCATTGGCCGACGCGGACGAAGTCTTTGCCAGTCTGTGTCGCGTGTCGGGGGTGGAGTATAGTGCGTTGGTCCCCAACCTGAAGGGACTCGAGCGGGCGCTGGCGGCCCGTGTGGACGCGGTGAGCGTGTTCATGTCGGCCAGTGAGACGCACAATCGGAAAAACATTAACAAATCGATTGCGGAGACATTTCCGGTCTTGCAGCCGGTTATCCGCCAGGCCAAAGCGGCGGGTTTGCGGGTGCGCGGATACGTTTCCACCGCGTTTGGTTGTCCGTATGAGGGCCCCGTACCGGTGGACCAGGTTATACGGGTGAGTCAACACTTGCTGGAAATGGGGGTGGACGAACTCTCCATTGGAGACACGATTGGCGTCGCGGTTCCCACACAGGTGGAGCACCTGTTGAGTGCATTGGCTCCGCACATTCCACTCTCCCGCGTGGCGCTGCACTTTCACGACACCCGCGGTACCGCTTTAGCGAACATTTATGCGGCCTTAGAGATGGGGGTCAGCACGTTCGACGCATCTATCGGGGGATTGGGGGGGTGTCCGTATGCGCCGGGGGCGACGGGCAACGTCGCCACCGAAGACGTTCTCTACATGCTGGAAGGGATGGGCGTTGCAACCGAGATCGACACCAACCGGTTGATGGAGGTTAGCGAGTGGCTGGAATCTGAACTCGGACGTCCCCTGGACAGCCATGCCAGCCGCGTGGCTCGATCCGCCCCGATGATGCGTTCTGCTTCGGAATCGCCGCACGCCTCAGGACAAGCAAAAGGGAAGGAAAAGCAAGCGTCCGTCGACTTGCAATCCTCGTCCGCGGAGTCTCTCTTGCTGCGGCAGGAGTTAGATGATGGACAGATTGTGGTATTAACCTTAAACCGTCCCAGGCAACGCAATGCCCTTTCGCAATCCCTGTTGGCACGGTTGGAAGAGGAGCTGCAGTGTCCAAAGACCCTACGGGCGCGGGTCCTAATTTTTACTGGGAATGGGAGTGCTTTTTGTGCCGGTGCGGATTTGAAGGAACGTAGAACGATGGACGACCAGGCGGTATTACGGGCTGTGGCGCGGATTCGAGGGTTCGTGGCGACGGTGGCTCGGTTGCCGATGCCTGTAATTACCGCCATTCACGGCGCGGCCCTTGGCGGTGGTTTGGAGCTGGCGTTGGCTGCCGACATTCGCCTTTGTACCGAGGACGCGGTGTTCGGGCTGCCCGAAACGACGCTGGCCATCATCCCGGGCGCGGGCGGCACACAACGGCTCCCACGGCTCATCGGCCCCGCTCGCGCTAAGGAACTGATTTATACGGGCCGGCGGATCGATGGAAAAATGGCGTTGTCCATTGGCTTGGTCAATCAGGTTGTCGATTCCTCTGCACTGATGTCCACCGCCGTGGCACTGGCACGCGATATCGCGCAGAGCGGTCCACTCGCGGTCCGACAGGCGAAATTCGCCATCGACCAGGGGCTAACCCTTGACATTCCGGCGGGTCTGCGCGTTGAGGCGAACGCCTACGCACAGTTGATTCCCACCACGGACCGACGAGAAGGCCTGGCTGCGTTTGCTGAGCATCGACCCCCGCGTTACCAAGGGCGCTGAGGACGGGGAAAGCTGCGTGTCCGGAAAGGGTTATGTCTCGGCGGACCCCTTTCCGGACCACCTCGAAAAGGGTTGGGAGGGATATAAGTGGCTGCACATCACAGCGACCCGAGCTACATGGAACGGGTCAGGCAGATCCGGGCTGGCGGCGCTTTGAAGTACCACGAGAAGAATCGTGCAGCGGGCAAGTTGTTTGTACGCGAACGACTGCTCCGTTTGTTCGACGAGAATATGGAATTTGAGGATGGCTTGTTCGCCAACTGCATGGCTGGCGATCTACCGGCCGACGGGGTGGTTACGGGAGTCGGGCGCATCCATGGCCGGTTTGTGGCGGTGATGGCCAATGACAGCACGGTCAAGGCTGGGAGCTGGGGGGCGCGGACGGTCGAAAAAATCTTACGCATCCAGGAGACGGCTGAGAAACTCCGCATTCCGCTCCTGTATTTGGTGGACTCGGCGGGCGCGCGGATTTTTGACCAGGTGGCGATGTTTCCGGGGCGGCGCGGCGCTGGACGGATCTTCTATAACGAGGTGCGTCTGTCCGGGGTGGTGCCACAGGTCTGCATCCTTTTTGGCCCATCGGCGGCAGGCGGCGCCTACATCCCTGCGTTTTGCGATGTAGTCATTATGGTTGATAGAAACGCCAGCATGTACTTAGGGTCACCGCGCATGGCCGAAATGGTGATTGGCGAGAAAGTGAGTTTAGAGGACATGGGTGGAGCCCGGATGCATTGTACGGTCAGCGGGTGCGGGGACATCCTTGCGAAAGATGAGGAGGAGGCCATCGCGCTTGCGCGTAAGTACCTCTGCTACATGCCGGACAGCTGCGGGCAAGCCCTCTATTCAGAACCGGCGCGTCCCCCGCAGGACGTGGGTTCCTTAGCCGCGCTCATCCCTGTGAACCAAAATACGCCGTTTGACATGTACCGGTTGATTGACGGGATCATCGACGCGGACAGTTGGTTTGAAATCAAACGGCTGTTTGCCCCGGAAATCATCACCGGCTTTGCCCGTATCGGCGGGCATCCTGTCGGTGTGATAGCCAATCAGCCGCGCGTGAAGGGCGGGGTGTTGTTTGTCGATTCCGCGGACAAGGCGGCGCGGTTTATTTCCCTCTGCGACGCCTTTGGCATTCCCCTCTTGTTTTTGGCTGACGTTCCAGGGTTCATGATTGGCACAAAGGTGGAGCGGGCCGGGATGATTCGGCACGGGGCCAAACTGATTGCGGCGGTGTCTGAGGCCACCGTACCGAAACTGAGTATCATCGTCCGTAAGGCGTACGGTGCGGGTCTGTACGCGATGGCAGGGCCAGCCTTTGAACCGGACGTCTGTTTGGCGTTTCCAAGCGCGCAGATTGCCGTCATGGGGCCGGAGGCCGCGGTGAACGCGGTGTATCACAATCGCATTGTCCAGTTACCTGAGACGGAACGGGCCAGCTTTATAGCCGAGAAACGAGAGGAGTATCAACGCGATATCGACATCTATCGACTGGCCTCCGAAATGGTGATTGACGGCGTCATTGAACCGGACGCGGCGCGGGAGGAACTGATTCGCCGTTTGCAGGCTTACGAAAGCAAGCGCGTGGATGGTGTGCGGAAAAAACACGCGGTTTATCCCGTATAAAAGGTCGCCCTGGACCGCGGTCAAGCCCTGGGCTGGCGCAGGCGCAGCAGCAGAGCCTTGCCGGCAACGACCGCGGTTGCAATCACCAGGGAGCTGGTTATCCATTGTCCCAGGGAGAAATACACTGGCAACGGGTTCCCGGCGAGGACAATGGTGTCGACAAAGGACCTGGGTAGTGCGGGATGGACTTCAGGTCTATGCAACAGCGGCAAGACGCGTTTTAATATGGTTACGGTCACCTGATTGATGCCTTGCCCAATGGCGTCTGCGATCAAGAACCACAGGAAAAACGGGCCCGATATCAAGGCGGAGACAGGTGAGAGCCAGAGAATCAGAGCGTCCATCAGCAGCACCGCCGCAAGCCAGTACCAAGCAATACGAAACCTGCTCGCCAATGTCCGATAGAATCGAGACAGCAACCAAATCGCGAAAACCGGTCCGGTGGCGACGATGAACCCCCAAAACCAGGTTCGCCTGGATACTCGCGGTGTGTGGGGCGGGCTCTGTGGGGTCAAAGGGTCCCGGTCCGATCCCGCTTGACCCTGTGTCCCATCGGGCTCGGTCCATGCCTCTTCATCCCGCTCGGGGTCCTCGCTCATCCGCAGTTTATTTCCGATTCCGGTGTCGCGTCTCCATCCGGGCGGAGTTTGTTCATTGACCCGGTTGGTTCCTAGGTCTCGACCGCGTGGTCCAGGCCGCCGCAGGACCGGGTGTGTCGTCATGAGCTGTCGGAATTCCGCTTCACTGATCTTGGTGTTCAGAATTTCGGGATCCAGGTCCAATACATATACGCAAAATTCAAGTTCCCATTCGTGAACCGATTTCCGATTGGAAATCGGTTGGGTAAAGTCGCGCTTCACCCAGGACGGATTCATCTTCGTTTCCAGCCTCCACGTTTCGCCATGCTGCACATAGTATAGCGTATCTGGGCTTAGACCGGGATGACGGTTTGTTGATGCCGAAAGGAAGCCTTGTGCTTCTGCGTGCTGCCCACACTGCGGCTTTACTTCTGAAAGTACAGTCGATATGATAGTGTGACGAATGGCAACATGAATTTTGATTGCGGCCAAAGGAGCGATACACACGGATATGAAATGGATTCGGCGAACGGCTGCCAGCGGCAATCCGCTGACAGACCTGCACCTCTCGTCGTTTGCGATGGTATCGCACCTGTATGACGGGCAAGATCCAACACGGCTTGATACATATCGCGAGCGCGCGCGGCAGATTTGTTTGCGCTTTTCGCGTACGCAGCGGGAAGCTTTAGTCAATACCTTACGAGATTATCACAAGGGATTGGGAGCCTCGCAAGCCACCTTCGCGCAGTTTCAGCGGCTATTGGACCCAAAGGCGGTCACGGTGGTTACGGGTCAACAGGCGGGGTTGTTCGGCGGTCCGATGTTCTCGTTGTATAAGGCCCTAAGTGCCGTCGGGGTGGCCCAGAGGCTGGAGTCGGAACTGCGATGTCCGGTCATTCCGGTGTTTTGGGTGGCTTCCGAAGACCACGACTGGGCAGAAGTGGACCACGCGTATATCCTCGACGGATCCGATGAAATTCGCAAGGTGCAGCTGCGTCAGAAGGTGCCTCCGCATCAAATGGTGTATCATCAGCCGTTGTCCCGAGAATCGGTGGATGAGGTGCTGGCTACGGTGCACCGGCTTTTGGCCGGAGAACCTTACACCGTCGAGACTTTGCAGGAGATGCGCGCTCTGTTTGAACCTGGGATGTCGTTGGCCACATGGTTTGCCCGCTTGATGGTGCACTTGACGTCTCAGCATGGTCTCGTTTTATTGGATCCTTGTCTGCCGGGACTGCGCGAACTGGCCAAACCCGTCTGGGAACAGGCGCTGCAAGGGCATCGGGAGGTTCAGTCGTCTCTGGATGCGGCCTACGCGGACGTGACGGACCTGGGAGTTACGCCGGCGGTCGTCCGGGATCGGACCAACACGACCCTGTTTTATGTGCAAGATGGGAAGCGTTATGTGTTGGAACAGACGGATGAAGCGGGAATCTTACAGGTTCGCGGTCTTGGCCTGCGCAAACCTGTTTCCGAATGGTTGGCCTTGGCCCAGGCGGACCCGACGCGCTTTAGCAGCAACGTGTTGCTGCGACCGGTCGTGCAGGATACCATCCTACCCACCTTGGTCTACATCGGCGGGGCGGCGGAGATTGCGTATCACGCGTTAGCCCGGGGAACGTTTCGAGCGCATGGGCGTTCGTTACCCCCACTGCTGTTGCGGCAGCGGATGACCCTCTATCCAGCGAGTGTCCTGCGGCACATTGAGCACTGGGAAATTCCACGGGAGCGGCTTTATGAACCGACGAATCTGGTGGAGAACGCGCTGGGACGGATGGGGCTGTCCGACCTCGAGGCGTCACTCAAGACTTTACAGGAAGAAAGTGAACGACGCTGGGCATCCTGGGCGGAGAAGTTCGGCTATATGGGGGCACAGCTCCGCGATATGGCTCGGGCTCAAGCCGAGCGGGAGTGGAAAGAAGTGCACCGGTTTGGCGCCAAGGCCAGGCGGTTGTTCGAAGCGCGCCACGATGTGCAGGTACGCCAGCTGCGCCATATCGAGCGTTGGCTTTGGACCGATGGTCATCCACAGGAACGGCGGCTGTGCCTGATGAACTTCGCCTGTCGACAGGGCGATGCACTGCTGCGCGAGTTGCCTCTCTGGGGAGATTATGATCAACCAGGGACACTGTTTGAGGTGGACGTTCTGGAATCCTCCCGGTAGGACGGTCCGGATTTGAGGTTTGTCACATACCGGTTTTAACCCACAAACGTTGCGAGGCTGAAGCGGCCAAACGCTTCAGCCTTTTTTGATCTGTGTATCCAACCATGTTTAAAAATTTTTCTCCGTCAAGAAGCAGGAGAATTCACCCGCAGAGCGAAAGCTATGTGCTGAGTGGTACGAAGTGGGGAGAAGTGGTGAAGCATGGGGCGAAGGTGGTGAGACGGGGTGTTCATGGGCGAGTATCAACATACGCTCGACGACAAAGGGCGTATGATTATGCCGGTCCGCTTTCGCGAAGGCCTGGGCGACTCGTTTGTGATTACCCGCGGTCTCGACAAGTGTCTCTTCGTATACCCCATGTCGGAGTGGGAGATCCTCGAGGGCAAGTTGAAAAGTCTGCCCTTGACCCGTGCCGATGCACGTTCGTTTGTCCGGTTCTTTTTCTCAGGAGCCAATGAATGCACCCTGGACAAGCAGGGGCGCATCCTCATTCCAGGTCCCTTGCGCGAATACGCCAACTTGGAGCGGGATTGCGTTGTTTTAGGAGTGTCGAACCGGGTCGAAATTTGGGCACAGGCGACCTGGCAGACATATTCCGCCAATGCGGCAGAATCGTTTGCTGAAATTGCGGAAAATCTGGTAGATCTTTCGTTTTAGGGGTCGATGATGTCGATGACGACGGAGCCATTTCACCACGTTACGGTACTCCTTGAGGAAAGTGTGGACATGCTGCAGCCCAAGCCTGGGGGATGGTTCATCGATTGCACGTTGGGCGGTGGTGGACACACTCGCCAACTTTTGCGGCGCACCGCGCCAAACGGGCGGGTTTTAGCCTTAGATCAAGACATATCCGCCTTGAACCACGCGCGTGCCTGGTGTTCAGAAGCCGACAGGGCGCGTTTGCTGCTTGTTCATACCAACTTTCGTCGGATTCAAGCGGTGGCCAACGAGCACGGGTTTGACGCGGTGGATGGCGTGCTGTTCGATTTGGGCGTCTCCTCGCCGCAGTTTGATGACCCGGAACGGGGATTCAGCTATCGGTATGACGCAGACCTGGACATGCGTATGGATCCGGACGGAGAAGGGACTTCGGCAGCCGAATGGGTCAACCAGGCGGGGGTTGACGAACTGACGCGAATCTTTCGCGAGTACGGGGAAGAACGGTTTGCTCGGCGCATCGCCAAGGCGATTGAGCGAGCTCGCCAGGTACGGCCCATCACCCGCACGGGGGAGCTCGCCGAGCTCGTGAAAGAGGCCATCCCGGTGGCGGCTCGGCGGTCCGGTCCACACCCCGCTCGGCGTGTGTTTCAGGCCCTGCGGATTGCGGTCAACGATGAGTTGGGAGCGCTTCAGACCGCCTTGGAACAAAGCTTCGATTTGCTGAAGCCGGGCGGACGGGTGGCTGTAATCAGTTTTCATTCCTTGGAGGACCGGATCGTCAAACACACCTTTGCCAGCTGGGCCCAAGGTTGCGTCTGTCCCCCTGACTTCCCGGTCTGTCGGTGTGGTCGATTCCCTCGCGCTCGCGTGGTCACGCGCAAACCCATTGTTCCTGGGCAGGATGAGGTCGCACGCAACCCGCGCTCCCGTTCCGCGAAGCTGCGCGTGGCGGAGAAGCTGACAGCACCCGACCATCATGGCTTACATCGCGTCTGATGACACTATGGCCTGACCCTGGCCTGTGGAAAAATACTTCACTCATTTTTAGGAGGAGAGACCAATGCCAGCAAGTCCGTCTAATGCCGCGTGGGCAGCCCCGCAACGTGAACCTGTTCGTGAACAAGCGCCTGTTTCGGCACCTGCGTCCCAACCAAGGCGAGAACGGTTTTCCCGTTTCGACCGCATCTCGATTTTTGGCTGCATCGTGGCATCGGCGGGCATCCTCTGGTTTATTGCCACACAGAGCGCGCAGATCGACCGCGTCAATTACCATATCGCGTCTCTAGAGCAGCAAACCCAGCAGGTAGAGGCGGAGAATGCGGCTTTGACGAAGGACGTGGACGAGTTGAAGCGACCAGCGCGGATTCTCTCGATTGCCTTGCATCAGTTGCACATGAAGTACGCCAATCCGATTCAGATTCAAGGGACTCCCAACGGGCAATAGATAGGCGGTGCGGTGATGAATCCGAAACGTCCAAGTCGACATCGTAGACGCTTATGGATTTTGCAAGCCGGGTGCGTGTTGGCGCTGGCATCGGTCGCCGTCCGGATTCAGATTGTCCAACATGTGTTTGGCGGACGTCTCCTGGCGCAGGCCGATAAGGCGCAAACTGTGACCACAGAGCTTCTGGCACCCAGAGGGGATATCTTGGACGCGCAGGGCAACCGCTTAGCCTACGACATGCCCGCTTACATGATGGACATCCGCGTGAAAGACTTTGCGGATCGGACGAAATTGGCACAAATCCTGAGTAAAGACCTGGGGGTCAAACTGACCGAGGCCAAGTCTCTGGTGACGAGCCAGAAATATACGTGGATTCGTTGGCCACAACCGATTTCAGAGACCCAGCGTGAGGCTATTGTGTCCGACCTTGGCGCGTGGGGCAAAACCCAATCCCGTGCTGCGAAGACAGGGACTTCGCATACGAACGTAGACTTCACGCAGAGCGTCACGTTCACGCCGACGGAGGAACGGTTTTATCCGAACGGTTCATTTGCAGCGAATGTCTTGGGGTACGTGGATCATCACGGACAAGGGCAAGGTGGGCTGGAACTGCAGTATAATCGTCTGTTGTCCGGCACGAACGGTCTGATTCGTTATACGCAAGACGGTGCTGGGTTTCCGCTGCAGTGGACGATGCAGGTTGAGAAGCCGCCCAAGTCCGGGGACGACTTGCAGTTGACCCTCGACTCCACGATTCAGGGCTTTGTCGAAGAAAAAATGGACGAGCTGGTCAAGGAGTACCACCCGGAGCACGCCTCCATCATCGTCACCAACCCCAATACGGGCGCTATCCTCGGCATGGCCAGTCGACCAACCTTTAATCCCAACACGTATTGGAATGCGAGCAACAATGCGTTATCGAATTGGGCGGTGAACAGTGCCTTTGAACCCGGCTCGACCTTTAAGGTGATTGTTCTGGCCGCGGCGTTGACCACCGGGGTGATTCACCTGAGTGACACGTTTGAGTCTGGGCATTTGCAGGTCGCTGGGCGGATCATCTACGACTGGAACCGGATTGGTTGGGGACGTATCACATTTCAACAGGCGCTCGAAGAGTCGAGCAATGTCGGGTTTGCCACCATCGCCCTGAAGCTGGGCTGGTCCAACCTGTTATCGTTCATGCACCGGTTCGGGCTCTTGGACAAAACCGGGATTGACCTGCCCGGTGAGGCGAATTCCTTGATTTTCCCCCAGTCGGAACGCGGGAAACTACAGCTGGCGACCTCTGGCTTTGGTCAGGGCATTGCGGTCACGCCGATACAGCAGGTGGCGGCCGTAGGTGCGATTGCCAACGGTGGTAAGCTAATGAAACCGTACCTGGTGCAAAAGGTCATTGACCATGACTCGGGCAAGGTCATCCAATCGATTCATCCCACCGTGGTCGATCCGCAAGTGGTGCCAAAGAGTGTGGCGAACACGGTATCCCACATCATGGTCCTAGATGTCTCCAAAGGCATTGATAAGGCCGGATACTTGCCGGGGTATGACGTCGCGGGAAAGACGGGCACGGCCCAAGCGGTCGATCCGAAGACGGGAAAGTATTATTCAGACCGCTTCATTGTCTCGTTCATCGGCTATGCACCAGGTTGGGACCCAAAGGTGGAAGTGTACGTGACCCTCTATTGGCCCAAGACGGCGGCTGGGAATCAATGGGGGAGTACGGTGGCCACACCGGCAGCTCGGGATATCCTAAAGGAATGCATGGAGTACTACCATATCGCTCCACGCGCTGATACGAGCAAGGGAACGACTAAGCAGGCGAACCAATCGGCTCCGCGCCGGACGGATTATGTCCAAATGCCGGATGTTACGGGGCAGCCTTTGTCTGCGGCCAAAGCCGCCTTATCCAAACAAGGCTTTCAGGTACAAACCATCGGCGGGCATGGTACGGTTGCCCGCCAATGGCCAAGCGCCGGACTCTCGCTGGCCAAGGGAACGACCGTTTACCTATATGCGCCCGCGAGCGGGGATTCCCTTCACATGCCGGACCTAACTGGCGCCTCTCTCCGCGATGCTGGAAACATCCTGGCCGTGCTGGGGCTTCATATTCAGGCCCAGGGAGTGGGGTTCGTGCGTACCCAGTCTGTGGCTCCGGATGCGCCCATAAAGCCCGGACAGACTGTCCACGTCACCTGCAGCCCGACTTCCGGATGAACGGGAAATGGGACGAGACGTCCTCCTTTGAAGTCTAGCCCACGGATTGTCCGCATACGATGTGGGTGAGAACAGGCTGGGGGGCGACGTCGGTGCGTGTGACACGCGGTTTCATGAGGCGGCGTTTACTCTTTTTGTTGTTTTGTCTGCTGGTTGCGGTTGGGGGGCTGGCAGGCCGACTGTTTTATATCCAAATGATACAGTCCCCTTGGCTCGGAGCGCAGGCGGATGCCCTGTGGCGGCGCAACATTCCCGTGGCGGGGATTCGCGGCACAATTTACGACACGAATATGCACGAATTGGCGTATACTGCAAGTGCTCCCACGGTGATTGCCGTGCCGGCGCAAGTGGAGGACAAGCCGAAGACAGCCGCCACACTTGCGAAAATCCTCAAAATGCAGGAAGACAAGGTCTTGCGACTGCTGAAAAAGCGTTCCTTGACGGTCTATATTTCTCCAGGAGGAAGACGGATCAGCGAAGAGCAGGCCAATCAGATTCGGGACCTGGAGCTGCCCGGCATTTACCTCACGGAAGAAGGAAAGCGGGCCTATCCCGAAGGTGCGTTGGCCGCGGAGGTGGTTGGTATCACTGGATCGGACAATCAAGGCTTAACGGGTGTGGAAAAAGAGTACGACAAGCAGTTGGCAGGACAAAAAGGGTACATCAGCTTTTTTGCTAAGGCCAGCGGTGAAAAAATGCCTAATTCTGGACAAGCGTACGTTCCTCCCACGGATGGGGAGGACCTAGTCTTGACCATCGATGACCAGATTCAGCGCTTTGCGGAACGGGAAATTGAGCAGGCGGTCGCCGAATATAACCCCGATGAGGCGACGGTGATTGTGGCTGACCCGAGAACCGGGGCCATTTTGGCCATGGCCAATTATCCGAGTTTTGATCCGTCCCACTGGCAGGATTATCCGGCCTCCACGTACAATCGCAACCTCGCAATCTGGAAGACGTTTGAACCGGGATCCACCTTTAAAATCGTCACCTTGTCTGCAGCCTTGCAGGAAGGGAAAGTCAGCTTAAATGATCACTTTTACGACCCCGGATACTACGAGGTGGCGGGTCACCGGATTAAGTGCTGGAAAGCGGGCGGGCACGGGTCTCAGTCGTTTCTCAATGTGGTGGAAAACTCGTGCAATCCGGGGTTCATAGCCCTTGGCGAGCGGCTGGGGAAAACGACACTGTTTTCCTACATCCGCAAATTTGGTTTTGGTCAGAAGACGGGAATTGACTTGCCGGGGGAAGGGAACGGCATCCTATTTAAGGAAAGTAAAGTGGGACCGTTGGAGCTGGCTACGACGGCCTTTGGGCAAGGCGTGTCGGTGACCCCGATTCAACAGGTGATGGCCGTATCGGCGATTGCCAATGGGGGACTACTCATGAAACCTCACGTGGCGAAGGAGTTTATCAATCACGATACGCATCAGGTTATCCGGACGGTGGAGCCGGAGGTCGTGCGGCGCGTGGTGTCTGCGGAGACGGCGGCCAAGGTGAGGGAAGCCATGGAGAGCGTCGTTGCGCATGGGTCGGGCAAGAACGCCTATGCAGAAGGCTATCGGGTAGCTGGGAAAACCGGCACGGCGCAAGTGGTGGAGAACGGGCGCTACAGCAGCACTCACTATATCGTTTCGTTCATCGGCATGGCACCGGCCAACGATCCGAAATTGGTGGCCTATGTGGCGATTGACCACCCTCGTCCAAAGCAGGGCGCCGTGTTCGGAGGAACGATTGCGGCTCCGATTGTCGGCCGCCTGTTGGCCGACAGTCTGGCCTACATGGGTGTAGCGCCGTCCAATCAAGGTTTGAGCAAAGAACGCACTTGGAACGAACCTGTCATGGTCACGGTACCCAATCTGGTCGGACTCTCCATCGGGGACGCGCAGAAAAAGACGTTGGCGAGCGGATTGAACTTGAAGACCCAGATTACCGGGACGGGAAAATACATTGTTTCCCAGGCGCCGGCAGGAGGAACCAAAGTGCCCGAGGGGTCGACGGTACGGCTGTACCTTGGCGACAAACCGTAAGCCTGTTCTGGCAATTGACATGGTCGGATAAAACCACTAGATTGGGCATGGTAGTTCGGGCAGGTAAGGAGGGTATCGGGTGCAGCTCTCACAACTTTTGCACGTCCTGGTAAAGAAACGGTTGGTGGGCAGCGGAGAGGTGGAGATTCACGGGGTCTCGTCCGATTCGCGGACGGTGGTCCCAGGAGACCTGTTCGTCGCCCAACGGGGATATACCGTGGATGGCCATCAGTTCGCGGCCGATGCGGTGTTGCGTGGGGCCGTGGCGGTCGTCTGCGAGCGGGTTATCGAAGGGCTTGGCGTGCCACAGTTGGTGGTTCCCGATTCGAGACTGGCTGGGGCGATTCTGGCGGATCTCGTCTACGGCCACCCATCCCATCAACTCCAGGTTATCGGTGTAACGGGAACGAACGGAAAAACTACGGTGACGCACTTGATTGAACGGGTGCTACAGGCAGCCGGACATAAAACCGGACTGATCGGCACACTGGGGTCACGGATTGACGGGCGTTTGAAGGCGGGGGTCAACACCACGCCGGAAGCGGTCGAGCTGCAATCCCTGTTCTCGGAGATGGTTCAATCGGGCTGTCGCTATGGGATTATGGAGGTCTCATCCCATGCCCTCGAGGAGCGCCGGGTGGCCGGGACCCGCTTTCACATCGGCGTGTTTACCAATCTGACGCAAGACCACCTGGATTATCACGGGACCATGGAAAACTACCGGGCGGCGAAAGGGAAACTGTTTTCGCGTCTGGGCAACACATACGGCAATCGGTCGGAAGACTGTGCCTATGCGGTTCTGAACGCGGACGATCCCGCCAGTGACTACATGCGCGCGCAGACGGTGGCCGAGGTGGTCACGTTTGGGATTGAGCAGGCGGCGGATGTAAAAGCGAGAGACATTCAACTCGCAGCTGACGGGGCCCGGTTTTGGGTCGACAGTTTTCGTGGCAGCGTTTTGGTTGGGCTCCATTTGATGGGGCGGTTTAACGTCTATAACGCCCTGGCCGCGTTTGCCGTTGGGTTGATTGAAGGCTTGGCACCCGAACAGATTGCTGCGGCCTTAGGGGCGGTGGAAGGGATCCCTGGGCGTCTGGAGGCGGTCGACGTGGGTCAGCCTTTTACGGTTCTGGTCGATTATGCGCATACGCCCGACAGCGTTCAAAACGCCCTTGAAACGATTCAAGAGTTTGCCCGGCGTAGGATCATCTGCGTCGTCGGGTGCGGCGGGGACAGGGACAAGGGCAAACGGCCCATCATGGCGGAGACCGCCTGTAAATACGCGGATTGGACGATTTTGACGAGCGATAACCCGCGTACCGAAGACCCGGAGGCGATTTTGGACGACATGGAGGCAGGTGTACGCGTGGCTTATTCAGGCCGGTATGAGCGGATTGTCGATCGGCGCGAGGCGATTACACGGGCGATTCGCTTGGCTGAACCAGAGGATGTTGTCTTAATTGCCGGGAAAGGGCATGAAACCTATCAAATCATTGGACACACGAAGCACCCGTTTGACGACCGGGCTGTGGCTCGAGCCGCGATTTTAGCGCGGTCGTGATGGGATGGAGGTACATAGATGGACTTGCAGGCGTTATTCCTGACCGCCGGCGTGGCTTGCGCCATCGGCATCCTTTTAGGACCCATATTCATTCCGCTTTTACACCGGCTGAAGTTCGGACAGCGCATCCGTGAAGAAGGTCCTTCCCATCATCAAACCAAATCGGGTACCCCGACGATGGGCGGCATCATGATTCTCTTGGCGCTCGTCGTGACGACGTTGAAATTCGCGGTGAACAGCCCGGAAATGCAGATTCTGTTGGCGGCGACGGTGGCCTTTGGCCTTATCGGGTTTGCGGATGATTTCATTAAGGTCGTCAAAAAGCGTAATCTAGGATTGACCGCGAGGCAAAAAGTGGTCTTGCAGATCCTCGCCACGTTGCTCTTGTTTGCGATGTTGTGGTGGCACTGGCGGGGGATGTTGGGAGCCTTCCAAGTCGCGGTACCGTTCACAGACTTGGTGGTGCCCCTCGGCGGCTTTTACATCCTGTTTTTGCTGTTGATCTTAGTGGGGACGACGAACGCAGTGAACCTGACGGACGGCTTGGATGGACTGCTGTCCGGCTGTGCAGCGGTGGTCTTTGCCGCGTACGCGTGCTATGCGTTCTGGCACACCGAATATGATGTGGCGCTGTTTTCCGCAGCCATGGTCGGATCGCTCGTAGGGTTTCTGGTCCATAACCGGCATCCGGCGAAGGTGTTCATGGGGGATACGGGGTCGTTGGCGATTGGCGGCGGACTGGCCCTGGTGGCGGTCCTGACGCACAGCGAACTGACGCTGATTTTATTTGGCCTGGTATTTGTGATTGAGGCCTTGTCAGTGATGATTCAGGTCTTTTCTTTTCAAGTGTTTGGCCGCCGTGTGTTTCGGATGAGTCCTTTACACCACCACTTTGAGTTGTCGGGCTGGTCGGAATGGGATGTGGTGTTGGCCTTTTGGTTGTTTTCCTTCCTGACTGCCTTTGGCACACTGGCGTTGGTTGGTCATTGACGGAACGGGCAGCTGGATTGGAGGAGTTGTGGCATGGTATCGTTTGTGAACCGTCGTGTTTTGGTCATGGGGTTAGCCAAGAGTGGGGCAGCTGTGGCTCGCCTCTTGCTGGGGCACGGGGCAGCCGTTGTCATCAACGAACAGAAGCCGCGTGAGCAGGTGGAGGAAGCCCTGCTCCCGCTGGAGGCCCTCGGGGCCAAAGTGGTGTGCGGCGGGCATCCCCTCAGCTTGTTGGACGAACACGTAGATTTTATTGTCAAAAATCCGGGCATTCCGTACCATGTCCCGCTACTCGTGGCCGCACGGGAGCGGGGCATTCCGATTTATACGGAAATTGAAGTGGCATCGTGGTTTACCACCAGTCCCATTTATGCCATCACGGGTTCAAACGGGAAGACGACAACCACCACTCTAATCGGGGAAATCTTGCGTGCTGACGGACAAAATCCCGTGGTTGCCGGCAATATTGGGATTGTCCTGTCGGGGGTCGTAGAACAGGTTGCACCGGATCAACCGATTGTCCTTGAAGTATCCAGTTTTCAGCTGATGGGGACGGAAACGTTTCATCCCCGGATTGCGCTCTTGGTCAACTTGTATCCTTCGCACCTGGATTACCACGGAACGTTCGAGGCGTATCTGGAAGCAAAATGGCGGATCTTCCGCAATATGACCGAGACGGATGTGGCCGTGTTGGGCGCCGACCAAGACGTGGTACGTCAACACCTTCCTCGCGGCCCGCGTATTGTCTGGTTTGGTCGCAAGGCAAGGGATGAGGATGGAGTGTGGCTCAAAGACGGCCGAATTGTCGTACGCCGACAGGGTACCGAGGAAGTGGTGCTGGCGACGGCCGATTTGAGGCTGCGCGGGGAGCACAATGTGGAAAACGCGCTCGCCGCGACCGCAGTCAGCCTCATGGCCGGGGCGCGTTTGTCGGCAATCCGCGAGGTTCTCCAGACGTTTCGCGGGGTCGAGCACCGGCTTGAGTTTGTCATGGAGCGGGATGGAGTAGAATACTTCAACGATTCGAAGTCGACCAACCCGCGCGCGGCCCTGGGGGCGCTGCGCGCCTTTGACAAGCCGATTGTTTGGATTGCTGGGGGATTGGACCGAGGCGACGATTTCAGCGGCTTAATCGACGACATTCAGAGGCGTGTAAAAAGCGTGGTCCTGCTCGGTCAGGCGGCCGACCGATTGGGAGAAGTTTGCCGCCAGGCAGGGGTTTCGGACATTGAAAAGGTAGGCAACCTCCCGGAGGCGGTCGAGCGGGCACGCCAAGCGGCTGCACCGGGCGACGTGGTGCTCTTGTCTCCCGCGTGTGCCAGTTGGGACATGTTCAACTCGTTTGAGGAGCGAGGACGAATGTTCAAGGAGGCACTGCATACACTATAGCGTCTGACAGGTTGTCCAAAACGGGTCGGTCGGGCCCGTGATGTGCAAACAAAGGGGGATACGCCCTTGCTGCAGGCGCGAAGCAAAATGGACGTGGTCATTGTCGCAGTCACCCTCTGTCTGCTCCTGCTCGGCGTGACCATGGTTCATAGTGCCAGTTCCGTGGTGTCGGTGGAGCGGTTTGGCGACCCATTCTACTTTACCAAGCGGCAAATGTTATGGGCTGCAGTGGGGGTCGCGCTGATGCTGTTTTTGTCCGGATACGATTATCACAACTGGCGCCGCTTGTCTCCGGCCATCGCCGTCGTCAGTTTCGTTCTCCTGGTGGTTGTCCTGCCGTTTGGGCAAAGCCGCAACGGGTCCCAAGCCTGGCTGGGAATTGGGTCTTTCGGCATTCAGCCGTCCGAGTTTGCCAAATTGGCTTTAATCTTGTTTCTCGCTCACGGTCTCACGGACGCAGAAGAACGCATGCATTCCTTTTGGCGCGGGTTTGTTCCGCCTCTCGCCATGGCCATGCTTGCCGTGGGTCTCATCATGCTCGAGCCGGATCTGGGACAGAGCGTGGTCATCATCGGAACCACCGTGATTCTACTCTTTGCCGCCGGGGCCCGCGTGAGCCACCTCGGGGTCTTGTTCGGGCTCGGTTTGGCCGGATTCGCCGGCTTGGTCGCCATGGCCCCGTACCGAATCAACCGGATCATCGCGTTTTTGGACCCTTGGCAGGATCCGCAAGGGAAAGGCTATCAAATCATCCAGTCCTTATACGCCCTTGGTTCTGGAGGCATGTTGGGACTGGGACTTGGTAACAGCCGACAAAAGTTTTTGTATCTCCCAGAACCACAGACGGACTTTATCTTCTCCATCATCGGGGAAGAATTGGGGTTTCTCGGGGCAACTTGTGTGCTACTGCTGTTTGCGGTCCTGATTTGGCGCGGTTTTCGCGTCGCCTTTTACGCCCCGGATAGGTTCGGGGCGTTGCTTGCCACGGGCATCACCGGTATGATTGCGGTGCAAGTGTTGATTAACATTGGGGTGGTCACCGGTTCCATTCCAGCGACAGGAATTACACTGCCCCTCATCAGTTACGGGGGGTCCTCCCTGACGTTGATGCTTGCCGGGATTGGCATCTTACTCAACATTTCCAGCCAGTCTTCGGCAGCACCTGGGTGACCCATGGCAGGCAGCTAAGGAGTGAAGACGGGCATGCGGATTGTCATTACAGGGGGAGGCACCGGTGGGCATATCCTACCGGGTCTCGCCCTTTGGCGTTATATCGAAAAAAGACATCCTGGTGCCAAACTTCTGTATCTAGGCAGCGAGCGGGGCCTGGAAAAAGGGATTGTGACACGGGCTGGGCTGCCTTTCGCGACCGTCGAGGCGGCCGGTTTAAAACGACAGCTCAACCCGAAAGCTTTGCCCGAAACCCTGCGCACATTTTTCATCACGTATCGCGGGTATCGGCAGGCCTTGCGGAGGCTGCGCACGTTTGATCCGGACGTGGTGGTCGGCACCGGCGGCTATGTGACGCTGCCCGTGGTATTTGCGGCCCATCGGCTCGGCATCCCAAGCGTGATTTGGGAGGCCAACGCCCGCCCGGGATTGACGAATTTGTTGTGCGCGCGCAAGGCGGACGCGGTCGCCATCTCGTTTGCCGACAGCCGCAAATGGTTTACGAAGGCTCGCAAGGTGGTTTTCACGGGCAACCCGCGCGCGAGTGAAGTGGTGAAGGTTTCGTCGGACGACCTGCGTCATGCCCGAGACAAATACGGTGTGGATGCGAAGCGCAAATTGATTGTGGTCTACGCCGGCAGTCGGGGGGCGGAGACGGTCAATCGGGTGATGGTGGATTGGATTCCCAGCTTTCATGCCCGGCCCGATTGGCAGTTGTTTTATGTAACGGGGGAGGCCCATTATGACTCGGTCATGGCAAGTATCCCGAATTTGCCCTCGAATGTCCGTTTGTTTCCCTTCATCGACGATATGCCTTCTTTGCTCCCGCAGGCGGATGTCGTGGTGACGCGCGCGGGCGGCGCTACGTTGGCGGAAATTTGCGCTTTAGGGTTGGCCTCTATCCTTATCCCGTCCCCTTACGTGACCGCCAATCACCAAGAGGAAAACGCCATGCGCTTAGTCGAGCGGGGAGCAGCGGTCATGGTGCGCGAGTCGGAACTGAGTGCGGGAAGGCTGGGGGAGGAAGTGGCCAAGATCCTGGAACAGGGAGCCGGATTGACCTTGCGCGAGAACGCCAGACGCTTGGCCACACCCCGCGCCGTCGAAGACCTGTATGGCTTGGTTATGGACGTACAGGGACGGGGGCGTTTGCACCAATGACTCAGCGGCGCCATAAGATGCGGTACGGACCTGGGCACAGGCAAGAGCCTGGCGCGAAACTTGTTGGGGGGACGATATGAAACGCACCGAACTGGAATCCTGGTTTGAACGCTATCACGTAAGAAATGTAGAATACAACGCGCCACTCTCCGTACACACAACCTGGCGAATCGGTGGCCCTGCGGATGTTTTGGTCGTCCCCGACAGCGTGGAGGAAGTCCGCGGTGCGCTCTTGGTGGCCGAACGGCTGGGCATGCCGTGGACGGTCATCGGCCGCGGTTCAAACCTGTTGGTTTTAGACGGCGGCGTGCGTGGGCTGGTGTTGAAAATGGGGGGGCGGATGTCAGATCTTTGCGTCCTGGGTACGCGCGTAGTGGCTCAGGCGGGCCGTTCCTTTGTCTCGCTGGCCAATGTCGCCATTCGCAACAATCTACGTGGGCTCGAATTTGCAACGGGTATTCCTGGAACGGTCGGTGGAGCGGTCATGATGGATGCAGGGGCGCATGGCGGCGAGGTCCGGGATGTCTTGGAATGGGCCGATGTAATAACCCCCGACGGGACCCTGCACCGGTTATCCAACGCCGATCTGCGCTTTGATTACCGCTACAGTATCCTGAAGGATTGGCCAGCGGTCGTGATCAGCGCTTGTTTTCGACTGGAGCCGGGAAACGGGGACGAGCTGAAGGCGAAGGTGCGGGAGTGGTCGAAGCGCCGCGCGAGCACCCAGCCTTTGTCGATGCCCAACTGCGGCTCGGTCTTTCGCAATCCGCCTGGTACGTTTGCGGCGCGGTTGATTGAAGCCGCAGGTCTGAAAGGTCTACGCCGCGGCGATGCACAAATCAGCGAAAAACACGCGAATTTCATCGTGAATCTCGGCCACGCCAACGCAGAGGATGTGCTTTGGCTCATGCGCCACGCCCAGGAAACCGTACGAGCCAAATACGGAATCACGCTCGAGACTGAGGTGAGAGTCATCGGAGATCCCGCCTCAGGGAGGTGATGGGTGTGGAAGCTCTGGAGATCCACGGCGGCCGCCCCCTCTCTGGACAGACGCGAATCTATGGAGCAAAGAACGCAGCCTTGCCGATTTTGGCAGCTACGGTGATGGTAGAGGGCACGTGTGAAATTCAAGGTGTACCCGACCTACAGGATGTACGGGTGATGTGTGAAATCCTCGGCCATCTCGGGGCGCACGTGGAGAGACGGGGGGATACGCTGATTGTGGACTCCCGCGGTATTCGGTCAACAGAGGTGCCGCTTCATCTGATGCGGCAGATGCGCAGCTCGATTTTCCTTATGGGGCCGCTGTTGGCCCGCTTTGGTGAAGTGACCATCTCAAAGCCGGGCGGCTGCGTCATTGGACAGCGTCCGATTGATTACCATTTGCGGGGCATCCGGATGCTGGGGGTGACGATTGAGGAACAACACGGATTTATCCGCTGCACCTGCAATCGCCTCATGGGAACCACCATCACGCTCGATTTTCCTAGTGTGGGTGCGACGGAAAACCTCATCATGGCCGCGGTTCTCAGCGACGGGCAAACCGTGTTGGAAAATGTCGCGCGGGAACCCGAAGTGGTGGACCTGGCGCGTTTCCTCAACCGCTCTGGGGCCCGCATTGAGGGGGCGGGTGGAGGCACCATCCTCGTGGAGGGAGTTCACCACCTGCAGGGATGCGGGTATCGGGTGATTCCGGATCGCATCGTGGCCGGGACGATGTTGATTGCGGCGGCAGCCACCGGCGGAGAAGTGGAACTACTGGACGTGGAGTCGCGCCACCTGGGAGCGGTCATCAGTAAATTGCGCGAGGCCGGAGTTGAGATGCGGGTGGAACCGGATCGGATTGTGGTGTTGCCCGGACGGGATTATCGAGGTGTGAACGTACGGACCGCTCCGTATCCCGGATTCCCGACCGACCTGCAGGCTCCGCTCACCGCTTTTTTGACCACCGCACAAGGTATCAGCGTAGTCAAGGAGGACATTTTTGAGGCTCGTTTTAAACACGCCGATGAATTGGCGCGTATGGGTGCCGATATCACGGTCGATTTGCGTGCGGCAGTAGTGCGCGGGGTCCCCCGCTTATCGGGAGCCGTAGTTGAGGCCAGTGATTTGCGGGGCGGCGCTGCCCTGGTGATAGCCGGGTTGATGGCGGACGGTGAAACTCGGGTGGAAGGGTGCCAACATATTGATCGCGGGTACCAGCAGCTTGAGGTGTATCTGCGCGACCTGGGCGCGGCTGTGGAGCGTGTCGTCCTGCCGTAATGATCTGCGCATCGGGTGGATAATAATGGAGAGCGCCCGATGCGTTTTTTTCATCCGGAAGTGATTCACAAGATGGTATAATGTCAAGAGAATCCAACGTGCGGAGGGACAAGCTTGAACTCGCGACTTTCGGAACGGCCGCAGGCGGACTTACGACAGCGGCGCCGCGTGCGCAACCGGATCCTAATCGCTTGTTTCTTCGCGTTCGTGGGTGTCGTTGTCTTTCTGGAATCGCCACTGACCCGCGTTCGGTACGTGGAAATTGAAGGAAACACCGATGTTCCGGCGAATCGAGTCAAGTCCGAAGCGTCGGTACAGCCCGGCATGAGTTTATGGCAGGTCAATCCGTCGGCTGTGGCGGAATCCTTGAAGCGGCAGGAGCCGACGATTGAATCGGTTCAGGTCAAGACGGACTACACGCACGGCACGGTGACTTTGACCCTGCGACAGAAACATATCGTCGCCATTTTTCAATCGGCTCACCAGTTTTATACCCTACTGGCAGATGGCACGGTGTTCAAGCGCGTCTCCGCCAGCGATGGTTTTCCTCATCCTATTCTCTCTACCACGAAACACACCCAGGTCAATCTGGGGCAGCGGATTGGGAACTCCTTCGTCGTTCAAGCCTGTCAGCAAATCGCCAAGCTGTCCGATCGCCAGGTGGCTTCCGTGTCACAAATCCAGATTGACGCGTATGGCACCGCATCGGTTTTCCTTAACGACGGTTTTGAAGCCGATGTGCCGACGAGCGAACTGGCTCAGCGCATGCCGGACGTAGTGACGGCAGCCGCTTATTTTCGTAAACGCGGGTACCCGCCAGGGGTCATTGACATGGCCGGTCCACCGCCGTATCGGTACATTCCATTTGCAAATTCTGCACAAAAGGGGAATCACCGATGATCCATACGCGGGCTAGGCTCTCGCTGTCCCTGACCGTGGTTGCGGTTGTGCTCGGCTTTATGGTCACCGTGCAGTACAAGCAGATGATGATGGCGCGCGTGAGCGATGTGACGGCCAGTTACACAGATGAGCGGCAAAAGGATCTGGCCAACAAGGTCGCCAATATGGAACGGGTCAATAAGGACGCCTTGAAGCGCCTGCAGAACCTCAATGGCGAAATTGCTAACTATGAAAAAGAGTCGGCCGGGGCGGACGCCGAGTTGACCGACATCCAGCAGAACCTGGCCCGCTATCGCATTCTGGCTGGAACCACCCCCGTGGAGGGCCCCGGCGTCAGCGTAACCTTGATGGACGGGCAGTACAACGGCGTTGGCAGTGTGACCGACTATACAACCCACGATTGGGAAGTCAATTATGTCATCAACGAATTGTTTACCGCCGGCACCGAGGCCGTCTCCATCAACAATTACCGCGTGGTTGCCACGTCCGGCATCTTCTGCATCGGGCCGGTCATCATGGTGAATAACCACCGCTTGGTGGCTCCCTTTCAAATTCAGGCCATTGGCGATCCGTCCGTTCTCAAAGGGGCTTTGGAAATGCAAGGCGGGGTGTTGGACTTATTGCGGAACGTGGAAGACATCAAGGTTTCTCCGGTGAAGGTCGAGCAAAACATCCACATGCCTGCCTTTACTGCGGCGGTGACGGCCCCGCCGTCTGGCCAAGGCGTACAAAACACCGAGAGCGGTCAACAGCATTGAGGGAGGGGAGAGGCCGATGAAACGACCTGGATTCGTTGCATCGTTGACCGTGGTTTCCACGTTGATAGGGTTGATGCTGTCGCTACAAATCACCGCTCGCTCGAACGCGACTTCCGGCACAGCCAACACCTCCAGTTCATCGCTGGATTTACAGGAGGAACTCTTGGAGCAGAACCAAGAGCACAAACTTCTCCTACAGCAGATTGAAAAGGCCGAAAAGCAGCTCTTGACCTTTGAGACCTCCGGATCGAGCTATACGGACCGGAAAAAAGCGCTCGAGAAGGATGCTGCACAGCTCGAGGCGGCTGCGGGCATCACGCCCGTAACGGGTCCCGGGATTATCATCACGGTTCAGGCGGATCCCACGCTGCCAGGCTATGATCCCCATACGGTGTTCGATCCCCAGCTCAACTTGACGCCGGTGATCAACTACCTCTTTGCGCAAGGTGCCACGGCAATCAGCATCAATGGCTATCGATTCGTCGGGACGTCTTCGCTGCGCGATGTGGGGGATGCGCAAAACCCGGTGCTGCAAGTCAATGGTCATTCGGTGGCGCCGCCGTACGTCATCAAGGCGATTGGCGATGTCAGTGCGATGAAAGCCGTGTTGACCGCCAATGGGTTCCAGCAGAATTTTAACGAGATTGGCGAGGATTTCGAAGTGGAGAGCATGTCGGAGTTGACCGTCCCTGGCTACCACGATGTCCTACCTGGACGGTATGCGAAGGAGGCGACGCAATAGTGTTCTGGCTGCCCATCATTGGTTTGATTGTCGGTGTAGCCATCGGGTACGCGATCAACTTCACCATCCCCGTGGCCTTCACCAGTTACCTGTCAATCGCCATTTTGGCCGCGCTGGACACCGTGATGGGCGGCGTTCGCGCTAGTCTTGAGAAGACGTTTGACAGTTTTGTCTTTTTGACCGGGTTTTTCTTTAACACGCTGGTGGCTGTGATCCTTGCTTACATTGGCAACCAATTGGGGGTTGACTTGTACCTCGCGGCGGTCGTGGCGTTCGGCGTGCGACTGTTTCAGAACATCGCCCTCATTCGCCGTTTGGCGTTCAACAAAATGGGTGAGCGCCGGCATAAAGGGTTGGCGGAAAAACCGCGCGCCTAATCTATGCGCCGCAAGGATGGACAGGCCCGTTGCAGCGTGCGAAAAAGTCTTTATCGAGGCAGAAAAACTTTTGTCGAAGAGAGGAATGTTGACGTTCCTGTGGAATTAGACAAAGGATATTTTGTGTAACGCGGCGTAGTTGTCTTCGGGAGGTGCCACGCGCATTGGCAAAAGGGGATTACATCGTCAGTCTCGATATTGGCACTTCGAAGGTCCGTGCCATCATCGGTGAGCAGACGGGAAACACCATCAATGTAATCGGTGTTGGATCCGCGCCTGGCGAAGGGATTCGCCACGGGTCCATTGTGGATATAGATTTGACTGTGGAATCGATTCGTGAGGCGGTCGACCACGCGGAACGGATGGTAGGGGTACATATTACCTCCGCGTATGTGGGCGTCTTCGGGAATCACATTCAACTCCAAACCAGCCACGGCGTGGTCGCCGTCTCTTCACCCGACCGGGAAATCGGGGAAGAGGACATTGAACGGGTTCTGGCCCAGTCTCGAGTCGTGGCATTGCCTCCTGAACGCGAAATCATCGACGTCGTGGCCAAGGAGTTCATCGTGGATGGCCTGGGTGGAATTGCGGACCCACGAGGGATGCTCGGTGTCCGCTTAGAGGCGGAGGCCTACCTGATCACGGGGAGCCGCACGGCCATCCACAATGTGGTTCGCTGCGTGGAAAAGGCGGGTATTGAGGTTGCCAACCTCGTGCTGCTTCCCATGGCCGCTGGGCATGTGGCCCTGTCTGCGGATGAACGGAATCTGGGCGTCGCCTTGGTCGATATGGGGGCCGGGGCGACCTCGGTGTCGATTTTCGACAATGGCGGCCTGGCGGCAACCAGCATCATCCCGATGGGGGGCGACTACGTCACCCATGACATCGCCATCGGTCTGCGCACGCACACGACTGCGGCGGAGCAGGCCAAGATTCAATACGGACGGGCGACCGAATCCGCCATTGGCGGTGGCGATGGCGAGTGGTTCAAGGTGCCTCGGATTGGCAGCAACCAGGAAACCGAGTATAACCAGTATGACTTGATGACCATCATTGAGCCTCGGCTGCAGGAGATTTTCTCGCTGGTTCGAAAAGAAGTAGAGAAAATGGGCTACGGGCGTGATTTAACCAGTGGTTACGTGTTGCATGGGGGGGTCGCCGCTATCCCAGGCATTGCGGAACTGGCGAGCGAGGAACTCGATGCCCCGGTGCGCGTCGCAGTACCCGAGTTCCTCGGCGTTCGTGATCCCTCGTTTATCAACGGTGTGGGCATCATCGCCTACGCACTGCGCACCAGTGCACGCAGCACGGTCGTCGAACCGGCCACCCACGTGCGGACTGCAAGAAGCGGCGGATTGTTTGCCAGGGTTCGTGATTGGTTCCGGGACTTCGTTTGAAGTGCACGTTCGGCAAGGGGGTTAGACGACTGAGAGCCCCAGGGGCCTGATTGGCAGTGGGGCCTGGTCGCCAGTGGCGACCGTATAGGCCGGCGATAGCCCTGGGTGGCCCCTTTCCGGACAACCTCGTAAACCACGGGCATGTGAGGCAAGGAGGAACAACAATGTTAGAATTTGATTTGGAAGTGGATTCTCTCGCGCGGATTAAGGTTGTCGGAGTCGGCGGCGGGGGATGCAACGCGGTCAATCGGATGATTGATTCCGGGATTGCCGGGGTCGAGTTTATTGTCGTAAACACCGACGCGCAAGCGCTACGGTTGTCCAAGGCAGAGACGCGCATCCAAATCGGGGAGAAGGTGACCCGTGGTCTGGGTGCCGGTGCCAATCCGGAAATCGGCAAGAAGGCGGCGGAGGAAAGCCGGGAAGCGCTAGCCAACGTATTGCAGGGTGCGGACATGGTGTTTGTTACGGCAGGTATGGGGGGGGGAACCGGCACTGGGGCGGCTCCTATCATTGCGGAGATCTCGAAGGAGCTTGGGGCGTTGACGGTCGGTGTGGTGACCAAGCCATTCCGGTTTGAACAAAAACGCCGAATGACCCAGGCGGAGATGGGCATCGCCAATCTGAAGGAAAAGGTCGATACCCTCATCGTCATTCCCAATGACCGCCTGTTGGAAATTGTCGATCGGAATACGCCGGTCACCGAGGCGTTTAAAGAGGCGGACAACGTCTTACGCCAGGGTGTCTCGGGAATTTCGGATTTGATTGCCGTGCCCGGTCTCATCAACGTCGACTTCGCAGACGTCAAGGCCATCATGACCGAGCGCGGGTCTGCCTTGATGGGCATCGGCACAGCCTCGGGCGAAAATCGGGCCACGGAGGCCGCGAAGATGGCCATTTCCAGTCCGCTTCTGGAAACCTCGATTGACGGTGCACGCGGGGTTTTGATGCATGTCTCCGGCAGTGAAAACCTGAGCCTGTGGGAAGTCAACGAAGCGGCCGACATCGTATCGGCTGCGGTCGATCCGGAAGTCAACATGATCTTTGGCGCGAACATCAACCCGGACCTGCAAGATAGTATCGTGGTCACCGTGATTGCCACCGGATTTGAAGCGAAGCCGAACACAGCAGAAACAGGCGCGACTGGTTCTGCTGCCGGGGTTGCGGCGACGCGCATCCGGACCTCGGTTGCCGATAACTTCACGCAGGCCAATGTACCGTCCAACGCGTGGGATGTCCCGGCGTTTATCCGGCGTCGCGAAGAGCGTTTTCGGCGCGATCGGGAACGGGAACGGGAACGAGAACGATAAACAGGCAATGAGCCGATTGCGGACCGCCGGGGTTGCCCCGGCGCCGCACCCTTTCTTTCCATCTTTCGACCTAGTGAAACCCCTCTCTCCAAAACCAAGGCCTACTTTGCCTTTGTCATGGCTCATTCTACAAAACTTCTTCGATTTCGCAGTCAAGTTCCGACAGGGTTTGTAATAGATATGTACTATACTGTGGGCAAACTTCGGCTGGGGTGATGCCATGCCCGTCGTATATCTCGATGTGGTTTGGCTAATCAACTTCGTGATGGACGGCGTGCTCCTGGTGGTGACAGCTTGGCTGAGCCGGCGTCCCTTACGGCCGAAGCGGATTGCTGCAGGGGCCTTACTCGGCGCGATGTACTCGGTGCTGTTGTTTTTTCCGCGGCTTGCACTGTTGACATCTTGGCCGGGCAAGGCTGTCGTGTCTCTGCTCATGGTTGTCGCGGCCGTTCCTTGCCGTCGTTGGTTGGAATGTCTGCGGGTAGGGGTCATGTTTTACTTTGTGTCGTTTGTCTTTGCTGGTGCAGCCCTGGCGCTCCACTACGCCATCCCAGGCACGACACTGGCCGGTGCAGAGGTCACAGGCAGCCGCGTGGTGTTTGCCGCCAGTCTGCGCAGTTTGGCTCTGCTGGTGGCCATTCCTTTGGCCGGGTTCGTCGTTCGCTACGGGGTCTATCGAATTCAAATGGCTCGTCATCAGGGACAGTTATTCGTGCCGGTGCGTCTCGGCGTAGGTGGGCGTTCGGTGACCCTGGTTGGGCTTGTCGATACCGGCAATCGCCTCCGCGATCCGGTCTCGCGAAAACCGGTGTGTCTGGTCGAAGGCAAGGCTTGCGTCGATTTGCTGCCGAGCGAGTTGCGGTGTGCGGTTCACGAGGGGCGGGACCTCATCTATGCCCTTGAGGCTGTAACCGACGGCGATTGGCGCGGTCGCTTCACACTGGTCCCGTTTCGCGGCGCCGGCGGCAGCGCTGAGCTCGCCGTGGCCTTTCGTCCCGATGCCATTGAACTGCAAATGCGCGGTGAATGGCATGCGGGCCGCGATTGTTTGGTTGCTTTGCATCCCGGAGAGTTGTCGTCCGACCGCGAATTCCAGGTGATCTTACACACAGCTGTGATAACGGAGGCTGACGGTTTTGATGTATTCCCGACTACCCGCAAAGATTCGAATCGGATGGCGAATGCGGATGCGCCTGTGGTGGATTCGCATCCGGGCTCTGTTGGCCGGCGGTTATGAGGAGATCTACTATGTGGGCGGCAGCGAGGCGTTACCCCCTCCGCTCACGCGCGACGAAGAGGAGTATCTGCTGAATCGGCTGCCGGAGGGGGATCAAGCGGTCCGTTCGATGCTCATCGAGCGCAATTTGCGACTCGTCGTCTATATTGCACGCAAATTTGAGAATACCGGTGTAAACATTGAGGACCTCGTTTCCATCGGCACTATTGGGCTGATTAAAGCGGTCAACACATTTGACCCTGAAAAAAAGATTAAATTGGCCACATATGCGTCCCGCTGCATTGAGAACGAAATCTTGATGTTTCTTCGCCGGAATAACAAGGTCCGCACTGAGGTCTCCTTTGATGAACCGCTGAACGTGGACTGGGACGGGAATGAACTCCTCCTGTCTGATGTTTTGGGAACCGATGCAGACACCATTTATCGGAATCTGGAGGAAGAGGTGGACCGGGAGCTTTTATACGACGCGCTGGCAAAATTGTCGGAACGCGAACGGAAAATCATGGAGCTCCGTTTTGGCCTGCAGGGCGGAAGGGAAATGACACAAAAGGACGTGGCCGATTTACTCGGCATCTCGCAGTCATACATTTCTCGGCTCGAGAAGCGGATCATCAAGCGCCTGCAGCAGGAATTCAACCGCATGATGTAAGTCCGCGCCGATAGGGCCGTCCCCGATTGGCTCGTCATCCGCGCATTTTGGTTCTGCATCCTCGCTCCATGCCGCAACTTCGACCAAACGGTCGGGTTTGGGAAGCGGCTGCATAACTTGGAGACCCCCGGAAATACTGTTGACGCAGTGGTCGTCATGGATGTGGGGGGACAGAACAGCATGAAGCGGACCAAGGTGGAAATCTGCGGAGTAAACACATCGGAGCTTCCTGTTCTGAAGAACACCGAGATGCGGGAGTTATTCGTGCGCTTGCAAAATGGGGAGTGGTCAGCCCGGGAAAAGTTGGTGAACGGAAATCTGCGGCTCGTTCTCTCGGTGATTCAGCGCTTTAACAACCGCGGGGAGTATGTGGATGACCTGTTTCAGGTAGGCTGCATCGGCCTCATGAAAGCCATTGATAACTTTGACTTGTCCCAGAATGTACGTTTTTCTACGTATGCGGTGCCGATGATTATCGGCGAGATTCGCCGTTATCTCCGAGACAACAATCCCATTCGTGTCAGTCGTTCCCTTCGCGATATCGCCTATAAAGCCTTACAAGTACGAGATCAGTTGACGAACCAAAAACTTCGTGAGCCGACGATTATGGAGATTGCGGAGGTCATGAACGTACCCAAGGAAGATGTGGTGTTTGCCCTGGACGCGATTCAGGACCCCGTCTCCATGTTCGAACCCATCTACAATGATGGCGGCGATCCCATCTATGTCATGGACCAGATTCACGACGAAAAAAACCTGGACTCCAACTGGGTCGAAGGGATTGCCATCCGTGAGGCGATGCGGAAGTTAAGTGACCGAGAGAAGAAAATTCTCTCCATGCGCTTCTTTGAAGGGAAGACGCAAATGGAAGTGGCCGAAGAGATTGGCATCTCTCAGGCACAAGTATCACGCCTCGAAAAAGCGGCGATACAGCGCATGCATAAGCACGTTCAGGCTTAGAGCGCTTGTCCAGACAACTGGATATGAACGGGGCCGGCCTCCTTCATGATGACTCTGGAGTCCCTTCCGCCGCCTGCTGTCAGACCGGGCGGCGCACCTCATTTTTGGGGCTTTTCCAACGTATTTCCCAAGCTCTCAAGCATACACATACGAAAGGGACACGATTCGTGTGGTTCTGTGGGTTGGTAGGTGGACGGAAAGGCGGGAGCGTAAAATGCGAATTTCCGACCTGCAGGCGAAGGATGTCGTCAATATTGGGGACGGCAAACGCTTGGGCACCATCGGCGACCTCGATATCGACATTGAAAGCGGGTTGATTCGTGCGGTGATTATTCCTGGGGAGGCCCGCTTTTTTGGTATGGTTGGCAGTGGACAGGATTACGTAGTGGCTTGGAATCAGATTGTGAAAATCGGTTCGGACGTGATTTTGGTCGACCTGCGCCCGCCTAACGAAAACACATACTATCTTCCGCCCCAGTCCGGAAAACGAGGGACCGGGGGATATTGACCTCCGCAAAAGACGCCGCCCCCGTGGTACAATGGCGGTAGTTGGGAGGGTGTACGGATTGTTCACAAACTGGTCGGGAGGTCAAGGGACACCCATTTGGCTGGAACAAGACCGGTGGCATCGGATGGGCGCGCAGGCGGCCTTTTCCTTTCGCCTAGGCGGAGTCAGCAAGCCGCCGTTTGACTCGCTCAACGTCGCCAGTCACGTCGGTGACGATGTCACGGCTGTGGCTCACAATCGGCGGATTGTCGCTCGTAAGTTCGCTGTGCCCGTGGAAGACATCGCCTGGGCGGACCAAGTGCATGGGAATCGGGTGGCCCGGGTAGACGAGTCATGGCGACGGCTTCCGGCGGATAAACGCAGGCCATTCGCCGCGAGTGACGCTTTAGTCACCGACGTGGAAGGGGTTGCCGTAGCGGTGGTCACCGCCGACTGTGTACCCGTGCTTTTTTTCGATCCCGTCCGCCGCGTGGTGGGGGCAGCCCATTCGGGGTGGCGGGGTACCGTCCTCGGCATCGTCCAGAACGTGCTTGAGGTTATGGTGATGGATTACGGGTCTAACATTCGTGACATCCGGGCGGTTTTGGGGCCTTCGATTCGCAGCTGTTGCTATGAAGTCTCGGAAGCCGTGGCGAGTCAACTGGCGGATCGTTTCGGGCCTCGACATGTTTTTCCGCGTCCTTGCCGTCCAGGGAAGTTCCTGGTCAGCTTGGCGTCCTGTATTCGCCAGGATTTCGTGCGGGCAGGGATGTGTCCAGAATACATCGAGGACGTTGGTGTCTGCACTTCATGCCATAACGACGTGCTGTTTTCCCACCGAGCCGACGGTGGGCATACGGGTCGTCTTTTAGGAATTGTGCGCCTGTCTGCTCAGAACGAGGAGGCCTACGCCATTGGGAGGGTCTGATGTGACCGAATTGCCGGAGCGCTTAGCGCAAGTTCGAGCGGAGATTGAAGAGGCCTGTGTAAGGCGGGGACGGACCTCGGCCGATGTCCGGCTCATAGCCGTGACGAAAGCAGTCGATGCGACGGCGGTGCGCCGATTGGTCGAGAGTGGTGTCTATGAATGTGGGGAAAACCGCTGGCAACAAGCAAAGGATAAGGTGACCGTCGATTACGGTCAAGACATCGTCTGGCACTTCATCGGACGCCTGCAGACCAATAAGGTCAAGTACGTTGTCCCCCACTTCGCCTGGGTTCATTCGCTGGACTCGCTTTCGCTAGCGACCGAATTGGACAAGCGGGCCCGTATGCTGAACAAGCGCATCCAGGTTCTCATCCAGGTGAATGTGTCCGGCGAGGCCAGCAAGGCCGGGATTTCCCCGAGTGAACTCTGGTCGTTTTTGGAGCAAGTGCTGCCGTTATCAAACCTTTCTGTTCGGGGGCTGATGACCATCGCCCCGCATTTTGAGAACCCGGAGGATGCGCGTCCTGTCTTCCGTTGCCTACGCGAATTGTTGACGGAGGCCCAAGTGCGATACCCGGAGGCGCAACTGCAGGAGCTCTCCATGGGTATGTCGAATGATTTTGTGATTGCCGTTGAGGAGGGGGCTACCATGGTGCGCATTGGGCGCCGTCTGGTTGGGGTACCCAAGGAGCGGGAGTGAAGGCTAGCGAATGTGGACATACATACTCAACGTGATTTATATCTTGCTTGAGATCTATGGGTATCTACTCATTGCTGCGGCTCTCATGACGTGGATTCCGGATTTATCCGAAACCCCTGTCGGCCGTCTGCTCACTCGATTGACGGAACCGTATCTCAATATCTTTCGACGCATGATTCCCTCGCTGCCGTTTGGGGGGATTCGTCTCGATTTATCGTTCCTCGTCGCGATTATTGTGTATTTCCTGTTGGAAAACTTGGTGATGGGGATTTTGTGGAGGCTGCCGCTGACATGAGGGAGAAAGACTGGTCCAGTTGGGTGCGAGCGGATGAGCGACCGATTGTACGCCGCTGGTTGGACCTTGCCCATCGAGTGGAGCGTACTCAGCAGCCGGTGCTCACTGACTTTCTCTCCCCGCGGGAACAGTACCTGATACAGTCCGTGGCTGCATCGGTTGGGGTAACCGTGCATTGTTCAGGAGGCTATCCGGATGCGGAGCGGCAGCGTGCCTTATTGGCGCCGGAGTGGTGGGTCACGGAGGCGGCCGATTTTCGGCTGGAGGCGGTCGTCGCCAAAGCGGCAGGCAATCTTCGTCATGGACAGGTTTTAGGGGCGCTATTGGGTTTAGGGATTGACCGGCGCAAGGTCGGTGACGTTGGCGTTGCGCACGGTCGGGCTCAGGTAATCGTGGATGCCGACATTTTGGACTACATCCTGTCATACTGGCACACGGCCGGCCGCGAGGCGCTCACTGTCACCGCCCAGTCCCCCACAGATTTGGTGTGGGATGCGCCAAAGTATCAGTGGCAATGGTTCAGCCTGGCCTCGCCGCGAGTCGACGCAGTCGTGGCTGCGGCGTGCCGGTGGCCAAGGGGCAAGGCAAAGGAATGGGTGGAACGCGGATTGGTAAGCCTGAACTTCTCCCAGATGGACAAGCCGGATGAGGAGGTGGCCCAGGGAGATATTCTGTCCGTCCGTAGCTTCGGGCGCATTGCCGTAGGTGAACAGGATGGTTCCACGCAGCGGGGGCGCGAACGTTGGCTCCTCGGGATTCTCAAATCGTAAAGGCAGGAGTTATGGGCTGCGTGTCGAAATAAGTGGACGCGGCTTGGTCGAAATCATGGTGCGATTGCCAAAACGTGTCGAGTGGAGGGATTTTGATGCCCCTTTCCCCGTTGGATATTCATAACAAGGAATTTAGCCGTTCGTTTCGGGGTTATGATGAAGATGAAGTGGATGATTTTCTGGAACGCGTTATGCAGGATTACGAAGCGCTCCTTCGTCAGAACAAGGAACTGGAAGAGCGTATTGCCGAACTGAACGAACGTCTGCAACACTTTACCAACATCGAAGAAAGCCTCAGCAAATCCATTTTGGTCGCTCAAGAGACCGCTGAGGAAGTGAAGGCAAACGCCCGTAAAGAAGCGCAGCTGATTATAAAAGAAGCGGAAAAGAACGCAGACCGCATCGTGAGCGAGGCGTTGAACAAATCGCGTAAGATTGCGTTGGAAGTCGAAGAGGTTCAGAAGTATGCGGCGATTTTTCGAGCCCGTTTCCGGTCTTTGATTCAAGCCCAGCTGGAAATGCTCGAGTCGGGCGACTGGGACCAATTCGACACTGAACTGAACGCGCGCGACTTTGGCGAAACCAAAGCCGAATCGATGTGAGGAAAAGGCCACAGCGCTCTGGCAGCGCTGCGGCCTTTCTCCGCAAGCTTCGTTCAGCCCCTTTTTCATCCCATTCCCAAGTCACAAGACCCTTGAGATCACGTAAAGTACAATCCCAACCAATAAAGCCAGGAAGAAGACAGGGGTCCACTGAACCGTCACTTCAAACCAGACTTTCGCGAGGAAGCCGGCCACGAGTTCAATACCGCCAATCCACATCAGAATGAGTGCAATTGCATGCAATCGATGTCTGCGCAAACAGCCTCTCCCCATTCCTCGCGTCTCTTATCATCATACCTCGGGTTTTCGGTCGATAGATTGACATTCTTTTGAACGAAATTGCCATTCTCGCCACGTATGGCCGTCCTTACCGACTCCCAGACTAAAAGGGCGCAAGGAGGCGCCTGCATGATGGGACAGCAAGGATGAGTGGCACATATTTTCCAGAACCATCTACGCACACCAGCGTACAAAGTATCGAGGTGGTGAACATATGGACTGGTCCGACATCCGAAGACAGCTGGAGGAGGAACGGGCGCGCATCAAGGCGCGTTTCGAGGAGAGCGGCGATTACGGGATGAATGCGCCCATGGGCGACTCGCTCAGCGAACTATCTGTGTACGACAACCACCCGGCAGACATTGGCAGCGAACTGTTTGAACGCGGCAAGGACATCGCCTTACGCGATCGGGATCGCATTCGTCTTCAGGAGATAGACCGCGCCTTGGAGGCGATAGCCACAGGCCGCTACGGGGTCTGTCAGCACTGCGCACAACCCATTCCCCGGGAGCGGCTGCAGGCGTATCCGACCGCGCTGCTCTGTGTTGACTGCAAACACCGTGACGAGCAAGAACACCCCCCGCTGGGGTGGCCCGTCGAAGAAGACTTTTTGAAGCCCGCGTTTAAGCGCTCGAACTTCGACGGGACGGACGTGGTGGAGTTTGACGGGGAGGATTCCTGGCAGGCGGTAGCCCGCTACAATGAACGCCCCGAGTACCAGTACGATTACGAAATGTTTGGTCTGGAGGATAATGAGGGCATTGTGGATCCGGCGGACGCCATCTCCGACAAACAATACCGGGACCAGCTGCCCTAATCATGTACAACGTCAGCGGCCGGGGATGGCCTGTTCCAGCACCTGAATGAGCCGATCCGCCCGTAGTCCATGCCGCAGCGCGGCCACCGCGAGCGCCTCCTCGGGGGGGATGTTGCCGAGGTTGACGACGCTGCCAAAATGGTTCAGGAGCCACAGCTGCTGTGATTTCAGGGGGGCTTCCCAAATCACAGCGCGGAGAGAGGCGGGGTCGAGGGTGCACACAAAGGAGTGAAACCAGGCTTCATCGAGCTCCCCTTGCCTATCATAGAGGCCAGCCCCTCGTCCACTCTCTCGTCCTTCCAAAATGACATAACGGGCCCCTGCGGCTAGGTCACTCGCAACTTGCCGGGCGGTTTCCTCGGCGCTGCCGATGGGGGCAAACTTGTTCCCTACCTCGGTCAGGACCTGGTGGGTAAGCGCGGCTCGTTCAATCAAGTGCCGCCGCAATGCGGGGGTAAGGGGAAACGTCCCCTCAGAAATTTCCACTGTGCCTATGCCAAGCTTACGAATATATGCGAGATACGCATCGAAACGCCCTTGTTGGATGGCGATTTCCGTTAATGTTCCACCCAAATACAGCTCCACGCCGTGGCGGCGACAGATAGCAATCTTCTCGCGAAGGACGCTTTCCCGGTATAACCGGGCGCTGCCAAACCCCAGCTTTACCCAGTGCACATGCGCATCGACCATGGTCAACCAATCGTCCAGTTCGCTCGGCCCCATGCCCTTATCGATGACCATTGTCCGCCCCGCATCGGGTACCGAAACCGGTTCAGGGATCGGGTAAGCCAAAAGATTCGCAAACGCCAAGTGTTGGACATCCAGCTGCTGAGCATTAAGCAATGATGGAACCCTCCTTTTCCGAACGCTCCAACCTATGCAGTAGCACGCAATCGGTGCGGATGCGCCAGCCGCTTTGTGGTAGACTGGGCAAAGAGCGAGGTGTCGACATTCCATGTGGATCTATCTGACTGCCCTGGCTGCACTCATCGTCGATCAAGGCTTGAAATGGGACGTGCGTACGCATCTGCAGCTGGGCGAAGGATTTCCGGTGCTCGGGGACTGGGTATACATCCAATACATACGAAATCCGGGCGGGGCGTTCAGCATTTTCCCGCACGCGCAGTGGTTGTTTTGGCTGGTCGCCGTACTGGTCATTGCGGTGGTCATTTATGTACAACTCCGTCATCGACCGCACCGTCTCTTGGCGGTAGGTTTGGGGCTGTTGATGGGCGGCGCGCTGGGAAACCTGGTGGACAGGGTGGTCAGCGGGTCGGTCGTCGATTACGTGTACCTGAAGGTCATTAACTTTCCGGTATTTAACTTTGCCGATGTCTGCATTGACGCAGGCATTGTCCTGATTTTGTGGAGCATGCTGCGAGCCGACCGAGCCAAGGAAGAATGGTCGGCGGAGGGTGAGGATTCTGGACGCCATTCATGAACAACTGGTCACAGAGGAGATCGATTCAGGTCTGCGCCTTGACCGCTGGCTGACGGATCGACTTCAGGAACTTGATTATCCGGTCTCTCGCAGTCAGGTTCAGGCCTGGATACGCGCCGGGTATGTGCAGAAACAAGGGGGCAAGGTGCGAGCCAGCGACGCGATTGAACCTGGGCAAGTTTTTGACCTATCCGTACCCGCTTCCGACCCGATTGAGCTGGTGGGTGACGAGATGGACCTGACTGTGGTATACGAGGACGAGGACGTCCTGGTGGTGGATAAGCCACGGGGAGTGGTCGTTCACCCGGCTCCCGGTCACCTGCGTGGAACCCTGGTCAATGCCTTGATTGCCCGCCATACCCCTCTGTCACCGCTGGGGGGCGCTATGCGGCCCGGCGTGGTGCATCGCATCGACAAGGATACATCGGGACTCATCATGTTTGCGAAGACGGACCTTGCCTATCACCGCTTAACCGAACAGTTGCGGGAACACACCACCCACCGCGTCTATACCGCGATTGTTCACGGCGCAGTTCCGCATGATGAAGGCCGCATCGAGGCCCCCATCGGTCGCGACCCGCGAAATCGCCAGCGGATGGCGGTCACTGGCGGGGGCAAGCCGGCGGTGACGGATTTCTGGGTCTTGCGCCGGTTTGACCGTTATTCGTATCTGCAACTGCGCCTTGCGACGGGTCGTACCCACCAGATTCGGGTCCACATGGCCTACATTGGGCACCCCCTGGCGGGCGATCCGGTCTACGGTCCGCGTCATACGCTGCCCATAGAGGGACAGGCGCTACACGCACAGGAACTTGGTTTCATCCACCCGCGCAGCGGCGAAGAACTGCGTTTTACAAGTCCGCTGCCGGAGGACATAAAGCGGCTCCTCGACGGATTGGCAGCCGGGATCTGGTGATGCGCGGGCTCTTGACTTTGCGGTGCCATCTTGTTATGGTTTTAGCAATTGGAACTGCCTTTAATCCAATCCCGTGAGGTTGGAAAGGGGTCGCACAACGGCATACTGTCAATCCAACCCTTTGGGTATGGAGGGCCTGTGGCATACCCAAGAGCGGCCTAAGGCTTACTCGATGGCTTATTCCTGGATAGCCTATGGCAAACACGGTTGGATGACGTAACCTGACGACTGCTTTCCAAAATCTGGGGAGCAGTCTTTTTGTGTACTCCGAAGGCGCGAAAGGTGGCTAGTCGAATTGCAGAGAAAGACGCAAATCATGGATGCGGCTGCGATGCGCAGATCCATCACGCGGATGGCGCACGAGATTCTTGAGCGTAACCGAGGCTTAGACAATGTCGTGATTGTCGGCATCGAGACGCGGGGGGTGCCGCTGGCTGAGCGAATTGCGGATCGACTTTTGGACATTGAAGGCGTACGGCCTCCGGTATACGCGCTCAACCCGCGTCCGTACCGCGACGATGTCGACCTTTTGGCTAGACCCGAGAAACCGGAACTGCCGGCGCAAGGGGTACGCGGAAAAGTGGTGGTCTTGGTGGACGACGTGTTGTACACCGGAAGGACCGTGCGCGCCGCACTGGACGCCCTGATGCTGGTGGGACGCGCGCGGATGGTGCAGCTGGCCACGCTGGTCGACCGGGGACATCGGGAGCTGCCGATTCGGCCTGACTTTGTCGGCAAAAACGTGCCAACCGCGCGAGACGAAGAGATTACAGTGCAATTCACGGAAGTCGATGAGGAAGAAGGGGTTTGGATTTGTCGGGCCACCCCGTCGTCGAGCGATGCGGGAGGGGCTCACCGATGAGACATCTCCTCACCGCGAACTCGTTCGTGAGAAAGGATGTCGAACGGTGGTTCCGGCGGGCCGAGTGGCTGCGAGGCCTCCCGAGGCTGGAGCTGATGGCGCGGCACCAAGGCGCGGTGGTTGCGACGCTGTTCTACGAGCCGAGCACACGTACGCGCATGTCCTTTGAGGCGGCCGCCGTACGGCTAGGAGCCCGGGTGGTCTCATCGGAGAACGCGCGGGAAAACTCGTCGGCCAAAAAGGGAGAGCGGTTGACGGACGTGTTTCGGGTCGTGGGGAGTTATGCCGATGCCATCGTCATTCGCCACCACGAAGAGCACGCGATTGCTGAGGCCGCCCCGTACAGTCCCGTTCCGGTCATCAACGCGGGGTCCGGTTCTGGCGAACACCCAACCCAGGCGCTTTTGGATGTTTACACCATGTGGCGCGAATGCGGTAGCGTCGACGGGCTTACGGTTACCTTGCTGGGGGACCTGAAATACGGCCGCACCGTGCACTCCCTGCTCCCTTTGCTGTCCCTGTTTGAAGAGGTGAAAGTGCGGGTTTGCCATCCGGATTCGCTCGGCCTGCCGATTGGATTGGCTGCCCAGCTGAAGGAATACGGGCTGCCTGTAGAGCGCGTCCGCGACGTACGGGAAGCCCTGCAGGACGCGGACGTGATCTACCAAACCCGAGTCCAGCGGGAGCGTTTGATTGATGAGCGAGAGGCCAGCCAGGCGGCCGACTACCGCCTCGGCGTCGACCATTTGGCAGATTTGAAGCCGACGGCGCGCATTTTGCACCCGTTGCCGCGCGTGGACGAACTTAGCCCGGAAATCGACAAAGACCCGCGCGCGGCATACTTTCGGCAGGTGGAAAACGGCATGTATCTGCGCATGGCTTTGCTCGATGAGTGGCTACCGAACTTTGCGCAGGATGAGGCAGGGATGGAAGTCGAACCGACGGCCCTCGATTTCGAATCTCCATCCTTCGGGTTTTCGGAGGTGCACGCATGAAGACACGCATCGACGGCGGACAACTGTTGGACTTGGTGGACGGATCGTTGACCGAAGCCAGTGTCCTGGTCGACGACGAGACGGGAAGCGTTCTTGCCCTCGGGAAGGAGCTTCCGGAGGCGGACCGGGTGATTACACTGCGGGGAGAGGTCCTCTTGCCCGGGTTCATCGATGTTCATGTGCACCTACGTGAACCGGGTTTTGAAGACAAGGAGACCATCGCGACGGGGGCGCGGGCGGCGGCCGCAGGAGGTTTTAGCCAAATCCTTTGCATGCCGAACACCAAGCCGCCCCTGGACACCCCGGAACGGATCTCGTTCGTCCGGAGGCAGGCGCAGGCGGCCGGGGCGGCCCAAGTGCTGCCGATGGGGTGCATCACAGTGGGCCAAGCCGGCCATGAGTTGACCGATTTCGCCGCCCTCAAAGCGGCCGGAGCCGTGGCCTTGTCGGACGACGGACGCGGCGTTCAGCACGGCGGGCGGATGCGCGAGGCCCTGCGCCGTGCGGCAGAGGCCCATTTACCCATCGCCATTCACGCGGAAGATGAGAGTTTGTCCGAGGGCGGTGTATTGGCTCCCGGGGCGGCCGGACGGCTCGGTTTGAAAGGCATTCCAGCTGCTTCCGAGGCCGCGATGATTGCTCGGGACATCCTCCTGGCGGAGGAGACAGGGGCCCGTTTGCACATCTGTCACGTCAGTGTTGAGACCGCCGTGGCGCTGGTTCGCTTTGCCAAGGAACGGGGCGTGCGGGTGACCGCGGAGGTGACGCCCCACCACCTGTTGCTGAGTGACGAGATCATCGACTGCAATGACGCGGTGTTCAAGGTGAATCCCCCGCTGCAAAGCGAGCGGGATCGCCAGGCGTGTTTGGCTGCCTTCCTCGATGGGACGTTGGACATGGTGGCGACCGACCATGCTCCGCATACCGCCGCGGAAAAGGCGCTTCCGATTGCAGAGGCCCCGTTTGGCATGGTGGGGATTGAGACGGTCTTCCCCCTCTTGTACACCCATCTGGTACGCACCGGAATGATGAGTCTGGCGCAATTGGTGGAGCGGATGTCCACCGTCCCGGCGCAGGCGTTCGGACTGAAAGGCGGCGTGATTCGCGTGGGGGGGCCGGCGGACCTGGTGGCGGTGGATTTACAAACGGAACGGCCCATTGAGCCGAAACGGTTTTATTCCAAAGGCCGAAACACCCCGTTCGCCGGGTGGAAAGTGGCCGGGTGGCCAACCCTGACGCTGGCAGCGGGCCGCGTCATTCATCAGGAGGCAAAGCGTGCGTGACCATGGCGTTTGGCCAGCCGGCCTCACAAGCGCGGCTTGGATACAACACGTGAGGGGGAATCGGATTTGACAGCGAGAGGAAAACAACGGCGCCGTGCCCGCTTGGTCTTGGAAAACGGGCTGACCTTCGCCGGTTGGGCGTTTGGTGCGGAAGGGGAGACCCTGGGCGAAGTCGTCTTCAACACGGGCATGACCGGGTATCAGGAGGTTTTGACCGATCCGTCCTATTGTGGGCAGATTGTGACGATGACGTACCCGCTGATAGGCAACTACGGAGTCAACGTCGATGACGTGGAGTCCCGCCGCCCGTACGTGAAGGGATTTGTGGTTCGCGAGTGGAGTGAGATGCCAAGCCATTTTCAGAGCATCGGGTCCTTGGAGGAATACCTGGCCGACCACGGCATCATCGGCATCTCTGGGGTCGACACCAGGCGCCTGACCAAGGCGATTCGCAGTCAGGGCACGATGAAGGCGGTGTTGACGACACTCGATACTGCGGCCGATGAACTGGTCGCCAAGCTTGAGCAGCCGTTGGCCACCAACCAGATTGACCAGGTCACCACGCCGGTGGTGTACCGCTGCCCGGGAGACGGCCGTAGGATTGTCGCGATGGACTTTGGCATGAAAGCCGGCATTGTCCGGTCGCTCTTGGCGCGGCGCTGCGACGTGATTGTGGTGCCGGCACGCACCACGGCGGAAGAGGTCTTAAAGTGGCGCCCGGATGGGGTGATGCTCAGCAATGGCCCGGGTGACCCGGAAAACGCCCCCTACGCCGTGGAAACGGTCCGGCAACTCATTGGGAAAGTGCCGATTTTCGGCGTCTGCCTCGGTCAGCAGTTGATTGCCCTGGCTAGCGGCGCGCGCACGACCAAGATGCGCTTTGGCCACCGGGGACTGAACCACCCTGTGCAGGACCTGCGCACCGGTCGGGTAGCCATCACCTCGCAAAACCATGGCTACACGGTCGATCCGGATTCGCTCGTGGGGACCGACTTGGTCTTGACGCATATCAACCGCAATGACGGCACAGTGGAGGGACTTGCTCACCGCAAGCACCCGGTCTTCTCGGTTCAGTACCATCCGGAGGCGCGGCCCGGTCCGGACGACTCCGATTACCTGTTCGACGACTTTATGGAGATGATAGACCAGGTTAAGGAAGGGAGTTGGGTTCCCCGTGCCGAAGCGCACTGATTTGAAGAAGATTCTCGTCATTGGCAGTGGTCCGATTATCATCGGCCAGGCGGCGGAATTCGACTACGCGGGCACCCAGGCCTGTGCGGCCTTGAAAGAAGAAGGCTACGAGGTTGTGCTGGTCAACTCCAATCCGGCCACCATCATGACCGACCCGAACATGGCGGATAAAGTGTATGTCGAGCCGCTCACGCCCGAATTCCTCGCACAAATCATCCGCAGCGAACAGCCGGACGGGTTGTTGCCGACGCTGGGCGGGCAGACTGGTTTGAATCTCGCCGTTCAACTGTCTGAAATGGGCGTGCTGGAACAGGAAGGTGTCCGACTGCTCGGGACATCGCTTGACGCCATTCGTGAGGCGGAAGACCGGGAACGGTTCCGGGCGCTGATGAACCGGCTTGGCCAACCGGTGCCCGAGAGCGCCATCGTCACCAACCTGGACGAGGCGCGGGCGTTTGCGCGCGAGATTGGTTTCCCCATCATCATTCGTCCCGCGTACACACTGGGCGGCACGGGTGGTGGCATCGCTTCGAATTGGGACGAGTACGAGGAGATTGTCGAGCTGGGCTTGACGATGTCCCCGATTCACCAAGTCCTCGTGGAGCGCAGCATCGCCGGGTTCAAGGAATTGGAATATGAAGTCATGCGCGACGGCAAGGACAATTGCATTGTCGTCTGTAATATGGAAAACATCGATCCGGTCGGCGTCCACACCGGGGACAGCATCGTCGTGGCCCCGAGCCAAACCCTGTCGGATCAGGACCACCAGATGCTGCGCACCGCGAGCCTGACCGTCATTCGTGCCCTGGGTATTGAGGGCGGCTGCAATATCCAGTTTGCGCTCGATCCAAAAAGCCGCAAGTACTACGTGATTGAGGTGAACCCACGCGTCAGCCGCTCCAGTGCCTTGGCCTCAAAGGCAACCGGGTATCCGATTGCCAAAATGGCTGCGAAGATTGCGGTGGGGTACAGCCTGGATGAACTGAAAAATCCGGTGACCGGGGAGACGTTCGCGAGCTTTGAGCCGACGCTCGACTATGTGGTGACTAAGATTCCCCGCTGGCCGTTTGACAAGTTTGGCAGCGCCAATCGCCGCTTGGGCACACAGATGAAAGCGACCGGAGAGGTCATGGCCATCGGCCGCTGCTTTGAGGAATCGCTGATGAAAGCCGTGCGGTCTTTGGAAGTGGGGGTCGACTCGCTGTGGCTGAAATCGGCCGCCGAATGGGAGATGGACGAGATTGAGCGGCGCCTCAAACAGGCGGATGACGAGCGGTTGTTTGTCCTGGCCGAGGCCTTTCGGCGCAAAGTGCCGCTCGAGAAAGTGTTTCAATGGACGCAGATTGACCGTTGGTTCCTATACAAGATTCAGGGCTTGGTACAGTTGGAGTCCGAGTTGAAGCAGGCCGGCAAGCGGTACGGATCGTTTGTGAAATTAGCGGATGTCCAGCCAGACCTGATTGTGGAAGCCAAACGGCGTGGATTCCCGGATACGACCATCGCCCGCTTGACCGGCGGCGACGCCCTTGCGGTGCGTCAATGGCGGCGCGAACGCGGACTGGTGCCGGTGTACAAGATGGTCGACACGTGCGCGGGCGAGTTTGCGGCGGCCACTCCGTACTACTATAGCACGTATGAAGAAGAGGATGAGGTGCAGGATAGCCCGCGCAGGAAGCTGCTCGTGCTTGGCTCGGGGCCGATACGGATTGGCCAAGGCATCGAGTTTGACTACTGTTCCGTCCACGCCGTGTGGGCGATTCGCGCCGCCGGTTACGAGGCGATTATTATCAACAACAACCCGGAAACGGTATCGACCGACTTCAACACTTCGGATCGCCTCTATTTTGAGCCCCTGCATGTGGAGGACGTGTTGAACGTCATCGACCGCGAGCAGCCGGAAGGGGTGATTGTCCAGTTCGGCGGCCAGACGGCCATCAACCTGGCCGAGCCGTTGGCCAAGGCCGGGGTTCGTATCCTGGGCACGAGTCTGGAGGATATCGACCGGGCGGAGGACCGGGAGCGCTTTGATGCGCTGCTGCGCGAATTAGACATCCCACGCCCAGAAGGCCGGACGGTCACATCCGTCGCAGCCGCGCTCCAGGCGGCGGGAGAGCTGGGGTACCCGGTGTTGGTGCGCCCCTCGTATGTCCTGGGCGGCCGCGCGATGCAGATCATCTACTCGGACGAGGAACTGCTGACCTACATGCGGGAGGCGGTGGAGGTTTCCCATCAACACCCAGTGCTCATTGACCGCTACATGCAGGGAACTGAGGTCGAGGTGGACGCTATCTCCGACGGCGAGACGGTCGTCATCCCGGGTATCATGGAGCACATTGAACGCGCTGGGGTCCACTCGGGCGATTCGATTGCCGTCTATCCGACGCAGTCTTTGTCTGAGCCGGTGCGGGATCAACTGGTCGATTACACGATTCGTCTTGCGCGGGGACTGTCGGTCAAAGGACTGGTGAACATCCAGTTCGTGGTCAGCGACGACCAAGTCTATGTCATTGAGGTCAACCCGAGGTCTTCGCGGACCGTGCCGTTCCTGTCCAAGGTGACCCGAGTGCCGATGGTGCGGCTTGGTATGCAGGCTGTCCTGGGTGAACGCCTGCAGGACCTGGGCTGGGAGACGGGCCTGATGCCGGAACGCCCGTTGGTCGCCGTCAAGGTCCCAGTGTTCTCGTTTGCCAAGCTGCGCCGGGTGGATATTGACCTGGGGCCGGAGATGAAGTCGACCGGCGAGGTCATGGGGTGCGACGCGACCTATGCCAAAGCGTTATACAAAGGCCTTTTGGCGGCCGGCACGCGCGTGCCGGAACACGGCACGATTCTCGCCACCATCGCGGACAAAGACAAGGAAGAAGCCTTGCCGATTCTCCGCGGCTTCACGGAGTTGGGTTACAAGCTGGCTGCTACCGAAGGCACGGCGCGGTTCCTGCGCGAACACGGCTTGCGTGTGCTGGTGGTGAACAAACTGGCTCAAGGCACACCGAATCTGGCGGACGATATCCGTGACGGACGCATCCAGCTGGTCATCAACACGTTGACCAAAGGGCGCAAACCGGAGCGAGACGGCTTTCGCATCCGTCGGACGGCGGTCGAGCACGGGGTGCCGTGTTTGACCTCGCTAGATACGGCGCGATCGCTCCTGGAGGTCTTGTCGACCATCCGTTTCCGCACTCAGGCTCTGGCCTCCTTAGAAGCGGAGCGCACTTCGCCACAGGGAGAACCGGAATCGAATCTGGAGCGGGCGGCGGGGGTACGCCATGGATGAATCCCTATTCGAGCGATTGAGCTCGCCGGTGTACGATGGCGTGCGGGCTCGCACCTACCTCGCCCTAGATGTTCCCAACGTGGAGCAGGCGAGGCAGTGGCTTGCGCGGTTTGGCGACGTCCTCTACGGGTACAAGGTGGGTTTGGAGCTGTTTTACGCGGCCGGGCCCGCGTTCTTGGAAGAGTTGGCCCGGCTGGGAAAGCGCGTGTTCTTAGACGTCAAGCTGCACGACATTCCGAACACGGTGGCGGGGGCGCTGCGTTCCCTCTGCCAGTATCCCTTAGAAATGGTGAACGTCCACGCAGCGGCGGGGAGACGCGCGCTGGAAGCGGCGCGGATGGCGGTGGACCAAAGCCCGTTTCAACCGCTACTGATTGGGGTTACCGTGTTGACCAGCCTAGATGCGCCGGACCTAGGGGAAATTGGGATAGACCGGCCCCCCGAACCGCTGGTGATGCAGCTGGCACGGCTGGTCAAGGCGTGCGGACTGGATGGGGTGGTCGCCTCCGCGCGCGAGGCTGCAAAGCTCAAGATGGAGTTTGGTCCAGAATTTGAATTGGTTATCCCGGGAACGCGTCCAGCGTTTGCCGATAAAGGAGACCAACAGAGAACTATGTCGCCAGGGCAAGCGTTGGCCGCCGGAGCGACGCGTCTGGTGATGGGGCGCGCGGTGACAAAGGCCCGGAATCCTGAGCTTGCGCTGCTGCGCATATGGGACGAGATGCGGGAAGCTGTGACGCGTACAACGGACCCGAAGGGGAGTCACGAATGATGACGGAATACATTTCACGGGATGCGGCCAAGGCGTTGGCTCGTGGTTTGTTGCAGATTCGGGCGGTGGAACTCCGGCCGCACAACCCGTTCACGTGGTCCTCGGGCTGGAAATCGCCCATCTACTGCGATAACCGCTTACTGCTGGGGTATCCAGCGTTGCGCCAAGCAGTGGCGGCGGGATTTGAGCAACTCGCGCGGACGTATGTGCCCGGAACCGAGGTGGTGGCGGGCGCCGCCACGGGCGGCATCGCGCACGCCGCCTGGCTGGCCGATAGGCTGCAGCTGCCGATGGTGTACGTTCGGTCTAGTGCCAAAGGCCACGGCCAGGGACGGCGGGTTGAGGGGCGGTTGCCGCAGGGGGCCCGGGCGCTGGTCATTGAGGACACCCTCTCCACAGGTCGCTCGGCCTACCAGGTCGTGGACGCCCTCAAAGAAGAAGGGGCAGAAGTGCTGGGCGTATTCGCGATTTTCTCGTATGGATTCCAGCCAGTGCGCGAGCACGCCGAGCGAACCGGTGTGTTGGCCTGGTCTCTGCTCGATTATGACACCCTGATTGAGGTGGCGCAGGAGTCTGGCTATATCGCGCCTGACGACGTGACGGTTTTACAAGCGTGGCGGGAGAGCCCGGAAACGTTTGCTCAAGACGTCTAAACGGGAGATGGGCGGTCGCTGGACTCGCCGGCGACCGCTGCACGCTGTTTACTTGCTCTGCGGCTATTCGACAGCCGGATTTGGGTTTTCGTTCCAGGTCTCGTTGGTTCTCTGAAACGATGGACCAACCGAAATCGTGCCGTCCGATTCAATCCGGTATTGATAGAGATCCAAGGGTCGGGGTGCAGGTGAATCAGGGGTTGGAACCCCGTAAATGTTATATTGACTCCCGTGGCAGGGACACAAAAACCATTCCTTGCCGTTGCCGTATTTCGGGGCCACCGATTTCCCGTTTTCTTCGGAACCGTTTACGTGGCAGCCCAAATGCGTACAGGTATGGGACATGATCATCAGTTTCTTCTGATACTTGATGACAAACACATCGTTGGACTTCTTTTGCGAGTTCCACGCGTCATCAATGGCCACGTCATAGCTTACGTGCGTTGGAAGTTTATCGTTAAAGTCCGATGGTTTCCAGGAGGTGCGGGAATAGCTTGCACTTGCCCCGCGGTGAATCGGGTCGAAGGCGCTGATAACGAGCGGGGACGCGATAAGCGCTCCCATGAATGCACCTGTTCCACCCAAGACATATGTAAGAAACTGCCGTCGGGTTAACCCGTCCGTATCTGCGGAGGGGTCTGTTGATGCCCCGAAACGGGTTCGATGCAGTGGAGGTTGTGAATGATTCTGAAATTCTTCATCCATGACCGATTCCCCCTCGCACCCGTGAATGTGTGGCAAGGCCGTCGAATTCCGAACACCCTTTGCCATGCAAGCAGGACGCTACTTCACCCACAAACGCGTACAATAAGAATCAGGAACATATGAATTATAGCATTTCGTACTCGGAAGCGAAATATTTGATTTTTACATCTAAAAAAGAACGCCGGTGAGACGGCGTTCCTCGCCAACTCAAATCCATCCGCGCCAGCGCATGGCTTCCGCAAGGGGACGGACGCCGGCCATGTATGCGGCCAGTCGGGACGACACTTGGTAGCGCTCCGCCATTTGCAGGATGCTTTGCACCGAAGCGACCATCATTTTCTCAAGCCGCTGATTGACTTCCTCCTCGGTCCAATACCAGCCTTGATTGTTTTGTACCCACTCGAAGTAGGAGACGGTCACACCGCCCGCGTTGGCCAGCACGTCGGGGACAATCAACACGCCGTTCTCCCGCAAGATCTCCTCGGCCGCAGGGGTCGTTGGGCCATTGGCTGCCTCCACGATAATCGACGCGCGGATGCTGGCCGCGTTGTCGACCGTAATCTGGTTCTCCAGCGCGGCGGGAACGAGGATGTCGCATTCCTGCAGGAGGAACTCGTCGCCCTTCAGCACTTCGGAGAAGTTGTTCGTCACCATGCCGAAGGAGTCCCGTTGGTCGAGCAGGTCGGGAATGTTGAGGCCGTTTTTGTCATACAAGCCGCCGCCGGCGTCACTGATGCCGACCACTTTGACCCCCCATTCGTGAAGGATGGCGGCCACATTGCTGCCCACATTCCCGAATCCTTGGATAAGCACGCGCAGGTCCTGGAGGTTGCGGTTTTGTTTCGCCGCCGCTTCCCGGATGGCGATGCACACGCCGAGCGCGGTGGCCCGTTCACGGCCGGCTGAACCACCGAGGACAAGCGGTTTTCCGGTAATAAATCCAGGGGAGTCGTATTCTCGAATCCGGCTGTACTCGTCGTACATCCAGGCCATGATTTGCGGATTTGTGTAGACGTCGGGGGCAGGGATGTCTTTTGTGGGTCCGACAATTTGACTGATGGCGCGGACATAACCACGGGCTAGACGTTCCTGCTCGTGGATGGACATCGTGCGCGGATCGCAAACAATTCCGCCCTTGGCGCCACCGTATGGAAGGTTGAAGATGCCACACTTGATACTCATCCATATGGAGAGGGCCTTCACTTCTTCGACGGTGACTGCGGGGTGAAAACGAATGCCACCCTTAGTCGGTCCGATGGCGTCGTTGTGCTGAGCCCGGTAGCCTGTGAACACCTCGACCTCGCCGTTATCCATGCGGACCGGAATGCGCACCGTAAGCGTTCGCACCGGTTCTTTCAGCAGTTCGTAGACCGTTTCCGAATAACCCAGACGTGTCAACGCTGCGTGTATGGCAGCTTGTGTGTTTGTCAGCACGTTTTCCGAGGCAGCCGGGCGGTTAGCACCCGCTGCCAATCGTTTGCTGACCTGAGTACTCATGCCAAGGACGCTCCTCTCGCATCGCAACCTGATGATTTCTCAAACCCTGATACATAATAAATCAGTCGAGTCTTGTTGGAAAGTGCAGTTTTACAGGTCGTCCGGAACGGGGTCAAAACTCCCCTTTCGCATTGCTTCGCCAGCGCCCAAAATGCTCCCTCACGTACTGAAATACGTACGCTCGGCTCGCATTTTGGGCTCGCTTCCTTGCACTGCTCGGGTCTTACCTAACCCCGTTTCGGACATGCAGTTTTAAGCCGTAAAGGAGAGAACGACGACGTGCGACAGCGGCCTAAGAACCTGTCCTTCTCGTCTGTGCTTGGCCACCTACGCGGCGTCGCTTCGTCCTGGGTATTTCATTTGCTGCTGGCGGCTTTGCTTATCATCGCGGTCTTTCTATATCCGCCGGAAATTTTCTCTGGGGATACCGACACCGCCCGCAACTACCTGAATACCATCGTTTCTTCGCTTTCCACCATTTTGGCCCTCGCTATCTCCATTATACTCGTTGCGATACAGCTTGCGGCGAGCAATTATACCCACCGAGTGCTCGACTTTTATGTCCGCCTGCCGTACAACGCGTCGCTGTTTCTTCTCTACCTCGTGACCATCATGCACAGTTTCGTCCTCATGGCGAAAATTCGCGATCCACTTCGCGATCCGCTACCCAAGGCCTTGGTGCCGGAGATGAGCGCCGATTTAGTCCTAGTCATCATTTGCTTCGTCAGCATGCTCGTCTACATGTATGCGGTGGTCCAACTCCTCAAGCCCGAGCGCATTATTCATCTGGTCATCCGCGACTACCAGCGCGCCTGCCGGAAGTGCAACTGGCACGCCGCGTTGGACAATATCGAGCAGATCTGTGACATTGCCAAGCGGGCCGCCTCGGCCAGCGATTCGGTCACCGGCATGCACTGCGTGGAAGTCATGCGCGACATCGGTGCCGAGCTGCCGTTGCCTCGCGGTGAGGCCGATCCGGTCGTCAAAGTGCACGAAAACCTGGTCGACCAGTGGGTGGAGATTGTGGGGGTGTCGGTCAAAGAGAAAGAAACCGGCTTGGTCTACGCGGTCCTTGATGCCCTGCAGGCACAGGGGCAACTGTACATCGAGGGGCGCTTCTGGCCGGGCGCTGTGGTTGTCATCAAGGCGTACCGGCATCTCGTCTTCAATCACCTGTTGGCCGAGGGCCAGGTGTTTGACATCGAACAGGTCGCAGGTCGATTGTATCACTTGGCCTTTGACGCGGTGTCCCGCGGACGGCGCGGGCAGGACTTCAGTCTGCGCACGTGGAGCGTCATTGAGACTATTGCCGAATCGGTGTTCACCAGCCAATCGCAGGTCAGTTCCGCCCTGGTGGCCGGATTTCTCCTGGCCGAGCAAATTCAACCGACCCTGGCCGGGCTGCCGGAAACGGAGCAGCGTGCGCGGGCCATCACCACATATTTCGAGCTGTGGAAGTCGTTTGCCTTGGGGGCGACACGTCGGGATGCCGCTCGTTGGGCCCGTTGGTGGTCAGAACACGTGCAGGACGAGGAGCTGGTACGCGCCGGACAAAACTTGGCCTTACTTCTGGCTGAACACCTGGAACGGCAAGACGTCGTGAATACCCTGCGTTACGTTTGGGACTGGCCCGATGGGGCGTCACCCGAACTGCCGGACGATTTTCGTCCGGGGGCGGCGGGGTTGTTCGATGGCTGGCCTGTATCTTCCAACAGCGAGCGGATTCGCGACCGGTCTGGGGTGACAAACAGTGTCCGCTGCCCCTCATAAAGCACGAATCCAGGGCGTGCCCCGTTCGGTTTCCAGACGTGTCGGACCTCCGTGTAGTCGACGGGAACGTGCGAAGAGTCCCGTGCCTTACTGTAATACGCGGCGAGCATGGCCGCCTCGAACAGCGTGTCTTCGGGCACCGCCTCTGCTTGGCGGCGAATGATGACGTGGGATCCCGGCTGGCCTTTGACGTGCAGCCAGATGTCGTCCGGTCGGCTTTGGCGCAAGGTGAGACGGTCGTTTTGCTGGTTGCTGCGACCTACCAGAATCGTCCAGCCGTCCCGGCTGACAAACGTATGCGGAAGAAAACCGTTCCGCCTTTGCGCCGTTTGCCGCTGTCCTTTGTGGCGGTGTTCTGGTCGGTTTGTATGACGCTTAGGATCCGCTTTTAAGAACCCTTCCTCAACCAGTTCGTCCTTGAGGGCAGAGAGTTGTTCCGCATCGGCGTCCTGTACCTGAACCCGGCAGGATTCCAAATAGTGCATATCCGCCAAGGTCTGATCCAATTCCTCTCTGGCCAGCGTCAACGCCCGTTTTCGTTTGCTGGCCTGTTTGAAGTAGGCCTGCGCGTTTTCCGTCGCCGACTTGGCCGGATCGAGCGCGATGGTAATGGGGCGGTTATTCTCGTAAAAGTTTTCGAGCGTTACTTGGCTCAACCCTTTTTCCACCTGGTGCGCAAATGCGGTTAAAACTTCGCCCTGAATTCGCAGCTGTTCGTGTTCTTTTGCATTTGCCAGCTCCGCTTCCAAACGGGTGCGTTTTCCACGCAGCTTATCTAGCTGTTCAGAGAGGGCCTGCATGAGGCTGGCCTTTTGTCCCGTCACCACTTGTTGCGCTTTGTTTTCCTCGGCAAAATCCGCCAACGCCGCATCGAAAGAAGGCACTTCCCGCAAACGAGGGTATGCCGTCAGGCGAAACGGAGCGCACGCCACGGCACGCCCCAGCTCGTCCAGACCGACGCTGGCTGGCTCACCCCCGGACATTGCGAGCATCGCCAGTTCCTTCAGCACGTCTACAGTGTGACGTGGGTCGGGCAAATCCGGGGCGTCCAGGTTGCTGCGCGACCGTGCACGGTGGAGGACTTCGCGGGCGCTGGCCGGGCCGATGCCTGCGACATGACGCATCAACGCTTTCGCCCAGGTTTTCTCATCCGTAATCTCCTCGTTCGCAAACGACGCCAACGCTTGGGGCGTGGCTGCGGCCGCCGGTATGCGGTCTTGGGCGGGGGGGCGGACGTAATCGAGTCCCGGGAGAATCTGACGGACGCGACTGAGGTCAGCGGGCACTCGGACCACGGCATCGATGATGCGCAGCGGTCGCCCCTCGTTGTCCGCACGGCATAAGATGAGATTGCTGTGTTTCCCCATTAGTTCCAAAGTGAGCGTATACACCGCTGCGTCGCCAATCTCATCCACCGTGTCGATGACCAGTTCGAGGATGCGGTCCCATTCGTGCTGGCGCACCGAGCGGATCCGCCCTCCGGCTACGTATTTGCGCACAAGCATGCAGAACATGGGCGGATCTTGCGGGTTGTCGGGCCGAGCGGCAAACACGGTATGGGCGCGCTCGCGCCCGCGTTCGGCCGAGAGCAACAGCCGCTCTGTCCCTGCCTTGCGTACGGTCAAGACCAGCGTCCGTTCGGTTGGCTGGTGCACCTTATCAATTCGCGCTCCACGGTACTTCGCATTCCATTCACGGACCAGTGCGGCCACTGCCAATCCATCCATGTTCATCCCTCCACCAAAGCCTATGGCTCGGACATGTTTCCCACCGTACAAGCATATGCATTACAGGACAAAGGGTAAAGAGGGCACTGAAGCGGTAGGCGCGCACCGCCTTCAGATGCCAGAGGTTAAAGGGGTGGCTCCGGTGGAGAAGAATTGGCACGCGCTGGCCGCCAGCGATTGTCTGGCAATTCTTGAGGCGACACCTTCCGGTCTAGCCCTGGAGGAGGTCGAGAGGCGACGTCAAAAGTATGGCGTCAACCAGCTGGTCGAGGGGCAAAAGGTCTCACTCTTAACGGTGTTCTTGAACCAGTTCCGCGATTTCATGATCTTGGTCTTGATTGCGGCCACACTGATTTCCGGACTGCTCGGCGAGTACACGGATGCAATCACCATCATCGCCATCATCATCCTCAACGGCGTCCTTGGGTTTATCCAGGAGGTGCGGGCGGAAAAGTCGCTGGCCGCGCTGAAGGCGTTAACCGCCCCGAACGCCCGCGTGCGCCGGGCAGGCGAGGTGGTCACGGTGCCTGCCAAGGAATTGGTGCCTGGGGACATCGTGCTCTTGGAGAGTGGGGACCGGGTGCCAGCCGATGGACGCCTGTTGTCGGCGCAAGCCTTATCCGTCGAGGAGTCCTCGCTGACGGGGGAATCGGTGCCGGTCAATAAACAGGCGACTCTCTTTGTCGATCCGGTCTCGAGTATCGGCGACCGCCGCAACATGGTGTACATGGGGACGATGGTCACCCGTGGCAAGGCGGAGTTTGTCGTGACGGAGACGGGCATGGCCACGGAAATGGGCAAGATTGCCGACCTGATGCAGCAGTCGGACGAGACGATGACACCGCTTCAGCGTCGGCTTGACCAACTCGGCCGCGTCCTTGTCTGGTTGGCACTGGGCATCACTCTGCTGGTGGTCGTGGCGGGGGTTCTGCACGGACACAAACTGTACGAAATGTTCTTGGCTGGGGTGAGCCTCGCGGTCGCGGCGATTCCAGAGGGCTTGCCGGCCATCGTCACGATTGCCTTGGCGCTTGGCGTGCAACGGATGATTAAGCGGCACGCAATTGTCCGCAAACTCCCGTCGGTCGAAACCCTCGGCTGCGCGACCGTGGTCTGTTCCGACAAAACGGGAACGCTGACTCAAAACCGCATGACCGTCCAACGGGTCTGGGCCGACGGAGAATGGTTTCGGGTTACGGGTGCCGGCTACACCCCGGTTGGCAACTTTGTCTACGAGGACCGCTCGATTCAGCCGCTGCGCCGTCCGGCCTTAAAGCGGTTGATCGAAATCGCGGCGGTTTGCAACAACGCCACCCTTAAACCGCAAGGGGATGGAGAGGGTTGGCAGCTAGATGGCGATCCGACCGAGGGTGCTCTGCTGGTCATGGCGGTGAAGGCCGGGTTTGGCGGGCAGGAAGCTGGATTCGAGCGGATCGACGAGATTCCGTTTGAGTCGGAGCGCAAGTTGATGTCGGTTCTTGTGCGGCATGGGAACGAGGTCTTGTTGCTGACCAAAGGCGCCCCGGACGTCCTCTTGGATCGCTCGAGCAAGGTGCTGACCGGGGGACGCGAAGAACCGCTCTCGCAAGGCTTGCGCAAGCAAATCCTAGCGGCCAATCAACAAATGGCCACCCAGGCCTTGCGCAATCTGGCCTTTGGCTACCGGCGTTTTCCGAGCGTCGAGGCGGCCAAGGAAGCGCGTGACCCAGAATCAGAGCTGGTATTTACCGGTATGGCCGGGATGATGGACCCGCCGCGCGAGGAGGTCTACCAGGCCATTGCAACCTGTCACCGCGCCGGCGTGGCGACTGTCATGATTACCGGCGACCATCAGGAGACGGCAACGGCTATCGCGCGCCAGCTGGAAATCCTTCCTGAAGGTGGACGCGTGGTAACGGGAGCGCAGCTGGACGCGATGTCGGACGACGAGTTGGCACAAAAGGCGCGGGATATCTATGTGTACGCGCGCGTGTCGCCCGAACACAAGCTGCGCATTGTCCGCGCCTTACAAAGCCAAGGCGACATTGTCGCCATGACGGGGGACGGCGTGAACGATGCACCCGCCATCAAGCAAGCCGATATCGGCATTGCGATGGGGAATACCGGCACGGACGTGGCCAAAGAAGCGGCTGCCCTGGTGCTCGCGGATGACAACTTTGCCACCATCGTGGCGGCGATTGAGGAAGGCCGGGGGATTTACGACAACATCAAGAAGTTTATCCGGTACCTTTTGGCCAGCAACGTCGGGGAAATCATCACCATGTTCTTTGCCATGCTCGCCGGGTTACCCCTGCCTTTGCTGCCGATTCAAATCCTGTGGGTGAATCTCGTGACCGACGGCCTGCCGGCGATTGCCTTGGGGGTGGACCCGATTGAGAAGGATATCATGGATCGACCGCCTCGCGACGTCAGCGAAGGCATCTTTTCAGGGGGCTTGGGAATCAAGATTCTCAGCCGCGGTGTGCTCATCGGCCTCGTGACCCTGGCGGTGTTCTTCTGGTCTTTGCGGCAAAACCCGCAGAACTTGGCCCAGGCGCAGACGATGGCTTACGCCACGCTGACGATGGCGCAGCTAATTCTCGTTTTCGACTGTCGGAGTTTGGAAGGGGGCATTTTCAAACGCAACCTGTTTGAAAACGTATGGCTCCTGTTGGCGGTGGCATCTTCGGTGGTATTGTTTCTCATCACCTTGTACGTCCCGTTTATCGCCAAGGCGTTCAACACGGTGCCGTTGGGAGCTGTAGAGTGGGGGATTGTCCTCATCGCCGCGGCCATTCCGACGTTTGCGCTGTCCTTGCGCAGAGCCGGCCGCAGGGCGATGCGACCGAAGGTTTCCATCCGCGAGGTTTAGCTTCAGCTCAGTCTGAACGCGCCGCGAGGCTACGAGCGCCTCGCCTCGACGCGCCAGCAAGAAGGCCACGCCGAAACCCATCCGGGCTCGACGTGGCCGTTTCGCGTTCTTCCTCTGGTGTCTCGTTGTTCTCAATCCGCCATTGCCCTGTCGTTGCCGCGGCCGCTCAGTTAATCGACTGGGGCCGGCTGTGGCAGCTCGGCCGCCTGCTTGGTCTGTGGCACCAAGGCGGTCGTTTCCGCCTGCTGTTGTTCCTTCGGCGGCTGAACGCGGCGAATGAACAAGGACAGAACTAGCGCCACGGCGACAATCAGCGTCGCTACCAAGAATGAATCGTTGATTCCGTCGATGGTTGATTGCTTGCTGGCCATACCGTACATCAGCTCGGCGGCCAGGGTTTGGGCCTTATCCCCGGTAACTCCCAATGTCGCCCCTACATGCTGAATGAACTGCTGTACGGTCGGGTTGGTGATGGTCACCGAGTTTGCGTATTGCCCCATATGCACGTTGGAACGCGTGGTCATCAGCGTGACCATGATGGCTGTCCCCAGTGAGCCCGCCACGGTGCGAGCGGTGTTCGCCGCTGCCGTCCCGTGGGCGTTCAGCTGTCGCGGCAGCTGATTCAGGCCTGCGGTCATGATGGTCATCATGATAAACGACATTCCGAACATCCGCGCCGTGTACAGCCACATGATGTGCGCGTAGCTGGTCTGCATCGTCAGGCGGCTAAAATCCCAGGTGGTAATCATCGTGATAATCAGCCCGAAGACGACCAGTGGACGCGCTCCGATGCGGTCAAACAAGGTACCGGCAATCGGCGACATGATCCCCATCAGAAGGGCCCCAGGCATCAACAGTAATCCCGATTTGAAGGGTGTAAAACCACGGATGTTTTGAATGTAAATCGGCACTAAAATCATGGCGGCGAACATCGCCATATTGACCACGCAGCTGACGATGGTGGTCAGCGAAAACATGTCGTAGCGAAATACCTGCAGCTTCAACATTGGTTCGCGCGCGGTCAATTCACGCCAGATGAACAGGATGATCGCAATCACCCCGATGACAATCGAGCCCACCACTCGCGCATCTGACCAACCGTTGTTTCCGGCTTCACTAAAGCCATACAAAAGGGCGCCAAACCCAATCGTCGACGTGATGAAGCCCAGTCCGTCAAAGCGCGGGTAGGTACGTTCGGTCGCGTTGCGGAGCAGGAACACCGCAAGAATGATGTCAATGACAGCAATCGGGATGACAATCCAGAACAGCACCCGCCATGTCCAGGTTTCAATCACCCAGCCAGAAAGCGTCGGGCCAACGGCCGGGGCGAAAATCATGGCAATGCCAATCATGCCCATGGCCTTACCGCGGCTTTCCGGCGGAAACAGGTTCAACACAACCGTCATCAACAACGGCATAATCACGCCGGCTCCCAGCGCCTGTATGACGCGCCCAAGGAGAATCACGGGGAACGACGGTGCGACGGAGCACACAAGTGATCCAACCGTGAACGCGGCCATGGCGCCAATGAACAACTGCCGGGTGGTGAATGTCCCGATAAGGAACGCAGTGATTGGGATGAGTATCCCGTTGGTCATCATGTAGGCGGTTGTCAGCCATTGGACGGTGTTGGCGCTCACGCTAAAGTCATTCATCAGTTGTGGCAGCGCCACGTTTAACAGCGTCTGGTTCAAAATGGCCACGAAGGCGCCGAGAATCAGCGTGAACAAAATCGGCCCGACGTGTGCGTTGCCTGCTCGCTCTACTGGCTTGGTGGCCGCCTGGGCAGCTTCTACGGACACGTCACTTCAGCTCCTTGTCACTTATGGATGCGTACGCTCACGTTCATACCCGGAACCAGGCGCATTCCCTGATAGCCATCGAGAGAGATTTTCACCGGAATGACCTGTGTCACCTTCGTATAGTTGGCCGTGTCGTTGGATTGCGGCAGCAGCGAGAAGGTGCTGGCGGTCGCGTAACCAATTTGCGTCACGGTGCCGGTCAACGACGAACCCGGAAACGCATCGACATAAACGTCCACCGTTTGTCCAACCTTGATGTCATCGATCTCGGTTTCCTTGATGTTGGCTGTCACCCACAGGTGCTTCAAATCAAAGGAATAGGCCAGCGGTGTTCCGGCAGCCACGAACTGATTCTTGACCGCCATGTCCTGAACCACCGTACCGTCGGTGGGGGCCGTGACCTTCACGTCCACGGGAGACCGCTGTCCTGCGCTGGGCGGCACTTCCACGGTGCCAATCGTGTCCCCGCTGCTGAACGTATCGCCTAAGGTTCCTTTCCAATCCACCAGTTTTCCCGTTGCCGGCGCGCTGATTACGACTTCCTGGCCGGTTACCTGCGCGTTATCGGTCTTAATGTACTTGTTACGTTGGTCAATCCAGTAGTAGCCACCAAACAAGATCGCGATGATAACAATCAACGCAACGATGTTAAAGATGAGTAGCCGTCTCGTTCTCACGCGTAGTCCTCCTTAGTGGATGTCTTCTGCGACTGGTGTTTCCAGTCCAAAATAGTATAGATCCTAAAATAATTTTTCACGCGCACTAGTCTATCTCGCTTCATCCAGAATGTCAATGCAACGTTCATAGTGTGTACAAGCGATTGTAGACGAATTCCTTCGTAAGCGCAGGATTGCGTGAGGAAATCCGAGCTATCGTGTGATAACCTTGTCTCCATGGGGATTATTGGGGTAGAATAATGGTACGCTTGGAGGATTGGGTCGTGGATTGCCGAAGTATGACCGGATTTGGACAGGCTGTCGTGACGGCGGGAACGATACAGCTGTCAGCAGAGGTGCGTACGGTCAACCACCGTTTTTGCGACGTGGTGGTTCATTTGCCGAAACACCTTCGCGCACTGGAGGACGAGCTGCGTCACCTGGTAACTCGGCATATACGCAGAGGACGGGCAGAGGTCACGGTCACGCTCAGCCAAGAACTAAAAGACCCTGAGGAAGTCATCAATTGGCCGTTGCTTGAGCGCTTGTGGAGTCTAGAGGGCGCGTTAATGGAACGGATGAGGACCTTGGGACGAACGGAAGTTCGACCGGCGCAGCCCTTTGAATGGTTGACGTTCCCGGGCGTGGTCCACTCTCCGGAAACGCGGCTGCAAATTGAGGACGTGCGGGTGCACGTCATGGAAGCGGTCGAACGAGCCTGTCAAGACGTCGTGGCCATGCGGCAGCGGGAAGGAACTCGTATCTGCGACGATTTGCAGGGCAAGCTGCGGGAATTGGAGGGGTTCATTCGCGACATGCGCCAACGGGCTCCGCAGCGACTGCAGATAGAGCGGCAGCGCTTAGAGGCGCGCCTGAAGGAGTGGACCGGCGCGGTTCATCCGGATAGACTGGCTGCCGAATTGGCTCTGTATGCAGACAAAGTCTCTATTGATGAAGAATTAGCTCGCTTGGCAAGCCACCTGCATGAATTCTCGGCGTCGCTGGCAGCGGGCAGTCCCATCGGACGGAGACTGGACTTTATCGTTCAGGAGCTGCACCGCGAGGTCAACACGATTGGCGCCAAGGCAGCGGATGCGGAGATTTCCAAGTCTGTCGTCGATGCCAAAACGATTATTGAACAGCTGCGCGAACAAGTGCAGAACATCGAATAAGTGCGTGTCCGGGACGGGGTTCGGTTTAGGACGGGCGACAGCTCCAGGAGTTCTACCCCCTTTCCGGACAACCTCAAATGCAGGAGGCGTGGCCATGTCCATCAAGTTAATCAATATTGGGTTTGGGAACATCGTCTCGGCCAATCGTATTGTCACCATTGTCAGCCCTGAATCTGCCCCTATCAAGCGCATTGTTCAGGAGGCGCGGGAACGAGGCAGGCTGATTGATGCCACGTACGGACGCCGCACGCGTGCGGTCATTATCACAGACAGCGACCATATTATCCTATCCGCGGTTCAGCCAGAGACGGTGGCACACCGCTTGACCGCGAAGGAACAACTTTTGGAAGATGAGGAATGACGACGATGACAGCCCCGAAATCGGGAATCCTATTTGTTCTCAGCGGTCCTTCCGGTGCCGGAAAGGGAACGGTTTGTGCGGAATTGATGCGGCGTGGGCTACCGATACAGGTTTCCATCTCCGCTACGACGCGCGCCCCGCGATCTGGGGAGCAAGACGGGGTCAACTATTTTTTTAAAACGCGCGTCGAGTTTGAACGGATGATTACAGACGGACAGTTGCTGGAATGGGCCGAAGTGTACGGCAATTATTATGGTACACCAAAGACGTTCGTCGAAGAGACGCTCGCAAGTGGCCGGGACGTCCTGTTGGAGATTGATATTCAAGGTGCGATGCAGGTGAAGCGCCGGTACCCAGCAGGGGTGTTTATTTTCCTCATTCCGCCCTCGGCGGCGGAACTGCGGGCGCGGATTCTCGGGCGTGGAACGGAGACGGAGGAATCGTTCCAACGTCGGTTTGGCGCTGCATGGAAAGAATTGCAGATGATGCGCGAATACGACTATGTCGTGGTCAATGACGAGGTGCGGCTGGCCTGTGAGCGTATCGAAGCCATCGTTGCGGCAGAGCACTGCCGAGTCTCGCGGAACCTGCACCTGTTGTCTGAATGGGAAAAGAGCAGTACAATGTTCTGATGCAATCGGGATTCTCGATGAAAAGAGGGATCGACTTGCTATATCCGTCCATTGACGAATTGGTGGCTTTGGTGGACAGTAAGTATGCGCTGGTTGTGGCAACCTCCAAACGGGCTCGTCAACTCCAGGAGCGAACGATGAACCAGCCCGGTTCTTCGACGACGAAAAACGTCAGTCGCGCGCTGTGGGAGATTCACAGCGGGAAGGTCCGCTATGTGCGTCCAGACGAGGTTCGCTAACGTACGGGGACGCAGGTGTTCTAGGCAGGGCGACCCAGTGAGGTTGTTCTGCCTTTTCTGATGTACAAGAAAGGACGGATGCACTTGGCACACTTTATCCTCGTCGGCGTGGGCGGGGGCATCGCGGCCTATAAGACGGCGGCTTTATGCAGCCAGTTGGTCAAACGCGGGTACGAGGTTCAGGTCTTGATGACCGAACATGCGACTCGTTTTATACAGCCCTTGACATTTCAAGCCTTGACCCATCGCCCGGTGTTGGTGGACACGTTCAACGAGCCGGACGCGTCCGAAATCGCCCACATTGCGGTGGCGGATCGGGCCGATTTATACGTGATTGCTCCCGCCACGGCAAACCTGTTGGCGAAGCTAGCGGTCGGGATTGCCGATGACATGGTGACGACGACGGCGCTTGCCGTGACGGCGCCGGTGATGGTGGCTCCGGCCATGAATGTGCACATGTTTGAACACCCAACCGTGCAGCACAACCTGGCGAACCTTAGGCAACGCGGGGTTCTCGTCATCAATCCCGGCGAAGGGCCATTGGCCTGCGGCTATACGGGCAAAGGACGATTGGCGGAACCGGAAGACATTGCGGATGTCATTGATGCCCACTTCGCGGCGAAGGCCGACTTGGCCGGGGTGCGGGTGATGGTCAGCGCAGGTCCGACTGTGGAAGACATCGATCCGGTCCGTTATTTAAGCAACGCGTCTTCTGGAAAGATGGGCTATGCCTTGGCTGAGGCCGCTGTGGCGCGCGGGGCGGAGGTCGTTTTGGTCAGCGGGCCCACTCATTTGTCTCCGGTGCCCGGCGCGCGGCTGCTGCGGGTGCGGTCCACGGAGGATATGCTGCAGGCAGTTTTGCAGGAGTTTCCGCGCGTCGACGTGTTCATCAGCGCGGCGGCACCGGTCGACTTCCAACCCGTACAGCGCTACGAGCATAAATGGAAGAAGACGGACGGGGTGCCGACGCTGGAATTGCAGCCGACGCCCGATATCCTTTCGGCCGTGCGGGAGATTCGCCGGCCTGGCCAGGTGGTCGTCGGCTTCGCCGCTGAGACGCGCGATGTCACAAAATACGCCCGGGATAAACTGGTGCGCAAGCAACTCGACCTCGTGGTGGTCAACAATGTGGCAGAACCAGACGCCGGGTTTGGGGTGGATACCAATCGCGTGACGTTTGTTCGTCCCTCCGGCCCCGACGAGAGCCTGCCGGTCCTCAGTAAGCGTGAGGTGGCTGACCGCATCTTGACCGAGGTCGCGGCACGCTTGGCTGAGGTGAGAGACGGTGAGCGGTGAGCAACAACCCAACCTGGTGGCGGAAATTGTGATTGACCTGCGCGGCAAAGGGGTCGATCAGTGTTTCCATTACCGGGTTCCTCCCGCGCTCGCCGCGCGCATTCGTCCCGGCCAGCGCGTGGTGGTTCCGTTTGGCCGACGGACGCAGCAAGGGTTCGTGATGGCGGTTTTGGAGAACCATCCGGCGGACGACGCGGCTCTCTCCGGACGTTTACGGGACGTTGCTTACCTGGCGGATGACGAGCCGCTGCTCACCGAAGAGTTGATTGACATCTGTCGGTGGTTGCGTTGGCGCTATGTCTGCTCCTGGATTGAAGCCATACACGCCGTCTTGCCCGCGGCCTATCGAACCCGGACGGTGGAGCGAATTGCTGCCGTGGAGCCACAAGACTCGAAGGAATCCGGGCAACCCTCGGCGCAGTTGAACCCGTTTGCGGCGGAGGTGTGGGCGTTCATCCAGCAGCAGCCGCGGCGCCCAGAGGTGCTTGAGAAACGGTTTGGACCGGAAGTCTGGCTGGCCCTTAGGCAGCTGCAGGCCCTGGGGTATGTCCGCGCGAATGTGGAACGGATCGACAAAGCTCGAGCACGTACAGTGGCCTGTCTGGAGCCACGGAAACCAGCGCCCGAATTGGTGGCTCTAGCCGAGCAGCGCCATCGCCGGGCCAAGCGCCAGGCAGAACTGCTGTTTACCCTGGCGGCGAACGGCCGTGTTGTCTTAGCGGACGTGGGTCTGCGTCCAGCGGACAAACCGGTTCGCGCACTGGTGGAGGAGGGGGCGGTCCGTCTGGTCCACGAGGAAGTGGGCCGACGAGTGGAACTCTCCGCGCGGTTCTGTGAGAACCCGGAGGCACCCCCGTTGACAGACGCACAGCAGCGTGCCTTAGCCAAGATTGAGGCCGCGCTGTCCGGAATGCTCCCTACACAGGAACTGTTGTTGCACGGTGTCACCGGCAGCGGCAAGACGGAGGTTTTTTTACAGGCGATTGAATCGGTCCGCAATCAGGGTGGTGGGGCCATCGTCCTCGTTCCCGAAATCGGCCTCACCCCCCAGATGGTGGGCCGGTTCGTGGCGAGGTTCGGACAGCAAGTGGCCGTCTTGCATTCCGGGCTTTCGACGGGTGAGCGACGTGATGAATGGGTACGCATCCGGCGTGGGCAGGCGCGGATTGTGGTTGGCGCGCGCTCAGCCATCTTCGCTCCGGTGGAGGACTTACGCCTGATTGTGGTAGACGAGGAACATGAACCTTCATATAAACAAGAGGATGCTCCTCATTACGACGCCCGGGAAGTGGCCCGGATGCGTGCAGGGCAACCCGGCCGGGTGGTCGTCCTCGCTTCCGCCACGCCGTCGCTGTCGGCGATGCACCGGGCGGAGACGGGCGCGGCTCTGGTCATGACGCTGCCCCGGCGGGTCGGCAATCGACCGATGCCGAAGGTGGAGATTGTCGACATGCGACAGGAGTTTAAGGACGGAAATCGTTCGCTGTTCAGCCGTGCCTTGGCCGACGGACTGACGAACGCCGTGGCGTCAGGGCAGCAGGCCATCTTATTCCTGAATCGTCGCGGCTTTGCCCAGTATGTGCAATGCCGTAACTGCGGCGACAGCCTGGAGTGCCCCCATTGTGACATCACCCTGACCCTGCATCGGTCTGAGGCGGGGTGGCAGATGCGCTGTCATTACTGCGGATATCAAAGCCATCTCCCAACCGCTTGCCCACGGTGTGGGGAAAGGGCGCTGCGCTCGTTCGGTATTGGCACCCAACAGGTGGAGACGGCCGTCCGCGAGCGCTGGCCGAACCTGCGTGTGTTGCGCATGGACGTGGATACCACGCGCCGTAAAGGCGCGCATCAAGATGCCATTGAGCAGTTTGTTTCGGGACAGGCTGATGTTTTGATTGGGACGCAGATGGTAGCGAAAGGACTGGACTTTCCTGGTGTGACCTTCGTCGGCGTATTGGCGGCGGATACCCTGTTAGCCGTACCCGACTACCGAGCGTCCGAGCGCACGTTCGACTTGTTGGCGCAGGTGGCGGGGCGCGCGGGTCGCGGCGAGACGCCGGGACGGACGGTGATTCAAACGTTTCGGCCTGAACACTTTGCCATTCAGGCGGCGGCTCGTCACGACTATGGGTCATTCTATCGTCAGGAAAAACCGGCGCGGGAGCAGTTCTTCTATCCGCCTTTCTCGGAGCTGGCGGTACTTCTGGCCAGTCACCCGGAGGAGCGGTTGGCCCGTTCGGCCGCCGCCCGCTTCGAGCGGGAACTGCGACGACGCTTGACACCCGATTGCGCCACGGTGCTGCCGGCGCATCCGGCGGGCATTGCCAGACTGGAAGATCAGTATCGGTATCAAGTTGTGGTAAAGTATACGCGTTGGCAAGACGTTGCGGAGTCCGTTGCAGACGCCTTTCGGCTCGTACGCGAAAAGATGCGTCGTGTGGGCGGCGTCTGTGTGTTGGATGTGGACGCTGGTCGAATCGCCTGAGGGCATCCCCGCAAAGCGGTGTAGATGCCGCGCACCTGTAGGAGGAATTTACATGGCCATCCGAATCATTCGAAAGGGAAACGATCCCATTCTTCGTCAAATAGCAAAACCGGTTCCTGCTATCACTAAGGCGATTGAGAAGCTGTTGGATGACATGGCGGAGACCATGTACGACGCAGACGGCATTGGACTGGCGGCCAACCAGATTGGTGTGGCCAAGCGTTTGGTGGTGATGGACGTGGGGCAAGGACTGGTGGAGCTCATTAATCCAGAAATCCTGGAGCGATCCGGAACGCAAACGGCGCCGGAGGCGTGCTTGTCGCTGCCTGGGCTGAGCGGAGAAGTAACGCGGGCGCGGCACGTGAAAGTGAAGGCTTTGAACCGGCGGGGGGAAGAAATCATCCTGAATGCCAGCGACTTGTTTGCCCGCTGCATCCAGCATGAAATCGACCACCTGAACGGGATCTTGTTCACCGATTACCTGAAACCGTCTGAGATTGTGCGGCAACACGAATCCGGCGCGAAGCAAGGGTGATGTCGGTGGCGCGAGTTGTGTTTTTCGGAACCCCTCAGTTTGCTGTACCCTCCTTGCTGGCCTTGGTGCGGGCTGGGCATGACGTGAGTCTCGTCATCACCCAGCCGGATCGTCCAGTGGGGCGGAAACGGGTGTTGACCTCGCCGGCGGTGAAACAGACAGCGCTGGAATTGGGATTGCGTATCCTGCAACCAGAGCGGGTGCGGGCCGAGGAGGTCCTGCAGCAAGTTGCGGCCTGCGCTCCGGATGTGCTCGTCACAGCGGCGTACGGCCAGATTCTCCCAGAACGGCTGCTGGCTTTGGCCCGCATGGGCTGCCTGAATGTACACGCTTCGCTCTTGCCGCGTTGGCGCGGGGCAGCTCCCTTGCAACGGGCGATGATGGCGGGGGATACGAAGACCGGCGTGACCCTCATGGAAATGGTTAAGGAACTGGACGCAGGGCCCATCGTGGCGGTGCGGGAAACGGCTATCGGTGAAAACGAAACCTGGGGAGCGCTGGAGGCGCGTATTGCTCAGTTGGGCGCCGAACTCTTGGTCGAGGTCTTGCCACGTTACCTAGCGGGAGCAATCCAGCCGATGGCGCAACCGAGCGAAGGGGTGACGTATGCGGAGCGCATTGTCCGCAGGGATGAATGGATTGACTGGAACCAGCCGGCTTGGTCGGTTCACAACCGGATTCGCGCACTCTCGCCAGCGCCGGGGGCGACCTGCACGTGGAACGGCCGTCCGTTTAAAGTTCTGGAAACGCGCTGGCCCATAGAATCGTGCATGACGGGAGACGGTGAGCCGGGCGACGTGCGCGTGGTGGCGGGGACGGTATCGGTTCGCTGCGCGGACGGTTGGTTGACGTTGCTCTGCGTCCAGCCGGCCGGAAAGCGAACCATGGCGGCTGTCGACTGGGTGCGTGGCGCGGGTGCAAAGGTGCATCTGACCGCAGGTGGACAGCCATGAATGTTCGCTTTTGGGCTTGGCAGACCCTATTAAGGGTGGAGCGGCAGGAAGCGTATGTCAATCTCGCGCTGCAGCAAACGTTGAAGGAAAACGCCCTGGCGGGGGCCGACAGGCGTTTGCTGACCGAGTTGGTCTATGGCACGGTACAGCGCAGGCGCACGATAGATTGGCTGCTCTCTCCGTATCTGCGGCGGCCTATGGAGGAACTCGACCCCGAAGTCCGGACCGTGCTTCGCATGACTGTGTATCAATTGGCGTTTTTGGACCGGATTCCTGCGTACGCCGCCGTGGGTGAAGGGGTTCATCTATGCAAGCGGGCCAAGCCTAAGGCGGCTGGGTTCGTCAATGCGGTTCTACGCGCTTACTTGCGTGATTCGCGGAGCGCTCCAGAACGACTCGCCGCCCACCGATTCCGTGACGAGGTGGAGCGTCTGGGTGTCTGTTACTCCTATCCAGACTGGGTGGTTGAGGCGTTTGTCAACCAGTTCGGTGCGGAGAAGGCGGAATGCGTGTTGGCGTCCGGTAACCAGCCAGCGGCGCTGTCGGTTCGCGTCAATCGCCTAAAAGCGGACGTCTGTGAAGTGGTGGCGGATATCAGGGAGCGTTACGGATCGGTCGTGCAGCCATCGCAGTTGTTCCCGTTTGGGCTCAGGCTGTCCCGTGGGCTGCCCATTGAGAGCTGGGACTTGTACCAACAGGGCCAGGTGACCGTTCAGGACGAAGGCGCCATGCTGGTGGCGCCGCTGTTAAAAGCGGAACCGGGTCAGCGGGTGTTAGACCTTTGCGCAGCGCCAGGAACCAAAACTACCCATATAGCGGAAATTATGGATGATGCCGGACGCATTGACGCCTGCGACCTTCACCCGCACAAGCGGCAGCTGATTGAACAGGCGGCGCAGCGGTTGGGTCTAAAATCCATTCAAACCTTGACGGTGGATGGTCGCCTGTTGCCGCATTTCGAGGAGCATCGCGGCCAGTACGACGCCGTGTTGGTCGACGCTCCGTGCAGCGGATTGGGTGTCCTTCGCCATCGGCCGGACATTCGCTGGCGCCGTACACCAAAGGACATCCCAGATTTGTCCCGTGTACAGCGGCAGCTGTTGACGGCGGCGGCGCAACTGGTTCGCCCGGGTGGCTATATCGTATACAGTACCTGCACATTGTTGGCTGCGGAAAACGAACAGGTGGTGCAAGCCGTGCTCGCGGACGCGTCCTTAGACCTGGAGCTAGAGGATGTGCGCGCTGACCTACCTGCATCCATACGCCCTGTGGATACCCGGCGTGGGTTTTTATTGACCCCAGATACCTTTGGCACCGACGGATTCTACATGGTACGCCTGCGCCGACGCGCGGCTAGCGGTTGAACACTGCCCATCGAGGCAAGGGGAGGAAAAAACGATGCCGCGGCATGCGTATGACCTGCGGAGCGAGGAATGGGTGGATTGGCTCCGCGAAGTGGGCCAGCCCGCCTATCGGGCTGAACAGATTTACCAATGGCTGTATCAAAAGCGGGTGCGCAGTTTCGCCGAGATGAGCAATCTGCCGAAGACGCTGCGCACCCGTCTTCAGGAAGAATTTGTGATAGAGACCTCCCATGAGGTGACCCGCCAGGTGTCTCGGGATGGCACGGTCAAATTCCTGTTAGGGTGGCCGGATGCCGTGACTGTGGAGACGGTCTTGATGCGCCACGATTATGGGAACAGCGTCTGCGTCTCTACACAGGTCGGGTGCAAGATGGGCTGTACATTTTGCGCCTCCACGTTAGGCGGCATGATCCGTCCCATGAGCGCTGGCGAGATGGTCGAACAGTTGATGCACAGCCAACGGTTGCTGGATGAACAGGGGCAGCGCGTCTCGTCGGTGGTACTCATGGGCTCGGGCGAACCGATGGACAACCTCAATGCTTCCTTAAAATTTATGGATATCATTCATCACCCTGAGGGCTTAAACATCGGATTTCGACATATTACCATCTCGACGGTCGGGCTCGTTCCAGGTATCATTCGGTTAGCGGACGATGGTCGGCCGGTGACCTTGGCGGTGTCCTTGCACGCGGCGACGGACGAGCAACGTTCGCGGATGATGCCGGTCAACAAAGCCTATCCGATTGCCAAGTTGATGGAGGCATGCCGATATTATTGCGAGAAGACAGGGCGGCGCATCAGTTTCGAATACGCGCTGGTAGGCGGAGAAAACGACTCCCTGACCGATGCGCGCAATCTGGCAGAACTCATCCGCGACCTGCCCTGTCACGTGAACCTGATTCCGGTCAACTATGTCCCGGAGCGGAATTACACCCGGACCCCGCAAGATCAGATTCAGGCCTTCTTGCGGGAACTGCGCCGACTAGGCATCAACGCGACCATTCGCCGCGAGATGGGGCACGACATTGCGGCGGCTTGCGGTCAGTTGCGTGCGCAGCATGCCGAGCGTAAAGGGTCAACCACCGTTTGAAGTGGGGGAATGTAGGTGTTCTATGCAGTCCGGAGTCACGTTGGGCTTGTCCGGCAGACCAATGAGGATGTATGCGCCGGTTTCACCGACTTCGAACCAATGCAGTTTATGGTCGTGGCGGACGGGATGGGGGGAGCTTCCGCCGGGGAGGTGGCCAGCCGATTGGCGGTCGATACCGCGGCGCTCTATATCCGCGACGGGCTCAGCAACCCGGATGTAGACCCGATTGACCTCTTGCAGGAGGCGGTGGCGGAGGCGAATCGGAAGGTCTGGGAGCTCTCCCAGAGCCGCAGCGAATACCATGGCATGGGCACGACCTTTGTTGCGGCGTTGTACGATGCTGCGCGGGTCTTTTTTGCTCATGTCGGCGACAGCCGGGCGTACTTGCTGCAAACGGACGGACTGCGTCAAGTGACGCGCGACCACTCGCTGGTCGCCGAATTGGTGCGGCGAGGGCAAATCACGCCGGAGGAGGCGGCTCACCACCCGCAGAAGAACGTGGTGACCAAATCCTTAGGAACGGCGAGTATCAGTCTCCCGGATATTAACGTGGCCCGGTGGCAGTCGGGGGACCTGTTTCTTCTCTGTTCAGATGGATTATCGAACTTGATTTCTGAGGAGGAGTTGGCGCAACATTTGATCCCGTTGGGGAATGCGCGAACGAATCATGAGGTGGAAACCGTGGCGGATGGCTTGATTGAGCGGGCGTTGGCTGCCGGAGCGCCGGACAATGTATCGCTCGTGATTGTGGTCAACCGAGAGGAGGGCGGGCAATGAGCCGTCGACTGGGAGACCGGTACGAGTTGCGGGAACAGGTCGGCGGCGGTGGGATGGCGGTCGTTTACCGCGCGCTCGACACCCTTCTCGGACGGACAGTCGCTGTCAAAATGCTTCGTCCACAGTACGTAGAGGACGAGGAGTTTATCAGTCGCTTTCGGCAAGAGGCTCAATCGGCCGCCAGACTTTCACATCCGAATATCGTGAACATTTATGATGTCGGGATGACAGACGGCGAGTATTATATCGTCATGGAATTTGTCGACGGCCCGACGCTGAAAGACTTGATTCGCGAAAAGGGCGCTTTGTCGCCCGAACAGACCGTGGCCATCACGTGCCAGATCTGCGACGCCTTGCAACACGCGCACAGTCATCATATCGTACACCGCGATATCAAGCCTCATAACATTCTATTGACCAAGTCCGGCCAGGTGAAGGTGACCGACTTTGGGATTGCTCGGGCGCTCACCGGCAATACCGTGACTATTGACCATTCCGGGTCGGTGCTCGGGTCGGTTCACTATCTGTCTCCAGAACAGGCACGGGGTGGGGCGGCGGACATTAAGAGTGACATCTATTCACTCGGTGTCGTGATGTACGAGATGTTGACTGGTCGGCTTCCGTTTCAGGGGGACTCGGCAGTCAGCGTGGCACTCAAGCATTTGCGGGATCAATTTGTCGAACCGCGTCAAATTCGGCCGGAAATCCCCCAGAGTTTGGAGAACATCGTGCTACGCTGCCTGGTCAAGCAGGCGGACGAGCGGTATCCCGACATGAAGGCATTAAGGAACGACCTGGATGAAGCTTTGGCCAACCCCGACGTACCGAAGTTTGAACCGCCGCACGACGTGTTGGAAGCGACCATCGCCATTCCCGCCATCACGGAGGATGTGGCGCCTTTCAAAGCTGCGGAGGTGAAGGAGCGTCCGGCCGTGTCCCGCCAGGCGGCTATCCCGGATGAACGGCGGAGCGGCCGGCGCTGGATTCGCACCAGCCTATGGCTGACCCTATCTGCGGTCATGGTGGCGGCCGGAGCGGTCGCGGCCTACTTCATCGTCATGCGGCTGCTGGAGGTGCCGAACGTCAAGCTGCCAAACGTGGTGGGGAAGCCAGAATCCAAAGCGATTCAAATTCTCGAGCAGGCAGGCTTTCAGCGCGGTCAGATTCAGGAGCAGCGCCAGATATCCAGCAAGCAACCGAAAGGGATTGTCATCAGGCAGGATCCTTCCGGATTGACCGAGGTCAAGCAGGACCGACCGGTCACCTTGTACGTTTCCGCCGGTGCGCCAAAGGTGAGTATGCCGGACCTGACCGGCGTGACCGTGGATCAGGCGATGCAGCAGTTGGTCAACCTTGGATTTGCCAAGAATCATTTGCAGACCAAGCAGGTGGATAGTGACGAATACCCTGCGGGCGAGGTCGTGGCGACCCATCCATCGGCGAATCAGATGGTCTCCACGGACAGCCAGGTGGTGCTCACGGTCAGCCGGGGCCAGGCGGAAACGACGGTCCCCAGCGTCATCGGTAAGTCGTTGGATGAAGCGAGCAAGATGCTGGTGGACGCCAAGCTGGTGGTGGGGCAGATTATTCCGCAGGCCCAGCCGGGCGTGGCCAATGGAACGGTCGTGAACACGGCGCCCAATCGCCCCGGCGATACGGTAAAGCCGGGGACGGCAATTGATTTGTACATTGCCGATAACGGGCCGGATACAGGCACGGACAATTCGACCGACAATGCGACAGCGCCGACGAACGGATCGTCGACCGACAACAGCAGCGATGGAGGGAACGCTTCGACGCCGACCAACACCCAGGAACACGATGTCACGGTCCAGGTGGATGGGGCAAAAAGCGGAACTCACGTGGTCATTGTGAAATCCGATGCCACGGGTAACAACCAGCAGGTGGTGGATGAGACCATCGAAGGACATAAAGAATACCCAGTGGTTCTCTACCTGGCTCCTCATCATGATGGCGAAATTGACGTGTATGTGGACGGAAAGTTGGTCAAGCGGCAAAAGGTCAAGTACAGCTCCTGACCGTCGCGCGATACGTGTGTAAGGGCGAGGCGAAAGGAGACGGGATGATGCTGGAAGGACTGGTGGTGAAAGGGACGGGGGGCTTCTTTGACGTGGCCCAAGGTACCCAGTTGTGGCGCTGCCGCGCGCGCGGGGTGTTTCGCAAACGCGGGGTGACCGTGCTCGTGGGTGATCACGTCCGTTTCCATGAAACCGGCCCCGGAGCGGGTTTGATTACGGAGGTCTTGCCGCGCCAAACCGAATTGGTGCGGCCCCCGATTGCCAACGCGGACCAGGCGTTGTTGGTGTTTTCCATCAAGTCGCCGGATTTTCATCCCGGGCTGCTGGACAGAACGTTGATTGCTGTGTCCGCGGCAGGCCTCCGGCCGATTCTTGTGGTGTCGAAGGTGGACTTGGCAGACCATGAGACCGTCCGCCAAGCCGTGGCGCCGTATGAGGGGGCTGGCTATCCGGTCTATCCGGTAGCACCGCTTTATCGACAGGGGATTGACGCGTTGGTGAAGGAGTTGACGGGGCACATCACGGTGTTCGCCGGACCTTCGGGTGTGGGCAAATCGTCCCTGGCCAACGCGATCGACCCGGAGTTGGGCCTGAAAATGGGACAAATCAGCGACAAGTTAAAACGGGGTCGACACACCACCCGTCACGTTGAGCTGTTCCGGATTGCCGAGGGGACATTCATCGCGGATGCGCCCGGGTTCAGTCAATTGCAGATCGATGTCCCGGCGACCGAGCTACGCTATTTCTTCCCTGAGTTTCCGGCGTTCGCAGAGGATTGTGCGTATCGAGGCTGCTTGCACATTGATGAGGAGCAATGCGGCGTCAAACGGGCGGTACAGACGGGCGCCTTGGTGGCATCCCGGTACGAGGATTACCGTCAGATTTATTTCGAGTTGAGACAGAAGGAGGCGCGGCGGTATTGAACTTGCGTCTTGCACCATCGATTCTCTCGGCGGACTTCGCTCGTTTAGCCGACGAAGTAGAGGCTGTGTTGGAGGCGGGCGCCGATTGGATTCACGTAGACGTGATGGACGGCCGGTTCGTTCCGAATATCACCATGGGGCCGCTTGTGGTGGAGGCATTGCGGCGCCGGTTTGATTGTGTGCTCGACGTTCACCTGATGGTCGTGGAACCGGAACGGCACATCGACGCCTTCGTCAAGGCGGGGGCCAGTCGCATCACCGTGCACGCTGAGGCTACTTCGCACATCCACCGGGCGTTGCAGCAGATCCGGGGGCACGGCCTGCCGGCCGGACTCGCACTCAATCCGGGAACGGGTATCGAGGTGTTAGACTACCTTGCGAAAGATGTCGACCTCGTTTTGGTGATGACCGTGAATCCAGGGTTTGGCGGGCAGGCCTACATTCCCGCGATGACGGAGAAAGTACGAAGGGTGCGCGAACGGTTGAACGAATGGGGCCGATCAGACGTAGATATTCAGGTAGATGGGGGTATCCATGCCGGGACCATTGGCGAGGTCGCACGGGCTGGCGCCAACGTATTCGTCGCCGGATCGGCCGTGTTTGGTCAAAGCGACCGTGCCGCAGCGTTGTCCGAACTGCGCGCCGCATTGAGGTAAGGGGATATTCGCACATTTTCTCTGGGTGGGAATATACATGTAGCAATCACGGCGTTGACCTAACTGTGCACAGAAGGTGGCGTCTCGACCCGACTTCGGCTGCGGGCAAACGATAACGAGGGGGGACCTGGGTTGAAATTTTATACCATCAAGCTCCCAAAGTTTCTCGGCGGCATTGTGAAAGCGTGTATTGGCGCCTTCTCGAAAGACTGACGGTTGTTCAGGCGGACGCCGCCGCAGCGCGGCGGCGACTGCTTGGCGGATTCAGCAAATGTTGCTTAATCAAAAAAGGGCACCATGACGGTGCTCCTTTTGCATTCCATAGCGCCTCCGTATCGGAGGGCTCACCACCCTAATGTCGCTTCCTCAAATGGCGCGGTTCACCTTTCCAGCCTTCAAACACCGAGTGCAAACCCGAATGCGCTTGACGGTTCCGTTGACATTCGCACGTACGACTTGAATGTTGGGAATCCAACGGCGCTTGTTCAGGATGTGCGAGTGGCTGATGGAGTGACCGGTTTGCGGTTGTTTCCCACAGATTTCGCAACGCCTTGCCATTTTCCGCACCTCCTTCGCCGACACATAGCATTCGTATTATAGCGTAATAGTGGCCCACAGGCAAGGAGATTGTGAAGTGGGTGCGACTTTTATTACCTGCTTGCAATATAGTACAATGGCACAAAGCATAGGCAGGAGGTGCCCGGATTGCCAAAGACGGTTGAAACTCCTTTGGGGACCATTTCCATCGTCGAGGACGTCATTGCGACCACGGCTGGACTCGCGGCGATGGACTGCTACGGTCTGGTGGGTATGGCATCACGTAAACAAGTGAAGGATAGTTTGACGGAGCTGTTGGGACGGGACAACCCCGGCCGGGGCGTAGAGGTTCGAATCGCCGATGATGAAGTGGAGGTAGACCTCTACATCATTGTCAGTTACGGTACGAATATCTATGAGGTCGCACAGAACGTACGGGAAAAGGTGCGCTACGTGCTCAATGAATCGGTCGGCATAGATGTGGCTCGGGTCAACATCTATGTTCAGGGTGTCCGCGTAGCGGCCGAAGCGTAGGAGGCAGTGGATGGCGGGCCAACAGTATCTGAACGGAACGGCGTTTGCCGCCTTGCTAAGGGCGGGACATCAGCGCCTGCATGAACAGGCTGAATTTGTAAACACCTTGAACATCTTTCCTGTCCCTGACGGAGATACGGGGACAAACATGGATTTATCGTTCGCATCCGGTATCAATGCCCTGCGTCGAAGAACGGCATGGGACCTACATGAGGCCGCACAGGCGTTCGCCACGGGGTTGCTCATGGGAGCTCGCGGGAATTCCGGGGTAATCTTATCTCAGTTGTTTCGTGGGTTTGTCCGCATTTCGCAGGGCATGGATGTGTTGGACGCGCGGAGATTTGCACAGGCTCTCCAGGAAGGGGTGGACATTGCCTACAAGGCGGTCTCCAAGCCCGTAGAGGGTACCATTTTAACCGTGGCTCGCGAGGCTGCGCAGGCGGGCGTGCGTGAAGCCCGCTCGAATCCGCCGTTGTCCGTCTGGATGGAAACTGTTCATGCCGCAGCGCAGGCAGCGCTAGCGAAGACTCCCTCTCAACTCCCGGTCCTCAAACAGGCCGGCGTGGTCGACTCGGGCGGGCAGGGGCTGGTTTTCATTTATGAAGGGTTTCTGTCCTACCTGATGCAGGACGGCACTAACCACAACGAATCCGCTTCTGTAATCCGTTCCTCCCCAGACATGAGGCTCGATTATGCGGGACGACATATTGTCCGTAAGGGGGAACACGGGTACTGCACCGAGGTCCTGGTCCGGGTCACCGGGGATACACAGGAGGTCGAGCGAAAGCTGCGGCGGCGGTTTGAACAGTACGGCGACTCGCTCTTGGTTGTGGCGGCTGGGAATCTGGTCCGCGTGCACGTTCATACTTTGCACCCGGGGCGGGTATTGGAAGACGCCTTGGGCTTTGGGCCTTTGGTGCAAATTAAAATTGAAAATATGACCGAACAGCATGACCGCCTTAGCCTTGATGGAGATGCCGATACGCGTGAAATCGCTCCGGTCGTTCCTGGAAAGGAAAGGCCGACGCCAAGCGGTGCCGTGGCGGCCGACGACGCTGTAGCGGCAGACGGTCAGGACATGGCTGAGCTGACGCAGCCGCAGACGCAGACGGCTCTGGTCGCGGTCGTGTCGGGGGATGGATTGAAAGAAGTGTTGACCAGTCTCGGCGCCGTGGTCGTCGACGGCGGCCAGAGTATGAATCCCAGCACCGAAGAAATTGTCGCTGCGGCACGACAAACGGGCGCACGCGAAGTCATCTTCCTGCCGAACAATAAAAACATTGTTTTGGCTGCAGAACAGGCGCGCGAGGTGCTGGATGGACGGCTGGTGGTCGCACCCTGCATCACCGTTCCCCAAGGTATTGCGGCCGCGGCCGTCTTTGACGCGCGTGAGTCGGCAGAGGCGAATCGGATTCGCATGGAATCGGCGGTCTCTGGTGTCCTGTCCGGGTGTGTCGCGATGGCGGCCCGGGATAGTCAGTACCAAGGTCACTCCATCCAGGCCGGGCAATTTATGGCCATCGCCGATCCGGACGTCGTGGCCGTGTATCCAGACCGGGCTGCGGCGGCCGTCGCGGCGGTCCGCGCACTGATGGAACGGGCGCAGGAGCAGGGGATAGATCCGGAATTGCTCACCATCTTCTCTGGACGGGACGTGGAAACCGACGAGTTGCAGGAGTTGAATCGTACGCTGGCCAGCCTGTATGGGCTGGAAATCGAAATTCGTCACGGAGGCCAACCGGTATACGATTACATTTTCTCATTGGAATAGGAAGACGCGTATGCTTAATGCCCTTCCCGTTACCCATGTTGCAGGAATCGGCCGAGCGAAGGAGCGAGCCTTGCAGGAATTGGGCATCGAGACGGTGTACGACTTGTTGCATTACTTTCCGGTTCGTTACGAGGATCGGAGCTTAAAGCCGTTTGAAGCGTTTGTGGACGGAGCAATGGTCACCGCTCAGGGTGTGGTCGATGGGATGGCGGAAGTCCGCTGGCAAGGGAAGCGCTGCACTGTGCGCGTACGGTTTCGGGTGGATGGTCGTCACCCGGTGACCGCGGTATGGTTCAACCAACCGTATCTTAAGCAAAAACTGGTGGATGGGCGTGTGTTGATTGTCAGTGGCCGGTATCACGCCCGCTACCGTACGCTCACGGTGAGCCGCACTGAATTTTCGACGACCCGCGCCGCACGGTTTGCCTCTGCCTTTGCCCCCGTGTATCGGGGCAATCGGAATCTGACTTCAGCGCAAATTCAGGCCATGATTCAAAAGGCGATGGATCAGTATTTGGTCGATGTGGATGAACTTCTGCCGCATGAGTTGGTGCAGAAGTATCGGTTGATCTCTCATCGTCAAGCCGTTGTCTTCATGCACGCGCCAGAGGACGCCGAGTCGTTGCGGCAAGCTCACCGACGGTTGGCTTTTGAGGAGTTTTTCTTGTTTCAATTGCAATTGCAGTGGTTTCGCCGCGTCCGTTTGCAAACACAAAAGGGGCTGGCGCGAAGGATACCGGAAGATGCGTTGACCAAATTCGAAGCGAGTTTACCCTATCCCCTGACCGCAGGGCAACGTCAGGCTTGTTGTGATATCGCCCGCGACCTGGCGCGAGAGGTGCCGATGACGCGGCTTTTGGAAGGGGACGTTGGGTCTGGGAAGACGTGGGTCGCCTTGTGGGCCATCTACTGCGCCTATCTGAACGAAGCCCAAGCTGCGCTGATGGCGCCGACAGAGATTCTTGCCGAACAGCACCTATCAGAGGCGAAACGGCGACTCGAACCGCTCGGAATGCGGGTGGAGCTGTTGACTGGCGCCACCAGTGAGCGAGATCGCAAATCCATCTTGACGGCGGTTCAGGACGGGCGCATCGACTTGCTGGTTGGTACACACGCCTTGCTCACGGAACGGGTTCAGTTTCGCAACCTCGCGGTGGTCGTCATTGACGAACAACATCGGTTTGGTGTGGCACAGCGTGCCATTCTGCAGGAAAAGGGTCAGCACGTCGATGCGTTGTATCTGTCGGCAACCCCAATTCCCCGCACGCTGGCATTGGCCGTGTATGGGGATTTGGACATATCTCGGCTCAAGGAACGGCCAGCCGGCCGTAAGCCGATAAAGACGGTTTGGTTGCGAATGTCCGAACGAGACAAAGCGATTCGGCGAATTCGCCGCGAGCTGGAGGCCGGCCGACAGGCGTACGTCGTGGCGCCCTTGGTGGAAGAGGACGACGAGGTCCACGACCTGGCCTCGGCAACCCGCTTGTTCGCGGAGTTTCAGGAGCTGTTTGCCGGGTATCAGGTGGGGCTTTTGCACGGGCGTATGGCGGCGAAAGAGAAGGAACGGGTGATGCGCGCGTTTTTGGCGCGCGAGGTGCAGATTCTAGTGAGCACAACGGTGATTGAAGTCGGCATTGACGTTCCCAATGCCACCATCATGCTGATCTATCATGCGGAACGGTTTGGACTAGCGCAGCTGCACCAGCTCCGTGGCCGCGTGGGTCGAGGCGAGGCGGCGAGCTTCTGCATCCTGCTCTCGGACGCTCCATCGGACCTGGCGCGTGAGCGGCTTGAGACCATGGTCGAAACGACCGACGGTTTCACCATCGCCGAACGAGACCTAGAGCTTCGAGGACCTGGCGAGTTTATGGGCGTGCGCCAGAGTGGGCTGCCGGAATTTACTGTGGGAGACTTGGCCAAAGACTTTCGTATCATGGAAGTAGCGCGCGATGAGGCGGCTTTGCTCATGCAGAATCCAGAGTTCTGGCTGCTGCCGAAGTATGAAGGATTGCGGCGGGAAGTAGAGCGCCAAGGCAGCTTCCGTACCGCCTGAAGATGAATTTTTACCATGGGAACAAAATGGAATCATATATTTGCAGTCCACCAGACATACTAGCGTACACAAGGGGGTGAGACAGATGGCTTTGGGTCAGAAGCGGAACACTCCCGTCGTCCCAGGCGCGATGAAGGCCCTCGAACAGTTTAAATACGAGGTTGCCTCGGAACTGGGCATCACGCCTCCTCAGGACGGCTATTGGGGGACCATGACCACCCGCGACACTGGTGCCATCGGGGGGAACATGACTCGTAAACTCGTGGCGCTGGCGGAACAACAACTGGCGGGTCGGAGTGGGGCCAACTTCTAAAGCGCCTTATAATCACCCTTGTTCGAACCGAAAGGGCCGGATCTGGCGATCCGGCTCTTTTGGTATGATGGATATCGAGCGGATTTGGGGCTACTGCATGCAGTTTGTCCTGGTTAGAAACTGGAGGAGATGGTGCGTTGGCACGGTGTTGGAATGCAGGTGATTTTCGTCGTGCCGGATAGGTGGCAGAGATGGGGATTGCGACTTTTGCCGAAGCGGACGTTGACGGTGCTTATCGGCTACTTTTCACGATTGGGTGTCAGCCGATACCTGATTCCGTATTACATACGCTGGTATCAAATCGATCCGCACGAAGCCGAGTATCCCATCTCGACCTATCGGAGTCTTGGCGAGTTTTTTGCGCGCGGTTTGCGCAAAGGCGCACGGCCGGTAGCCGACGAAGGCCTCATCTCGCCTGTCGACGGAACGGTCAGTCAGACGGGAAAGATTGAGCGAGGGACCCTGGTGCAGGCCAAAGGGAGTCTGTACGACGTATCGACTCTCCTTGGTAGTCAGGCGGAAGCGGCGAGTTTAGAGGGCGGTGTTTTCATCACGTTATATCTTAGCCCTAGGGATTACCACCGGATACATATGCCGCTGTCGGGGCGAATTGTGGCCTGGCGATATATCCCGGGCTGTCTTTACCCGGTCAATGCCCGCGGTGTCCGCTATATCTCAGGACTGTACAGCCGGAATGAACGGCTTGTCACGTGGTTGGAAACCGAATACGGTCGGATGGCGGTGGTGAAAGTGGGGGCAGCTATCGTGGGCAGTATTCGCACCTCGTATGGACCCGCACCGGTGCCGGCCTGGCGGCGCGAGCGGCGCCGCCCACGCCAGGGGGTGGTTTCACTCTGGTTGGAGAAAGGCGAGGAAATGGGACGCTTCGAGTTTGGCTCCACCGTGATCTTGTTGTGCCCGCCGGGACTGGTTGACCGGGTTTTGGTGGCTGACGGAGAAAAGGTTCGAATGGGCGAACAAATCGCCGTGTTGAAGCAAGCGTAATGCCACCGCTCCGACAAATGGGGAAACCTGTTCAGTTGGATGTCTGGACTTCGTAAAGGAATAATTCGTTCTCATTTTAGGGAGGCTGGGCGTAAGGGGGGATGTCCCATGCGCCCAGTCCGAAGGATGATCGGCGCTTGCGGCCATCTGTGCGGCCGCGGGTTGCGCGCGTATTGGAAATGGCTGTGCGAAGCCAGCGAGTATATGGGCAGTTATTACCAGCCGTGGTAGTGAACAAATCAGAGGGGGCGTCGGCCCCCGATTTGTTTGCATCGGGTTGCTCACGTTCTCGAAAACCTGTACATTGTAGCTGAATACCATAATGGTTTCAGAGCCATTTCAATACGCTTTCAAGCATGTAGGATTATCTTCGTGATGGGGTGACACGGAATGAAAATAATGATTGCTGGCGGTGACGGATTCTGTGGATGGCCGACCGCACTGTACTTTTCCGAACGAGGTCATGAGGTCGCCATTCTCGACAGCATGATTCGCCGTCGGTGGGATGAGGAACTGGGGACACAACCCCTTACCCCCATCGCTTCTCTAGAGGATCGTGTGGCGGCGTGGCGGGAACTAACCGGAAAGGAAATCCAACTGTTCATTGGGGACATGACGGATTACGATTTCCTGGCCGGCGCCATGAGTACGTTCCGCCCGGAAGCATTTGTACACTACGCCGAACAACGTTCGGCCCCGTATTCAATGATCGACCGCGAGCATGCCGTATTCACGCAAGTGAATAACGTGGTAGGCACCCTAAACCTTCTCTTCGCGATAAAGGAGATTGTTCCGGATTGTCACCTGATTAAGTTGGGGACGATGGGCGAATACGGGACACCCAACATCGACATCGAAGAGGGATACATACGGATACAGCACAAGGGGCGGGAGGATGTGCTTCCCTATCCGAAGCAGCCGTTCTCCTTCTACCACTTGTCCAAGGTGCATGATAGCCACAACATCATGTTTGCCTGTAAATCCTGGGGCATCCGGGCCACTGACCTGAATCAGGGTGTGGTTTACGGATTGTGGACGGATGAATGCAAGCGAGACGAGCGGTTGTACAACCGCATTGACTATGACGGGGTTTTTGGCACCGCGTTGAATCGTTTTTGCATTCAGGCGGCGATTGGGTACGACCTGACGGTATATGGAAAGGGCGGTCAAACCCGTGCCTTCTTAGACATTCGGGATACGTTGCAATGCGTGGAACTGGCAGCCTTGCATCCGGCGGACGCAGGGGAATTTCGCGTGTTCAACCAGTTCACGGAACAGTTTTCGGTTCTCGAGTTGGCCGAGCGGGTTCAGAAAGTCGCCGCGGAAATGGGGATTCAAGCGAATATTGCCCATCTTCCGAATCCCCGCGTGGAAAAAGAGGAGCATTATTACAATGCGGTGCACACGCGTTTGTTGGACTTGGGCCTCAAGCCGCACCTGTTGTCCGACGAGCTGATTCATGACTTGATTAAAACGGCAGAGCGTTATCGGGATCGGGTCGATACCAGCGTGATTGCGCCAACCGCCACTTGGAGGTAACGGCATGCGGATTGCCATGTTCACGGAGACGTTCTTGCCGAATACAGACGGGATTGTTACTCGCCTGTGCGCAACCCTGCGACACCTGGAGAAGGATGGGCACAAAGTGTTGCTGTTTGCGCCGGCAGGCTCTCCCACGGAATACGCGTCCGCACGGGTGATAAGCGTTCCGTCATTTCGGTTTTTTCTCTATCCCGAGAAAAAGTTTCCGATGCCGTGGCCAGTTGGGCGTACTTTGAACGAGTTTGGGCCGGACCTGATTCATGTCGTGAATCCAGCGTTTGTCGGGCTGGCTGGGATCTGGTACGCAAAGCGATTGCGCTTGCCGTTGATTGCCTCGTACCATACCAACGTTCCGACTTATGCCCGGCACTATCACCTGGACTTCTTGGAGCCTGCGCTCTGGTGGTATTTTCGCTTGCTGCACAATCAAGCGGAGATCAATTTATGTACCTCCAAAGCGACGTTGGCGCTGTTGGAGTCCCAAGGCTTTCGCAACCTTGGGTTGTGGGAACGGGGCGTGGATGTCTCGTTATATCAGTCTGCGCGGCCGTCGGAGACGATGCGGCGAAAGCTTGCAGGACCTTTGGCGGAAGGGGATAAGATCCTGCTTTACGTCGGTCGGCTCGCCAGCGAGAAGGAGATTGAACGTTTGCGTCCGGTGCTTGATGCGGAGCCGAGGGTTCGACTGGCGATTGTCGGGGATGGGCCGTATCGGCCTGAACTTGAGAAGATATTCGCCGGGACGAACACTGTCTTTACGGGATACATGCACGGGCAAGAGCTGGCGGAAGCTTATGCTTCGGCGGACGGATTTGTCTTTCCCTCGACCACGGAGACCCTGGGGCTTGTCTTGTTTGAAGCGATGGCCAGTGGTCTGCCGGTGCTGGCGGCGGACAGTCCGCCGACACGAGAGGTTTTGGAGAATGGACAAGCCGGGTTCATTTTTGATGCAAAAAACCCAGACAGCCTGATTGAAGGGGTACGTGAGTTATTGTGGAACGAGCCGCGTCGGCGGTCGGTGTTGAAGCGGACTCAACGGATCATCGACAGCCTGGACTGGAGCGGTCCCACAGAACAACTCCTGACTCACTACCGTCGTCTGTTTACCGAACAACCGGCCATACGTTCGACACCAGTGAGCGGATCGCGCTTGTGAACACGATTGCGAGTTGGCTGACCATTTATTCGATCTGGTGAAAGACCCGCATATTTCCGAACAGCAAAAACCCACGCCCGGGTACGCGTGGGTTTTTGCCGCTTTGCTCCGTGGAGACTGCTCACACCGTCTCGTTTGGGCAATGGCGTTTATTCTGGGAGAGGAGAAACCGGAGGAAGAGCTTATGGGGACTAAGTCTTCTCCCACGGTTGCCAACAACAGCTCTCGCCGTTGCTATTCCCATGATTTCCATATAGACGGAATTTATACATGGATGGGTAAACATCCAATCGAAATCCTTTTTGATGGACTCGGTTGGGCACGCCCATGATGGGTGTGGCATAATAGGGGAAAAAGCGCTCAGGGAGGGCTCGCCGTGCGGATTATAGCCGGGCAGTGGCGTGGCTTGCGTTTGCACAGCCCCCCAGGCACCTTGGCCAGGCCGACGACCGACCGCGTCAAGGAATCGATGTTCAATCTGCTCGGACCCTTTGCGGGCCACGAACAGGTTGTCGATTTATTTTCCGGGTCCGGGGCGCTCGGTCTCGAAGCGCTCAGCCGTGGGGCCCGCCACGCGGTGTTCGTGGATAAGCACCCAAAGAGCATTGCCACCATCCGCCGCAATATTGCCGCGTGCGCCGCCGAGGACCGGTGTACCGTGTGGCAGATGGATTGGCGAGCGGTCTGGCCGCGATTGACAGGCACTCGGATAGACTGGGTATTTGTCGATCCGCCCTATGCGCATCGTTTGTGGGTCCCGGTTCTTAGCGCCGCGGCTCAGTTCCAACCGGGCGTAGACGGGCTTGTCTGTGAACACCCCAAGGAGACAGAGCTTCCCGCCCAGGTCGGGCCTTTTTGTGTATGGAAGACCCGCGCGTACGGCGATATTCAGGTGACTATCTATACCCAGGGTTCATGAGGTATGTAGCTGACCGGCCGCTGGATTCCGACTCCGCCGACACAAGATGGAGATGAAGCATATGAGACTGGCAATCTATCCAGGTACGTTTGATCCGTTCACCAATGGTCACCTGGATGTCGTCAGGCAGGCGGCTCTGCTGTTCGACGTATTGGTGGTCGCTGTCTTGCAGAACCCGGCGAAACAGCCGCTGTTCAGCGTCCCAGAGCGGATGGACTTTATTCGCTTGGCGACCCACGCCTTGCCGAATGTCGAAGTCGATCAGTTTCAAGGCCTGCTGGTGGAGTACGCCAAGTTACGCGGGGCAGCTGCGGTGGTCCGCGGACTTCGAGGGGTGGCCGACTTCGAGACCGAACAAAAAATGGCGCAGATGAATCGGCATCTACTGCCCAGTTTGGTCACGGTCTTCTTGCCCACCTCACCCGAATACGCTTATATCAGTTCCTCGTTGGTGAAGGAAGTCGCTGCTTACGGGGGAGATGTGACCGGTTTGGTTCCGGATGAGGTTGCCGCAGCGTTCATGGCCCGCGCTCAGCGTGCAACCGATGGAACGGGGCGAGGTGAAGCATAATGTCCAAACGGCGCATCGCTTTGGCGCTGGGCTCGGGAGGCGCCAAAGGATTTGCGCACGTCGGGGTGTTGCAGGCACTCGTAGAACACCAGATTTCTGTGGACATTGTGACCGGATCGAGCATGGGGAGCTTGGTCGGTGCCTTCTATGTGACGGGGATGTCGCCCAGTTTTATGGAGAAATTGGCGTGCACGCTCCGCTGGCGGCATTGGGTGGATTTAACGGTACCCAAAGTCGGATTGATTGCGGGGGACAAAGTTCATCAGATGGTCAAACTACTGACACGTGGGCTGCGGATTGAGGAACTTGAGATTCCCTTCGCTGCTGTGGCCACAGACCTCGTCCAGCGGCGTGCGGTGGTCATTCGCGAGGGACTTCTGGCCGACGCCGTACGGGCCAGTATTGCTATACCAGGGGTATTTGTGCCGCTGCGGCTAGGTGGACAGGTGCTCGTAGACGGCGGGGTGATCGAACGGGTGCCTACGGAGGCAGCAAGGGCATTGGGTGCAGATTTGGTCATTGGGGTAGATGTATCGACCGGCGCTCCGTCCGTTCCCGAGACGATGCTCGACGTGATTATGCAGTCTTTGGAAATCATGCAGGAGCAACTGCTGGTTCAACACCCGGCTGATTTGCTGATTACTCCCGATTTGTCCACAATCGGCAGCTCACACTTTCATCGGGCCAAGGAAGCGATTCGCATTGGCTATGAAGCCGCTAAGGTACGCATACCGGATATTGAAGATTTGATTCGTTCTTCTAGAGAGGGACATCCACCCCTGCGTGCGCCAGGCTCCTTGTGATCACCACAAACGAAGAGCGAGCTTAGCCGCACCGGTGACGAGGTGAGTACACGTGCAGATAGATTTGGAAAGGGTTAAGCATCATCCGATTCACGTCGAAGGTGTGGTTGAGTTGCCGCGTGTGGCCGACGAAAACCCGCAGGTGCAGCGAATTGAACCGGTGTCCGTTCAGGTGGATGTGGATATCAAAGAAGAGCAATATTCCCTGCGCGGTTCCGTAAAGGCCACGGTAGAATATGTATGTTCGCGCTGTTTGGAGCCGTATTCCGCCAGGCTCGAGACGGAGTTTGAAGAGTCCGTCACGGAAACCGAAGCCGCCACTGTGCCTGGAGAGTCGGTCGCCGGCCGTCCGACCAAATTGCTTTGGCTCGATCCGTATGTGGAAGAAGCGGTCAACCTGGCGCTTGAGTATCGTCCACTGTGTCGGGAGGATTGCCGCGGATTGTGCGTGGAATGCGGGTGCAATCTGAATGAACATCAGTGTCATTGCGACACACGACGTGTGGATCCACGGTTGGCAGTACTCGCCGACTTGCTTTCTAAGGACGATTCGGAGTAATATCATGCGTGGCGGAGTCTCGGCAGTAAGCTGCCGACAGCACGTATTGTGCGGACAGCCTGCAAGGGAGGTGTAGGGAATGGCGGTACCTCAACATAGAATCTCCAAGACGAGGAAGCGCATGCGCAGGACCCACTTTAAGCTGGAACTCCCTGGCATGGTTCGTTGTCCGGAATGCGGCGAGTATAAACTGTCGCATCGCGTCTGCAAGAATTGTGGTTCGTATAAAGGGCGTCAGGTTGCATCCAGCAAGTGAGCAGCTCGGCGCATGCGAAGCGAACAAGGAGCCAACCGAAATCGGCTCCTTGTTCGCTTTTTCAATTTCTGCGGACTTGCGTATTGGAAGGGAATCGGGTATTTTAGAACTACGTTTTATGAGTAGGTAATAAGTGCCCGGTGGGAACCTCCTGTGGGAAGTGAGGGATGAGGGCTGCGCAAATCTGAACGCAGATTGGCATTGGTTCGCGTGTTGACCGAAAATCCATTTGCTACAGATGAACAGTTAGCCGAAACGTTCGGCGTCAGTGTCGCGACCATCCGTTTGGATCGTCAGGCCCTGAATATTCCCGAGGTGCGGGAGCGCATTCGGCGTGTGGCGGCAGACCGGCAGGATGAGGTGCGAGCGCTGGACGAGCAGGATGTGGTGGGTCGCATTGTCCGGCTCGAACTGAATCACGTGGCCATCTCTGAATTGCCGATTACTTCGCTGCACGTGTTTGCTCGCAGTGGTATTGTTCGTGGTCACGTGCTCTTTGCCCAGGTGAACTCTCTGGCCATGGCGGTGATGGATGAGGAGTGCGCCGTGACGGCGAAGACAGAGCTGCGCTTCTACCGTCCCGTTCGACTCGGCGAGACGCTGCGGGCGCGCATTGACGTGGTTGCGCGTCACTCCGGGATTAGCAAGTGTCGTGCACATACCGAAGTGGATGGAGAGACAGTTCTGGATGGCTGGATTTGGGTCGCCAGGGCTTCTGCCAGAATGCGGGAGGGACAGGATTGAAACTAGCAGTAGATGTCATGGGTGGTGACTTGGGCGCGCAGGCACCGGTGGCGGCCGTACAAGAACTGGCCAGTACCCACCCAGACGTGAAATTTTGTTTAATTGGTACAGAAGCGGCGGTATCAGCAGGGACGGCCCGGCTTCCGTCGAATGTTGAGGTGGTGACCAGTGAATCGGTGATTCAACCCGATGAGGAGCCGGTGCGGGCCGTCCGTCGCAAACCGGATTCCTCGCTGGTGATGGCCGCCCGGATGGTGCGAGAGGGCCAGGCGGACGCGATGGTATCGGCGGGAAATACGGGCGCTTTAGTCGCCGCCGGACTACTCACCATCGGACGGTTGCCTGGGATTGAACGCCCAGCCCTGGCCCCAGTGCTCCCCACATTTCAAGGCCAAGGCGTGCTGCTTCTCGACGCGGGGGCGACCATGGATGCGGCGCCGGAAAACCTGGTTCAGTATGCACATATGGGGACCGCGTATTCGGAGCACGTGCTGGGGGTGGAGCGACCGCGCGTTGGTTTACTCAATGTGGGAGCTGAAAGCACGAAGGGGAATCATTTGACCAAAGCGGCTTACGACCTGCTCGTAGAGGCAGGTTTGAATTTTGTAGGCAACGTGGAGGCACGCAATCTCTTGGATGGAGACTGTGATGTGGTCGTCTGCGATGGGTTTGTCGGCAATGTGGTGTTAAAGTTGACGGAAGGCATCGGCCTGGGCCTATTTAAAGCTTTAAAGCAAACTGTCTCCACGGCTGGCGTAACCGCGAAACTGGGAGCTCTACTGTTGGCCCCGCGTCTGCGCGCGTTTGCCGCTGAGTTTGATTATGCAGAATACGGTGGCGCACCCTTTTTAGGGGTCGCCGGCGGCTGCATCAAGGCGCACGGAAGCAGTAATCAGCGTGCGTGGTACACCGCCCTCTTACAAGCCATTCGCTTTTGTGAACAGGACGTCAATGCGAAGTTGATTTCTTCCCTCGAGCGTCAGGGTTCAAATCCATCATGTGGAGAGTGATAGGGTGGCGATTCGGGCAGGGATTTTGGGAACCGGTTCCGCGCTTCCGGACCAGGTTCTGACGAACGCGGACTTGGAAAAAATGGTGGATACCGATGATGAATGGATTACCTCCCGTACTGGGATTAAGGAGCGTCGGATTGCCAGGGAAGGGGAAACCACGTCCGATTTTGCAACACTGGCAGCCAGTCGGGCGCTGGCCGACGCGGGGGTTGCGGCGGCGGACCTCGATTTGATTTTATGCGCTACGGTAACCCCGGATATGATGTTTCCGGCGACTGCTTGTTTGGTACAGGACCGCTTGGGGGCACAGCATGCCGGAGCGATGGACGTCTCGGCGGCCTGTACCGGATTTTTGTACGCGGTTTGTACAGCGGCGGCCATGGTCGAGGCCGGACGCTACCGGAATGTACTGGTAATTGGCGCCGACCTGTTATCTCGAATTATCGATTATAAAGACCGAACGACCTGTGTTCTGTTCGGAGACGGTGCGGGTGCGGCGGTCGTAGGGCCGGTCGAGGGCGAGCGGGGCTTCCTGTCTTTCCACTTAGGCAGCGACGGCGGTGGAGGCAAACACCTGTACCTTCCTGCCGGCGGATCGAAAATGCCGGCCACAGCCGAAACCATCGAGGGCCGGATGCACTATTTGAAGATGGAAGGGCGAGAGACGTTCAAGTTTGCCGTTAAGGCAATGGCTGCGTCGACGGAGCGTGTACTGACGGAGGCCGGGTTGACGCGGGAGGACATTGATTTACTGGTTCCCCATCAAGCCAATATCCGCATTATTGAAGCGGCCCGGGACCGCTTTGGGATTCCCGAGGACAAGGTGGTCGTCACCATCCACAAGTACGGAAACACGTCGGCGGCATCGATTCCGATTGCGCTGGACGAGGCCCGTCGAGAGGGACGAGCTAAGATCGGGGATGTTGTCGTGTTGGTCGGGTTTGGCGCGGGACTCACTTGGGGCGCCGCGGCGCTGCGGCTATAAGCGCGCGTCCGTAGGACAAGGAGGAATGCGGTCGTGAAGTGGGCGTTTGTCTTTCCCGGACAGGGAGCCCAGTACGTCGGAATGGGCAAGGAATTGATGGAAAAGCATTCTGTGGCCAAACAGACGTTCCAGGAAGCCGATGAGGCATTGGGATTTTCACTGACCGAGCTGTGCCTGGAAGGCCCAGAAGACAAGCTGCGCCTGACGTATTATACCCAGCCGGCCTTGTTGACCATGGGCGTGGCCGCCTATCGAGTCTTTAAAGAACAAGTGGACGTGCAACCGACCGCTGTGGCTGGGCACAGTTTGGGCGAGTACACCGCGCTCGTTGCTGCAGGTGCGCTGTCGTTTGCGGATGCGGTACGGCTCGTGCACTTGCGTGGCAAGTGGATGGATGAGGCCGTTCCGGCTGGCCAGGGAGCGATGTCGGCGGTCTTGGGAATGGCGCCGGCCGAATTGGAGGCCGTATGCAAGGAGGCAGCCGAGGAGAGCGGCGAAGTTGTGGAGTTGGCTAACCTGAACTGCCCGGGCCAGATTGTCATCTCAGGCACGGCTGCAGGCGTTGCGGAGGCTGGGCGTCTGGCCAAGGAACGTGGCGCGCGGCGGGTTCTGCCGCTCGAGGTGAGCGGTCCCTTCCACTGCAGTCTGATGCGCCCAGCCGCATCCAAACTGGCGCAGGCATTGGCAGAGACGGCCATTCAGGACGCTGCCGTGCCGATTGTAACAAACGTGGATGCCGAGCCGGTTTCCTCTCAATCGGAACTTCAGTCGGCCCTAGAGCGTCAGTTGTATTCGCCGGTCCGATTTGAAGAGGATGTGCGGTGCATGCTTGACATGGGAATTGAAGGATTTATCGAATTCGGGCCGGGTACGGTTCTCTCTGGCCTGATCCGAAAGGTTCAGCGATCTGTTGTGACGTTGCATGTGGAGGATGAAGTTTCGCTTACAGAAGCTGTAAGTGGAGTCAAGGAGCGTGAGCAATGATGGGGCGAGTTGCGATTGTCACCGGGGCGTCGCGGGGAATTGGCCGCGCGATCGCGATTGAACTGGCGCGCGAAGGCGGCCAGGTGGTCGTCAATTACGCGGGGCGGGAAGCAGACGCCCGTGAAACCGCGCGGCGCATCCAAGAAGCGGGCGGCCAAGCTATCGTGGAGCAAGCCGACGTGAGCCGAGCCGCAGACGCCGATAGGCTGGTCGAATCGGCGTTGGCCGCTTTTGGCCGTGTCGACGTGTTGGTCAACAACGCGGGCATCACGCGCGACACGCTGCTTATGCGCATGAAAGACGAAGACTGGCAGGCCGTGCTTAATACCAACTTGACAGGGGCGTTTCACATGTTGCGGGCGGTGGCGCGTCCGATGATGAAACAACGCTTTGGGCGCATCATCAATGTGACCTCGGTGGTCGCGTTGGTCGGGAATCCAGGTCAGGCCAACTACGTCTCCGCCAAGGCAGGATTGATTGGCTTGACGAAGAGTGCGGCGCGGGAACTGGCCGGACGCGGAATTACGGTCAACGCGGTCGCCCCAGGGCTGGTGGAGACCGAGATGACCGCTGCTCTGCCCGAGCAGGCGGTGGCGCACATGATGGAACAAATTCCGCTGGGGCGCATCGGACAGCCTGAAGATGTCGCGGGCGCGGTGGCGTTTCTCGCTTCGGACGCAGCCGCTTACATCACTGGACAAGTAATTGCAGTCGACGGCGGCATGGCGATGTAGTATACTCAGGTTCCATGTAGTATACTTTGCCCAGAGGATGGCGCAGATGAAAAGCGTCCCTGGCGTTTGGCAGTCTTACCGCCACAAAGCGCGGACAAGCTGCCCAAAGAACTAGGAGGTGAAAGGATGGCCGACACGTTTACGCGAGTGAAAAACATTATCGTCGACCGCCTTGGTGTGGATGAGGACAAGGTGACTTTGGAGGCTACGTTCAAGGATGATTTGCAGGCAGACTCCTTGGATGTTGTCGAGCTGATTATGGAGCTCGAAGACGAGTTCGACCTGGAAATCTCCGATGAAGAGGCGGAGAAAATCAGCACCGTTGGGGATGTTGTTACATACATCGAACAGCACCAATGAGTTAAAAGACAGACGAATGTGAGGCAACAGCCATTCTTGAAGTCCCGTGCGTGTGCCGGGGCTTTCTGTCCATCTAGGCGGGGTGACAACGTGAAACGACGAGTCGTTATCACCGGGCTTGGAGCCGTCACGCCACTCGGGAACGACGTATCGACCTTTTGGGACAATCTTGTCGCCGGACGGTCCGGGATTTCCCGAATCGAATCGTTCGACGTCTCCAATCTACCGGTGCAGATTGCCGGTCAGGTAAAAGAATTCGAAGTCGAAAAGTACTTGGATCCGAAGGAGGCCCGCCGGATTGACCGCTTCGCGCAGTTTGCCATCGCGGCAGCCGCGCAGGCCCTGAAGGATTCAGGATTGGATATCAATGGGGAAAACGCAGATCGAGTCGGTGTTTATATCGGCTCGGGGATTGGCGGCATTCAGACGCTGTTAGAGAATCATATCGTACTGCGCGAACGCGGGCCGCGCCGCGTAAGCCCGTTTATGATCCCGATGATGATTGCCAATATGGCATCTGGGCATGTCTCCATCCTGACGGGCGCTCGTGGGCCCAACAGCGCCTCCGTATCCGCCTGCGCCACAAGCACCAACGCCATCGGCGACGCCTATAAGATCATCGAACGGGGTGCCGCAGATGCGATGTTGGCGGGCGGATCGGAGGCGGCCATCGTGGACCTGGCGATTGCGGGCTTTGCCAACATGAAGGCTCTCTCCACGCGCAATGACGAGCCTACGCGAGCCAGCCGGCCGTTTGACAAAGACCGCGACGGGTTCGTGATGTCCGAAGGCGCGGGTGTGTTGATGCTCGAGTCTCTAGAACATGCACTGGCCCGAGGGGCACGCATTTATGCGGAGATTGTCGGCTACGGGATGTCTGGCGATGCGTACCACATCACGGCCACGCCGCCGGACGGATCGGGCGCGTATCGAGCGATGCGGGAAGCCTTGCGAGATGCAGGGCTTCGCCCGGAAGATGTGGACTACATCAATGCGCATGGAACATCAACGGAGCTTAACGACAAGTCGGAGACGTTGGCGATTAAAGAACTGTTTGGCGAACACGCCTACCGGTTAGCCATCAGTTCCAACAAGTCGATGATTGGACATATGCTAGGGGCGGCTGGCGGCGTCGAGGCCGTGGCCACCGTGAAAACCCTGGTCGAGGGAATCCTGCCTCCCACTATCAACTATGAGACTCCCGACCCGGAGTGCGACCTCGACTATGTCCCCAACCAGGCGCGCCAGGCGCAGCCTCGAGTGGCGATGTCGAACTCCTTCGGATTCGGCGGCCACAATGCGGCCATCATCCTAAAAAAGTACGCTTAAGCCCGCAACTGCACACGCCGCGCGACGATGTGGCGTGTGCAGGCGATTTGCCGTCATCGAGAGATGAGAGAGTCAAAGCCATGAATAGGAGTGCCTGTGGTGTCGAATAAATGGGTAGAGTTGCAGGAACGATTGCAAATTCACTTTCGTTCGGAACCGCTCTTAAAGCAGGCGTTTACGCACGCTTCGTATCGGAATGAACATCGCCGTTCCTCTCTTCAGGATAATGAACGTTTGGAATTCCTTGGTGATGCCGTTTTGGAACTGGTTGTCAGCGAGTATCTGTACCGCACCATGCCGAGCGTTTCCGAAGGGGAAATGACACGACTACGGGCCGCGATTGTCTGTGAGCCTTCCCTGGTGAGTTTTGCCCGGCGGGTGCAGTTTGAGCGCTTTGTCCGACTGGGCAAAGGAGAGGAGCGCTCTGGAGGTCGCGAACGGCCAGCCTTGCTCGCCGATGTATTCGAAGCGTTCATTGGGGCTCTGTATCTAGATCAGGGTCTGGAAGCGGTGAAGGCGTTTGTGGAGAAGTATGTGTTTCCGTATATCGGGCAAGGGATTGCCCCGGATTATAAGACGGCTCTGCAAGAGTGGGTGCAGCAGCATTTGGGAACGCAGCTGGTGTATCGGGTGGTCGATGAGCGGGGGCCCGCCCACGCGAAACAGTTCAGCGTCGAGGTTGTGATTGGGAACCGTGTGATGGGCAGCGGCGTCGGGAGATCGAAAAAAGAAGCGGAGCAGAAAGCGGCGCAGGCTGCCCTCCATATGTTGCAGGAGGGGGCCGCGAGGGGGCCTGAAGGTGTTTCTGAAGCGCCTTGAAATCCTTGGTTTTAAATCCTTTGCCAATCGGACTGTGCTCGACTTTTCGGCTGGGATAACCGCCGTGGTCGGACCCAATGGCAGTGGGAAAAGCAACATTTCCGATGCCATCCGCTGGGTGCTTGGCGAACAGAGTGCGCGTAGCCTGCGCGGCAGCAAGATGGAAGATGTGATTTTCGCGGGCAGCGATACGCGTAAGGCGGTCAATTTTTGCGAGGTCTCGTTGACCTTGGATAACAGCGACAACCGTCTCCCGGTCGTATTCGATGAGGTGACGGTGACGCGCCGCGTCTACCGAAGCGGAGAAAGTGAATACCTTATCAATCGCAAACCGTGTCGACTGCGGGATATTACCGAACTGTTTATGGACACCGGCTTGGGCCGTGAATCGTATTCGATTATCGGCCAGGGGCGGATTGAGGAGATGCTTTCCACACGCCCCGAAGACCGGCGCGGACCGTTCGAGGATGCAGCAGGCATTGTGAAATTCAAGTATCGGCGGAAAGAGGCCGAACGGAAGCTCGACGAAACAGCCGCGAATCTTGTACGTATCGACGACATTCTGGCCGAATTGGAGAGTCAGTCTGGTCCACTGCAGGCGGAAGCGGAAAAAGCGCTGGAGTACAAACAGCTTGCCGACGAGCTCAATCGGTTCGAGATTATGCTGTTGGTTGCGGATATTGAGGACCTGAAACGGCGCTGGGAAACCAGTGTCCAGACGGTGGCAGGACTCACGCAGCAGCGGGCTGAGGCGCAGCAAGCGGTCGAGCAGGAACAAGCGGGGTTGCACGCTGCGCGCGCCCAACTCGATACCCTTACAGCGGCCGCCCAGGAGCGGCAGCGGCAGGAGGTCCAGGCGGTCGAACAACGACAGCGCCTGGAAGGGCAAATTGAGGTTCTGGCGGAGCGAGTCAAGAACCTTCGCGATACGGTCGAGGACCGCCGACAGACGCAAGAACAGACGGAGGCGGAAACGGACGAGTTGATTCGCCTCCATGAACAGGAGCAGCAGCGGCTCGCGCAGATTACGGCCCAGTTGGAGGCGAAAAGCGGCGAGCTTGAGGCGGCCGCTGAAGCGGTCGATCCGGACGTACGCGCGCGCCTGGAAGCTGAGATTGAGGACCTGAACAGTCAGTTATTTGAAGCGCATCAGCGGGCAGCTCACCTACGCAACGAAATTCGGTCTGCGGAAGAAGCCCAGTCGGGGGAATCGCGTCGACGCGAACGGCTCTTGGCGGAACAAGCGCGCTGGGAGCAAGAGTTGGCCACCCTGGATGGCGAGGTGGAGAAGACGGCCGCAGAGAGGGAGCGGTGCCTGCAGCAGTTGGAAGAGGCCAAGAATTTACTGGATGTCTCCAATCAGGCCGTACGACAGGCGGCTGAGCAGGAAGCGGAGGTTGTTCAGAACCTGCACCAACTGGAGTCCAAATCGTCCTCACTGCGCTCGCGCCTCGAACTGTTGCGTGACCTCGAGCAAGGCTATGATGGCTATGCGTCCGGGGTGCGCACGGTGCTGCAGGCGGCGGACAAAGGGCGACTGGAGGGTATCCACGGGGCCGTCGCGGGGTTAATCCGTGTTGACAAACGGTTGGAACTGGCGATTGAAGTAGCGCTGGGGGGTGCGTTGCAGAACATCGTGGTCGATGATGAGGCCAGCGCACGGCAAGCCATCGCTTGGCTCAAACGTCGACAGGCGGGTCGGGCAACGTTTATGCCGCTGAGCGTGATTCAGAGTCGGCGCATGAACGATCGGGATCGGCAAAAAGTCGAAAACCACGCGGGATGGCTGGGGATTGCCAGCGATTTAATTGAGTGTGAGGCCCGATATCGGGACGTGGTTGAACACTTGCTGGGTAACGTCGTCGTTGCGAAGGACCTGACGGCGGCCAATGAGATGGCGCGGGCATTAGGTTATCGATTCCGCATCGTAACCCTGGAAGCGGATGTGGTCAGCCCGGGGGGTCTCATGTCGGGCGGTAGTCATACGCGGCGAGGCCCCGGCTTGTTGGGACGAACGCGAGAACGTGAGACGGTTGAAACGGAATTGACGCAACTTGGGAAGACCATTGAGGCACTGCGCGAGCAACAGCAGGAACTGCGGCGGCGTGCCACGGAGGCGCAGGCCAAGCAGCGGCAGGCGGGGGAAGATTTGACCCGTTTGCGCGGGCGGCTGGCGGAGTTGGAGGCAGACTTGCGTGAGTGGCAGGCCCGCAAACAAGGCGTTATCGACCGTCTCGAGACGGTGCGGCTGGAGACGGAGCAGCTGCATGTGAGTGAGACGAGCTTGCGCCAGCGTGCGGTAGAGGCTCGTGATAAACTACGGATGGTGGAAACGGAACTGGCTCAGCTGGAGGAGACCCTGAAGGCGCGGCGCCTGGAGTTGGAGCGGCGTACACTGGAGATGGCAGCGGCTCAGGAACGGGTGACTGGGCTACGGGTGGAAACGGCGTCTTTGAGCCAAGAAAAGCGACTGTTGGAGCAGCGCGTCAGGGAGCTTCAGGAGCGGATTCGGCGCGGACGCAGACGCGCTGGTGAACTGACTCGGGAAATGGAGCGCCTGTTGGCCGCGATTGAACAAGCACAGGCGGAAGCGCGCGCGCACGAGCAGCAGTTGGGAGATGTCCGCAGCGCCCTGACGGACCTGGAGGCGGAGTTGACTTCCCTCCGCCAGGCACAGCTTGTGGCCGAACAGGACGTAGCCAGTGCGGAAAAACGTCTGCAATCCGTCGGGCAGCGGTTGGCCGGGGTGGACGAGCAGCTGCGTCGGGCCGAGGTGGCCTCCGAGCGGGCCGACGCGGAACTTCAACACGCGTTAACAAGGCTCGGAGAAAATCACCACATTACCTATGAGTGGGCGAAGGAGCACTATCCTCTGGAGCACCCGGTGGCTGAGGTGCGCCGGATGGCTGAGGGGCAGCGCCGCCAGATACAGGCTTTGGGCGATGTGCGTTTGGGTGCGATTGAGGAATGGGAACGCCTCTCGCAGCGGCTTCGATTCCTGCAGCAGGAACGTGCAGACCTGGAGTCGGCGCGAGTGCAGCTGGTGGAGCTTATTGAGGACATCGACCGCGAAATGGCGGAACGCTTTTCGACCACGTTTACACAGATTCGGCACGAGTTTCAGGCCGCGTTTCGGCAGTTGTTTGGCGGTGGGCAGGCCGATTTGGAGCTGACGAATCCGGATGACGTCTTGCACAGCGGGATTGAAGTGATGGCTCAGCCACCGGGTAAAAAATTGCAGAACTTGAACTTGATGTCGGGCGGAGAACGTGCGTTGACCGCGATGGCCTTGTTGTTCGCGATCCTCCGCGTACGGCCGGTCCCGTTTTGTGTCTTGGACGAGGTGGAGGCAGCCTTGGATGAAGCGAACGTGAGTCGTTTTGCGCGCGAGCTGCGTCGTTTTGCGGATGATACACAGTTTATTGTCATTACGCACAGGCGTGGCACGATGGAGGAGGCGGATGTTCTGTATGGCGTGACCATGCAGGAATCGGGCGTCTCCGGCCTCATCAGTGTCCGTCTGGAGGGTGATGGCGAAATGGAAACTGCGGGGTGAGGTCGTGGGCTTGTTTGACAAGTTTCGGCGTGGACTCGGTAAGAGCCGGGAGGCGGTGTTCGGACGAATTGGACAGCTCTTTTCAGGCCGTCGCTTGGATGAGAGTCTATTCGACGAACTTGAGGAACTGTTAATCGCGGCGGATGTAGGGGTGGACACGTCTTTGTGGCTGGTGGGGAGGGTCCGTGAGTTGGCGCGCCGTGGGCGCGTCGACGACGCGGACGAACTTCCGCGCCTTTTGCAAACGGCGATGCTGGAGGCGCTCCAAGATGCCGATGTTTCTATGCAAAGGGCCGAACACGGGCCCACGTTATATCTGTTCGTCGGCGTGAATGGCGTAGGGAAGACGACCTCGATTGGCAAGCTAGCCCACCGCTATCGTCAGGAGGGGCAGAAAGTCATTCTGGCTGCCGGCGATACGTTCCGGGCGGCCGCCATTGAGCAGCTGATGGTTTGGGGGGAACGTGCAGGTTGCGACGTGGTTCGCCATGCGCAAGGGGCCGATCCGGCCGCCGTGGTGTACGATGCGATTGCCGCGGCACGGGCGCGATCGGCGGATGTGATTTTATGCGATACGGCTGGCCGCCTTCATAACAAGGCACACCTGATGGCGGAGCTGAGCAAGATTGCCAAGGTGGCCGCGCGGGAACTGCCGGGTTCTCCGCACGAGGTCCTGCTTGTGGTGGATGCTACGACCGGTCAAAACGCCCTAAATCAAACGCGGGCGTTCCAAGAGGCGGCCGATGTCACGGGGATTGTTTTGACCAAACTGGACGGAACGGCGAAGGGCGGTGTCATTTTGCCGATTGTGCGGGAGTATGGCATCCCGGTCAAATGGGTTGGCTTGGGCGAGGGCATCGACGATTTGGAGCCCTTTTCCGCAGAGGCCTTCGTGTCCGCGATTGCGCAGCCAGAATCGGTGTAAAGTCATTGACCTTGACAGGGATGGGGGTTCCGTGTATGATCGACAAGGCCACGCGAATGGCTAACTTGTACGATCTGTACGGAAAGTTATTGACACCGCGACAGCAACAGGTTATCGAACTGACGTACTTCGACGATTGGTCGCTGGCAGAGATTGCGGAGCACTTGCATGTAAGCCGGCAGGCGGTTCACGATAACCTGCACCGGGCGGAAGAGCAGCTGGAATACTACGAGGCCATGGTGGGGTTTGACGGGTGGCTGCAAGACATGAAGGTGCGCATTGCAGAAGCGGTGTCTGTGGGTCAAACGGTGTATCCGTTCCTGCCCAAGGCTGCCAAGGACCGTTTGCAGGTAGCCTTGGTTGAGCTGCAGCAAGCGCTGACGCGGGCGAGCACGGATTGACGAGATTCCGCGGGCGTACGGATTTGTTCGATTCGTGCATCGACCGATGTGGTGAGGAGGATCCTCTTGCTCGACGGGTTATCCAATAGTTTGCAAAAGGCGCTCGACCGGTTGAAAGGCAAGGGTAAACTCACAGACCAGGATGTCCAAACCGCCATGCGTGAAGTGAGGCTTGCCCTGCTGGCCGCCGATGTCAATGTCCAGGTTGTACGGCAATTTGTAGAGCGTGTGCGAGAACGGGCCGTTGGTCAGGAGGTCCAGAAGAGTCTGACGCCGGGGCAGCAAGTCGTCAAGATTGTTCACGATGAGCTGACGCAGCTGATGGGTGGCGAACAGGCGCGGTTGAATATGGCCTCGCGGCCGCCCACAGTGGTCATGCTTGTGGGTCTGCAAGGCGCCGGCAAGACGACTGCAGCGGCCAAGTTGGCACTCTCGTTTCGCCGCCATCAGCACCGGCCGTTGTTGGTCGCCGCCGACGTGTATCGCCCTGCCGCGGTCAAACAGCTGCAGGTGTTGGGTGCGCAAATCGATGTACCCGTATTCGAGATGGGGACGCAGGTGAATCCAGTCGACATTGCGCAGCGCAGCCTGGAGGAAGCCGGTCGTCAGGGTGCCGACGTGGTCATAGTCGATACAGCAGGCCGTCTGCACATTGATGAGGACCTGATGGAAGAACTCCAGGGGATGAAGGCGCGACTGAATCCCCATGAAATCCTCCTCGTTCTCGATGCCATGACCGGTCAGGATGCGGTTCGGGTGGCCGAAGCCTTTCACAAGGACCTCTCGCTCACCGGTATCATTCTGACCAAGCTGGATAGTGATACGAGGGGTGGGGCCGCTCTGGCGGTTCGAGCGGTCACCGGGTGTCCCATCAAGTTTGTGGGTGTCGGCGAAAAGATCGAACCCCTCGAATCGTTTCATCCGGATCGGCTGGCTTCGAGAATCCTTGGCATGGGCGACGTGCTCAGCTTGATTGAGAAGGCGCAGGAGACGGTCGACCTCGAAAAAGCGAAGGAAATGGAGGAAAAGCTGCGCAAGGCGCAGTTTACCCTGGATGATTTTCGGGAGCAACTGCAGCAGGTGCGAAAGCTCGGTCCGCTAGACCAAATCCTGAAAATGCTGCCGGGGGCGGGGCGCCTAAAGGGACTGGAAAACGTCAACCTGGACGAGGGGCGCTTCCGGCGCATCGAAGCGATTATTTCCTCCATGACAAAAGAGGAGCGTGCCAATCCTGCGATTATGAATGCCAGCCGTCGGCGCCGGGTGGCCAATGGTAGTGGGGTCACGGTACGCGAAGTGAATCAGGTCTTGAATCAGTTTGCGCAGATGCAGCAAATGATGAAACGGTTTGCTGGCGGAGGGACTAAATTCAGCCGTAGACAGGCGATGAAAGCCCTGAAGGCATTGGGCGGAGGCTTGCCGGATATGTCGGCGTTGGCAGAACTCACGCCCGGTTCCGCACCGGAGACACCTGGCGTCAGCCAGGGCGCACCGAGGCGGCACAAAGGGAAGAAAAAAAAGAGAAAGTGATTCACGCTTGTTTCACATGCACAGGAGGTAATGAACGATGGCAGTGAAGATTCGTTTAAAGCGTATGGGTGCAAAGAAGGCGCCGTTCTATCGTGTAGTTGTGGCCGATTCTCGTTCCCCTCGGGATGGCCGCTTTATTGAAGAGATTGGCTATTACAATCCGCTCACAGATCCAGTGCAGTTGAAGATTGACGAGGAAAAGGCGCTGAAGTGGCTGGGCAATGGCGCCCAACCGTCCGACAGGGTGCGTTATCTCCTCAGCCAGGCAGGGGTTTTGAAGAAGTTTCACGAATTGAAGCTGCAAAAATAACGACAGATAAGCGAACACGGATTCAGGTGAAACCCTTATCCATGCCCGGAAAACAGCTTCGATGAACAAGCCGGCGGGGCGGCAGGAGGCATACATGAGGGAACTCGTCGAGTACCTGGTGAAGTCTCTAGTAGAACATCCAAATCAGGTTGAGATCGCGGAAGAGGAGCGCGGCGAAACGCTTGTGTTGCGGGTGTCGGTGGCAGCCAGCGACGTCGGCAAAGTCATTGGGCGGCACGGGAGAATTGCTCAGGCCATTCGCAATGTCGTCGGTGCTGCTGCGCACCTTAAGGGTAAGCGAGTGCTGGTGGACATTGATTCCTGACCGTGATTCGGGTCGACACGAGGAGGACATCCGTTTGCTGACCATTCGTCAACCTGTCGCTGTCAAGATCGTCATGACGGAAACGACAAAACAGCAAATCATAGCCGAGTACCGACGCCAAATTGAACAGCTGACCATGGAGCTGGACCAGATTGAGCAGCAAGGTCGCCAAGCCATTGAGCAGGCGATGGCACAGGGCGGGGAGATTGCACAAAGGGTCCGTGAGCAGGTTGAGGAGGAACGGAATAAGCGAATCCAGCAACGGGAAGAGCTTATCCAGCAGATCCAGCAAATTCAACAGATGCCCCTCGGGACTGAGGTGCAGAATATGACGGTCGAGACAACCATCGACGTGCATGTCGGGGATGATTGGTCGGAAATCCTGCGCGGTGCGGAGATTATCGTCAAAGATGGCATTGTTCAGGAGATTCGTCAACGGGGAACAACCCTAAGCGATTGAAGGGATGTACCGCTTTACAAACGAGGGGCGCACGTTGCGCCCCTTTCTGTGTTGGGAATCGGACAGACCTGTAGCTTGGGTCCGGGTTTGCGAGCGTGTTCGGACAACCTCTGTAGGGAGGGTTTTCATGAACCTCGAATATCTGACGGTAGGCGTGATTTCGAATACCCACGGATTGCGGGGAGAGGTCCGTGTGTTTCCGAGAACAGATTTTCCGGAGGAACGGTTTTCTCCTGGGAGCGTTTTATGGTTGCGTAAGGAGGGGCAAAGCCCTTTTAAAAAACTGGTTGTTCGCGCTGCTCGTCCGCATAAGCAGTTCTGGTTGGTGTTGTTTGAAGGCTTTTCCTCCATCTCGGAGGTGGAGCCTTGGAAGGGGATGGAGTTATGCGTCCCCGTCTCCGAACGCATCCCACTCCCGGAAGGGAGTTATTATATCGACCAATTGATTGGACTGAAGGTTTATTCGTCGGACGGGACGTATGTCGGCGAACTGGTCGACGTCTTAACACCTGGAGCCAACGACGTGTACGTGGTTCGTGGACCTTTGCAAAGAAAAGACGTTTTGCTGCCGGCGATTCGGGATTGTATTCTTGACGTCAATTTGGCAGCCGGAAAGATGACCGTGGAGCTGCTGCCCGGACTGTTGGATGAGGATGTCGAAGTGAGACAGCCAGGGGGCAAGGAGTGACGGAATGCTTGAAATTTATATCCTGACCTTGTTTCCGGACATGTTTCGCGGCGTGTTATCCGAAAGTATCTTAAAAAGGGCGGTTGAGCGAGGGCACGTACGGTTTGAACTGATCAACTTTCGGGACTTCGCACCGGATCGTCATCGTACTGTGGATGACTATCCGTTTGGCGGAGGGGTGGGTATGGTGTTGAAGCCGCAGCCGATCTTCGATGCGGTTGATGACATACGCACCCGCGTGGGCAGCGTCACAAACGAACGCGTCCTATTGATGACGCCGGTGGGGCGGCCGTTTACGCAATCGTTTGCGGAGGAATTAGCCGATACCAATGGGCGGTTAATTTTTATCTGCGGGCATTATGAAGGGTTTGATGAGCGGATCGCCGAACACCTTGCGACGGATGAAGTCTCACTGGGAGACTTTGTAATGACCGGTGGGGAAATTGCTGCGATGGCGATGATTGATGCCATCGTACGGTTGTTGCCAGGCGTACTGGGAAATGAGGCGTCCGCAAAGGATGAGTCCTTTGTCTCCGGATTGTTAGAATACCCGCAATACACAAGGCCGGCCGATTTTCGTGGTTTGACCGTGCCGGACATTCTCCTGTCTGGGCACCACGAGCGAATTCGTCGATGGAGGCATCGACAGGCTCTGTGGCGCACTTGGCGTCGACGGCCAGATTTGCTCGAGCGCGTGGCGCTGTCGGCTGACGACCGCGCCCTCCTTAGAGCTTGGCAGAACGGGGATTTTTCCGACCTGGATGATGAATCGTGATGAGGATTGGGCTTAGGGTTTCGATACGGAGGGCCTCCGGTATGGAATTAGTGGCTGTATCCCGTCTCTTCGCAACCGGAGGCCTAGACCATTATATGACCGTTTTTTTGTGACGGTGTCTACAAGACGTCTAGGCGTTTGGCTATATTCGGTTTCAGGAGAGCGCGATTCCTCGGGATGGCTATGATCCTTGGGGCTGGGTCTTGCCTTGGAGCTATGGGCAGCCCTTGACTCTTGAACTGCGTATAAGACATAATATGTACGAGATGTGCCCGTAGCTCAGCTGGATAGAGCGCTTGACTACGAATCAAGAGGTCGGGAGTTCGAATCTCTCCGGGCACGCCAGGCAGCCGCCCGTCGATGCGATGTGGGCGGTTTTTCCGTGCTTCTGGGAATGGAAGAAAGGGCATGGGAAAGGGAGTGCGCAGCGAAGTTCTATCTTGACCCTATACGGTTAAGAACTTGGTTCTCATTTTCGACTTGATCTCGTTCGATAGCCGTGCTATATTAGTCAGCGTCGCCGCTCGACCGGCGGCCCTGAAAACCGCAAAACATCGGCATCCAACATCTACCGCTTGCAATTATGGCGTGTGGGTGATACGATGAACGATGCCGCTTGCGACCGGATAGCCCGGTCACTGCGGGAACAGGTGAAGCAAGTCACGAGGTTCCTTGAAAACTAAACACGCACAGAGAGTCTTGCGAACACGAACGTGATTCGCAATCAGAGCCAAGGACCGGGGTGCAAGCGCTCCCTTTGGGGCGCTGGACCCCGGGAGGCAAACTTTTGTTGAGAGTTTGATCCTGGCTCAGGACGAACGCTGGCGGCGTGCCTAATACATGCAAGTCGAGCGGACGGAAGGGAGCTTGCTCCCGGAC
>NZ_AUMH01000008.1 GCF_000430585.1 Alicyclobacillus herbarius DSM 13609
CGGGGCTATTCGGCAGGCTCAATCTCGAAGCCGAAATCCTCAATCATCCTCCAATCGGCCTCGGCCGCCTGTCCTGGTGTGGTGAGGTAATCCCCATCGTCAAAACAAACATACAAACACGACAAGGGCTGCCCCCGTCTAGCGACGGGGTTGGGGCAGCCCGTTCTTGCCGTGCAAGCTGTTACTGATATGAACGGCTGTTATAGTTCGTCTGGCTTGGACCCCGGCGGTCGGTTGCCTGGTGGTCCGCCTGCAGAACCTGCTGTACACCCGCGTTAGACCCAAACGACTGCCCATACTGGGCGTTCGACGCCGGGGTGTGGTAGTTTCCAGCCACCTGCGTGTTGTAGTTGGTGTAGCTGGGGCCCTCCCGCCGGTCGGTGGCCGCGGTGCGGTCCGCCTGCATGACCTGGCTAATTCCTGCACTGTTCACCTGCTGTCCATACTGACCCGCCTGTGCGCCGTAGGCGTTGCTGTGCCCGGTCGATTGGGTGTTGTAGTTGGTGTAGCTGGGCCCTTCCCGCCGGTCGGTGGCCGCGGTGCGGTCCGCCTGCATGACCTGGCTAATTCCTGCACTGTTCACCTGCTGTCCATACTGACCCGCCTGTGCGCCGTAGGCGTTGCTGTGCCCGGCCGATTGGGTGTTGTAGTTCGTGTAGCTGGGACCCTCCCGCCGGTCGGTGGCCGCGGTGCGATCCGCCTGCATCACCTGGCTAATTCCTGCACTGTTCACCTGCTGTCCATACTGACCCGCCTGTGCGCCGTAGGCATTGCTGTACCCGGCCGATTGAGTGTTGTAGTTCGTGTAGCTGGGTCCCTCGCGCCGGTCGGTGGCCGCGGTGCGATCCGCCTGCATGACCTGTTGAATGGTGGACGACGAAAAACCGGGCGGCTGATACGCCTGCCCCGCATACGTCGCTGACGCGTATCCACCAAACTGGCTGCTTGCTTGTGCACCCGATTGTTGAATCGCCTGTGCCACGCGGTCGCACAGCTGCACGCACTGTTGCAGCTGCTGAGCCGCCTGGGACTCGCGGGACGCCATCGTGGCGCCAGTGGGCGACTGATGCAGCATTTGCGCATTCTGCTGCTCATTAGCCGCCAATTGCTGACAAATTGCGCGAATCTGCTGTAGTTCTTGCAGAGCCTGATGCATTCCTAGTCCTCCCCTTGTAGAATGCGAGATCCATTAGACCTCTTCCCTAATCTGCGCGTGACCTGGAATCTTATGCAGGACACGGCACCACCTCGTATTCCAGTTCCATCCATGTAGACTTCCGTAGAAAGCCCACATGTTTCCGCAACAAGAGGTACACCTTATTGAGGGAATTTATGGCGTGCAAAGAGGGGATGAATTTGAAGGCCGTCACGTTTCAGGCACCTAAACAGGTGCAGGTCAAAGATATGCCCGATCCAGGTATCGAGAAACCGGACGATATTATCGTACGGATCACGAAGACTGCTATTTGTGGGTCCGACTTACACCTTTTACACGGGATGATTCCCAATCTTCATCCCGATACGGTGATTGGGCATGAGCCGATGGGCATCGTCGAGGAAGTAGGGCCAGAGGTCGAGCGGGTCAAGAAGGGAGACCGGGTGGTCATTCCGTTTAACATCGCCTGTGGGCATTGCTTTTATTGTCGGCGTGGGCTCGAAAGCCAGTGTGACCATGCCAATCCGCATGGGGATAGTGGCGCGTATTTCGGGTACTCCGAAACGTTTGGCGGTTATGAAGGCGGACAGGCTGAGTATCTACGCGTCCCGTTTGCGAACTTTGTCCCGTTCGTTGTTCCACCAGACTGTGAACTGCCGGATGAATACTTGCTGTTTCTCTCGGACGTTTTGCCCACGGCCCTTTGGAGTGTCGAGAACGCCGGCGTGAAACATCACGATACGGTGGTCATCCTGGGCTGTGGTCCGATCGGCCTAATGGCGCAAAAGTTTGCCTGGTGGGCAGGGGCGAAACGCGTGATTGCACTCGATTACCTTCCGTACCGGCTTGAACATGCCCATCGCATCAACCAGGTGGAGACGTTGAACATTGAGGAGGAAGAAAACATCGGCACCTACGTGAAGGAAATGACGCATGGTGGGGCCGACGTGGTGATTGACTGCGTCGGCATGGACGGCAAAATGACAGTCGTCGAGAAGGTCGAATCCCTGCTCAAATTGCAGGGTGGAACCTTGGGAGCGATTCAAATAGCCGCCCAGGCGGTGCGCAAGGGCGGCACGATTCAGCTCACGGGTGTCTACGGGATGCGGTATAACGCGTTTCCGCTCGGCGATTTATTCGCCCGCAACATCACGCTCAAGATGGGGCAAGCCCCCGTAATCCGAAGAATGGAACGACTGTACAAGATGGTGGCCGACGGTCGGATTGACCCTACCGACATCATCACCCACCGACTTCCCCTGGCCGAAGCCGAAGAAGCATACCGTTTGTTTGATGGCAAAGAGGATGGGTGCATCAAAGTGGTCCTTAGCCCTTAACCAGTTCTTCAGTTTTGTCGCAATAGCCCGCGTCAGACCTGAATTTGTTTGTATTGACCCCTCTTCCGACCCCTCGTAGAGTAGACATGTGGCGGATTTGTGTCACAGGTTCAACCATGAAGGGGGTTTCAATGATGGCGGTTCCAGCGACAGCAATGCCAGGGTCAGACGCCGGGGCCCGTACCGCTTTACAGCGATTTGGTGGTTTTCTGGCCGGCATGGTGATGCCGAATATCGGCGCATTTATCGCCTGGGGACTCATTACGGCATTCTTTATTCCAACCGGTTGGCTGCCCAATCCAAAACTGGCGCAGTTGGTGACACCGTTTGTCAACTTCTTGATTCCGTTACTCATCGGGTATACGGGCGGTAAGCTGGTGCACGGAGAGCGCGGCGGCGTGGTAGGCGCTATCGCCACGGCTGGGGTGGCCGTCGGATCGGCCGTGCCGATGTTCATAGGCGCGATGATCATGGGGCCTTTGGCTGGGTATCTAATGAAAACGTTTGATAGCGCGGTTAAAGATCGCATTCCGGCCGGCTTCGAGATGTTGGTCAACACGTTCTCCGCGGGCATTCTCGGTGGTATATTGGCGATTTTGGCGTTTTTGGTCGTAGAGCCTGTCATGACGGCCTTATCGGTTGCTCTGGGGGCTGCGGCCCAGTGGGTGACCTCGATTCATCTGTTGCCGTTGATAGCGATTTTCATTGAGCCGGGAAAGATTCTATTTCTGAACAACGCTATCAATCACGGCATTCTCGATCCGCTCGGGCTTCAGCAGGCGAAGCAGACAGGGAAGTCTATCTTCTTCTTACTGGAGACGGATCCGGGTCCGGGGTTGGGCATCTTGCTCTCCTATTGGCTGTTTGGCAAAGGAAACGCTAAGCTGTCTGCTCCAGGTGCAATTTTGATTGAGTTTTTCGGCGGGATTCACGAAATTTACTTTCCCTACGTTTTGATGAAGCCGATTCTTGTCTTGGCGGTAATTGGCGGCGGCATTGCGGCGGACGCCACTTTCATGTGGACAGGAGCAGGGCTGGTGGCCACTGCCTCGCCAGGAAGCATCATCGCAGAAATTATGATGTCCCCGCGCGGCGGACTGCTGCCGGTCTTGTTTGGCATCTTTGTCGGCGCGGCGGTCTCGTTCCTCATCGCAAGCCTGCTCCTGCGTACAGTCAAAGGTGAGGAAGGAAATCTGGATGAAGCGAAGCAGCGGGTACGCGGGATGAAGCTGCAGAGTAAGGGCATGGTGGTGCCGGCTCGCGCGGAAGGTGTCAGGTCGGTTTCTGAGGCTGCTGTGGACTCGCCGACGATGAAACGCACCGTGACCGAGACGGGGACTCGTACCCTCGACCGTATACCCGACAAGGTGGTGTTTGCTTGTGAGGCGGGCATGGGTTCCAGTGCGATGGGGGCCTCAATTCTCAAAAAGCGCCTGCAGGCTGCTGGCTTCAAGATGGACGTGAGCCACGTTCCGGTCAATCAAATTCCATCGGATGCCACGGTCGTCTTTACGCAGCAGAGTCTGGCCGGGCGTGCCCGCCAGGTGGTTCCACAGGCGAAGATTTATGTCATCGACAATTTTTTGGACAAGGCCACATATGATTCGTTCGTCGAAGATTTGAAACGCATTTCGGAGTGATGCCCATGAATCGGCACCTGTCGGCCCGGCAGTCGTTCGTCCTGCGAGCCGCGGCGGAGCCGCGGGGAGTCGATGTGGAGTCAGTGGCGCAGCAGCTGGGCGTCAGTCGCAGGACCTTGCAGCGTGACCTAAGAGCAGTACAGGCGTACTTAGAGCCGTTTGGAGTCAAGCTGGTGAGCGACGAGGTTGGGGTTTGGCGCCTGGCCGGTTCCCGGCAGGCCGTGGTGGATGCGGTCTCGGGAATCCCGCGCAAGGCACAGCCCGTACCCTTAAATCCTTCGGATCGGACCTGGCTGGCTGCGGTCGAACTTTTGACGGCTGATGGACCTGTTAAGTTGGCCTATCTCAGCCGTCGAATGAACCTGGCGCCGGCAAGCATCAGCCACCTGCTCGACGGGCTGGAAGATTGGTTTGCCCAGTATGGCCTCCATTTGATTCGGCGCCGCGGGTACGGCGTTGAGGTGACCGGGGACGAGCGCCAGCGACGGATGGCCCTCGTCGAGCTGATTCACACCGGTACTCAGACGCGTTTTTTGCTCACGTTGGCGCATCGTGAAGCGGCACAAGCGTCCTCAACGCCCGCCGAGGAAGGAACCAAGGCGTCCGGCGACGCCCAGTGGCAGTTTTTAATCCGTTACTTAGGAATCAATGAGGTCACACGCGCCTATGAGGTTGTCAAGTGCGAGCTTTCTTCGTTCGATCCGCCCTTGGACGAGGCGGGCTTTTCTGCGTTCCTGCTGCACGTCCTGATTGTCCTCGCCCGACTGCGGGACGGTCAGGTCCTGCCGGAACGGTACGACATCGGACAAGCCCGTGACGCGGCGGCCGGCCGCGACCGGAAGGTCGTCGCTCGTATTCTAAAGCGCTTGGCGCCGGAAGCCAGTGGCCTTGACGCAGAAATTGACGACCTCGCGATGCATTTGCGCGGGGCAAAGGTACAGTTGACGGAACAGAATCTCCTCCTACCGGCCAACGTGACGGAACTCCAGTTTGCGCACCGGCTGGCTGAATCCATCGGCAAGCGGCTGAATTTCCCGCTGGAGGCGGACAAGCAATTTACGGTGGGGCTGGCCCAACACCTGGAGCCGGCCATGCACAGGATGGCGACCGGTCTGTCTATCCGTAATCCGCTGCTGGATGAGGTTCGTCACCGCTACCCGGACGTATACGCCGCTGCCTTTGCGGCCTGCCGCGAAGTGTTTGTCGATGCCGGTTTTGTTGTGCCCGAGGCGGAGGTGGGCTACATTGCGATGCACGCCGGTGCTGCTCTGGAACGCTGGCGTGTTCACCAGCGCCCGCGTGTACGCATTGTCTGTCCCAATGGAATCAGCTCTGCTGAACTGTTGGCCAGCCGTATCCGCGCCGAGTTGCCGCAGCTAGAAATTGTCGGCATTGGGGCCCTGTGCGGTGGCAATGAGGTGGATTGTGACTTCATCCTGAGCACGGTGCCGTGGAGTTCTGAACAGGGGGTGCCGATTGTCGTGGTCTCGCCGTTTCTCCCGCCGGAGGATGTCGACCGCGTCCGGGAGGAGGCAGCTGTTATATCCGCAGAACGGTCAGAGGAAACCGCGTTCCACAGAGGGACATCCGTAATACGAGCGGATCGCCCGCGGGTACGTGCATTCCGGACCGTCTCCGCTCCGTCGGCCCACGCCGTGCAGGAACGGTGGGGTGTTCACGATTGTCCGACCGTCCGGGTGGACGTTTGGGAAAGCCATTCCCCTGGGATTCAAGCATTGGTGCAAGAGATTGCCGGACGGGTGGAGGAATCGGCTGACAGTGTGGCCGAGGTGCAAGAGGCACTCTGGCAGCGAGAAAGGCAAGGAAGCGTCATCCTTCCCGGAGCTGGGCTGGCCTTGTTGCACGCCCGTGTCGGTAGCCTCCACCGTCCGTATGTGGGTGTGGTCCGCCTATCGAGTCCCCTCTTGATGGCAGGGGTCGGCGGACAAGCAGAACCGGTACGCACCGTACTTGTGCTACTGGCGCGGGCGGATGAACCCCCAGAGGTGTTGTTGCAGCTCGGACAGCTCAGCCGTGCCCTGGTGGAGGACCCCAAATGGGTCATGGCCTTGCATACAGCGGATGCTGCAACCCTGACCGTCGAAGCAAATCGAATGATGAAGAAGCGGGAGTGAGAGGTATGATGGAACTTTCGGAAAAAGACATTCTTGTAGGCCTTGCTCGGGAAGGGAAGTATGAAGCCATTCGCCGGGTGGGACAGCAGCTGGTTGACAACGGGTATGTGGAGGCCGGCTATATTGACGGCATGATTGCCCGTGAAGACAGCCTGACCACATATATCGGCAATGGCGTCGCTATTCCACACGGTCTGCCTGAATCGATGCCCTTCATTCGTGAATCTGGAATCGTGCTTGCCCAATATCCGGAGGGTGTGGATTTCGGCAGCGGTAATGTAGCCCGTCTGGTCATAGGCATCGCGGGGCGCGGTGACGAACATGTAGAGGTCCTCGGCAAGATTGCGAATGTGTGCCTGGAGAACGAGAATGTGAAGGCCATGGCCACGGCAACCGATGCCCGGCAAATCCTCGACATTCTCCGGAGGGAGGGCCTCTGATGAAGGCGGTCCACTTTGGCGCCGGCAATATCGGGCGTGGGTTCATTGGACAACTCCTTCATCAATCCGGCTACGACCTGGTGTTCGCCGATGTGGCGGAAGGGTTGGTTGAGGAGATCAACCGCCGCGGTCGCTACCGTGTCTGCATCGTCGGCGACACTCTGCAAACGGAATGGGTGGACGGGGTTCGTGCGGTCCGGCTGAACTCGGGCGAGTGTGTGGATGACGTCGTTATGGCCGATATAATTACCACCGCGGTCGGTGTTGGAAACTTGTCCGCAGTGGCGGATGTGTTGGCGGAAGCTATTCGCCGCCGCGCGGCCGCCGGCCACGTAAACGTGCAAAACGTACTGGCCTGTGAGAATGCGTTGTATGCGACACAGCAGCTGAAAGAGGCTGTCTTCGCCAAGCTGAATGACTCGTTGCGCCAGTTTGCAGAGACATACATCGGTTTTGCCAACGTTGCGGTTGACCGGATTGCGCCCAATCACCGTCCCGATACGAATACGGAGCCGCTGGATGCGTACGTGGAGCCGTTCTTTGAGTGGGACATAGAACGTTCTGCCCTCAGAGGCAACCTCCGGATTCAGGGGGCGCACCTGGTTGACGAGTTAGGCCCGTATTTGGAACGCAAACTGTTTTTACTCAACGGGGCCCATGCGATTCTGGCTTACGTTGGTTATTTATACGGCTGTCGGACGATTGACGAAGCGGCTGCTCACCCAGCCGCCGCAGCGGTTGCCCAGGGTGCCCAGGCTGAAGTTATAGCGGCGATGGCGCGGAAACACGCGGCTACCTTCTCGGCCAATGACCTGATCACGTACGCGGACAAGGCATTCGTACGTTTTCGCAATCCGTACCTCGGTGACGAAACCGTACGCGTCGGGCGCGATCCCATCCGTAAGCTGGGCCCCAATGACCGTCTCGTCGCACCTTTGCAGCTCTGCCAGCGCTACGACCTACCGTTTGACCATATGGTAACCGGTATTGCAGCTGGCTATCGCTTCGACTACCCGGGCGATCCGGAAGCTGAGCAACTGCAGAAGATGATTCGTGAGCAAGGGCTGGCTGCGACGATTCGGGTCGTGAGTGGTATCGAGGACAGTAGGGTTTCAAGTCGTATCGCAAGCGCATATGAGGTCTTTTCTTCCGCCGAATAAATCTTCATAAAACGGTGGCCAACACTGGACTGACATATTCGTAGTTGCAGTGTTGGCCGCTAACAAGGATTTGCCTCTAGCGTGCCTCTTCGACAATCATCCATTTGCAAAAAACAAAAAATTTACTTGACGTGAAATTAAAATTAGCGATAAAATGTATTCGTAATTTAGTAATCTCAATAAAGCCTTCGTGGAGTGTATCCAGGTATGACTACGATGCGGGATGTAGCGGAACTTGCGAATGTGTCGACAGCAGTGGTTTCCCGCGTGCTGAATGGCGACCGTACTTTGGCGGTATCGGATAATACCCGTCAGCGCGTTTTGGAAGCGGCAAAAAAGTTGAATTATCGAGTAAAAACAAGACGTCGTTTAAGTAAAAATAAGGACTCGCAATCTCTCGATCGCATTGCTATCATCCGGTTTCAATCGGAAGAGATGGAAAAGGAAGATCCATATTTTTCATATATTCAAAGGGGCATTGAGCTAGAGGCGCTGAGACTCGGGACCGTTGTCCACACCTACCATTGGAACGACGAAGAACTTGGACTTAAGCAAAAAGCTTCCGATTACGACGGAATTATTGTCGTGAATGGCGATAATTTCAATCCCGAATGCCTAGGCGCGAAACGACTCACGTTTGTCGATTATTGCCCAGATGTGAACCGTTATACCTCGGTCGTGGTGGACTTTAACCAGGCCACAAGAACTGTTTTACAACACCTCGTCCAATTAGGACATGAGAAGATTGGATTCATAGGAGGAGGGAGGCCGTTCGGTAAGGATCCCAGACACTTGGCGTACGAATCCTTCATGAGAGAGATTTGTAGATTTTCCGAGGATGATATTTTTATCGGTGATTGGGCCATGGGTTCGGGCTATGAGTGTATGATGGAGGCTTTAAGCAAGAGTAATCGACCAACCGCATTTTTCGTCGCGAGTGATCCAATGGCGATTGGGGCACTTCGAGCCATTCACGAGTGTGGGCTAAAGGTGCCTACCGACATCGCGGTGGTCGGGTTTGACGACATCGAAACCGCAGCGTACGTATCCCCCTCACTGACGACCATTCATGTGAACACAGAGTTGATGGGTAGGTTGGCAGTTCGCTTGTTGCAAAGACCCTTGGATGAGGACGTCCCGGTTCAAGTCCATGTCCCTTTTCACTTAGTGATTCGAGAGACTTGCGGTGGAGCTGCCGATTGTTGAGGTATCAACGGGTGAATCCGATGAATCCGCTTCCAGAATGAGGTGTTGACGATGGCTATAAGGCGTGGATTGAAAATGGCCCTGATTTACGCGGTACTCATCATCGGTGCCTGCATCTCTGTCTTTCCCTATGTATGGGCGGTATTAACCTCGCTCAAGCCAGCCAATGACGTGTTCGGCGCAGGGTTCTTAGGTTTACCAAGCCATTTCGAGTGGTCGAACTACACGCATGTTTTCACTTCGGTACCGTTGCTCCGTTATTTACTAAACACCTTCCTCGTCGCGATTTGCAGTGTACTCGGTCAGCTAATCTTCGGATCATTAGCTGCGTACGCTTTTGCAAGAATGCGCTTTCGGGGTAAAAACATCATCTTTTTAGGGTATCTTAGTACCTTGATGATCCCAAATATCGTGACTTTAATCCCGCTGTTTATTCTCATAAAGCAACTCGGATGGATTAACACATACTACGGATTGATTGCCCCGACTGCGCTCGGTACACCGGTAGGCATCTTCCTACTGAGACAATTCTTCTTAACAATTCCGGTTGAGCTCGAAGAAGCCATGCGGATTGACGGTGCGGGTGTCATGCGGATCTTCGCCCAGCTTATCTTACCGCTCAGTAAACCGATTTTAGCCACATTGGCCATTATTACGTTCGTGGCATCATGGAATAACTTCTTATGGCCCTTGATTGTAACCAATTCGGACAACATGAAGCTTATCAGCGTTGGTATCGCGTCCTTTCAGCTGCAATACGGAGCCCAATGGAACTATATGATGGCTGCGGCGACGATTGCGCTGTTACCCCTCATCATTCTATTTATTGTATTTCAAAGAAGGATTATCGAGTCCATTCAAATCACTGGACTGAAGTAGAGGAGGGATAAATCCAATCTACGGTACCAGCTATAGGTAGTCGTGGCAACAGCAATCTTAAACGAAATGGGGGATTCGTGTGAAGAGGATTGCAAAGATTGGGATTTTAGCAGGCGTATCTGCAATTTTAATGGGTGGCGTTGCGGCTTGTGGGTCTTCAACGAGTAACAGTGGTTCATCCAGCGGCAACGGTAAGGTGACGTTGACGTACATGTTATGGGATCCGAATGAGGAAGTTGGATACAAGAAATCCATTGCCGAGTTCGAGAAAAAGCACCCCAATATTCAAGTGAATATTGAGCAGTATCCATGGGCCCAGTATTGGCAAAAACTCCAAACCGAAATGGCGGCGGGAACAGCTCCGGATGTATTTTGGGACCATGTCACGTATTTCCCTACGTTCGTGAAGAACGGACAGTTACTTGATTTATCACCGTATATCAAACAAGACCACGTGGATACATCGATTTATTACCCGCAACTATTGAAACAGTACCAATATAACGGAGGCACGTACGGCCTTCCGAAGGATTGGGATACCATCGCCATTTTCTACAACAAAGATATGTTCAAAAAGGAGGGCGTGCCCGCTCCCACAAACCTCACCTGGAATCCAACGGACGGAGGTAGTTTAGTAAAAGTAGCTGAAAAAATGACTATAGACAACAACGGAAAACATCCTGGAGACCCAGGGTTCGATCCGAACCACGTCAAACAATACGGATTTATGGCGTATAACTCGAATCAGTCGTTCTATTATAACTTCATGGCCGAGAATGGGGCAAAGATCATTAACAAACAGTTTGGCAATAAGCTGTTGTTTGACAGTCCGCAAGGCATTCAAGCCATGCAGGGCATTATGGACATGATAAATAAGTACCACATAAGCCCACCTGGCGCTGAGGGAACCAATGCCAATGGGAATGCGAATGCACAAAAACTATTTGAGCAGGGCAAGTTGGCAATGTATATGGATGGGGACTGGAATTTGACACCGGTTGTATCGTCGTGCAAATTTCACGTGGGTGTAGCCCTCTTACCCATAGGCCCGCAGGGCAGGGTGTCGGTGATGAATGGACTCTCGGATGCAATTTATGCCCACACGAAACACCCAAAGGAAGCGTGGGAACTGGAAAAGTGGTTGGCCAGCCCACAATCTGAAAGGATTTTGGCAAGCGGCGGTTATGTATGGCCGGGCATTCAAAAGCTGGCACCTTTGTTTGCGGATTCGTGGCAGAAGAGAGGAGTGGATGTAACTCCGTTTCTTGAAGAATCCAAGGGCAAAACCATCAGTTTCCCAATCACGTTCAACTGGGGCCAGGCAGATACAGCCATTAACAAGGAGTTTGACCTAATGTGGTTGGGTAAGGTCTCGCCGTCCGAGGCCGTGAAAACTGCCGTTCAGCAAGCAAACGCTGCGCTGCAAGGCAATCAATAAGTCCAAGGTACCTGTGGAAGGTCCGGATTTCCTCAATCGTCATCCGGGGAGTCCGGACCATGAAAGGGGTTGCCACAATGAAGTCTCTTACAGTGCAGAGTGTTCCTGTTTCCGCAGCCGCTAAGGACCGCTCGCGTTGGCACTTTGCCGTACCCTACCTCTTTATCGGTCCGAGCTTCATCGGTTTGCTCGCGTTTCTCCTATTACCGGCCTTAGCGGCAATCGTAATCAGCTTCTTTGATTGGAACATGCTGACCAGACCGAAGTTCATCGGGCTACAAAACTATGTAAGCATCTTCCATAATAAGGCCGCGCTGCAGGCCATGTTGATTACCGTTTACTACGTCGTTCTGAACATCCCCATACAGACGGTGTTGGCCATTCTCCTGGCTCTCCTATTAAATCGCCGTATCCGCGGAATGGCCTTCTTTCGCGCCGTGTACGTGTTACCATGGCTTGCCGCTCCAGTGGCGATTTCCGTTGTGTGGCAATGGATTTTTGATCCAACTTCAGGTGTGTTAAACTCGTTTCTTCAGGTATTCGGAGTCTCGAAACAAGGTTGGCTATCGTCGCCTGCGGAAGCGCTACCTTGTGTGGCGGCAGTGAACATATGGCAGTGGACCGGGTACAATATGCTGTTTTTCTTAGCCGGTCTACAAGGAATTCCGAAATATTTATATGAAGCGGCAGAACTGGACGGTTCAGGGCCCGTACGGACATTTTTTTCGATTACACTCCCCCTTTTGCGTCCAACCACCTTGTTCGTACTTGTAACGAGTGTTATCGGATCGTTCCAAGTGTTCGACACGGTATATGTGATGACGCAGGGCGGGCCAGGTACCGCCACGAATGTGTATAACTTCTATATCTTTCAACAAGGGTTTCAGTTTTTCCACATGGGATATGCATCCGCACTTTCTGTAATTCTGTTTCTTGTCATCTTAATCGTGACGCTTGTGCAAATGAAATACGTGGGAAATCGAACAACGTACGATTTGAGTTGAATCCTACCGTCGATGTGTACAGATGACCAGGAGGGACAACCATGAATAAGATTACATTTCTAGGTGCCGGGAGCACAGTTTTTGCGAAAAATGTGCTGGGTGACTGCATGCTCAGCCCAGCGCTGCAGGACTTCGAGTTCGCGTTGTTCGATATCGACCTAGAGCGTTTGCGCGATAGCGAAATGATGCTGTTGAACCTAAAAGAGAACCTAGGCAGTCGTGTTTCCGTTCGTGCTTATACGGATCGTAAAGAGGCTTTACGGGGTGCGAAATACGTCATCAACGCGATTCAGGTCGGTGGCTACGATCCGTGCACAATCACGGACTTCGAAGTACCGAAGAAATACGGCCTACGGCAAACCATTGCGGACACGGTGGGGATAGGCGGTATTTTTCGTAACTTGAGGACGATACCGGTCATGCTTGAGTTCGCAGAAGACATACACGAGGTTTGTCCAGACGCGTTGTTTCTCAACTATACGAACCCGATGGCTGTATTAACCAACGTCATGAATACCTACGGTCAGGTGAAAACCGTTGGGTTGTGTCATAGTGTGCAGGTATGTGTTCCACATTTGTTCAAAAAGCTCGGTATGGATGCAACGGGTGTAGACTATAAAATCGCGGGTATCAACCATATGGCTTGGTTGTTAGAGGTAAAACGCGACGGTGTCGATCTTTATCCGGAGATCAAAGCGCGTGCGCGGGAGCTGCAAAAAACAAAGCATGACGATATGGTTCGGTTCGAACTCATGTTCCGATTCGGATATTATGTGACCGAATCGTCGGAACATAACGCTGAATATCACCCATACTTTATTAAGCGTAACTACCCAGAGTTGATAGACCGCTTCAACATTCCTTTGGACGAATACCCACGCCGCTGTCTTGATCAAATCGAGCGGTGGAAATCAATGCGTGATGAACTGGTTCAGAATCGCAACCTGACTCATGAACGTACACATGAATATGCCTCGTATATCCTTGAAGCCATCGAAACCAATCAACCCTATAAGATTGGCGGCAATGTCATGAACACTGGACTCATTACCAATCTGCCGAAGGAGGCCTGCGTAGAAGTTCCTTGTTTGGTCGATGGAAGTGGTATTACGCCGACGTACGTAGGGGATTTACCGCCTCAGTGTGCTGCACTCAACCGCACGAATATCAACACGCAACTTCTTACCATTGAGGCGGCGATAACGCGCAAAAAGGAGTACATTTATCAGGCAGCTCTCTTAGACCCGCACACGGCCGCAGAGTTGTCGATTGACGATATCGTCTCACTATGTGACGACCTGATTGAGGCACACGGAGATTGGCTACCGAAATTCCATTGAACGATGCGAGGGATATAGCCTAAACCATGTAAATACAAATTCAGACAACTTCTCTGACCCACATTTCGCGTGCCGAGTCGGGCGTGCAATGTGGGTTGGAGCCCGGGCCAGCAGGAGCGGCCGTCTGAGGCTATGCATGGTCTCGTGCCGAGACTCGACCCGGTCGTACTGTGTTTGTCGTAAGTATCTCTAGCACTATTCGGTAGCTCTTGCAGCCTGTTGTGTAACCGCCCCTACATATACCGATTGCGGCCGAGGAGGAAAACTTTCATCGCACGGCGGACAGGCTGTACCTCGCGCAGCCTACCGTGACCATGCAAATCAAAAACTCGAACAGGAATGGGGTGTCCGCCTGTTCGAACGCCGCGGCCGCCTGGTTCACCTCAGTGCAGCCGGCCATCGCCGACTCCGCCGGGTCAGGCCGCTTCTTGCCGCCTATGAGGAGAGTCTGGAGGATCTGGCGCGTTGGCAGTAGGGCTACAAGGAGCGCATCACTCTCGCTGTGTCGCTGCTCCGGACGATTGGCTTCGCGACTACACCGTACTGACACACAGTCATCCCGAGTACTGGGATGACCTGCTGCTCGCCTTACGGCGTCTATATCCGGCCATCCGCACCGTGATGTGGCAGTGATGCAAGGAGCGGTAAACTCCAAGCGATCCGTTCGAACGGCTGTTAGGCCGCTTGTTTTCAGCGGAGTTTCCCAACACGTCGTCGCACACCCGTGCCCACTCACGCAGCCGCCTGTGGCCCCGCGAAGTATTCGTGCAGCACTAACGAGGCGGCCCCGACTGCACAGGCGTTCCGACCTAAGGAGGAAGCCTGGATGCGCAGTTGGGTATATGGCATGGTAAAACAACGGTTCTGTACGGTCTGTTCAATCGGGCGCAGCAACCATTCACCAGCACTGGCCAGTCGATTGCCAACCAGGATGAGGGAAGGGTTCAGTCCCCCGGCCAGGTTGGCGACCCCGATGCCGAGGTATTGCCCGACCGTTTGTATCGCCTGCAGGGCGTCGGCATCTCCGGTCTTTAGCCGCGCGAGAATGTCTTCCGTTGGTAAGGTCAATCCGGTCAGGTGACGGTACTTCTGTACGAGTGCCCGTTCGGAAGCGTACATTTCCAAGCAGCCATGATTGCCGCACGAGCACTTGAGTCCCTGTGCCTCAATCGTCATATGGCCAAACTCGCCGGCGATGCCCTGGCTGCCTCGGACTAACTCATTGTTGACGATGATGCCGGTACCGATGCCTGTCCCGACGCTGATATAGATGAGATTGGAGGCCTCTTTGCCGACACCAAACAATTTCTCGCCCAAGGCGCCGGTATTGGCTTCGTTGTCTACGTACACAGGCAGACTGAGGTAGTTTTCCAGCAGAGCCCCCAGATGCACGTCACGCCACGCCAGGTTGGGGGCGTTAAGGACAATGCCGTGGGAAAAGTCGACCAGGCCGGGTACCCCCACGCCAACCCCGATAATGCCATGGGGGGACCTAGGAAGCTCCGCCTTCAACTCGTGAACGCCACGAACAATCGATTCCACCACATGTTGTGGAGTGCGGTTGTCTGTCAGTCGAAATTCACGCGCTCCGGCGATTTCACCGGCTAGGTCTGTCGCCAGGACCCGGACGTAATCCACGCCCAAGTCCACCCCAATCACATATCCGGCGCGGGCATTGAACAGGAGTAAAACCGGTCTGCGACCGACTCGGGTGTGGCCCCTGCCTACCTCGAGTACTAGGTCTTCCTGAATCAGTTCTTCCACAATGCTCGATACGGTGGCCTTGTTGAGGCCAGTCTGAACGGAAATCTGCGTTCGTGAAATTGGGCTTTGAAAGCGCAGGAGGTTGAGAACAATGGACTTGTTCAACTCCTTGATGAAAGCCTGATCACCCGTACGTTTCATGGTGTACTCGTTCCTCTATCTAGATTCGGTTTCCTGTTGCGCGTATGGCGGCACATTGGGCTTCAACCGCACGCGCGAGTGTAATTCGGGTCTTGGGGGCGTCTACCGGCCCCCAGTCCCTTTTTGCCAGGAAACCATAAATAGTTTGTTCGGTCAACCATTGAATGCACGCTTCTCGGTTACGAACGGCTGTCGGTTGCAGGCACATCTGTCGGTTCTTCCACCGCGCGCAGGTGCCAGAAGGCGCTTTGGAAGTCCTGATCGGGATATGGAACCGCGAGTCCAAAGGCCATCAGTTCATCTCCATTCACCCGTACCGGCTGCGGCCGTTCGGAATCCGTTTCCGGTTGACCTCTCAAGTCTGTCGCAGAAACGCTGTCGGAGACTTGGTACGTGAGGTCTTTGCGAAGTCCTGCAAGCCGCACACGACGCAGACGGCCATTGGGCTCGGCCAGACTGCCAAACCAGAACACGACCGCTTCGCGTTGATCCGCCGAGACGAACATCCACGCCGCCTGCGGTCCGTCAAACGGGCTCTGCAGCGGATAGTACACCCCAAATTGCACCAATGAGCGAATGGCCTTGTAGGTTGCGATTTGCCGGCGGATCTCTTGTTTCTCCGTCTCGCCAAGTTTGCTCACATCCAGTTCATAGCCCAAATTGGCGGACATCGCCACATCGCCTCGGGTTCTCAAGGGTGTGATACGCCCGACTTGGTGATTTGGCACGCTGGAGACGTGAGCGCCCATCGTGACCGGGGGGTAGACAAGGCTGGTGCCAAATTGGATATAGACGCGTTCCCAGGCATCCGTATCATCGCTGGTCCACGTCTGCGGCATGTAGTACAACATGCCGGGATCAAACCGCCCGCCTCCCCCAGAACAGCTCTCAAACAGGATGTGCGGGAACCGTGCTGTCAGTGTCTCGAGAATTCGGTACAAGCCCAGGATGTAGCGGTGACCCACCTCCTTTTGTCTGTCGGCCGGCCAGGCTGCGGATGCGACTTCGGTCAGGTGTCGGTTCATGTCCCACTTGACGTAGTCAATCGGGGCGCTGGAAAACACCTGGGTCATCGTCTCTATCACGTAATCACAGACCTCGTCCCGAGACAGGTCAAGCACCAGTTGGTTGCGCCCGAGGGACTTGTTCCGGCCCGGGACGTGCAGGCACCAATCCGGATGCGCACGGAAAAGGTCACTGTCCGGTGAGACCATCTCCGGCTCCACCCACAGTCCGAAGGAGAGGCCGAGGTCGTGAATGCGCTGGGCGAGTCCATCCAGACCACAGGGAATCTTATCGCGGTTTACCACCCAGTCCCCCAGGGACGTTGTATCGTCGTTGCGTTTCCCAAACCACCCGTCATCGAGGACGAACAGTTCGATGCCGAGTTCTTTCGCCTCTTTGGCCAGCCGTTCCAACCCGGGCACGTCGAAGTCGAAGTACATTGCCTCCCAGCTGTTGATGAGAATCGGGCGCGGTTTATCTCGATGGGTGCCACGGCAGAGGCGGGATCGATAAAGCGCGTGGAACGTCTGGCTCATGCCCGTAAGCCCATGGTTGGAGAAGGTCATGACCACTTCCGGTGTCTGGAAGGTGTCTCCGGGATGGAGCCGCCACGCGAACTGGGACGGGTGGATGCCAAGGGACAAGCGCGCGGTCGCGAATTGATCCACCTCGACGCGAGCCAGAAAGTTTCCACTGTACACGAGATTCAACCCGTAGACCTCGCCGTGATGGAGGTCGGTGTCTTTGCGCAGGAGGGCGAGAAACGGGTTGTGCTGATGACTGCTGGTTCCGCGCCGGCTTTCCACCGATTGTGTACCTGGGCGCAGGGGTTGGCGGACCACGTGCCGCTCCCGTCCCCAAGCCCCGGAAAGGTGCAGAAGGTCGAAGGCATCGTCGGCAAAATCGACGTTGACGCTGTGCGCCTCGAGGAGTTGCAGCGGGTGCGTACCTTGGTTTTGGAAACGAACGGATCGGGCAATCGCGTCGAAATCCCGAAACACGCTGTAGACCAGCGTCACCGTAAGACCGCTGACATCATCCATCAAGTCGAGTTCCAGGGTTTCTGCTTCATCTGCAGATTCCACGTAGGTGGCCGGCAAACCAGCGAGTTTTGGTTTGCCCGGGAGGATGCGGTGGGTCTGGTATCGCAGGTCGCTCACGGTCGATCCGTCCGTCTGCCCGACGACAAACGCGGGCGCGCGAAAATCTGAACTTGCGCCCGGGTACTCCTGCGGCAGTGTATCCAGCGAAAGCTCCGGACGATTGGGGTCCGGATTGGGTGAAAACGCCCGTGGAACGAGGCGTACCGCATCCTGCAGCCGTGGGTTTCGCAAACGAGGTCCCCAGTATAGGTGGGTTACGTAACCCTCCTCTGTCACCTGAAGGACATAACTGGTATTTGGGGTTTGTAAGTGAAATTGACGGCACGAGGCGTCATACGAGATGGGCACATGGGTCACTCCTTCAAGAGGCTGTCCGGAAAGCCTAACCCTTTCCGGACACGCATTTGCATTTAATGTAACTTGTAAACTTCACAACCGTCTGCTAGTTCGACGTGAATCAGGCGAAAACCTTTTCACGGGGGGATGGAAACGATGCGAAATGAAAGAAAAACTTTTTTGCAACATGAAGCAGGAATCTGTCGAGTGCTCGCGAATAATCTCCTAATAGATTGTTTGTTGATTAATTAAACGAACATCGGGGGTGCACACATTGGCAAAGAGAAAGCGCTTTGGTATGGCTGCGGCGGTTTTGGCGCTCACGGCCCTCGCTGCTGGGTGCGGGACAGCAAATTCAGGCGCATCCAACACTTCTACTGGTTCTTCGGTGAGTGCAGCAGGGAAGACAAAGATAACGCTCTGGGACATTCAAACGGGAGACTTACAGACCGTGGTCAAAGACATGGTTAGCGGTTTTGATCAAAAGCATCCCAAGATTGATGCAGAGGTTCAATTTTTCGAAAATGATCCGTACAAACAGAAGTTACAGGTTGCGATGGGCGCACACAATCCGCCGGATATCTTTTTCGGTTGGGGTGGAGGCACGCTCAAGTCCTATATTGATGCCGGTGACGTCTATGATTTGACCTCTGTCCTAAATCAAAATCCGTCGTGGAAAAACCGTTTTCTTCCATCCGTGATGAAGCCGGTTACATTTGATGGAAAGATTTACGGTGTTCCGAACAACTACGTTCAGCCGGTGTTTCTTTTTTACAACAAGTCCTTGTTTAAACAATACAACCTGACGCCGCCGAAGACCTGGGATGACCTGCTGAAGGATGTAAAGGTATTCAAGCAGCATGGAGTTATCCCGATTACGTTGGGTGCCAAGGACAAGTGGCCGGATTTAATGTGGGAGGAATATTTGGTTGATCGAATCGGTGGACCCCAGGTCTTTAACGATATCGTGGCAGGAAAGCCAAACGCTTGGTCCAACCCGGCTGTCATCAAGGCCAACCAAATGATCCAACAGCTCGTCGACGCGGGTGGATTTGAACCCGGATTCAACTCGGTTGGGCAAAACGATGGGTCTTCGACTGCGCTACTTTACACGGGTAAGGCTGCTATGGAACTGATGGGGAGCTGGGAGTTCTCCGGAATTCTCACGAACAACAAGTCCTTCGTTGAAAACGGAAACCTGGGTTGGATGCCGTTTCCGGCAGTTACCGGTGGAAAAGGTGACCCGGCAGACATTGCCGGAAACCCCTGTAACTATTACTCGATAGCTACGGATTCCAAGAATAAGGATGCGGCTGTGACCTTCTTGAAAGATGCGGTCCTCAATGATGAAACGGTGAAGAACTTCATCAAGCAAGGCCAGGTCCCGCCCGTCACCGGTATTGAAAGCGAACTGAAGAGTGCGGACAACGGGGATTACATGACGTTTGTGTACGACTTGGTAAGAAATGCACCAAACTTCCAAATGTCTTGGGACCAAGCGTTGCCGCCAACAGAGGCTCAACAGTTGTTGACGGATCTGGACAAGCTTTTCTTGAAACAGATGACTCCCCAACAGTTCTCGGCGGACATGAACAAGTATCTGCAAAAGTAATGTAGTGAACGGCCTGGCGCTGCAGCGGCAGCGCCAGGCAAGGGGGGGACCACTATGACTACACGTATGAACATGCAGCGTTGGCTGATGATTACGCCGGCTGTCGTGTTTTTCGCTGTTTTTGCCCTCGTTCCGATGGTCATGGCTGTATACTTCAGCGGGCTCGATTGGAATGGAATTGGTAAGGCAACATGGGTCGGCGGGGCAAATTGGGCGCAGGTGTTTCATGATACGGAAGCCTTGAAGGCGTTGCGCCTAACCATTTGGGTGATGATTTTGTCATGGTTGATACAAACGCCGTTCAGTCTATTGCTCGGTGTGTACCTGGCGAGTGGCCAGAGACATCGGGCTGTATTGGCCGTTTTTTACTTTACTCCCTTGCTGTTTTCTTCGACGGCAATCGGCATTACATGGTCCTACATTTTCAATCCAAACTTTGGCTTGGTAACTGCCCTCTTAAAAGCGTTGCACATTGGGAGTGGAATGCAGAACTGGATGGGTAACCCGCACGTCGCCCTTTTCATTGTTGCGTTGGTGATTGCGTGGCAGTTTATCCCATTCCATACTTTGTTATATCAAGGCGGGGCTCGACAAATTCCAGATTCGTTGTATGAAGCTGCACGGATAGATGGAGCGCGGCCCCTTGAGATTTTCTTTCACATTACCCTGCCCCAGTTGAAGTACACGTTTGCAACGTCGAGCATTTTGATCCTAACGGGGTCTCTGACTTACTTTGACTTAATCTATGTCCTAACGAGTGGCGGACCGGGTGATGCCACCAACGTCTTGGCCATGGATATGTACAAGCAGGCGTTTGTCAATCAGCACATTGGCTACGGCAGTGTATTGGCGGTCATTCTTGCAATTGCGGGCGTCTTGCTCTCACTGATCATGCTTCGGGCCACCGGCTTCAACCGCATGGAGAGCCAGATGGAAGGGATGTGAACGGTATGATAGAGGCTATCCAAGTCCAACGTAAGCCTGCACGAGCATCTTCGGTTCGACGGCCTCCCGTGTTTTGGCGAGTCGTGGGAGCTCTCTTTGGTATCGTCTGGTTGGTGGTTTCGTTTTATCCCATTCTATATATTTTGATGACCAGCTTGCGTTCGCAGCAAGGGTTTCTGGTTGGAAACCCGTGGCTACCAACGAGTAACACCACCTTCCAAAACTATGCAACCGTCCTCCAGGCGAATTTTGGACATTACTTTTTTAACAGCCTGATTGTATCGGTAGCGAGCGTCATCTTCATTGTCTTGTTTGCTGTCCTGTTTGCGTTTGTCGTGGTGCGAACGGAGAACCGCGTCGTACGCCTCCTGTTTCAGGTCTTTCTCGTTGGCTTGGCCCTACCGATTCAAGCGGCCATCATTCCCATCTACATCATGGTGAGTCATTTAGGCCTCTATGACACCCTGCTTGGGCTGATTCTTCCTTCAGTTGCCTTTGGCTTGCCACTGACCATCTTGATTCTTGTCAATTTTATCCGAGATGTGCCCAAAGAACTATATGAAGCGATGCAGTTGGAGGGGGCGACAGACTTTCAAGTCCTCCGTCACTTGGTGATTCCGGTAACCCGTCCTGCGCTTGTCTCGGTCGGTATCTACGATTTCGTGCAAGCTTGGAACAACTTCTTATTTCCACTGGTGCTCACGCAGAGTGACCAGTCGCGTGTGATGCCATTGGCCATCGTGAGTTTCCAAGGTCAATATACAATCAATGTACCAGTCATCATGGCGGCAGTCATTTTGTCCGCACTTCCGCTCATTCTGGCCTACATCTTTGGCCGGCGTTACCTACTCCAAGGGATGTTGGCGGGATTTGGGAAATAGAAGGCTCGAAGTTGATTCGAAGTGCGATTGGCAGAGAGGAATACGTGGAACCAGGCCTGACCCTGAAAATACAACACTTGGAGGTCTGCTACCTATGACCGCACCGTATCTTAATGCCACATTATCCATAGAGGAACGTGTGGACAATCTCATCGGGCAGATGACCCTTGAAGAAAAGGTGGCGCAGCTGACGTCCTTTTGGGCCTACGAGGTGCTGGACGGCCTCAGCTTTTCGGAAGAAAAGGCGGGCCGGCTAATGCAGCATGGTATCGGCCAGGTGACGCGCATCGGCGGCGCCACCAACCTGGGGCCTAAGGAGACTGCGCGCCTTGCCAATCAGATTCAGTCCTACCTGATTCACCGCACACGCTTGAAGATTCCCGCCATGGTGCACGAGGAGTCGTGCAGCGGCTATATGGCCCAGGGGGCGACCTGCTTTCCGCAGACGATTGGCGTGGCCAGCACCTGGGATGTGGATGTGGTTCGGCGCATTGGGGAAGTGATTCGCACCCAGATGCGGGCGGCAGGGGCGCATCAGGCATTGGCGCCGTTGCTCGATGTCACACGTGATCCCCGTTGGGGACGTGTGGAGGAGACGTTTGGGGAAGACCCGTATCTTGTGGCTCAAATGGGGATTGCCTACGTGAAGGGGCTACAAGGCGACAACCTGCGTGAAGGGGTGGTCGCCACTGGGAAACACTTTGTCGGTTACGGTGCCTCGGAGGGTGGCATGAACTGGGCGCCCGCGCACATCCCAGAGCGGGAGCTGCGGGAGGTGTTCTTGTATCCGTTTGAAGCAGCGGTGCGTGAGGCGGGACTGGCGTCCATCATGCCCGGTTACCACGAGCTGGACGGGGTGCCGTGTCACGACTCGCAGGAACTGTTAACGAATACCCTGCGCGGGCGTTGGGGGTTCGATGGCATCGTCGTCTCCGACTACTTCGCTATCAACCAGTTGTTTGAGTATCACCGGGTGGCACGAGACAAGGTCAAAGCGGCTGAGCTGGCCGTCAAGGCTGGGGTCGACGTGGAACTGCCGAGCCGGGATGTGTATGCCGATCCACTCATCGACGCGGTGGCCGCGGGACGCCTAGACGTGAGCGAAGTGGATGCCCTGGTCCGTCGTGTGCTAACGATGAAGATGCGTCTTGGCTTGTTCGAGCACCCGTTTGTCGATGAAGGGCGAGCCCTCACCGTGTTTGACAACGCAGAACAGCGCCAATTGGCGCGGGAGGCGGCGGAAAAATCGATTGTGCTGCTCAAGAATGACGGATTGCTCCCCTTGCGTCCCGACGTGGCGAAGATTGCCCTCATTGGGCCGAACGCGGACAGTACACGCAACCTGGTCGGCGACTATGCGTATCCATGCCACATCGAAACCCTGCTCGAGTGGGACGAAGACAACGTGTTCGATACGCCGATGCCAGAGAGCGTGACGACGGTCGACGAGTTTGTCCGCATGAACAGTATTTTGCAGGCGCTGCGGACCAAGGTCGGATCGGACACTGAGGTCGTGTACGCGAAAGGCTGCGACGTGCAGGAGACCGGAGCCGACTTGTCGCAAGCCGTGGCAGCGGCCAAGGAAGCAGACGTCGCGGTGGTCGTGGTCGGCGACAAGGCCGGGCTGACTGCGGAGTGCACCACCGGTGAGTCCCGCGACCGGGCAACCCTGGGGCTACTTGGTGACCAGGAGCGGCTGGTGCAGGAGGTTGTGGCCACGGGTACCCCGACCGTCGTCGTGCTGGTCAGCGGGCGTCCGCTTGCGATTCCCTGGATTGCAGAGCATGTGCAGGCCGTCGTGGAAGCCTGGCTACCCGGGGAAGAAGGGGCCGAGGCGGTGGTCGATGTCCTGTTTGGCGATGTCAACCCGGCGGGACGCCTGCCCATCAGTGTGCCCCGATCTGTCGGGCAGCTACCCGTTTACTACGGACACAAGCTGTCGGGTGGACGTTCCCATTGGACAGGCAGCTACCTGGACGAGAGCACCAAACCCTTGTTCCCGTTCGGCCATGGCCTAAGCTATACTCGATTCGAGTATCGCAATCTCCAGATTTCTGCCGCTGAGGTCGATGTGCACGGCCAGGTGGACATCACCTGCACCATTCAGAATGTCGGGGATCGCGATGGGGAGGAAGTGGTTCAACTCTATCTCCGTGACCCCGAAGCCGACGTAACCCGTCCGGTAAAAGAGCTGAAGGGCTTTGCTCGCGTTCACCTTAAGGCGGGCGAAGCGGCTCAGGTGGTGTTCACACTCTCCGCGCACCAGTTGGGATTCTACAACCGCGCACTGGAGTATGTGGTGGAGCCGGGAGAGATAGAGGTCATGGTGGGTGCCTCCAGTGAGGACATCCGCCTGCAGGGCAGCTTCACCGTCATCGGGGAGACAGCCCAAGTGGAGGCAGAGAAGGTGTTCACGACGCGCGTGCAAGTTATGACCGGCGGTCAACTCTGAGTTTAACCTGTCGGGACTCTCGCCAATCTACTTCGTTCAGGGTGCTGTCATGGCACCCCTGGACCCATTGAGGTGAAAGCGCTTGAAGGCAGCCGTGTTACGGACGGTAAAGGACCTGGTCATTGACGACATCCCAACGCCTGGCGATCCCGCCCCTGGATGGGTGCAGGTCGCCGTCAAGGCCGTAGGCATCTGTGGATCGGACGTGCACTACTACCAGGAAGGAGCCATCGGATCGTTCGTATTGAAGGAGCCGATGATTCTCGGCCACGAGGTGGGCGGCGTGATTACGGCGGTCGGCCCGGGCGTCGATTTACCGGTGGGCGCGGTTGTGGCGCTGGAACCGGGGATTCCCTGCGGACAGTGCCCGGCGTGTCGAGAGGGGCGGTATAACCTGTGCCCGGACGTGAAATTTTTCGCGACCCCGCCGGTCGACGGGGCCATGACCGAGCTGGTCAATCACCCGGCCGCGTTCACCTATCGGGCGGACGGATTGACGCCGGCGGAAGCCAGTCTGGCGGAGCCGTTGTCGGTGGGGATTGCGGCCGTCCGCAAGGCGCAGCTGCACCTGGGGGCGCGGGTGTTGGTTCTTGGGGCCGGGCCGGTTGGCCTGTTGACCGCGCTGGCGGCCGATGCGGAAGGAGCCAGGGTGACGCTCTGTGACATACAGGAGAACCGCTTGCAGGTTGCTCAGCGTTTCGGTTTCACGACGCTGACCTTCGATGCCGAGCGGCAGGAGCAGTTTGACGTGGTCATCGATTGCAGCGGCAGTGGACCCGCGGTGGCCTGGGGGCAAAAGGCGGTGCGGCCCGGCGGGCGCATTGTCCTGGTGGGGATGGGCGCGCCGGGCGCAGTCCAGTTGGACGGGCTGGACCTCTGTTTGCGCGAGGTCTCCGTACAGGGCGTATTCCGGTATGCTAATACATTCCCGGCGGCCATTGAGCTGCTACGCCGTCGCCAGGACGTGCTGGAGGTCTTTACCGAACACCGGATTCCCTTAGCGGATTTGCCGGAGTGCCTGAGGTCCGGCGCGCACCGGCAGTACGTCAAAACCTTGGTCACACTGTGACAGGGAGGGGGCCGCATGACAGCCGAGAAAGCGGCGACGTATCCTGTTTTTCCTACCATTTTATATGGCGGAGACTATAACCCAGACCAGTGGCCGGAAGAGGTTTGGGAGGAAGACATGCGCCTGTTCCGGCTGGCCCACCTAAACGTGGCCACGCTGCCGGTGTTCGGGTGGTCCCGCCTGCAGCCGGCGGAAGATGTGTATGACTTTGCCTGGCTGGATGCGCTCCTTGATAAGCTCTGGGATAACGGCATCCATGTCTGTCTGGCGACGGCCACTGCCGCTCAGCCGCCGTGGATGTCGCACAAGTACCCGGAGATGCTCCCGGTGGACAAAAACGGGATGCGGCGGCGGCACGGTGGTCGGGTGAACTTCTGTCCCAACAGTCCAGTGTATCGTCACTTCGCCGCCGAATTAGTGCGCCGTCTGGCGGATCGTTATGCCCATCATCCGGCCTTGATTGCCTGGCACGTGGGTAACGAATACGGAACGTATTGTTATTGCGACGTCTGTGCGGACGTCTGGAGGGACTGGCTGAAGGCGCGCTACAAGACGCTGGAGGCTTTGAACAAGGCCTGGAACACGGCCTTCTGGGGCCACCTGTATCGCGATTGGGAGGAAATCGTACCGCCCGACAACCGGTCCAATAACATTCCGCGATCCCGCCCGGCCGATTCTAGCGTTTTGCCTGGGATGTCCCTCGACTACATGCGGTTTATGTCGGAGAGCAGCCTGGCCTGTTATCGGGCCGAGTACGACATCCTCAAGTTGTTCACTCCGGACATCCCGGTTACGACCAACCTGATGGGGACGTTCAAGCCGCTCGACTATTTTGCCTGGGCGCCCAATCTGGATATCGTTTCCTGGGACAACTATCCGGTCAAAAACGCGGACATGGCGTCGATTGCGTTTCGCCACGACCTGATGCGCGGCTTAAAAAACGGCCAGCCATTCATGCTCATGGAACAGACACCCAACCAGCAGAACTGGCAGGCGTACAACGCTGTGAAGCGGCCGGGTGAGCTGCGTCGCCTTAGTTGGCAAGCCGTAGCGCACGGGGCGGACACAGTGATGTACTTCCAGCTGCGTCAGTCCGTCGCCGGATGCGAGAAGTTCCACGGGGCCGTGATTAGCCACGCCGGACATGAACACACCCGCGTGTTTCGCGACGTGGCGCAGCTGGGCGAGGAGTTGCAAAAGGTTTCGCCGCAGCAGTTGGGACCGGTGCGTCGGGCCGAGGCAGCCATCTTGTTCGACTGGGAGAACTGGTGGGCGCTCGAGATGTCGAGTGGGCCAAGCCAGGATTTGCAATACGTCCCCTTCGTGGAGCAGGTGTATCGAGCGTTCTGGCAACAGCACCTGCCGGTGGACATTCTTCACCCAGGGCAGGACTTTTCCTCGTACAAGGTCGTGGTGGCGCCCTTGATGTATTTGCTGCACCCCGGCTTCAGCGAGCGCATCAAGGCCCACGTGCGCGCGGGGGGCACCTTCGTCACCACCTTTTTCAGCGGCCTCGTGGACGAGCACGACCGCGTGTTCACGGGTGGATCGCCCGGGGAATGGTGGGACCTTTTGGGACTATGGGTCGAGGAAACGGACGCGTTGATGCCGGAGGAGTCCAACCATATGCGGTTTGTGCAGCCGCTGGGGCGATTGCAGGGTGCCTATCAGTGCGGCCTGTTGTGCGATCTCGTTCACCTTGAGGGGGCTACGGCCTTGGCTGTCTACGGGGAGGATTTTTACGCGGGGATGCCGTGCCTGACCGAGAACCGTTTCGGAGCGGGGCGCGCGTACTACCTGGCGACCTGCCCAGATGCGGTGGTGTTGACGGAACTGATTCAACACGTATGTGCTGAACAAGGGATTCAACCGCTGCTTGACGCCCCGGCTGGGGTGGAGGTCGTGGACCGTCAAGCGGGTGAGCAGGTACACCGGTTTGTCGTCAACCATCGAACGGAACCGGTCACCCTGAATCTGACTGCGTCTGGAACAGATATCCTGTCCAGCCGTCGTCTGGCGGGAGAGGTTCAGCTGAATCCTGGAGAAGTCTGGGTCGTGCGCACAGATGCGCCGCCAGTGAGAGGAGAGTGACCACCATGGCTGAGTCGAAGTACACACCTTTGGCGCCGTCGTTGGCGGAGGCGTTTGCGGCGGACTTTCGCATCGGCGCTGCGGTGAGCCCGGAGGCGCTGACCCGGCACGGGCAGCTGTTGGCTCACCATTTTAACAGTCTCACCCCGGAAAACCACATGAAATTCAGCGAGGTGCACCCAGAGCCCAATCGGTATCGGTTTGACGAGGCGGATCGACTGGTGGGGTTCGCGGTCGAACACGGCCTGGTGGTGCGCGGCCACACGTTGGTCTGGCACAACCAAACCCCGGACTGGGTGTTCGCGGGTGAAGACGGGCAGCCGGTGCGTCCGGATGAATTGCGCCGCAGACTGCGCGAGCACATGGAGCGGGTCATGGGGCGGTGGCCAAAAGAGGTGTACGCCTGGGACGTGGTCAACGAAGCCGTCGCGGACGGTGGCGGGGATTGGCTGCGGGAGTCTCCTTGGCGGTCCATCCTCGGCGACGGGTACATCGCCGAGGCGTTTACCATGGCGCACGAGGTCAACCCGGAGGCGCAGCTGTTTTACAACGACTACAACGAATGCCACCCGGACAAACGGGAGAAAATCTATCGCCTGGTGCGTGGCCTGAAAGAATCTGGGGTGCCGATTCACGGCATCGGGATGCAGGGGCACTGGGGACTGGACAGCCCTTCTTTAGACGAGATTCGTCGGACCATCGAACGGTTTGCCAGCTTGAACCTGCGGCTGCAGGTGACGGAGTTGGATGTCTCGTTGTTTGCCTGGAATGACACAGAGCGCTGGGCCGAGCCGCCGGAGGAGCTCTTGGAGCGGCAGGCCGCTCGGTACGCGGACATCTTTCGGGTGTTTCGAGAATACCGGAATGTCATCGATTCGGTGACCTTCTGGGGAACAACGGACGACCTGAGCTGGTTGAACGACTTTCCGGTGCGTGGCCGGGGGAACTGGCCACTGTTGTTTACCGGGGAGGGCGCACCGAAACCGGCGTTTTGGCGGGTCCTGTCGACGGTGGAGTAGACCGTTCAGGCCCCCTTTCCGGACAATCTTTAAAAACCGTTTGACAACGAAACTTTGCGGGAAATATACTGAGGACAGGGAAACGTTATCGGGAGCGGCCTTACCTGAGCCGGAGGCCACCTGTGACCGCGAATCACAGGTGGCCTTGCCATTCCTCCGACTTAGCTACGTCTCTTACACTCGATCCAGTCGAGGTACAGGCGGGCCAAGGCACCAGCCGCTTGTACAAGAGCACGTGCTGCTTGTATCCATCCCATGCGCACCTCACCTCCTCGCCGATGATCTCGGCTTCGGCAAGGCACGCGCACGATTCCCTGTCCTCGCCTTTCATTCTATCAAAATTCCCCTTCAAGCTAGTAGCTCAAAAAGTCTGTCAAGCCCCCTTTTTCCCACTTGACTTGCATGCAAGTATACAATAGACTTGGCTGTGAAAGGATTCGCTCTCTTCGACGGTTTGTGAGAGGCTCGACTTTACATAGAACAGGGAGGCGTAGTCATGACCAAGGTGGCCGTAATCGGCGCTGGCGCGATATCGAGCAGTCACATTGAGGCGTACCTAACGTTTCCAGATCGGGTACAGATTGTCGCCGTGGCGGATGTGTATCCAGAGAAGGCGGAACAGCAGATTTTCCGTTACCACCTGACGGCACGCGCGCTTAAAGACTACCAGGACCTTTTGGACGATCCGGAGATTCAACTGGTTTCTGTCTGCACCCCGCCGGGGACACACAAGGAGATCACCTGTGCGTGTTTGAAGGCGGGCAAGCATGTCCTGGTCGAAAAGCCCATGGCCGCGTCCCTGGCCGAGTGTGACGAGATGATTCGCGCTGCGGACGAATCGGGGAAGGTGTTGTCGGTGGTGGCGCAAAACCGCTTCCGCACGCCGATGATGAAGCTTAAGCAGGTGCTGGAGGCCGGTGTGGCTGGCAAGGTCCTACATGCCCAGGTGGACTCGCACTGGTGGCGGGGGCACAGCTACTACGATTTGTGGTGGCGCGGCACATGGGCCAGTGAAGGCGGCGGTTGCACCCTGAATCACGCGGTCCACCACATCGACGCCCTGCAGTGGATGATGGGCATGCCGACGCAGGTCACCGCCGTCATGGCAAACCTCGCCCACGACAACGCGGAAGTCGAGGACATCTCGCTGGCACTCTTGCGTTTTGGAGACGGGGCGTTGGCTCAAATCACCAGCTCGGTCGTCCACCACGGTCAGGAGCAGCAGCTCGTGTTTCAGACCGAAAAGGCGATGGTGGCGATGCCCTGGCGGTTGTATGCCTCGGTTTCGCGTGAAAACGGATTCCCTGAGCGCGCGAGCGACGTCGAGGCGGAGATTCAATCGTTCTACGATTCTCTGCCCGAGGTTCGCTACGAGGCGCACACGGGTCAGATTGACAACGTTCTGACCGCGATTGAAACCGGTCAGCCGGTCCTAATTGATGGTATGCAGGGACGGCGGACGCTGGAGTTGATTACCGCCATCTACAAATCGGCCATTACCAGCCAGCCGGTCAGTCTGCCCCTTACCCAAGACGATGAGTTCTATACCCGCGACGGGCTGTTGGCGCGGGCGCCTCACTTCTACGAAAAGACCAGTTCGGTGGTTTCGTTTGCGGATAACGAGATTACGACCAGTGGGACCTACGGGCGCAACGCGTAAGGTTTCGGGCATGCATCTCAAGGAGGCGTTAAGAGTGTCAAAAGCGGACGGCATGAACTATGCCCCCAAAGGCAAACCCAACCCGGTGTGCAACAAAGTTGAATTTGTGTTTGCCGCCGTGGGGCTCGATCACGGCCACATCTATGGGATGTGCAATGGCCTCATCGAGGCAGGCGGGGAACTGAAGTGGGTGTACGACGAGGATGAGAGCAAGGTTGAGGCGTTCCAGCGCAATTACCCATCAGCCCGAGCGGCCCGGTCTCTGCAAGAGGTTTTGCAGGATCCGGAGGTGCACCTGGTGGCGAGCGCCAAGGTCCCGGCTGACCGGGCCCCCTTGGGCATTCAGGTGATGAACCACGGCAAGGACTATTTCGTCGACAAACCGCCGTTAACCACCCTGGAACAGGTGCAGCGGGTGCGTGATACGGTGGCCAAGACCGGGCGCAAATACGCGGTGTATTACAGCGAGCGCCTGCACGTGGAGAGTGCGGTGTTTGCTGGGCAGTTGATTCAAGACGGCGCCATCGGCCGGGTGGTGCAGGTGATAGGCATGGGGCCTCATCGCATTGGGCTTAGCGGCCGGCCCGATTGGTTCTTCAAACCCGAGAGATACGGTGGAATTCTGTGTGACATTGGGAGCCACCAGATTGAACAAATCCTGTTTTACACCGGCTGTGATGACGCCACCATCACGCAAAGCCGCATTGCCAACTACCGGTACAAGGAGTATCCGGAGTTTCAAGACTTTGGCGACTGTCAGCTGAATCTGGCCAACGGGGCCGCCGGCTACTTCCGGGTTGATTGGTTTACGCCTGACGGCCTTCGTACCTGGGGCGATGGCCGGACATTCATTCTCGGTACCCACGGGTACATTGAGTTGCGCAAGTACATCGACATCGGCCGCGACGAACAGGGTGATCACGTCTACTTGGTCAACGACGAAGGTGAATATCACATCCCGGTATCGGGACGGGTGGGATACCCGTTTTTCGGGGATTTGATTCTCGACTGTTTGGAGCGGACGGAAAGGGCTATGACCCAGGAACACGCCCTCAAGGCTGCGGAACTGGCGGTGCTCGCCCAACGCCAGGCAGTCCGGCTGGAGGGGGCACAGTGACCAATCCGTTTGGACTTGAGACGGATCGGCGTTCGCTCAGCGAGCAGGCGTATGAGGCCATCCGTGACATGATTCTGTCGCTGCGCCTAGAACCTGGGCGCACGGTGTACGAAAATGAGCTGGCCAACCTGCTGAGCATGAGCCGGACGCCCATCCGTGAGGCGGTGCGCACCCTGCTGGTGGAAGAGCTGATGGAGGTTCTGCCCCAGCGCGGGATGAAGGTTGCGCTTATTTCCGAGAAAAAGGTGGAGGAGGCACGCTTCGTCCGCGAGAGTTTGGAGGTCAGTGCACTGCGCGCAGCGATGGCGCGCTGGCAGAGCGACGCCACCAGGCGTGCCCAATGGACCCACGAGGTGGAGGAGGCCATCACCGCCCAACGCCAGGCGGCGGACGCGGGGGACGTACTCGCTTTTCTCGAAGCCGATGAGGCGTTCCACAGGGTGCTGATGGCTGCCGCCGACAACCGAACCCTCGTCTCCATCGTGACGCAGATGCGCGCGCACCTGAACCGGGTTCGCACCCTCTCCTTGCAGGAGTTGCAAAATGTGTCGACACTGATTGAGGAGCATGAACAGTTGGTGTCCGTGTTGGCGGCAGGAGATGAGGAGCAGGCGGTCAGCCTGTTGACGCGCCACCTGCGCCGGCTCAAACAGGACGTTGCGGTCGTGCGGAGTCAATATCCTCAATACTTTCGAGACTAACGCGTACCTTCACACAAAAGAGATAGACCGCAGAGAGGTGGATTGCGATGCGTATTTCGGACATCCGCGCGACGACCGTCAGTGTACCGTTGGAGGCGCCTCTGCGCCACAGCAACGGTGCGCACTGGGGGCGGTTTGTACGGACCATCGTCGAGGTGGAGACGGATGACGGGCTTATTGGTTTAGGGGAAATGGGCGGCGGGGGTGAGAGCGCTGAGCAGGCGTTTGCGGGCTTAAAGCCGTATCTACTCGGGCATGACCCGTTCTCCCTCGAGGAACTGCGGTTCAAAATCGCCAACCCGACCGCCAGTCTCTACAACAATCGAACACAAATGCTGGCGGCCATCGAGTTCGCCTGCCTGGACATCGTGGGCAAGGCGCTCGGAGTGCCTGTGTACCAGCTGCTTGGCGGCAAACTGCGAGACCAAGTTCCGTTTGCCAGCTACCTGTTCTTTCGCTTACCGGATGAGGCCTCGGGGGAAGGAGAGGTGCGTACGGTCGACCAGTTGGTCGATCACGCCCGCGAACTCCGTGGGCGCTATGGCTTCCGTTCGCACAAGCTGAAAGGCGGTGTCTTTCCGCCCGACTATGAATTGGAGTGCTACCGGGCGCTGGCGGCCGCGTTTCCGGAAGACACCCTTCGGTATGATCCGAACGCAGCTCTGAGCGTGGAAGAGGCGGTTCGTTTCGGTCGGGCCATTCGTGACCTGAACAACGATTACCTGGAAGACCCGACCTGGGGGTTAAACGGAAACCGCCGCGTGCGCAACTTGGTAGGGCTGCCCATAGCCACCAACACCGTGGTCGTCAACTTTGAGCAACTTGCTGAGAACATTCTCCATCCGGCCATCGATGTGGTGCTTTTGGACACCACGTTCTGGGGTGGGATTCGTCCCTGCATCAAGGCGGCCGGGGTGTGCGAGACGTTCCAGGTGTCCGTTGGGGTTCATTCTTCCGGAGAACTGGGCATCCAGTTGGCCACCATGCTCCACCTGGGAGCCGTGATCCCTAACCTGACCTTTAGCGCGGATGCCCACTATCACCACCTGCGGGACGACATCCTTGCCGGCGGCAAATTCCAGTACATGGATGGCTGCATCCGGGTGCCCGAAGGCCCGGGGCTTGGAGTGACACTGGATGAAGATAAATTGGGCCACTACGCCGAGGAATACAAGCGGCTCGGCGGCTACCCGTACGACCGAGACCCCGCCCGCCCGGGCTGGTTCCCGTTGATTCCGAACGACCGCTGGGCAGATCCGAATCAGGCGTATGACAAAGTGGCCGTCAAGGAGGGATAAACCGTGCGACTGGCAAATCGCGTGGCGCTCGTGACCGGCGGCGGGCGTGGCATCGGATCGGCCATTGCAAGGCGTATGGCGGAAGAGGGAGCTGACGTCTGTTTGGTCAGCCGGACACAGAGCGAGCTGCAAGAGCAAGCCGCCTGGATTGAGCAAAACACCGGACGCCGCGCCTTGGCCGTTACCGGCGACGTCAGCCGCCCCGAGGACGTGAAGCGGACCGTTCAAACCGCCCTTGAGACCTTCGGGAAGATTGACATCCTGGTCAACTGCGCTGGTATTTCGGTGGCGGGCGCGTCTGAGGCGCTGCCGTTTGACAAATGGAAGGAGTGCCTGAACATCAACCTGGACGGAACGTTTCTCTTCTGCCAGGAAGTGGGTCGGCACATGATTGAACGAGGACAAGGCGGGAAAATCATCAACATCACGTCGGTCGTGGCGCACGCCGCCATCCCCGCCCGAGCTGCGTACGCGGCAAGCAAGGGCGGGGTAAAGCAGCTGACGCAAAACCTGGCCGTGGAGTGGGGAAAGCACAACATCCAAGTCAACGCCATCACTCCCGGTTACATCTACACCGAGATCTTCCGGCGCTTTGTCGAACAGGGTGTGCATGACCCGGCCAAGCTGGAGGCTCGCATTCCGGCAGGCAGGATGGGACGGATTGAAGATATCGCCGGTCCGGCTGTGTTCCTGGCGTCTTCTGACAGTGACTACGTGACCGGCACAACCCTGATTGTCGATGGGGGCGTTTTGGCAAACGGTTACATTTGAATCCACTCTGCCCATGGAAAGGGGGATGGGGCGTGTCCCAAGACAAGTTGGCATCGATGGTTGCCCGTATCGTTCAGGAGACCCCGGCGTTCGACATGCACACGCACCTGTACGCGCCGGAGATGGGCTCGCTCTTGTTGTGCGGCGCGGACGAGGCGCTCAATTTTCACTATCTGGTCTCCGAATCTTTTCGCGTTCACCACATGCCCTATTCAGCGTTTTGGGGGTTGACCAAATCGGAGCGGGCCGAGGTTGTGTGGAACGCCTTGTTTCGCGATACCTCGCCGTTGAGCGAGGCGGCTTCCGGGGTGATTGAGATTGCCCAAGCGCTGGGCTGTGACACCAGCCGCTTGACCTTGCAGGATTTGCGTCAAGCCCTGTCAGACGTGCCCACGCCTGAGTACATCTCGCGCATTATGGAGTTGGCCAACGTCACCCAGATTGTGATGACGAACGATCCGTTCGACGACCAGGAAACGGCCTTCTGGCGTGACTTTGCCACGATGGATAAACGGTTCCTCGCGTCCTTGCGACTGGACAAGCTGATGAATCAGTATGCCTCTGTCGTGCTCATCCTGCAGGCCAAAGGCTATGACGTGGACCTGGAACTGTCGGGCCGTTCGACGGCCGAAGTGCGACGCTTTTTAGAGGACTGCGCGAATGCGGTGAACCCCGTCTATGTCGCCTTTTCGACTGCGGCCGACTTTGCTTACCCGGAGGAGACCGGGCCGCGCGGACGCATCCTGCGCGAGGCACTGCTGCCGTTCTGCCGGGCACGCGGGATTCCCTTGTCATTGATGATTGGCGCGCGACGCCAGGTCAATCCGGATCTCCGGGATGCGGGCGACAGCGTCGTGTATGCACCCGTTCGACCCTTGGAGGCCCTTTGTGCCGATTATCCCGATAATCGGTTTTTGGTGAGCATGCTCTCAAGGGAGAACCAGCACGCCCTGGTGGTAGCCGCGCGCAAGTTCCACAACCTGATGCCGTTTGGCTGCTGGTGGTTCGTTAACACAGACACTCTCGTCGAGGAAATCATCCGCATGCGATTGGAACTGTTGGGACCCACCTTCATCCCGCAGCACTCCGACGCCCGCGTACTCGAACACCTGATTTACAAGTGGCAGCGGGCAAGACGTGTTTTGACTCGCGTGTTGGTAGACAAGTATCAGGCGTTGGCCGCCTCCGGCTGGTCCATCTCGGAAGACCAGATCCGCCGTGACGTGGAGCGGCTGCTGTCCGGGAATTTCAAGCAGTTTGCGGGGGTGGAGTGACCCTGGGAGAAGAAACGACCGTTTACTGAAAGTGGTTCGTATACAAGAATCCTAGTATATTTCAACGTTCGAATCTGAAGGGGGATCTCAAATGCAGAAATCCAAGTTTGGAAAGACATTTTGGATTGTGGCCGGAATCGCCGCAACGCTTGCTGCTGCAGGGTGCGGTACTGGGACGGGTCAGAATGCTGGCGGCCAGTCGTCAGGGTCATCGGATAAACAGGAAAACATTACCTTTGCTTGGTGGACGAACCCCAATCGGACTGTTGTCACGAAAAAGGCCGTGCAGCTCTTTGAAAAGAAATATCCAAACATCCATGTGACCATGGAATACTATCCATGGAGCGGGTATTGGACGAAGATGTCCACGGAGATAGCGGGTGGAAGTCAACCGGATGTTATGCAGATGGACGCAAGCTATCTAAAACAATACGTGAACAATGGTCGGCTCATGGATCTGTCTAAGGTTCACATTGATACGTCACAAATCGGTAAGAACACAGTTGACCTAGGTAGGGTGAACGGAAAACTTTATGCCTTAACGACCGCCGTTAATACGTCGGCGTGGATTTATAACCCGGAAATTCTCAAGAAGGCCGGAATTACGTTCCCAACCGGGAACTACTCATGGGACGACTTTAAGAATATGGCCGAGGAAATTCACAAGAAATTGCCGGACGTTTATGGCTCACAGAATGACGTGTGGCAAACATTTGCACTGGACTACTATACTCGTACGCGAGGTCAGAGCCTATACTCAGCCGACGGCAAATCCCTTGGACTCACCAAACAGACCATTGAAGATTGGTTTAACTACTGGCTCGATATGCAAAAGAACGGCGGATGTCCTCCCGCGCAGGAAGAGACATCGTACACGCACTCCGATCTTGAATCGAGCCCTTTTAACAAAGGAAAGGTTGCTTTTGACTGGATGTGGATTGGCGAAGAACCGGAATTTGAGCAGGATCTCGGTAAGCCCATCGTGAGGGCTCTACTGCCCGAGTGGGGAAACACGAATAAACCGTATATCTTGCATCCAGCGATGTACTGGACCATTTCGTCGACAACCAAGTATCCGGATGCTGCGGCAAAGCTGGTGAATTTTCTGGAGAACGATCCGCAGGTGTCCAAGTTGTTTCTAAATGACCGCGGAATCCCGGCCAACAATAAGAATTTACAGGCGGATGCCAAGGTCGGAGGAGAAGAGGTTAAAAAGCAAGACGAATTCATGCAGCGAGTCGAAAAAATTGCGCAAGCTGCACCTTTATCACCTCCAGTCGACAGCAACATTCACGATGCCTTGAAAACGATTGCGGAGAAGGTGTTATTTGGGCAAATCTCCGCGAAAGAGGGAGCAGACGAATTCTACACCCAGGCGAACCAAATTCTGTCCCAAGGTTCGTAACGGGGCTATCCCGGGAAGGGGTTCCCTATCCCCCTTCCGGACGCACTCAATGTGTGATTCGATTGGGCCGATGCCCGGACTCCGGGCCTCGGTCGAAAGGAGGGTTCCGCAAGTGGACACTCAGGTGGATATCATCGTAAGAGCGAGACCTCAAAAGGCGACCAGAAAACGCGTTGGAAATGGTGCGGCAGCTTATGGATTCATGACTCCTTGGCTCATCGGGATGATGTTTCTGACGATGGGCTCAATGTTGTTTACGTTTTACTTGGCGTTTACCAAATACAATCTAATCAGTGCCCCACAGTGGGTCGGAACACAAAATTTCGCATCCATTGTGAAGGATGGGAATTTCTGGGCGGCGATTCGTGTTACGTTCATTTATGTCGTGCTCTCTGTTCCTGCTCGGCTGATTGCTTCGTTACTCATCGCGACGCTATTGAGTAAAAATGTTCGCGGAATCGGCATCTACCGTGCCCTTATCTATTTACCTTCATTGATTGGAGGTAGCGTTGGAGTATCAATTGGATGGAGGAAAATGTTCGACCAAACCGGTCCCATCAATGCACTACTTCAGGTCTTCGGGATTCATGGTCCGGTGTGGTTAGGAAGTCCAGTTTCCGCCATGGCTGTGTTGATTCTATTAAGTGTTTGGCAGTTTGGTTCTGAAATGGTCATCTTTTTGGCCGGAATTAAACAGATTCCCGCTTATCTGTACGAGGCGGCCACCATTGATGGAGCGGGTTCCATACAAAGATGGTTTAGGGTCACACTCCCCATGCTGTCGCCACTGATATTCTTCAATTTGCTGATGGGAACCATCTCTTCCTTCATGGTCTTTACTCAAGTGTACGTGATTACAAATGGGGGACCGATTAATTCCACGTTAGTATACGTTCTATACCTATACCGTGAAGCGTTTACCTACCTGAACATGGGCTATGCTGCAGCCTTATCCTTGATTCTGCTTGTACTGATTGCACTCTGTTCAGGAATTCTCTTTTTGACGAGTCGACTCTGGGTAAATTACGACGTATAAGGTGGGGTCAATCCGTGTGGCGAAAAGCTCAGATCTCTACGTGTTCGCGACATGTAGTGCTGATTATTGTGACGTTTATCATGCTCTATCCCATACTCTGGATGTTCTTTTCATCGTTTAAGCCGGATAACATGATTTTCTCAACAACCCGACTCTTGCCTACGCATTGGACGTTGCAGCATTATATCAATGGGTTTACGGGCGCCTCGGGTATGAATTTTGGACCGATGTTCGTACACTCCTTCGAAATCTCCGCCGTGGTGGTTGTCGGTTCGCTCTTTAGCTCGTCGCTGACGGGGTTTGCATTTGCACGCCTGAAGTTTCGGGCACGAGGGTTTTTGTTCGGATTCATGTTGTCGACTATGATGCTTCCAGCCCAGGTGGTTATGATTCCACAGTACATTATCTTCCATAAATTAGGGTGGGTGAACACCTTTATCCCACTAATGTTACCCAGTTTTCTGGGAACCGTCCCGTTTTTTATCTATCTCATGGTTCAATTTATTCGAGGCATCCCGAAAGACCTGGATGAAGCCGCCGTGATTGACGGGTGTAGTACATTCAAGTTGTTTTATTCCGTGATTCTGCCTTTGGCGCGTCCCGCGCTCATTACAATTTCTATTTTTGCGTTTTATTGGACATGGAACGATTTCTTCGGTCAACTCATTTACCTCTCAAATCCGAATTTGTTCACGGTTTCTCTCGGCTTGAGTATGTTTCTTTCAAACATGGGAATGACACAATGGGGAGATTTGTTTGCGATGTCCATCCTTTCCGTCATACCTTTGCTGATTATCTTTATGATCTTCCAGCGTTACTTGGTTGAGGGCATAGCGACACATGGACTTAAGGGTTAGAAGAAGAGAGCAGCTCATTGAATGATATCCCCCTTCCGTCTGGAGGGGGATTTTGCCAAGTTTCTGCGATGATTCCATCACACCATGTCCTCTCCGGTGGCGGACGAGGTCTTCGCATCGGACGGGATATTCGCGTCTTCGGTCACCTGAATCAGCCGTACAAACTTCCGCTCCGCAAACCAGTATGTGACAAAGATGCACAAACTAACAAAGAAGAAAACCAGCAGAAAGGTGAACCGCAGCGACAGAACTAACAGCGCGGCGATGCTTAGTAGATTAAGAAAGGTGAGGTGGAACTTGTAGATGCCGAGCTTGACGCTGTTGATAAGGAGTGCTCGATTCGAGTAGTACCCGTTCACCATCAGCGGGAAGAGGCTTAACAAGGTGCTCCCATACAGGATGGTCAAAACGCCGAAGAACAGCTCGGCTACCAGGCTCAGGCCGGTGTGCAGGTGCAGGGCGATACGCAGGTCCACAAACAGGATGATCCCGATGCCAGTCAGGATGACACCGGTGACCAGGCTTTGCCGAAAGTTCTCGCGGTAATATTGGTAATAGGTGCGAAAGACGGCCGGATCGTTCCCTTTCATCCACTGGCGGGCAATGGCAAAACCAGCAGCAACCGCAGGATAGACCGTGATGATCGGAACACAGTTGACGAGCACGAGAAAGTTGAGAACGAGGAGATTGTAAATCCACTTGCACGCCCGGTATATAAATCCGTCCAATTGAAACACAGCTTCCACACCTCACCTGCAAGTCGGAGTACTTGGTAGCTATGAAGGCCCTTTCATCTTTGTTCACGACAAAATTACTTTCCATATCAGTATGCTTGAACCGAGGCCCATCCGACAAGTGCCAATCTTCGGGACGGGGCAGGCTTACAAAAGATCCTGCGAACGCGGGGCGGCCGAAAGGCCGCACCGGGAGAATGCCTAGTCTTGATAGGGGGACTGGCCCAGCAACGCATCCAGGGTCGTGAACTCATAACCGAGACCTAAGGCAATCTCGATGACATAGGGAAGGGCTTCAACGGTCCCGGCGGCACTTTTCGAACAGTGCTGCAGAATGATGGCTCCCGGTTTGAGTTGACTGAGAATGTTGCGGGCGATTTGTGGGCCGGGGATCCCCGCCCAGTCGCGCGAGTCAATGTCCCAGAGGATGATCTCATAGCCCAGTTCCTGCAGCTGTGCCTTGACGTTTTCATTTATTGCGCCGTACGGCGGACGCATCCAGCGGGGTCTGCTGCCCAGCTCGTTGGCAATCCGCTCGTCCGTTTCGGTCATTTGTTTCAGCACTTCACCTGACGTGATTTCGGTCAGGTTGGGATGACTGTAGCTATGATTCCCTACCGTGTGGCCGGCTGCGGCGATTTGTTTCAGAATGTGCGGGCATTGGTCAATCTGCTGGCCCAGGCAGAAGAAGGTGGCCGAAACCGAGTAGTGATGCAAGATGGCTAGAATCTGAGGGGTATAGTCAGCATCGGGGCCGTCATCGAAGGTCAGCGTGAGAGTGGGCCGGTCTATTCTTCTCACGACTCTGCTCTGGGCGTCGGTTTGCATACGTATTCCTCCTGTGTCTACTGAAAGTTCGATTGTTGCTTAAACTTATAGCACGTTTCGCCTTGTGGGGAAACCTCGGTCCGGTTTCGAAACCCATTGATTTTGTTATGCAAAAAATAACGAATTTTGACCACAAACATCTATTCCCGTACATGGTCTAAATATGAAGTAACCGCTATCATTGGTGTTACAAAGTTGTTACAACACATAGAGGGGGTATAAGTAGCCGGGATCTGAGGGTCGCCATAGGTGGGTCTCTGCAGGCATTCTGCGTTCCACCATTAGTTGATTGCCCATCAAAACAAATTCGGTCTGTTACGAAGTCGTTCCGTTTCGCAGTGGATGTCGATGTGTGGATTTCAGGGAGGGGAAACCATGTCCAAGAAGCTGAACAAGCGCAAGTACACCGCGTTTTCCGGCGCGGCGACCGTGGCTATCGCGATGACCGCTAGCCTGACGTTGGCCGGCTGTTCATCGAACGGATCGCAAAAACACGATTCGGTCACGGTGGGACTGCCGCCGATTCCATCCCTCGACCCCACGGCTTGGCAGGCGCAGATTTTGATTGACCAGGGCACCGTTCTCGAGGGGCTGACCGGGTATGACAAGAACCTGAAAATCGTCCCGAAGGTGGCAGACCACTGGACGACTTCCGAGGACGGCCTGACCTGGACGTTCTATTTGCGCAAAGACGCCAAGTGGAGCAATGGCGATCCGGTCACCGCTCACGATTTCTACTACGCATGGATGCGCATGCTCGATCCGAAAAATACGAGCGCACAGTTGTGGGCCAGTTTCCTGCCGACCGTGAAAAACGCGACCAACTACCACACCGGCAGCGCGAAGAAGTCTGACGTAGGCATAAAGGTCATCAACGACTACGAGATCCAGATTCAGCTGCAGAACCCGAACTACGGCCTGCCGAACGAGTTGGCGCTGGCGTCGGCCATGCCTTTGGACCCAAAGGTGGTCGATAAGCACCCGACCAACTGGTATCTCCCGCAGTACTTTGTCGGCAACGGACCTTATGTGGTGTCTTCGTTCAAACCGAACGGCAAGATTGTACTCACGCGTAACAAGCATTATGTCGGCAACAAGAACGAAGTCAACGTCGGCAATGTGCAGACCATCAACATTGTGCCCACCCCGACATCACCGTTGCAGGCGTATAAGGCCAACCAGCTGGACGTGGTGCAAATCAACAATCCGTCCGACTTCCAGTACGCAGAGCGAAGCCTGAAGAACGAGCTTCATGAGGTGCCAAATTATGATGTCTACACGTTTGCCTTTGACAAGTCCATCGAAAAATCGCCACTGGATAATCCGTTGGTGCGCAAGGCAATTGCCGAGGCAATAGACCGTAACAAGGTTGTCAAGGCCCTGAGCGGGATGGCCAATCCCACAGAGGTGTTTGGTCCTTCTTCCTGGCCGGCGACCAAGTACCAACATGGTATCAAGGCGAATGTGGCGGACGCGAAGAAACTGTTGGCAAAGGCGGGTTACCCGAACGGCAAGGGTCTCCCGACGTTTGAATTGTACACGTGGACCGAGACGGACAACCGTCCAGCCTTGTTAGCCGCCGAATCCATTCAGCAGCAACTGAAACAGAACCTGAACATCAATTTCAAGATTGAACCGACGCCCAGCTCCGTCTACGGCAGTTATGTCTGGGGCAACTACCAAAAAGGCGTCAAACCAGGCTACATGATGTTCAATCAGGCCCTCAACTGGCCGAGCCCGGCCAACGCCGACCTGGGTGCGGCCCAGGCGAGCTGGTACGATTTCCACTACGAGTGGCGAAATTACGTCGGCCAGGCCGCCATTGCGAACAACAATCCATATTCCGTCACGAAATACGGGAACCCGGATGACAAGAGCAAGGGTATCTCCTGGTCGGACTGGGTGCCGCTCGAGAAGGCGTACCAGAAGGATGCCAAGTTTCTCATGGCTTTCGCCAACAAACAGACCGACCCAGACATCAAGAAATACCTGACGCCGATTATCCCGTACTCGCAAACCTGGAACGGTTTTGTACAGAGTTGGAAGGATGCGAAGACGGATGCCGACAAGCACCAGGCCTGGGTGAATGCGTGGAACTGGATTGGGTCCGCGTCCAACAGTGGCGGTGCGACGGATGGGCTCGATATTACCGTCTGGAAGGACCAGCACCGCAACCAGACCGAGTACAACTGGTTTGTCTGGAATACCAAGCAGCAGTTCTATGACACGGATGCTCAGGCAGCTGCGGATGCGGGTAAGCTGGCCCAGTCCATCATCGACAACGCCTGGATGGTGCCGTTGTATGACAGCATGAACACGTACCTGACCAAGCCGTTTGTGCACAACGTCGTCGCCAACCGGTTTGCGTGGGGCAACGTCTTTCAGCTGCAATACATGACGGTGGATAACGGGAAGGATACCACCCAGTAAACGCGTCAGCCCGCGCTAGGCCGGGTGCCATGCAGACCCTCCGGAGGCATCCCGGGGGTCTTAGGTGAGCCAAAGGGGCCAATCGGGGCACTTCCGGCGGTACGCTGGCATCCGGCGCGGCGTATCGTCAGGGTTCGTCGGACGCCCTCAGGGACGGTGCCATATAGGCAACGTGTTGCGTAAATGATTCGTGGAAAGGGGATTCAGGATGGCCATTTCCAAGTTTTTAGTCAAGCGCATCATCCTTATTCTCATTACGACGGCCGTCATCATCGCCCTGTCCTACATTCTCATGTACATCGCCCCAGGGAGTTTCTTCAACCAACAACAGGTGGGCCAACAGGCGCAAACGCTGGCTGCTGAAAACCCACAAGCGTACCAGGCGATGATGCAGGACTGGAAGGAACGCTACGGTCTGGATCAACCGTTGTATCTGCAGATCTTGCGTTATATTTACCATTGTTTCACGCTCAACTTCGGAACCTCGTTTGAAAACCCGACCACACCGATTATGGACTTACTCAAGTCGGGCTTTCCAATTAGCTTTATCCTGGCGCTCGGCTCCATCATCTTGTCGACCATCATTGGCATCCCGCTCGGCATCTTGGCGGCCATTCGTAAAAACACCTGGGTGGACTACGTTATGACCACCCTGTCCTTGGGCGGACAGGCCATCCCGGCCTTTGTCATCGCGGTGCTGTTGATGTTGGTTTTCGGGGTGATCTTCCCCATCTTCCCAATCAGCGGTTGGGGCACCGTGCAACAGGCGATTCTCCCTATCATCGCCTTGGCGGTTGGCAATATCGGCAATGTGGCGCAATACATGCGTAGCAGCATGATTGACACGATGGGGCTGGAATTCATCCGGACGGCCAAGGCGAAAGGGGTGCCGCAATGGGCGACCATCATGCGTCACGCCTTCCCGAACTCCTTGATTGCATTAGTCACCGTCATTGGTCCCCAGTTTGCGTTTACCGTCGTCGGAACGGTGTGGATTGAGAATCTGTTTTCCATCCCCGGGCTCGGTTCGCTCCTGAACCAGGCGTTTGGCGCAGACGACCTGCCGCTCGCCATTACCTACATCTTTATCCTTTGTCTACTCGTCATGATTACGAACCTTTTGGTGGACATCTGTTATACCCTGCTCGATCCACGTATCCGACTCAAGTAATGGTGCAGATGCATCCATCGAAAGCTTTGCGCCCGACGAATAACGAGGAAAGGGGAAGATGGTCCATGGCGGTTCTTGAAAGTGCTGTGCAAACCGGTCTCAATCCGAAACCGCCGGCTTCCAGGCGTAGGCTGGCTTGGCGCCGATTTGCGCGCAACCGTTTGGCCGTAATGGGTCTGGTATGGGTGGGCATCTTTATTTTGTTTGGGATCATCGGTCCGTGGATTGCTCCGTACACGTATACTGCCACGGATACTGTGAACGCCAACATGGGCCCAAGCGCCGCCCACTGGTTTGGCACCGACAGCCTCGGGCACGACATGTTCAGCGAGATCCTCTACAGCATCCGCTTTGCCTGTATCATCGGTTTCGGTGCGACCGCCGTCGCGTTTATCATCGGCGCCATCCTGGGTCTGTTGGCCGGTGTCATGGGCGGCGTCGTCGACAACATCATCATGCGTCTGGTGGACTTGATGTTTGCCTTTCCGGCCTATTTCTTGAACCTCATCTTGGTCATCGACCTGGGCCGCGGCCTCTTGCCCATCTTTATCTCAATTGGCATCACCCAATGGTCTGGCTACGCCCGCCTGATTCGAGGGCTTGTCTTGTCCCTGCGAGGTGGAGAAATGGTCGAAGCGGCCATCTCCCTGGGCGCCACTAAGCGGCACATCGCCCTGCACTACCTGTTCCCGAACATCATCGGCAGCGTCATCGTGTCGTTGTCTTTCGGCATTCCGTACGCCTTGATTCAAGATGCCGGTTTGAGCGTGGTGGGCCTCGGGTTACGTCCGCCGATGCCGAGTTTTGGCAACTTGGTCACCACCGGGGCGGCCGACATGATGGGGTATCCCTGGCTGCTCGTGTTTCCGGCCGTCTTGTTCGGGATAACCTTGTTGGCCTTTCTGTTCGTCGGAAATGGGTTGCAGGAAGCGTTTAATACGAAGGGGGCCTCGAAATGAGTGACATCCTGCTTGATGTGCGCGACTTGACCACCCAGTTTCGGCGGCCGGACGGGGTGGTGTACGCCGTCAACGGCGTGAGTTTTCAGGTGCGTCGGGGTGAGACCCTGGGCATCGTTGGTGAGAGCGGATCGGGCAAATCGGTATCGGTCCTGTCGATTCTCGGACTGATTGGCGAAAATGGGAAGGTTGTAGCCGGGACGGCAGAGTTCGAGGGTGTCAACCTGCTAGAGTTGAACCAGCACGAGATGCGGGCGATACGCGGCCGTGAAATCGGCGTCGTGTTCCAAGACCCGATGACCAGCCTCAATCCCATCAAGCGGGTCGGTGAGCAGGTCATGGAGGCGATGTTGGTCCACCGCCTGTGCAGCAAGCAGGAAGCCCGTCAGCGGGCGGTGCGGCTGCTCGAGGAAGTTGGTATTTCCGATCCGGAACGACGGATGAAGAACTACCCGTTTGAGCTCTCGGGCGGTATGCGTCAGCGCGTGATGATTGCCATCGCCCTCGCCTGCCAGCCCCGGCTTCTGATTGCCGACGAGCCGACCACCGCGCTCGATGTCACCGTGCAGATGCAGGTGCTGTCAATCCTCCGGGAGGCGCAGGTCAACCGGCAGATGAGCACCATCATGATTACCCACGACCTCGGTGTGGCCACGAACCTTTGCGACCGAATCATTGTCATGTACGGCGGGAAAGTGATGGAATCGGCACCGGTGGAGGAGTTTATCCGCCACTCGGCGCATCCGTACAGCCGCGCGCTCAAGTCGTCCATTTTAGAGATTGGCAGCCGCGGCCGCAAAATCGCGCCGATACCGGGTAACCCGCCGGTGATGATTGAGCCGCCTCGCGGCTGTCCGTTTGCCGATCGTTGCCCGCTCGCCATCGACCGTTGTCGAACCGAAGTCCCGGACTTGCGCGGTCTACAGGCCGAGCACTTCGTGGCCTGTCACCGCGCCGAGGAGGTGTTGGAATATGTCGCGCAATGACCTGCTGGTGGTCGAAAACCTGAACAAGACCTTCAAGGTTCCGGGGGGCACGCTCCGGGCGGTACAGAACGCTTCCTTTCGCCTGGAGGCTGGCAGGACACTCGGCTTGGTAGGAGAGAGCGGATCGGGCAAATCGACGTTGGGAAGAACGGTCCTGCGTCTCATTGAGGCAGACAGTGGCAGCATCCAGTTTGACGGCGTCGATATTCGCAGCCTGTCTGCCAAGCAACTGCGTCAGAAGCGTAAAGACATGCAGATGATCTTTCAAAACCCACTCTCTTCGCTTAATCCACGCATGACTGTGGAACGGAATATTAAAGATCCGCTCATCATTCACGATATCGGCGATGCGAAGGAGCGCAGCCGCCGCGTCCGCGAGCTGATGGAGCGGGTTGGGTTGTCGGACAACATGGCGCACGCCTATCCGACGGAACTGTCTGGTGGTCAGCAGCAGCGGGTGGCGATTGCTCGTGCCCTGGCTTTAAACCCGAAGCTCATCGTCTGTGACGAAGCGGTGTCCGCGTTGGACGTATCGATTCAGCTGCAGATTATCTCGCTCCTGCAGGACCTGCAGCGTGAGAACCACTTGTCCTATATTTTCATCTCGCACAACCTGGCTGTCGTCGAGTACATGAGCGACTACGTGGCTGTCATGTACCTGGGCGAGATTGTCGAGCAGGCCCCGGTCGACGAGCTGTTTGCCAACCCGCAGCATCCGTATACCCGCGTCCTGATGCAGTCGGTCCTGAAGGTGCCCGCGTCGTTGGAGCAGAGGTCCACGTTCAAGACATTGCCCGGGGAAATTCCAAGCCCCATCCATCCACCTTCCGGGTGTCCGTTCCATCCCCGCTGCCCGTTGGCGAGCGACGAATGCCGGAGCGTCAAACCAGAGGTAAGACCTGTCAACGAACAGCATCAGGTGGCTTGTCACAAAGCGGAGTTGGTCGCTCAGGTCGTGTGAGCGAGATACGTGAGCCGCCCATCTGGAAACTCAGACACGGGCGGCTGCTTGTTGCATCGGAGAATGTATGGGGAGAGGGTTCCAATGCAAGGTTCCATTCGCATGAACCAACTCGGCTATCTGCCGGGAGCCAAGAAGGGGTTTGTGACCGATTGTTCGGCGGAGACGTTTGCCGTATACGATGCCCACGGTTGGTGTATCTATGAGGGGCGCCTCGAAGAGCCAACGCCGAGCGCCATCTCAGGTGAAGTGGTGCGCCGCGGGGACTTTAGTCCTGTGCGGGCGCCGGGTCAATATAAGCTGGTAATTCCGGGTGTCGCGGAACGTCCAGAATTTGTCGTTGCTCATAATGTGTACCAAGGTTTGCAGCAAGCGTTGCTGAAATTTTTCTATTATCAGCGCTGTGGAACTCAGCTTTCGGAAGAATATGCCGGGCCGTGGTCGCACGCGGCCTGTCACTTAGGGGAGTGTATCGACTACGACCATCCTGAGGTGCGGCGTCCTTCCATCGGCGGCTGGCACGATGCGGGGGATTATGGTAAGTACACGGTGGCCGCAGCGGTGACAGTGGCCGATTTGCTGCTCGCGTACGAATGCTTCCCACACGCCTTTCGAGATTCACTTTCGATTCCTGAATCGGGAAACGGGATGCCCGACATTCTCAACGAGGTGGCGTATGAACTACGCTGGTTGTGGACCATGCAGAGGCCGGACGGGGCGGTCTATCACAAGGTGACGACGAAGGAGTTTCCAGGACTGAACGTGATGCCGGAGGACGATAAGGACCAGCTATACTTCTCGCCAGTCTCGTCCTCCGCAACGGCGGCGTTTGCGGCAGTTATGGCATTGGCATCTCGCATCTACCAGGCCTGGGACCCGAAATTGGCAGAACGCTGTCAACGTAACGCCGATCAGGCTTACCAGTGGGGGTGCAACCATCCGGACGCCGTTCGCCAAGGATTTCGCAATCCGTTCGACATTCACACCGGCGAATACGGGGACAACATGGTCGCGGACGAATGGTACTGGGCCAGCGCGGAACTCTGGCGTCTTACCGGGAACCGAGCGTACCTGGACTCCGCCCGGCGCCTGTGGGACGAGGCGTTCAATCCGACGGAGCTGGGTTGGGCCGACGTTGGCGGATACGGAACCTGGGCTATTCTAGACGGTTCTCGCGACGGCCGGCATGGCAATCCATCCACTCAAGCGTGGCTGAGAGAACTCCAGCGGGTCTGGTGCGAGGGGGCAGCGTCGTGGGCCGATTTATGCCAAGCCAACCCGTACGGCGTGTGCCTGAGTGAATCAGATTATATCTGGGGCAGCAACATGGTTCTGCTCAACCGCGCGATGCACATGATTCTGGTCGATAGGTTGCAGAATACGGCCGTCTATCGAGAACACGTGCTCCAGCAACTGCATTACATCCTCGGGTTCAACCCGCTTGCCCAAAGCTACGTCAGTGGATTCGGGACAAAGCCGATGCGCTATCCCCACCATCGCCCGTCGGTAGCAGATGGTCTACCGGAGCCTGTACCTGGTATGTTGGCCGGAGGACCCAACTGTCACCGCCAGGATGAAGCGGCCCGGGCCAAGCTGCCGGATGGAATCCCGCCGGCCAAGTGCTACATCGACGATGAGGGCAGCTATTCGACGAACGAGGTGGCCATCTACTGGAACTCGCCGGCCGTCTTTGTATCGGCCTACGCGAACGCCTTGCGAATCTGAAAATATTCATTGACGTTCATTTGGTGATTCAATAAACTAATAGAGAGTCGAGTAGAGAGTTAAATTACAGAGAACAAAGAGTTTGGATTTCGGAGAAAGCGAGGGAAGGCCTGTGACCGAGAAAGCGCCTTCCGTACTGCTGGGCATTGACGTTGGAACAAGCGGAGTCAAGGTGGTGGCTGTGTCTGCGTACGGCCGACTGTTGGCCGCGGCGGGCGCGACCTATGAATTGTACGCCCCCAAATCCGGCTACGCGGAGCAGCACCCAGAGGATTGGTGGCAGGCCACAGTGACGGCCGTGCACGACCTGATGGATAAACTGCGGGCCAAAGATGGTGACCCGGACATCGTCGCCATCGGGTTGTCCGGGCAGATGCATGGCCTCGTGCCACTGGATCAGGATGGGAAACCGGTCCGCCCGGCCATTATCTGGTGCGACCTGCGCACCGTGGCGGAGGCCGAGTGGATTGAACGGGAGATGGGCCGAGACACGGTCATTCGCCTGACCGAAAACCCACCTCTCGCCAACTTCACCGCCACGCGCCTCTTGTGGATGCGCCAGCATGAACCGGAAGCATACGCACGCATCGCATCGTTCTTACTGCCAAAAGATTATGTCGGGTTCCGCATGACCGGGGTGCGGGCCACCGATGTCTGTGACGCGTCGGGCACTCTCCTGTTTAACGTGGCCGCGCGGAACTGGTCGGAGGAGATGTGCAAAGCGTTGGACATTCCCATGGCGTGGCTGCCACAGGTGTTTGAATCGGGCTCTGTGGCCGGGCGGGTGACGCCGGAGGCCGCGGGCGTCCTCGGCATCCCGCCGGGTGTTCCGGTCGTCGCCGGTGCGGGCGATCAGGGGGCTGGAGCCATTGGCCTTGGCATCGTGGACCCTGGTACCGTCTCGGTAGTCCTTGGCACCTCGGGCGTGGTGCTCAGCCCGTCCAATCATCCCATTCGCGATCCGCTCGGCCGTGTGCATACGTTCTGCCACGCGGTACCTGGGCAGTGGTTTACGATGGGCGTGACCCAGGCCGCGGGCGGATCGCTCCAGTGGTATCGGCGCCAGTTGGCCCAGGTGGAGGATGCGGCCGCCAGCTTATCGGGCCAAGACGTGTACGACCTGCTGACGCGAGAGGCGGCACAGGCGGAGGCGGGCGCCGGAGGTGTGCTCTTTCTGCCTTACCTCTTGGGCGAGCGGACGCCGCACTTGGACGCGGACGCGCGCGGCAGCTGGATTGGCCTCGACTGGCGGCACGGTCGACCAGAGATGGTGCGAGCCGTGCTCGAAGGGGTCGCCTTCAGCCTGCGGGACTGCTGGGCGTGCCTGGCCGCGAGCGGCATGGCGGCCGACACCTGGCGGGTGTCCGGCGGCGGCGCCAAAGGACGGCTTTGGGTGGAAATCCTGGCTTCGGTCTTGGGACGTCCGATTCAAATCGTCCACGGTATCGAGGGACCGGCCTACGGGGCAGCCATCCTCGCCGCGCTGGGCGCTGGCGTTATCGGGCTTGAGGACATCGCGGCCTGGATTGAAGTGGCCGATACGGTCGCACCCAATCTCACCTGGCAGTCTCGCTATGACCGCCAGTACCGGCTGTACCAGGAGGCGTACCAAGCGCTTAAGCCGGTGTTTTCGTCGCTGCGCGCGTTGGACGCGTAGAACTCTCGTTGGCGGCCAGTACACGATGCACCGCTCGTCTAAGCGTCAAAGTGAATGGAGACAGCAACGTTGAGTAAAAGGAGTTGGCGAATCAATGAGCAATTTCACCCCCCGTCCCGAAGATCACTTTACGTTTGGCTTGTGGACCACCGGCAACCGCGGGCGCGATCCGTTCGGCGTCGAGGTGCGTCCGGTACTCAATCCCTTGGACAACCTGGAACTGATGGCGGAAGTCGGGGCCTACGGGGTCACCCTGCACGATAACGACCTGATTCCAATCGACGCGACTTTGGCCGAACGCGACCAGATTGTCAGCCAGTTCAAGGACAAGGCACAATCTCTCGGTCTCAAGGTGCCGATGATGACCGTCAATCTGTTTACTGATCCGGTGTTCCGCGACGGCGCGTTCACGTCAAATCGCAAGCCGGTGCGGGAATACGCGATTCGCAAGACCATCGACGCGATTGACGTGGCGCACGAGCTGGGCGCGGAAGTGTTCGTGCTTTGGGGCGGCCGCGAGGGTGTAGAAGTGGATGCTTCCAAAGACCCGCGCGATGCGCTGAAACGGTATCAGGAAGCGATCAACTTTTTGTGTGAATACGTACTGGATCATAAGTACGGCCTGAAGTTTGCGCTCGAGGCAAAGCCCAACGAGCCGCGCGGGGATTTGTTCCTACCGACGACCGGCGCGATGCTCGGATTCATCGCCACCCTTGACCATCCCGAGATGGTCGGCGTCAACCCGGAAGTGGCGCATGAACAGATGGCGGGTCTGGTGTTCCACCATCAGGTGGCACAGGCGTTGGCGGCCGGCAAGTTGTTCCACATCGACCTGAATGATCAGAAAATCGGGCGTTTTGACCAGGATTTGCGGTTTGGATCGGAAAACATCAAGGCCACCTTCTACCTGGTCAAGCTGCTGGAGGATGCCGGTTATCAAGGCATGCGGCACTTTGACGCACACGCGTACCGCAGTGAAGACCTCGAAGGGGTAAAGGACTTTGCCCGTGGCTGCATCCGCAACTACCTTATCCTCCGCGACAAGGTGGAGCGGTTCAACCAAGACGCGGAGATTCAGGGCTTGCTCAAGGAAATCCAGGCGGAAGACGATGGGCACTCGATTGTGTATTCGACGGACACGGTCAACCGTCTGCGCACACAGGCGTTTGACCGCGTGGCGTACGGACAGAAAGGGTACAAGTACGAGAAGCTCGACCAGTTGGTCGTCGAACTGCTGCTTGGCGTCCGTTGACTCTGGACCGAGCATCCACGCACGTACACTTCTGACCGGCGGCCAGGAGACTGCAGCACATTGTACACATCAGCTGAAAAACGGACGGCTGGAGCACCCCGGCCGTCCGTACGCGCATCATCGACGGAAAAGGAGAGAAGCCTGTGAAGTTCAGCAACGGGAACTGGCTCAACCGCCCCGGGGTGGACATGCACCTGCCGGCAGAGGTGCATACAGTCGACCATCGCGAGCGGTCTCTGGTCTTATATGCACCCTGCCACCCCATCGTTCACCGCGGCGCGACCTTACAAGGACCCCTGCTGACGATACACCTGTCGTCCCCCTTGGAGAACGTAATCCGTGTGCGTGTGGAGCACTTTCGCGGCGGCAAGATGCGGGGCCCCGAGTTTGAATTGGCGGACCATCCGGTTCCTGTAGCCGTGGAGGAGACGGAGGACACGGTTCGTTTCACCTCTGGCAAGTTGTCTGTGCGGGTAAACAAGCGTCGGTTTCAAATGGACTTTTTCGGAGACGGGCGGCGCTTGACCGGCAGCGGCAGCAAGGCGATGGCCTACATCCGGATGAACGAAGAGACACCCTACGTCAAGGAAGAGCTGGACTTGGGCGTGGGCGAATGCGTGTACGGCCTGGGCGAACGGTTTGGCCCGTTTGTCAAGAACGGACAGGTGGTTGACATCTGGAATGAAGATGGCGGCACCGGGTCCGAACAGGCGTATAAAAACATTCCTTTTTACATCACCAACCGCGGCTATGGGGTGTTTGTCAACCACCCGGAACACGTAGGGTTTGAGGTCGCATCGGAGAAGGTGTCCAGGGTACAGTTTTCTGTCACCGGGGAGGTGCTGGAATACTTTGTGATCTATGGCCCGACACCCAAAGACGTCATCCGTCGCTATACCGATTTAACCGGCAAACCCGCCCTGCCGCCGGCCTGGTCGTTCGGCCTCTGGTTGAGCACATCGTTTACCACCGATTACGACGAACAGACGGTCAACCACTTCGTCGATGGAATGGCCGAACGGGGGATTCCGCTCGACGTCTTCCACTTCGACTGCTTCTGGATGAAGGAGTTTGAGTGGTGCAACTTTACCTGGGACGAGCGGGTCTTCCCTGACCCAGAAGGCATGCTCCGGCGACTAAAGGAAAAGGGGCTGCACGTCTGCGTTTGGATTAACCCGTACATCGGGCAGAAGTCTCCCTTGTTTGATGAGGCGGCCGCCCAGGGCTTTCTGCTCAAACGGCCGAATGGGGACGTCTGGCAATGGGATTTGTGGCAACCAGGCATGGGCTTGGTCGACTTTACGAACCCAGCGGCCCGGACCTGGTTCCAGAGCAAGCTGGAGCCTCTCCTCGACATGGGGGTGGATTGCTTCAAAACCGACTTCGGCGAGCGCATTCCCACCGACGTGGCCTATCACGACGGGGCGGATCCGCAAAAGATGCATAACTACTACACCTACCTCTACAATCAGACGGTGTTTGAGCTCTTGCAGAGGAAGCGCGGCGAGCGTGAAGCGGTGGTGTTTGCCCGCTCTGCGACCGCAGGTGGACAAAAGTTCCCGGTCCACTGGGGTGGCGACTGTTATGCGCGCTATGAGTCGATGGCGGAAAGCCTGCGCGGCGGGCTGTCCTTGGGGGTGTGTGGGTTTGGCTACTGGAGCCACGACATCGGCGGCTTCGAGGAAACAGCCACCGCAGACGTCTACAAACGCTGGATTGCTTTTGGTCTCTTGTCCAGCCACAGCCGCCTGCACGGGAGCTCGTCCTACCGTGTGCCGTGGCTGTTTGACGAGGAGGCAGTCGATGTCCTGCGCCACTTCACTACCGTCAAGTTGAAGCTGATGCCCTACCTCTACGGGCAGGCCGTCACAGCGCATACCGAAGGAATTCCGATGATGCGGGCGATGTTCCTTGAGTTCCCGGACGATCCGGCCTGTGACACGTTGGACCGTCAGTACATGCTGGGGGACTCGTTGTTGGTGGCGCCGGTGTTCTCGCCCGATGGCCTGGTTGACTTTTACCTGCCGGAAGGGCTGTGGACTCACTACCTGACCGGTGAGCAGGTGGTCGGGGGCCGCTGGCTGCGCAGCCGTTACGACTATTTCAGCCTGCCCCTGTTCGTGCGCGGCAACACCATTTTGGCGACCGGATCGCGATCGGATAAGGCGGAATACGACTATACCGACGGTGTCTGCTATGAGGTGTTCGCGCTGGAGGACGAACATAGGGCGGAAGCCACCGTGTACACTCCTGGCGCCTCCGGACGTGCCAAGGCGGTGGCCGAACGTCACGCAAATCGCATCGACTTCCGGGTGGACGGGGCGGTGAAGCCGTGGACCGTGCTCCTGAACGGAGTGCAGAACGTGGCCAGCGTCGAGGGAGGCGGCGTCGAGAGGACAGAGCGTGGGGTGCGCATTGTCCCCGAAGATGGCGCTTCCTCCTTGGCGATTCGGCTTTCCCACTGAAGGCAACGGGAGTTTGAAAGAGGTCTGGGTATCCAGGCCTCTTTTCTTAGTGCCCCTGGAGGAATCGACAACGTAAAACGACTCACGGTGTATTCGAATTTGACCTTGACATGACCCGCATTGACATTTTCTGGCGGAACAAAGCGGCAGCCCGGTGAATAAGCTGGCACAGAAGGAGGAGTTTCTTGGTTCCAAAGATTGGAGGATGAGCGGTGAAGCTCGCCCATCAGAGTGTACTGGTCACCGGGGCGGACGGATTTATTGGTTCGCACCTGGTTGAACAGCTTGTCCGCGTTGGGGCCGATGTGAGAGCGTTTGTGTTTTATAACTCATTGAACTCGTTTGGCTGGATTGAACACTTACCAAAGGATGTCATGTCGCAGATTGACATTGTTGCAGGGGATATTCGCGATTCTTGCATGGTTAAGGAGGCGTTGTCTGGTTGCGATACGGTTTTCCATCTCGCCGCACTGGTTGGGGTTCCGTATTCGTACCACGCACCAGAAAGCTACGTGGAGACGAACGTGAAGGGTACGCTGAACGTGCTTCAAGCAGCTCGAGATTTGGAAATCCAAAAAGTTATCCATACCTCAACTAGCGAAGTTTACGGCACTGCCAGATGGGTGCCCATAACAGAGGAGCATCCTCTACAGGGCCAGTCCCCTTATGCGGCGACCAAGATTGGGGCCGACCAGTTGGCGCTGTCCTTTCACCACTCGTTTGGCATGCCAGTGGCCATCCTTCGTCCGTTCAACACGTACGGTCCCAGGCAGTCGCTGCGGGCTGTCATTCCTACCATTGTTGCACAAATTGCGAGCGGGACAACGAGAATCAGATTGGGGGCGCTGCAGCCGACACGAGACTTTACGTACGTCAAAGACACGGTCCGTGGATTTGTGGCGATAGCGGAGTCGGATCAATCCGTGGGTCAAGTCATCCAGGTTGGCAGCAACCATGAGATTTCCATCGGCGATCTTGTACACCTGATTGCGGACGTGATGGGAGTTGACGTCGAAGTGGAAGTGGAGCCGAATCGGCTTCGTCCACCAGGCAGTGAAGTGGAGCGCTTATGGGCGGATACTTCGAAAGCCCAACAATTGCTCGGGTGGGTTCCAACCTATGGCGGCCGGGAAGGGCTGATACGAGGACTGCAAGAGACGGTGGCGTGGTTTACGGATCCAACAAACCTACGTGGCTACAAGCCATACATGTACAACCTATGACGAAGGATCAGTTGGTCGCCGACATCTTGTCCCGACTGCGGAATGTGGTTCGAGAGACGGAGAAACCCGTAGCCCTCCACGAGCCTGATTTTGACGGAAGCGAATGGGCGGTTGTGAAAGAGTGTCTCGATCAACGTTGGGTATCTTCTGCCGGTACACTGGTGGATGAGTTTGAGAGGGGGCTGGCGGAGTATACAGGGATTGCGTATGCCATGGCTACGGTGAATGGAACCGCTGCCCTGCACATTTGCCTGTTGCTCGCCGGGGTCGAACCGGGTGATGAGGTGTTGGTTCCCGCGCTGACATTCGTGGCGACAGCCAACGCGGTTTCGTATTGCGGCGGGATTCCGCACGTGGTCGATTGCTCCGAAGAAACACTGGGGATGGATCCAGGAAAACTAGCTGACCACCTCAAGGAGGTTGCCGAGATCCGTGCAGAAGGTTCGTGGAATCGGGTCACTGGCCGCAGGATCAAAGCGGTGGTCGCGATGCACACCTTTGGCCACCCAGTGGATATGGATCCGCTCGTCGAATTGTGCACTCGTTACAAACTGGAACTTATCGAGGACGCGGCGGAGTCCCTTGGCTCCTTTTACAAGGGCCGCCATACCGGGAGTTGGGGGAAGCTTTCAGCTCTCAGTTTCAATGGCAACAAGATCATCACGACCGGCGGCGGGGGAGCCATCCTCACCCACGACGAGAGCCTGGCGCGTATGGCGAAACACCTCACGACGGTGGCGAAACGACCACATCGGTGGAAGTTTGTGCACGACCGGATTGGGTACAATTACCGGATGCCGAATCTCAACGCTGCACTCGGGATTGCTCAATTAAGGCGCTTGCCAGACTTGGTGCGCCGAAAGAGAGAGCTGGCTCTGGCGTATCAAAAGGCTTTTGAAGGGGCGGTCGGGTATCGCTGGGTCAGCGAGCCGAAGTTTGCGCGCAGCAACTACTGGATGAATGCCCTGATTCTTGATGAACCGTTTGCTAATTACTTGGAAGACGTGCTTGAACAGACCCACCGCGCCGGCGTGATGACGCGGCCGTTTTGGACGCCCTTACACCAGCTTGAGATGTACAAGGGATGTCCACGCATGGATCTGTCTGTGGCTGAAAGTTTGGCGCAAAGAACCGTGAACATTCCAAGCAGTTCATTTCTGGGAGGGCATCATGGCGAAGGGTAGGATCTGTGTCATCACCGGCAGCCGTGCAGAATACGGACTTTTGTATGGTGTGATGCGGAGGATTCGGGACGATCCTGAGCTTGAACTGCGAATTGTCGCAACCGGTATGCACCTTTCGCCGGAGTTCGGGTTGACGTACCAAGCCATTGAGCGAGATGGATTCGAGATTGACGAAAAGGTCGAAATATTGGTTTCCAGTGATACTCCGGTAGGTGTGGCCAAATCTATTGGCCTGGGCGTCATCGGGTTTGCCGATACCCTGCAAAGGCTGCAGCCGGACATGGTGGTTGTTTTGGGTGATCGGTTTGAGACGTTTGCGGGAGCTTTGGCCGCATTCATTGAGCGAATCCCGATTGCCCACATCGGAGGTGGCGATGTCACAGAGGGGGCGTTTGACGAATCTATCCGTCACAGCATCACAAAAATGGCCTTTCTGCATTTCGTCACCAATGAAGGTTCACGCCGGCGCGTGTGCCAACTCGGTGAAGACCCAGCGCGTGTCTTCAACGTTGGGCACCCGGGTATCGATGCGATTCGGCGATTGAGGCTGTTGTCTCGGAAGGAGTTGGAGCGTGCGTTGGCGTTTCAGTTCCACCCGCGAAACCTTCTTGTGACGTTTCATCCGGTTACGATGGGCCGGCGGGATTCAGCGACGGAGTTTGGCGAACTACTCAATGCGTTGAATCGTCTCGGCGAGGGGACAGGGATTTTGTTTACCAAACCGAACGCGGATCCGGAGGGCCGTGTGCTGGCAGATATGGTGGACGACTTCGTGGCTCATCATTCGAACGCCAAGGCCTTTATTTCGCTGGGCCAACAACACTACTTTAGTGCCGTCAGATGGGTTGACGTCGTGGTCGGGAACTCGTCCAGTGGAATTTGTGAAGTGCCTTCATTGGGCAGGCCGACGGTGGACATCGGGGATCGACAGAAGGGAAGGCTGAGAGGGAATTCCGTCATTCACTGTGAGGCCCAGACGGACGCAATTCTCCGGGCTATCGACTGTGCACTGCGATTCCATGGGAAGATCGAAAACCCCTACGGTGACGGAACCAGCAGCCAGAAGATTGTACAGGAAATCAAACGACACCTGTATCGCGGAGTGAGGCAACAACTCAAGCCGTTTTTCGAGGTGGGAATTTAGATGGATCTCTCTCGTACATTCGTGGTGGCTGAAATCGGCGTCAACCACAACGGCTCATTGGATTTGGCCAAACAGTTGGTCGACGCCGCGGCGTCGGCGGGGGCGGACGCTGTCAAGTTCCAAACGTTTCGGGCGGATCAGTTATTACGCACGGATGCGCCGAAGCCCGAGTATCAAAGGCATACTACAGACATCGACGAATCTCAATATGATATGCTGCGCAGATTCCAACTGTCGGCCGAGGCACATCAGGAACTATACGACTATTGCAAAAAGAGACACCTCGAGTTTTTGTCGACCCCGTTTGACCGCGACAGCGCAGACCTGTTGGTCAATGAACTCGGTGTTTCCATTGTAAAAATCTCTTCAGGGGACGTGACGAACGCTCCCCTACTGTTGCACATTGCCCAAACTCGCAGGCAGGTGATTTTGTCTACCGGGATGTGCACGTTGGGAGAGGTGGAACAGGCGTTGGCTGTACTCGCTTTTGGTTTCACAAAACCGTGCGGATGCCGGCCCAGCCTGCATGACATGCGTCTTGCATACAGCTCCGAAGTGGGTCAGAAGGCGCTCGCAGACCATGTGATATTGTTGCACACCACGTCAGAGTACCCGGCGCCATACCAAGACGTGAACTTGCGAGCGATGGATACGCTTCGTCAGGCTTTTCAATTGCCCGTCGGACTTTCCGACCATACATCCGGCATCGCGGTCTCGATTGCGGCGGTTGCGCGAGGAGCGGCGGTGATTGAGAGGCATCTGACGTTGGACCGCGGCATGGAAGGGCCCGACCACCGCGCATCTCTGGAACCGGATGAGTTGCAGAGCATGATCCAGGCTATTCGACAGGTTGAGCAGGCCTTGGGGTCTCCCGTCAAGCGGCCCACAGTCGTGGAGAGCGAAAACGCTCAGTGGGTTCGTCGGAGCATTGTGGCAGCGCGTCCCATCCAGATGGGTGAGGTTTTTCACGAAGACAATCTGGCCGTCAAACGACCTGGAACTGGGTTGTCTCCCGTATATTATTGGGATGTATTAGGAAAAAGAGCGGGAAGGGACTTTAAGAAGGACGAGATAATACAGTGAACATTGGGATTTTCGGTGCTTCTGGGCTCGCGGTGGAAGTGGCGGACATCTGTCAGGAGCTCGGGTATCACAATGTCGTTTTGATTGACAAGGAAAAGACCGTGAAGGAACGTTCCGGATTCCCAATCCGCTCCGAGGACGCGGTAGAGACATTGGCCGAAGCGGGATACCACTTTGTCATCGCGATTGGTAGTCCCGAGCTGCGTCGACAAGTCTATCGGAGATATCCTGACCTCCAGTATGTGAATATCGTCCACCCAGCGGCCACGTTTGGTCGGCGTCAAGCGTTGGAACTTCACCGAAGGGTTGGGAACATCGTGCTTGCCGGCGCTCGTATGACCAGTGACATTCAGTGCGGGAATTTTGGCATTTATAATCAGAACTGCACGATTGCTCATGACTGCGTTGTGGAAGACTTTGTCACTATTGGTCCAGGAGCAAACGTTTCTGGAAACGTCCACCTTCAGGAGTGCGCGTACATCGGAACGGGGTCGGTCATCTTGCAAGGGGCCTCTCGCGCGAGAAAAATGGTCATCGGCAGGCATGCCACCATTGGAGCAGGAGCCGTCGTCACCAGACATGTACCCGACCATCATGTGGTCAAGGGTGTGCCTGCCAAATGATACGAAGTCAGACCATCCCGTTCAGCGACACTTTGGCTAATGGCCATCACCACGCATGCAAACCGCCGTCGACGATGAGGCTGTGACCGGTCATATAGCTGGAAGCTTCGGATGCCAAGAAAACAACCGCGCCGACGAGTTCATGGGGCTGTGCCATTCTCTGCATCGGAACTCGGTGAGCGTAATTGTTGATGAATGTATCATTTTGCCCGCTCTCCACGCCTCCAGGTACCAAGGTGTTCACGCGAATTCCGTACTTGGCCCAATGTGTCGCCAAATACTTGGTCAACCCGACGACCGCCGCCTTGGTAGCTGCATAGACTGCCGGGGTGTTAATGGCGACTCCTAAATAGTTGGCACCTTCGTAAATTCTATCGTCCGGTCCCATAATCCCGTAGATGGAAGACGTCTGTATGATTGAACCGCCGGTTCCCTGTTTTATCAACTGGTTTCCGACCGCCTGCGCAACCAAAAACATGCCGTCGAGGTTTACGGACACCACGTTTCGCCACTGTTCCAGGGAATAGGTTTCAAATGGCGAAAAGAAAGCTTTCACATCCTCTGATTTGCTGGCCGCGTTGTTCAACAGAACATGGATGGGACCGAGTTCTTCGATGGTTTTCTGCACCATGCCTTGGACCGATGCCGCGTTGGCGACGTCGCAGGCAATGCCAGTGCAGTGGGTTCCGTACTGCTCCTGAAGGGCTTGCGCGAAGCGGTTCACTTCGGTTTCGTCCAAGTCGACAACGGCCACATTGGCTCCGAAATCGGCTAATGCTGAGCAAAAGCGCCGCCCCAAAATCCCTAGTCCACCCGTAACGATGGCAGTCTTCCCGGACAGTTCAAAGAGGCTGCGATAGGTTGGTATGCGCACAGGATCCCCGCCTTTTCTGCATCAAGAATTCCACCAACTCGAAGTCAAGGGGCGAATCGATATCTATGGACCTTTCCGGCGGCATGACGTATAGCAGCGTTCGTGGGTTGAACAACGTTTTGCAGGCCAAGAGACAATCGCGTTTCCATACATAAACCGACGCATTGAGGTCGTAGGTAACGGGGGTGTCCTGTCGCCGGGCAATGGGCTCGGCTGGAGGTTTAACCAATGTTACGGTCCCATCTTTCGTCATCTCCACCAGGTTGAAATACGGGGAGCGGCGAGACGGAGCTGCCGACAACACATTTGGGGCGTCTGATTCTTCCAAGAGCAGGACCGCCCCGACAATGTCCTCGACGTTGCGCAGGGGGGAGGTCACATCCAGGTCAACAATCGTGTCGAACCGGTTATCAACCTGTTGTTCCACGACTTTGACGCAGTGCACGATGGCTTGAAGTTTTGGCGTATCGTCGGCTGCTAGGGATGGTGGTCGAAGCACCAATTGTTGGATTCCGTACGACTTTGCGACTTCTAAAATAGAAGGATCATCACTGCTCACCGCAATCTCGTCAAAGAGACCTGACGCCTGGGCCTGCAAAATCGAATGGGCGATGAGCGGTTTTCCCAGTAGGCTTCGGATGTTCTTATTGGGCACCCCTTTTGATCCGGATCGAGCGCAGATTGTACAAAGCCTTTTCATCGTGTCACCCACCTTCCTTGACTGGCGGTCTGCTCCGCTTTGACAATCAGCTCCATCGTTTCTTGGGCTTCATGGATGGAGCACAGCGTGGCGTGTTCCCCCGTGAGCACGGCTGTGTGCTGGGCCCGATACGTGGTGTCGGAGTCGCAGGGGAGCATTTCGACAGAGTGGTCGACTTGAATCGTGTGGCGCACCAGATCTGCCCGGTACGTATGCGTGTCTGTGTTGACCAGGACCTCTCGCCGACGGAATCGGTCAAGGTAGTTTATTTGTATGTTTACGATGGGGCATTGGTTCGTACTCATAAGGAGTGCAAAGGCATCATCGCTGTCAATTTCCAGGTGGCTGTAATGACCACCGATAGCGGTGATTCTTGTCCATGGACCGAACAGCCACTGCACATAATCCAGTTCGTGGCTGAGATCCCGCAGGACTCCTCCTCCTTCACTGCGCTTCGAAGAATAATGGTTCCGGTAGTCGTCCGGGCGCCACGTCGGCAGATATTGTCCCGCGTACACTTGTGCAGAGAGGATAGACTGTCCCTCAAGGTGCGACCTGAGTTGCTGCAGAACAGGGTGGAACCTGAGGTTGTAACCCACAAACACCTTCTTTGGTGGATGGAGTGGCAGTCTGTACGGGGTTGCAAACAACGGCTTTTCAATGAGCACAACCCCATCATATGCTTGCGCAGACAGTTCAGCGAACGTGCCGTAGTGTTCGGATGTCCGATTGGCGATGACGACGTACCCCGGTTGGAACGTCTCCAGTGCATCTTTCACCGTCCGAAACACAGGAAAAGGACAACCATCACGGTGGCTCACCACGGCGACCGGACACCCGAGTTCGGCGAGAATCCGACCGTGCCGTTGTCCAATCGATCCAAACCCGACGATGAGAGCGTTCATGAGAACACCTCACCATACTCTTGGTTGGCCCTCACATAATCGTCCATCTTCCCGATGTCTAGCCAGTATTCTCGAATCGGAAAGACACTCACCGGATGACCTTGTGAAAGGAGGAGGTGAAACAGATTGGTCATATCTGTGTACCTGTCTTTCGGGACCAGAGATATCGTTTGTGGTTCTAGAACATAGATACCGGCATTGATAAACATGCGCTGAACCGGCTTTTCTTCCACGCCGACAAAGCGGTGACCATCCACCTGCACAACTCCGTAGGGAATGGTGTGGGTATGTTGTCGGATGCACATGGTTGCCATGCTTCGATTTTGGGCATGAAACTCCAGCAGCTGACTGAAGTCGACGCTCGTCAACAGGTCCCCGTTCATCACAATAAACGGCAGGCGTGGTTCATCTGGAAGCAGGGACAGTGCACCGGCAGTGCCCAGGCGCTTCACTTCACGAAGGTACTCAATTTGCACTCCCCATTTACTGCCGTCGCCAAAATAACTCTCAATCATATCCGCTCTGTAGTTGACCGAGAAGAAGAATCGACAGAACGAGTGAGCGATGAGAGACTCCAAAATGATTTCCAGGATAGGTTTCGGGCCGACTTTGAGCAACGGTTTCGGGCATTCGTCGGTGAGCGGGGCGAGTCGTGTACCCAACCCTCCGGCCATGATCACGACCCAGTTTTCCCGTTTCGGGGATTGGACAAAATCTTCAAATACCTCCAAACCGATAACTCGACCTAGCCCATCGAGTACGGGAATCCGTCGAATTCCTTGACGGATCATTATGGAAAATACCGTCTGTGACGACGTGCCCTGGGTCATCACGATGGGATTTTTGTTCATGACCAAGTGAACAGGTTCATGCAAGCCGATCCCGTGCAAGATGGCCCGCCGCACGTCGCCATCCGTCACGGTTCCCAGCAATCGTGCGTTTGTATCCACCACCAGGGCAATTTGTCTCGCATCCGCGTCGATAATCTGGATGGTCTCTTCCAACGAATCCGTAGGGGCCACCAAGATATGGTTGCACATTCTCACGGACAATCACCTTTCCTGGTAAATCAATTCCTAGGTACGTCGGCCCTGGAAGACGGAATCCAGGGCCAGACGCACAACTACGAAGGAATTACACATGGCCCTGCGCGAACGTCAGCAGGGTGCTGCCGGCCGCATCTGCCTTTTTCGACGCGATCCGTGCGTATTTGGTAAACCGCCCTGGTGTGAAGGTGAAGATTTTTCCTGCGGTCAGGGTTTGTACCGTCGAACCAGGATCGTCGTACCAATTTGTTGCATCGGCACTCAGCTGGATCTTCGCGTTGATGTTTCCCGTTGCGCCCGCATTTTGCACTGTAAATGTGAAGGCCGATAGTTGAAGTACGTTTTGGGTGAACCCAAACCCATAGGTTGCAGTGGAGGAGACTACGCGTGTCGAAGCGGTGCTCACCGTGGCACGGCCCCCAAGTTGCACATACGGTGCCGTGGATGCGATGGACTGAACGAACGTAACCCGCAGCAGAGAGGCCAACGACTGGAACACGCGCGCCCTCAGGTTGGACTGAGCCGACTGGAACACGCCAGCCTGCAAGAGCGAGTGGGCGGACTGGAACACGCGCGCCCTCAGGTTGGACTGAGCCGACTGGAACACGCCAGCCTGCAGGAGCGAGTGGGCGGACTGGAACACACGCGCCCTCAGGTTAGATTGAGCCGACTGGAATACCTGTGTTCGCAAATTGGATGCGGTCGTCTGGAACACTTGCGTCAAGAACGACGAAGCCACTTCTGAAAAGACTTTGGTAGCCAATACCTTTCATCTCCTTGTGTAGTTAGTCAACCAAAAAGCTGAAGATCAACGGCTTTGACACGAACAATATCAGCCTCACCGTAAATCATGTCCTTGTTCGGGGCGGCACTGACCCGATGGACTGTCTATTTACGTGCCTTTGACATATAATGCGGGGAGCTTTCGTGGAACAACGACATACGCCGCTAACCAAATGTTTAATTTTCGTTTTTGGGGGGATGAGGCGGTGCTTGTTTTCAACCCTTCGCTTTCGGTCTGTATTATCTGCCGGGATGAAGCAGAGAACCTTGCGCGCCTTCTTCCAACGGTGACTTCATTCGCAGACGAAATCGTCGTGGTAGATACGGGTTCGTCGGATCAATCGGTGACGATAGCGAGGCGTTATGGGGCAAAAGTGATTGATTCCCCGTGGGCAGATGATTTCAGTGCTGCGCGTAATACGGCGCTTCGACACGCTACGCGGACGTGGGTTCTGTGTCTGGACTGTGACGATGAGATCCCTGCGGAATCCATGGAACGAATTCAATCATTCATTCGCACAACTTCTGCAGAGGGGGCGTATTTACGCTATGAAAGTCCTGTTGTGGCGCACGGTGAGCAAGCAACCGTTGTCGATTACAAGTTGATGTTGTTTCGAAACCGGAGACACTATAAGTTCCGAGGGCGGATCCATGAGACGGTGGATGAATCCTTGGCTGAGAGGGTTCCTCTGTCGGAAATTCCAGTGTCCGACATTCTCATTCGGCACCACGGGTATGAGGACCCGTGTTCCATGAAGGCAAAATATGAACGGAATTTACGAATTATCCGGTCCATGGCGGACGGAGAAAAGGACCACACTTTTCTTCGTTACTGCGAAGGGGTGTGTCATATCGAAGGGCTTCAATACGAAGCGGCGCTGGCGTCCCTTCGTCCCCTCAAATCTGCATGGTCCCCGGCAAATCCCTTGCATTCCGATGTTCTCTATAAGCTGGTCATCTGTTTGTACGAACTGGGCAAACTGGACGAGGCTCAGAGGGAGCTGTCCACTGCTATCGAAGTATATCCGGATTTTACAGATCTCTACTATTTTTCTGCGTGCATCGACTTTCAACAGGGCTATCTGGAGGAAGCCGAAAGCAAGTGGAGACACTGCCTGGAGATAGGTGAGTCACCTTCCTGCTATTTACACTTGCAGGGAACGGGCACGTATCTCGCCTGGCGCGGGATTCTAGAAATCTGTATACGGCAAGAGAGGCATCGAGACGCAGTGCACGCCTGTCTCAACTGCTTGCGGGCCAAGCCGAATGATTTCACCCGTATGAGGCAGCTGGTGATGTTGATTGCCGACCGCTTCGATTGGCCGGACGGAATACGAGAGTTATCCCGGATCTTTGACCTTGCCGATCCGTCCACAATCTGCTCAATTGCCTCTGTTGGAGAGCAGATTGGCCGACTGGAATGGGCCTATGCCTTGCTGACGTCAGGACTCATGCAGAAATCCGCGGAAAGGTATTCGTGTCAAATCGCACGGCTTCTGAACAAGATGATTGATTAGAAAAACAGGCAGCGGACAGGGTGCTGGATTTATTCAGTTGAGAATTTGGGACTGAAATACAATCCGCAATTTTGTCCGTTGGTCTTCCTCAGAAGAGCGATATAGCAGCCTTATGAGTTTGGAAAAACGAAGTGGGGTGACAATGGTTGTCTCTTTTGCTGGGATGGTCAGAATGCCGTCAAGGTCGTTCGCCAAGTTCTCATGGTCAGTTCCAATCTGAACATAGACTTCGGCATCGGCGTCGCCCATATTATGCACCAAATATACATATTGGATGGAGTGGCTTATATCTTCCAGTGGAAGGGGAGTGAACTGGTTTGTAGCGATGACTGTGTATCTGTGTTCGACAAAGGCGAGATTTTTTGTGCGAACATCGATCTTTGAACGCGTCTCAAGCCTCCCTTTTTTATCGACCTTCACTGGCAGGGCCTTTCCATCATACTGTCCATATATCAGGGTGCGGGGAAGTTTGTTTCGTTTCCGTGTGCTCGATACTGTCCGGATTTTTCTGTGCGAGTAGGTTTCTGATGGACACAAACGACGGTCTGTCGCGGTGTGGCCGCAGATGGTTGAGAGGGCAGGCTTGAAGATGCGTGGTTCCGTCTTCGTCCTCGTTTTGCGCTTGCGGCATACATAAATAGGCCTCTTTCCTTTGTGACTCACGGCTACATCGTCCCCTCCACTGCGATATCCGTCATTATATCTATGTCCTTGTCATCTGACACGGCAGAGACCCATCGTTCGTTCCCCGTGCAACCACGGTACCTTGGGCCATCATCCAATCACTTCAGCGAGCTGCTGCTTATATTGACGGTGATCCCAGCATGGGGGAGCAGATCAATGAGCGGTCAAGTCCGAGCAGCCACGACACATCAATGCAGACAAAAAATCGAAGACTGGTATATCTGGCTCAGGGACAAATTCAGCAGCACCCAGAACGAAAGTTTCCATTTTAGAAACACGGAATTCGAACATCGCGCAATGAGTCTATTATCACGACTATTGGAAGACACACACTGGTTCATACAAACGGGATCGCAAATACTGTACCGGGAAAAATCCGGTCATGAAGCCGGGGGAGACGAGACGATGGACCCATCACACTGGCTTGATTCGCGCCAACAATTGCAATCCGCGATTGAGAAATGGTATGCATGGCTGCTTTCCAATCCCAGTCCCTTGCTAAATTCCGATGACGTAGTTCGGATTCACGCACCTGTTGTGGTTTTTCACAAGGCGAATGAGTGGTTGAGTCGAACCACGATGCTCAACACCGACTGGTTTTTCGATAAGGGTTCCGACATTGTCATGGATCGGTGGAGAAAGGAAGATCACGATGCATACGACTAAGGTGCCCGATTTCGTCTCCTCTATAGAACAAGGTTGTACGGCATGGCGTAGGGGTGACGATTCTGAAGGAGTCACTTGGTTCCAAAAAGCGTGTCTGTTATGGCTCAATGCGTTGGAGCGGGAGGCATTGGGTGAAACGGGTATCAAGTCTGAGACCATGGACCAGATAAGCGGGCTGCTGGATAAAATGATTGAATATTTGTGTAACTCTGATGTCATCCGGGCGACGGACATTGTGGAATATGAGATATTACCCCTTTTAAAGTGCGAATACGGTGTAGGGAGAGGGGACACTGAAATTGAACAATCCCATTCTTGAAGACAACCTGAATTGCCTGCCGGAATCTATTCGGAGGATTTTACCAAGTATCGAACCCAGCAGCGACCTCCCTCAATCGGTTCGAATTATACTTGGGCGGCAAGGTTGGCCAGTTGCTCGAGTGAAACTCGGAGACGCTTTCGTTCATACGAACAGTCTTGTCGATCCGTGGGATGAGGCGAAGCGATGGGCTGAAACGTTGGACTACAAAGATGTGATGGTCAGTTTTATCTACGGATGCGGCTTTGGTTATCCGTTATTGGAATATGCAAAGAGAAAGAAACCCTATACTGAAACCGTCATTTTTGAACGGAATGTTGATCTGTTTTATGCCATGTTAAGTCGTATCGACATGCGGTCGTTATTGACGGACCCATCCGTTCATTTTGTGGTGGGTGACATGCAGCAGATGCGCGAGCAGCTGGGAGAGGTTCTTACAGCCGACTTTTTACTCCGGGCCACCAAGCCAGCGTCATTCTTCACCTGGCTGGCTCATCGGAATGAAAAAGCAACTTACCTTGAGGTTCATGAGTGGATATGGAATAATCTGGAGCTTCACTTGAGTGGGGTTGGGAACTCGGTTCACGACACACTGGTTGGAATGTACAACACACTGGATAATGTTGAGAAAATCTTCTCCAGCGTCCCGTTGAGCTCGCTTCGGGGTGCGTTTGCCGGAAGGCCCGCCTTTATTGTTGCAAATGGCCCGTCCCTCGACAAGAATATTGATACTCTTGCTCAGGCGATAGGAAAATCTCTCATTTTGACGGCCGAATCTGCGCTTCGTCCTTGCTTAAAGAAAAGTATTTGTCCAGACGCCGTCTGCGTGACGGAACGCACTCCGAACGTGTATCATATCCACTTCGAACATGAGCACCTTCCACCCGAACTGGTACTCGTAGGATTGACTTTGATTGACCCAAGAATTCCCCGTCGGTTTTCGGGTCCATGGGTACCGGTGTTTCGTAAAGGGGAATCCACCGGCAAGTGGATCCAGGAGTCTATTTCAGACGATCTCGAAGGGCTCAACGGTGGGGGGTCATCGGCTCATCTGGCGTTTGAATTCGCTCTGTGGTTAGGTGCAAATCCCATTATCTTCGTTGGCCAGGACCTTGCCTTTGGTCCGAACAAGGTTACCCATAGCCGGTTATCGGCGTACTCGGAAGCTTACCTGACGGAGCAAGTACAACTCCTTCAGGCTCAGCCCACCTATTCTGTCCCTGGGATTGACGGAAAACCTGTCGCGACAACAAAAACTTGGTATGAGTTCAAGACGTGGTTTGAACAACAGATTCGCTTACACCCTGAGACGAGATTTATTGACGCTACGGAAGGAGGGGCTTACATTCAAGGGACGGAGGTCATGACGTTGCAAGATGCCATTTCCGCATTTTGCCATAAACCTCTTCCAACATGTCTTTACCATTACGTAACCGCCACGACAATTCCGAACACAGCAGCCGATGAGACGAAGCACAAGGCCTTGTTGCATAGAATTCGTCAGATTCGAGATCAGTTTAATGAATTAGCGCAAGCGGCAGACGAAGACATCCGGACCTGTCGCATGGTCGAAAAAGCATGTTATCTGCAAGAAAAATACCCAGGTACCGTATTGCCTCCTTTTATTGAAACATTGTTTCAGCGAAATACGAACGCGTTTCGCAAGTACGCGGTTGATGAGTGCATTGTTCCATTTACCCAACAGGTCATTTTTGCAGTGCATAAACAGATCAACGACGTCGGAGAGGTAGATACAGTTGAGCGCCTGGAAAAGGTATCAAGATTGCAAAGACAAATGTTCGAATCTATACAAAAAATCTGTCGTCTGGTAGCACGGCACTTTGAATTGGCTGAGGATAGGATCAATGCTCGTCGAACAGCTATCGATCTATAAAGCATAAAATTTAGTACAATATAGACTTTAAACAGGCCTATATCACGGAGAAATTTATAGCCCTCCCCAGAGCACGGACGTTATCCCAGATGCAAGATTTCAAGATGAGGATTCCAGTCACGGCGGGCGGTTCTCAATTCAGTTGATATCGAGTATTATGAATATAACATTTATATCTCCTCATCTTTTGAAACACTTGTGTGCCCCGGGGTGATTTCGTGTGTCCAGTCTGTAAGACCAAGGAAGGGGAGGTCGGTCATGACCAATACACCGAAAAATCTCGACACCCTACTGGCAGAATCACGAACGTTTCCACCCAGTCCATCTTTCCGAGCAAACGCCAATTATCAAGATCCAGCCATCTACGCGCAAGCTTCGGCTGACCCGGAACAATACTGGTCTGACGAGGCGTGTCATCTCGACTGGTTTGAGACTTTTCACACGGTTCTCGAATGGAATCCCCCACACGCCAAATGGTTTCTCGGAGGCACCCTAAACGCTGCGTATAACTGCGTAGATCGCCACCGGGTGGGGGCGCGCAAGAATAAGGCGGCGCTGATATGGGAAGGGGAGCCGGGCGATGTCAAAGTCTATACGTATGACCTGCTCGGCCGGGAAGTAGACCGCGCTGCCCACGTCCTCAAGCAGTTAGGCGTCCAAAAGGGAGACCGGGTTACGATTTACCTGCCGATGATTCCAGAACTCCCCATCGCGATGCTCGCGTGTGCCAAGATTGGCGCCATTCACTCGGTGGTTTTCGCTGGGTTTTCTGCTCAGTCGCTGCGAGACCGGATCTTGGACGCGGATGCCAAGCTGCTCATTACGGCAGATGGCGGCTGGCGCCGAGGGAACCTGCTGCCGCTCAAGGCTAACGCGGATGAGGCGGTGGCTGGAACTCCGGTTGAAAAGGTGTTGGTGGTCGAACGTGTGGGTGAGGCTTCCGGGGCGGTTTATCAGCCCGGCCGTGACGTGCGCTGGGAGGAAATGATGGCCAGCGCCCCGACCACGCCCTTCCCGGCGGAACACATGGACGCGGAAGATATTTTATACCTTTTGTACACCTCCGGCACGACCGGGAAGCCGAAAGGCATCGTGCACACCACGGGTGGGTACTTGGTCGGGTGCAACACGTCGATGCGTAGCGTGTTCGACCTGAAGGATGACGATGTGTACTTCTGCACTGCGGATATTGGCTGGGTGACCGGACACACCTATATCGTTTACGGTCCGCTCTCCGCGGGAGCGACGGTACTCATGTACGAAGGGGCTCCGGATTGGCCGAATCGGGAACGGTTCTGGGAAATGATAGAGCGTTATGGGGTCACCATTTTTTACACGGCGCCGACCTTGATTCGTACGTTTATGAAGTGGGGACCGCAGTATCCGGCCGGCCATGACCTCAGTTCCCTGCGACTCTTGGGCACGGTCGGTGAGCCTATCAATCCGGAGGCCTGGATGTGGTTCCACGAACACGTGGGGCAAGGCCGCTGCCCGATTGCCGACACCTGGTGGCAAACGGAGACCGGCTGCGCCATGATTGCCCCGTTACCCGGCATTGTTACGACCAAACCGGGCTCAGCCACGCGGCCAGTACCCGGTATCTCCGCCAAGGTGGTGGACGAGGAAGGAAAACCGGTGGCGCCGGGGCAAGGCGGATACCTGGTTATCGATAAGCCGTGGCCGTCGATGCTGCGCACCATCTGGCGCGACGATGAGCGGTTCCAAAAAACCTACTTCGGCAAGTTCCCTGGGGTCTACCTGCCCGGGGACGGCGCTCATGTGGATGAGCAAGGGTACTTCTGGATCTTGGGCCGAATCGACGACGTAATCAACGTATCCGGACACCGCATTGGCACGATGGAGGTCGAGAGCGCGCTCGTCGACCATCAGGCGGTGGCCGAGGCGGCGGTCATCGGACGCAGCCATGAGGTCAAAGGCCAAGTCATTACCGCGTTTGTCACGGTGAAGGAAGGCGTCGAGACCAGTGACGCATTGGTTCAGCAGCTGAAGCAGCATGTGGTGGAGAAAATCGGCGCCATGGCCCGGCCGGAGGAAATCATCTTCACGGCAGAGTTGCCAAAAACGCGTAGTGCCAAGATCATGCGGCGCCTGTTGAGGGACATTGCCGAGGGGCGGGTCCTGGGGGATACCACGACCCTGGCCGATCCGTCCGTGGTTGAACAGCTCAAGGAACTCTACCGAGACAAAGAGTAGGGGGCGTCACCATGGCCAATGAAGTGAAGATTGCAGATCCAGGACCGCTGGGACTGGCCGGTTTTGGCATCACGACCTGCATTCTCAGCTTGATCAACGCAGGGGTCACCAGCGCAGACGCGATGGGTGTCGTGCTTGGATTAGCCATCGCCTACGGTGGCGGTGCACAGTTGTTGGCTGGAATGTGGGAGTTTCGCAAGGGCAACACGTTCGGTGCTACGGCGTTTTCGTCCTATGGCGCGTTTTGGCTGGCGTTTTACTTCATTGTGAAAGCGGCTCCAAAAGCAGGAATGGGCGTGTTTCTCCTGTTTTTCGGCATCCTTACCCTGTACCTGTGGTTCGGTACGTTCTACCTCAACAAAGCGCTGTTCTTCGTCTTTCTGACTTTGTGGATTACGTTTTTCTTACTTGCCCTGCACGAGTTCGGTGTACTCGGCTCGTCAGCTCTTGGTGGATGGGTCGGTGAACTATGCGGTTTGTTGGCTCTCTATACTTCAGCTGCCATCGTCCTCAATACCACCGCCGGCCGAACCATTCTACCGCTGGGGAAGGCGTACCGGACGCCGACCTTGGCTCACGGCGTTTCTGCCTAGTACGGAGGGGCCGAAGGGCCGTAAGCGAAAGTACCTGTTTCGAATATGCCACCCTGCCTATGCAGGGTGGTTTTTTTATGCCTTTTCCAAGTTGAAAAATCGGTTATTGACGATCCCGACGAGATGGCGTAGACTGATTGCAACTAGAAGATATACTATTTATATCGGAATTAGAGGTGTATGGTGTGGAGAGGACGAAGCTGGCCCGCGAGGAGATTGAACGCCTGGCAGAGGAATTCGAGAACGCTCCGGCTGAAGACATTCTACGCGAAGCGGTGCGGTTGGTTGATGGTCTGACGTTTGCATGCAGCTTTGGCGCTGAGGACATGGTGCTGCTGGACATGTTGATGAATATCCATCCGAACGCTTCGGTGTTTTACCTGGACACGGACGTTTTGTTTCCAGAAACCTATGAACTGGTGGAACGCGCTAAAGCGCGCTACGGCATTCCCAACCTGCACCAGGTGCGGGCTAAGCTGACGCTGGCGGAGCAAGCAGAGCAGTACGGGGACGAACTCTGGAAGCGAGATCCCGACCAGTGCTGCGCTTTGCGCAAGGTGCAGCCGCTGACGGAGTGGCTGGCAGGACACGAAGGCTGGATAACCGGCATCCGTCGTGAACAGGCCCCTACACGCCGGAACGCAAAGACGTTTGAATGGGACAAGAAGTTTGGTCTGGTCAAGGTGAACCCTTTGGTGCGCTGGACGAACGATGAGGTTTGGGATTATATCAAGGCACACGATGTCCCCTACAACCCACTTCATGACCAAGGCTATCCGAGCATCGGATGTTTCCACTGCACGCGCCCAGTGGCTCCAGGAGAAGACCCGCGCAGTGGCCGTTGGGCTGGATTCGCCAAAACGGAGTGCGGCCTGCACAAGTAACGGGTATGGGCTTGGCGCGTGGACGCCGCGCAAAGTTTGGTCCGCCCGGACCCACCGGCACGAGAAGAGAGCGGAGTGATTCCGAATGGACCTGCGAGTGTCCATCGGCGGCTTCGTGGTCGGCGCCCTGATTGGCCTGACCGGGATGGGCGGCGGTTCCATCATGACGCCGATGCTGATTTTTCTGTTTAACATTCATCCAACGACCGCGGTGGGTACTGACCTTTTGTACGCATCCATCACGAAACTTGTTGGAGCGATTCAGCACATTCGCCAACGCACGGTAGACTTCACCGTCGTGATGTATTTGGCGTTGGGCAGTGTGCCAGGGGCGGCCCTCGGGTCCCTCGGTATCGGATGGATGGAACACCATCTCAATGCGGCGGCACTGGATTTATGGATGAGCCGCATTCTCGGTGGGGTCTACATCCTTGCGATTGCCGCGATGCTTTGGCGCTGGTGGCGGTCGCGGCATGCTGATGCCCATAAGGTGCAGGTGGGTGCCAGGCCACCGGCCGCCCGTTTAGTGGTGTTGGGACTGGTGGCCGGAACCATCGTGGGCGCCACGTCGATTGGCAGCGGATCCATCTTGGTTGCGATGTTAGGGCTGTTGTATCCGATGGCTGCGGCAAGAATGGTCGGTACCGATGTGGTGCAGGGTGTATTGGTGACCGCAGTGGCTGCGCTGGTTCACTTTGCCTTTGGCAACGTGGATTTGGGCCTGGCGGCGAGCATTCTCATCGGTTCTATCCCGGGTATCCTGCTGGGTAGCCGGCTGACGGCCCGGCTACCCGAAAAGGCGATTCAGGCTGCGCTTTTGATGATGCTCGGTTGGTCGAGCTGGAACTTATTAATGAAATAGAAAATGGAGTTTGGGAGGTACATCATGTCGGAGTTGATTGCAGCGCACGGCGGACAACTGGTGGATCGGCGGTTGACCGGGGAGGAACGCGAGGCCCAACTAGCCAAGGCGGCCACGCTGCCCAAAATTCCGATCAATAGCTGGGCGCTGTCTGACCTTGAAATGATTGGCATTGGTGTCTTTTCTCCGCTCACGGGATTTGTCGGTGAGCGGGATTGGGCGAGCATTCTGGACACGATGCGGCTCGTGGACGGAACGGTCTGGACCATTCCCATTACCCTCGCGGTTCCCGAGTCGGTAGCGCTGTCTTTAAAGATTGGCCAGGAGGCCGCACTGGTGGGGGAAGATGGGGTCATCTACGGTACGATTGAGGTGACCGAGGTCTACCAGCCGGATAAGCAGTGGGAGGCCGAGGCGGTCTACCGGACTACGGACGAGGCGCACCCGGGAGTGCGGAAACTGTACGAGCGGGATGACTTCTATGTAGCGGGGCCTATCAAGCTTCTCAACCGGAAACGGCCGACCGAGTTTGCGGAATATTATTTAGACCCGCAAGAGACGCGCGCGGCTTTTGAGCGCTTGGGCTGGCGGACCGTAGTCGGGTTTCAAACCCGCAACCCAGTTCACCGCGCGCATGAGTATATTCAAAAGTGTGCCTTGGAAATCGTCGATGGTCTATTCCTAAACCCGCTCGTCGGGGAGACGAAGGCGGATGATATTCCGGCCGATGTGCGGATGCGCAGCTACCGTGTACTGCTTGATACGTACTATCCCAAAGACCGGGTGTTTTTTGCGGTATACCCAGCGGCCATGCGCTACGCAGGGCCGCGCGAAGCAGTGTTGCACGCCATGGTGCGGAAAAACTTCGGTTGCACCCACTTTATTGTTGGGCGCGATCACGCCGGGGTTGGCAACTACTACGGCACCTACGATTCGCAGAAGATTTTCAGCAACTTCTCGCCCGAGGAATTGGGCATTACGCCACTTTTCTTTGAACACAGTTTCTATTGTGTCAAGTGCGACGGGATGGCTTCGACCAAGACCTGCCCGCACGGGCCGGAGGACCGCATCATGCTCTCGGGTACGAAGGTTCGACAGATTCTGCGCAGTGGCGAGCGGCCCTCGCCGAAATTTACGCGCCCGGAAGTGGCGGATGTGTTGATTGAAGGACTGGCTGAACTCGAGAGGAGTTCGGTGTCTCGTTAAGCCGAGAATGGCCATTGGGGGTGGAGAGCCAAGATGAGTGATACGCAGAAAGAGTTGCGGGCGGAGCCGCGAGAGAGCAAGATTGAGGTCATCAAGCGCGACAGTAACCACCTGCGCGGAACCATCGCAGAGGCGTTAAAGGACGGGAAGACCTCCTTCTCGGAAGAGAACGTTCAGGTTCTTAAGTTTCACGGGGTCTACCAACAGGACGACCGGGATTTGCGTAAGCAATTGAAAAAAGAGGGGAAAGACCGCCACTACATGCTGATGCTGCGGGCACGCATCCCGGGCGGCAAGCTGACGGCAGATCAATACCTGCGCTTTGATGAATTGGCGGACGAATACGGGAATGGAACCCTGCGCATCACCACCCGTCAGACGTTTCAAATGCACGGGGTGTTGAAGGCCAACCTGAAGGAGACCATCCGTACCCTGAACGAGGCCCTGATTACCACGCTTGGGGGATGCGGGGACCAGGTACGCAACATCACCAGCTGTCCAGAGCCCCGGAACGACGCGGTCGCCCGTCAGCTGCGGCAAGATCAGTTGAAGTTGGTCGCGCGGTTTGGAGCCAAGACGAAGGCGTACCATGAGATCTGGCTCGACGGCCAGGAGGTTACCCCCAACTACGGCGGAGATGCCAATTCAGAGCTGGAGCAGGCGGTGGTGTCGGGGCTGCGACCGGAAGCGGGGAATCCAGACCGCAGCGACTCGGAGGAACCATTGTTCGGCCGCACCTACATGCCGCGCAAGTTTAAGATTGGCCTGACCTATGAAGGAGACAACTGCTGCGACGTCTACTCCAATGACATCGGTTTGGTCGCGCATGCAGAGGGTGATACGCTGGTCGGCTATACGGTGCTCATCGGCGGCGGAATGGGACGCACCGCCGGCGATGCTAAAACGTACCCCAGGGCGGCCACCCCGTTTGCGTTTGTCACCCGGGACGAGCTGGTGGAGGTCTGCGAAGCGATTCTCACGGTGCAGCGGGATTATGGAAACCGCGAAAACCGCCGCTTTGCCCGGATGAAGTACTTGATTGACGAACGCGGGCTCGACTGGTTCCAGAATGAGGTGGAATCGCGCATCGGGCGCAGCCTGAATCCGCCCCGGCCCTTGGTTTGGCATTCGGCGGAGGATCATCTCGGCTGGCGGGAGTACGGCGATAAGGCGTACTTGGGCGTGTACATCGAAAACGGCCGCCTCCTCGATAAAGAGGGTCTTAAGCTGCGCACCGTGTTGCGTGAAATTGTGTCCGAATACCGGCCCATGATTCACCTGACCACGCAGCAAAACCTGATTTTGTCCGATTTGCCCCTGGATGCCCGGAAAGATATTGAGTCGCGCCTGCGCGCGGCCGGGGTTCAGCTGGTGCAGGATATGCCGAAAACCCGGCTGTTGGCCATGGCCTGTCCCGCGCTGCCGACTTGTGGGCTAGCGATTGCGGAGTCGGAACGCGCCCTGCCTGGGGTCCTGCCGAAGTTCGAGGCGCTGTTTGCCGAGTACGGCCTGGAAAACGAGCCGATTTCCATCCGCATGACCGGGTGCCCCAATGGCTGTGCCCGTCCGTACCTCGCGGACATCGGATTTGTCGGTCGCGCCCTCGGTAAGTATGACGTCTTCCTTGGCGCCGACTCCCTCGGCACGCGTGTCAACCGGCGGTTCTTGGAGATGATTCCGCTCGACGGGTTGGTGGACGCGGTGCGCCCGTTGATTGCGGCGTATGCGAAGGAGCGGAAGAACGGAGAACGGTTTGGTGACTATTGTGAACGAGTCGGCTTTGAATATCTGCACCAGGTGCGGGAACGCGCCTTGGAGGCGAAGACCGCCGACGGAACCCCGGCAGGGGTATGACACGGCTTGAAACCATCGGGAGGCGAGGGAATGCACGCACCAGGTGTTGGCAAAGTCTATCTGGTCGGTGCGGGGCCGGGCGCTGCCGGCCTTATCACCGTCCGCGCCCGGCGCCTCCTGGAGCGGGCTGATGCCGTTGTCTATGACCGGCTCTTGTCTCCGCGCCTGTTGGCTTGGACCCGCCCGGATTGCCGCTGCATCTACGTGGGCAAGCAGGCCAGTTTGCACACCTTGCCGCAGCCGGAAATCCAGCGTTTGCTCATTGACCTGGCCATGCAGGGGTTGACGGTGGTGCGCCTCAAAGGGGGCGATCCGTTCGTCTTTGGCCGCGGGGGTGAGGAGGCGTTAGCCCTTTCGGCGGCCGGGATCGACTGGGAGGTGGTGCCGGGCGTTACCTCCGCCGTTTCAGTCCCTGCGTATGCCGGCATCCCAGTTACGCACCGCCATCGTGCCCGTGGGTTCGTGGTGGAGACGGGACACCGCGGCGAGCCGCAGCGTGGCGAGTCCCAGTGTGGGGCGCCGAGGCCTGTTCCGGGGGACGAAGCCGCGGTATCGCTCGCGGAGAGCGCAACGGATGCGTCTGCGGACCCCACGCTTACGCAGGTGGTGCTTATGGGCGTAGGCCACTTGGCCGAGCGTGTAGCGCACTGGCGCCGCCAGGGGTGGCCGGAGGACACGCCCGTGGCTGTGGTCAGCTGGGGGACGCGCGCGTGGCAACAGGTAATTGAGACCACGCTGAGCGATGTGGTCGATGAAGTGCGGCGGAAAGGCATCGGCGCGCCAGCGGTGATTGTGCTCGGTGCGACGGTCGACTTGCGTGCCCAGCTCTCGTGGGTCGAGAAGCTGCCCTTGTTTGGTCGGCGCCTATTGGTAGTGGCCGAGACGCGTGCAGAGGCCACGGCGCGTGCGGACGAGTTGGAAGATCTGGGCGCCGAGGTCTATGAGGTCTCCCTACAGCACTTGCCGGCACAGCCTTCCACCGTCATGGGCGACGGACAGCGGAAAGAGGGTGCCGAAGTTCAGCACGGGGTTTGGGAGGCGGTGGCCCGGGAGGTGGCCGAACATCCATTTGACGCCATCTGGATGGAATCTGCCGCATGTGGTCCTGCACTCCACATGTTGGGTGAGCGGGTGCAGGGGGTCCCACGTCTCGCCATGCGTAGACATGAGGTCTGGTCGGACACTTCGGGCCGGCCCATTGCCGTATGTGAGAATGGCCTGGCGGTCGCTGAGTTCCTGCAGGCAAAAGGTGTCGTCGGGGGGCGAGCCAACCATGTCGATTCCTGACGAACGGTCGATCCGACACGTGGGCGTGTTACTGGTTGCGCATGGTAGTCGAGATCCGGACGGCGTCGCGGAGGCACTGCAATTCATGGCGGCCATTCGGGAACACCTACGTGAGAAATCCTGTGATATACCGGTACAGGAATCGTTTCTGGAACTGACCCAACCGGACATCCGTAGCGCGGTGGCTGCTTTGGCAGCCGCTGGGGTGCGGCAGGTGCTCGTCTGTCCGCTGCTGTTGTTTGCGGCCGCGCACATTCACCGCGATATACCGGCTCAGTTGTCTGCGGCCCGGGCCGCTCTGGAGAACCAGTCATCAGTCCCCGCGGACCCGGCGCCCGACTCCGGGCACTCGTTGAAGGAACTCGGGCATTTGTCGTTGGAGTTGGAGTTTACGGTGATGCCGGCTGTCGGCGTCGATGACGAGTTTATGCAGGCGGCTGTGTCACGCATTCAGGAAACGAGGCAGCCTGGGTGTGGCGGCGACGACGCAGCGGCTGTCCTTCTGTCTCGCGGCAATCGTGACGAGAACGCGTGGCGGAGTCTGGAACGAGTCGCTGCGGGGGTGCAGGCTCATACCCAGCTCACACGGGTGATTCCAGCTTCCTTAACTGGGCTGGGCAGTCGCCTGGAGCCGGCTCTGGACGAGGCGCTGGCGAGCGGTGCCCGCCACATCACGGTCATGCCGTATCTGTGGTTCACTGGGGTGCTACTCAAATCCCTTCCCGATCGCGTGTCCCAGTGGGGCGCGCAACACCCAGGGTGTGCCGTCCGACTGGCTCGGCACCTGGGTATGGACAGCCGTTTAGTGGCGGTCATCGGGGAGCGTATCCTGAGTCATTTGGAAGGGGCCGCCGTCAGCCCAAAAGGGCGTGTCTAGAGACGGAGATTCGGCATCAACCGCTATAAAGCTTGAATGAGCGGCTCATCCGGGATACAGCGAACGGGGACAGTGGAAAACGATTGCGCCAGTCGATCCGCCAGCCGCTTCATACCGGTGCTCTCGCTGGCGCTGTGGCCAAACAGGATGAGGGACCTGGCTACGCCCTGTGCCTGGCGTCCTGTATGTATACCGGAGTCTCGCACTCCGGTCCCTCGCCGGCGATGACTAGGTCGAGGTGCGGTTGCTGATTGGAATGAACCTTCCGAGAACAATGGCAACTCGGGCTCGACCCCTTTTGGACACGCACATTAATCATCAAACATATTGGAAATAAATAGACTGATTCCTGTGAGCGGCCGTTGTGGCCGTTCTTCCTGTCTTGACATGTACGCCTGCAGACGATGGAAGTACGATCCGAGGCGGCGGAGGCGAACCCGGTTCGGACAACCTCTCACAAATCTCCCCCTTCTCCCACGTTTATTCTCGCTCAAAGGTGTGACAATGAATAACAAGGACACGTTGCGGTGATTCCTGATTCGGTGAACACCAATTGACAAGGGGGAGAACAACAGTGAGTTTGGCCTTGCGATTGAAAGAGTTTAAAGAACGTGAAGAGTCACTTCGGTGGAAAGGCACTTTTGAGCAATATTTGGCCATTGTCGAGAAGAATCCGGCGGTCGCTCAAACGGCCCACGCCCGCGTGTACGACATGATTGTCGCGGCTGGCGTCGAGGAAGTCGACGGTCACAAGAAATATCGTTTCTTCGAGGACGAATTGTTCGGTCTGGATGAGCCCCTGGAGCGGCTGGTTGAAGAATACTTCCACTCGGCGGCTCGACGCCTCGATGTGCGCAAACGCATCCTGCTGTTGATGGGACCGGTCAGTGGCGGCAAGTCATCCCTCGTAACTCTGTTAAAGCGCGGCTTGGAGGAGTATAGCCGTACGGATCGGGGAGCATTGTACGGCATCCAGGGATGCCCCATGCACGAGGAACCCCTGCACCTTATCCCGAACAGGCTTCGCCCCGAGATGGAAGCGGAACTCGGTGTGCATATTGAAGGCGATCTGTGTCCTGTGTGCCAACTGCGGTTGGAAGAAGAGTTCCACGGAGAGATCCTGCGAATGCCGGTGGAACGGATCCTTATCAGCGAAGGAAAGCGGGTCGGCATCGGCACCTTCAGTCCCTCGGATCCGAAGTCTCAGGACATCGCGGATCTCACCGGAAGCATTGATTTTTCCACCATTGGGGAGTACGGGTCCGAATCGGATCCCCGCGCGTTCCGGTTTGACGGCGAACTGAACAAGGCCAACCGGGGCATCCTTGAGATGCAGGAGATGCTCAAGATCGACAGTAAATTCTTGTATCACCTGCTCAGTTTGACACAAGAAGGCAACTTCAAAGCCGGCCGCTTCGCTCTTATCAGCGCCGACGAGTTGGTCATCGCGCATACGAACGAAACGGAGTACCAAGCCTTTATTTCCAACCAGAAGAACGAGGCATTGCATTCCCGGATGGTTGTGATGCCGATTCCGTATACGCTCAGCGTCTCGGACGAAGTGAAGATCTATGAGAAGTTGATTCGCCAAAGTGACCTGAAGAATGTTCATCTGGCACCGCACAGCCTGCGCACGGCGGCGACATTTTCGGTTCTGTCCCGCCTGAAGGAATCCATGAAAGCCGATTTGATGAAGAAATTGAAGCTCTACGATGGGCAGTTCGTGGAAGGCAATGAGGTCGATGTGAAAGAGTTGCGCAGCGAGCATCCCCTGGAAGGGATGGACGGGATCGATCCTCGCTACGTGATCAATCGTATTTCATCAGCGCTAGTCCGCAGCGATGCAAAGTGCATCAATGCCCTCGATATTCTGCGCGCGCTCAAGGATGGGCTGGGTCAACATGCGAGCATCTCCAAGGACGACAAAGAAAGACTGCTCAACTTCATCGCCGCGGCGCGGCAGGAGTACGACGAGATTGTCAAAAAAGAGGTTCAAAAAGCGTTTGTCTACTCCTACGAAGAGTCGGCGCGAGCGCTGTTCAACAACTATCTCGATAACGTTGAGGCCTATTGCAACAAACAAAAATTGAAGGATCCGATAACGGACGAGGAAGTCGATCCGGACGAACCTTTGATGCGCTCCATTGAAGAGCAGATTGGCGTGAGTGAAAACGCGAAAACCCAGTTCCGCGAGGAGATTCTGATTCGCATTTCCTCCTACGCCCGGCGCGGCAAGACATTCACGTACGACTCGCACGACCGCTTGAAAGAAGCGATTGAACGCAAGTTATTCACAGATCTGAAGGATGTCGTGAAGATCACGACCAACGCGAAGACACCCGACCCCGACCAATTAAAGCGGATCAACCAAGTCCACGAGACGCTAGTGGACAAGCATGGCTACTGCTCCATATGCGCCAACGAGGTATTGAAGTACGTCGGCAGCCTATTGAACCGATGATGCACATGCGAGCGAAACTGCATCATCCAGGGACTGAGGAGGGAACCATGGATGGGCATTCTGGTGCACGATGACTGGTCACTGGACCGCCGTGGCCAAAGAGCGCAGGCTCGACACCGGGAAAAGGTCAGGCAATGCATCCGCGACAATCTGGCGGACATCATCTCCCACCAGGACATCATTCTGTCCGATGGCAGGCGGACCGTCCGCATCCCGGTGCAGCAGCTCGACGAGCCGCATTTCCGTTACGACTACGGAAAGCAACAACACGTGGGTCAAGGTCCGGGAAAGAAAGGGGACGCCATCGGCAAGGCGGAGCCAACACCAGGTAAATCCGGTTCGGGCGCGGCCTACGCTCCTGGCGAGCGCGCCCTCGAGGCGGAGATTGAACTGGCAGACATTGAGGACGTCCTGTTTGCGGACCTGCGCCTGCCAAATTTAAAGGACAAGCCTCATACTAAAGCAGTCGTGACGGACGCCATAGAATTTACGGACATTCGCACGAAGGGCATTCGCGCGAACATCGACAGGAAGCGCACGTTCATGGAGGCTCTGCGGCGATCACGCACCGCACACAAGCCGTTTCAGATTACGGAAGATGACTTGAGATTCAAGACTTGGCGAGAAGTTGTCGCCCCGGACAGCGGCGCCGTGGTGATTGCCATGATGGACGTGTCTGCAAGTATGGGCATGACTGAAAAATATATTTCGAGAACTTTCTTCTTCTGGATGGAGAAGTTTCTGCAGAAACAATATTCAACTGTAGAAATGCGCTATATCGTCCATCACACGGAAGCGTACGAAACAACCCGAGACGCATTCTACCGGACGAAGGAAAGTGGCGGAACCGTTTGTTCGACCGCGTTTCAGGCTGCACAAGAACTGATTGCGGCCGCCTATCCCCCCGCTCTCTGGAACATTTACATCATTTACGTAGGAGACGGAGACAATCTATATTCCGACAATGATCGTACGACCGCACTGATGCGCGAGCTGTGCGATGTCTCCACGATGATTGGATACCTTGAAGTGAATCCATACAATCGCATGACCGCGCTGTCCCACGCCGTGGCGACTCTCGATTTGCCCGAAATGCGCTGGACCTCTGTCGCACATCAGAAGGACATTCTTAAGGCGCTGCGCCTATTCTTTAGCGGAGAGGAAGTGGCAAGGTCATGAATCGGGAAGACTGGGCTCGACTGGAGAAAACCATCGAGTGGATGGAATCCAAGGCTCGGGAGTTCGGTTTGGATTTTTTCGATATGCGGTACGAAATTTGCCCGGCGGACGTCGTCTACACGATTGCAGGGTTCGGTATGCCGACTCGCTACAGCCACTGGAGTTTCGGTAAGCAGTATTATCGACAGAAACTCGACTTCGATCTAGGTATCTCGCGCATCTACGAGTTGGTCGTCAACAGCGACCCTTGCTATGCCTTCCTGCTCGACAGCAACACGGTGCTGCAAAACGAAATGATTGTCGCGCATGTGCTCGGCCACAGCGACTTTTTCAAGCACAACGCTCGCTTTCGCTACACCAACCGGCGCATGGTCGACTCTATGGCGGCCGCCGCAGAGCGCATCCGAAAGTACGAAGAGACGTATGGGATGACCCGCGTGGAGGAAATTCTGGACGCAGCTTTGTCGATTCAGGAGCACGTGGATGCCTCTTTTCGAGCACAGGTTGCTAGTCGACCGGATGATGATGGCTCACGTGCACCATATGGACCAGGCAAGCCCAGGCCTGCGCCCGGTGCGTACGACGATCTGTGGTCGATGGATGCAGCTCTCCCGGCGGTCAATGACATCCGACCGTCGGGCCCTGGTGACCGAGCCAAGGATACAGGCAATGGGTCCAGGAATATTAACCAAAATTCCAACGAAATACAGCCCGATAACGCACACAAGGGTACCGGCGAAGGTACCACGAACAAGTCGACGACTTCTAGGTCTGCCTATGGAAAAGATTTATTGCGCTTCATCATCACGCACAGTAAACACCTGGAAGAGTGGGAACGTGATATCGTGTCGACCGTCCGGGACGAAATGTTATACTTCTGGCCACAACTGGAGACCAAAATCATGAACGAAGGCTGGGCGACGTACTGGCATACCCGGCTCATGCAGGAACGAGAGTTGACGGGGCAGGATGCCGTCGACTTTGCCCTACTGACAGCAAACGTCGCACAGCCCAATCGGTTCACGTTGAATCCGTACAACGTGGGCTATGCAGTGTGGCGGGACATTGAACGAAGATACGGAACGGAGAAAATGTTCGAGGTCCGTGAGTGCGACTCGGACGTCAGTTTCATTCGCAACTATCTGAATCAGGACATTGTCGATCAGTGCGAGCTCTACCTGTTTGAAAAAAAGGGCGCGGACTGGGTGGTTGCAGAGAGAGACCACACGATTATCCGGGACGTATTGGTGCAACAAAGAACCAACGCTGGCTTCCCCGTGTTGCACGTGTCAGAAGATGCTGACGGAGCATTCGATGGACTCGGCATCACTCATGCATACGAGGGACAGGAGTTGGACCTCGAGTACGTTGAACGGACGTTGCCGAGAGTCTACCGACTGTGGGGACGCCCCGTTACGCTTAAAACCATCGTCAACGGGCAACCCGTCGAATTCGTATATGACGGAACAACCATGCAAAAAAAAGTGGTGTAGGGTGGAACTGATTGCATCAAAAGACCTGCTCCGGGGACGGTGAACGGGGACGTGCTGGTGCCGTACGCCTTAGGAGACTTGGCAAGTTGGTAAGCATCGGATTCAACAACCCAAGGCGCGTGCCCAGGCTGCTGTCGATGCTTTATCGCAGGTCAGTTTTGTGACAGCCTGTCTGGGAAGACGTTCACGACTGTCAATCCGACCACCAATCAGGCATTGACCACGGTCGCCGACGGACAGGCGGAGGACATCGACAGGGCAGTGGCGGCCGCTAAGAAAGCGTTTACAGATAGCCCTTGGTCGGGGATGAAGGCGAAAGACCGAGCGCGGATTCTGGACCGGATCGCCGACACGATTGAGGCACACGGGGAGGAATTAGCCCAGTAGGTGCGGAGACAGCCGGATGGGTTTATCCGTGCGGTGGAAGAATCGCTGCGCAAGGTGGCGCCCTTTTACGACATCTTTGACAGCAATGTCTCGTTCATTCAGACCTGTGCCAGCGTCATCCCCGGCTTCAAACCGGACATGGTCGGTCAATACGTCGGGATGCCCATTCTTATGAACCTACTCGGATACGTCGTAGGCACGCTGGTGCTTAGCCCGATGGCCGACAAAATCGGGCGTCGGAATGTGCTGCTTATCACCATGCTTATCACCGGTCTAGGCTCCCTGTGCACTGCATTAACGACCAGCTACTGGGCGTTTGTTCTCTTCCGCGGCTTCACTGGCATCGGCGTCGGCGCGGATTTGGCAGTGGTCAACACCTACATCGCCGAGGTGGCACCGACCAAGACTCGAGCGAAGTATACGGCCCTCATCTTTGTGTTCTCCGCGCTCGGGGCGTTGCTTGCGGTCTGGGTGGGGCTGTGTTTGACCACACCTGGAGCACCGTTTCCGTCCGGGTTGCCGTTCGCGGTCGGGGGGAGTCTCGCCTACGGTTGGCGCATTATGTATTGGATTGGTGCCGTGCTGGCCTTAATCGCCATTTTGATGCGGATTCAACTCTCCGAATCGCCGCGCTGGCTACTCGCCGTCGACCACATGGAGGAGGCGGATAGGGTCGTCCAGGGCATGGAGGAGATGGCTTCCCGATATACTACTCTGCCGGATGTCGTCCCAGTTCAATTTATCTGGACGGAGGCAAAAGCTAATCCGTACGCGGACCTGTTTGCCAACGGAACGTATCTGCGGCGCATACTGCTCCTGTTTTTCGTCTGGTTGTTCAGCTACATCACCGTCTACGGATTTTCGGGCGGTATGACCTCGCTCCTGGTGGGCCTTCACTACGGGGAAGGAGAAGCGGGGATGATTACCGCGGTCGGCGTGATTGGCATGGTGCTGTCTGCCCTGTTGGCCTTCTGGATCGGCGAAAAACTGGAACGTAAGGCATGGCTGGTAATATCCGCGCTGACGACGATGGTTGGAGGGGTCATCATCGGCTTGGCAGGCCACAACCTACCCGTGGCAATGATTGGCTCCATCATCCTGTTCCTAGGCGAGAACTTCTGGGTCCCTATCGCCTACGCCTGGACCTCAGAAAACTTCCCAGCGCGTGCCCGGACCAGCGGCTTTGGTCTGGTGGATAGCGTCGGACATGTTGGAGCCGGCATCGGCATCTGGGCCATCGCCCCCTTGGTCACGCCGATGGGGGTAACGAAAGGGTTTCTGTTCATCAGTGGATTCTTGTTCATCGCAGCCCTCATCGCCCTGGTTGGCATACGGACGAAGGACCGCGCCCTGGAGGAGGTTTCACCGTAGGGTTTCGGTGTAGGGCTTCGCCATACTTTCGCGATCGTCAGAGTTCGCCTCGGTCCAATGCCCTAGAGTCCGACTTTCACCGATTGACCGAACCGGAATGACCCTATATGATAAAATGTATGAAATCACAGACTTCTAGTCCCAACAAACAGGAACAAGCGTACGAGTGGATTAAATCCCGCATCATGGATGGGACGTTTGGCGCCGGATACCGGCTGGTGATTGACCGTCTCGCCCGTGAGCTGGGCATTAGCGCCATTCCTATTCGGGAGGCGATCCGCCGATTGGAGGCGGAAGGGCTTGTCGAGGTGGAGCGATTCAGCGGTGTACGCGTCACCCGCATTGATGAACAGGTCTACGTGGAGACCTTATCAGTGCTCGCCTTGCTCGACGGCTATGCTACGGCCCTGGCCGCGCCGCATCTGACGGAGGCGGACTTTGAGGCCTTGCGTGTCATCAATAAGCAGATGGAGGCGGCACGCGCCTCGTTTGCGCTTGAGGCCTACAGCAGCCTGAACAAACAGTTTCACGAGCGCATCTGGCAGGCGTGTCCCAACTCGTATCTGGTGAATCAGTTGAAATCCGTACAGGAGCGGATGGATACCGTGCGCTCCACTGTGTTTATGCTCATCCCTCACCGGACGACCGATTCGATTGCCGAGCATGAGGAACTGGTTCGATTGATGATCGATGGGGGGCCGGCGGATGAAATTGAGTCTTTCGCGCGGCGGCACAAGCTAGCCACGTTGGAGGCGTTCCAGCGCTGGCGGAAAGTTCGTCAAGGATAGGACATCGTGCTACGGGCAGGCATGGGGAGATCCTTATACCTGCCCAAACGGAGACGGGCCGGCACACACTGTACCGGCCCGAACTGTGCCTGCCCAAACCTTAGTGGATGGCCCGAACGGGGGGCAGCACATCGCGCATATCGCCTTGGTTCTGCATCCGAAGGTGCCAACTAAACGCTTCGTCCAATAGATGCGGGGTGTTGCCGCCGCGGCTCTCGGCCCGCCGTACATAGTCCCATAGTGCATACTGATAATCGGGGTGGGCCAAGTTTTCGATAATGACATGGGCACGTTGGCGCGGGGTCAAACCACGCAGGTCGGCGATTCCGCGTTCGGTGACAATGACGTCCACATCATGTTCGGGATGGTCGACGTGCGTGACAAACGGCACGACACTGGAAATGCGGCCTCCCTTGGCGGTCGACTTGGTGACGAATATGGACAGGGCTGCGTTGCGTGCAAAGTCGCCGGATCCACCTACGCCATTCATCATGTGCGTGCCGTATACGTGTGTGGAGTTGACGTTTCCGTATACATCGACCTCCAAGGCCGCGTTCATCGCGATGACGCCCAGTCGGCGCACCACTTCTGGATGGTTGGATATCTCCTGCGGACGAAGGATAACCTTGTCACGATAGTCTTCAATGTGACGCAGCACGTGCTGGCGCATGGTTTGCGAAAGGGTGAAGGAACAGCTGGACGCAAAACTGACTTTGCCGGCATCCAACAACTCGAATGCTGCGTCTTGCATCACTTCGGTATAGATTTCCAAATGCTCAAAAGGCCCATCCACGAGTCCACTCAATACCGCGTTCGCGACGGATCCGATGCCACTTTGTAGCGGACCGATATTCTGCGGTAGCCGCCCACGGCGCACCTCGTGATCGAGGAATTCGAGAATGTGACCGGCCATCGCGGCCGTGTCTTCATCCGCGGCCGAAACATTCGATGGGGTATCTTGTTCCGTCGTTAGAATCACGGCGGCAATTTTCTCCAGCGGGCAAGGAATATAGGGCGTGCCGATGCGATCGCGCACGTTGACCAGCGGGATCGGCTGACGGTTCGGGCGTGCAGCCGGGATATAGATATCATGCAGACCTTCTAATTCTGGGGGAATGGAAAGATTGATCTCGACAATGACTTGCTTCGCTTTTTCGACAAAAATGGGGCTGTTGCCGACTGAGGTGGTTGGTACGATGCCTCCGTTTTCGGTGATCGCGGTGGCTTCGATGATGGCGAAATCGATTTCGTCAAACCATCCGCTGCGTACCCACTCAGCCGTTTCACTCAGGTGTTGATCGATGTATCCAGTTTCCCCTAGGTTGATGCTTTTCCGCAGCGCGGGATCCGATTGAAACGGCAGCCGCAGGCCTAAAATGCCTCGACTGGCCAATATCCCGTCCGTTTCGCCCAGTGACGCACCGGAAAGCAGGCGGATTTGCAGGGACTCTCCAGTTTTCTCGATCCGCCTGGCCAGCGCTTTTAAAGTTGCTTTCGCATCACCGGACTTCGTGAATCCGCTCACAGCAATGGTCATGCCATCTGTTATCCACGCCTGCGCCTCGTCGGCGGAGATAATCCGAGACCGCAGCTGTGCGTTGCGAATTCGTTGTTCCAACATGGTTCCTGCACCTCTTTATCTGTTCGACCGGACTTACTCTAGCGGGAATTCCCTGAATCTCAATGAAAGCGAATACGTAACGTTTAAGGATGATAATAAACGGGACGGGCAGGGTGTGCATTTGGTTTTCGACAAATCATGATTATCGTGGATAAGACGAGATTACGAGGGATGGAACATGGATGGGATACGTTCTGATGCGGATACGAAAGGAACGGGCCCCCGCCTGTCACGGGGTTACCCGTTTCCACAGCTAGCTCTCTGGAAGTTGCTGTTTCGGATCAAAAGCCGAGGGATTGGCGGACGTGGTGGACGTAGTTTTGGGATACGGGCAGACGTTGTGCCAGTGGGGCACGGAGGGTAATCAAGAGGCTCGAGTGAAAATCCCGTTCAATCTTCTCAATCCACGCCACGTTGATAAGGTACGAACGATGGATGCGCAAAAACTGCGCAGAGGATAGGCGTTGTTCCAATGCTCGCAAGGTAAACCGGGTGGTATACGCGCCGTCGGCGGTATGCAGCCAGGTGCGCTTGTCATAACTTTCAAACCAGGCGATCTCGCCCACGGGAACGGGACGCCACACGTCACCCTGCTGCCCGACAACATAGGAAGGTTCGGGTGAATGGGCGGCTGTACGCGGGGGTAAAATCACGGTAAGCGCCACTTTCTGACCCGGTTCCGTGCGCAGCGGATACCCGAGACCGTGATACGGAATGCCGTACACAGACGCGTCCACGTCCGTTTCCACGCGTTTTCCAATTCGGAATACACGATTGGCCACACTTCCCGGGCGAATCGGGTCGCCCGGGCGGAGGCGCAAATCGTATCCACCCGCTCGATAAAAAATGTATCGTTCTCCATCCGCAATGGCGATGGATGCCTCGGACGGTATCCATTCTTGCAATACTTGCGGCAAGTCTGAGAGGATGGGCAAATCCGCCATGGAAACCTCTCCTTTGTGCAGATCCTGAAACCAGAGTGTGTACGAACCCTAGCACGAGTATTTCCCCTTGGTTCGATTTCAGTATAGACTTGTCTAAAAGAAAAGGACAGCGGGGTATGGCCGTGAAGACGCAGACACTGTCTGGGAGGGGAGATATGATGAGCGAGAACGGTCATCGCCATGCGGATTCAGTCATGAGGAGCGCCAACCGAACACAGCGGACAAACAAAGAGCGCTTATGGAAGCGGCTGATGGAGTTGGCTGAGGTTGGCCGACAACCATCCGGCGGGGTCACGCGGATGTCGTTTACCCCGGAGGAGCGAGCCGCAAAAGACCGGGTCGCGGCCTGGATGTGCGAGGCGGGGCTGACGGTGCGCGAGGATGCCATCGGCAACCTCATTGGCCGGCGGGAAGGAAGCCAGCCCGACGCGCCCGTGGTCCTGGTCGGTTCACACCTTGACTCGGTGCCAAACGGCGGCAACTTCGACGGACCACTCGGCGTCCTAGGCGCAGTTGAGGCCGTACAGACGCTGGCGGAGGAGGGCATCTCGCACACCCACCCGATTGAGGTCATTGCCTTCACGGATGAAGAGGGGGCGCGCTTTCGCTTTGGGATGATTGGCAGCCGAGCCCTGGCCGGAACGTTGACCCAAGAACATTTGCAAGCTTGTGATGCAAACGGAGTGTCCATTGCCGAGGCGATGCGGGCTGTCGGGTTTAACCCTGAGAACGTGCATCAGGCCGCACGGACGAGCGGATCGGTCAAGGCGTACCTCGAACTGCACATTGAGCAGGGCCGGGTGTTGGAGGCGGCCAACCTGGCTGTGGGGATTGTGACCGGTATCGCAGGGCCACTGTGGCTGCGAGTGCGCATTACCGGCGAGGCAGGGCACGCTGGGACCACGCCCATGGCGATGCGTAAGGACGCGCTGGCGGCCGCGGCGGAGGTTCTGCAGGCGGTGGAGGCGTTGGCGGTGCGGCAGGAGCGGACCGTGGCGACGGTGGGCCAGCTGCACGTGCAGCCCGGAGGCGTCAACATTATCCCGGGCGTCGTCGAGTTTACGCTCGACCTGCGTGACACCGACGAGGCGGTCCGTGACGCGGTCGAACAAGAGATTCGGGCGCAGGCGGCGATTATCTGCAAGCGGCGCGGGGTCCTGTTGGACATCACGGAGCTGCAGCGGGTTCCGCCGGTCGCCTGCTCGCCTTGGCTTAGGACGGAGATGGCGGCGGCCGCCGGGGAACTGGGCCTCGAAACCCAGTCTCTGCCCAGCGGCGCGGGCCACGATGGCATGCAGCTGGCGGGCCTGTGCCCGATTGGCATGTTGTTTGTACGTTCGAAAAACGGCATCAGCCACCAGCCGGAGGAGTGGAGCTCGCCCGAAGACTGCGCAGCCGGGGTCGAGGTGTTATACCGGACGCTCCTGCGCGTTGTCGGATAACTCTAAGGACGCCGCACCGATTTTATCCAATAAGAACGCGAACATTTCGGCCGTCTCGCGCAGCCGGTTGAGCCGGCCGGAGGACCCGAAGTGGCCCGCGCCCATGTGGGTTTTGAGCACCAGCACACCATCGTCCGTTTTAGTGGCGCGCAGGCGGGCCACCCACTTCGCGGGTTCCCAGTAGGCGACGCGCGGATCGTTCAGACCCGCGGTCACGTACAGGTGCGGATACGGCTTGGCGGTCACGTTGTCGTACGGGCTGTACGATTTCATGTACGAGTAATACGGCTCCTCCGCTGGATTGCCCCACTCATCCCACTCCAGGGTGGTCAGCGGAATGCTCTCGTCGAGCATCGTGGTCACCACATCGACAAACGGTACCAACGCCGCCAACGCCGCGAACAGCTCGCCCCCCAGATTCGCCACCGCGCCCATCAACAGGCCGCCGGCACTGCCGCCGTACGCGGCCAGCCGATCCGGTGCTGTATAGCCTTCGGTAATCAGGTGCTGAGCACAGGCGATAAAATCGGTGAACGTGTTCCGTTTTTTCAGCAGCTTCCCGTCCTCGTACCACTGCCGGCCCATTTCCGATCCGCCCCGCACCTGGGCATAGGCGAGAATGACTCCGCGGTCGAGCAGGGGCAACAGGGTGGATTGAAAGTGCGGGTTCGTGTTGATTCCGTACGATCCGTACCCGTTGAGAATCAGGGGGGCTGGTCCGCGGCTGCGGCTGTCGCGGCGGTAGACCACGGCCAGCGGCACGGCGGTGCCATCCTCAGCTTTAGCCCACAATCGCTCCTCGGTGTACGCGTCGCGGTCAAATTCCCCTGGGACCTCCGCCTGCTGCAGGACCGTGCGCTCGAGCGTGATGGGGCTTACGGCCAGGGTGGTGCGCGGCGTCAGCAACGATTCGTACTGGACCAGCACTTCCGTCGCGTCGTAGCTCTGGTTGCCGCCCATGCGTACAGTGTAGAGCGGATCGTCCCAAGACAGGCGCTGCAATTGGCCGTCTCGGTAGACCCACAGCTGAGTCAGGCCTTCCTCGCGACCGCTGATGAACAGAGCCTCCCGAAACGGATGGAGCCCGGTCAGGTAGCGCCGCTCGTCATACGGGAACAGCTCGCGCCGGTGGGTGGAAGCCGTGACGGGGCACGTGAGTACCCGAAAATTCGGCGCTCCCTCGTTGGTCAGGATAAGAAACTCATCCTGCCAGTGCTCCAAAGAGTACTCCACGCCTTGTGTCCGCGGTTGAAACAGGGTCCACTCGGCGTGTGGCATATCGGCCCGCAGCCACCGCACTTCACTGGTCGTCTTGGAGCCGGCGAGCAAGAACAGGTATTGGCCGCTTCGCGACTTGTTCAACTCAAGGGTATAGGTGGTATCGGTCTCTTCGTAAAGCAGGTCATCTTCACCTTGAGACTCCACTTCGTGCCGCCACAGGCGGTACGGCCGCTGCGTCTCATCGACCGTGATGTAGAACAGGTAGCGGCCGCTTTGGTCCCATTCCACGCTGTTGGATAAGAAGACGTTGGGTATCGTCTCTAGCAGGTCGTGACCCGTGGTTAGGTCGCGCACGCAGAGCGTATATTTATCGGTGCCGTCGCGATTGACCAGGTACGCCAGGCGCTGCCCGTCCGGGCTGACGCGTACTTCAGTGACGCTCAAGTAACCGCCTTCCTCGGCCAATTCGTTGACGTCGAGCAGGATTTGTTCCGCTGCCGCATCCAGATCGGCTCGCGTGGCCGCCTGCTTGCGGGCAAAGATGGGGTACTGTTTACGCTTCTCTATCCGAGTGTAGTAAAAATATGGCCCATCTTGCACGGGGACCTGTTGGTCCACGTCCGGGATGCGTGCGGCCATTTCGTTGAACAACGACTCGACCAGCGCTTTTAGGGGACGCATTTGTTCCTCGTAATAGGCGTTTTCCGCCTCCAAGTAGGCAATAACCTCCGGATTATCCCGATTGCGGAGCCAATAATAGTCGTCCTGGCGTTCATCGCCGTGCAAGTGGTGCGGATGCGGGATGCGTTTTGCCACAGGCGCCTTCATCAAACCCCTCCCATGTATCTCGTACTCTCTTTCTCGCCTTAACTATACCGCGTGAAGGCTGGAGTTTCGAGCCAGGTATGATGGGGAAATGGAATCTCTGGCCCTGTCGTGGGGGAAGTTACACACGTGAGCCGATTTTCGCGGGACGACGCGTTGGGAAGCGGATGCGAGACGGAGTCAGCGATAACAGTACGTCCGAGTGAATGAGGAGGGACGTTCGTGAAGGATTCCCCAAACGTAAACACTGTGCATGTCACGGTGGACGGGCGGCCGGTGGAGGTAGCCGCGGATGAACCGGTGCTTGCCGCCGTGTTACGGACGGATGTTGAGTTTCCCCACGTATGTTTTCACCCGGCGCTAGGGGCCATTGAGACTTGTGACACCTGCATTGCGGAGGTGAACGGCCAGCTGGTCCGCACTTGCGCCCAGGCGCCGGCGGATGGCATGGTCGTGGACACGCACACCCCGCGCGCCGAGGCAGCGCGGCGCGAGGCAATGGATCGCATCCTGCATAACCACGAGTTGTACTGTACCGTTTGTGATAACAACAACGGGAACTGCGTCGTGCATAACACCACCATGGCCATGCGCATTAACAGCCAGAAGTACCCGTTTGCGCCGAAGCCCTATGAACAGGACAATTCGCACCCGTTTTATCGGTACGATCCGGACCAGTGCATTCTTTGTGGGCGCTGCGTGGAGGCCTGCCAAAACCTGCAGGTGAGCGAGGTGCTTTCGATTGACTGGGAGCGGGAACGCCCGCGTGTCATTTGGGATGACGACGTTCCGATTAACGAATCTTCTTGTGTTTCCTGTGGCCACTGTGTGACCGTCTGTCCGTGCAACGCTTTGATGGAAAAGTCGATGCTTGGGGAGGCCGGTTTTCTGACCGGGATGAAACCGTCCCTGTGGGAGTCGATGGTTCACTTGACCAAAGAGGTGGAACCCGGCTACGGGCCGATCTTCACCGTATCCGAGGTGGAGGCGAAGATGCGTGAGTCGCGCATCAAGCGTACGAAGACGGTCTGCACGTACTGTGGTGTCGGCTGCAGTTTTGACATTTGGACCAAAGGCCGAAAAATCCTCAAGGTGGAACCGCAGCTTGAGGCTCCGGCGAATCAAATCTCCACCTGCGTCAAGGGCAAGTTTGGCTGGGAGTTTGTAAACAGCGAAGAACGGCTGACGCAACCGTTGCTTCGCCGCGGGGACGAGTTTGTCCCTGTGTCTTGGGACGAGGCCCTCGACTACACCGCACGGCGGCTGCAGGAGATCCGTCAGAAGGACGGACCGGATGCCATTGGCTGCATCTCCTCGTCCAAGTGCACGAACGAAGAAAACTATCTGATGCAAAAGTTCGCTCGCGCCGTGATTGGGACCAACAACATCGACAACTGTTCCCGCTATTGTCAGACCCCAGCCACCGAGGGGCTCCGAAGGACCGTGGGGTACGGGGGTGACAGTGGAACGATTTACGACCTTACCCTGGCGGACTTGGTCATCATTGTCGGTGCCAATCCCGCGGAATCGCACCCAGTACTCTCCACCCGGATTCGGCGGGCGCACAAGCTGCACGGCCAGAAGCTCATTGTGGCGGACCTGCGCAAGAATGACATGGCAAACCGTGCCGATTTGTGGCTGCACCCAAGGCCGGGCACCGACCTCATCTGGTTGGCGGCGGTTACCAAACACATCCTCGACAACGGCTGGGAGGACAAAGACTTCCTCGAGCGACATGTCAACGGTCTCGACGAGTTCCAACAGTGGCTTGAGCCGTACACCTTGGAGTTCGCCGAAAAGGAAACTGGGATTCCCCGCGCCGAGCTGGTCAAGGCGGCGGAGATGATTCACGCGGCGGACAAGGTGTGCATCTGCTGGGCGATGGGTGTGACACAGCACGTAATGGGCAGTGAGACCAGCACGGCAATTTGTAACCTCCTGCTCATCACCGGCAACTTTGGCCGGCCGGGAACCGGCGCCTATCCGCTGCGTGGCCATAATAACGTCCAGGGAGCCGGCGACTTTGGTTGTGCCCCCGACTACATGCCCGGATACGAGCGAGTAGAGGACGAAGCGGTTCGTGCCAAGTACGAACGCGCCTGGGGCGTCAAACTGCCTGAGACGCCCGGATTGGATAACCACCAGATGGTGGAGGCGATTCACAAAGGCGAGTTGAAGGCCATGTACCTCAAAGGCGAAGAGATGGCCTTGGTGGACTCAAACTCCAACCACGTTCAAGCCGCGTTTGAGAAACTGGAGTTTTTCGTCGTTCAGGACGTGTTCTTCAGCAAGACGGCCCAGTTTGCCGATGTCATCCTGCCGGCCTGCCCGAGCCTTGAAAAGGAAGGGACGTTCACGAATACCGAACGCCGCATCCAGCGTCTGTACCAGGTCTTGCCGCCACTCGGGGACGCCAAGCCGGACTGGTGGATTATCACCCAACTCGCCCGCCGCATGGGCGCGGATTGGAACTATGAACACCCAGGGCAGATTCTCGATGAGGCGTGTGCCCTCACCGACTTGATGGTCGGGGTGCGTTGGAACCGGCTGGAGGGTTACAACAGCCTGTTATGGCCGGTTCTTCCAGACGGCCGCGATACACCGCTCCTCTATGTCGACGGCTTTCCGTTTCCCGACGGTAAAGCGCGCCTACACCCGCCGACCTGGCGTAATCCGGTGCTGGAGCCGGACGCTACGTACGATTTGCACCTGAACAACGGCCGTATGCTGGAACACTTCCACGAAGGCAACCTGACTTACCGCGTGCGCGGCATCCGCAGCAAGGTCCCGACCACGTACGTGGAGGTTTCACCTGAACTGGCTAAAGAACGCGGAATTGCCGACGGGGCGCTGGTCCGGCTCGTGTCGCCGTACGGATCGGTCAAGGTGCGGGCCACGGTCACTGACCGAGTGCAAGGCAAGGAGTTGTACCTGCCGATGAACACGCCGGCCGACGACGAGGCGGTAAACTACCTCACCAGTAGCTACCATGACGATGTCACTCATACGCCGGCCTACAAAGAGGTTTCGGTGCGTCTTGAGGTGATTGAACCGGAAGGCAAGTCTCCGGTCGTGCGCGGCAACTTCCGCTTGGGCCATCCCAACCCGAAGGCAGGGGTCGAGGTGGAACGGAAATGGCGGCGCAGCGATTACCGGCCCCTGGTGGAGCGGGAGGCACAGCCGTTCGTCAAAGGCGCGGCGGTGGATGTACAGGCAGTCCGGCGCCACCTACATGGGACTACCGCTCCACAGCCTGGTCCGGGTGGCCATTCGGCAGACGGTCGATCCGGAAGCGGAATGGGCGCGGGGACACCGGCGTCAGATACCGCGCGCCACCAGCCCACCGCCGACCCAAGCCGGAAATAGGAGGAGGGATTTGCACATGGCACAGCCCATTCGCTCTATCGCCAAGGCGGCCGTCGATTCATCTGCCGCGCCGCAAAATCTGCGGTCCAACATCGAGGCTGCGGCAGCGGCACACCAGGATGCGGTGTTGGAGGCCATCCGACTCCTGGCGGCGCTTAAGAAAACCGGACTGCTGGAGATGGCCAGTGCGCTGCTCGAACAGGGTAGCGATGTGTTGGAGATTGTCGTCCGCCAGGCGGAGAAACCCGAGTACGCCGGCGGGCTCAAGAACCTGATTGGCCTCGTCCAGCTATTGGGCCGCCTCGACCTGACGCGCCTCGAACCGCTCCTGGCTCCGTTTGTCCGTCCTATGTCGGCCGGCACTGCGGGCGAGGAAGTCCAGGATGTGTCCACTCCCGCCATGGCGCCGGTCAGCGCTGACGGATTTTTTTCGATTCTCGCCGCCCTGCGCGATCCGGACGTTTCAGCGGGTCTATCGTGGATGCTGGGGCTCCTGCAGGCGATTGGCCGGGGTGTGCGGACCAAAGCGGAGACGGTCGTAGGTAGTGTGCGGTTTTCGTAGAAGGGATTGCAGAGGCGCTGCGGTGTCTGGATTCGGGGGCGGCGTGGGCGCAACTACAAAGCATGCAAGCGAGAACTTGAAAAACGTTGTTTTTCGAGCGATGACAACAGGCGAGCGCGCATGCGCGGCTCGCCTGCTGAATGCGCGTTAGACGTGCTCCTATTAGACGTGCTCCTAAAAGTTGAAATTGTCTGGATCCGCTCCGAAGCGATGATTTTGGTTCAAACCGTCAATTCTGGCCATGTCTTCGGCGGACAACTCGAAGTCAAACACGTTCGCATTTTCAATGATGCGATTTTCGTGCACCGACTTTGGAATCGTCACGACCTCGTTTTGCAGGTCCCAGCGCAGCACGATTTGGGCCGGCGTTTTGCCATACTTTTGGGCGAGATCGGCGAGCAGCGGCTGGTCCAAGTGGCCCTGCATCAGCGGGCTCCAGGCCTCCAGTTGAATCTTGTGCTGCTTGCAGAAGGTGTGCAGTTCCTTTTGTGTCAGCAAGGGGTGGTACTCGACCTGGTTCACCATCGGGACGACCTGGCTGTCGGCCATGACGTCCTCCAAGTGATGGATTTGGAAGTTGCTGACCCCAATCGCGCGCACCACACCATCCTGATAGAGGCGCTCCAGCGCTTTCCATGTATCCTTGTACTTTCCTTTCACCGGCCAGTGAATCAAGTACAAATCCACGTACTCAAATCCGAGCCGCTTACGGCTTTCTTCAAACGCCCGCAGCGTGCTGTCATAACCCTGGTCCGCGTTCCAAACCTTTGTTGTAACAAAGACCTCTTCACGCGGTACGCCGGACTCACGAATGGCCTCTCCGACGCCCGTTTCGTTACCGTAGGCAGCCGCGGTATCGATGTGCCGATAGCCGTGGGCAAGGGCTGCTTTGACGGAATTCTTCACTTCGTCTCCATTTTGGACCTGCCACACACCCAAGCCCAGCCAGGGCATCTGGACGCCGTTGTGTAACACCGTCGAGTCTGAAAGGTGACGAGCCACCATCGCGAATCAACCTCCCCATTGTGGGACTTACGGCACATGCACGCCGCACAAACTCTACTTTAATCCATAATTGAGCGGAGATTCAAGCATGTATGGAAGACAAGGTAACAGGGGGCGACGCCGGGCGCGCGGCCCGGTGTCGGCGGGACAAGGCAAGTGGCTCGGCGTCGCGGGGCATTGAATTTGGGGCCGGGCCACTGCGCGGACAGAGATGGGGAGTATGTCATTGGATGCGCAGCAGCTGCTCCGATTCTACGATGCCGGAAACCGCAAAGTCGTGAACGGCGCGTGCCACCATGCGCGGATCTTCCAAAGGAAGAAAGTGACCGCTACCGGGAATCGTCATCAATACGGAATCGGCAATTTCCTGATGCAAAAACATGGGGCCGGCCGGATCGACAATATGGTCTTCGGCCCCACAAAGGATCAGTGTCCGGGTGTCAATGTGGTGCACGTCCTTCGTCCGGTCAAACTGAGCGGCGGCAAGGAAATCATGATAGCTGGCCTCAAGGGACACCGCCTGGTTCTTGAACAAGGATTTCCGTAGCCGTTCAGGAGCGCCCGCAGCAAACCCCCGGCCGAGGAAGTACTCGGCATCGTAATCTCCGTGTGCCAGCCGTTGGAGAAACGTGTTCGGGACGGATAGTTTCGCGGCGGTATTGAGCAGGACGAGGCCGTCCAGCCAATCCGGCCGGTCAATCGCCAATTCCTGACCGATGGCGCCGCCCATGGAATGGCCGACGTAAATGAACCGCTGGCCGAGGTCCGGGTGCAAACGGGTGATGACTTGAACGAAATCACGGATAAACGATGCATAATCGCCCACCCGGGTTCGCGCTTCTCCCGATGATCGGTAATGTCCGGGCAGGTCGAGCAAAATCCCTTCCACGTCGCCCATCTGCGCCAAACGCGCCATCACCGGCAGCCAAAACGACGCATAGCTGCTGGCGCCATGGACAAACAGGAGCTTGTATGGCCCCGATTTATCGCCGGTACGGTCATAGAAAATGCGTTCACCCTGAACTTCACAATACATATTGAGATCCACCTCTTTGTGGCTGTACGGCTTCGTATGTGAGGACAAAACCTCAGTTTCTCACCTTACACCTCGCGCGATGGACTGGCAAATCATGAAAGCGCCCACCTAGAGATTTCCCGAAAATGGAATTCCTCAACAGGCGATATGTGTTTCGGACCATCTCTTGAAGCGGACGAGTCGCGGCCCAGTTAATGGGACGCTGGGGCAATCTAAGGGGACTTCGTGCTAGAATAGAAAGCGTTATACAAGCAGTCATTCCGCGAGAAAGTGAGGACATTATCATGGGACAATCCATCCGTGTTACCGTTTGGAATGAATTCCGCCACGAGCAGACCGATGCGAACGTGCGCGAAGTGTACCCAGAGGGTATCCATCAGACCATCGCGCGTTTCCTTGCGGAAGACGGCCATCAGGTGCGCACGGCCACTTTGGATGAACCTGAACATGGATTGACGGAAGCGGTTTTGCAGGACACCGACGTCTTGATTTGGTGGGGGCATGTAGCTCACCATGAGGTCTCCGATGAAGTGGTCGAGCGTGTGGTTCAGCGCGTTTGGCAGGGCATGGGCCTGATTGTCCTGCACTCTGGCCACTTTTCCAAAGTGTTTAAGCGCTTGATGGGAACCACTTGCGATTTGAAATGGCGTGAAGCCGGAGAGCGCGAACGTCTCTGGGTGGTCAATCCCAGCCATCCGATTGTGCGCGGCCTCGGGGAATATATTGAACTCCCACATGAAGAAATGTATGGCGAACACTTTGACGTGCCGACGCCCGATGAGGTGGTGTTCATCAGCTGGTTCCAAGGCGGTGAGGTGTTCCGAAGCGGCCTGACCTACCGGCGCGGACGTGGCAAGGTGTTTTACTTCCGGCCCGGGCACGAGACGCACCCAACGTATCACAATCCAGAGGTGCAGACCGTGATTCGCAATGCCGTACGGTGGGCTGCAGACAACGGTGGGGTCGCCCCGGTGTACGGCAATCGGAAGCCGCTAGAGTCGCTGTAATGGCCGGTGCCGGACGGCGCTGCTTCTACAGAGGAGGGGCGGCCGGCCGATTGATTGACGCTGGCTGTTCAGGATGAAGTGGTTCAGAGCCAAATGCGTAAGGACATGACCAGATACGTCATTCTCACTGGGTACGGGGTGTGGTTAAATCATAAGTACACGCCCAAACGGCAAGCGGTTTCCGCTGTCGTAGGATGCATCAGAAAGGAATGAATCTGGGTCATGTCGAGACAAGTTGCCTTGCAATTGTATTCTGTCCGGGAGCCGGCGGCCAAGGATTTCGTCGGCACTCTGCGGCAGGTTGCCGAAATCGGTTACCGAGGTGTCGAGTTTGCCGGTTACGGGGGGCTCTCGGCCGAGCAGCTGCGCGCTTTGCTGGACGAGTTGGGGCTGACCGCGGTAGGAAGCCACATCAGCTTCGACGCCCTCGAAACCCGTCTGGAAGAAGAGGTTGCGTATCTGGCGGCCATCGGCAGTCGTTATGCCGTCTGTCCGTTTTTGTCTGAGCCGCATCGGTACCAGGCAGAGAAACCGGAGGCGTGGCAGCATACACTCGACGTTTTCAATCGAGCGGGCCGTGCGTTTCAGGAAGCGGGCATTCGCTTTGGCTACCACAACCACTGGTTTGAGTTTGAGGAAAAAGTAGGCGGCGAGTGGTTGTTTGACGCCCTCTTTCGTGGCACGGATGCAGACTTGGTGTGTGTTGAGCTGGACACCTGCTGGGCGGAGCGCGCCGGTCAGAGTGCTCCCGCCTACTTGGCGCGCTACGCGGGCCGGGTGCCGCTGATTCACCTAAAGGATATTCGCCGCAGTCCTTCTGGCGAGGTAGAAACCGTTTCCCTCGGCGAGGGAGACATTAACCTCCAGGCTATCGTGGAGGCAGCCGACGCGGCCGGTGTTGAGTGGCTGATTGTCGAGCAGGACCACTCCCAGGGCGATCCGCTCGAAAGTGTAGCCAATAGTATGCGCTGGCTGCGGGAAAACAGCATCGTGGAAGACTAACAGGAGGGACACACGGGTGGCAGAAAAACTACGAGTAGGCATCATCGGAGCGGGCGGTATTGCGCAGTCGATTCACCTGCCCAATTATCAGAAGCACGCGGATTCGGTTGAGTTGGTCGCGATTGCGGACGTGGCCAAAGACCGCGCCGCCGAAGCAGCAGAAAAGTTTGGGATTCGCCATCACTTTGCGGACTATGAAGAAATGTTGCAGAAAACCGAGCTGGATGCGGTCAGCGTGTGCACCCCGAACAAGTTCCACGCTCCGGCGGCGATTGCGGCCCTGCAGGCTGGGTGCCATGTGCTGTGCGAGAAACCGCCTGCGATGACGGTGGCCGAGGCGGAGGCCATGGCCGAAGCCGCCAAGCGGGCGGGCAAGATTCTCACCTATGGTCTGCATTACCGGTATACGCCAGAGGTCTTGGCGCTCAAGCGGTTTGTGGATGCGGGTGAGCTGGGCGAGATCTATGCGGCGCGCTCACATGCTGTCCGGCGCCGCGGCATTCCAGGCTGGGGCGTGTTCACCAACAAGGAGCTGCAGGGTGGCGGGGCCTTGATTGACATCGGCGTGCACATGCTGGATACCGCCCTGCACCTGATGGGATACCCAGAGCCTGAGCTGGTTGTAGGTAGTACGTATCAAAAGCTGGGCACGCGCAAAGGGGTTGGCCTGCTCGGACAGTGGGATTGGCAGAACTTCACCGTGGAAGACATGGCGCGTGGGTTTATCCGCTTCCGCAATGGAGCCACCCTGTCTCTGGAGGCTGCGTTTGCGGCGAACGTCGAGAAGGCCGACGTGATGCAGGTACAGGTGATGGGCGTGGGAGGCGGTGCGGATGTATTTCCGCTCAAGATTTATCAGGAGAAGCAGGAGACCTTGATTGACGTCACACCGGTCTACTTGCCGAAGAAGGGCGGCCATGAGGCCGAAATCGACGCCTTTGTGGCGGCCTGCCTGGGCGGTCCAAAACCGCTGGCGACCCCGGAACAGGGCGTGACTTTGCAGAAAATCATCAACGCCATCTATGAATCGGCAGAGACCGGCGAAGCGGTACGGCTTGGCTAAACACGCCTGCAACCGGATCGAAACAACGAGCAGCCACAGGGTATTCTTGTCGGCTGCTCGTTTCACGGGGCATGAATGCGGCATGAGCGCGGTACACGGTGTTTCCCCTGCCACCGACACGGGAAGGCTTGCGCCATGGGTTCAAGCTTCGCTGATTCCTCCCTGTGAGGCTTCTAGCTGTTGCACTAAGCCAGCAAACAACGCCGCCCGTTCCACCAAACTGGGGATGAGAATGTGTTCGTGTTCGGCGTGGGGTCCATCACCTCGGGCGCCGAGGCCGTCCAAGGTCGGAACGCCCAGACCCGCGGTGAAGTTGCCATCACTGCCGCCGCCAACCGTCGCCTCGCAGAGGGACAGACCCAATTCGGCGGCCGCCGCCTGCGCCTTCTGAAACAAAGCCACCGTGGCTGGCGTGCGTTCCATCGGCGGGCGATTCAAACCCCCGCTGACTTCCAAGGAAGCCCCTGGCAAATACGGTTGCAAGTTGCGAAATACGTCCTCCATGCGACGAGCTTCCGCCATGGTCGCGACGCGGATATCAATTTCTGCCTCGGCGTAGGCAGGCACCACGTTGTCGCGTGTCCCTCCATGAACGATCCCGACATTGACCGTGGTTCCTAGCTTGTAGTTGGTCAGGTTTTGCAGGGCATCAATGTGCTTTGCCATCTCCCATACCGCGTTGACACCTTCCTCATGGTGGTTGCCGGCGTGCGCCGCAACCCCGTGGACCCGCAGTCGATAGATGAGAATCCCCTTGCGGCCGGTTTTCAGGGCTCCAGTATCCGCCTTTGCAGGTTCCATCACCAGGACCGCTTGACTCTTGCGGGCCTGTGCCTCAATCAGGGGACGTGAGCTGGGACTCCCCAGTTCTTCGTCCGATGTACATAAGAACACAAGCCGATGCTGCAGCCGGGGCGCGCTGTGAAGGAGTGCTTTGACCCCCCAGAGGGCAATGATGAGTCCGGCTTTCATGTCGAAAATTCCGGGTCCGTACAGGCGTTCCCCTTCCTGGCGCAGCGAGAGTCGGCCCGGCTCCCAAACGGTGTCAAAGTGGCCCAGGACCAACAGCGCTTCGTCACCCTGCCCCACCTCAAACCGCAGGTGATTCCCGTAGTCCGCTTCCGGGACGACCTCGGCCGCTACACCGAGGCGTTCGCGAAACAACGCCTGCAAGGTTTGGCCACAGGTGTCGACCAAGTCCTTGCGGTTCGATGGCGACTCGGCTAACACGAGCCTTTCTAGGTCTCTCTGGATGTCTGTCTGGTGATTTTCCAGATACGCGTAAGTGTTCTTCACTCGGTTTCCTCCTTGCGCAACCTGCCTTTTGAACTCCTTGGCGATGCAGGGGCCGTCGCATCGTTACCCTGATTGTATGAAAAAATAAATCGAGTTGTGGGCTTGCCGATTGAATCTTCTCCTGTTATGATAGAAAACGTTTTACGAAATCGTTTTACGTTAACGTTTTACGTGTTTGAAGCCGAGTTTTGTAGAAACTCAGGTAAGGAGAAGCTCGAGTTGTTTGGAAGGAGGAACCGCATGATGCGGCGAGGAGTGCGCTGGACGATTGCACTGGTATTGTTCTTTGGGGTTCTTATCAACTACTTTGACCGGACGAATATGTCGGTCGCGACGAAACCAATGATGGCCGAGTTCCACCTGACCACCGGTCAGATGGGGATTCTGATGTCGGCCTTTGCTTGGTCGTACGCCGCTTTGCAGATTCCGATTGGCGCGCTGCTCGACAAGGTTGGCGTCAAGTGGCTGATGCGCATTGGCACGTTGATCTGGTCGCTGGCCACTTTGATGACGGCCGTGGTCAGTGGCATGGGGCTTATCATTCTCTCACGTCTCATTTTGGGCGCGGCGGAGGCCCCGGCGTTCCCGAGCGCTTCCAAAGCGACGGGCTATTGGTTCCCCATCTCCGAGCGCGGCATTGCCACGTCTACATTTGATGCCGCTGCGAAGTTTTCAAACGTGATTGGTGCGCCGCTGGTTGCCTGGGCCGTCACGGAGTGGGGATGGCGCGGTGGATTTTTCTTAACAGCTATTTTGAGCTTCGTCTATTTTGTGGTGTACTGGATTTGGTATCGCGATCCGAAGGAACACCGTTACCTGTCTGATGAAGAGCGGCGTTACATTGAAGAAGGCGGCGCCCAAGACGAGGGCAGCGCGCCCGGCGGCACCCTGCGCAACCTGGGTTTTTTGCTCCGTCAGCGTAAAGTCTGGGGCTTGACGATAGGGTTCGCCGCCTACGGATACTCCTTTTACTTGTTTCTGACCTGGTTGCCGGGCTACCTGGAGAAACAGATGGGCATGACCGTGCTAAAGAGCAGTTTCTACACTGCAATTCCGTGGCTGATTGCCACGCTGGCCGACTTTTTCATTGGCGGTTTGTTGGTTGATGTGTTGATCCGCCGTGGCCACAACCCGACCCGCGTGCGGAAAACGCTCTTGGTCATCGGGATGATTCTCGGGTTGGCGGTCGGTGGCGCCGCTTTCACGCACAGCGCCAACGTGGCCATTATCTTCATCTCCATCGCCCTGGGCGGACTCGCTTTTGCGGCGCCGATTGGCTGGAGCATTCCGTCCCTGATTGCCCCTAAGGGAACCGTGGGTATGGTCGGCAGCATCATGAACTTTGTCAACAACCTGATGGGTATCGCAGCCCCCATCGTGACCGGGTTTATCGCGGGGGGGAGCGGATCGTTCGCCAACGGATTTTTGGTGGCGGCAGCCGTGCTCATGATTGGAATCTTGTCGTTCTTATTCCTGCTGGGTTCGATTGAGCCGATTCCGTCGCCGTACGAGGCAGAGACTGAAAACGGTCGTTAATGAAGAATCGTAAAGGTGGCGGAGAAGCCGGCACGGCCTTTGGCCGTGCTGCTTTCGTGCGTTTATTCTTTTTCGGACTACCTCTAACGGAGGGGGAGACCATGGGAGAGCAGATTTGCAGCATCGGGATTGACATCGGAACCACCTCCGTGAAGGTGATTGCGTTTGTGGACGGCAGTGAACGGGCGCGAGCCAGTCGGCGTTTGGAAATGCTGCCCGCAAAGGAGGACGGTGCTAAGGAACAAGACGTGGTTTTGATCTACCAAGCCGTGATGGACGCGCTCGGAGAGGTTCTCCATACGGTGCAACGGTTTGGGGGAGAGGTCCGGTGTATCGGCTTTAGCGCGGCCATGCACAGTCTGCTGGCTGTCGATTCTACGGGGCGGCCGCTCACAGGAGCCATGACCTGGCTGGATACGCGCGCGGATGGTGCGGCTGCGACGATTTGGACATCCAAATCGGGGCTGGGCTTGTATCAACGCACCGGTACTCCGATTCACCCGATGGCGCCCTTGCCGAAACTGGTCTGGCTGCGCCAGGCAAGGCCCGAGGTATTCGCAAAGGCGGAAAAGTTTGTTTCCATCAAGGAATGGATCTGGTTCCAGTGGTTTGGCGAGTGGGTGATTGACCAGTCCTTGGCCAGCGCCACCGGGCTGTTCGACATCCGGAAACAGGACTGGGACGAGGAAGCCCTGGGGTGGGCCGGGTTATCCCCGGAGCGGCTGAGTCGGCCGGTGCCCACCTCGTACTGCCGCCAGCCCCAGCCGGGCAGCCCGTTGGTCGAGCTGGGTCTGGGAACGGATGTGTCTGTGAATGTGGGGGCTTCAGACGGAGTGCTAGCCAACCTAGGCGCCGGCGTGATTGACAATCGCGCGATGGTGTTGACCTTGGGCACCAGCTGCGCCGTTCGGGTTGGCAGCCCGCGCCCCTTGGCAGACCCCGTGACACGCCCGTTTTCTTACATTCTAAGTGCGGATCGATACGTGGTGGGTGCCCCAAGCAACAGTGGCGGTGTGGTTTTGGAACATGTACACCGCCGTCTTTGCACGATGTCGGGAGAGCCCCCGATGTCATTGTCGGGCGCCCTCGCGCGAGCCGGTCAGGTGGAGACCGGTTCTCTACTCTACCTTCCGTACGTCGCTGGCGAACGCGCACCGCTGTGGAACGCCAACGCGACGGGGGCGGTGCTCGGGTTGACCACCGAACACCGCGGGGAACACATCCTGCGCGCGGCCGTGGAAGGCATCCTGCTCAATGCGTACTGGATGGCTGCTCGTTTGATGGAGGAAGTGGGACGACCAGAGCGTTTGATTGTCTGTGGAAAGCTGTTCGACCTGTCTTGGACACGAAAGCTCGCGGCCGACGTGTTTGGGCTGCCGGTAGAGACCGCCGACGCCGCCGACGCCTCGACTTTAGGCGCCGTTCGCCTGGCGGAGATAAGCAACGGGATGCGCGACTGGGCGGACGTGTCTGCTCCCGCACCGAGCGTTGTCAACCTCCCGGACGACGCACAACATGCGCGGTGGAACGGACAGCTCCAGCGCTTTCAAGAGGCAGCGCGGGCTCTGAGACTTCTGCCACAGGAGAGCGGCCGTCAGAGTCCGGATGGCACGTGCAAGTAAGGTTAAAGGTTTGCGTAGGTCTTCGCGCGGCGCCACCGGGCAACTCCAGTTCATCCGCGGCCACCGCGGGCACTTCCCGTCTTGAAAAGCCACCGGACGGTCCCTGCATTTCACCTCAAGTCAGCGGACGCCCGCCAGACCAAATCGGACGCAAACACCTGTAGGCTGGCGGGGGATGGGTTCTCGCCGGCGCGGGCCGAAAGAACGATGTCGGCCGCGCAGGCGCCGATAGCGGCGGTGGGCTGGCGCACACAGGTCAGCGGTGGAGAGGCCACGTGTGCCCAATCGGGATCGTCAAAGGTGGCGATGCCCAGCTCTTGCGGCACCGCCAAACCGAGTTGTTTGAGGTGTGGGTACAGTTCCAGCATGACGAGGCCGTTGGCGGTGTACACAGCCTGCGGCCCGCAAGATGTCTTTCCTGGTTTCAGCATGGTGGCGGCGTCCTGCATACTCCGCGGGTCGCCACGGCGCACCCAGGCCACCCACGGTTCTCGGTGGTGACGCTGACAGCTGGCGGTGTATCCATTTAATCGATCCGTACGTGTGCTAATGCCTTCCAGCGGCTCGGTCACGTACAAGACCCGTTCGTACCCGGCTTCGAACAACGCATCGACCAGTTGTTCGGAAGCCTCGTGGTTGTTGGTGATGACATTGTGCGCCTTGGCCACGGGAAACTGACGGTCGACAATCACGACCGGCAGCCGGTTCGCCAGGTCGGCCAATAGGTCATTGTTGTCCCCGTTTGTTTGAATGACCAAACCCTCCACCTGGTGCGTCCAAACGGTTTCCAGGAGTGCCCGTTCCCGGGTGGCGTCGCCGCCGCTCTCGTAGACCATGAGGCTGCAACCCGCCCGTTGCAAGGCATCGGAGAGGGCGCGGATAACCCCGATACAAAACGGATAGCCTAGGTTGACGACGATGGCGGCCACGCTGTGGCTCGCCCCGCGCAACCCCTGCGCCAGCTTATTGGGACGATAGCCGAGCTCTTGGATAACCTGGCCAATCCGCTGCCGAGTGGCTTCGCTCATCGCGTCGTACTGCTGATTCAGGTACCGGGAGACGGTGGTGATGGAAACTCCGGCGGCTTTGGCCACATCCTTGATAGTAACCCGTGTTTGCAGACGCATTCCAACACCCCGACAGTTCTGCATCCCCTAGTTCTGCATCCAGGCCGCAAGTCCTCCTCGCAGCATCAATTCGACTGTCTCCAGTATAGCGCATGTAGAATGCGTCGGCACCGTTGAGCGCGGGATGCGGTTGGAGGAAGGGGGGACTCCGACTGTTCCAGCTTCTATCCAAGCCGCCGCAAGTTTTGGCCGCGGGGTGTGTTGGTCCGGGTGCCTCAATGTCTCAGCAAGCACGTCCTCCCGTGGACTAGCGCCGACGGACGTAGTAGCCCAATCGTTTAGAGATTTCCGCCCCGACGTCAATCAGTTGACGCGCAAACGCGTCCACCTTGTTGGGGGTAAAGCGGTAGGTCGGGCCCACCACCGTCACGGCGCCGATGACGCGGCGTGTGTAGTCGCGGACCGGGACCGCCACCGAGGAGACGCCATCGCGCAGCTCCCCTTCGCTGGTGGCGAATCCTTTTTGGCGAATCTCCTCTAGGTGCTGGTGTAACCGAACGGGGTCCGTGATGGTGGTGCGGGTGTAGCGGGTTAAACCACGGCGGATGACCTCGTCAATCATCTCCTTGTCCTGAAAGGCGAGAATCGCCTTGCCGGAACTGGTGCAGTGGAGCGGGTTTTTACGTCCCAGGTGAGTGAGCATAGGGACCGGGTGTTTGGACTCAATCTTGCTCACATAGACCGTGTTAAACCCTTCGAGCACCGCCAGGTGGACGGTTTCGTCGAACCGATTGACGAAACTCTCCAAGAGGTGCTGGCCCTCGCGATAGATTTCCAAATTGGACATGAGGATGCCGCCCAGGGTAAGGACAGATAGACCGAGTCGGTACCTGCGCGTGGTCTCGTCCTTGCGGACGAAACCGCTTTCCTCAAGGGTGACCAAAATCCGGTGCACGGTGCTTTTGCCCACGCCAAGGCGCTGGGCAATCTCGGTCACACCCAGTTCCGGCTCTTCCATGGAAAAGCACTGCAACACGCGCAGCGCCGTCGTGAGGGAACTGAGTGTCTTGGAGTGTCCCCGCGCGCGGGCAGGTGCGTGCTCTTGTTTCCGTGCGTCTCGCTCATCCAGCATAGGTACCACCAACTCTTGGCGAAGGCGCTTGCAGACATTCCAACGCCAATGATTTATCCAAGTAGCTCACTGGAATTTGGGCTCGTGACCTTGTGGGCACATCCGGAATGAAAAGAAGTAAAGATGAGCCTGTTTGCGGTGTCCTGAGGTGCCACATTCAAGATCGAGTTGCATACAAGACCGTCTCATAAACGTATTTCGGGTGGTGATGACCCAAATATAGTTTGTACTGTGGATACATTTTCTTAAGCATCTGCGGAATGGATAATAGGTGTTTTACATCATGGTAGACGCATATGGATAACGCAGGACTGTGTCGGTCAATAGTTTCTTGACATCCCAAAAGGACTTCCGGCTCAGCTCCTTCAACATCTAACTTTACGTAGTCGCATTTCTTTACACGTTCCTTTGCCATGAAATCGTCGATTGAGATAGCTCTAACTGTTATTTCTCCTCGCAGAGATAACTTGTTGGATGAGGGGTCGATACTTTGCATAAACTTCAGTGTATCCGTTTTAGACCACAACGCAAAATTTAGTGGAATTACACGATCAGTCAATCCAGCATGTTCCAGGTTCTTAATAAGGCGTATATACGTATCTGGGCTAGGCTCAAATGAATAGATCAGACATTGCCCCAATGTGGCTTGATAAAATATCTTTGCGGAATCACCGTCATATGCTCCACCATCGATGATAACAGGATTAGGCGAGAGCTTAATACTAGGGTGCAGATATTGAGAATAGGGGGTATAGGGAATAAATGATCCATTACCGGAAATCCTTAATAAAATAACGTTTAAATATATCGACCTAGATAAGTCATCGTTAAGCAATAGATACGTTTCCCGAATATCGCCTAGGCCGTTCTCTATGAGTCTATGTAGACTTTTTCCCCTATCGTATAAAATAGGGGATGGCATGGCACAACAACAGGAGAACAGATGCGCGCGTAACTGCCCCATATCCTTGAGGAGCTTCAACCGATTAGCTGCAATATAATGCGGCTCATAGTTACGGGCCGAGATGACTAAGATGTCTCTTGGTTCCGACTCACATAGTTCCAATGCTGTTTCATACGTGCTTTTAACTTCTATACCAAATATGTCTAGATACCATTTCACAAAATCAATTTCATCTTTGTTGCCAAATACGACGACAGGCCTTGATCTGTTCCTCTCTATAAATTGGATAACAGTTGAGATGCTACCCAAGCGCTCCGGCCTAACCAGCGACTCAAATTCTGCCCACTCAATATGCCTTGCCACGATTAACCACCTGCGCAAATGTGATGACTCACTGAGTGTATCTCGATTTACGGATATTAAACACAACATGCGTTCCGAGATTTTTAACTTTCACATCGATGTTTGTATCGCGCTTCATTCTTGCTTTAATCAACTTGTTGACACTTGCGAAAGCAATCCACTGATCCAGGGATCTGTCCCTAGAACGAGCAAATACGTCTATACTAAAAACAAGAACGGTTTGTTTGCCTATCCGAGTTAGTTCAGCTAAAATGAGGTTAAATACTTCTTCATTGAATAGCCTAATATAGTCCGTAACAATTACCACATCAAAGGTATCTGTCGCGAATGGAGTGTTTAATCCAATGAAACAACTAACAACTACCTTATCTGCTCTAGACATCAATTTTCTGTATGTGCCATAATTCGGAGTCATTGCGTGTGTTATGCCAAGATTTTGAGCAATATCTATGCTCCAGACACCAACGGCCAACGATGACGTAGACTCTTTTACATATTTGGACGCTATATAGTTAACGGTTTCCTGAGGAATACCAGGCACACATTCGTCGAGCGCGAGTATCTTTAGTTTTGCTAAAAACTGATTAACTAGATACCCCCGCCTGATTACACTAAAAATCTCGCTTTCTAATGTCGAGTATTTCTTATGAAACCGTAGCATATTTTCTCTACTGGACTTTTGCTTTGTTAGTGTTGTTTCATGGCTAGGATGGGGGATGTGAATCGCCCAAGCTTCTCGTTCTACGGAGAACTTCGTACCTACCTGTTGCAAGCGATAACAAAGGTCGATATCTTCTCCTCCCCATGTTAGAAAACTCTCATCAAATCCGCCTATTTCCTTAAATAATTTAGAGGATGTTGTCAAGCAATGAGTCCATCCAAATATCCATGGAGCTTCTAGAATGTCAAGGTTATCTTCAACCGCCGTAAATATTCCTTCTCTTTCATCTCTCCAGTCTGGCAATCTTTTAAGCACGGCTGCGTACCGTTCAATATTTGTTGGCTCTATCCCGTGTAACTTACTTACGGAGTCACTGTTATACGGAGCCGAGTGACCTAGTACATAGTGAAAAAGGGTTCTCAAATCGTTTGCCTGGAGACGATTCGAGACTGTGTTTATAAAATGGGTAGGGACAATAACCCCACTATCGAGAAATACCAATATTTTACCGGTAGTGCGTAAAGCACCAAAATTACGTGCACGTGCACGGCTGGACATAGTGTCCCTTGGTAGGTAGTAATATTTAAAGTTAGGTATAAGGTTCTCATAGCTCGATACTATACTTTGAGTGTTGTCATCGGATCCATCATCAACGACTACCACCTCGTAAGTGAGATTCGAATTCATGACCTGAGCTGCCAGGAAGGTCAGTGTATACTTGATATACCGACCCATGTTGTAAGTTGGAACAACCACTGAGACGTCCATAGATCTAACACCTCTTGATCATATGAACTAAAGGACCTGAGATGCTGCATCAGGCTGTGAGCCCATTTGTGCCATGGAACTTAACCGTGTCCGTTGCAAAATTCTGAGGTTCGACTGTCATGCAAGGGTTCGTGTCTAGCGTTATTCGTTCCCATCATCTCTTCTGGGTTATGCTTCATGTTTTAGAAACAGAAATGTGAGATCTGAAATATTCTGGAGGATAATACACCGTCTCGCACGTTAAGTGTGAACACACACACAAAGTTTGGTGGCTCTCAACTTCTCCACACCTTAACATAAGTGTCTACTGAGTCGGTGCAGGTTAGGAGCACTTTCATGACTGGGCGAACGTGCTCCAACAGATGTTCTCCCAAAGGCCTTTCTCTATTAACGACGTCTTCACACAACTTCAAAGTGTCGATCATCCCCGAGCATTCGCTCCATATCTCTATACTACCAGATCCCCTCAACATTTTCAGCGTAGCTATAAGCAGTATTCAGCAATGTGGCTACTCCGTTAGCTCAGCTTCCGTAGAGGTACGAACATGCTTTTGGTAGAATGGGTTTGAATTCCTGAAAGCGGTGAGAGTGATGAAACAGCAGTACATGAACCTTAGACTTTTTCAACGGAACGTTCCGTTGCTCGGCATGTAGGCACGACAAGAATTACAAGATTTCGAATCGACTGCTGTTCGGTGTACGGCCTGTGGGCACTAGATATCACGGACGGCAGGTAAGATAATTTATAAGACGCGGACCCCATTGACCGTCTCGTTTTGGGCATTATTACTTGTTGCCCATGATATACGTGGCATTTCTGCCCTGGCGCTCTTCCCGTGAATTGGACTTCAGATATAAAACCGGATGGCTCCTGTTACACAAGCTCTGCCGCGCTATGCGTACGCGCGAGGAAGAGTACGTCCTAGCCGGCATCGCGGGAATGGACGAAGCCTACTTTGGCGGTCCCGGTGAAGAACCGTAAGCGTAAGACTCCTCACAGCGCGCCTAGCAAAGCTAGGCACAACTAGCCGGTGGAAGTCCGGTCGAGGTAGGGGCCAGACCGCCTCGTAGCTAGCAGGCACCTGGTGGTGAGAGCCTAAGGGTGAAGCCCTGTGAAAAGCCCGAATGGGTGTAAGCGTAAGACTCCTCACACCTTGTGCTTGTCCGGACTTAGGCGAGAGTAGTCTACAGCAACAATCAACCCCGCCAGGGAACCCAGCGGGGCGATTTCTCATGCTATCCTTTTTTTCCACGTCTCCGGATTCGTTCCGGCAGACGCTCCGACCACGGCAGCAAGTCGTCCATCGCTGCCGGGTCATCTGTTCGGATGTTGGGCAGCCGCTCGAATAGGTACTCCAGGTACAAGTACGGGTCCAGGCCGTTCTCCTTGGCCGTCTCCACCAGGCTGTACGCGATGGAGCTCGCCCTTGCCCCGCGCGGCGTATTCGCAAACAGGAAGTTCTTACGTCCTATCACAAATCGTTTGATGGATCGCTCGCTCCGGTTGTTGTCCAACTCCAGATGGCCGTCCTGCAGGTACACCACCAGCTTCGGCCACTGGTTCAGGCAATACGAAATCGCCTTGCCCAAGGCACTCTTGGGCACCACCTGTCCGCTCTGCTCCTGAAGCCATGCCAAAAACTCGTCAAGCACCGGCCGACTCAGCCTCTGCCGTTCGGTACGACGTTCCTCCGGGGTTGTGTCTTTCAATGCACGTTCGATTTTGAACAGCCGGTTGCAGTACTCAAGCCCAATCCGGGCGGCTGTTGGTTTTTTCCGTTCCGCTGTTGGCAACACCTTGAGTGCCTCGTCAAACTTGCGCCTCGCGTGTGCCCAGCACCCCACCAAGGTGACGCCCTTGATACCGTGGTATCCGCTGTACCCATCCACATGCAGGTACCCCTTAAATCCCTCCAGGAACCTCCTTGGGTGCTCCCTCGAACGGGTCTCCTGATAGTCGAATAGCACGATAGGGGGACCATCCCGGCCGCTGCGGTACAGCCACATGTACGACTCCGACTCGGCCGCCCGTCCCGGCTCGTGCAGCACCTGCAACGTCGTCTCGTCCGCGTGCAGGTACGTGCGGGAAAGCAGCTCCTCGTGCAGTCGCTCATACACCAAGCTAAGCCACCGTGTCGTGCCCAGCACAACCCAGTTGGCCAGGGTTTGCCGTGTCAGCTGCAAGCCGTGTCTAGAGAAGTGTTGCTCCTGCCGGTATAGTGGCAATCCGTCCACGTATTTCTTGTCAATCACATGCGCCAGCATCGAGGCGGACGCTAGACTACCCGGAATCGGAGGCTTGGGCATCTGCGCTTTCACCATCGGTGTTTCGGTCCCATGCTTGTCGCACGGTCGACACGCGTATTTATACTGTACATGTTCGACCAACACCGTTTGAGCCGGGATGTGCTTGAGCTCACGACGAACCTCAGTGCCCACCTCGTCCATGACTACGTGACAGCAGGAACAGATCCGCTCTTCCTCCGACAAACGGTATTCAATCCGCTCGACAGGCAGATCTGCAAGCATGGCCTCTCGCTGGCCAGGCTGTTTCTTGCGTCGTTGATACGTAACCGTCTCGACAGTGGGTTCCTCTGCCTCTGGCTGCGCCTCCGCCTCGGCCTCGTTAAACACCAGATCCAATCGAACCTGGTTTTCCATCGTGCGTTCGCTGGATTTCCCGAACTGCCGATGGCGAGCCAGGCGAAGCTCTTCCAACAACAGCTTCACCTGCTTTTTCAGTTCCGCGTTTTCCCGCTCCAGCGCTTCGTAGCGCTCCTGCAGGGATTCCGGTTGGTGGGTGGTCACCTTCGTCGTGTTCATCATGCAAAAGGATTTCGACACGGCCGTCGAAATCCCTTGACAGATCCTTCTGAGTTTACCGGTTCCCTTACACCACTTTTTTCGCGGTTACTCTCCGGTGTGCCTTTGGCTGGTGGGGTGGCAGTCCGTCCAACAGCCAGTTCAGCTCTCGGCGGCTGATGACGACGGTTTTGCCATCGCTGGCGTCTGGCCATTGAAACCGGCCTCGTTCCAGCCGCCGATAATATAGCCAGAAGCCGTTGTGCTCCCAGTACAGGATCTTCAATTTGTCCCGTTCCCGGTGTCGGGTAAGTCGGTGGCCTTACGGCCACCTCCTCCCCTAAGAACCGTGCATGACAGTTTCCCGTCACACGGCTCAAGCCATCCTGCAGTTTTATCGTCGTTCGACCTTTGACCGTTGTTCACCATTCCACGCCACATGTCCATCGACCACACTTTCCTGGTTGGAAAGGTAGCGTTCTGGATGGATGGGAAGGGTATCATGGTCATAAACGGAACGGTACTTCTCGTAGCACCATCGGTGCGTAACGACGACATTTGCAATCGTATTGCGGCCTCCGAGTCGTTCGGGAATCATCCGAACGAACAGGACATTCTTGTCTCCATTGACCTGCCAGCGTCGGAAGTGTTCCGTAGAAATGGGACATCCACAGAGTGCACACCGTCCGTGGGTTTTGCGCACCACTGTCTTCTGGAAGCCGTTCAACCGTTTCAGGAGCAGTTGCTCGCGTCTTGCTTCGAAATACTCCTGGTCGCTTGGGCGATAAGGCGAACGTCGTCCCTGTATCTTCACGTGCCGTATGATGCGAATGTCGCTCATGATGGCTAGCGTGAGTGGACCGTCCGCGAATACCCCCTTGCGATTTCCACGCCGAGGGAAGTACCTCCGGTGAATCCACCGGGCTCCTTTCCCCGGATGTCGTCGTTTCGCCCATCTCCAGAGCATCCAGTGTATCCTATGGTCGCAGTAGTTAAAGATTTTCTTACTCACCTGGGTGCTGTAATAGTTGCCCCATCCCCGAATCAAGGGGTTCAGCAATCGAATGACCGTAGATGGCTTGGCCGACTTGTTCGCGTCCAGGATGCTCTTGATTTTCCGCAGAAAGGCCAGCACATTGGCCTTGGCGGGTTTAATCAATAGCGTTCCGTGGTACTTTCGGACATGGAATCCCAGGAAGTCAAACCCGTCATTGATGTGTGTGATACGGGTCTTCTCGAGACTGAGTTCAACTCCGACATTCTCCGCAAGCCACTGGGCGATGACCGGTATAAACTGCTCTGCCTGCTCTTTGGTTTTGCACGTGACGATGAAGTCATCCGCATAGTTAACGATGTGGATGCCGGGGTTCGTACGGTCTCTTCCAAATTTCATTTGGAATGCCCTTTTCCGCAACTCGTTCTCCATACCCTGTAACGCGATGACCGCCAGTAAGGGGGATAACAGACCCCCTTGAGGTGTGCCCCTGGTGCTTGGAACAAGCCCATTTTCCGGGTCAAGAACTGGGGCTTTCAACATACGCCGAACAAACACACGGTCTTCTGGAGCCAGCTTAGCCAGCAGTTTCGCGTGGTCGACGTTGTCAAAATACCCTCGAATGTCCCCTTCGATGACCCATTGGGGTGAGTTGGAACGGTTAAGGATGAGGTAGACTTGTCCGATCGCGTCCCATGTCGATCGCTGTGGTCGGAATCCGTACGTGTTGGGCGCAAATTGAATGTCCCACTCCGGTTCCATGGCCATCTTGTGGATGGCCTGACACACGCGGTCGTGCATGGTGGGAATTCCTAAAGGTCGGAGCTTACCGTTCTTCTTACGGATGTACACCCGCCGAACCGGGTAAGGACGTGGACGCAGATTTACGAGTTCGCAGAGTTCGCGGCGTTTTTCTGGGGTCGTGTATGTCTTCCCGTCGACTCCTGGGGTGCGCCGCCCCCGGTTTTCTTGCGTCACGTGCCGAATGGCCAGAAGTTTGACGTGGTGGCTGGTCCGAATGAGCCACTTGTAGTGGCGCACAGCTTTACGATTGCCATTTTCCACTGCGTGAGCCAGTTGTCGCTGCAACCTGAGGACGTGGCGTTCGATATCCTTCCAGTCTATCCACTGGTCCATATCGTGTGGACTGGTCTCGGCCGTTTGGGCTTCCAGCCATGCGCGCATGATTGAGTCTTCGTGGATTTCTCGGGGATTCTTACGAATGTGGCCTGTTGACTCGTCTTTTGAGACGGCTTTTCGGTTCATAACAGACCACTCCTTTCGTCTCATGCTACAGGATTTCCGGTTGGATGACCTTGGGCAAGTCTGCATGCTTTCGCGTTGGGGTATCCCGGCCTTTCTGCCGCCCCTATCTGTCTCATTACAAGACAGCCTTCGCTTTTTGCCCATTCCTCTACCCCCTGAGGAGTTCGGCGTAACTTACGTTCCGCTTACTGTCGCGTTTCGGACAGACCCCATGGGGCTTACCTTGTTCCGTCGAGACCCCATCTCTGAAGTGTTTAGGTGCCCTGAATCCCGCGGTAGCGCTCGGAACTGCGAATCGGCAATCTGCAAGTGCCGATTCCGGCTACATGCCCTTTTGGCTCAAGCGTATCAGAGTGTTTCGCTTGTTTTCGTTCACGCGGTTTATTTAGGGTTCACGGATGTTCACCATGCACTTCGCAACCTAGCTCCGGCCCGAATTCACTCTATCTGGCACGGCTACATTGTTCCGTGAGCTATCGCAAGACCGCGTTGCCACTGCCCCACGTCACGGTAGGTTCGCGTCCGCAGTTCTGGACGGGTGGATTCGCACCACATGAATCTCGACGACTTTCAAGTCGCACTACAGAACACGAAGACCGCTTGAGAAAACGGGTCCAGGTGAAAGGACTCCTGCACGAGAGCTGCCAAGCCGTCGATGGATTTGCGCATGTCTGTGCTGCCGCAAGCCAGGTACACGCGCAACTCCGGTCCCGTGCCGATGTTCAGCATAGCGACGCCAGGGTGTGCACCACATCGCGCAGGAGTTCAGCGTCGTAACCCTGCGTAACCTCGATAATGGCCGGGCCTACACGGACGGAAAGCGGCTTGTCCGCCACGTCACCGGGGTCTTCAATGCATGCAGTCACAAATCGTGGTGGATGGTCGTTGCAGTCCGTTTCCGACTTGAACTTGCTGATCCAATACCAAAGCTGGTGTTCCTTGACCTGATGAGCGGCACACCATGCGGCACCAGTTAACCCGCTGGCCCGGAAGTCCGCCACACGGGCACGCCAAAGCTCCCGATGTTTTTCCAACTCCGCCTTGGTCACCAAGAACCCTCCCACATTCGATTCTGGGGGAATCATCTCGCACAAGGCAGGTTGGCGCTAGGTGTGGACTATTTGACGCTCACGAAGAACCTAAGCGGGGGCGAGGAACGAACAAAACGCCCGTTCTCGGAGCGAGGCACTCATGTCACAAGGCAAACCCAAATACCTAAAGATGCGGGCCACGGAAAATGTGAAAAATCAAACCCTCACACAGTTCGTCAAGCAATCCTTCGCGTCAGATGTCACCATTCTGAACGATGGATACAGCGCGTACAAAAAGTTGGCTCAGGCGCTAAGCACGTTGACCATGAAGTTTGATTTCGAAAAATAACCTGGACCACATGGAATGGGTACACCGGGCCATCTCGAACGCGAAAGCATTCTTCCAAGGCACGTATCATGGCACCAAGGGCTAACATCTTCAGGCCTATTTAGATGAATATACGTAAACGATTGCAGCAATTCGAGAGAGAGTGGTCCAACAGGCTCCTAACTGCTGCCGTTTCTACGAAAGCCGTGACCGGATTAACACCCGTATATTGGACACATACTCCCGATATTGAGCTCTTTCGTAGTTTTTCTTTCGACCTTTGCCCTTGACTATAAATTGCCATCGGTCGTCGGTCCGTCAAAGGTCGCTGTCGCTGAACCTTCGGTCCCCCTTGACTGCCCCTCCTCCCTCTGGCTTTGGGGAGTTAGGGGCAAAGGCCCTGGATACGCACCGGCGTGCGTCACACCCTCACAGGGCGTCTAGGCTCGAGCCCTGTCTCGACATGACGGCGGTAAAACTCCGACGGAGGCAGGTAGTGCAGGCTCGAATGCAGCCGACGGTTGTTATATCGGGTCACGAACTCCACAACCGCCTGGTACGCTTCTGCGTAGGTCTGAAACTCGTACATTGACAAGCACTCATCCTCCAGGAGCCTGTGATACGACTCGATGTAGGCGTTCATATTCGGCGTCTTAGGCGGTATACGCTCGTGGATGATATTCCGGCGTCCACACTCCGCTTCAAACAAATGGCTCACGAACTGCGGGCCATTATCCGAACGGATGATGGGCAACAGGAGATTACGCTGAAGAATCTGACGCTTCCACAGGGCTGCTCGAAACGTTTCGGCGGCATGCCTGGCTTCGCAGGTAAGACCAATATGGTATCCCACAATCTGCCTGTCATACACGTCGATATACGACAGCACGAAGAAGAGACGGTCCTCTCCTGCGATGTATTCACACTTGACGTCCACCTCCCAGAGCTGGTTTGGCGCCGTGATGGTGCGGTTCTGTGCCAGCTTCCTCGGGTGTTTTTGACGGAGTTTCCGTTGCGGCCGCAGGATATTCAGTTCCTTACACAGGCGGTAGACCTTCTTCTCGTTGACCACCAGCCCATGGTCTTGCCTGAGCATGTGGGTGAGCTTGCGGTACCCGTAAGCGTAACCATCGCCGGAAATGGCCTCCAGAATCCATTCCTTGATCTGCTCATCACTGACCTTGCGGTCCTCCGTAGTCAGTGAATACCCGGGAATCGGGCGGCCACCCGAGGTGGTATGTGGCCTTGGTTCGTGCGTCAACTGGTAATAATAAGTGGATCGAGAGACCCCCACGATGCGCAGCACGAGAGTAACGTTATACCCGGCTGTGATCCACTTGTGCGCAACGGCTACTTTATCTGCAAGTGAGGGCTCTGTTTTTTTAGCAGGTCACGCAAAATCGCAATTTCAAGGTCTTTTTCGCCCAAAAGCTGCTTCAGATGCGCATTTTGCTTGTCCAATTCACGGTTTTCCGCTACGAGTTGAGCGTGCTCCTGCTGGGTAACATGAGTGGCGTTCCCCTTCGGATGACTGCCTTGCAAGGCTTGGCCAGCCTTATACTGGCGGACCCATTTACTCACAACATTGGGGCGAATATCGTACTTCCGAGCCACTACGGAATTGTTTCCGGCAGCAATGGCCTGTTCGACAACTTGGCGTTTGAACTCTGCAGTAAATTTCCGACGTTCCACTTGAACAACCTCCTGATCCCATAGTCTCATGGATGAGGGAGATTGTCCAATTCGATTACGGGGCTTAAAAGTGACCTATACCGTGCCCTTAGTTGGTCTTCTTTTGTTACTTCTCTGGCTCGCACGAGATCACGCAGGGCTTCATCTTCCTCTGTTGGAATGTAAATGGGCGTAAGCTCGCCAGCCCTTTATAATTGAGCTCGTCGAATTGCATCGCGCCGGTCCGTCTTCATTCGGTCTCTCGCACGTGTTGGGATTAAAGATGGAGCGACGACGCAACATTCGATTCCTAACGCGGTAAGGATACAACCCATAACCTGTTGGACCAGCCTCGTAACAGAAATTGAGCTCGCATTCTTCCTCATCCAACTTTTTGATAAGCTTACGAATCGATTCTTCGTTGTTTGGAATCTGACCAAAATACCTGGGATTACCTCGTCCTTCATCAGCAATGGCCACTGCGATAAAATCCTTGGAAACGTCTAAACTAACATACTTTGTGCTATGCTTCATATTATCGGCTCCCTCAAAATGTAGCTCTGATTGGCATTGGTGTTAACAAATATCAGTATGGCCAATTAACCTACGGAATTCTGACGTGGAGCCGAACAATGTTCATGATAACTTACCGTGGGCTTATGGGGATGGCGGAGGACGGTGATGGCGTACTTTCTCGCATACCCGAGGGTGGTTACGACCTCGTCTATAATCTGGGATTTCTGGGGCCTGGATTTGGCCTTGTAGTAGCGCTCTCGGGCATCAGCAAGGTACTCTCGGCGGCTTTCCATGGACATACGCACGACGATCCCTTCGGCTAGATTTAGAGATGAGTGATCTCAATCCCTTTCGGTTAGGTTTTAATCGTGTGATCACAAATTGTTGATAATATTTGTTGTTGTTATATTATTATAGCGTATGTGGGGGATGTGCGAATGTAGGCGGAGAAGGAAGATGTTATGACTCTCTATTTGTAGTTTTGGGGAGGTGAGCGACATGACACGCGTACTGTCTCTGCAAGCGCTTCCGATCTACTCCGATGACGACTTCTTTTGGGGACTCGCCAACGCCTTTAGCAGTGCGTTTAGTGTGGGGTGTGTTTGTTGCTGAAACGATAGTTTAGCACTTTTATCCTTCTATCTGTCGGCACAACCCCCACTTTCTAACATATCCGGTGCCCTAACACTGCATGGCCTACTCTGTAAAATAAATAGTCACATCAGTAGCTGAATGATGGCGATTGTTCATCAATGAATGTTATCGAAAAGGGGCAGTGGTTTAGATGTCTATTGCGGATATCCGCCGTAACGAGCGTCAATTAGAGAAATTCCGCAACGCAAGAGTTCACATGATAGCTAGTACCGACTTCTATGATTCCCCCGATTCGTATATCCCTCGAGATGACTTTCTCAATCTTGTAAAGGAAAAGCTTCCTGTTGATTGGGAAATCGCTCGAAATTCCATTTGGTACAACCTGTTTCCGCCTGGGATAAAGCTGCCACAACAGGGTTGGAAGATTCACGTGTCAAGCACACTCGTTGATGCCCTTACGATTCTTCAAGGAGTGTTATCCGTCGTAATAAAGCACCGAGCGGCGATGAAATTCGCGGTCGACTCAGTAATGCTACGTACGATTAATTCGCGCGAATGGGTTCGAGGGGGGGCTGGAAAATTTATAACAATATACCCGCAAAGTACAGAGCAATGCGCGCAACTGCTTGAACTTCTCTATGCGGAGCTGAAAGATGTCTCTGGGCCGTACATTTTATCTGATAAACGATATAAAGACTCAAAGGTGCTTTATTATCGTTATGGTGGTATAAATCCCGTTACCCGTCTCCGGTACGATGGCCGGAAGGAGACTATATTGGTATCACCAGATGGGACAGAGTGGGTTGATAGACGTGAGCCGTTTTTTTTGTTACCTCCATGGGTAAGAGATCCGTTTGGAAATGAGCCTGAGAGCAATCAGGAGGATAATGGAATACTAACCTTGAAGGACGATCGCTATTTGATATTGCAAGCTATCCATTTCTCTAACGCGGGTGGCGTATATCTCGCATTGGATAACCAAATTGGTACTGAGGTTATAATTAAGGAGGCTCGCCCTTATACAGACTGTGATGCCAAAGGTAACGATGCACGCTCGATTCGAGAAAATGAATGGCGGGTACTTACTAAACTACAAGGTACTGGGGTAGTACCGCGCGTCATAGACTTCTTTCAGGAATGGGAACATGTGTTTCTTGTACGAGAGTTCGTAGCAGGTCAACCCCTTTCATTAGTTCCATTTGCTCCGAGTGGCTTGAAAGGTTCTGGTGAGTTTCAATCTATGTTACAGAAGCTACAACGTAACATGGACCTCGCGGTCAGGATACAAGAGGCTGTTGAAACCATTCATAATGAAGGTGTCGTTCTTGGAGACCTGTCCGCGGATAACATAGTGATAGATGAGGACGGAAATCCAAAACTCATAGATTTGGATGCAGCTACTTTACTAGGGGAACCTAGTGGTATTAGCTTCTTTACCATCGGGTTCTCTGGAAAGGAACGAAGGACCAGATTCGCCCCTACATTCGAGGATGATTATTATTCATTGGGTTGCCTACTATTCTGGATGATCCTGCCTATAAATGGCATGTTTGAATTGTCGTCTATCCCGTTTCATTTTCTGGAAGAACTAGAATTCGATTATGGTTTACCTTCGAGTATTCGACTCGCGATTGGTCGGTTGCTCAATAATACCAAGCAACGAGAAAGTGACGAAGAACAAAAAAGAATACCACGAATCGAGCTCGCGACCTATAGTGTAAATGGAATGTCCAAGCTTCCTAGGTTTCGAGGTATTTCCGACACCGACATAGATGTACTCTTGCAACAGCTGATCCTAGGCGTAAAACGTACCGCAACACTCGCTCGGACAGATCGACTGTTTCCAAGTGATCCCGCGCTCAGTAACCCACTTGGTGTGGCTCATGGAGCCTTGGGGGTAGTCTACGCCTTGAATCTTATTAGTGGAGAAGTTCCAGACGCTTATAAAGACTGGATCAGATCCCAAGAGCTTAGTACTAAAACGTATACTCCAAGTCTTTATCATGGGTTATCTGGAATAGGGTGGGCGATGTATGAAATCGGTCTCTATGATGAAGCAATGGAAGTTATAAAGTTGGCGGGAAACCATCCATTGTTATTGGAGTGCGCGGACATAGAACACGGTGTATCTGGATTCGGGTTAGCGAATTTGTATTTTTGGATGAAGACCGGGCAATCGGAATTTCTAAAGACTGCCCTTGATGTAGGGACGTTTCTCACTAGTGTTGCCAAGTGGGATGAGAATGGACCATATTGGCTTTCCCCTGACGGACGCAGGTTCCTAGGATATGCAAGAGGCAATGCGGGGATCGCTTTGTTTCTCTTGTATTTGTATCTCGGTACGAGAGAGAAACGGTTCTTGGATATCGGTGTTAATGCGTTAAAGGCCGACATAGCGTTTGGTGTGCCTCAACAGGGGGGATACATCTCCTTTCCGGAAGAACCAGGCGGTCAAATTGTTTCTCCCTACTGGCGTTACGGATCTGCTGGTATCTGTACTACTCTGATTAGGTATGCTGTTGTTACCAAAGATCCAGAGCTAGTGCTTATGCTTAGTGATATCCTTCCAGACGTCAAACGGAAGTATACTGTATTTCCCAGTTTGTTTTCTGGATTGGCAGGGCTAGGCAATCTGTTGCTTGATTATCATATGCTGATGGGCGATAGTGATGCTTTAGATGTTGCAAAAGCGATTGCGCGTGGAATAAGTTTGTTTAAGGTTCAGCGAGATGATCATGTTCTTTTTCCTGGGGAACTCCTTTATCGCTTTAGCGCAGACTTTTCAACGGGTGCCGCGGGAATTGGCTTATTCCTCTGGCGATTGAGAAATATGACATCGAATTTCAACTTTTTACTTGATGAACTTCTGACCGGGTTCAAGAATGGTGCGAGTGAACATCGAAAACGGTTGACTCTCGAAAACTAAGATGAAAAACAAACTACAAAAAGTTGGGGTATGAGTATGAGGCTTTTATATCTAAGTCGGGGGCGTGGCTTCGGCCACGCTGTCGTCGATATTCAAATAGCATTATGGTTAAGAGAGCGGTTCCCGAGGCTTGACATTGTATTTGCATCTTATGGCGACGGGGCATCGCTTATTAGTAATTCGGTTTTCGAGTTCTCTCGCTTACAAATAACAGAAGACAGCGAGATGCAAGCGCAAATTGTAATTCCAGAAATCCACCGCGTCATAGACTTGCTTTCCCCACAAATTATACTCTCGGATGAGGTGTTTTTAGCCCCACCGGCAGCAAAATTTCGTTCCATTCCATGCATACTACTGACGCACTGGTTCTTCTCGGAACTAGGGCTTGATACCCCTCTCTATCGCTCACTTGACAGTCTCATGTGCATGGCAGAAAAAGTCTTGCTTTTAGATATGGAACCGTTTCACAAGGTGCCCGCTCCCCTACGGTCAAAGGTGAAGTTTATCGGTCCGATCATTCGTGATAGCTTTGTCCCTTATATCGATGCAAAACCAGATTGGGAACCAGAATTTGATGTTGTTATAACTATGGGAGGTAAAACCAGAGCGTTTATACGGGAGATCCAAAAGATTCTCGATGCACTCTTTGTTCTATCCGAACAGGGAAAGGAATTAAATACAATGCTTGTAGTTCCCGGTATGCGCGAGTATTTCGAAGCATATGTTAGAGCAAAGGGAATGAACAGTGTTGTCGTTCGAGACTTTGTAAGTGACATTGCAGCATTAGTGCATTCAGCCCGTCTAACCGTAGGACGGGGATCATATACAACCCTTGCGGAGCTAGCCACTTTGGGAAAACCTTCTTTGCATCTTCTTGCAGATGGCAACCCTGTGGATGAATTTCACGTCCTAAATTTCGCGACTCTAGGAACTATACAGTGGGAACGAGCTTCGAGAATCAATGTGGCATCCACAGCTCAACTCATATGGTCGTCTTTCATGTGGGCTCAGCAAAATCAGACGAATGTTATGGAAGCGGGTTCAATATATAGACGATGTAATTCGCGTTTGGAAATAGAAACCGTCTTTGATGATATCCTATCGGACATTGGATTTTCGGACTAACTTGAGCTCTACGCACCAGCGTTTCAAGTCCGTGCTGTTCGTGTCTAATCCCGAGGAGTGACGTAAAGCGTGGGTGAAGAGAGCACGTTTTCTTTAAAGTCTTCCTACTATCAACTGGCTAAGACGCCAAGTTTCTTGGTTTTTTTGATTGGCAGGGTTATCTCTTTGTTAGGGGACATGTTGTTCTCTATGGCCACCATGTGGTATGTACTCGAGAAAACAAATTCGCCAATGAGTACCGCCGTCGTTGTGGTCATCCCAATGTTGACAGCCTTGGTGGTATTTCAACCGTTCGCCACGATTGCTGACCGGTTGCATAAGAAAGTTGTGCTAGTTGGGAGTGACGTCTTTCGGGCCGCTGTAGTGTTGCTTGTAGCTTTATTGATGACCGTACACCGGGTCGATACGGTCGGTATCTATGTGGCCACATTTTTTCTCACACTGGCTGGATATCTTTTTGGTCCAGCACAGAATGCCGCCCTTCCGAGAGTGCTCCCAAACTCTGAAAAACTATTGCCGATTGCAAATAGCTTACTATCCGCAACGTCTGGGATTATCAGCCTCCTGGGCTACGCCATTGGGGGCATAATCGTGGCCATTCTATATCCAGTAGGTGCAGTTGTTGCAGATGGATGTTCATTTTTAATATCTGCTTTATCTATTTTAGTACTGCCTATTCCGGCCCTTCGTGCAAAGGGCCGCAAGGGAGTGTGGGGATTCGTAAAAGACAGTTTTGCAGGGCTACAATTCATTTGGAACCGACCGGCCATTCGGATGTTTGGCCTCTTCGTACTCCTAATCAATTTTGTCAGCGGTCCAGCGGGGGTTCTTACAGTCGTATTCAGTCGGTCGGTTCTCCACGCAGGATTGCAGGGGTATGGATATCTAGAGGCGGCATATGCAGTGGGAGGCGTGGTTGGCTCAGTCGTGTCGGCCTGGGCATCGAGGAGATTGCGGTTATGGCAACTGTCGTTCATTGCGCTTGTTGGTTCCGGCCTATCACTCGCCAGTATGCCAATCGCCGCGAGTTTAATAGAATCCATCATTGCATTAACACTTGCTTCGATAGTTATAACCATGTTAAATATCCCGTTGTTTACTGCATTACAGTTACTTTCACCTGAAGAGCTTCGTGGTCGTGTTATGGCCAGTTTTGGTCTTTTTGCCGGGATCGGGCAACCGTTGGGGCTGCTTATCGGATCCTGGTTAATGGGCGCGATAGCACCTTCTCCTGTCTTCCTCGCGTCAGGAATACTGTTGGCCATGTGCGGGATTCTCAGCTTTTTCTCTCGCACGTTACGCGGCCGTCAGAATCAGCTTGAGTCCCAGTCAGAGGTTCAGATATGACGCGAGAGCTGATTTGTGATTTCGTCGGTTCACGCGTTCCATCTGCATGATGGAGATGGTATCGTTTGAAGATCGATATGTCTTGCGTCGGTTTCGTATAGAGGAACAAGCGACTATTCGCCCATCACCAGGCGGTGCTAAGATCACCCCAGAAAGCGAATACATGGGTTGCCTTGGGGAGGCTCGTGATGCTCGGTTCTGGAATCAGCACCGTGGGTACGCCTCTCCGCAAATTCAAGTTGCCACCCGGAACCAAGGTGTCCCAAAAGTAGAGAGCTTCCTGTACGGCCTCCTTTCTGGACACTGAGAAAAATCAGGAGGGGTATGAGCGATGAGTCTCGAGTTGGCCATGATTTCTCCCCACACCCCACGCATCTGCCATGAAGACCGCATTCCGGAATTCCAACGCCCGATGGTGGAGGCCATGCGCAAGACGGCCGACATCATTGAACAGGTGCAGGCGGACGTGATGGTGTTGGTGTCCTGTCACTGGATGTCGAGTTTTGAGCATTACGTCGATGCGACCGCCCGTCATAAAGGTATTCTGACGGCCGTAGAGTGCCCGGACCTCATCAGCGATGTGCCGTACGACCACGAGGGGCATCCAGAGTTGGCCCGTGCCCTGGTCACCGCCGGCAAGGAGGCCGGCTTGTCCGTCGTCGGCATTGACGATCCGTCCTATATCTGGGACTACGGTACGGTGGTACCGCTGCGTTACCTTTTGCCTCGGCGCAAAATTCCGGTTGTTGACCTGTCCGTATGCTGGGCGGCTTCGCTGGAGGAGACGCAGGAGTGGGGCCGCGTCATCGGTCAGGTGCTGCGCGAGTCGCCGCTGCGCGCCGTGTTCGTAGCCAGCGGGGCCCTGGCCCACAACCTGCGTCGAGGGGCACAGAACTGGCCGAATCGGACCGAGCAGGCCCTGGACAAGGAGTTTTGTCAGCGCCTGGTGGAAGGGGACCTGAAGGCGGCCACCGAGATGCTGCCCTCATACGCCCGGGCGGCCACGCTGGAATCGGGTGGGCGCCACGTCGCCATGCTGCTCGGAGTTCTGGAAACCAACTATAACGACCTGTTTAAAGGGCAATTGCACGGGTACGGGCCTTCATCCGGATCGGGGAATCCGGTGTTGACGCTGCACCCTGTGGCATGAATCGACCGCAAGATCGGAGCCAAGGAGTCGGAGAGGAGAACGTACTATGGAAAAGATTTTGCACTTCATTGATGGAAAGTTTGTCGAGTCCAAGTCTGGACGTTTCTTTGACAACGTGAACCCGGCCACGGGTGAGGTCATCGGCCAGGTGGCCGAAGGCGGCCGCGAGGAGATTGACCAGGCGGTGGCGGCGGCTAGACGCGCGTTTCGCGCCTGGGGGAAGACACCGGCGGCCGAGCGGGCCAAAATCTTAAACCGCATCGCCGACCTCATTGATGAGCGCGTGGAGGAGTTGGCGCGGCTGGAGACCTTGGACACGGGTAAGCCTCTCTCCCTCTCCAAGTCACTGGACATCCCTCGCGCGGCGGCCAACTTCCGCTTCTTTGCCGACTTCGTCAAGGGGCTTGGCACCGAGTGTTTCGAGATGGACGGTGTGGCCCTCAACTATGCCCTGCGCCGCCCGGTCGGGGTGGCGGGGCTGATCTCGCCGTGGAATCTGCCGCTCTTGTTGTTGACCTGGAAGGTGGCACCGTGTTTGGCGGCGGGGAACACGTGCGTCATCAAGCCGGCCGAGTTGACGCCGACCACCGCTACCAAGTTGGCGGAAATCTGCCAGGAAGCGGGACTGCCCGATGGCGTGCTGAACGTGGTGCACGGGTTTGGTCCAGACGCAGCCGGGTCCTTCTTGACCGAGCACCCGGACGTGAACCTGATCTCGCTGACCGGCGAGACCACCACCGGCAAGGCGGTGATGAAGGCGGCTGCGGGCAGCCTGAAGCGGCTGTCGTTCGAGCTGGGCGGTAAGAACCCGAACATCATCTTCGCCGACGCGGACGTGGACGACGCCATTGACGTGACCCTGCGCTCTTCTTTCAGCAACCAGGGCGAGGTGTGTCTCTGCGGATCGCGCATCTATGTGGAGCGGCCGCTCTATGAAGAGTTTGTCGCGAAGTTTGCCGACCGGGCGGCGCAGCTTCGTGTGGGCGATCCGTTCGATTCCGCGACGAATGTCGGCGCGCTCATCAGTAAAGAGCACCTGGAACGGGTGGAAGGATTCATCGAACGGGCGGTGGCCGAGGGCGGCCGCATCCTCCTTGGCGGCAAGCGGCCGGCGCACATGGAGCGCGGGTACTTCCTTGAGCCCACCATTATCGTGGATGTGGACGGATCGTGCGAAATTGTCCGCCAGGAAGTGTTCGGTCCGGTGGTGACGATTCAGCCGTTTGATACGGAGGAAGAGGTCATCGCCGCCGCGAATGATACGCACTATGGGCTGAGCGCGACGATTTGGACGACGAACCTGAAGCGGGCACACCGGGTGGCGGGTGAGTTGGAGGCGGGCATCATCTGGATCAACACCTGGTTCTTGCGCGACCTGCGCACCCCGTTTGGCGGCATGAAAGAGAGCGGCATCGGCCGCGAAGGCGGCGTCCATAGCTTTGAGTTTTACTCGGAGCTGAAGAACGTCTGCGTGAAGTTGTAAGGGGCTCTGCATTGAAGGAGGTGGCGCGGATGGCTCACAAAGACACGGAGGCTGTCATTGAGTCCCTGGCGGATTTGCTCTGGGACGCGGAGCAAAACGGCCGGCCCATTGCACCGCTGACCTCGGAATACCCGGATTTGACACAGGAACAGGCCTACCGGATTCAAATCCGCAACATCCAGCGAAAGCGCACCTATGGGGATGCGGTGGTGGGCTACAAGGTGGGGTTGACCAGCCGGCCGATGCAGGAGATGCTGGGCGTTCACCAGCCCGACTTTGGCCACCTGCTCCACTCCATGTATTACGAGAACGGGGACGTCGTGGACTTCCCGCTCTATCAGCCGAAGGTGGAGCCGGAGCTGGCGTTTGTCCTCAAGGCCGATTTGGACGGGCAGAACCTCACCGTACAGGACGTATTGGGCGCCACCGACTACGTCGTTCCGGCGATTGAAGTCATCGACAGCCGGATTGCCGACTGGAAGATTCAACTGGCGGACACCATTGCCGACAACGCCTCGTCCGGGTGTTTTGTCCTGGGCGATACGGCAACCCCGGTAACCGGGGTCAACTTGGCCACCGTTGGCGGCATCCTGCGCGTGGACGGGGAGGTTGTTCAAACCGGAGCCGGTGCGGCGGTGCTCGGCCACCCGGCGCAGTCGGTAGCCTGGCTGGCGAACACCTTAGCGGCCCTGGGTACGACCATGCGCGCAGGCGATGTGGTGCTCTCGGGCGCCATCAGTGCCGCGGTGCCCGTGCGGCCGGGGCAACGGGTGTCGGTGTCGTTCGGTCGCTTGGGCACGGTCGAAGCGACCATCGGCGAGCCGAAGCAGACAGGACTGGTCTGGATGGAAGCGAAAGGAGACGGGCGGTCATGAGCAAGTTGAAGGCGGCGATTGTCGGTTCTGGCAACATCGGCACCGACCTGATGGTCAAACTCCAGCGCAGCGAGTGGCTGGAGCCGCGTTGGATGATAGGGATTGACCCGGAATCGGACGGGCTGCGCCGGGCCCGCGCGGCGGGGCTCGAGACATCGGCGGAGGGACTCAAGGCGGTACTGGACGCTGGGGTACGCCCCGATGTGGTGTTTGACGCCACCAGCGCGAAGGCGCACGTACGCCACGCCAAGCTGCTCTTGGAAGCGGGGATTCAGGCGATTGACCTGACGCCGGCGGCGCGCGGACCGTACGTCATTGCTGCAGTAAACCTGGCTGAGCACCTGGATTCACCCAACGTCAACATGGTCACCTGCGGGGGGCAGGCGACGGTGCCGATTGTCTACGCGGTGAGCCGTGTGGTCGGGGTGGAGTACGCGGAGATTGTCGCCACCATCTCGAGCCGTTCGGCCGGTCCGGGCACGCGTCAGAACATCGACGAGTTCACTGAAACCACCGGGAAGGCGTTGCAGGTGATTGGCCAGGCGCGCAAGGGCAAGGCCATCATCATCCTGAACCCGGCAGACCCACCGATTCTGATGCGCGATACGATTTATTGCATGATTGACGAGCCGACCCAGGATGTTTTCCACCAGGTGTGTGATTCGATTGCCGATATGGTGCGTCACGTGCAGACCTATGTCTCGGGCTACCGTCTGAATCGCGATCCGATTCTCGACGGCAACGTGGTCAGTGTCTCGATTGAGGTCGAGGGGTTGGGCGACTACCTACCGGTGTACGCGGGCAATCTCGACATCATGACGGCAGCGGCCGTGAAGTTTGGCGAGGAGTACGCCAAACACCGGCTGTCTGTGGTGAAAGGGTGAGGGAGATGGCAGACGAGAAGCGGATTTTCGTCACGGACGTGACACTACGCGACGGGATGCACGCCGTCCGCCACCAGTTTAGCCTGGAGGACGCGCGAGCCATTGCCGCCGCTCTCGACCAGACCGGGGTGGCGCTGATTGAGGCGACGCATGGGGATGGTCTCGGTGGTAGCTCGATTCAGTACGGATTTGCCAAGGAGGACGAGGAGGCGTACCTGCGCGCGGTCTGTGAAGCGGCCCCCAATACCAAGGTCGCGGCCCTGCTGTTGCCGGGTATCGGCACTATCGAGCATCTCAAACGGGCTGTGGATTGCGGCATTCAGGCGGTGCGCGTGGCGACCCACTCGACCGAGGCGGACATCTCGGAACAGCATATCGGCGAGGCGCGCAAACTCGGTCTGGACGTCGTCGGTTTCTTAATGCTCTCGCACATGACGGAGACTCCCGTCTTAGTCGAAGAAGCAAAGAAAATGGCCAGTTACGGCGCCCACTGCGTCTACATCGTCGACTCGGCCGGCGCGATGCTGATGGACGAGGTGACGGAGAAGGTGTCGGCCATCCGGAATGCCCTCCCGGATGAGGTGCAGGTCGGGTTCCACGCGCACAATAACCTGGGCTGCTCGGTGGCGAACTCGTTGGCGGCGGTACGCGCCGGCGCGGTCCGCATTGACGCCAGTCTCGCCGGATTGGGTGCAGGAGCAGGCAACACCCCGCTCGAAGTGTTCATCGCGGCCTGTGAAAAGTCGGGCATTGAGACCGGAGTGAATCTGTACCAGGCCATGGACGCGGCGGAGGACGTACTCGGACCGCGCATCGAGCGTCCGGTGCGGACGGACAGGGCCAGCCTGACCTTGGGCTATGCGGGCGTCTATTCGAGTTTCCTCCTTCACGCCGAGCGCGCGGCCAAGCGGTTTGGCGTCGATGCGCGCGATATCTTGGTCGAGCTGGGCAAGCGCAAGGTGGTCGGCGGGCAGGAGGATATGATTGTCGACGTGGCTGTCCAACTGGCCGCCGCAAAGAATGGATCGGAACTGGCTTTGCAGAAGTAATTTTGTAGAAGTAAGGCGTAGGATTAGACCGAGACGGCGTGTCCCCGTGGCCGCGTCGCAAACGGATCGACCATGGCCACGACCCAAAAGCGGCAAGGGAGCGAACAAGGATGGACTTGCAGGCGATTGCCGAGGAAGTATGGCAGCATCAGGAACAGGCGCAAGAATTGGATAAGTTGACCGTGCGCTACCCGGGGTTGACGGTGGACGATGCGTATGAAATCCAGCGTCTGAACACGGACCGGGCACTCAAGGCTGGTGACACCCTGGCTGGATGGAAGATGGGACTGACCAGCCGCGCGAAGCAGGTGTCGGTCGGCGTGGACGAGCCGATTTATGGTCGGCTGTTTGGGCAGAAGGAGTTGTTTGACGAGGAGTTATCGCTCACTGGGCTGATTCACCCGCGCGTGGAGCCCGAGTTGGCGTTTGTCTTCAAGCACCGCCTGGAGGGTCCGCGTGTGACCGCGCGCGACGTGTGGCTCGCCACCGAATGTGTCGTGCCGGCGGTGGAGGTCATCGACAGCCGCTACCGCAACTTCTCGTTCACACTAGTCGACGTAGTGGCGGACAATGCGTCATTCGCGCGCTTTCTGCTGGCGGATCAGGCGTATTCGCCGTATCACTGTGCCTGGGACGAGATTGGAGTCGTGCTGCGGCAAAACGGTGAGGTGAAGCAGACCGGTGCGGGGGCTGCGGTGCTTGGCCACCCGGTGCGTGCGGTGGTGCAACTCGCGCGCATGCTGGCGAAGGTGGACCAGGCGATTGAACCAGGCATGGTGGTCTTGACCGGGGGCATCACGGAGGCGATTCACTTACACGCCGGGGACGACGTGACGGTGGAATTCGACGGCCTGGGCGAAATCCGTTTGCACATCCACGAGTAGAGCGAGGAGGGATTGGCATGCCGTTGGTGCAGCTGCACATTCTCGAAGGTCGATCCGAAGCCGCCAAGCGCCAATTGATTACCGAGGTGACGGAAGCGGTGCATCGCGCCCTGGGCAGCCCGACGGAATCGATTCGGGTGCTGCTCTATGAGTTGCCGAAGGAGCACTGGGCGGTGGGCGGCAAACCGATGTCGGAGCGACAGTCATGAGTGGGACAGGGGATGCGACCGGGTTGACGGGCGGCCGGAAGCTGTACGATGTACATACGCACTTCATCCCGTCGCCGGTGATGGAATGGTTGCAGGCGGAGGCGCGGGTGGATACGGTCCTCGCCGAGCGAGAGGCGGACAAGGCGCCGTTTTTAACGGTCAACGGTCGCTGGGGATTTGAGCTAAAGCCGGAATTCGTGGAAGCTGACCGGTACCTGGCCGCGCAAGCGGAGGCTGGGGTTATCCACTCCCTTGTCTCACCCGTGCCGCAGTTGTTCTTGTATGAGGCGGAGCCGGAGTTGACCTTGGAGGCGGCCCGCGTGTATAACGACAGCTTGGCCGCCTGGGTGGGCAAGCATCCGGACCGGCTCAGCGCACTCGCCACCCTGCCACTGAACCGGCCGGAGTGGGCCGCTCGGGAATTGGAGCGGGCACTGTCCAACGGCCTCAAGGGTGCTATCCTCGGGCCGGGCTGCGCGGGCCAGTTGTTCAGCGATGAGCCATTTACGCCGCTCCTGGAAGCGGCCGACAGAGCGGCAGCGATTTTGTTCATTCACCCCCTGCTCAACACGGATGCGCGTATCCAACGCCGGCGCATGCCGAACTTAATTGGTGTCCCCTGGGAAACTACCCTCTGCGCTGCAGATTTGGTGCTCAGCGGCCTCTTGGACAACTACCCGCGCATTCGCTGGCTATTGGCGCACGGAGGTGGATTCCTGCCGTATCAGTTGGGGCGGATGGACCAAGGATGGAGCGTGTGGCCCGCTGTGCGGGCGACATTGTCCATGCGTCCGTCCGAATACCTCAAGCGGTTTTATTACGATAACGTCCTGTGGGATGAACGGGCTATCCGGCTGTTGACTGAGGTGGCCGGGGCCGAACGGGTGCTGCCGGGGTCAGACTTCCCGTTCGACCTGTCGGTGTGGCCACCGACCGCGACGGCGGCCGACGTCTCGGATTTTCTCGGCGTCGAGACCTTGGGACAAAATTCCGCAACGTGGAATCGACCGTAAGAAGTCCGGATACAGAAAGGGAGCGCGCAGTCATCAGAACGCATAGAGCCGGTTGTCCAAAGAGAGAACGGGGCTGGAACTCTTCCAGCCCTGTTCTATGATAGACGGAAGGCGAAATCATGTAGAGATTAGATTTGGGAATTTCTGGGTTCACGCCGTAGGCAAGTGCCAAGTGGCAGGGATGAAGTTCATCCCATCGGGAACGTTCAAATAACCGGGGGCGGTTCCTGAATGCCCGGTGTGCCCATATTGCCACACAATCTTATTCTTTTTGGGATCAATGATGACGACGCGATCGTTATAGTCGTCGTTCACGGCGACATCCCCGTTCGGCAAGGGGATGGCCAAAGACGGCTTGGATAGCTCACCAGCCCCTGACGCTTGATAATATTTCCAGACTACTTTGCCCTTCGGGGTGAGTTCCTCAATACGACCTGGTGTGCTGTAGTCGGCCACCAGGACGTCGCCGTTTTTCAACAATTGTGCGTCCGACGGATACGAGACATTGGGGACATGGACGGAATAGAGCAGTTCTCCGTTTTTATCAAGCCGATCGACGTAGCTTTCACCAATCTCGGTGACGAGCATAATGGTTTGCTGTCGTGGTGGTGTTGGTTGCGCACCCGGTTAAAAGGAGAGTACCTCCGAACAAGACGGCAAACGTGAGGTGCTTGACAGTACGTTTCATGAATCCATCCTCCTGCCAAATACCCAACTCCCCTCTGCTGCGTATAGCCCATATCCGCCATGGGAAGCGGGAGGCTATTTAACTCCTTCGTTGTTCCATCCGTTTCCTGGATGGCGTAAACGTTGGATACTGTATGGTGGCCGTTCCATCCCACACCCACACATGCGCATCAGGAACTCCTTGTGTCGATTCACCTCCCACAATGTAAACGCGTCTACCTGCAACCGCGACGGCTGGATAACGAGTTCCTTGGGGGAGGGTAAACAGGGGCGTCCACTGCAAGTGTCCGTGACTTATATGGACAAATTGAACCTCCCGGTTGGGCTGCACACCGTTGTATCCGCCGATGAGCAATAGCCCCTTGACGTTGTCCCATGTATACGGCACACAGGAGGCATCCGACAGCGGCTGTGACAGTCTTCCAACCCGTGTCGTGTGCCCGTAGGCACTGCGCCATATCGTGTTGTACGAAGACGATTGTCCACCGCCAAAGATGTACAAATCGGAGCCAATAAACCCGGCCGCGGCGTCATGGGTGGGTATAGGTAAGGATGCGAGTTGACCATGTTTGGGCCACACCTGGTCCACTCCGGTCAGGCTCACCTTAATCGCCTCAAAGTCTGTCTCGAAAGGGTTAGGAGGTCCGATGGAAAGGAAAGCGGGCGGATCGATACGAATCCTGTCGAGGTGAAAGTACGAGATACCACAGCGGAAGGCACATGCAATTGGTTCGAGGTTTTTTTGAACTCCGGTGTGTAAGGTGCGTATATCGAGGTGAGATCATGTCAACCAATGAGGAAAAACTGGCGGCCCGTAGACAGCGGGAGCGTAAAATCCGAATATGGCTGACTACACTTTCATGGACAACCCCAGTCGTCGCCTTTAGTGGTTTTTTCACCATGTGGCACAGCATGGGTCAGGCACTGAAACATCACTCGGTGCCGGCGCAGAGCACCACAGCTTCCAACCATGGCCATTCGATGAGCTCGACAGACTCGAGTTCGCACGTACTGTATCAGATAGGGTCGCGCGGCCCGCAGGTCAGCGCCATCCAAAGGCACCTCTCACGACTCGGCTTCTTTCACCATGCAATTACAGACTACTATGGGCCAATCACGGCTCAGGCCGTAAAAGCCTTTCAGGCGCAGCGAGGACTCCCTGAGACGGGGAAAGTCGATGAGCGGACCTTGCATGCGATGCGACTATCCTTGAGAAAGCAATCCGTCACTCAATTACAGGCTCACAGTCATCAGGGCTCGGATAGTTCGTCACCAGTCGGTTCTTCCGGTTCAAGAACGGGACAAAGTGACCAAGGCACAGGGATGAGTTCACCTGTCGAAACTCCACCAAGCCCGCCCGTAACCACTTCTTCGGCATCCTAAGGACGCACAAGTAGGGTTAGCGATGAGATACGAACGGTTTCAAGCGATGGGGACTTGGGTCGAACTCATTGTACCGGATGACCAGTGGCGAGAAGGTGTACAAGACACCGTTAAGTCGACCATTCTGGATCTGGAAGGTTTGTTGTCTCGTTTTCGGTCGGACAGCGAGCTTTGGCAGATCAACCATAACCCCGGTCGCTGGGTGAGTGTGAGCCGTAAAACGATGGAAGTTTTACAGCTGGCCAAGCGAACGTTCGAGGAAACAGCGGGGTTCTTCAATCCTTGTTTGGCCGGCGTCCTGGAGTCCATCGGCTATGATGTCTCATTTGACGAGATCGACGCATCGCGCGACGGAGCTCGTCCGGTGGTTGAACTCCCGTATATCCCGCCTGCCGAGTGTCCGTATGAGTTGGATATTCACGAGAGTCGGGTCTGGTTACAGCCTGGGTACAAATTGGACCTGGGGGGCATCGCGAAGTCCTGGATTGTCCAGCAAGCCGCACAGGTTGTCATGGCAAAGCAACTTTATCAGTTTGTCCTCAATGGCGGAGGAGACATGATTTGTCATGGGCAAAACGGTGACAAACCGTGGTCGGTCTCCATCGCAGATCCGTTTCATCCAGAGCAATCCTTGCTGACGCTACAGGTTGCCAACCTCGCGGTCTGTACGAGTGGTACCTATCGCAGAAAATGGAAGCAAGACGGACGATGGGTTCACCATATCATCGATCCGTTTTTAGGCTGTCCTGTTGAAACAGACATTATCTCTTGCACGGTGATACATCCCGATATCGTGCAGGCCGAGGTTCAAGCCAAGGTGGCGTTGATGTTGGGTGCGGACGAAGCCTGTGCGTGGCTACAAGGGGTCAAAGGAAGTGATTGGATAATCGTTCGACAAACCGGTGAGGTGATCCAATCGTGGAAGTCATAAACGAACATCAACGGTTTCCCTTTAAATTCTTTCTTGTCGTGACGCTGGCCATTTTGGTTGGCTCGTGTCTGGGCGTTCGCTGGTTGAATCCAGGAATCAGTGCGCAGAACCTGTTTTATTGGCATATGGCCAGGTCGGCTGGGTTTATCGCGTATGGATTGCTCACGTTTGGCGTTCTGTTGGGCCTTTCCGCAAGCAGTTCCCTATGGGATCAATGGAAACTGCGAAAGCTGATTACACAGTTGCACCAGTACATGGCGGCCATGGTGTTCCCGTTTTTGTTGTTCCATCTGTGGGGGCTGCGACTGGATACGACCGTCCACTTTACCTTGTTATCCTTGCTGGTGCCATTTATGAGTCCCTACCGGCCACTGGCAACCGGGTTTGGTGTATTGGCACTGTATACTTGGTTGGCTTTGATCGTGACCTCGTATTACCGAGAAAGAATCGGGGTCAAGGTCTGGCGTGGGATTCACTATGTTTCCCTGCCGATGTTCGTCGTCGTTACGCTGCACGGTTTCCTGACGGGCACAGACACCGTGCATCCTGCGGCGAAAGCCGTGTACGCCTTCGCCCTGTTTGTGTTTTTGCTCTTACTCTGGCGGCGGATTACGCATGAGCGGCAAAAGCGGCAGGCCGGACGCAAACCGGTGCCAGCGGTGCCCCAGTCATAGTTCGGAAAAGAAAAGCCTGATTCTACAGATGCCAAGATGGGCGTCTCGCTGAGGCCGTACTGGACGTACGGTCACATGCCCATTGTGGCAATTCGGTAAAACGCGGTGTGGTTCATGTGGTCTTCACCCCAGCAGCGCTGCAGATAGTGTTATAAATTTTAAGATAATCCCCTTCATCTTTAGGCTCAACCGCGAAATGAGGTCGTGATTCGTGATTTTCTCCGATTTCAGCGGGAAAGAAAAAACCTTCTTGAGATGGCTCGCTCACATTCCAACGGAGACGACGTGGCTCACGTTTGCAGCGCTTGCATCCTTCTAGCAGCGGTTCGTATTATAGGTCTTGAGTTTAGCACTCATGTATATTGAGTGCTAATAACCGACTAACCGATGGAATTGGAGGTTGGGGCATGAGCGCGACATTCACCAAGCATTCCCTGCGTCCGTTAGCGGATCGGGTTGTGGTTCGGCCGGTGGAACGGGAAGAAAAAACGGCCAGTGGCATCGTCCTTCCAGACACGGCCAAGGAGAAGCCGCAAGAGGCTGAAGTGATTGCGGTCGGCCCGGGACGGTTGGAGGACGGCAAGCGGGTGGAGCTGGATGTAAAGGTCGGCGACCGTGTGTTGTACTCGAAGTATGCCGGGACCGAGGTTAAGGTGAACGACGAAGAACTGCTGATTCTACGTGAGAGCGATATTTTGGCAATCGTCGAGAAATAAGTCGAGGTAACAGCCTTTCCCCCTGTTTCTGCTTCACAGGCAAGGGGAGCAATCCGCAGACGTGTTTCGAGGAGGGACCGAGATGGCCAAAATCATCAAGTTCCAAGAGGATGCACGGCGGTCGATGCTGCGCGGCGTCGACGCGCTCGCGGATGCGGTCAAGGTGACGCTCGGCCCGAAGGGCCGCAACGTCGTGCTCGAGAAAAAGTTCGGATCGCCCCTGATTACCAACGATGGTGTGACCATCGCGAAGGAGATTGAGCTGGAGAACACGTTTGAGAAGATGGGCGCCCAGTTGGTCAAAGAGGTGGCGACGAAGACCAACGACGTGGCTGGCGACGGAACCACCACGGCCACCGTGCTGGCCCAGGCGATGATTCGCGAAGGCCTGAAAAACGTCGCGGCTGGCGCCAACCCGATGGTGCTCAAGAAGGGTATTGAGAAGGCCGTCAACGCCGCCGTCGCGGAGATTAAAAAGGTTGCCAAACCGGTCGAAGGCAGAGCCAACATCGCGCAGGTGGCCGGTATCTCGGCCGGAGACTCCGAAATTGGCGAAATGATTGCCGACGCGATGGAAAAGGTGGGCAAGGACGGCGTCATCACCGTGGAGGAGTCGAAGGGCTTTACCACGGAACTCGAAGTGGTCGAAGGCATGCAGTTTGATCGCGGCTACATATCACCCTACATGGTCAGCGACAAGGATAAGATGGAAGCCGTCCTGGACGATCCGTACATCCTCATCACCGATAAAAAGGTCAGCAACATCCAAGAAATCCTGCCGGTGTTGGAACGGGTGGTCCAGACCAGCAAACCGTTGCTCCTGATTGCCGAGGATGTGGAAGGCGAGGCCCTGGCGACGCTGGTGGTCAACAAGCTGCGTGGTGTGTTCAACGCTGTGGCCGTGAAGGCGCCTGGCTTTGGTGACCGACGCAAGGCGATGCTGCAGGACATTGCCATCCTGACGGGCGGTCAGGTGATTTCCGAAGAACTGGGCCTAGAGCTGAAGAACACGCAGCTAGGCCAGCTGGGCCGTGCACGCCAGGTCAAGGTGGACAAGGACAACACCATCATCGTCGACGGCGCGGGTGACAAGAAGGACATCGGGGCGCGCATCCAGCAGATTAAGGTCCAGATTGAGGAGACCACGTCCGACTTCGACCGTGAGAAGCTGCAGGAGCGCTTGGCCAAACTGTCCGGCGGCGTTGCCGTCATCAAGGTCGGTGCCGCGACCGAGACCGAGCTGAAGGAAAAGAAGCTGCGCATGGAGGACGCCCTCAACGCCACCCGCGCAGCTGTCGAGGAAGGCATCGTGGCCGGCGGTGGCACGGCGCTCGTCAATGCCATTCAGGCGCTGGATGCAATCAGCGCGGAGGGCGACGAGTTAACCGGTGTCAACTTGGTCCGCAAGGCCCTGGAAGCCCCGGTGCGCCAGATTGCCGAGAACGCCGGTGTCGAGGGGTCGGTCATCGTCGAGCGCTTGAAGAAAGAGCCGGTCGGTATCGGTTACAACGCCGCAACCGGTGAGTGGGTCGACATGATTCAGGCAGGCATTGTCGATCCGGCCAAAGTCACGCGCTCGGCCCTGCAGAACGCGGCCAGCGTGGCGGCCATGTTCCTCACCACCGAGGCGGTCGTCGCCGACAAACCGGAGAAGGAGAAACCAGCCCCCAACCCGGGCGCGGGTATGGACGATTTTGACATGTAATGAGATGTCAGCTGATTGCCAGCCGATGGGAAACCCGTCGGCTGGTTTTTTTCGTGGAAGGGTCATCTTCCTTCTTCCCCACGTTATCATCTGGCAAGTCTAAATTGATCACCTAGCGTTTGCATTGGCACAATATCAGTGTTAATGTATTCGTGATTAAACGTTTAATCAAATCGACTGATTAGGAAGGAGGTTTCACTACTGAATCAGGAAACTTGGGTGATAAAACGAATAAGCAAGTGAGTGCGGAGGGGTGCGTGGTGCCGGAAGGTCGTTCGGATCGTCCCTTAACAATTAGAGACGTTGCTCGGATGGCGGGGGTTTCGACGGCCACTGTATCGAATGTGCTCAATGGGACCGGGCGTGTCGCCAAAAGCACCATCGAAACCGTTCTATCCATCGTGGAAGAAACGAATTTTAAGGTGAATGCGTCGGCGAGAACCCTCAGGCAGAAGACGTCGCGTTTGCTTGCGATTCTGGTTCCAGGGTTTGTCATGGGCACGAACAGCAACCCGTATTATTGGGAATTTGTCAGCGGTGTCTCGAATGTGGTGGATGAGAAAGGGTTCGACGTCATCCTCAAGGGGATCTCATCCCTGGATGACATCCACCTGGCCGACGAGCGAAACATTGACGGCCTTCTCATCATTGGTGCGTTTAGCTTCATGGAATTCGTAGATCCGATTCTTCAATTAGGGATTCCGGTCGTCTTTGTGGACAGCTACTTGGAGGACAAGGACGTCAATCTTGTAAATTTGGATGACAGGTATGGAACGTATTTGGCGACCCAGCACGTCTTGGCTCTTGGACACCGGAAAGTCTTGTTTGCCTCATCGAAGCTGATTCCGGGTGGGGTCGAGAACGAGCGGTTTCAGGGTTACAAAGAAGCGATGGAGGCCAGCGGTCTGACGGTGGACCCAGACCTACTGATTGAAACGGACATTTCATTCGAGGCAGGTCGGCAACTGGCGCATCGATTGGCCGACCGCAGGGATTACACTGCCGTCGTTACCACAGGAGATGCCTTGGCGCTAGGGCTCCTGCGCGGTTTTTACGAATGTGGTTTGCAGGTGCCGAGCGATGTTTCCGTTATCGGCTTTGACGATTTGCGTCAATCCCCCTATGCCATCCCGGCGCTCACGACGGTACATCAGGACGTCGTGCAAAAAGGAGAACGGGCTGCCGAGATGTTGTTGAGGTTGATGGAAGACGCGGGTGACCGGGGAACCGAATACATACGATTGACGCCTAGACTGGTGGTTCGAGAAAGTTGCGCACCGCCCAGGAGGACATAGGTCCGGAGTGAGGTGTGGTTGAACTCGACGCCAGACCATGAGGAAAGGCATCGATGTACGCGGGATTCCAGGTATTCGAATTCGTTAGGTCGGCTTGACACCGAACGAAACCAAAGGTGGGGGTTGTGACCGTGTTATTCAAGTGGCAATGGATGATCATGCTCTCGTTGGGAACGGCTTTAACCGTCGCAGGTTGCGGATCCGGACCGAGCACCGCGACCAAAGATGCCCAGAACCAGGCAGCAACATCCCAATCGCAGAACGGATCTGCATCGGCTTCTGATGTTCTTAAAATTGGGCCGGGGGTTAGTGGGGATTTTCAGAATGTGTTCAATCCCTTTCAGAGCAGTATGGCTCCAGGGACCAACGGGCTCATTTACGAGTCGCTGTTCTATTTCAATCCTGTGGGTTCACAACAATACGGGTTGCTCGCGTCCTCCTACAAGTGGAGTAATGGGAACAAGACTCTGACCGTGCAGTTGCGACACAACGTCACATGGACAGATGGAAAGCGCTTTACAGCCAAGGATGTAACATTTACCTTCGACCTTTTGAAGAAATACCCCGCCACAGACACCAATGGAATTTGGAACCAACTCACGTCGATATCGGCGCAGGGAGATTACGAAGTCACGTTTCATTTCAAACAGCCGAATGTGCCATTTGCTTGGTACATACTCGGCACGCCCATTGTGCCCGAGCACATCTGGTCCGGATTGGGGGATCCTACCAAAGCCGTGGTGCAAAAGCCAGTCGGCACGGGACCCTATGAACTCTCCAGCTTTAGTCCTCAAGTCATCAAGTATCAAGCAAATAACGCGTACTACTTGGGTAGGCCGCGCGTCAAAACGGTGGAAATGTTGGCTTATGCGAGCAACGACGCGGAGACGATGGCGTTGGTGAAGCGCGACGTGGATTGGTCGGGAATTTTCATTCCAAACATTGATAGTGTTTATACATCAAAGGATCCCAATAATCGGCACTGGTTCCCGCCCAATGATGTTGTCATGCTGTATGCCAATTTAAACGATCCGCTGTTAAAACAGTTGCCGGTTCGAGAGGCCATCAGTCTGGGTATCAATCGCCAAGAGTTGGTGCAAAAGGCGGAGGACGGATATGTAGATGTCGCCAGTCCGACGGGTCTGGTCCTTCCCAACAATCAGGACTGGGTCGATCCGAAGCTAAAGAACACTAAATTCACCTATGACCCGAAAAAGGCCGTACAGATCCTGGAGAAGGCCGGATTTAAAAAGAACAGCCAGGGGATTGTTGTGTCACCGAGTGGCCAGGAGCTCTCTTTCACATTGCAAATTGTCCCCGGTTGGTCGGATTGGAACACGGCGTGTTCTCTGATTGCCTCCCAGTTGCGGAACATTGGTATTAATGTCCAGGTCCAAGGCGAACAGGCAGCGGCCTATACCTCGAACCTTACCAACCATAAATTTCAGTTGGCGGTGTCCTGGACCGTGGCCGGGCCAAGCCCCTACTATCTCTATAAAAACTTGCTGGGTTCCAACGGGGGGTGGAACATCGAACAATGGAAGGATTCGGGTACCGATAAAGTCCTGCAAGATTTTGCGGCTACCACGAACAAAGGTCGCCAGACAACGGATATCTATTCCTTGGAACATCTCTCTCAGGGAAAGTAGGTTTTTCTTCGTTTTTCTCACTCAATCGCACGATTTCGCATTTGACTCCTTGCGTACCCAGACCGCAAAATGTGTGATGTGAGTGGGCGGACCCGTTTGAGGGTGTACCAAACCAGACGGTGTAGCACCGCCTTCTAGATTTTGGTACGCACCTCGGATCTCCACCAAACACTTTCGTGGTTTACCCTCTCATGTCTCACAGGGTCTGTGCCCCAAGCAGTCCTTCGTACGGCCTATCGAAAGGGTGGAGGCCAGCCAAGCTCATGTGCAGGGTCTATGCCCGAATGGATCAGATA
>NZ_AUMH01000009.1 GCF_000430585.1 Alicyclobacillus herbarius DSM 13609
ACCCACGGGTATCTCCGTGATCGACATGTTCGAGGGGATCTGCACGATGGATATTGAAATTCATGGTGAACGCCATCGAATCACCAATACCCATCTTGAGCCACAGTTGGAACGGGTACTGTCTTTCCTGGATATGGACCTGAGCATCTTTGGAGTTGCGAAAAAATCGGCCTGATGGGCGATTGCGTCAGCACGCCCGGCGTTTCCAAATCCGATCAAATTTCCAAATGATCGCACTTTCATAGAACCATATAAAGGGAACGGCGGAGAGCAGGGTTGCTGTATCAAGGCAAGATATTGAGTTTCCAGTCAAGAGCCGATTCTTAGGCGCGGAATCTGTGTTTCACAGACTCCCATCCCCCTCCAGAAGACGCTTCAACATCGCTCTCCCACGATGCAAACGCGTACGAATGTTTTGATCCGTCGTATTCAAGACTTGAGCAATTTCTTGACTCGTTAATTCGTGGCGATAGAAGAGAATCAACACCTCAGAGTATTTTTCGGGCAATGAATGAACCGCCGCCCATAACGAGTCCCTCTAAAGTTTGCGCGCGACTGCTTGTTCCGGCGTATCGTCTGCGGTCACGAGGTTGAGATACTCTTCGTCCGCCACGACTCGTTGAACCGGCCAGGACCGGAGATGGTCCTTGCATCGATTGGCTGTTATCGTCAAAAGCCACGTCTTTACACTGCTTTCTCCACGAAACGTGCTCATTTTGGCAAATGCACGAAGGAACACGTCTTGCGTAATATCTTCCGCCTGATGATAGTCACGGACATAAGAGTAGGCAAGATTCAGCACATCCTGGCCGTAAAGGTGCATCCACTCGTCAAGTACACGAACCGGGTTGACTTGCGGGGTGTCAGAAGCCTCAAACAAGCGATGCCACACCCCCCGTGTCAACTGATTAGACGTCAACCCTTGCCGCAGTGTTACAAGGTCACCATTGAAGTTTCTTCAGATTGACGTTTCCCAACACCATTGAAGTTTCACAAGACCACGTCCTGCACACAAAAGTGCGGCCCACAGGCAGTGCCCGGGACCGCACGTCGAAAATGACGTCTACGTGTTATACGTTAGCTGCTTTCACGGCTAGATCCTCTTCATCGTCACTATCAATCACGGGTTGAGGCAACGCGCTGGCAACGGCCCAGTAGTAGATGAGGAGCGCACCAATCGCCACAACCAAGAGGTCCCATCCGTACGGGATGATGGGCTGTTTCATGGGACCGAAGGAACCAATGTAGGACATGACCATCATGAAGACGTAGTATACAACCAACCAAATTCCGGCCCGCCACTCGGATTTCAATTTCTGATGCCAACTCGCGTCGCGATCCATGAAGGCAAAGTACAAGACGAGCGAGGCCAACGTCATCCCAATCAGAATGCTGTTGTTATTCCAACCGCCCCAGTAGATGATGAAAGAGCCCGCAATAAAGGCCAGAGGCGCAATCACCGACAGACCCGCCAGCCGAAACGGACGATGGATGTCCGGCGAAGTCCTGCGTAAAGACGCAGCCGATATAGGGCCGCACACATAGGTCAATACCGTGGCGCCGGTCACCGCACCGACCAAGCCGCCCCAGACGCTGTAATTCTCGGGCAATACCCAGACAATCGCCAGAATAACCGAAAGCCACAGAGCGCCGCGGGGAATGCCGGTTCTGCGGTCGACCTTGCCAAACAGCGAGTAGAACAACCCCGTCTTGGCCCAGGCAAACAGAACGCGCGTCGTGCCTGAGACGTAAATGTTACCCGTTCCCGACGGAGATATCACGGCATCGATAAACAAGACATTGGCCAACCACAACATGCCGAGCGAAGTCGCCAGTTCTGCATACGGCGCTTCAGAGAACTTCAGGTGCGCCCAACCACCGGATTTCGCCAGCACGTCTGGCGGAACCGCGCCGATAAACACCAACTGCAAAGCGATATAAAGTAGTGCGCTGACCGAAATGGCGAGGATAATCGCCAAGGGAATGTGCCGCTGCGGATTCTTCGCTTCAGAGCCAAAGTCGACCGCCTGCCGCCAACCCAGAAAGGCAAACGCAATGCCCGATACGGCGACCGCCTGCATAACGCCTTTGAATCCACCCGGACTCGCTCCGCCGACCGAATAGTTGCCTCCGTGAAAGCTGAAAAGGAGTACGATTAACGTTAAAAGCGGGACGATGAATTTGATGGCGGTTACGATAGAATTGACTTTACCAAATACGTTGACACTCCAATAATTCAGTAAAAAAAAGACGACCAAGAGCGCGATCTCTAAAATATACCCCCACACGGAGGGACCACCGCTGCTCGTAGCCAGCGCCGGCAGCCAACGCGAAGCATACCCGCGCACCGCCTCCACTTCCACGCCGGCTACGCTGGAGTATGCCAGCATGGCCGCAAACCCGGTCAAGTAGCCGGTCAAACTTCCATGGGTGTAGTTCGGATATCGAACAAATCCCCCAGCCCGAGGCAGCATACCACCTAATTCGGCATATGTGAGACCAAGTAAAATGAATGCCACTGCTGCGATAACCCACGCCAGCCAGGCGCTTGGTCCAGCATAGACGGCAGCGCCTTGCGCTGCGAACAGCCAGCCAGAACCGACGATGGACCCCACCCCTAGAAATGTGAGGTCGAGCAGGTTCAACTTTTTCTTGAACGAAGTTGACCCAGCCATAGGTTCTCTCCTTTCGAGTAAAAAAAACAGGATGACTGCTTAATACCATCATTATAGATGTGTTATTCAGATAAATCAAACCCACAATCGCATCTCCCATCGAGATTTGTCAATTTCGGTCGTACCACGTATATTGGAACACGAAGATGCGCGTATAAACGTGATCCCAGGAGGCTGTCATGTACTCTTTCCTGCGCCGAGTACTATTCCGGTTGGAACCGGAACTCGCCCATAAAATCACCCTACATACCTTGTCCTTGATGCCCAGTGTCGCCCGGCTCTTTGCGAGCTCCCCTTCCCCAGCCCCACAGCTCTCGCAGACTTTGTGGGGATACAAATTTTCACATCCCGTTGGCTTGGCGGCAGGCCTAGACAAGGACGGGATCGCCATCGATGGATTGTTGGCGTGCGGGTTTTCGTTTCTAGAAGTGGGGACCGTGACACCGCGTCCCCAACCCGGGAACGCCAAACCGCGTCTATTCCGGCTGCGGGAAGATGAAGCCCTAATTAACCGCATGGGGTTCAACAACCAAGGCGCAGCGTCGTTGCGCAAAAACCTTCTGCGCCGGCGCCGGCGCGGCATTATTGGGGTGAACTGCGGCCGCAACAAGACCACACCCAACGAATTGGCCGCAGAAGACTACCTGCTTTCGATGGAAACCGTCTATCCCTTGGCCGACTACATCGTGATCAACGTAAGCTCGCCGAATACGCCGGGGCTTCGCGACCTGCAGGCGGAAGCGTCTTTGCTTCCGTTGGCCGAAACCGTACTGAGGAAACGGGACGAGCTGCATCAAGCCAGTAACGCCTTGGCTGCACATCGCCCACCGGTGCTGGTGAAATTGTCCCCAGACTTGGCGGATGACGCACTCGTGCAACTGGCAAAACGATTGACTGAAATCGGGATTGACGGGTTGATTGCCACCAATACCACCATTCGTCGAGACGGGTTATCGTCGGTGCATCAGAGCGAGAGCGGCGGACTTAGCGGCAAGCCTCTGCGCAGCCGTTCGACACAGGTTGTCTCCCTGTTATACCAAGCGATTGGACAAACCGTCCCCATCATCGGCTGCGGCGGCGTTTCCTCAGCCTTCGACGCGTACGAAAAAATCTGCGCTGGCGCAAGCCTGATTCAGATTTATACGGGATTCATCTATCAAGGTCCCGGGCTTGTCCGGAACATTGTCGAGGAACTTCCCAAGCTACTGGAAAGGGACGGATTTGACCACCTCCGGCAAGCCGTAGGATGTCGGTCGGCCGAGATGGCAGAGAGGGTGGACTAAGTCGCATCCACCCTCTCCGAATCATTGGGTCTGTTCAACACCGACTCGTTAAACCCCGATGATATGATAGCCGGCGTCGACGTGGATGACCTCACCCGTCACGTTGCGAGACAGGTCTGAAAACAGGAAAGTCGCCACATCACCGACCTCTTCCGGATCGGTCGCGCGTCCTAATGGGGCACGCTCGGCCAACACGTGCAGCATCTTATCGAATCCGTGCACACCCTTCGCGGATACGGTGCGCACGGGGCCGGAGCTGATGGCGTTGACGCGAATGTTGTCCTTGCCCAAATCCTTGGCGAGATAGCGCATGCTGGCGTCCAAAGCGGCTTTCGCGACACCCATCACATTGTAGCTTTCCACGACGCGTTCCCCGCCGAGATAGGTTAAGGTAACCAAGGAACCGCCCTCTTTCATCAGCGGCCGCGCTCGCCGAGCGGACGCCACAAACGAATAGGCGCTGATGTTTTGCGCAAGCAGGTACCCGTCCCGAGAGGTATTCACATACTCCCCTTGCAACTCTTCGCCTTTGGCAAAGGCAATGCAGTGCGCCAATCCATGCAAAACGCCGACCCGTTCGCCGATTTCAGCAAACGCTTTGTCCAACTGTTCATCATCGCTGACATCACACTGAACGATTGGGAACTCCTCATTCGGCATGGCTTCGTCCAGAAGTTCTTGAATTTTTCCGCGTTCGCGCTCGCTTAAGCACGTAAACACCAACCGAGCACCATATCGGTACGCCGACTTGGCGACTCCCCAGGCGATGCTGCGCTTGTTCGCGACCCCCATCACCAGGATGTTTTTTCCCTGCAACAGTGTCAAACTGTTCACCCACCTGTACAATTTACTTACTCTTCGCTGGACGCACGGAATCCGTTGTCCACTTCTTTCTATGTATACCATCAATACCGGCCCCGGGCAATTCGGTCTGTCCGCGAGCAAAGTTTCCGACTCGGTGGAAATAGTCTGTCCGTTGCGGTAAGATGGGTGGTGAAGCTTGCACCCATTACACTACATAGGAGGGATTGTCATGGCTCACCAATTGCCACCTCTTCCGTATGCGTTCGACGCTTTGGAACCGCATATTGATGCTTTGACCATGGAAATCCATCATGACCGTCACCACGGAACATATGTGAATAACCTCAATGCCGCCCTTGAGGGGCATCCAGAGTTGCAGGAAAAAAGCATTGAGGACCTTCTGAAGGGCATCAACTCTGTTCCGGAGTCCATCCGCACAGCGGTTCGCAACAACGGGGGCGGGCACGCCAACCACAGCTTGTTCTGGGAGATCCTCAGCCCGAACGGCGGTGGCCAGCCGACTGGAGCCGTAGCGGACGCCATCAACTCCACCTTTGGCAGCTTCGAAAAGTTTAAGGATGAATTTTCGAAGGCAGCCGCTGGGCGGTTTGGCAGCGGCTGGGCGTGGTTGGTTGTCAATGGCGGGAAGCTCGAAATCATCAGCACCCCGAACCAGGACAGCCCGTACATGGAGGGCAAAACTCCAATTTTGGGCCTGGACGTCTGGGAGCACGCCTACTACCTGAAGTATCAAAACAAGCGCCCTGACTACATCGCGGCGTTCTGGAACATCGTCAACTGGGCCGAGGTCAATCGCCGGTACGAAGCGGCGAAGTAAGAGCCCAAACGTTCCCGAGCAAAAGGAGGGAGCTATGCACCGCTCCCCCCATTTGTTTTCTCCCCATCTATTGCAGATACCGATACTCATCAATACTGTGCTCAAACGCCGGCAAAAACCGTTCCATGAAATATTGGACAGCCGGCATACTCTCCGCCATCGCCTGCACTTGAGCCTCAATTTGACGCGCCGCTACGGCAAACTCTTGATTGCCGCGCCGGACCTCAAGTTTGCACTTGCATAACGCGTCCAGTTTGTCTGCGGCATGAACATAAGACGCAACCTGCTCATCCGTGCGGTCGAACGCGGAAGTGTATGCAGCCTGCAGCTCTTGTGGAAGGGTGTCAAGCAACTGTTTTTCGGCAATGTGCTCCAAACGAGCGAACGTTTCGGCTACCTCGTCGTTATATTTCTTCACCGGGGCCACGACATCGGTCAGAATGGCCTCCGAAGCGTCGTGATACAGGGAGGCCGCTATCACCTTACCGACGTCGGTTTTCTGCCCATATACCACTTCATCGATCACGCACAACGCATGTGCAATCAACGCGACGCCAAAGCAGTGCTGCGCCACATCCTCGGTCTGCAAGGCCATCATCCCACTCCAACGCATGGTTGAACGCAGCCGATGTAATAAGGCAAAAAATACACTTTGCATTGTAAACCTTCGCCCCTGTCCGAAATTGAAATGGGAATGAAACAATTCCTAGAGCAACTACGTCTACGTTAGCGAATCCAAATCGCCTTGCATACTGACATGGCCCATCCGATTGGAAGGTTGACGACCAACCGCACCCTGGGTGCCGACGCTCGATCCGGCTACCGCTACACGCCTGGGCATCATTCCGAACACCGTGGTCATCCACAAGGAATTGGTCACCATTGGTTTCACTCGGAAAAACCCCAGGTCATTCCGCGGGTTCAGCAAGTGATGCCTGCACCCGCACCGCAAAATAACAGTATGACCGACGGACGAGGCGACACGTCTTGTCCCCATTGTCAGCTTGCCCGCATCCACGGTTCGATCCGTCCGTACACGGGTAAGCTACACACGATGAACCATCCATTTACAGGAGGGATCCCGGTTTGTCGCTGCTGACCCTCATCAAAGGCGCGACGGTGTATGCTCCGATGCCGTTGGGAGATAAGGATATTCTTTTGGCCGGGCGACAGATTATTGCCGTCGCAGACGACCTGTCACTACACGGCGCGGTACCGGAGATTCAAGAGTTGGACGGGCGAGGATTATATGCCTTTCCCGGATTGATTGATCAGCATGTCCACATGGCCGGCGGTGGTGGCGAGGGCGGTTTTCACTACCGAACGCCGGAAATTGCGCTCAGCCACCTGACCACCGCAGGTGTCACCACCGCCGTTGGCGTCCTCGGAACGGACGGCGTCACGCGCACGACGCGGGAGCTCTTGGCTAAGGCGAACGGATTAGACTTTGAAGGCATCACCACCTACATCTACTGTGGTGCGTATCAGGTTCCGACGCGCACGATTACAGGGATGCCCCGGTCCGACATCGTGCTCATCGATAAGGTGATTGGCGTCGGTGAAATCGCGATTTCCGATTCGCGTTCCAGCCACCCAACCCGGCACGAGATTGCGGAATTGGCCAGTGAAGCACGAGTTGGCGGGCTGCTCGCGGGCAAGGCCGGCGTCGTTCATCTGCACGTAGGGGACGATGACTCGAAGCTGGACATCTTGTTTGAGGTCTTGGCGCAGACCGAATTGCCCCATTCTGTGTTTGTCCCCACCCACCTCAACCGCAATCCCGATTTACTCCGGGAGGCAATCCGCTATGGGAAACAAGGCGGCTTTGTGGACGTTACATCCGGCATCCGACCGGATGAACACGACCACATTTCTGTCAAACCCGCTAAGGCCCTCCGCCAGCTGCTGGACGCGGGTGTCCGCCCGGGGCTGATCACCATGAGTTCGGACAGCAACGGCAGCTCACCCATCTTTGATGACCGGGGAAAACTGGTGGCCATGGGCATCGGATCGATCGCAACCCTGTGGGAGGAGACGCGGGACGCCATCGTCGAGGAAGAGATTCCGATTGAGACGGCTGTCGGAATTGTCACCCGCCACGTCGCTCGCGTGCTCAAACTCGGCCACAAAGGGATGATTCACCCCGGCCTCGATGCAGACCTTGTGCTTACGGACGAGAAGTTTCAGATTCAACACGTGTTTGCTAAAGGGCGTCTAATGGTTGAACACGGAAAACCGGTGGTCTTTGGTACCTTCGAAAACGCATCCGCCGTTCCCGGAGCGCCGGACAGCAAGGCATCCTCCGGCAAAGAAGACCATGGGCGGGGGCGCCACATGCTCAGCCCAGACGAGGGCGATCCGGACGACTTCCCGGACCGAGACGAGCGCCAGCTTAACACTCGACGGCGCCACTACTGCTGCTAATCCGCGAACCGTTGGGAAACCTACGGCGCACGCACGGGGGTTTTTGCTGGTTGCCCATTCAGCACCGCCAACAGGTTGTCTACGGCCAGATGGGCCATCGCGAGGCGCGTGTCAATACTCGCGGATCCGATGTGCGGCAGCAGCACTACGTTATCCAACTGCATGAGCGGATGGTCTAACGAAAGCGGTTCCTCCTGGAATACATCCAATCCGGCGGCAAAGATCTGCCGATTCGTCAATGCCTCCACCAAGGCGGCTTCATCGACAATCGGTCCGCGCGCCGTATTGACGAACACGGCATTCGGCTTCATGCGGCGAAAAGCGTCTCGATTGAACATCCCCCGCGTCTCTGGCGTCAAAGGGGCCAAGGCGACCACAAAATCAGCCTGCGCCAAGAGCTCTTCAAAGCTACAATAGGTCGCCCCATACGCTTCTTCCGCATGCGGCCGGCGGTGTCGGTTGGTATACAGGATGCGCATACCAAAACCTTGCGCCCGGCGCGCCACCGCCTCGCCAATCCGGCCCATGCCGACGATGCCCAAGCATTTTCCATATACGTCCACCCCAGTATAGGCCATCAGGCTCCAGGCCCGCCACTCACCTTGGCGCAGGCTCCGTTCTGCGTCCAATAGGCGCCTGGCGGCCGCCATCAGTAGGGCAAACGTTAAATCCGCGGTCGTCTCGGTCAATACATCCGGAGTGTTCGTCACGTAGATGCCGCGCCGCTCTGCCTCCCCGATATCGATGTTGTCATATCCCACCGCCAGGTTGGCAATGACCTTCAGTTGCGGCCCAGCCGCATCCATCACCTCGGCATCAATTTTATCCGTAAGCAGGCTCAAAATTCCGTCTACACCTTGAACACGCGCGAGCAATTCGGATTTCGGAACGGGCACGTCTTCGTTCGGGTAGAATGAGAGTCGAACGGCCGTGGACAGGCGCGTCAAAACCTCTTCCGGCAGGCGACGGGTCACGTAGACACTTGGCAATTTTTCGTGCCTCCTTTTCGGATTTGTATGACTCCGTCAAGAAACCTTAGAATTTACGGCGGCATTGGAGGAATGGACATGCACATCTACTTTCTCGGCACCGGGGCGGGGATTCCCAGTAAGCGGCGGAATGTGACGTCCATCTGTCTCCGCCTCGAACCTAAACTTGGACAAATTTGGATGTTTGACTGTGGCGAAGGGACTCAGCACCGCGTCCTGGAGAGTCCCATCCGCCTGGCGAAACTGACGAGGGTATTCATCACCCATCTGCACGGGGATCATCTCTACGGCCTACCCGGGCTTTTGTCCAGCCGGTCTTTCCAGGCCCCTGACCGTCCGCTTTGCCTCTATGGCCCTCCGGGTCTCGAACGCTACCTGGAAGTGAGCCTTAAGAGCAGCGGCACCCACCTGACCTATCCCTTGCAGGTGGTTGAGCTAAAGAATGGACAAACGCTGACCGTAGACGGGTTTACAATTCACGTCCAACCCCTCCAACATGGCCTGCCCTGCTTCGGATACCGGATTGAAGAACCGCCCCGGCCAGGACGACTGCGCCATGACAAGCTCGAAGCCCTGAACATCCCTCCCGGACCAGTTTATAAAGAGCTCAAACAGGGTAAAACCGTCACCTTGCCTGACGGGCGCGCCATCAATGGCAAGGAGTTTGTCGATCCGCCCATACCCGGCCGCGTCGTCGCCCTTCTCGGGGACACAAGCCCTTGTTCCCAGGCGGATGAATTGGCCGCCCATGCGGATGTCCTCATCCATGAAGCGACGTACGATGCCCGCGACGCCGCCCTAGCGCACATGCATCAGCATAGCACGAACCTGGATGCGGCCAGGCTGGCAAAACGAGCGCGGGTGAAACGGTTGATTCTCACCCATCTCAGCTCCCGCTATGACGAACGTGCCGAGCAGCGACTACTCGAAGACGCGCGGGCGATTTTCCCCGCGACCGAACTCGCCTCGGACCTCTCCGAATTCGCCGTGGAATTCACCCACTAGCGTCAGCGCGGCGGAACCATCCCCCGGCGAACACGCGACCGAATGGTCCGATAGTAGTCGTCGGTCGTAGGGCCGGTCCCCAACCACTCCGGGTCGTCCCGAAAACGCTGCTCGCGCCAAGGGTCCCCGTACAGGTGGTATCCGTATTGCTCCCAAAAGCCAGGCTTATCCTGGGTCAGAAACTCAATCCCGCGCACCCACTTGACACTCTTCCAGAAATACAAATGGGGGACGACGAGCCGCAGGGGCCAACCGTGCTCCGGAGTAAGTTCGCGTCCCTCGTGGCGGTAGGCAAACAGTACATCATTCTGGAGCAAGTCGTCCAACGTGAGATTAGCCGTGTACCCCTGTTCCCCGTGAACCAAGACGTACTCTGCGGACGGGTCCACGTCGACCAACCGCATCACGTCGCGAAAGGCCACTCCCTCCCACCGGTTATCGTAGCGCGACCAATGGGTGACGCAATGGATATCCGATACAGACTCTGTCTTCGGCAGTGCCAGAAATTCAGACCAAGTCAACCGTTTGGGCGCCTTCACACAGCCAAAGATGTGAAAATCCCACGTGGCCAGATCCACGTGCGGCACCTCTCCCACGTGCAAGACCGGCCACTTCTCTGTCAAAAATTGTCCTGGCGGAAGCCTGTTTGCCTGATTCGCGTTCTCCATGCCGCTTGCCTCCCCAAGAATGATCAATCCGTGGCTAGACCTCACCGGTACGTATGCGCGCGATACGTCCACGCCTGGCCTCTGGCGTAGATTTCCTGTTGCCCCCGTTCACGTGTCGTGATCGTCATCTAGGATTTCAACATTCAATGAGGCCAGGAGGCGAACCGTATGCACTGGTTTACAACTCTCGGGGACTCCATCACCGCCGGTGAGGCAGCCACATCCCCAAGCAAAGCATACCCTGCATTGACCGCCACGCTGCTGAGTCAGACCGGCCATCCAACATCCGGCCACGTGCTTGCAGAACCCGGATGGACAAGTGCCTCCCTGGCCGCCGCTGTCATGGATAATCCACCAGATCCACTCGCGCAGTCTGCCTCAGTCATCATCTGGGTAGGGGGCGATGACTTGGCCTACGCCGGATTGCGTCTGCTTCAAGGGGCTCCGCGTACAGTCGTAGCGGCATCGCTTCGCACCTATGCACTTCACGTCAGCGTGTTGTGCCGCTACATTCACCAGGTGAGTCAAGCGCGAATTTTCCTTTGCACACAATACAACCCGTTTCCCAACTCCCCACCCGCGGTGGAGGCCATCAGCGCGTTAAACCAAGTCACCGCAACGGTCGCTCATCGTGCAAAGGCCGGCTTGGTGCCTGTCCATACCTGGTTTGCGGGCCGTGAGAAAGAGCTTATCGCGCATTATCGCACCGGACGGCTGGAAGACGTCCTGACCACAGCCAACCTGCCCATTCACCCAAACAATACGGGCCATCGCGTGATTGCGCAACACTTGGCTTACATCCTACGACAAGGCTAAGGCGGCCCGGCATCCCGAAAGGGATACGCCAAGCCGCCCTTGCTCCTTGCCCCATGCGATGCCGACTGTGCTGAGTCGATGAGCCGCTGCACTCAAAAACTCACCATTCGTCAATGCACGATTCGCCGAGCGCCTATGTAGTACGAAGCCCAATAACCTGAGAAGATATTCGCGATTTTCACGCCACTGCGCGGGGACTGTGCGCTGACCATATTCCCGTCGCCGATGTAGATGCCGACATGGGATGCGCCAGCGCCGTCCGTGCTAAAGAAGACCAGGTCTCCAGGCTGCAAATTCGATTTTGCCACCGGTTCCCCCATCCCAAATTGCGCGTAGGAGGAATGCGGCATGCTGATTCCAAAACGGTGATAGACGTACATCACCAAACCGGAACAGTCGAAGGCATTCGGCCCAGCAGCCCCCCAGACATACGGGTAGCCTACAAACGATTCTGCGTAGACCGCGATGTCGCTTCCGTTCCCAGACACAAGCGGCTGACTCGGAGACGCTGGCTGTGAAGGCTGAGAGGATGAGCCATTCCCGCCGTCCGAAGACTGGTGATGAGGGGTCGAAGTTGTCGTTGCCGTTACCGCCGACCTCGGAGGCGCTGGCTGTGAAGGCTGGGAAGATGAGCCATTCCCGCCGTCCGAAGACTGGTGATGAGGGGTTGAAGTTGTTGTTGCCGTTGCCGCCGACTCAGCGGCTGTCCGCTGCGCTTCCTGCTTCAACGCGTTAATTTCATCTTTCGTCGAGCTGATTTGATTTTGCAGTTGAGCCTGGCGCAACTTTTGCCAATCCAACCCACGGCTCACCATCAACAACGACTTCTTCTGCTGGTTTTGCAAGGCCACATTCTTGTCGCGCAACTGTTGCAACTGTTGTACTTTGGCGCTCAACTCCCGGAAGGAAGCCTCTTGCTCGCGTTCTTGAGCCTGTAGTTGAACCTGTAGTTGAGCTACCTGGTCGGCCAGTTGCTTTTCGCTCTGAGATACCTGCGAAAGCGCCTGCAGACGAGTCAACAAATCGTCCCAGGAGGTGGACTTGAACAGCACCTCTAAATACGGAACCTGTCCGTACTCATAGGCACCCCGCAGTATCTCTTGCAACTTTTTCTTATCTTCTGTGAGTTGTTTCTTGTTTTCGGTAATTTGGTCCATCAAGCGATCCAATTTTGCGCGGGTCTCATCGACCTGCTTCTGATTCTCTTCAATCTGCTGATTCATCGAGTCAATGTTCGCTTGATATTTGTCAATCTGACTTTGAATCGTATTCGCTTTTTGCTGTTGACGGATAATTTCACTGGATACCTGGCTGGCCTGAGACTGCAACTGGTTGAGTCGCTGCTGCTTTTCGCTCAAGGTGTCCGCCTTGACCTGCGGGATGAGTGCCGACACCGCAACCAGGGCACCGCTCACGGAAACCATCAGCTGTTTGCGTAACCGCAAGACGCCAACCCCTTCTCCCAAGATTCCACCACAACCGGTAGTGGTACGAAATGAATTGGTTCCTTCACGTGACTCGCAAACCTACCAAAGCGAGCAAATTGGGATACCAGGGATATGGTTTCGACGTAAGTCGAGAAATTCCTCCTGCGACCGTCGGGAATTTCAAAGTGTCTCGGTTTCGTCATCGAAATCGACAAATCGGGACAGTAAAAATGGTGATCTCCATGAGGCACACGAGTGTCGAACGATACAACCGGGATGATAATGAAACCGCCCGGAGGATAGTTGGGACCTTAGAAGACATCCGCATGCTGATGTCAACTTGCGCCCAAACCATTCCCCACAAAGCCGCATACACTAACGTATCCTGAGCCCCACACGCGGAGGTGTCGCGCGATTGCTATCGTTGGCCTATACCGCCCTTTCGCTTCTGCGTGACCTGACCCTGGTGACGGGATACGTCAACCAGTCATTCCCACAACCGTTGTCCAAAGAAGAGGAACAAGCCTATTTCGAGCGGTGGCAACAGGGAGACCGTGAGGCCTACCAGACTCTCATCGAACACAACCTGCGCCTGGTGGCCCATGTCGCCAAGAAGTTCGACTCCTCCGGAATCGATCACGATGATTTAATCTCCATCGGTACGGTTGGCCTGATTAAGGCAGTTGAGACGTATCAACCGGCCAAAGGAACCAAGTTTGCAACATACGCGGCGCGCTGTATTCAAAACGAAATCCTAATGCAGTTGCGCGCACTCAAAAAAACCCGTAAAGATGTATCCCTTTACAGCCCCATTGGCACGGACAAAGAAGGGAACGAAATTACAATTTCAGATGTTTTAGGGTCCGAACCGGATGAGACGGAAGAAGAAGTAAATAAACGGATCGAAATCCGGAACATGATGAAGTTGATGGATATTCTCGACGAGCGGGAGCGGAAAGTGATTGAACTCCGGTTCGCGCTCGCGGACGGGCGCGAATGGACACAAAATGAGGTCGCGGAGGAACTGGGCATCTCCCGGTCGTATGTCTCCCGTCTAGAAAAAAGGGCGCTCCTGAAGATGTTTCATCAGGCCTTTACAGGTCAACGCAAACGGCGACCTTTTGTCTATCGGCCACCCTCGGACGGGACGCGCTAACGGAGCATACGTCTGTCCAGTGGGCTGTCCCCAGCCCTATCGTGAGATGGGAAGGAGACAGCCTCCCTCCCTTAAGAACGCGAAATCCTCGGCGGGTTTGACGTTACCCTCATTCATGAACCACGGGCTGCCGTTGTTCACGTTGATAATCTACTCCGCAACAGTTAAAATGCGTGTTTACTAAGTGGCGTTTCATTCGGTGTTTGTTTAACAAAGGTCAATCAACAGAAAATGTGCACCCGCATCGGTTTGAATGTTCAATTCGGTGGTATCTGTAATCCGCGCGGAGTCCCGTTTTTTTAAAGGTATGTTCTGATTTAATGTCAGGTCTCCCTCAATGACAAACAGGAAGATTCTCCGATTTGGCTCTTGACGATACGTCAGTGCCTTAGCTGCTTCTAATTCCGAGAGATACATGGTCATGTCTTGATGGATATAAGCCACGTTTTCCCCTAACGAACGGTTCGACACGATGGGTAATAAGGCATTTTTCATTTTTGCTTCATCGTAAGCGATTTGTTCATAGGAAGGGGTCAATCCTCTTTCATTCGGTTCAAACCAAAGTTGCAAAAAGTTCACTTCTTCGGTGGCCGACGGGTTCATTTCGGAATGCACGACTCCAGTGCCCGCGCTCATGCGTTGAATGTCCCCGCACTTGATGACTTCGGTCGTTCCCGTGCTGTCTTGGTGTTGCAATTGCCCTTTTAATACAATCGACACGATTTCCATTTCGCGATGCGGATGCGGTCCAAATCCAGTTTCCGGAGCCACCGTATCGTCATTCAGTACACGCATGGGTCCGAAACGCGTATTGTTGGGATCATAATAATTCGCGAACGAAAAGCTATGGTATGTCTTTAACCATCCATGATCGGCCGCAAAACGGGACTCTGCCGGATACACTTTGATCATCATCCGTAACCTCCCAACAACACAACTATAGCACCTAGCGCAATCAACTCGTTACGAGCCTACATCGAATCTACCCGTGTTGATTCACGACGCTGTTATCAAGACATGCGAGCGGGCCACAAAAACGCGGATGCAAGCCGTCAACGGGCGTCGAGTCCATCGACGCCTGTGCGCTGCGAGGCTTGTTGCGTACAATGGTCATACATAGTCCATGAGACGGTGGCGAAACTGCATGTGCACCGTGGCCCCCAGCATAAAGACGACGGCTACAAATAGCCAGAAATAAAGGGTGTATTTCCAATGCATAACCGGATACCAGCATGTCCCCAAGAGAGCAGCTCGGTAGCCCTCCACGACATAATCGAGCGGATTGAGCAACATGACTTTATGAAGCAAACCCGGCAGCCCATCCGACGGCCACAACAAAGGCGTGAAATACAGGAGTACCCGCAAGATGGACTGAACAATCTGCTGAACGTCACGCACGACGGTGGCCAGGGTGGCCGTCAGCAGAGACAGAGACACCAGTAGCATGACCAAGGAAAACATAAAGTAGACCAGTTGTAGCACGTACAGTGTCGGCGCGTGTCCGGTCGCCGTAAAGATGACCAGGACAATGCCGAGCAAAATCCAATGCTGATATAGATTCTTCACGATGACAAACGTAGGCACAACGCTAATTGGAAAACTCATTCGCGCCACGGTCTGCAGCCGCGAATGCAGGGCCCGCGTTCCTTGCCCCAACGCCGCGTTAAAGAAGAACCAAGCCACCATGCCGGACAACATCCAGACGAAATAAGGCACATTATCCACGCTGTGCCCGCGGCGGATGCCGATGCCAAACACAAACCAATAAATACCAATTTGAATCAGCGGGTTGATAACTTCCCAGAGAACACCCAGATACGCGTTCATATGCTCGGTCTTGAATTCAAAACTGGACAGGCGGCGAATCAAGTACAAGTTGCCAAGATGCTCGCGAAGCACCGCAACAGATGACCACACGTCTCGTTCACTTCCTTCAACCCTGCGTAGAGGGGGTCTGAACCGAAGACGGCTCCGGTTGGGTTGCCAAACGGACGCTTTGGCTATCCCGGCCTGCCAACGCCGAAAACAGTTGTTCCCACATCGGGCCAATCACCCGCTCCGAATACCGGCTCTCAATGTCCCGCCGCGCCCGTCGTCCCATCTCCCGTGCACGCTCCGGGTGATCCAAGAGCTCGCGAATGCGGTCAGCCAACTGCTGGCGATTGCCCGGAGGGATGAGATAACCCGTCTCCCCGTCGCGAATGACATCCCGAGGCCCATAGTTGATGTCATAACTGATGACCGGCGTCTCATTCCACATCGATTCCAAAATGACCATGGGGAACCCCTCAAATTTGGAAGTCATAATCATCATCGAAGCCCCGCGAAACGCGGTTTCCACCTGGGTCAAATAACGCATCAAGCGGACGTTCTCGCCACACCCCAGTTCAGCCACGAGTTGCTCGAGTTCAGCACGGCAGGGACCCTCCCCGTAAATCTCCAGCACGGCATCGGGCCTTCCCTGCATGGCCTGGTGAAACGCAAGAATGGCTTCTTCAATCGCCTTTTCCGGATTCAGTCGAGTCACCATGACCACTTTCTGAGGATTCCGTCGGACGGAGACGTCGGCCATTTTCGTCACCGAGTGCGGGATAACGAATACGTTCTTACGCGGACCAAACTGCGTGCACACATCCTGAAACTGGGATGTGGTAGGAACGACCAACGCATCGATGTCGTCTAGGTGCTGAAGAATCGGCTGATAACTCTTCTTCACTGGACTCCCCAGTGTATACGGCGCGTTCAGGTGCGTCGAATGGGTTGGAAATATGCGATAGCAGACATCTTTGGCCGTCGCCAACACCTTTGGCGCGGAACCGATGCCGTCGCATATGATGAACGGACGCTGCGGCTGACGTCGACAGAGTTGGTTCAACCAATCGACATGAAAAGAAAACTCATCTCGAAACAACCGTTCCTCCCCGGCGTGCCGGTCGTACAAGGTAATTCCGGCCAGCTGGCCGTTCTCTGTATACCAGCGCCTGAGAAACACATAGCCGTCCGCGGTGCAGTATTCCGCCTTCTTCACCGCCCCGCTGTTTGGATCGAGGTGCTGCCGAATGTGGACAAATCCTTGTCGATTGTACAATAAACGCACAACCGGGCGATCCGCTTCATCGTAGTACTCAATGGCTTGCAGACGCTGCTTTTTATCCCATTGTTTGGTCTTGACCAGGCGTCCCCTATGGTAATACCGAGCTGTGACTGCCCCTCGCGTCTCTTCCCGTAAGACCCGAAAGCCGCGTTCCTCCAACCGCGCTGCTCGACGGTACCGCCAGCGGGTAAACGTGGGATACTGCACGCTCATCTGCGCCCTCAGGTCGTCGTAGATATTTAAAATGCCGACATTCTCTCCAAGCCGGCCCAGTTTACGCAATTGTCGACCAATGCCGATGTAATCCGCTTCGTCCAGAGTGATGAGAGCCACTTGGTGTCCCCGTTCACTCAACATCTTGGAACGGTTGAGCATGACCCGCGTCATACCGCCGGTTTCGACGCGAATCCCATGCATCAACATGAACACCCGATAGATGTTTGCTTCGTTCACGCTGATTCCCTCTCTTTAAGAGACTGTCCGGACATGACCGTACAAGCCCGTCTTCGACCACGACAAGCCTACGGTACAAACCTCAAACGGATTTCAAAGCGAGTGGAGACTGTATGAAGGAGTGTCGATTGGCAGTGACTGGACAATTCCCCCGGAAATCCTGGTAAGATAATCCGAGACGGGACAATGGAGACAACCAAGGAGGTTGGCTTGTTGAGGATACGTCTGGACGTGGTTCGTCACCATGCACCTGCGCTGGTCTTGCTCGTGGCCGGGATAATGCTCGCCTATCCGGAGTGGCTGACACCCGAATCCCCGACTCTGGATGACCTGTCCAACTTAAACATGCCCCAGCGTATGTTCTTGACCTGGGCCTACCAACACTTCATCGTGCCACTGTGGAATCCATACAGCTTTGCCGGGCAACCCTTTTTGGCCGCAGGCCAATCCGGGCCGTTCTATCTACCCAACGTACTCTATCTTTGCTTGCCGATTGCCCGGGCCTGGCAGGCCTCCACCCTGCTGCATGCGATGCTATGTGCGCTCGGCATGTATGGTTTGGCCTACCATCTCACCAAAGGTCGCCTGGCTGCCTTCGTCAGCGCGCTGTCGTTTGCCACCTGCGGCTTCTTTCTCGGCCATCAGATTCACACCCAAATGTTTGACGCGTTTGCCTGGTTGCCCGTGATTGTGCTGCTGCAGGGGCGGTTATGGGTGCATCCAACACTGCCGCGAGTCGCGGCCTTCGCGGCTTGCCTGGCGATGCAGGTGTACGCAGGACATCCGCAGATGGTGTTCTATACCGTCATCGCGCTGGTCATTGACCTAATCCCGCGTGTTCGGAAGGCCACTCTGCGGCAATGGATGAGCTGGCTGGGCGGGGTTGCACTGGCACTTTCGTTGTCGGCTCCCCAGTGGGCAAACACTCTGAATCTCGTGACGTACTCCGACCGAGTGCATGTAAGTGCCGCCTTTTTATTGACCGGATCGCTCTCGCCATGGGCGTTCGTACAGTGGCTGGTGGCGGATTCTGCGGGGGGAGGATGGAGCGGACAACCGTTCTCAGCCGCCCGGTTTTTCCACCTCTATGGCTTGCAGTTTTGGGAAAGCTGGTGCTCCATCGGTCTCATCACGTTTGTGTTCGGCCTCACGGCCGTATTTGTGGGCTGGCGCCGGCACCCGGTTGTGCGGCCGTTGGCGCTCGCGGCGTTGGTTACGGCGCTGTTCGCCTTAGGGGGATACGGGCCCTTCGCCTGGTTCCTGGTCTATGTACCGGGCTTCCACCTGTTTCGAGTTCCCGCGCGTTACATCGGTCTGTGCGACTTTTATCTCAGCCTCCTGGCCGGCGTCGGCTTCAGCCTGTGGCAAGCGGGCGCCAGCCGCCAGTCCTTGGCCCGCGCCTGCCGCTGGGTGTGCTTGGTGTCCGCCGTCCTGCTCCTTGTCGATTGGCTGGCGGGACCACTGCGGGAAGCCCCCGTCCTGGCAGTTCTAACCGCACTGGCCCTGCTTGTCGGGATTGCGGGCTGGATGTCTGCGGTCGAATTTCAATCGGACACAGGTCGCCTGTTCGGCAGGCTGGCCGCGGTCGGTGCGGTGTGGGACACTGTGTTGCATGGGTGGCTGACCGCCCCCCTCATGGAATCGCCGCACGCTTCGTATCAAACCACAAGCCCCGTCGTTCACTTCCTGGAGCAGCACCTGTCCACACAGACCGCCTTCCCTAGGGCGGCATCACTTGGTGCCACTGATGTCCAGTTAGACCGAGGACTGGCCTATCGCATCCCGATGGTGAACGGGTATGACTCCCTGGAACCCGCCTGGTATGCCGAAAACATCGACTTGACTTGGAGTGATGTCACATTTCTCAACCAACCGCGCGCCTTGGCAGATGCCCTGGGTGTCAAGTACATCGTCACTCCCGCGAGGGACGAAGTCTTGAACACCCGTTCGGCGAGAGGGCGTGAACGCTGGCAGGGACGACTTTCCAAGCTCCCTGCGGGACCCGTCTCGCTGGCGATTCAACTTTCCCATCCCCCCTCCGTCCCGACTGGGGGATGGGGGCTGCAAACCTGGATGTCGGTCACCTTGACCGCCGGTCGTCACAGCAAAACCTATTGGATAAACGGGTTACCCGAGTCGGAATACCTGATTGATTTCCCGAAAGACTGGCCGCACCGTATCCCCACGCAGGTCCAAATTGTCGACCAGGCATGGAACGCGGAATTTACGCTCCAATCACTGACCTTGTACGGGAGTCAACAGGCGCCAATCATCTACCCCATTCACCAGACCCTTGCGGCCCCGCCCTGGAAGCCGGTGTTGACCACACGCCGTCAGGTCATCTGGGCCAACCCAGACGCCGTCACACGGGCGTGGTTCGTGCGTACAAAGGACGCGGCGCTGCTGCAGCGTACGCCCACAGGCAAGCTTGTCGATTGGGGTCTCAACCAGCAGGTCTGGCGAATGGCCGCTCCGTCTTCCGGGTGGTTTATCCTCTCCCAGATGTTCGATCCCAACTGGCACGCGACGGTCGATGGGAAACGTGTCCCCATTACCCGGGTCGGCCGGGTACTGACGGCCATTCCTGTGCGCAAGGGCGCGCACGAAATCACGCTGACCTATCAGCCGGTCACCCTCATCCCAAGCCTCGCGGCGGGCGCTGCCGGGCTTATCCCGTGCGCGCTTGGCCTGGCCTGGGCATTAGGCAAACGCAAAGGGCCACAGCGGGTACGACGTTCACCTTGAACATATGAAAGGAGCTGTCCCGTCCCCCATCGTGCGATGAGTGTTAGGACAGCTCCTGCCGCTGTACATCTGCCGATGTGCTCGCCGGACGACCTGTTTCCCGGTTCCTGTCAAAACCCGTTTTACGATTGACTACTCGGCCACTTACCCAGCGTGACGGGAACCGTCAACGATTTGCCGTGACGCAGGACCCCCAGCTTGACAATCGTTCCGACCTTGTACTGGGCGATGGCCGCCGTCAAGTCCGCCACGGAGCCGACCGACTTGCCGTTGACCGAGACAATGATGTCGCCATCCCCTTTGGGTTTCTTAGTTGGATTGGAGCTGCTATCCGGTCGAATCCCCGCCTTCGCAGCCGGGCTCCCTTTGCTGACCTGCATCACCAATACGCCTTGGGCCACTGGTAAATGAAATTCGGCTTGGACCGTCGGATCAATATCCAAGGCGCTGATGCCGAGCCACGGGTGCTCAATCGGCTGACCGGCCAACAGGCGCGGCAATACCTGGCGCAACCGGTCAATCGGAATCGCAAAGCCCACGCCTACTGACCCCTCGACCGGACTTTCAATCGCCGTGTTGATGCCAATCACCTGTCCCTTGGCGTCGAGCAGCGGCCCGCCCGAGTTACCCGGATTCAATGCCGCGTCGGTTTGCACAAGCCCACTCAACACGTGCCCGTCCTGCGTAGGCATGGAGCGGTTGAGCCCACTGACAATGCCTGCGGTGACACTGCTCGTCAGTTGGAACGGGTTCCCAATCGCGACCACCAGCTGGCCTGGCTGCAGGTTTTGCGCCGATCCGAAAGGCAGCGGTCGCAGATTGGAAATCCCGCCCACACGGACCACCGCCAAATCGTCCAACGCGTCTGTTCCCACGACCAGGCCCTTGTACGTGCGCGATCCGATGGTCACCGCGACCCACTTCTGGCCGTTGACCACGTGGTTATTGGTTGCGAAGTCTCCTTTATCGTCTATCAGAAAACCGGTTCCCACATCCGCCTGTGGCCGTGACTTCCCCGACTTCGACTGAATGGAGGTGATGGTCACGACACTGTTGCGGGCGCTGTCATAGATGCGGGTCACAATATTGCTTTCACCAATATCGGGAGGCAAGTAACCCGTGCCCGATCCGCCCGACTGATTGTTCATCCTTGTGGATGGGACCTGCTCCCCGCCCGTTTCACTGGTCCTATCGACGCCGACCGGCAGCCAGAGACCCGCGGTTACTATGCCGAGCACATAAGCGGCAGCCAGGCCTAGAACCACCCAGCGCCAACCTCTGCGGCGCGGGCGGGGCGATTCCCAATCGTCAAACCCATCCCATGATCCCGACACGTACATCCCTCCTGCGCTCATCATACCGCAAACGGCCGGGATCGGAAAATCTGTGCATCACGCGCGGCTGCCTACGTCGTGCTGGGCCCATTCGGCCAGGTCAGCGGCCAATTTCTGCCACTGGACGAGCTGTTCCCGCTCGCTTGCCGGCTCCGCTTGGGCCCGCGTAGCTGCTTGGAGCACCGTTTCGGCAAGGATCCGATACTGTTCCGACAAGGTGCTTATGGCCGTCGCCAGCATCGGATGGGTCAAGACCGTCAAGTCTTCGGGCACCACCTTGGCAGCGACCTCGGCCATCGCCGTTAGCATGGCGTCCTGCCCGCCGCCCTCAAAGAACGATTTCGCGGAGTGAAAACTTTTCAAATGCGGCATGAACGGTTCCGGGCGCAGGGCGGATCGATACGGTTGCTCGGCCAAGTGCAGCGGGCGCATCTCCGGCAACGCATCGGCCAAATCCGACCTGCCGAGCGCTTCCAGTTCCTGTGCCCACGCCCGACGGTCACGGGCATACGTCTGCTCCGCATAGGCAGCGATGCGCAGCGCCAGCGTCCGGCACTCAAGCTCCACCTGGCGTTGGAGCGATTCGACCAGTTCGAGTAAAGCACCCGACAACGCCTCTTGCACGCTGCCCGGTCCCTGAAAGCGCCCCGGGTAGAACGCTTCCCGGAAGAGCTGCGCAAACCGGAAGCGAATCCGTTCCCCTGCGTGAAACGCCAACTCACTCGCCTCACGCTCAAGTCCGCGGCTGGCATCGTCTTCTCCCGCAGCCGCAGCCTTCCGCAGGTTCTCCAACCGCATCCAGGTTTCTTGCTGACGGGCGGCAAGCGCCTCCCGTTCCGCCTCGGACCGGTCGTACGCCTGTTGCAGCTGGTGCACGCGCGCCAGGGTACGCTCCTGTAAATCACGGAAGGTACGCCGCACCGCGTCTTCGGCCATGCGCTGGCTCTCCGTCTGCAGGAAGGCGATTAGGTCCTGTTCCAGCGGCAGGATGCCAGATTGTTCAAGCACCGTACCCGCGTCCGGCAGGTCCGCGTCCGTGCGAACCTGCAGCCGGGTCCGCAACAGTTCGCGCAGTCCTGGATGATCCGGTCGTTCCCCGAGCTTCCTGGCTGCGAACGCCAGCTGACTGGAGACCTCATAGATGCGCGGCTGACGGATGCCGAGTTGTCGCAGTTCGGACAGCACGCGCTCGCGCACCGCCAGCCGTTCTTCGTCCGACTGGGCGAGATCGACAGCATTGAGGACGACAAACAGCTTGTCCGCGCCAACGAGGTCCTGGACCTCGGCCAACTGCAAGAGAAAGTCTTTCTCCGCTCGCGACATGGCGTGTGTGTAATAGAGCACAAAGAGAATCGCGTCGGCCTGGCGCATATACTGAAAGGCGACGTCAGTGTGGCGGCGGTGAACAGAATCGACGCCCGGCGTGTCGACCAGCACCAGGCCCGGCAACACGCGACCGCCCAGAGCGGCGTCTGGATGCCAGAGCTGTACCCGTTGCACAAAACAGGCGTACTGCTCCTCGGCGCAAAACCGGCTGGCCTCGTCGACGGACAGCGTCCACTGGGTTCCTAACCGATCTGCCAGTTGTTCATACCCGTTGGCAAATGCCTTTAAGAAGGAGAGCGTCTTCCGCTTGCCAATTGGTACATCGCGCGGCTTCAAGGATTTTACAAGTCTTGCCGCGTCGTCCAGGTCCTCGGCTTGGCGTTGAATGGCGGCCAAGGCCAGCGAGACGTCTTCCCACATCTGGTCGGCGGTTTTCGTCTCCACCAGGGCCACGGGCATCCCGGACACCTCGGTTCCCACGGATGCCGTAGACGGCGATAGGCTGTCCGCATTCACGTCAGAGCCCCGACGAAGTTCGGTGATCGCCGCCGTGGTCGGATTGGGCGAAACAACCAACAACGATTCACCGAGCAGCGCGTTGATGAGACTGGATTTGCCCGTGGAGAACGCCCCAAACACGGCCACCAGCCGCTCCGCGCGCTGCAAGCGGCCTTGCAAATCGGTCAACTCCCGCCGCCATGCTTCCGTATACGGGAGGTTCTCAAGGCGTTCTCTCAGGGCGATTATGCGCGCTTGCAAAGGCTCACGCTCTACGCTGGGCACACTCGCTTCGGTCATCCCACCTACATCCTTCCTCATTCCGTTTGCCCCCCCACGCCTGACATCGCAGGAGACGGCTGAACGCCCCTCGGCGTCGCCAGTGTCAAGCCTTCGTCCGCATCATCCGATGTCGTTAGCAAGTCCTGCAACTGTTGTTCCTCAGCAAGGCGCTGTGCCCTCAGTTCCAGCCAGGCGTTAAGGACCGTGATATCCGCCTCGATTTGCTGACAGCGGTCCAAGACATCGGCCAACCGGACCTTGAGCCGCTCACGGGCCGCCTCCTGCCAGCGCTCCAGCAGGGATTTGACCTGGGCTCGAAAGTCCGCTTTGAGCGCTGCCACGACATCTTTGACGTATTGATAGGGATACGAGTCCGAGATGAGAGCGCCCTCTCGCACCATTTGCCGCAGCCAACCGTCCTCGATGCGCACAGAGAGTTCATCCACACCCTGCAGAAGAACCTCGTTGACCCCCTCTTGCCCAGATGCAAACTCGCGCAGCAAACGGATTACTGGCCACTGCATGTATTTCTCGGTGCGCTCGGCCAGCTCGGCGCGAAACGCGGTCAGACGCTGCTGCCGCTCCTTCTCGGTACGCTCGGCCGAGCGCAGCCAGCCGACCCGAAAATCGGGACGCATGCTTTCAACAAACAACCGTCCCTTCTCTGTCGTCTCATACGGAGCAATTTGGGCCAACTCAATTTCGCGCAAGACTTGCGAGAGAAACGTCGCAAACGCGTCACACAAGGTCTGTTCTTGCCCCTCTACCTCTGCCTTTAAGGTAGAGAGGTGGTGCATGGCGTCCTCACGTTTGCCGGCCACGTCGACGTCGGTTTCCACCGTCACGCTGTCCGGCAGCCCCAAGCAGGCACGCACCTGGTCATTCAACTGGCGTTGCTTGAATCCATATTTCCAATCCAGGTGCTCCGCAATGAGCTCCCCCGCCCTGTCCGTCAGCTGTGCCGGACTGGCTGCCGCGGCCAGGCCCCTCAGCCACTCCATCAGCTCCGGCATCTGGTTGCGTTCGTGCTGACGAGATGTCACGAAGAATAATCGTTCATAGTGAAGCTCCCAATCCGCAAAGGTCGATTCAATCCGTTCCGCAAACGTTTCAAATGGGATTTCCCATTCCACATGCTTGTCAATTTGATTGACAATCAGCACCAATCGCTTGCCTGTCCCAGAAAACTGGTAAGCCCACTCGAGATTGGCGTCGCTCTCTACGTGCTGATAGTCCATAACGAGGCATACCACATCGGCCTGATACAACGCCGACTGAGTGGCCCGCTGATGCGCCTCATCGGTGGAGTCGATGCCCGGTGTATCCAGGAGCCGCACGCGCCCGTCCGTCCCAGGCAGCAGAGCGCTTGTCACCTCGGCTGTTGTCGGAACCGCTCCCGTGGCCATGCGTTGACTGCCAGTCAACGCGTTGATGAGACTCGATTTTCCTGCCGAAAACAACCCAACGAACGCGACAACGGTATGCTGCGGCGACTCGGCCCGCTGTATGAGCTGTGCCAACTTCTCCGCCGTGGCCACATCGCCGGCAGCTGCGATGTGTCGACGCAGTCTTTGCATTCCTATGGTCATGGCTTTCTCCCCCACTTCAACTCCTTCAAAGTATCACAGCTTGCTCGATGGCGCCACGAAAAAGCCGAATTGGTATGAAAAACCGCCTGCACCGGACAACCGTCGGGCCAGCGCGGTCGACGTTGACATACGCTGTGGCCAAAGCGCAACAAAGTGCGTGTCCAGACAGGGAATTCCGGGTTTCTACTCGAACAGACGGAGGGGAGACACGCCGATGCAGCTAGACACGTTGGTAAAAGTGGGGAGTTTAGCCTTCGAGATCGCCCAGGATGAACGGGTGCGCGAGCTCGTGACGATGGTGCATCAAGGAGCCAAACGCCGCGGGTTTCCGTTTCCCGGTGCTTGGCCGCCCTCAGGCGCATTCCCACCAGCCGCATCGTCGGCATCCGCGCCGCCCAAACCCGCTCAAGCGCCGCAGTCGGCCGCTTCCGTCACGGCGGCAAAGCCGCAGCCAGAAGCGACGAAAGTGCCCTCGGGTGTTCCTGCGTTGGCGCTGCCGACACTGGATGTCTCGCGCTGGCTCAACCGGAAAACGGCCTATCAAGCGATGGATGTGGCTACCCGGATTGGCCGCTTGCTCGTGCGTTAAGCTTTGGGTATGACCTCATCCGTTGGGGGAAGGTACCTGAACGCACCTTTTGGGCATCCTATCCGTGCATCTGGCTGTTGCCCCGGTCAGGGACGACGCATTCAGGTGATGGAGGTTGAGAGTCCTTGCTCGCATTGTCGGAAACCAGCCCTGGCTTCCTCTGTCACTTGTTTCGGCGCATTCTTCCTCAGGCTCGGCAGGAGATCCAGCGTTGGACGCAAGCCGCCCGTGCCATTCCGGACCCTGAATTACGCTGTCAAGCCTTGGCCAGTTTGACGGACAAGCGTTTTCACGCCGACGGCGGCTGTGTGTATGCCGCCTTGGCCCCGACCGGTCCCGCCAACCTCGTACGGCTCATTGTCGCACTGCAGACCATCAGCGACTACCTGGACAACCTGTGCGACCGGTGTGGAGAACTGGATGAGGAAAACTTTCGCCAACTGCACCACGCGATGCGCGATGCCGTCCAGCCCGAAGCCCCACTGCGCGCCTATTACGCGCTCCAAACGTGCCAAAATGACGGCGGTTACCTGGCCGCGCTTGTCCACACGTGCCAAGAGGAGGTCAGCCGCCTGCCCGGGTATGCCCACGCCAAAACTCACATTCTGTGGTTAATTGAGCGTTACTGCGAACTCCAGCAGTATAAACACATCGCGCCTAAGCTGCGCCGACAGCGCCTTATCCGCTGGTTTGAGCAGTATCAAAACCGGTTTTCAGACGTATATTGGTGGGAATTTTGTGCGGCGGCCGGATCGACCTTAGGGGTGTTTTCACTCTTTGCGGCGGCCCAACGCCCGCTTCATCCCAGCCGCGCCGAGGCCTTGTTTCAGAGTTATTTTCCGTGGGTCTGCGGCCTGCATATCCTTCTGGATTACTGGATTGACCTTGCGGAAGACGAGGAGCATGGGGATTTTAACTTCGTCGCCTGCTATCCCACCTGGTCGGAGGCGTACCGACGACTCCAGCAGTTCGCGAAAAAAAGCCATGAATCGGTCCGACAGGCGGGCGGCCGACTGCATCATCACATCATCTCCGGGTTATTCGCCATGTACCTGTCGGATCAAAAAGTCCGAGCGACCCCCTCTATCCGCCCTCTGCGGCGGTTCATCTGGCGTTTAGGGCCGAAAACGTGGATGTTTTACAGTGCCTGCCAAATCTACAGGCTCATTCGTTGACCGAATCACGCATCGCGACGCCGCACGATGCGAACGGCGACCGCGTCAAACACTCCGGGTATCGGGGCCCCCGGCTTCTCGACCTCCACGCACACTTCGCAAACCTTGTCGTATCGCCGAAGAATCGTCTCGCCGATCCGCTCGGCTACCGTCTCAATCAGGCGAGCCGGCGGGCCTTCGACAACCTGTTTCACGTCACCGTACACTGCCGCATAATCGACCGTCTCCGAGATTGAATCCGATTTCCCGGCCGCACCAAGCGAGAGCCGCAACGTCACATCTACCCGAAACCGCTGCCCCAAGCGCCGTTCTTCGGCCAAGGCGCCGTGATAGCCGTAAAAGTGCATGCCGGTCAAGCGAATCTCGTCCATTCTAGCACCCCCGCTGCGATTCACTGCCATAGGGCCATGTCTCCATCCCAAAGCTGGCGCGTCGGTGCCCGGTATGGAGCTAAATCCGGCCGTTCGAGCATCCGGAGGAAGTTCATGGCAGGCAGTTCTCCCAACCGGTGCTTCGCCGTGAGCGTCCGCAACCGTTCCCGCATGCGGTCCAAATCGGCAGACGCATTTCCCCCGCCTTGGTCGATGCCGTAGAGGACGGAAGCGACAGGAACACGCACCGGTGGGGACAAAGTACAAAGCCTGAGCCAAAAATCCCAATCCCAGTAATGGTCCACCGATTCATCGAAGCGGCCCAGCCGGACATGCACCTGTTTCCGATACAGGACCGTAGAAGGGATAATCGGATTGTAGCGACGGAGAAGTTCAGGCGCGCGCCGCCACGCAAACGGGTGCCGACCAACCACCGTCAAGCCTCTGCTCTCGTGACGAAGTTCGACCAATTCCGCATCGGCGTGCACCCAATCGGCCCGATGAGACTGTAAAACGGAAAGTAAAGAAGAAAGGTGAGTCGGCAACCAACGGTCATCGTCATCGCAAAAGGCAATCCATTCGCCCTTGGCGGCCGTGAGCGCCAGGTTGCGAGCAAAAACCTGCCCATGGTTTTGCGGTAAATCCTGAAACCAGATCTCAACGTCTGGATGCTCGCGCTGGAACTCTTCCACGACCGGGACGATACTGTCACCGCCATCATTCACCACACACACCTGCACCGGCACAGCCACAGTCTGACGGGCGATAGACCGAAGGCAAGCACGCAGCTGCGAAAGCCGGTTGCGGGTGGCCATAAGAACGCTTATCAATCCCACTCCGCCTTTCACGGACCTGCACCGAATTGACGATGCTAGAACGTGCTGCATCGTCCTGTGCCCATCATACACCAAGGAGCCGGTTTGTCGTATCCAGTCATGGAATTTCTCCGTACACCGCGGTACAATATAGATAGAACATTCTATATATTTGCCCTCTTAAACAAGGAGGCGGGATCGCCGTGACAGAGAGATTGACGTACACCGTGTTCGGGACCTGGTCGGGAGATAAAAGCGGCAATGGAACCTTGCGACTGGGGGAGAATACGACCGTGCACTACAGCATTCCCCAAAATCTAGGTGGCAGTGGCCAGGGAACCAACCCGGAGGAACTCTTGTTATCCGCAGCCGCCGGCTGTTATACGCTGACACTGGCGATTCTCCTGCAGAACCGTCACATTCCCTACCATCGGATTGACATTGAGACGCAAGGCTTTGTGGAAAATGAGGGTGGGTTGCGATATGACCGAATTGTCCACCAGCCGGTGATTTACGTAGACAATTTGACGGACGAACAGCGCATTCTTCGCCTTGCAGAACACGCCGAATTGACGTGCATGGTATCCTCGGCCTTGCGCGGAAATGTGGATGTCATCGTTCGTCCGCGCGTTGTCTGTGGAGCGGCCAGCCGTTGACTCGTCCGTTCAGTTGGGTCTTTATCGCGAGGTCCATTTCTCGCCAGATGGGTTAATCCCCGCCTGCGGAAAGCTCGTCGTCGAGCGCCTGTAGGTTCGCGGAAACCTCTGCGCCAAACAGCATCGCCAAACTCGCCAGGTACATCCACAGAATGACGAGCATGACCACCGTCAACGTGCCATAAATCAGCTGGTACATGACCAGGTGGGAGGCGTACCAGGTAAAGACCGCGCGCCCTGCGTCGACGGCGACCGTCGTCACCAGTGCGCCCGGTACGAGATAGACGAAATGGCCCTGCCGGGAAGGGAGATATCGGTAAACAACCAAACAGCCGACAAACAGTGAAAGCGGAAAGAGCACGCGGGAGACGGCGTGCAGCATCTTCACCCAATCGAAAAAGGCCGCGTGCCGAACCAGCGTGTACTTCACCAACGGGGTCAGGGCCATGACCACTTCCGACCCCAAGGTGAGGAGCAGCAAGATCAACAACATCGCGAAGGCAATCAGGCGACGCTTGACAAAGGAGCGCTGCTGCGAATTCCAGACCACATCCAGCGCTTGCTGTACGGCGATAAAACCGCTGGTCGCCGACCAGGTCAAAATCACGGCGCTGACGATACCCACATTGACGCCCACCCGGGTCAGGTGCGGCAGGTTGCTCGTGATGTAATTGCGGGGCCAGGCCGGAAAGTAAGGTGTTACAAATAATCCCACAACCTTTTCCACCTGCACCTGCGGCAGCAACAAGCTGGCCCCGTAAATCAGCAGAAGCAGCAGCGGGAATAAGGAGAAAAAGGCATAAAACGCAATCACCGCGGCGAGCGAAGCCAGGTCATGCTGGGCCACTGAGACAACCAGGCGCCATAAGAAGCGGCCGGCTACTTTGTGAAAAGACGGTGACGGTGGCGTCTCCGTTTCGTCGCCCAAACGCCAAAACATCACAACGAGATTCCCCTTGTGCTGGTTTTCCTGTCCTCTCCGCGGTCACCCCGTGCCGATTGTCCCTTACATCAGGCATGCACATCGGTGAAAAGATTGCCGACAAGCGATTCCTGTAGCACATCGGCATAGTCCGGCAGCATCTCGTGCCAAGACTCTGGAAACGGGGCAATCGCCCGCAGTCGCTCCCGCGTATACGGGTGGATGAAGGTCAAACGGATGGCATGCAGCGCGAATCCGCGCGGCCAGACGCGCCCATCTGGGCTTGTTCCACCCCCGTACAGCGTGTCCCCGACGATGGGACACCCGAGCGCGCTGAGGTGAACACGAATCTGATGCGTTCGTCCCGTTTCCAACCGGCAAATGACGAGCGTGTACCAGCGACCGTCCAGGTTTCGTTCATCCACGACCTGGTAATCGGTGATGGCGGTTTTCCCGTTTCGGGCCACCCGGTAGCGCCCTGCGTGATGGCGATCCCGCCCGATGTTTTCGGCAATTCTGCCTCTCTTCTGGGGCATGCGGCCATGCACGCAGGCCACATAGGTACGCCTGATCTGGTGTACACGTAGTTGTTGATCGAAAACCCGAGCGCTGTAAGCGTGTCCCGCATATAGAAGGCAGCCGCTCGTCCCGACGTCGAGGCGGTGCACGTGTCGGATCTTCCGTTCGATTCCCTGCAGGGCCAGCCAGTGTGCAACCCGGTGGCCAAGCGTATCGACGTCCATCGGCGTTCCTGGGTAGACGAGCACCCCGGAGGGTTTATTCACCACAAACAGGTGTTCATCCGCGTATAGAACGTCCGCGACCGGGGCGCTTTGCCATCCCTCTACGCCGTAGGACTCAACGATGCCACCCAACAAGCGGATTTTGGCGTTCCCACAAGCATCGCTGGGAGCCGCACGGCGCGAACCGACATAAACGCGGCCATTATGGAACAGCGTACGGACAAAGCCTCGCGGTAGGTGAAGGGTATCGGTCAGGAGGGCACACAGAGGCTGGCCCGCCAACTTGGCATCCGGCTGGACGACGAGCGTGTCACCTTGGATGTGTACCTCCACCCTCTGACTATCTCCCTTCTCGCTTGGATGCACGCGGCTTGAAAAAAACGGTGCACAGGCACCGCTCTCTGTACTCATCCTCTATCATAGACAAAAGCGAGGCCATCCAGAACAAGGCCTCTCAATACGCTTCGACGTTTTCCACCTCGGGGGCCACCTGTTTAATCGCGCGCTCTACGCCCAGCTTGAGAGTCATGACACTCGCCGGACAACCGACGCATTGACCCGTTAAGGCGACAAACACCGTTTTCGTAAGTTCATCGTAGGAAACAAACTCCACATCGCCGCCATCCTGCTGGATAGCCTCGCGGATAGAATCGAGTGCTTCACGTACCCGTTGTTCGACATCGCTCATCGGTCTACCCTCCCCGTTTCCACCTCAGCTTATCTTACTCCCGTGTTACCTGACAAGTCTAGAGCCACCAACCCACATCGAATCGTCTGCACAGATACAAGTTCCTGCGGCACTGTGCGTTCGCCCTAACGCCACGGCCGAATACGGTATAGGATGAAACGTAAGATGGGCGAAACAAGGGGGCGCATTTTCATGGATCGCACGGACCGCCTCAAATGGATTCCCATGCTGGCAGAGGCGTACTCACGCGCCCTGAAACAGGTTGCTGAACAAGAGGCTGCCGCACGCGCAGACGTTGCCGGAAGTAAGCGAGCGTCCACCACGGGTCACGGGCGCAAAGGCCCAGCTGCTGGCAGACGACATAAATCATCCGCCCATAGCGCCCGCTCACACCTTAGGAGACGTGCATTGCCAAGACATCCGCGGCCGACCGTCTGGGTACCGCGGTCGCCCGATAAAGCGCGTCCGACGCAAAAGGTCCCGTTTCGCTCGGTTCTACGCGAACTCCGCGAAACCAAACGCCGACTCGACAACCTGCAGACCTTGCATGAGCGTTTGAATCACTTCGAGAACCAGTTACAGAACCGATTTGAGGAACTTCTGCAGCGTCTAGACGGATCGGCCCAGCCCACCCCCAGCGAACCGGATGAACACTCGCGGAGATGAACATACTGGGCGCGAGGGGGTGCTGGGCAAATGAATAACGTGGCGTTGACCTTGGTCATCATTGGGGCGGTCAACTGGTTGCTGGTAGGGTTGTTTCAATTCGATGCTGTGGCAGCCCTGCTTGGCGGTGTTGACTCCTTACTCAGTCGGATTGTCTACGTCATCATCGGGCTTGCTGGACTTTACGCCATTACACTCCTCTTTGATGCGCCACGGCTGCGCGATCGTTGACGGGGTCGACGCCAACCAGCAGCCGGACTCATGCGGTGGGGGTACGAGCCCAGTCGCATAGGCGATGCTCTGGGCCGTCGTGGCCCCGACACCGTGGAACACGGCTTGCAGGCGCTCGCATATCGCCGCCTCGTCCATGTTCGTCAAGCCCGCAAAAAAGTTCTCAAGGGAGCCAAACTCACGCGCTAGGTTGACGGCAACGCGAGCGTTTTTAATGGCCGCCTCAATCTTCCGCCGGTTGCGGATAATGCGCGAATCAGAGAGCAACCGTTCCACATCGCCGGCACCAAATTCGGCCAGACGACCTGGGTCGAACTGGCCGAACACTTCTCGCATGGCGTTTCGCTTTTGCAAAACAACCCGCCAGCTGATGCCTGCCTGAAACGTTTCTAAGATGACCACTTCCAGCCAACCGGCATCGGTCGTGGGAGCGCGTCCCCATTCATCGTCATGATAAGCAGCGAGAAGGTCAGTCGTTACCCATGAGCAACGCCGACGCTGGGGGATGTCCGTGTCTGAGTTCTGGAAATCCACGCACCGCACTCTCCTTCCGAATACCCGCAGGCCGCTAGAGGGCCCGACGCTTTCCTTTTTCGAGCACATCCACCTTTTCGGCATGGGTATTTTGCAGCAGGCCGCTACCACAAGGCCAGGCCGCATCAAGCCTCGCCGTGCATCGCGGCCCCGACCTGTCCATCCGGTACTCCTACGATACCCGCCCCGCCGATTCGCTTCTGGAAGCAAATCGTATTTGGCGGCAAGCGAAACACCTCAGTAAAACCGAGTTTGCGAGTGAATTCTACGCTGCGCGTGTTGTTCGCCTGAACGAATACTTCGAGCGTATGAACCCCCATGGCGGCAGCTTCACTCTCCAGTTTTTTCATCACGGCGGTGCCGACCCCGTCCGACTGCTGCGTACGGTCAATCACCAGGGCACTGATGTGCATTTTTCCATCTGGGTCAACCAGGTAGGAATAGTACCCAATCCGCTTGCCCCGGTGCTCAACCACCGTGGTTGGCGCCCCGGATTGAATGTATCGACGAAACTGCTCCCGCGGAAAGGGCTCCGCAAACGCCTGCTGATGTACCTCACCCAACTGTTCCTCTGTCAACTGGACGATAAATTCATCGTCCGCTTCTGTACGCGGACGAAACGTTAAAGCCGCAGCCGTCTCCATGGAACGTTGCGGCTTATTCGTCTTCTTCCCGTGGACACCCTGCTCGGCGATGCGGCGGGCAGTCCGCACCGCCTTGCGTCTACTCACCGTCGGCTTAGCACGGCGACGGCGCCTTTTCCACACTTGGCTTCCCTGCTCCTGCTGCACAGTCAACGCCTCCTTTTCAACTGCGCGTTCTGTGCCAGCTTATGCGAGCAGGCAGGCGGGTGTCATTGACGCTGCCGCTTCGCCTTTCCCTTCGCCTTGGTCTCGGACGATGCCGAGGTGCCAGTGCTTCCTTGCCCCGGCTTCAGCGGCCCCTTCGTCCCAGCGCCTGCTTTTTGCGCCTTGACCTTCTTCGCCCCGCGGTGGAACCACTTCTTCCACGCCCCCGGTTCCCGCGTCGGAATGACCGGCGGCGCCACCACATAACCGATGTAGTTTCCGGCCACATCCATCTTGTAGCGATGATTCGGTTGGATTTTATCGTATTGATCTTTGGTCGTGTGGAACGTTATGGTCTGCATCTTTGACATGTGGATGCCGCGCACCGACTGGGATAGGCTGACGCGCCCCACCACCTGATAGGTTTTCACCGGAATGTAGCGAAACCAGCCCGTCTTTGGCTTCTCCCGGATCACCCGTTTATGCAGAACAAAGATTTCACGCCTCTCCTTGGCGACGTTATACTGAGCCTCGAACTTCTTCTGCCGCTTGCGCGTCCACCAGAATAGCCAAGAATACAGCCCTATGAAAACGACAAACAGACCACCTATCACGTACCAAGAGACCAACTCGTTTTCCCCCTGCTAGCCACGTCACAGCTCCGACGGGCGCTGTGAGTCCGATTGACAAGTTATTACTCATTGTAGCATGTCGCCCGCCCTAAACAAAGGACCATCCAGACTATCGCTTTGGATGCGGATGACCATCCGTCAGCCGCTTCCCTTCCGCAGCAGCCTGTGAACGAACCGGCCGCGCGTACCGTTTCGGGAACGTCTTTAAGCCTACAGACGGGTGAAACATTACCTCGAGCTCTTCCTCGGTACGTTCTCCCCCTGCCGCCTTCACGGCCAGCACCACGCCTTCGCCGTACTGCGGATGACGAACGTGATCACCCACCTTCCAATCATACAGGTCCGCGTTGGTCAGACTGATGCGCTCTGTGGTCTCCGGCGGCAGCTCGGCCAGAAAGCGTGAGGGTTCCCGCAGCGTGGTCTGGCCAAACAAGGTCCGCTCTGTGCAGTAGGTGATGTGCAGCTTGCGCATGGCCCGCGTTATGCCGACATAGCAGAGGTTTCGCTCCTCCTCGATGCCCTCGTCGGTGTCCAACGAGCGGGTGTGTGGAAACACGCCTTCCTCCAGGCCAATCATGAAGACCACGGGAAATTCGAGACCTTTGCTGGCGTGCAGGGTCATCAGGCGAACACTGTTGTCCGGTTTGCCTTTCTCCTTGTCCACGTCGCTGAGCAAGGATACTTCTGCCAAAAACTCTAAGAGCGTCCCCTGCCTGCGCCGGTCGAACGAGCGAGTGACCGTGAACAGCTCGTCGATATTCTCCAGCCGCTGCTGGTCTTCGGTCTTCCCACTGTCCTCATACATCTTGCGGTAGCCCGTGGCGTGCAGGACCTCAGCCAAGTATTCACTAACCGGCATTCCTTCCATCCACAACATCAATTCCTGCAAGGTGTCATAGAGCTCTTTAGCCGCCTCGGCAGCCGCTTCGGAAAGGCCCGCCGTCCGGCCGTGCGGCAGGGCTTCGAGCAGGGTCATCCCCTCTTGGTGAGCGAATTCCAAAAGCTTGCCGACCGTTTGCTCCCCCAGCCCGCGTCTGGGCTTGTTGATAATGCGTAGGAGCGAAATCTCGTCGCGCGGGTTGGTCAAGACCCGGAGGTAGGCAAAGATGTCCTTGATTTCCCGCCGGTCATAGAAGGTCAGGCCACCGACGATGGTATACGGGATGGCCTGTCCCATGAGGGCTTCCTCAATCGCGCGCGACTGCGCGTTGGCGCGATAGAGGACCGCACAGTCACCGTACTGGCCGCCGTTCTGGACGTGGGCCAAGATTTGATCCGCCACGTAACGCGCTTCATCTTCACCGTCCGTCAAAGCACAAACCACGACCGGATCACCCTGGCCATGGACGGAGCGCAGGGTCTTCTCCTTGCGCCGTCGATTGTTGCGGATAAGAGCGTTGGCCGTGTCGAGGATCATCGCCGTGGAGCGGTAATTCGTCTCGAGCGTGATGACCGTCGCATCCGGATAATCCCGTTCGAATTCCAGGATGTTGCGAATGTCTGCCCCTCGCCAGGCATAAATGGCCTGGTCCGAATCCCCCACCACGCAAATGTTGCGGTACTTCTCGGCAAACAGGCGTACCAGTTGATATTGGGCGTGATTCGTATCCTGGTATTCGTCCACGTGGATGTAGCGAAACTTGTCTTGATACTTCTCCCGCACGTCCGCGTGCTGACGCAAGAGGTGCACCGTGTTCCCAATCAGGTCGTCAAAGTCCATCGCACCCGCGGCAAACAGGCGGTCCTGATAGATCTCAAACACATCCGCGGCCACGGCCTCGGCCTGCGATCTCGCGCGTTTTTTCGGGACGGCCTGACCGGGCCGGACGAGGGCGTTCTTCCACTGAGAGATTACAGCCTGAACCGCACGGCTGTCGAATTTCTTTAAGTCGTAGTTGGCGTCGAGCATCGACTGTTGGACGAGCGCCTGTTGGTCCTCGCTATCTAGGATGGTAAAGGTCGGTGGATAACCGATACGCTCCGCTTCCCGCCGCAAAATGCGGACACACATGCTGTGGAAGGTACCCATCCACAAGTCGTCCGCAGCCGCACCGACGAGGGCGCGAACGCGTTCCTTCATTTCCTTAGCCGCTTTGTTCGTAAACGTAATCGCCAAAATGTGATGCACCGGCACCTGTCGCTGTTCAATCAAATAGGCGATCCGGCGCGTAAGCACGCTGGTTTTTCCGCTTCCGGCCCCGGCCACAACCAGAACCGGGCCCTCTGTGGTCGTCACCGCCAACCGCTGCTCGGGGTTAAGACCTGTAAGCAGCTTGTCCGCCATGCCCGCGGAGGACGCTAACAAGTCTGCGGACACGTCGACGCTGCCCGTTGTTTGACTCCCCATGTTGAGACTCCCTCCGCTTCTGGTCTATCCCTTCCGCCTGCCGTCTGCGTCGTACAGACGGTTTGGACCGGATTCAACCACTCCATGGTAGTCATTTTGGCGTCTGGCCGCAATCATCCCTAGAATGGCGTACTTGTTTGGATTTGATGGTATAATGAAACCTACTCTGCGAGCGGCATCTTATTGGACAACCGGACTGTACCCCCATTCCCTTGTCTGACCGCTCTGGGATCGCCATAGGCGCGTATGGACCCAGACCCGCATGCCGCAAAAGGAGAGACAGCGACCTTGACCGATTTTGGACTGGATACCTTTTCATATACTGCGTCTACTGCATCCGTGACTTCGGACATGGGCGATGGGACTCACGAGATTGATGGGGCGAATCGGCAGCCAAACCGTGAAGCCATTGCCCACCATGTGCGAGAAATCCTGCGCCTTGTCGGCGAAGACCCGGAACGGGAAGGACTTCTCGACACGCCCATGCGCGTGGCGAAGATGTATGAGGAGCTGCTGGCCGGTATGCGCATCGACCCGGCCTCGGTCCTGAACACAACGTTTGAAGAACGCAGTGACGGGCCGGTCATTGTGTCCAACATCATCTTCTACAGCCTCTGCGAGCACCACATGTTGCCTTTTTTCGGTACGGCGCACGTGGCCTATCTGCCGTCGGATCGAATCGTCGGGTTGAGCAAAATTGCCCGCCTGGTGGATGCGCTCAGTCGACGGCTGCAGGTGCAGGAACGGCTGACCGAACAGATTGTCGCAACCATCGAAAAAGTGTTGGCGCCACGGGGAGTCATCGCGGTGGTGGAGGCTGAGCACCTTTGCATGTGCGCCCGCGGCGTGCGCAAACCCGGTTCGTCTACGCGGACCCTGGCGGTGCGCGGGGCCTACGCGGAAAACACCGAGCTCCGGCGGGAGTTTTTGCAGCTCATCGGGAAGTGAGAGACGGTGAAAAAACAACTCCTGCTGGCACTACTCATCATCGCCGCGCTGGCGGCCTTCCGGTTGCACACCCCACCTGACGTACCCCTGCCGAAAACGGCCACGGTACACGGAGACACGGTGACGATTCCCGTCAGCAGCCACGTCAACCCGAAGGCCGAGGAATACGCAGGTTTAACGAGAAACGCCAACCACCACTACGCGGTGGTGCTCAAAAGCGGTAACACAATGAAAGAATTTCCGACCGGGGAGGAACTGAAGAAAGACAAAAGCGGCATCGACTACCGCGCAGGCGGCCAGATTCGCCTCTCCGGCCGCACGTATCAGGCCGACCGCCTGCATGTCGACGCAGGCGGCAAGCAAGGATACATCGTGTTCAAACAGGCATCAGGTTAAGCCGGTTGTCCCAACCGGCCGTTTTCCCGCGTTCAGCCATCTCCGCACGCGGGCAGCGCGACGGACGCGCGCGCAACCCCTGCAGCAGGTCCTCGACAATGGCGCTCGCGGTCGGCAAAGCTCCCGCACCAGGCCCCATCAGGGTGACTGAGCCCACCAGGTCACCCTCAATCGAGAGCGCGTTGGCCACCCCGTCGACGTGATACAGCGGATCGTCCACGGCGAGGGCTATCGGCTCCACCGTCGCCAGCACGGGATTTCCAGCCGCATCAAACTCGGCCTCGGCGACCAACTTCCACCGTTTCCCCTGCCGCTTGGCTTCCCACACCTCCTGGGCACTTAGGACATCAATGCCGCGCTTGCGAATCAAGGCCGGCGGTAGAGGTTGCCCGGTCAACGTCCAGATCAAGACCTGCAGCTTGTATAACGCGTCGTCCCCGTTGACATCCTGGGATGGATTCGCCTCTGCATAGCCGAGGGACTGGGCTTCCGCCAACGCCTCGGCAAAACTTTGGCCCTCCGTCATTCGGGTGAGGATGTAGTTGGATGTTCCATTGACGATGCCGCGCAGCCGGCGCACCCGATTGGCGAAGAAGTATGTATTCAGGGTATGAATGGCCGGGATACCTGCAAGCACGCTCGCTTCGTAATGCAGCGTCGCCCCGTGACGGTGCGCGCATTCCATGAGTTCCGGGCCATGAAGGGCCAACAGCTGCTTGTTGGCGGTGATGACCGGCTTACCCGCACAAAGCGCCGCGAGGATGGCCGATCTCGCCGGTTCAATCCCGCCCATCACCTCAATCACCACGTCTACCTCGCCATCTTCCACCACCGCTCGCCAGTCGGTACACAGTTGCCGTCGCTTGACCTCGGGGTGGCGCGTCTTTCCCGCGTCACGCACGGCGATGCGGTGGATGACCGGGACAACGCCCGCATATTGATGAATACGCTCTCGGTTTTGGGCTAGGGCCTCTACGACGCCACCCCCAACCACGCCACAACCGAGGAGCCCAATCCGTACGCACGCTTGTCCGGTCATGCCTGCCAAACCCCTTTCAACACCTGTCCTAATTTCTCCGGCTCCGCCAAAAACGCGTCATGCCCAAAATCGGAGGATACCACGTGGAAATCAAGGCGGACTCCCACGTCCTGCGCCAGCTGCGCCGTATGTTCGAGCGCAGACACCGAATACAGATAGTCCGTGTCGATTCCTACCAAGAATACGGACGCCTTCAGATTCTCGAGTGCCTGCAGGAGGCCGCCGCGGCCGCGGCCGATGTCGTGCGAGTCCATCGCTCGCGTCAGGTACAGATAGCTGTTGGCGTCAAACCGGGCATCCAGTTTTCGCCCGTGGTGGCGTAAATACGACTCCACCTGGTACAGCGGCTGCGTAAAGGCCGCCAGTGGACTGCTTGCGCACGCCTCGTTCTCGAAAAACGTCCCGGTCTCCGCCGAACCTGGGCGATCCGTTGGGGCGGGCGGGGTCACTTCTTCGCGTCCGAAGCGCGCCTCAAACAGTGTATCTGTCCGATAGGTCAACATCGCGATAGACCGGGCCAGTCCTAGGCCATGGGTGGGTCTTTTGCCCGTGCCGTAGTAATTGCCGTGCTGCCAAGCGGGATCGCCCACGATGGCCTGGCGCATCACCTCGTTATAGCCAATAGCAAGGGCAGAAAACCGAGCATCGGCGGCAATGATGGCACTCCGGAGCACGCGTTCGGGGTCCAAGAGCGGCCATTCCCAAGCCTGCATGCCTCCGAGCGATCCGCCAACGACGAGTTGGACTCTGCGCACCCCCAGGGCGTCTAAAAGCCGCATCTGCGCTTTGACCATGTCGCGCACGGTAATCAGCGGAAACCGCAGCGCATACGGACGGTCATCGGGTCCTATAGTGGCTGGCCCGGTCGAACCACTGCACCCGCCCAAGACGTTGCTGCAAATGACAAAAAACCGTGTGGTGTCGAGGAAACAGCCAGGACCTATTAGGCCATTCCACCAGCCGGCCTGGCCCTCGGCACCTGCCGCGGCGTGCGCGTCTCCGGTCAGGGCGTGGCAGACAACGACGGCATTGTCTCGCGCAGCGTTCAGTCGTCCCCAGGTTTCGAAGGCGACCTGAACCATCGGAAGGGTTTGGCCGCACTCGAAGGAAAAGTCACCAAGGGTCACGACCCCCGACTGGTGTTCAACGCCGCCGGCCGCTATCCCGGCCTGTTTTACCTCTGTACGGCAACCATCCTCATCGCTCTCTGCCGTCGCAAGTCCCGGCTGTTTCTCAGTCACTGCAATCTCTCCCTATCTCTTCTCGCTGCATGAATGGCCCCTGCAGGTTTCCTGCTGTACGGCTGTAGACGCCATCCACTATTCGATCCGATGCAAAACGCACATGCGAAAGGCGACCGCTCGAGAGGAGCGGTCGCCTGGTATACAAACGTATTCCCAGCGCTCCTCTCATCTCTCAGGACAGCGCTCTGTCCTGCAGGAATTGGCACCTCTCCAGAACCAGACCCGCGTTCTGGTGGTTGCCGGGCTTCATAGGGCCAGTCCCTCCACCGCTCTCGATAAGAGTTGCTGAATATCCGTATAAAATTTTTCGTTTGGCTCAATATACCACTGGACAGATAAACATGTCAATGATGACGGTTGATGCCCTCAGGGGGAAGGCCATGTGACCACCCTAACCGAAGTGAACCGCTGCGCCAAACGTCCGGTGGACGTCTGGACCAACTACCTCTACTATCCGCTGTCCATACGCTTAGTGTGGCTGGTACAGCGCTGGCCGCGCATCACTCCCAACACCCTGACCCTCGCATCGCTGGGTCTGTGCGTTATTGGCTGCCTCGGACTGGCGAGCAATACCCCAAACTATTTTCTGGCCGGCCTGCTGCTGGTTGAGGCGGCCTACGTCGTCGATTGTGCAGACGGACAACTGGCACGGTTACGACAACAGTATTCCGCCATTGGCGGTTGGCTCGATCAAGTGGCGGATCGGGTAAAGGAGGGTGCAATTTACCTCAGTCTCGCGGACGGTTGGATGCGTCAGCACCCAAACTCGGACGCATGGCTATGGGCGATGGTCGCCTTGTTCAGCTTGTATCTGCTCGAATACTTGGGTCAAATCCCAATGTTCCGCAACCCAGGCAGCAAAGAGCCGCTGGTTCCGACGGGCCAGCCCGGCGACGTGCCGTTCGATGGCCATGCGCGTCCACATCCAGACGCCGTCGCCCGTCCCGTGGACCTTTGGACGCGGGCCCAACGCCTACGGCGGTATCTGCCATTTTCCGCCTACAACATCGGAGAACAGTACTTCGCATTGCTCGTGTTCGGGGCCCTGGGTGCCGTACACCCGTTTCTCTGCTTCTCTGCCGTGTTCGGGTTGGCGATGTGCGTCTACCGTCCCATCATAACGGCCATCAAGTTCCAACGCGCGCGCAACCTGCCGACCGCTGAGGCAGGGGGTGAGCGCGAATGAACGCCAAGGCAACGCGACTCCCCCCCCATTCCCCTGCCCCAACCACCGCCGTGATTGCCGCAGTGCGCTGGGACGAGGTGTTTGCACGCAATCAACAGGTCGCCCGCCAGCTGGCCCAGCGCGGATGGGACGTCTTGTACGTGGAACCACCTGTGACCTGGCTCAGTCCATTGCGCCACTTGACCGCCCGCCGGCACATGCGCCTGCATTCGACGCTGCGGCGGGTCCCAGTCAGTACAGAACACGTCGTCCGTGTCCTATCCCTGCCGCCATCCCTGCCCTTTGGCCTTCGGCAGCGCTGGTTGAACCGGCAAAATCAACGGCGGATGGCAGACGCCATCGCCCAGGCGGCGCAAGGCCCCCTCGTCCTTCTCAGCTATCTGCCGGGTGCCGTCGACCTGATTCCACACTTGCAGCCGCAGGTAGTCATCTACGATTGCGCCGATGACCACGCATCCTTTCCCGGTACCCATAACCCCAACTTGGTGCGCCGTCTGGAAGCCGAGTTGACAGCGGCCAGCCACGCGGTGTTTGCCACCGCACACAACCTGGCCGACCGTTTGCGTCGCCTCCGTCCAGACGTTATGGTGCTGCCAAACGCCGCCGAGGTGGACCGCTTTCGTCGCGCGGAAACGCTGTCCCCGCACCCCATGCTCGACCACATTCCCACGCCACGCGTGGGCTTTGTCGGCGGCATCGGTGCTTGGGTCGACCAGTCGTATATCGCCTCCCTGGCGGCGCTTTGCCCCAACTGCCAGATTGTTCTCATCGGGCCGGCGTTGACCGATGTCAGCCGCCTGCGCCGCATCGCTAACGTCCATCTGTTGGGCCCGCAGCCCTATCCCGAACTGCCACGATTTCTGGCTGGCTTTACTGCGACGTTGTTTCCCTTTGTTCCGTCTCCCTTGACCGAGAGTGTCAATCCGGTGAAAGTCTATGAATACATCGCCGCTGGCCGCGAGGTGATTGCCACGCCGAATCGGGAAACCGCCGCGATGGAACGTCTGTTGTGGCTGGCCGCATCGCCCGCAGAAGCCGCTGCCGCGCTAGGCCGCATTCTCACCGGGGAAAAACGATGCCGTGGTCCACTCCGTGAGCAGTTTTTGGCCGAGAACTCGTGGGCAGAGCGGGTCGACGTCATCGAACAGGCCATCCGCGTCCACCTGGCTACCGCGCTTTCATGACCCGAAGCTCGCACGCTTAGCCATTTCCTCCCGTTGTCGCAGCTCCACGCGGCGGATTTTGCCGCTGCTGGTTTTCGGCAGCGAAGTGAGAAACTCAATCGCCCGCGGGTACTTATAAGGAGCTGTCAGCGCCTTGACGTGGTCCTGCAACTCGCGCACGAGCCCTTCGTCCTTGGCATCTTCTGCGTTACGCAGGACGACAAACGCTTTCACGATGTGCCCCCTATCCGCATCAGGGCTGGCTACGACGGCGCACTCCGCGACTTTGGGGTGCTTCACCAGTGCGTCCTCCACCTCAAACGGACCAATCGTGTACCCGGCCGAAATGATGATATCGTCCGCCCGACCCTCAAACCAAAAGTACCCGTCTTCATCCATTCGTCCTTTGTCTCCCGTCAGGTACCAGTCCCCTCGAAACGCCTGGATGGTACGCTCCGCGTCATTCAGATAGCCCTGAAAAAGGCACGGGAAGCTCTTGTGTACGGCAATGTGGCCGATTTCACCTACTGGCAACGGTGTGCCCTGGTCGTCGACGATAGCCACCCGCATCCCTGGAAACGGTTTCCCCATCGATCCGGCCCGCACCTCGGTATCCTGCAGGGTGCCGACTAACAAGCTGTTCTCGGTCTGTCCGTAGCCATCCCGCACGGTCACCCCGAATGCGCGCCGAAAGGTATCAATTACTTCGCGGTTGAGCGGTTCCCCGGCTGAACAGGCGGATCGAAGACAGAGGCGATACGCCTTTAGGTGTTCCACCTTGGCCATGGCCCGGTACTCAGTGGGTGTGGCACAGAGCAAGGTCACGCGGTGTTCCTGCATCAGAGACAGGTACTCCTGCGGCTGAAATCGACCCTGATAGACGAACCCGGTGGCTCCGTTGCCGAGGACGCCGACAAACGGACTCCACACCCACTTCGCCCACCCCGGCCCGGCGGTCGCCCAGGCGACATCCGTCGGCTTGGCGTCAAACCAGTGGGTGCCGGCCACCTTGAGGTGCTCGCGCGGCCAGGTGTAGGTGTGCATGACGCCTTTGGGTCCCCCGGTCGTCCCGCTCGTGTAGGATAAGAACGCGATGTCCCTGTCGCGAGTCTCCGCGCAAAAGTCGTCTTCACAGCCCAGGGTGGCGATGTCATCCAGTGATTCCCAGTCCGGCGCCGCTCCGCCTACGACAAAAAAGTGGGACAGACTGGCGCACTGCGGACGCACCTTATCCACCTCGGCGACGAGTGCGGCGTCCGCGATGACGGTACTCGCCTCGGCGTGTCTAACCCGGTAGGCAATGTCTGCGGCTCGAAGCATTTCCGAGCCGGGTAGAATGGTCACTCCCAGCTTCAAGAGCGCGAGGTATACTGTATACGGAGCGATGCCGCGCGGTAGCAGCACCAAGACCCGTTGGCCGCGGCGCACCCCGATGCGATTCAAACCTTGGGCCAATCGGTTACTCTGGCGCCGCAGCTGGTCATACGTCAGCGTCGTCACCCGCTTGGCCGAGTCTACACATATGACTGCCAATCGATCAGGGTTGCGCGCGGCGATTTCATCCACTTCAAGCGCAAAATTGTACGACATTGGCCCTTCCTCCCTTGTGAAACCGATATCCTCAATATATATGACTATTCGCAATACACCCCCGTATCCCTGCTGGAACACGGGGGTGTGAGGAAGGAACCTAAACCGTTTGTGATTCGGGGCCGCCACCGGCAGCCGAAAGGCGGCGGTCCGCGACCGCAGCCGTCCCCTCGGCGAAAGGCAGACTAAACCGTCAGCATACGCGCTAAATCTGCATCATCCAAGCGGCTGCCAACGAAAAACGGGCCAAACTCCCCGAAGCGAGCGCTCGCCTCGTCAAACCGCATCTCGTAGACCAGTTTCTTGAACTGGAGCGGATCGTCCGAAAAGAGGGTGACACCCCACTCCCAGTCATCCAACCCGGTCGATCCGGTGATGATTTGCTTAACTTTACCTGCGTATTCGTGGCCGATGCGGCCATGGTTTTTCATCAGCTCACGCCGCTCTTCGATCGAGAGCATGTACCAGTTGTCGGAACCCTGACGGCGTTTGCTCATCGGATAGAAACACACGTTCCGCGTCTGTGGAAGTTCCGGCTTGAGACGGCCTTGCAGGTACGGATCGGAATCCACATCGACCCCCGGCTTGGCCAGGTAGGCGCTCAGCTCCACCACTGACAGGTAAGTGTATGCCGGCGCCGTAAAGTCAGCAAAACGCGTCTTCTGGAACCGGGTCTCCAAGTCTGCCAACTCTTCGACGGTCGGTCGCATGTGGATAAACATCAAGTCGGCCTTCTGTCCGACAATCCGGTACTGCCCGTAGGCGCCCGTTTGATGCGGAATGACGTTTCGGTACGCTTGGGTGAGCCGCAGCAGCTCGTCCACTGCCTCCGCCCGCTCGTCATTATCCAACGCCTTCCAGGACGCCCAGTCGATACTCCGCAAATCGTGCAGGGTATACCACCCGTCCAGCGTTTGCACGGCTTGATTCATGCGTCTCAAACCCCTCTAATTCGTTTCTTCGACCTCGGCCAGCGCATTATTCGCCAACATCTGGTAGGTGATGTCGTCCGCCGGGGGGTTGTGCAAACCGGCCCGCACATCCCGATACAAGCGCTCCAGCGGCAGGTCGCGCCAGATACTGCGGCCGCCCACAATGCGCATGGCCAAATCGACCACCTCAATCGCCGCGTTGGTCGCCTGTGTCTTGACCGCGCCCAACTGTGGGCGAAGCTGTGCCCGTGTGGCAGCGTCCCCCTCGTCCCAGCGCCGCGCCAAGTCATACATCAACGTACGGGCAGCTAGGAGCTTCAGTTCGATTTGCCCCATTTTCTCCTGAATGTGCGGGACCTTGGCAATCGGGTGCGGTAAACTGTTCGGCTGGTAGGTGGCCGCATAGCGGACGGCGAAATCACGCGCAGCCAGCGCAATGCCCAAATAACAGGCCGGGATGTGGAGCGTCCAGCCGCTGCCGTCACTGTTGCGGCGTGACCGCTCGCCCGGCTTTTGCCGACTGACCAAGCGTTCTTCTGGCACAAACACATCCTTGAGGAGGATGTCGTGGCTGCCGGTGGCCCGCATGCCCATGGTGTTCCAGGTCTCGACAATCTCAATGTCCTCGCCGGTGACCAAAAACTCCCCGACGTCCTCGCTCTCGGCAATTCCGGCTGTCACCAGCACCCAATCGAGCGCCGGCGACAAGGAGCTAAACGTCTTCCGCCCGCTGATGCGGTAGCCACCGGCAACGGGCTGTGCCGTCGTCTGCGGTCGCCCGCCACGGCTCGGACTACCCGTGGCTGGTTCACTGGCGCAGCTGTTAATGAGCGCCCCCCGCTCCACCACCGACCGGCACACCTCGGCAAACAGCGGCTCCGGAAAGGCGCGCGTTGTCCGCAAGCTGAGCATCATGCCGACATGCCAGCCAATCGCCAGTGCGGTCGATCCGTCCCCTCGTGCCAGCTGCTCCTGGTGCAACAACATCTCATACAGGGAAATTTCCAAACCCCCAAATTCCTTAGGCGTCGTCCACGCCACATACCCAGCGTCGCGCAGCGCGTTGATGTTCTCGTGCGGAAAACTCGCGTCGGCATCATGGGTGGCCGCCCGCTCCGCAAACTGTTTCGACAGCGCGCGGATGATTTCATGGCGCTCACGCTGTTCCGGGGTTCGGATAAACCAGTTGCCACTATTCACCCGCTCGCTCCTCCTCCATCCTTAACTGTTGAGCTTCCCTTAACTGTTGAGCTTCGCCAGTGCGTCGTCCAAAAAGTCCGTAACCTCTTGCTTCGTCTTCCGTTTGCCATTGACAAAACGGCTGACGACCTGACCATCCCGGTAGACGATAAAGCTCGGGATGCCTAGGACGTCCAGGGTCTCACATAAATCGAGGAACTTGTCCCGGTCAACATGGTAGAACCGAAACTTCCCTTCATAATCGCGCACCACGTCTTCGATATACGTATCCATGTACCGGCAATCCGGACACCAATCGGCCGAAAACACCATGACGGTCGGATTGGCCTCGCGCACCAAAGTAAAAAACTGTTCCATGCTCTCAATCGCCTGCATTCGATCGACCTCGCCTTTCCCAGATTGATTCCGATTATGTGTTACGCTCATCGTGCACGCCAAGCCCTTCACTCACACTGTGGCAGGCACTTTCGACTTTGCCGCACGCAACCCCTGTGGCAGCAACAGACTGCCGACGACGCCAACCAAGGAAAACAGGGTTGGCAGGAAAAACGCAATCCCGTAGGCGTGACGGGCGCCCTGACTCCCGGCACCCGCCGTCCCGCCGAATGCATCAATGACCATGCCGAACAAGACGGGCAGTAAAACAGCGCTCAAAAAGCCACCCGTGTTGGCAAAGCCAGAGGTGACGCCAGAGCGGTGCGGATCGACCTGATCCCGAATGGCCGCGAACGTCAAGAGACTGCTGCCACAGCCAAACCCGACGACAAACATAATGAGCCCCGCCACAACGAGCGGCGGCTGCCCGCGCCACAGGGCAACCGCGAGCCAAGCCAGAGCCGCCAAGGTCTGCGTCACCAGATAGGGGCGCCGTCGGTCATGCAAACGGTCGCTCAGCCACCCCATGAATGGACTTGCAACCAGCGCCCCGACGAAAGCAATGAGCGTGAACCAAGCCGCCTCTGCGCGCGGCAGCCGGTAAACGTCCATAAAGAACGGAACCACCCAAAGGCTGACCATCGCCAGATAGGTTCCCATCGCCCCAAAGTGGCAACAGAAGGTCGCCCATGCCAACCTGTCGCGTACGACTCCGGACAGCAACCGCCACATCGGGACCTTTTGCACGCGCAGGGCACTGGCCGACGCCTTGGCTCGACGAGCCGGTCCGGCGCCCATCAGCACGACGCCATCGAGCACCCCGGCCGCGACCAAGAGCGCCCCAATAACGGTGAACGGAATGTGCCACCCTGCCGTGGCAATCCAGGCGGCAAGCGGAATACTGGTCACCAAGGCGCCCAGATTCCCAGCCGTGTTGACCACCCCGAGAACCGCCGCAAAGCGCCCTTTGGCGAACCACTTGCCGAGAATCAAGACAATGTTGACCCAGATGAGTGCATCGCCGAGTCCGACGATAGCTCGACCCAAGAGCAGCCAGCCGAAGCTGTGGGCCGACGCAAACAACAGCGTCCCCACCCCGTCGCACAATACGCCTGTGACGAGCATTCGCTCGGGTCCCGACTTGTCCCCGTATAGACCCACGGGAATCTGCAAGAGCATGTACAGGAGGTACTGAATGCTCGTGATGGTCCCCAACAGCGCCGCAGATACGTGAAAATCGGCTTGCAGCTGATCCGAAATCACGCCCGGTCCGGTGCGCTGTGTGAACACCAGGAGATATGACACGCCAATGCTCGCCAACACCAACCAGCGCCACTGTGCGGCCAACGCCGCCCCCACTGCCGAGTCTTTCATGTTCTTGGATGCCTCACCACGTTGGATTCAAGCGATACATTCTGACTCTAGTACAGGGCGGCGGCGATGTCAAAAGTCGACAAGGTTCAACCTTATAGGTTATACAGGGCGCTGAACTTATCCTTTAAATATCCAATCAAGTACTTCGCGTCAATCGCTTCCCCGGTCACCTGTTGGACAATCTCCTTGGGCTCCAGCATCTTGCCAAAGCGATGGATGTGCTCGTTCAGCCACTGTTTAATGGGAAGCAGATTGCGTCTACGGACCTGCTCCATGTAGTCGGGGATGTCCTTGGCCAGCGCGTGCGCAAACTGGGCGGCATAGATGTTGCCAAGCGCATACGACGGGAAATAGCCGAAGCTGCCGCCAGACCAGTGCACGTCCTGCAGTACGCCTTCCGCGTCGTTGCTGGGTGTGACGCCGAGGTACTCCTGCATCTTCTCTCGCCAGACGGCCGGCAGATCCGCTACCTGCAGTTGCCCATTGATGAGCCCCTTTTCAATCTCGTAGCGGATCATGATGTGGAGGTTGTACGTCAATTCGTCCGCTTCAGTGCGAATCAAAGACGGACGCACATCGTTCACGGAGCGATAGAAGTCGTCCAAGGAAATATCAGCGAATTGGGATGGGAACAGTTCCAGGATGTAGCGGTAGTGCGCCTCCCAGAAGGGGCGGGAGCGACCAATCATGTTCTCCCAAAAACGAGACTGCGATTCGTGAATCCCCATCGAGGTGCCTGAGCACAGCCCGGTGCCAATCAGCTCATCCGATACCCCTTGCTCGTACAGCGCATGTCCGCCTTCATGGATGGTGCTGAACAGGTTGCTGCGCAGGTCCTCCGTGAGAAACTTCGTCGTCACCCGGGTGTCGTAGTGGTTGATGGTGGTCTGGAACGGATGCACCGTCTCATCTACGCGCCCGGCCGTAAAGTCATACCCCATTTGCTCCAACAGGTAATGGGAGAGTTTGCGCTGAAGCGCCGTGTCGTAGCCCCGATAGAAGCGCTTGTCGTCGAATCGGCGGCCGGTCGCAACAATGCGGTTTAGCAGGTCGACCGTCTCCTGACGGAGGTTGTCAAAGATGGGATCAAGCTGAGCCACGGTCATTCCCGGTTCATACTGGTCAAGCAGGGTGTCGTACTTGTCATCCTTGTAGCCCCAATAGTCCACAAACTCCACTGTCATCGCGACAATCTGCTCCAGATAAGGCCGGAACAGGGCGAAGTCGGCCTTTGCCTTAGCCTCTTCCCAGACCGACTCCGCCTTGGACACAAGCACCACGTAAGCGTGATAGCGCTCCGGCGGGATCTTGCGCGCCCGGTCAAACTCCTTGCGGAACTCCCGGACCATCGCGCGCGTCACCGGATCGAGCCCGTTGTATACCCCCGGATCTCCCAGGGTGTTCAGGTACTCTTCCATTTGCGGCGAGGTACTCATCCGAAATACCGCCGACGAGAGCGTGCCAATCGCTTCCGAACGCAGCGGTACCCCTTTTTTCGGCGCGCCAGTGCGCAAGTCCCAGTACATCAGCGAGAGCGCCTCTTGATAATGTTCCATCTCCCGTACGTATTGCCGAAACGCTTCCACCGTTTGCGAAACCGCTTGACTCATCGTCCCACCTCTATCTATGCATTTTTATCCCTGTTATCCATTATATCCCAAACAGCAGGTTCCTGCACTTTGCCAACTGCTACTACCCCCCTGCCGCTTGCTCCGTCCGGCTATCCTCGCTCATCCCTGGCGCGCGACCTTCGTCGGTCCACACTGGTCGCGGGCGGTGATGACCATCGCGTCGATGTTCACATGCGCCGGCCGCGTGGCGGCAAACACAATGCAGTCCGCAATGTCTTCCGCCGTCAGCGGCGTCATGCCTTCGTACACCGCGTCCGCCTTGGCCGTGTCGCCGTGGAAGCGAACGAGGCTGAACTCCGTTTTGACCATTCCCGGGTCTATTGTCGTCACCCGTACGGGTTTCCCCAACAGCTCCTCACGCAGCGCCTCAGTAATCGCTCGGACGGCAAACTTGCTGCCGCAATAGGCCGATCCGCCCGCATACGCGACGCGCCCGGCGATGGAGCCGAGGTTGATGACGTGCCCGTCGCCGCTTTCAATGAGGCTCGGCAAAAACAGGCGCGTCATGCGCAGCAGCCCGAGGACGTTGGTGTTTATCATCTCTTCCCATTCGGCATCGTCCTTCGCCTCGGCGACCGGCGTCTTACCGCGAGCCAGTCCCGCGTTGTTAAGCAAGACGTGCACCTGTCCGAAATGTTCCTGCACCTGCCTAGCAAAGCGCTCCGCCGAGGCGACGGAGGTGACATCCAATTCCGCCACAAAGGGACGCTCCCCTGTAACCTCCGCCAGCTCGTTTGCCAACGTATGTAAACGATCCACGCGTCGCGCCCCGACGGCAACTCGAAACCCGGCTTGGGCCAGTGCCCGGGCGCTCGCTGCACCAATCCCCGAACTGGCGCCCGTGACCACGGCCACCCGTCCATTGCCATGTAAAGCCATACTACCGCCTCCTCCGCATCCATCATACCAATTTTCCTACGAATTTCAGACCCGCTGCAGCAAACCCCTGGCGCGGTTCCCACATACACTGCTCTGAAACGGTCGGTTGGGCCGACCATTCCTTTGAAGGAGTGATTTTTATGCCCTGCCCCGAAGTCAAGACCGGTCATGTGGAGATTCCGGGCGAGGACTATATCCGCATTCAGCAAAGTGTCGACCAAGGGCGCAACCTGTGGCGGCTCGACCCCATACGCACGGTGCAAATGGTCGGGAGTCAGCACCTGGGCTTCCGGCCCAGCGATGTCTATACGTTCGTGGAGCGCTATCGGGATCCCGGATCTGGATTGCAGCACGCCACGGTCCGCGTTCAACACGGACCGTGCCGCTATATCGTGACCCTCTACCAACCGGTCAAGCAGGGAGCACGTGGCATTTGGGTGGTACACCATGTGGAGGATGTCACAACCTGACTCCGCATGAACGTACCCGTGGGTGGTGTCTCCATCATCGGGGATGCGAAAAACTGGTGCCGGACGTCGAGACTGGTTACAATATATTTCAGACACAAAGTAAAAAATGTGCGTCCGGCTTTCCGGACAACCGCTAAGAGTGCATGTCCGGAAAGGGGTTAGGTAAGCCCCAAGCAGTGCGAGGAAGCTAGCCCAAAATGCGTACCGAGCGTACGTCTTTTGGTACGTGAGGGAGCATTTTGGGCGCTGACGAAGCAATGCGCCGGGGGGCCTGGTCGCCAGTGGCGACCGTTTAGGCCGGGCGACAGCCCCGGAGTTCTGACCCCTTTCCGGACAACCTCACCCTATCTTGCAAGGAATGGAGAGCTATGATGAACAACCCTTCGCTTTCATCGCAAACTCAGTCCGGTACGCCAGAGCACGTGTTCATCCTGTTTGGTGTCACGGGAGACCTGGCGAAGCGTAAATTGATGCCGGCCTTGTACGCTCTTTACCGCAACCATGATCTCCCCGCCAATTATGCGGTGGTGGGTGTCGCTCGCTCGCGCATGGATGATGCTGGCCTACGCCAGTTGCTGGTTGATTCCCTGCACCAGTACGCGCGCTATGACATGGACGAAGACAAAGATTTCGAAGCGTTTGCCAGCCGCTTCTCCTACTGCCCGGTCGACGTCAGTCAACCGAGTCAGTTCGTCCGCTTGAAAGAGCACGTCGAAGCGGTCGAGGCACGCTATGGCTTGCATGCTCAGAACCGGATGTACTATCTGGCCATGGCGCCCGAGTTTTTTGGCCCCATCGCCACCCAGCTGCAGGCATCCGGCCTAACCAATACCCGCGGGTGGAAAAGGCTTATCATCGAAAAACCGTTCGGTCACGACTTTGCCTCCGCGCAGGCGCTGAACGAAGAGCTGCGCAAGGCGTTCGACGAAGAGGAGATCTACCGCATCGACCACTACCTAGGCAAAGAAATGGTGCAAAACATCGAGGTTATCCGGTTTGCCAACTCCATCTTTGAACCGGTGTGGAACAACCGTTCCATCGCCAGCGTGCAAATCACCTCGAGTGAAACCGTCGGCGTCGAGGACCGCGCCTCCTACTACGAGAAAGCCGGCGCTCTGCGTGACATGGTTCAGAACCATATGCTGCAGATGGTCATGATGATTGCCATGGAACCGCCCAGCCGCCTGAAGATGGAGGCCATCCGCGACGAAAAGGTGAAGGTTCTGCGCTCCCTGCGCCGTTACAACGCCAATGAAGTACGGCACAATGTCGTGCGCGGTCAGTACCAATCCGGTTGGCTCGGGGACAAAGCGGTGCCCGCGTATCGCGAAGAGCACGGTGTAGCACGAGACTCGAAGACCGAGACGTTTGTCGCCGCGCGTCTGTACATCGATAACTTCCGTTGGGCGGGCGTTCCGTTTTATATCCGTACAGGGAAACGGATGAGCGTTAAGGCCACCGAAATCGTCATCCAGTTCCGCTCCATGCCCAAAAACCTGTACTTCAACCGGTCTGGCGATTTAGGTCCAAATCGCCTGGTTATCCGGGTCAACCCAGCCGAAGGTCTGTCGCTTCACCTCAACGCCAAACGCCCGGGTACCGACGAGACCATCGTGCCGATTCAAATGGAGTTCAGCCAACAGACCGACGCGTCGCCGGAGGCGTACGAACGACTCTTGTTTGATGCCATGTGGGGTGACTCCACATTCTTCACCCGCTGGGATGAGGTCTCCCTGGCTTGGAAATGGGTCGATCCGATTGCTCAAGCGTTCGCCGCGGATGCCGAATTGCCATTGCACCCGTATGCGGCCGGCAGCTCCGGTCCGTTGGCCGCAGACGCCTTGCTGCAAGAGGATGGGTTTGCCTGGTGGCCGGTGTATGGGGAAGACCGTCCGGAACCGATGCCGAATCAGGTCGAAGGAAACCCAAAAGCGATTCCGGATCGTCAAACGGTTGAGGCGGTAACCCGCGCATAAAGCAGCCAGATTGAGCCGGGGGCGGCAAGGGCCGCCCTCGCACTTGTTCATCGGCTCTACCGTGCCGATTCCTCGTTGGCAACGCCATCGCTTCGTCGTCTACACCGCTCCAAATTCTGTGAAAGGGATGGAGAAAACGTGTCAATCCTGGCCGCAAAGTTTCGGATTCACGACATCAGCATGCCGATACGCCGTGGTATGCCGGTATACAAGAATAAACCGGAGAAGCAGCCCGAGTTTGAGACAACTTCCGACTTTCAGACGGGAAGTGCACACGAGACGCGGCTGCACCTAGACGCTCACACCGGAACCCACATTGACGCGCCTCTACACATGGTGGAAGGCGGCGCCACGATTGAGTCCATTCCGATTGCCGATCTCGTTCGTCCCTGCCGGGTGGTTGACTTGACCCACGTCAACCAGGCCATTCGGGCTGGGGACCTGGCGAAATGTGACATTCAGCCGGGCGAATTCTTGCTCTTCAAGACCCAGAACTCGTTTGATGATGAGTTCAACTTCGAATTTGTGTATGTCGCGGCCGACGCGGCGCAGGTATTGGCCGATAAAGGAGTAGCCGGGGTGGGAATCGACGGCCTGGGTATCGAGCGGGCCCAGCCCAATCACGAGACGCATAAGACTCTTCTGGAAAAAGGAATTCATATCTTAGAGGGACTGCGCCTTGCCGACGTCGCCCCAGGTCGCTACTTGATGGTGGCAGCCCCGCTACGACTGGAAGGCATCGATGCGGCGCCTGCGCGGGTGGTTTTACTCGAAGACGCATCCTGAGAGGTTGCCTGCAAAGAGGGTCCCCAGCCTGTCGCCCGGCCCTGCACCATTCCGGGCTATCGGCGGCCTGGTCACCAGTGGCGACCAGGCCCAGGTCCCCAACAAGTCTTCATGGCCACCGGTTGGGATTTCACTCAATGGCGAATAAGTTCGCTAAAAAATCAACCGGCGGTTTCTTACCGCCGGTTGATTTCATCTTCAATTCTCTGCTCAATCTCTTCGTCCGTAAGGTCGAACTCGCGGGATAAGCGCCGCGCCAGCTCGCGCTGCTCACGGTAATACTGACGCAGCTGCTCCCGGCGCTGGTCCGGATCTCGAACCCAAGGACGCCGGGCGAAGAGCCGGTACAGCCCATAACTCAAGCCGGCCGTGACCAGCAGCATCAGCAGGCTGACCAAGGGAGGTCCGAAACCAAAACCGATAATCATCCCGGATTCACCCCTCCGAACTCACAATTGCACCGTCAGTCCGCCTTTTCCACCGCGTGTCCACCAAACTCGTTGCGCAGCGCGGCGACCACCTTGCCGGTGAAGGTATCGTCCGACAAGGAGCGGTAGCGCATCAACAGGGATAGCGCAATCACCGGCGCCGCCACCTGCAAATCCAGCGCCTCCTCGACCGTCCACTTGCCTTCCCCGGACGAATGCATTACACCGCGAATAGACGCTAGTTTCGGGTCTTTCTCAAAAGCGCTCTGAGTCAACTCCATAAGCCAGCCGCGAATCACCGACCCGTGTGACCACACCCGCGCCAACTCCGCGTAGTTGTACTCAAACGGGCTTTTCTCCAGTACCTCAAATCCTTCGCCGATGGCGGCCATCATCCCGTACTCAATGCCGTTGTGCACCATCTTGGCGTAGTGTCCGCTGCCAGCCCGTCCGGTGTAGAGGTAGCCGCCTTCCACCGCTGTGTCTCGGAACAACGGTTCAATCGTGGCAAACACGTCCGGATCGCCACCAATCATGTAGCACGCCCCGTGGCGGGCGCCTTCCATGCCGCCTGAGGTACCGACGTCAAAGAAGTGAATCCCAGCCTTGGCGAGGTCCTCCGCGCGGCGCAGGGAATCCTTGTAATGTGAGTTTCCAGCCTCAATGACGATGTCGCCAGCTGTGAGACCTGTTTTCAGTTCACCAATGACGTTATCGACAAATTGATGCGGAACCATAATCCAAACGATGCGCGGCGTAGGCAGTTTATCGAGAACCTCTGGAATCGACGCCGCCGTCTCCGCGCCCGCGTCCCCCATGCGTTGGGTCGCTTCCGGGGATACGTCGTACGCGACCAACTGGTGACCGTGATCTATCAGGTTCAATCCCAGGTTGTAACCCATCTTCCCGAGTCCCACAAGGCCTATTTTCATCTCTCATTTCTGCTCCTTTCTCCACTCCGGCTGGCATCTATTGTACCACTCTCGGTGCCCGGTCCAAACGCGCGAGGCTGTCCTTGACGAAGCGACCAGCGGTGTCTAACAATACAAAAGTTGAACGCCGCAAACGAAACACGCGGGGCGGAAACGGATAAGGATAGACCCGGACAAGGAGGGACCCTCATGCCGACGCTGGAACTGCTGGCACCCGATATGCTTGTGCTGTTTATCGGATTCAACCCGTCACTCGCCTCGGCGGCGCGTGGGTTTAACTATGCGGGGCGCAGCAACCGGTTTTACCACGTCCTTCACCTGTCCGGACTCACAGATAGACGATATCGTCCAGAAGAGAGCCCGCGCCTCTTGCACGATTACGGATATGGATTTACCAACATTGTCATTCGTCCGACCAAGAGCGTAGCCGAAATCCAGCCGCAGGAGTTCCACGAGGGCGGGCGCATTCTGGCTCGGAAACTCGAGGAGTACCGCCCCGTCTTCGCCTGCTATGTGGGTAAAGGCGTTTACCAACAGTTTTTGCGCCAGTTTCCGCAAAAAAGGCCGAAAGATGCAGTTGCCTGGGGATTTCAGCCGCAGTCGCTGATTGCGGGTGTGCGCGATTTTGTCGCCCCCTCCACGAGCGGTTTGGTGCGCATGCGCCTGCTAGAGCAGGTGGCCATCTACCGAGAATTGGCGACCGCGGTAAAAAACTGGCGGCAGGGAGCCAACCCGCGAAGTTAAGTGCCCCAGTTCGCCCCGCATGCCCCTCGTGAAACCGCGTCTCCCGGGCGTTTTGACGCCCGCACACACTTGCGTTAGAGTGATGCTTATGAAGACCTTGGTGTTTGATCTCGAAGGCACGCTAGTGGATTCGAGCCGCCGCTACCGCCATTTTGACCCTGATCACGGCCTAAAACCTGGACATACGCAGTCCGAGTCCCAGGCACAAGCGAGCCTGCTGATGCCAGGGGCGCGTCAGGTCCTGGAAACCCTCCGAGAACGAGGGCACACCCTGACTATCGCCAGCAACTGCGGCCAGGCTCACCTGGATTGGCTGCTGGACGCAGAAGGGCTGCGGGACTTGTTTGTCCACCCACTGTGCCTGGAATCGGTGCGCGGTCGCACGAAAGCCGACACCCTGGCGGCCCATATCGCCCGTTTTGGGCGATCCGGCATGGTCATGATTGGGGATAGGCCGTCCGACATCCGGGCCGCAAAGGCGCACAACCTGGATTCGGTTGGGTGTGCGTTCACCTTGTCGGCGGCAGACCTGCGCGGCGCGACCTACATCATTCATGCGCTGACCGAGCTGTTGGACCTGTTTCCTTGACTGACGGAACAGATCTGAACCTGAATGAACCCGAATCGTGACCGGTGGTCACGTTTTCAAATTGCGTGTCCGAATAACCTCCTGAAGGAAGGATGAACGATGGTGAAATCCGCACGCCAGACCCGCGTCGTAGTTGGCATGTCGGGCGGCGTGGACTCATCCGTGGCCGCCTGGCTTTTGAAACAACAAGGATACGACGTGATTGGCGTCTTTATGAAAAACTGGGATGACACAGACGAATCCGGGGTCTGCACGGCCGCCGAGGATTTCGAAGACGTCCGGCGCGTCTGCGACCAGATTGGGATTCCCTATTACAGTGTGAATTTTGAACGCGAGTACATGGACCGGGTGTTTTCCTATTTTCTCGAGGAGTATCGCAAAGGGCGCACCCCGAATCCAGACGTGCTCTGCAACCGTGAGATTAAGTTCAAAGAGCTGTTGGCAACCGCCCTGCAGCTGGGAGCCGACTACCTAGCCACCGGACACTACGCGCAAATCCGCCGTACGCCGGCGGGCAGCCAGTTGCTGCGCGCCGTCGACACCAACAAAGACCAGACGTACTTTCTCTACATGGTCGGCAAAGAAGCCCTCGACAAGACCCTGTTTCCTATCGGTGGACTGGAGAAGACCCGCGTGCGGGAGATTGCGGCAGAGGTTGGACTGGCAACCGCGAAAAAGAAGGACAGCACCGGCATCTGTTTCATTGGGGAACGGAACTTCCGTCAATTCCTGAGTCATTATCTCCCAGCCCAGCCAGGGGAGATGCGAACCCTATCCGGAGAGCACGTCGGCACTCACCAAGGTCTCATGTACTACACCATTGGCCAGCGCAAAGGCCTTGGCATCGGCGGCCGTGGCAGCGGAGAGCCATGGTTTGTGGTGGACAAAGACCTTGAGAATAACATTCTCTACGTCGAACAAGGCCACGACCACCCCGCCCTGTTCAGCGTGGGCCTATTGGCCAGCGACATGCATTGGATAGCTGGACACCCGCCGGCGGATCGCTTCTCCTGCACTGCAAAATTCCGCTACCGGCAGACCGATGTGCCGGTTAAGGTGGAACAGGTGGACGTATCCACCTGGTGCGTGATGTTCTCGGCGCCTCAGCGCGCCATCACCCCCGGACAATCGGTGGTGTTTTATGACGGCGAGGTCTGCTTGGGCGGCGGGATCATCGACCAACCCTTGCGCTCGCGCGACCAAACGCAACCCACGCGTCAAACCGTCCCCGTCCTGTAACGGTTGCCACGGGTCCTGGCGGTCTGTCAATCATCCCGCCGCTGTGTTCCTGCGAGCGAACACGAGTCTCCCCCGCAATCGTTTCAACTCGTGTCCCCGGTGCGGAGGGAGACATTCCGATGCAGGTCTTCACACAAACGCGGGCAAAGACGAAGGCTACCCCACCATCCGGCCTCCTGCCTGAGCTGCCGACTCCTCAGCGTCCTCTTTGCCGTGCCCAGGATCATTGTTAAAATAAAACACATCATGTAATTCTACCGTTTTCGAACAAAGACAACCCCGCATCGGAGTGGAACTTACTATGAACATTTTGGAACTTCATGGAGTCAGTTGGCGCCGACAAGGCAAGGCGATTCTCGAAGAGATTGACTGGAGCGTGCAGCCTGGAGAGCACTGGGCCGTCGTGGGACGCAACGGATCGGGCAAGACCAGCCTGCTCTCCATCTTGAACGCGTATACCTGGCCGTCCCAAGGCCAGGTTGAGGTATTGGGCCAGCGGCTGGGAAAAGTCCCGGTGCAAGACCTGCGGCGGCACATCGGGTGGGTCAGCCAGGCCATGGCCGAACAAATCGCGCGTTCCGACTCCGCTATAGATCCGGCCCTGAAAGTGGTCATCAGTGGTCGATACGCGTCGATTGGGCTGTGGCAAGGATGGAACGAGCAAGACGAGGCGGACGCATTGGCGCTCCTGCGCCAGTTCCGCTGCGAGTCGCTGGCCGAAAAGCCGTTTGGCGTGCTCAGCCAGGGCGAAAAGCAGCGGGTCCTATTGGCGCGGGCCTGGATGGCCAAGCCGAAGCTGTTGATTCTCGATGAACCCTGTACGGGCCTGGACCTTCCAACCCGCGAGCAGGTGTTGGCGGCCATCGCCTGGCTCGGCCAGCAGCCGGACGGCCCGACCCTGCTCTATGTAACGCACCACATCGAAGAGATCCTGCCGTGCTTCTCCCGCTGTCTCTTGATGGATGCGGGACACGTCTTGGCGCAGGGCCCAACCCAAGAGGTGTTGACAGCGGCCCTTTTAAGTCGGGCGTTCGGCGTCGATGTGACCGTCACCTGGGAGAACGGGCGTCCCTGGATTCACGTCACCAGCGGCCCCGCAGTCGCGCCTTTGCTCGAACAGCCCCTGCTGTAAGGTGCGCGTCCAGACAACGGTTCGTCCAAGACAACCTCAAAGCCATGCCGCGAAACTCATTCGTCCAGACGCCGACATGCCAGGCCGGGCGCCAGATTCGGGGAACCTACATTCCGATGTACTGGGCGTACAAGCGACGGGCCGTGGTCACGTCCTCGACGCCGTGAATGAGCGCCCGCCCGTCGGCAAACACGCTGAGCTGCACCTCCCCCAGGTCACAGCGCAGCAACTGGTCATTGTGGTGAACCCGTCCGTGCGCGGCCAACCGCTCGGCAAGCCGATGGAGATTCATACGGACGTTCTCGGCCCCCTCCGGGCGCACCTGAACCGTGCGGCGTCCACATAAGGAGACGGCTAGGGAGTCCGGACGCGGGGTAAGAAACCGGAATTCGCGCCGCCCGCAGCAAGGGCAGTCCGGATTGGGCCGGGGGAAAGCGATGCTGCGAAACTCATTCGTCCACACGTCAACATGCGTCAGGCCAGGTGCCAGAGCGGCGGTGTTCCCGGTCAGGTACTTGAGCGCCTCTGCCACCTGTAGCGACGCGATGATGTTCACCACGGGCGCGATTACGCCCACCGTGTCGCAGGTGTCGTGTCCACCCCCACTGACCGCTCCGAACACGCATTCCAGGCAAGGGGTCTCACCAGGACGGAACATCGCGGTGGTGCCGTAAGAGGACACCGCCCCTCCATACACCCAGGGAATCCGGTGCTTGACCGAGACGTCGTTGATGAGGTAGCGGACCTCGAAATTGTCCGTCCCGTCGAAGATGAGGTCGACATCGGCTAAGAGGCTCTCCGCGTTGCGCCAAGTGAGATCCGTGACAGCCGCCTCCAGAACCACGCTGCTGTTGGCCCTTTGTAGCTTCTCGCGCGCGGCCGCCGCCTTGGCCGCGCCCAGGCGGGCGTCTTCTTCGTCATATAACGACTGACGCTGCAGATTCGACGGTTCCACAACATCCCGGTCAATCAGGCGTACAAACCCGACCCCCGCCCGCACCAGCTGCGTCGCAAGCTGGGTGCCTAAGGCTCCCATTCCGACCACCGCCACCCGTGCCCGACCAAGCCGCTCTTGCCCCGCCGGCCCTATCGGCCGAAACAATATTTGCCTTGAGTAGCGAGAGTCCATAAGACGTCACTCCTACGTCATCCGTTGACGCTATTGTACACAAATTCACCGCCGTGTCGACGCGAACTCAGGATCGAATCGACGCAAAGCGGCGCTCTTGACGCTCTTCCTCAGCCCATGGTAGGCTGGAAGAGCCGATTAAGAAAGTAAGCTGGAGAATCAAAGGTTGCAAGTCATGCCCGGTCGCGTTTGTTGGGTTTAAAGTGGAAACCCGCCGCCCCGTTTTTTGGGTGCGGCTTTTTTCGTTTACACCCTGTTCCTTCGCGACCAAGTCCCGGGATTCCCGTTCCAGAACACCGGGGTCTTTGTCCCAGAACAACGATACATCACTGCAGCATCTGGAATCGCAGAATCCTATGAAAGGCGAGATGACATGAACGCGGTTTTGCACGTCGTCAGCGACCGCCAGCGCACCCGCCTGCCCTTGCACGAAAGCCTCCTGCAGAGTGTCGAAGGCGGCGCGGATGTTATCCAGTGGCGGGAAAAGAAAGCCCCGGCCGCACAGTCATACCAAGAATGCTCCGCCTTCCTCCAGGCCATGGCCGACGCCGGGCAACAAGCGGCACTTTTTGTCAATGACCGCCTCGACGTGGCCATGGCTGTAGGCGCCCTCGGTGTCCACCTGGCAGCCAAGTCGCTGCCCGTAGCAGTCGCGCGTCGCGTGGCGGATCGGGCACAATGGCCGGGGCTGATTGGCTGCTCGGTGCACAGCTTTGAGGCGGCCGTCGCCGCCGCCCAGGCCGGCGCAGATTACATCACGTTTGGCCACATCTTCGCCAGTGAATCCCATCCCGGCCTTCCCCCGCGCGGTGTCGGCGAACTGCGCCGCATTGTCGAGGCGGTTTCGATTCCGGTCATTGCCATCGGCGGCATCGATCACACCAATGTGGACGTGGTTCTCGCCACCGGCTGCAGTGGTGTGGCGGTGATTGGCGCGGTTATCGGCCACCCCAATCCGCGCCAGGCTGCAAGACAATTGAAACAGGCGATGGCCCGCTCTCCGGTCCAACCCAAGCATCCGTTTCCGCTGCTAAATCGAACGCCCGCGACCACCATTCCAGAGGGAGGAGACGAACATGGCCAACGTATATGACACCATCGTCATCGGCGGCGGAGCCATCGGCGCCAGCTGCGCCTGGCAAATCGCAAAGTCCCATCGCTCGGTCCTGCTTTTGGAGCGCGGACGCCTGGGCGGCGAGGCCTCAAGCGCGGCCGCCGGGATGCTCGGCGCTCAGTTAGAAGTGAGCCGTTCCGGTCCATTCTTCCAACTCTGTCTGGAGAGTCGCCGTTTGTATCCCGAGTTTGCCGAACAACTGCTGGTGGAGACGGGTATCGACATCCAACTGGTTCAGAACGGGATTCTTCAGGTCGCAGCCGATGAAGAGACGGCCAATCGCCTGCGCCAGAGGCTAGCCTGGCAGCTGGAGGCCGGCGGCAGCGGCGAGTGGTGGTCGGCTGCCGACGTGGTAAAACGAGAACCACTGGTGGCGCCGGGCGTGGGAGCCGTCTTTCTACCAGACGACGGCAACGTCAACGCGGCGCTGTTGGCGCGCGCCGTCGGCGAGGCAGCGCGTAAACACGCGGAGGTTCGAGAGGGCGCCTACGTCACGGCGATAAAACCAGAGCCTGCCGGAGTGGCGGTCAGTACGCCAGAGGAAACCTTCTTCGCCGAACAGGTCGTCCTCGCAGCCGGCGCCTGGGCGCATGGATTCTTGTCCGCCTTGGGCGTGTCCTTCCCGATTCACCCGGTGAAGGGCCAGCTGTTGGCGATCCGCCCGCGCCAGGCCACCCTGACGCACACCATCCATACCGAATCGGTCTACCTGGTGCCCAAGCGGGACGGCACGATTGTCGTCGGCGCGACCGAGGAGCACGGGGCCGGATTCGACCGGGAAATCACCGCGCGCGGTCTAACCAAGTTACTCCAAGGCCTGGCCCAGGCAGCCCCAGGTCTGGCGGATGCTGTGTTTGAACGGGCCTGGACCGGACTGCGGCCGGGATCGGCCCAGGGTAAACCGCTGATTGGCCGGCTGTCGGAACTCCCACAGGTGATTGTCGCCGTCGGCCATTTCCGCAACGGTGTGCTGTTGTCCCCCGTCACAGCGCGCATCGTGCGGTCCATCCTCGATGAACAACCGCAGCCTGAACTCTGGTCCGCGTTTGCGCCAGACGTCGTCTTGCGCCGTTCCAATCTCATACAACCCGAGGAGGCGAGTCTATGACTTTGACCATCAACGGCCAGATGCGCCAGGTTCCGGATGGATTCACGGTGACCCAGTTGCTGGAACACCTCGACCTCGTTCGGGAACGGGTCGCGATTGAGTGCAATGGCGAGATTGTCAGTGCGGATGCCTTCGCGCGGCATGTGTTGAACGACGGGGATACGCTGGAAATTGTCCGTTTTGTGGGCGGCGGTTGATGCGATGGATACCTCCGAGAGTCCAAGGAGGGTGAGGAGTGCCCCAGGCCATCCCCCCAACAGGCCCCGATTTTCAACGATAAACAAAGGAGTTGACGACATGGACCAGCCGTTGACCATTGCCGGGCGCAGTTTTCGTTCTCGCCTGATGGTAGGCACAGGAAAGTACAGCACGTTTGCCCAAATGAAAGAGGCGCTCGACGCTTCGGGCGCAGAAATCGTCACCGTCGCGGTTCGCCGCGTCAACCTCGACCGGCGCGAAGAGTCCCTGTTGGATTATATCGATCTCGACCGTTATTTCCTCCTCCCCAACACGGCCGGGTGCCACACCGCGGACGAAGCGGTGCGGACGGCTCGGCTGGCTCGGGCCGCTGGACTATCCAACTGGGTGAAACTAGAGGTCATTCCGGACGATGGCACCCTGCTGCCAGATCCGGTGGCGACCGTAGAAGCGGCCAAACAGCTGGTGAAGGAAGGGTTTGTCGTGCTGCCGTATACCACGGACGACCATACCGTGGCCCGGCGACTCGTCGAAGTCGGCTGCGCCACCGTGATGCCGTTCGGATCGGCCATTGGGACCGGGCAAGGGCTGGAAAGTCCAGAGCGCTTACAGCGTGTGATTGAGGCGGTCGACGGACGCGTGCCCGTGGTGGTGGATGCGGGCATCGGTGCACCGTCGGACGCGGCCCTGGCGATGGAATTGGGCGCAGATGCGGTGCTTATCAACACGGCGATTGCCAAAGCTGACGATCCGGTCGTAATGGCAAAAGCCATGGCATACGCCGTCGAGGCTGGCCGGTTGGGGCGTCTAGCCGGACGCATTCGTAAGTCGTCCGTGGCTTCACCCAGCAGCCCGACCCAAGGATTGGTCGGCGAGGCGACCAGCTGACTTGGTGAGATAGAGAACGGGGGCGCCTTGGGCGCGTCCCCGTCGCTTCAAAAGGGCTCGTTTGGTCGTAGGCTTCACCACGTACACTCCACTTCTCGCTGCCACGCATCGAGGCATTCCGGGCAGATAGCCGACTCCTGTTCACTGGCTTCCAACTCGCTGCCACAAATCCCGCACGCCGTGCGTTCACGCTCTTCCATTCGGATTTCTCCCCTCTCCTCTCTTTCGTCTCCAGATAACCCAGACAGAGCTAGTGTTTATCTGGATAAATCCGATTTTAATACATAATTCGGCGTGCGGGCAATCCTTATTTCAGACTATTTCAATGAAAATATGAAAAAAGGCAGGGTAGAAGGTCGCACCCTGCCCACGCATGCCCCCTGCCGCAACAAGGAGGTTGAGCCACGGTTCTGGACGGACTCACGCAAGGGCGGAGACCGCCTCGATAAACGCTTGCGCATCCGTCTTTAGGTGATGCATCGCCGCTTGCCAAAACTCGGGTTGGGTCAAATCCACCCCCAGGTGCTTGGCAGCCAGTTCCTCAGTCGTCATGCGCCCCGTATCCCGCAGGAGATTGACATAGCGCTGGGCAAACTTTGGGCCCTCCTGACGCGCGCGGGCATAAATGCCCGTACTGAATAGATAACCAAACGTATACGGAAAGTTGTAAAAGGGCACGTCCGTGATGTAAAAGTGGAGCTTGGATGCCCAGAAGCGAGGATGGTATTGGCTAAGCGCCCCACAAAACGCTTCTCGCTCTGCCTCTTCCATCAGCTGATTCAGTTCCTCGGCGCTCACCATGCCCTGCCGCCGGCGTGCATAAAACCGCATTTCAAACAAAAACCGGGCGTGGATGTTCATGAACATGGCTACACTTTGCATCACCTTGGTGTCCAACATGGCCAACCGCTCCAAAGGTGATTCTGCCGCTGCCAGCGCTGCGTCCGCGACAATCGCCTCCGCGAACGTCGACGCGGTCTCGGCGACGTTCATAGCGTATTGTCCAGCCAAGTACGGAATCCCCTGCATCACGTGCTGATGATACGCGTGTCCCAACTCATGCGCGAGTGTTGCCACGTTATCTGCCGTGCCGGAGAAGGTCATAAAAATGCGCGTCTGTTCACTCTCCGGGAAGCTGGTGCAGAATCCGCCCGGTCGCTTGCCTGGCCTATCCTCCGCCTCAATCCACCGCCGTTCGAAACAAGACCGGGCGAAATCCGCCATATCCGGACTGAAGCGAGCAAAGTGCTCCAGGATAAAATCGCGGGCCTCATCCGGAGAAAACGTCTTATCCTGCGATCCGACCGGTGCGTCGACGTCATGCCAGGCTAGTTTCTCCAATCCGAGCAGCCGCGCCTTGGCCGCAAGCGCCTGGACAAACGTCTCCTTGTGCTCGACAATTACCCCCCACATTGTCTCCAGCGTCTTACCGCTCATCCGATTGACCTCAAGGGGTTCCGCCAAGACGTCGTTCCACCCGCGCGCCTTGTAGACCGCCAAGCGATATCCGGCCAAGTGATTGAGTGTCTGCGCGTAGAGGTCCTGCTGCTTGGCAAACGCCTCCTCGAAGCGCTCAAACACACGCTCCCGAACGCTGCGCTGGCCGTCCCGCAGCTTGTTGTTCGCCTGTCCCACCGACAGCTGTACAGTCTGGCCGTTTTCTTCGTAGGGAATCAAGGTTTTGCCAATCAACGAATAGTAGAAGTTTCCCCAGGCGTGATACCCGTTCACTGCCAAATCGGAGATCAGCGCCTCCTGTGCGGCTGGCAGCCTGCGCGCCGCCCGCTGCCGCCATTCCGTTAGCGCGAAGGCAATCGGAGCCACCCTGGGTTCTTGGATGAGGGTCTGCCAAAGCGTGTCGGGAATCCGCCCGACTACCTCTTCGGCGACGACGGAGACGGATTCGTACGTCGCGGATAGCTGGTTCACCCGCCCTTCCAACAGCTTGGCCTGTTGGTCATACACATCCTGCGCCGACAGACAGCTGACGAACGCCCCGGCCTCGCTGAGGCGTTTCGATACGCTTTCGAACGGCTGCAAAAACGCCAACCAACCCTCCACATCCATGTCCGGCGCAAGCGTATCCGCCGCCACGCGCAGTGCTTGCAAATCTGCCTCCAGTCTGGAGAGAAACTGTTGAAACCGTTCCGACGTACTCCCGCCTGGGAATATGACATCCAGGTCCCAGGTGGGGTTCCATGAAGCTGCCACACAATCCGCTCCCTTTTCGAGATTGTCCAGACACGCACTTTTCATTGGGTATGCTCACGAATACCGTAACACGGTCCAGAAAAAAGCCGTGTCTCCTACCACTGTATCAATATTTGGCAAGTCTGTCATGCACATGTGTAGGTCTTCATACCTCGTTTCGCAGCACCCGCAGATACGCCTGGCGGGTATGTGTCCATATTTGTCTTGTGGTATACAATACTAGTGCAGCCTGAACGAGGTATGCGTCCGCTCAAGGACGATTCAGATAGAGGTCGTCTGGAAACGCATTTACACGCATTTATCAAGGAGGATTGCCCGTGGACACCAAAGACGTATCACTGTTCCTGGCGATTGCGCGCATCGGCTCCATCTCGCGCACGGCGGAACAGTTGTTCATGTCGCAATCCACCGTCACCACCCGCCTGCAACGGCTGGAACGGGCGCTCGGATACGAGTTGTTTGAGCGTCAGGCCAGCGGCGTGAAACTCACCCCGGCTGGCGAACGTTTCCTGCCATTGGCCGAACGCCTGCAAGCCCTGGAACAACAGATGTTAAACCCGGACAACAGCGAGACGCCTATCTTGCGCATCATGTCCGGACGCGCGTTTGTCTCCACCGATGTCCCAGAGTGCTTGACGCGGATGCTGCGTCAAGCGCGCGTACACCTGAAAGTCCGCATGGGGTTGTACGATGAGATGAAAGACGCTCTGTTGGCTAATCAGGTGGAATTTTGCTTTCTCGGTGAACCCATTTACCACCCGAACGTGGTCCTCAAAGAATTCACGCCAGACCCCATCGACTTGGTGGTTCCAGCCAATCACTATCTAGTGCACGCCTTCCAGGACGTAAAGATGCTGGCCGGAGAGCCCTTCATCGCGTTCGGGCGGTCTACATCCCCGTTTCGACAGCGCGTCATGAGTTTACTCGCCCGTAGGCAGGTGTATCCCAACGTGCGCATGGAACTGGACAGCTTTGACGGCGTAAAAGCCATGGTCGGGCACGGCCTGGGCCTTTCGCTGCTGCCGCGCCGTACCCTGTATGATGCCGCCAGTAAGCGGTGCGCGGTCATTCCGGTCGGTCATCCGGAATTCGTACGCCCCACCTACCTGGCCTACCCGCGCAACCTGGAGGGCAACCCGCTGGTCCGCCGCTTTGTCAGCGTGGTCGCCGCTTATTACAGCGAAGGGCAGACAAACAAGTAAGAAAGGACGCAATGCTATGCGGCAGCCCATGAGCCGAGAAGAGCGCCATCGGCATATCCTGGATACGGCCAAGCGCCTGTTTCAAGAACGCGGTTACGAAAACGTCACCATCGCCGACGTGATTGCGGCCAGCAACATCGCCCGCGGCACCTTTTACCTGCACTTTCATTCCCTTGAACACCTGTTGTCCGACCTGTTTGAGGAGACGGTCAACACCGCCTGGGAGCGCATCGCCCCCATTCTCGCCGACAACGCGCTGTCCTTTGAAGCGCGGACGATGGCGGTCATTGATGCTGTCCTGAGGCTGTTTGGGGACGATCCGTCCCTCGGTGCGGTCTTCTACTGCGGCGGGGGCCGTGCCTTTGTCGAAACCAAGCAGCGTGCCATGTATGACCGGTTCGGCTCCCGTCTCGTCGAGGCGCTGGAGCGACGCCACCCGGGTGTATCCATTCCGCACCTAGACTGGACCGTCAAGATGCTCATCGCCTTGGTCGGCGATATGGCCTTCTACGCGACGACCGAGGTCGCTCCCGAGGAGCGCAATGCATTTGAACAACGCCTATACGAATTCGTCCTCGCCGGCATCCGCAGCCACCTCGCCCCTCACATCCCACTCGACGGCATCTGACAAGAGAGCTGTTTGGGGCAACTGCGAGAAAAGGGCTGACGGGGCGGCGTGTCCGCCCCGTCAGCCCCTCACAAGCATCCCTTGCTCGGTCAGCCCACTGAAAGCAGCTCCTTCGCCAGGCTCACTACGTGATCCAGCGTAAATCCGTACTTTTCGACCACCACATTCCCAGGCGCCGAGGCCCCGAACCGGTCGATGCCAAAGACGACGCCCTCGCTGCCGACATACTTGTGCCACGGCATCGGGTGCGCCATCTCGACGGCCAGGCGCCGCTTGACGCCGCTGGGCAGAACCTGCTCGCGGTAAGCCGCGTCCTGGCGGTCAAACAACTCCATGGAAGTCATGTTCACGACGCGCACCGCCACACCCTCAGCCGCCAATTTCTTGCCGGCTTCCAGCACCAAGTGCACTTCGGAACCGCTGGCCAACAGAATCAACTGCGGGTTGCTGCCATGCTCGTACAGGACATAGCCGCCGCGGGCAAAATCGCCTTTATGTTCCTTGACCTCAGGCAAGACCGGCAGCTTCTGCCGCGTCAGCGCCAAGGCGACCGGACCGTCACGGTGTTCCAGCGCATACCGGAAGGCCAAGGCGGTTTCCGTCGCGTCCGCCGGACGGAACACGGTATAGCCCGGAATCGCCCGTAACGAAGCCAACTGTTCAATCGGTTCGTGCGTCGGGCCATCTTCACCCACGGCGATGCTGTCGTGCGTAAACACGTGCAGGACCGGCTGCTTCATCAGCGCCGCCAAACGAATGGATGGACGCAGATAGTCGCAGAAGACCAAGAACGTGCCCGCGTATGGAATGACGCCTCCGTGCAGCGCGATGCCGTTGAGCGCCGCACCCATGGCGTGTTCGCGTACGCCATAGAAGACGTTCTTGCCGGCATAGTCTTCGCGACCAAAGTGCCCTTCGCCTTCAATCAGGGTCTTGTTGGACCCGGACAAATCGGCCGATCCGCCCAAGATTGTCGGCACATGCGGCGCCACTGCGTTGACCACCTTGCCGAACGCGTCGCGGGTGGCAACACTGCCCTCAAAGTTCGGAAGCACGTTCTCCCAATCCACGTTCACACGGCCATGCAGGGCGTCGACGAACTGCTGCGCCAAATCCGGAAACTCACGCCCGTACGCCTCAAACGCTTCGTTCCACTCAGCCTCCAGTTTAGCGCCTTGCTCAGCCAACTGAGCGAAGTGGGCCCGCACTTCATCCGGCACGAAGAAGTCTTCATACTCCCAACCATAGGTCTCTTTCGCCGCGCGCGCTTCCTCTTTTCCGAGCGGCGAGCCGTGGACCTTGGACGTTCCCTGTTTATTCGGCGCACCGTAGCCAATCACCGTCTTCACTTCAATCAGTGTCGGCTTGTCCGACGACGCCTTCGCCTTTTCAATCGCCCGGGAAATCTCGTCGAGGTCGTTCCCGTCCTCGACCCGCAGGACGTTCCAGCCGCAGGCGACAAACCGCGCCTTCACGTCTTCGGTAAACGACCAACTGGTGGGGCCGTCGAGCGAGATGTCATTCGAGTCGTAGAGGACAATCAACTTGTTCAGGCCGAGGTGACCAGCCAACGAAACGGCCTCGGCCGCCACGCCCTCCATCAAATCGCCGTCGCCGCAGAGGACATATGTATAGTGATCCACCAACTCTCGGCCGGGACGGTTAAACCGCGCTGCCAAAAAGCGTTCCGCCATCGCCATTCCCACGGCCATCGCTATTCCTTGCCCGAGCGGGCCTGTGGTTGCCTCGACCCCAGGGGTGTGCCCGTATTCCGGGTGGCCCGGCGTCTTGGAACCCCACTGCCGAAACTGCTTCAGGTCATCCAAACTGACATCATAGCCGGACAAATGCAACAGGCTGTACAACAGCATGGAGCCATGACCGGCGGACAAAACGAAGCGATCCCGGTTGAACCAGGCCGGGTTTTTCGGGTTATGACGCAAATAGCGACTCCACAATACGTAAGCCATTGGCGCGGCGCCCATCGGCAGCCCCGGATGCCCGGAGTTGGCGGCTTCAATCGCGTCAATGGACAGAGTGCGAATGGTCTTGACCGAAAGCTGGTCTATCTCTGTAAATGCCATTTCCACATCCACTCCTTTGTTGGCATGACTGCGCCCTTCCTATGATACCACGAGGCGGCCGTGGACACATCATTCACAATTCAGCCGCACGCTGGACACGAAAGCGTCACCACTTTGACGCAATGGGTTCTGGCTCTACCGGATTCGTACCGGTAGGCTTATACATGGAAGGGGCAGCAGGACGATGACCACATCGATTACCATCATCCTTCTCATATGGACATGTGTGTTCGTATACGGAATGTTTGCCTGCGTCGACTTGGGTGCCAGCATCTGGTACGCCTGGGCGTACTTTCGGAAACGGCGGGACGCACTGTACCTGATTCATGGACAATTGTCTTCCTTTACCTGGACCATCATCCATGTTTTTCTCATCGTGATCGTCGTGGCCATGGTATGCTTCTTTCCGCCCACCGCCATGTTCGTGGCGACCAATCTGTTGGGGCCGGCGGCGGCCGCCCTGTTCCTGATGGTGCTGCGCGGAGGCTTTCTCGCGTTGCAGGCGGGCCGTTTCCGGCCGTCTACTGTGGCTGCAATTCTCCATGGCGGCAGTGGAATTCTCCTCCCCCTGCTGCTCGTAACGATTCTGCCCCTATCGGAAGGGGGCAGCGTTCACCCCGTAAACGGGTTACTCTATGTTCAACCATGGTCCTTTCTCAAGAGTCCTTTGCTCTGGGCATTTGCCGCCCTGTCCGTCGGCAGCGTCCTTTATCTCTCCGCCATCCAATTGGCGGCCAGGGCGCAAAAAGCCGGCGCCCTGGCCGTCGAGCGGGAATTTACGCGGGCTGCGGCCCGGATCTTCAGCCTCACCTGGGTCGCAGCCCTGGCCACCTTCGCTTGCCTGCACGCCTTTGCTCCGCTGCACTTCTCTCGTTTGCTGCAGACTTGGCCTGCGCTGGTGAGCGCGACGCTGTTGTTCCCCATTGTCATCTGGCTCCTTGTCCGTCAGCACAGCCGGCTGGCCCAGCTCTGCGCCGTCACCCAGTATATCCTGGCCGCATCCGCCTACTCGCTGACCCACCTGCCCTACTTGGTGTATCCCTATCTGACGGTCGACAACGCCTACACCGCTACCCTCGACCTGACCGACTCGGTGTTCGATGTGATTCAAACCGCCATCATTTTCCTTATTCCTGCGGTATGGATCGGTTATCAAACCCACAAACACCTGCGGCGAAAACTCGAACAGCCGCTGGAAGCCGCGCCTGACTCCAATCCAAAATCGAAGATTGGATGAGCCAAGCCAGCTGGCAGCGGCTGGCGGCCGTCTTTGTCCGGGCAACACCCCGGTTTTCCGTACAGTATCCGGATAGTGCCCCATTCCCCATCTAGCAGTCTAGCATCCTGTGTTATCCTTGAAGAACCCAGATCAGAGCCAAGATGGCGGCGTTCAGGCCCATCCCGTAGGCAACGTCCCACCAGCGTAAGGACACTTGACGGTAGTACGTCCGCCCCTGGGCCGTGCGTGCAGCCTCGCCGTGAAACCCGCGGGCTTCCATCGCCAGCGCCGACCGCTCGGCCATTCGTACCGCCTGGCTCAACAGCGGCAGTGCATACACCGCCGGTCGGACCACCGCCAGCTTTGCCTCTCGCCCGCGCAGCTGACGAGCTTGGCGAAGGCGCGTCCATTCCGCCTGAAACAGCGGTAAATAGCGCATGCCCGCCAGCATGCCGTAGGAAAACTTGGGCGGTACGCGGAGATTTTGGCAGAACGCCGAGAAGGTCTCCGTGATGTCGACGCTCGACAACACATACACGCCGAGCCCCACCGCCGACAGCATGCGCAAGGCTAATACCACGCCATCCAAAAACCCCGGCCAGCTCAAGTGGTACCAGAGAATATCAAGCGTCGGCGTGCCAGGTGGCGCCTGCGCGTACGCGGCTTGGGTCCATACATAAAGGATGTAAAAGACCAGAAAAGGCGACATGCGCTTGACGACTTGCGTGGGCCGCAGTCTCGCGAGGCCCATCATCAGGGCCACGACCAAGGCAAACACCCCAATGCCCTGCGGGATCGAACGGATGGCCATAACCAGGCAGACCGCGACCACTGAGCTCAACAGCTGCACCGCCGGGTTGATGCGGGCGGCCAAAGCGGTTCGACGTCGGGCATGCGAGCGTACCGGCGCATCAAGTTCGTTCTCCAAAGGTGGAGACGCCACCGCTGTCAAGAACTCGCCTGCGAGAACCTCGGCCATTGGCTTGGGTCGGACGGAATATTCCGTCGTCGACTGGACTCTGACTGCATCGGTTCTCGTTTCTTCAACCGCGGCGTTGCCCTGCCCCAATTCCTCCGCCTGCAAAGGCAGCAGGTCGTCGACAAGGTGTGCCTTTTTCATCAGGTCGGGCCGAGCAAACAACTCCTCGGGCCGGCCCGAATAGAGCACGCCGCCTTCGGCTAAAACAATCACCTGCGTGGCCCATTGCCGAACCAAATCCAAATCGTGCGTGGTCAGAACAATCGTCGCCCCAGACTGGTGCAATTCCGCAAGCCTCGTCATCAGGGCAGCCTGCGTCAACGCATCCTGGCCAAACGTCGGTTCATCCAACAGGTATAACCGGTGCGGCTGCCGCAACATGGTGGCCACACTCAGCCGCCGTTTCTGCCCCTGGCTGAGTGAGAACGGGCTCTTCCGCTCCGTCCCGGCTAACCCAAACGCTCTCAGCAAGCCGCGCACTTCGTCTGGAATCTCCTCACCCACGACCCGGTTGGCCAGCTCATCGGCTACCCGCTCGAAGATAAACTGGTACTCCGGGTTTTGGAAGCAGAACGCTGCTTCCTCGAGCAGTTTGCGCCGCGGCCAGTCTTGGAGACGGCGCCCAAAAACGGCGACCTCTCCCTGCGTCAGCTTGACCATTCCCAACATGGCCTGCAGGAGTGAAGACTTGCCCGATCCGTTCGGCCCCACAATCGCTGTGAAGCTTCCCTCGGGGATGGACACGTTCAGTCCGTCCCACACCGTGCGTCCGTCATAAGCGAGACGGCCACTGGAAATCGTCACCGCCATATTCCCGTGTGCTTCGTCCGTCCGCTCGTGCATACGTGTTGGTTCCGGCGCGCCCGCCCGCTCCTCCGTCCCAGTCCACTCCTGCGCCCGAGTCCGCCCCTGCGTGTGGGGGCGAATGCCGCTGACAGGGACATCCTTCCATGGCGGCGACTTCCACACAGGGACTATACCAACCTCCTGCATCCACCCCCACTCCGCCGACACCACTTCCAGTGTCGGGCCGCTGCGATGGATGCGTCCTGACGCATCCATCAGGACCACCTTGTCCATAAAGGGCAGGAGCGGATTGAACCGGTGTTCGATGATCAGGAGGGTTTGCCCCTGTTCATGCAGGCGCGCCAGCTCCAGAAACACCTGTCGACTGGCGAGCGGATCGAGATTCGCCGTCGGCTCGTCACAGATGAGCAGCTGGGGCTCCATCACCCAAGCGCAGGCCATCGCTAGCTTCTGCTTCATCCCGCCGGAAAAGTTCAGGTGGGGCGCTGCCAGCGGAACGTCCAGTCCGCGCTCGCGAAGCGCTTTCCGCACCCGCCCCGGCATCTCTGCGGGCGGGATAGACAAGTTCTCCAAGCCAAACGCCACTTCGTCGCCGACCTCAAGCATGCACAGCTGGGTCTCCGGGTCTTGAAACACCATGCCGACGCGGCCGGGCTCCGCCAACTGCGGATGGCGCCAGACATTGCCGCGCACCTCCGCCTCCACAGCGCCGGGCACCAGCCCGGCCACTAGCAGGGCCAGCGTGCTCTTCCCAGACCCGCTCGGGCCGAGAAACAGAACCGATTCCCCCCGATTCAGATGGAAATCGACGTCCGACAGGACAGGTGCGTCTGCTCCCGGATAGGTTAGGCTGACACCCTGGAGCGATACCAGGCAGTCGTCCCCCGCATGACGCGCGGGACGCTCCAAATCAGCCTTGTCTTCGCAAACGGTCGGCCCCTCGCGACTCGATGCTGCGGCAGGCGCCAGCTGCACCGCCACCCGCTCTGTCCCTTCGCCTTTCATGAGGACCGACGCACCTGCCGGGCAATTTCATAGTTTTGCAGCGATCCCGTCCGGTACAGCGCATCGCCTATCCATTTGGGCAGTGCGCCTCCCAGCACCGCGCCGCTGAGCATGGTGACAAGAACAAACCCGGCCAAGACCCCGTGGCTGTAGTGATTGGCTCCATATTGAAAATACGCCTGGACCGAGTAACCCAAGCCTGCGAGCGCTCCGGAAAGCATCATGATGCCCATGTTGTAGCGGCGCCAGCGGCCGAGCGCAAAGCCGATTTCGGCGCCCAACCCCTGGAGCACACCGGACAGTATTGCTCCCAGGCTATACGGGCTGCCAAAGACAAACTCAAAGGCGGCGCTGGCCACTTCTGATAACAGCGCGGCTCCGGGCCTACGGATGATATAAGGGACAAGTCCAGCCGCCAACCACCAGAGCCCGTTAAACGCCGCCTGCAGGACCGGATTCAGTCCTGTGGCCACAACCCCGAACAGCCAGTCCCATCCCATGTAGATGGCCCCGCAGACCGCGGATAGGACCACCGCAACAATGATGTCTCTGAGCTTCCACACGTTCTTATTCCACTCCTTCCTGAATCAACGCAAATGAGAATGACTGGCACCGAACTCGCGGGCTGCGTGAACCGCGCCGAGGAACGAAAAACCACCTCAAGCACACGCACAGCGTGACCTCGAGGTGGTCGTCATCATCGTTTACCGAACGGCACTTCCTCACGCTGGCATTATCCAGATCGAGTCCCCAGGGTTAACGGTCTCCCGTTTCTCAGCCATACTGGCACCCCTAGCGCCATCTATTCAGTTCCCCTTCAATCTAGCACGGGTTGCGTGCGTTGTAAATCTCCGCTTCCGACAAACGCCCGTCGAAGACTTATTCTTACCTCGCCCGCTTGGCTAAGACCTGCAGGACATCGTCCGGATGGATTCCGGCTGCCTTCCAGAGCGCGAACAGGTGGTATAACGCATCAGCACTCTCCGCCGCCAGCTCCGCCTGCCCCGCGGATAGGGGGGTATCGTCAACACTCACATCCACACCATTTGTCCCCGCAGCCGGAGACGTGCCGCGACCTCCGGTATTCCCGACGGCATTCTTGGCCGCCAGAACCACCTCCACCCCTTCCTCGCCGAACTTCTTGGCCACCTTGTCGATGCCTTGATTGAACAAATACGAGGTGTACGATCCGTTCGGACGCTCGCGCCACCGCTCCTCCATCGTTTGCCAAAGCCGCGTCAACACAGACCAGTCCGGCGGCGCGGTACGCGGCTCCGTCACGACGCCGCCTGCGCCCGCCTGCGCCTCGACCTGGGAGGTCGGGCTGGACGCGACTTGCGGTCCGGAAGTGGACGTCGAACCGGACGTGGATGGCGGGTCGAACGTGGATATCAGGTCGGATGCGGAGGTCGCGCCGGGTACCACTGTCCATCCGGAGGCGAGTGTACAACCGGACGCGGCGAGTGGTGCGTCCGACGGTTCCCTGCTATCTTTCGGTAAATGGCGCAGTATGCGCCGGTAGAAACAACTCGGGGCGCCGGTGTGACACGCGGGGCCGGCAGCCTCGACCCGGTAGAGCACCGTGTCGGCGTCGCAGTCCAGCCACACCTCCTGCACCCGCTGCACGTTTCCTGAGGTGGCCCCTTTTTGCCAAAACTCTTGCCGCGAGCGACTCCAAAACCAGGCGTATCCCGTGTCCAAGGTCCGCTTCAACGCTTCCCGGTTTGCATAAGCCACCATCAGCACTTGATCGTCATGGGCGTCCTGCACGACCACCGGAACCAAGCCGGTCTGGCTGTCGTAACGCACGGCCTCGAGCGCCACCGTCTCCCTCACGAGGCGTTCGCCTGCGTCCATCGCACCGGCACCCCTTTCTGCCGCAGGTAAGCCTTCACCTGACCGATGGACGTCTCGGCAAAGTGGAACACGCTGGCGGCCAACGCCGCGTCCGCCTTGCCCTCGGTCAAAACGGTGTAAAAGTGCTCCAGCTTCCCCGCGCCACCGCTGGCGATGACCGGGACAGGCACCGACTCCGAAATCATCCGCGTGAGCTCCAGGTCGTATCCCTCTCGGGTGCCGTCCTGCCGAAAGCTGGTCAAGAGGATTTCGCCAGCCCCCAGACTGGCGGCCCGGCGGGCCCAGTCGACCGCGTCGATGCCGGTGCCTTTGCGGCCACTGGCGACCATGACCTCATATCCGGCCGTGGTTGGATGCAGGTTGGCGTCAATGGCCACGACGATGCACTGCTCCCCAAAACGCCGCGACGCTTCCCGAATCAGGTTCGGATTGCGCACGGCGCCGGTGTTTATCGAGACCTTGTCCGCACCGGCGAGGAGCAGCGAGCGCACGTCGTCCACCGTCGACACTCCACCCCCGACCGTCAGCGGGATATTAACCCGGCGGGCCACCTCGGCCACCACCTGGCGCATCGCCAGCCGCCCCTCCTGCGAGGCGGAGATGTCGAGCAAGACCAGTTCGTCCGCACCCTCGTGGCAATACAGTTCCGCGAGTTCGACCGGATCGCCCGCATCGCGCCGATTCTGCAAAAATCCTACGTGTTTGACCACCCGGCCGTCGAGAACGTCGAAACAGGGAATGATTCGTTTTGTCAGCATCTGCCGTTCCCCCTCTGCGTGCAGGTCCGCAGTTCGGCCAACGCGGTTTGGAGATTGAGCGTTCCATCGTACAGGGACCGTCCCGCAATCGCTCCAGCCAGCCCGGCGTTCTGGGCGGCCAAGACATCGCTCACATCCCGAATCCCCCCGGAAGCAATGCAGGCCAGTCCACTCTCCGCCTGAATCCCCGCCGCCAGCTCGAGATTGGCGCCCTGGAGCGTCCCGTCGCGACGGACGTCCGTCACCAGCGCGTGGCGCACACCCACCGCGGCCAGCCGCCGCGCCACTTCCACCAACGGCACGTCCGTCTGCTCCACCCAGCCCTTGACCGCCAACTGCCCGTCGCGACCGTCCAGACCGACAACCAGCGATTCCCCGCCATAGATGCGGACCATTCGTTCCACCCACGCCGTATCGAGAGCAGCCGTGCCGATGATGCAGCGAGTCGCGCCCGCTTCGAGCCACGCGGCCAAGGCGCGTTCGTCGCGAATCCCACCCCCGACCTGGACCCGCGCCCCGACTTCGCCGGCCGCCTGCAGGACGCCGAGAATCGCTTGACGGTTGACTGCGGCTCCCGACTTCGCCGCATCCAGGTCGACCACATGCAAAAAGTTGGCACCTGCCTGCAGCCAACGTTCCGCCATTTCGCGCGGACTCTTCCCATAGACGGTGGAAGATTCATAGTCTCCCTGCAGCAAGCGGACGCACTGTCCATCGTGGACGTCAATCGCCGGATAGAGGATAAACGCCTGTACCCCATCACCGGGCACCGCGTCCACCCCCTACCGTGGCCAGCTCGCACAAGTGGACAAAATTCATGAGAATCCGCTCCCCAACCGGGCCGCTCTTCTCGGGGTGAAATTGGGCACCAAAGACGTTGCCGCGGGCGATGACCGCCGGCACCAGAGCCTCTCCATACTGACTGACGGCAATGGCGTCCTCCGCGTTTGTCAAGCGGGCGTAATAGGAATGGACGAAGTAGACAAAGTCGCCCACGGACACCCCGGCGAGCAGGGGGTGCTCAGCCACTCGCGTCAGGTCGTTCCAGCCCATGTGCGGAACCTTCAGTCCCGGACCGAAACGCACGACTTCCCCTGGAATCAGGCCAAGCCCCACATGCCGACCGTGCTCCTCGCTGATGGAGAGGAGCATCTGCATCCCCAGACAAATCCCGAACAGCGGGGTCTCGTTACGGACAACTTCCCGGACGACGGTCAGGAGCCCGCGCGCGCGCAGCTGAAACATCGCATCCGAAAACGCGCCCACGCCCGGCAAAATAACGCCGCGAATCGGAAACTTTCGATTGGCCTCGTACCACGCGTCAGCATTGCCCACCAGCACCGTCTCCGCGCCCGCGCGTGCGAATCCACTCTGCACACTCGACAGATTGCCAATCCCTAAATCAAATACGGCAATCATTCGAGCACCCCCTTGCTGCTCGGTATACGCTCGCCGTCTTCCTCCACCGCGAGGCGCAGTGCCGCCGCCGTCGCCTTAAACAAGGCCTCGACCATGTGATGGCTGTTTTCCCCATACAAAACCGCCAGGTGCAACGCCATGCGTGCCTCATTGGCAAACGACTTGAAAAACTCGGCCACCAATTCCGTGGGAAAAGAACCAATCCGCTCAGTCGGAATGTCCGCCTGGAGCACAAACGCAGGGCGCCCTGAGAGGTCAATCACCGCCCTGGCCAACGTCTCGTCCATCGGGGTGTGCCGCTCTCCGTAGCGACGGATGCCCCGCTTGTCGCCGAGCGCCGCATGCACGGCTTTCCCTAAGCAGAGCCCGATATCCTCGACCAGGTGGTGGTCATCGACGTCTACGTCCCCGTCTGCCTGGATACGCAGGTCGAAACGTCCGTGAACCGCGAACAAATGAAGCATGTGCCGCAAAAACGGGACTGGAAAGTCAAGATCGGCTTGTCCGCTCCCGCGCAGGTTGAGGTGAAGGTCAATCTGTGTCTCTCCCGTTTTCCGCTCCACTCGCGCCGTAAACGTCGGCTTCCCCAGGTCTGCCAACTTTTTCGCCTCCAACTTCGGACTTTACCTCTAAATTTCGCGCCAGGACTGCCCGGGCATGTGCCTCCAGTCCCTCGCACCGCGCCAACTGAACAATGTGAGACCGATGCTTGGCCAACGTTTGCTCGCTGTATTCCACGCTCGTCATGCGGCGCAAAAAGTCGTGTACGCCCAATCCGGATTGGAATCGGGCGCTGCCATGGGTCGGCAGCACATGGTTGCTGCCCGCATAATAGTCCCCAACCGGCTCGGGTGACCAAGGCCCAACAAACACCGCGCCCGCTGTACGCACTCGCGGCAACCAGTCCGATGCATTGGCCACCAGCAGTTCCAGGTGCTCGGGAGCCGCCTGGTTGACGATATCCAGTGCTTCCGTAACATCACGTGCCAAGACGATGCTTCCCCATTCAGCGAGCGCCCGTTCCGCCTCCGCGCGCCTTGGCAGCGTCTCGAGCTGCCGGATTAAGGCCCCTTCCACCGCGTCAGCCAGCGAGTCGGCGCCCGCGAGAATACAGACCGCGCCCGCGTCCGGATCGTGCTCGGCCTGAGCCAGCAAATCGGCGGCGATGAATTCGGGGTTGGCCGTCTCGTCCGCAACCACGAACACTTCGCTCGGCCCTGCCACACTATCGATGCCGACATCCCCAACGACGGCCCGCTTCGCCAAAGCCACGTACCGGTTCCCCGGGCCGACAATCTTATCGACCCGTGGGACGCTCTTCGTGCCATAGGCGAACGCGGCGATGGCCTGGGCACCACCCACGCGATAGACCTCATCCACGCCAAGGAGAGCGGCCGCCGCCAGGACCAGCGGATGCGGCCAACCCGTGTCACCAAACGGAGGCGAGGCCAAGGCAATCTCTTCGACACCAGCGACCTGAGCCGGAATGACATCCATCAACACGGTCGACGGATAGGCAGCACGGCCCCCGGGCGCGTATACCCCGACGCGCCGCAAGGGTCGCCAATGCATGCCCAGCCGGTCGCCGTCGCCGCTGGTCCACCATACCTCTGTCGGCCGTTGCGCCGCGTGGAAAGCGCGGATGCGGTCCGCCGCCGCGCTCAGCGCTTCGCGCATGGACGCATCTAGGGTCGCCAACGCGCCACTCAAAACGGTCTGGGGTACGCGAAGCGGCCAGGCATCCGAGACCGCTTCCGAACGGCCATCAAATTGGGCGGTGAAGTGCCGCAACGCGTCATCCCCGTCCCTTTGCACGGCCGCGAGGATTTGCTTCACACCCTGTTCACCGTCAAGCGCCGAAATTTCCCGCCGCCATGACCACTCGCTTGCGCGGCAGCGCCGGATTTTCACGCCTCTCGCCTCCTTCGCACCGCTTCCGCCAACTCCCCGGCCACCTTGCGGATGGCTTCATTCTGCAGGTGATAACTAGATCGGTTCGCAATCAGCCGGGCGGAAACCTCGGATACCGAATCGAATACTTTCAATCCGTTAGCCGCCAGTGTGGCACCGGTCTGCACCAGGTCGAAGATGCGGTCGGTAAGGCCAATCACCGCCGCCAGTTCAATGGAACCGCTTAACGGTACAATCTCCACGGCCGATCCGTGTGCACGAAAGTACTGGTCTGCCAGCCGCGGATACTTCGTTGCCACGCGGCGGGCCGGGCGCTGTTCATCCTCCGGACGCCCCGCTACGCAAAGTCGGCAGCGAGCACACTCCAGGTCCACCAACTCGCTGACGTGGCAGGGTTCTTCCATGAGGATGTCTTTTCCGACAACCCCTAAATCCGCCACCCCGTACTGGACGTACGTCGGCACATCGACCGGCTTGGCCAGCAAGTAACGCAGCCGCGGGACGAAAAAACGGGACGCGTCCACCGGGACGTCAAACACAAGGGCTCGGCTCTCATCCAAATCGGTCGGGAGCGGCAACCCAGCCTCCTTCAAAAGCGGCCACACATCATCCGTCGTCCGGCCCTTTGCCAAAGCAATCGTCAGCACGAAACCAATCCCCTCTCCGAGACAACCGTGTCTCCGTCAAACAGGGTCATCAGTCGTTCCACTTCAAAGGTGAAGCCGACCGCCGGCGCATCCGCGCCGAACTCTTTCAGCAGCCCATCGTAGCGACCCCCTTGAGCTATCGGCGCCCCGGCGCCCGGCGCAAACACCTCAAAGACCATGCCCGTATAATAGGCCGGATCGCGATGGAGGGAGAGGTCAAACACCATCGCAGAGGTTAGATCAGTCGAATGAAGGGCCGAAGCCAGTTGACACAGCTCCTGCCACGCGGCCAAAAGCTCGCGGGACGCGGATGGCAACGGCGGAACGAGCGCCGCCTCGAGACTGTCCGCCTGGAATGGATTGAGGTTCGCGAGTAGGTCGAGGAGGTCAACGCCTCCCACAAACCGATTGCTCTCGCGCCGGAACGCTACATAATCCCCCGCCGTCAACAGCGCCAACAGCTCCGCCGCGCGTTCTTTAGGAACCCCGTGCAAATCGAGCAAGGCAGGGACCAACAAGGCGTGGCTGATGACCACCCGCACTCCTCGCCGCCCCAGACCAGACAAAGCCTCCAGGCATAAACCAAGCAGCTGGCTGTCTATCTCGACGCCGCATTCGCCAATCCACTCCACCCCGACTTGAGTGGACTCGGCCGCCCTGCCGCTCATCCAGGAAAGTGTCGCCGGCGCATCGGAACGGTGATAGACGCGTTCCGCGTAGCACCAACGAATCGGAAGTTGGTCGGCCGCCACGAGTGGAGCCGCCATGCGGGCGACACTAGGCGTCATATCTGGACGCAGCGCCATCGGACGTCCGGATCGGTCAAAGACCTGGATCCAATCCTCGCCCGCTCCGGGCGCGCGCCCGCGCTGCAGAGTCTCCGCGTATTCAAAAGCGCCACTGGAAATCAGGGCAAATCCGTGGTTTTCAAAGAAATTGATGAGCCAATCTTCCAGCTTTCTGCGCAGCCTTGCCTGAGCCGGGAATAAATCCCGCATCCCTTGCGGCCGCTCGGCCCAGCGTGTGGTGTCAAGCGCCACGCATACCCATCCTTTCCCAAGCCGCAAGTCACCCCGATGGGGTCGTATGCGGTCGTTCAATTCGCGCTACTTTAGTTCGCTACCAAAGTAAAGTATGTGTCGTATTGTATACTCTCTCTCTCTTTTCGTCAACGATTCGCAGCGACACATCCCCCGAGCGTTCATATCGACTGCATAGATCTCTGCGAGACCGGCGGCACAGGCCGGCAAAGTCAATTTCCCGAAACACGCTGCGACCCCGTAACATATGTTGCTACAAGCGTGTCAGGGGCTGAGAAGGGGGTGCAATGTGTCTGGAACCGTGGCAGGGAAAAATGGTTTGGATTTGGGAGCTCAACCAGTCCAGTGGAGGCAACGTCGAAGCCATTGTGGCCAAGGCCCGCAGCGCAGGTCTGTCTGGGTTGATCATCAAGGCGCACGATGGGTCGAGTTTCTGGCGCCAGTTTTCGAGGAGTCTTGTCCGCCAATTACATGCGGCCGGACTGTCGGTCGGTGCCTGGGGCTATTGCTATGGGGCACACCCTGAGAACGAAGCCAAGAATGCGCTCAACGCCCTTTGGCTCGGCGCTGACTTTTACGTGGCCGATGTGGAAGCGGAATTTGAACGGCACGGGATGGCGCAAACCGCGAAACGATTCATGCAGACCATCCACAGGCAGGCGAACGGGAAGCCCATTGGCTATTCCACGTTCGGATTGCCGAAGTATCACCCGAACTTTCCTTATTCCGCGTTCAGTCAATTCGCCGACTTCACGATGCCGCAGGTCTACTGGGGCGATTTCGGTCTGCCTCCCAAGACCGCTGTGTCCGAAAGCCTGGCCTATTACCAACGCTTCGGCGTCCCTATTGCACCGGTGGGTCAGGCGTACGGAAAGGTCACGAAAGGCCAGATTGCTGCGTTCATCACCGCCTGTCGCGGCCTACCGGGCTACTCGTTTTGGGATTACCAGTCGGCTACTCCGACGATGTGGTCGGCGATTAAAAGCGGTGCAACGCAGACCAAAGGAGGGAGTCCGATGCTGGAGAGAGGCACGCAAGACCCAGCCGTAAAACTCCTGCAGGAAGAATTGAACTTGGTGCTCGGAACAAAGCTTGCCGTCGACGGCGTGTACGGACCGAAGACCGAAGCGGCGGTCAAGAGTTTTCAACATCAGTACCACCTGACCGTGGACGGCATCGCTGGACCGATGACTCTCACCACGCTCGGTCAGGCGTTGTATCAGCTGCCGGGACCCAACGTTCGACCCAAGCTGAACGAGGTGATGAACCTCTTGCAAAAGGCTGAAAAGACCTTAATAGGGGTGAGCTGAATGAGCGGGGAGCTGGAGCTGAAAATCCTCGAGTCTCTACTGAGTCTGTTCACGGTTTTGATAGGCGCCGGCATCAGCGCGCTGGCGCCGCGTTTGAAGCGGATTGTCTCCGCGCACGCCAGCGGCAAAGAAGCCCAGCTGGCCTCACAGGTGATAGATGGGTTATCCGCCATCGCCGAGGCGGTGGTGCAGGAATTCAACCAGAAGGTTGTCAGCGACGCAAAAAAGGCAGGAGTCTTCACGCCATCCTTAGCGCAAAGCGTCAAGCAGGACGCCGTTTCGGCCGTGCTCAGTCAAGCTGGGCCACTCTTATCGCTGGGTGAGCAGGTGATCGGCGATATCCCTGGATTGGTATCAAGCCTTATCGAACAAGCCGTAGCTAAACACCACCGGGATACCGCCAAGGGGTCTGACGGCAGCACCGCGGTCGACAAGAGCAGCGTGACAACGGACAACGGAACAAGGGAGGACGGAACAAGGGAGGGCGGGCAGACCGGTTCGAATCACGGGCAGACGTGTTCGACGAGTGTAAGGCCAAATCTACCCACAGGAACCAGTACCGTACCAGACCGTGTACGGACAGACACCTCCACACCGGCGTCCGAATCCGCCTCTGAACAAAACCTTATTCCACCGTCTGGGAATTAATCGACCGCCACGCAAGGCACGGAGCAAGGGGCTGCCCCGCATCCCATCGGAACATGAGGGAGGGAACGGCCCCTTTCTCTGGAGCGATTTTCTTCTTGGCAAACCGTTTCAGACTTCAACCTCTTCTTCGTGCAGTTTGCCAGTCTCCTGATAACGTTTCGCCATGATATCGATTTCCCGCTTCAATTCCGCGACCAAGTCGGCCTCAGGCACCTTCCGCACCACTTTGCCCTTGCGGAACAAGAGCCCTTCTCCGCGCCCGCCGGCAATGCCGATGTCGGCCTCACGCGCCTCACCCGGGCCATTCACGGCGCACCCTAATACAGAAACCTTAATCGGCGCCTGAATATGCTGCAGGTACTCCTCCACTTCGTTGGCGACGGAAATCAAATCAATGTCAATGCGTCCACAGGTCGGGCAAGAAACGAGGGTCGGCGCGTTGGAGATGAGGTGGAACGTCTTCAAGAGCTCCCGCGCCACCTTCACCTCCTCGACCGGATCGGCGCTTAACGAGACGCGAATCGTGTTCCCGATTCCCATCGACAACAGCGTGCCCAGCCCAGCCGAGCTCTTTATCGTGCCGCTGTACAACGTTCCCGACTCGGTAATCCCGAGATGCAGCGGATAATCAAACGTCTCTGCAGCCAGCCGGTATGCCTCGATGGCCAATGGGACATCGGAAGCCTTCATGGAGACGATAATGTCGTAAAAATCCAGCTCTTCGAGAATTCGGATGTGGTGCAAGGCGCTCTCGAGCATGCCTTGCGCGGTCGGATAGCCGTATTTCTCCAGGATGTGGTGTTCCAACGATCCAGCGTTGACGCCAATCCGAATCGGAATGCCACGCTCCTTGCACGCCTTGACCACCGCCTCGACGCGCTCCCGGCTGCCGATGTTACCGGGGTTGATGCGTACCTTGTCCACCCCGCCACGGATGGCCTCGAGGGCCAGACGGTAGTCAAAGTGAATATCCGCAACCAACGGGATGTGAATGCGTTTCTTGATCTCCGGAATGGCAGCGGCCGCGTCGCGCGTGTTGACGGTCACCCGCACGACCTGACACCCTGCCTCTTCCAGGCGCAGGATCTCCCGCACCGTCGCTTCCACGTCCGCCGTTTTTGTCGTTGTCATACTCTGGATGACCACTTGATCACCGCCGCCGATGGTCACGTCTCCCACCCGGACCGGCCGTGTTTGCTGACGCAGATACATAGGGTCGCCTCCAGCTCATAGACTCGCTCTCATTATACATCATCGGCTCCCGAGCCGGGCCCGGTGTCCCGCACGATTTGACACCGACGCCAGGAATACGAATTTGCCGGCTATGTAAGCGGACAGCAAACATTCATGCGACTTCCCAACGGACAACTCGTTTTGATACAGTATGTTATGAACGTGGACAGGCTTGCCCTGGCCAAGACCCTGGGACCCGGCTGTTCATCAGCGGGTAGGAATGGAGCGTGTTTCCGTACAATGATGGATCAAATTGTGTCCTACCTGGGCAACGAAGCGGAAGACCTGCTGTCGCACACCTGCCGCACCATCCCGAAAGAAAGCCTCACGCTGCCCGGACCGGACAGCGTCGACGAAGTCTTTGCCGCTTCCAACCGCAACAACCAGGTTCTCCGCAGCTTGCAGCAGCTAATGGGCACTGGCCGCTTGGCCGGCACCGGGTATGTCTCCATCTTGCCGGTGGACCAAGGCATCGAGCATTCGGCCGGCGCCTCTTTCGCCAAGAATCCCGCTTATTTCGATCCGGAGAACATCGTGAAACTGGCGATTGAAGGCGGCTGCAACGGCGTCGCCTCGACACTCGGCGTGCTCGCTCTGACCTCGCGTAAGTACGCTCATAAAATCCCGTACATCGTCAAGATTAACCACAACGAACTGCTGACCTATCCGAACAAATTCGACCAGGTTCTGTTTGCGAACGTGCGCCAAGCCTGGGAACTGGGCGCAGCTGGCATTGGCGCCACCATCTACTTCGGATCGGAGGAATCGACCCGCCAGTTGCAGGAAATCAGCGCCGCGTTCCACGAGGCCCACGAGTTGGGGATGTTTACCATTCTGTGGTGCTACCTGCGCAATCCGCAGTTTAAAAAGGACGGAGTCGACTACCATCTCGCGGCTGACCTGACCGGCCAAGCAAACCACCTTGGCGTAACTATCGAAGCGGACATCATTAAACAGAAGCTCCCAGAAACCAACGGCGGATTTAAGGCGCTGAACATGGAAGGTAGCAGTTACGGGAAGACGGATGAACGGATTTATACAGAGTTGACAACGGATCATCCCATCGACTTGGCCCGCTATCAGGTGGCAAACTGTTACATGGGCAAAATTGGTCTCATCAACTCGGGCGGTGCCTCCGGCGCCAACGACTTCGCGGAAGCTGTGCGGACGGCCGTCATCAACAAGCGAGCGGGCGGCATGGGACTGATTTCCGGCCGCAAGGCATTCCAGCGCCCAATGGATGAAGGCGTGAAGCTGCTCAATCTGATTCAAGACGTGTACTTGTGTGATGACGTGACCATCGCTTGACCGTGTTACAAAGCTTGCCCGGACACACTTATAAATGCAGCCACTCCGGACATACTACAGCCGTCCCGCGCGGGACGGCTGTATTGGCTTTATTTCGGAAAGCCGAAAGCAGGGAGTGGCTGAGTTGGGACAACACAAGCAGTTTGAGCCAGGCTGGGAGGTCCCCAACGACGGCTTTTACATCGAGGTTGGGGAACACCCGGACAGTGCCTCCATCCGTGACCCCCAGAAGGTTTACCTGAAACGGGGCGATACGTTTCCAGAGACGAGCAACGGCAATCGCAAGTGGGTACGCATGAAAAATCACAACGCGAAAGACTGAGCGGGATAAAGTCCCGCTTTTTCTTGCCTGGGCACCCAAGGCACCGGATGACGGCCTTGGTTCACGCGTCCTCGCCGGCCGCAGAACCTTCCGAAGCTACGCGTACGGCATGAGCGCCCGGTGCCGGCGGCACCCGCCGAGTTTTCTTCACATTGGATAGATACGCGGTGTAACGCAACACCAACAGAAAGACCGCGACAAACGCAAACAGTCCTAGGGCAAACGCAATGAGCTGCATGCCATCTTCCCCCTATGCGTGCAAGCCACACCAGGCGGCAAACTGTCCAACGGTCAGCACGCGTTCCATCAACAACACGACGATGCCAAACATGACGGTGTAAACCCACACATTCATGGCAACCGGGAAAAACTCGTTGATTTTGCGCTTGTTCGCAAAGCTCGCGTACCAGCCAGCGATGGCAATTAGAATGACCGAGACGGCGGTCAAACCAAAGACAATCATCGAAGTCGGCCCATCTATCGTTTTAATCTGTTTGCTGTACCCGGCAAACCATAACATCAGGCGAAACTGAATCAGCGCCGTGGCCACCCAGGACAATACGGCCAGGGCCAGCACCGAGTTAAAAACCCGCCACCGGTCTTTGGCAAAGAAAACGCCAGCCACAACGACCAACACCCCTGACACAATCAGGAGCAGGGTATCCCAGTACGGCAGGTCGGTCAGCAATTGGTTCTTCAAAACAAACTTCGCTGGGTTCCATCCCCTGAGATACACATTCGACGCGACGAACACCGCGGACATGAACGTGAGCGCAACCAACCCCAGCCATACCGCCAGGTTGGCGTTGGCTTGCGGATCGATGTGTTCCTCATGGCCCGCATGCCCGCGTTCTACGGGTACCGCCATGTTTCACATCCCCTCCTTGGCAGGTTATAACGGATGCAACGATACATAATCGTGCCAAACCGTCGCGTCTATGGATGCAAGAGGTAAAATAGGTGTCATTCGCAGCATGTTGTGTGCCCATCCAATCACGCTGGCGCCGGATTGGGTTCTGTATCCGGCTTCGGTGGGCCATAGGGCTGATACGGATTGTCGGTGACGGTTGGCATGTCATCAAAATTGTGCTCGGGCGGTGGAGAGGAAATCTGCCACTCCAGCGTGCGGGCCCCCCAGGGATTTGGCCCCACCTTCACGCCATATTTCGCCGACCAGAATAAGTTGGCCACAATCAGCAACGTCCCGAGCCCCAAAATGTACGCTCCAATCGTTGCCACATCGTTCCAGAACATATACTGAGGTGGGTAAGTGGCATACCGTCGCGGCATACCGGCCAAGCCCAGGAAATGCATCGGGAAAAACGTGAGCTGGGTGCCTACGAAATAAAACCAAAAGGAAACGTAGCCCAGGGTATTGTTGAACATGCGGCCGGTCACCTTCGGGAACCAGAAGTGCAACCCGGCCATGATGGTCATGACACTCCCACCGAACAGTACGTAGTGGATGTGCGCGACCACAAAGTACGTATCGTGCAGGTGCATATCCAGCGGTACAGCGGCCACCAACACGCCGCTAAAACCGCCGATGATGAAAGAACCGATGAATCCCAGGGATGCGTACATCATCGGCACCGAGTACTCCACCGAACCTCTCCACATGGTCGCAAGCCAGTTGAAGATTTTTACGGATGTCGGCACGGCGATGATGAGCGACGAAATCATAAACGGAATTCCTTCCGACATCTGCATTCCGGCGACAAACATGTGGTGAGCCCAGACAAAAAAGCCGAGGAAACCGATGGCCACGCTCGAATAGGCAATGGCACGATAACCAAAAATCGGCTTACGCGAGAAGACCGGCAACACCTCAGAGATAATCCCAAACGCAGGGAGAATCATGATGTATACCGCCGGGTGCGAGTAGAACCAGAACAGGTGCTGGTACAACATCGGGTCGCCGCCGGCGTTCGGGTCGTAAAAAACCGTTCCCCAATGGCGGTCTGACAACAATGTCGTGATGGCGCCTGCCAAGGCGGGCGTACCGAACAACTGCATCCAAGCTGTCACCCAAATGCTCCATGTGAATAAACTTATGCGATTAAACGTCATCCCCGGCGCCCGCATCTTGAAGATGGTCACGATAAAGTTGATGGAGCCAAGAATGGAGGATAACCCCGCAATATGGAGCGAGAAAATCCAGAAGTCGATGCCGGCCCCTTTCGCGGATACGCTGTAGGGCGGATAGGACGTCCAACCCGCGTCGGGCATCCCGCCGACCATGCTGAGCAGCATGATGATGCCCGAGACCAGATAGAGCCAGTAGCTCAGTGCGTTCATCCGCGGGAACGCCATATCCCGAGCTCCGATGTGCAACGGCACTAGGTAGTTGCCAAAGGCCCCAGTCAGTAAGGGAATAATGACCAGAAAGATCATGATGGTGGCATGCATCGTGAAATACTCGTTATACGACTGGGGATCGAAAACGCCTTGCGGGACGAGCAGGTCGGTGCGAACTAACAGCGCGAACAAACCACCAAGGAGAAAGAAGAAAATGGCCGTGACCCCATACATAATGCCGATTTTCTTGTGGTCAACGGTCAGTATCCACTCCCGCAAGAAAGATTGTCGACGCGGGCGCGGGCGGCTGAGTACAGCCTCCATGAATCCTCACCTCGCTGGTTGAAGTGGATAAGAGGTCGTTCAGACAATAAGCGCCATGGCCTTTCGCCTGTCATCCGTCACGATTTACGTCGCACTCATTTCTTGAGAGACGCGACCCACTGCTGAAACTCATCCAGAGTTACGACCTTGCCGGTGGCGTACATCTGCGAATGGCCTGCTCCACAGAACTGGTCGCAGAGAACATCGAAGACGTGTCCGACCATGTTGGGTTTGATGGTAATCCAGAATTGGGTGATTCGGCCTGGCGAAGCGTCCTGCTGCAACCGCACATCGGGTATGTAGAAGCCATGGATGACGTCGGCCGAGGTGATGTCAAAAAGGACCGGCGTCCCGGCTGGCACCTCCAGTTTCCTTGAATGGGCGCCGTTCGGATATTCGAAATCCCAATACCACTCGTGGCCAGTGACGCGAATGGTGATATCCTGTGCTGGCGGTTTTTGAAGCGCATACACGTACGGTACGCAAAAGGCGCCCAGAAAGACCAAGATGACGGTAGGTACCAGCGTCCAGATGATTTCCATCTTGGTGTTTCCGTGCACAGCGGCCCCGACCTGATTTCTCCGAGTTCGGCGATAGCGAATCAAGAATGTGACAAGAAGCGCCTCCACCAAAACGAAAAAGAAGGTCACGACGCCCAGCATGACGTAAAAAAACGAGTCCGTATTGTGCGCCATCTGGGTCAGCTCCACCGGCACCCACGATGAGAACACGCTGCCCCCTCCTTTGCAGGTTTGCCGTCAAAGCCCCGTACCGACCATGCCCTACGCATACTCTCAAACTCAAAACAAGATTCCGATAGGAAATGCACAAAAAAGTGGAACAAAATCGAAGAATACGTATACAGTTTACCATAGAAACGCCGCCGCGAGTCAAGCAACCGCGGCGGCGGATGTAAGAAGTGAGACGGATGTGAGGAAGAATATCGGTGGGTTAGGCAGTTTCCGTAGCCGCGCCCGTCCGCTCAGGCTCGGACCGGCGAAAGGCCAGAACCAAACCAAGACCGATGACACATACCACCGCAGCCACCACAAAGGGCAGCCCTTTATCCCACTGATACAAGAGGGTGGCCAGTAAGGGACCGATGATGCGGGCGAGTGAATCCATCGACGACAAGAGCCCAGATGCCAGCCCCTGACCGACCGTCGTACGCTTACTGACCAAAGACGTCACGGTGGGTTTCAAGACGGTGTTGCCTGCGCCAAAAATCGTCATAAACAAGGCTGCGGTCCAGAAGCTGTGCGAAAATAGAACCAGAATCAGACCGAGTGCCGACACGGCCAACCCCAGGTAAAGCGTCGGCACTTCACGGCCGTGCTTCACGTAGCGTTGCACAATACCGCCTTGTATCAGCGCCCCCACAATCCCGGAAATGAAGAACATGTAGCCAATCTGCATCGGCGTTGCGCCAATCTTCCACATCTCGTAGTACTGAAAACAGCCTTCCAGGGCCGCTATCGTGAACTGAGCGATAAAATCCACCAGGTACATGTATTTCAACGGACCTGCAAAGGCTGCCCAGCGCGATTGACCAGTCACGGACACCGCAACCCGCGTTTCCCGCGGCGGCTCCTTGAGGGATAAGAGCGCCCAGATGGCATTGACTAGGGCCAACGCGGCCGCGATAAAAAACGGCACAGCGACGCCGAACTTGGACAGGAATCCGCCCACCCCGGGACCAATGATAAAACCGAGCCCGATGCTCATGCCCGCAAAGGCCATCCCGCGTGTCCGATCCTCTACCCCCGTGACATCGGCAATGTACGCCATCGCCGTGGCGGTCACGGCGCCCGAAAAGCCGCCGCCGATAATCCGCGCCAAATACATCAGCCAGAGCATATCCTTGGCCAGGCCAAATAGGAAGAAGCTCAGTGCAAAACCGATGAGGCCGACAACCAAGACCGGCTTTCTGCCGACACGGTCGGATAACCGCCCCCACCACGGCGAAATGAAAAAGGCGACGGCCGAATAAACGGCCAGCATCAAGCCGAGGTGATACGGCTTAGCCCCGACGTCGGCCACCATCATCGGCAACACCGGGATCACAAGTCCAAAGCCGATAAAGACGGTCACTATCATGGACAAGATGACTGCCAGTCGCTTTATCACTGGTTGCATGCCCCCTCTGATCGCCATTTTCAAGATAGCACCAACCGGTAGTCAGATACACCTTTCCATAACTAAAGAATGTGTCAGGGCGTTGACATTCCAGAAGGTCATACGGTGAAGTGCATATACGCTGTATAATTAATAATTGTAGCAATCCTTCGTTTACATCGTTTTTTTAGGGGGGAACGTGGATGCATTCCCAGCAAATCGACCGTGTCCAGAGCGGCCGACAGCAATGGCGCACCCGAGCTTGGATTGTCTTGATGGCGGTCATCATCACGGCCCTAGTGCTGACCCTAATCCCGGTCATGCATCGCATTGCCACCGCCCGACAAGCCACCCACAAGCACACGTTTATGGAGTACGTCACCACCCATCACCTAGGCACCTTGACGGTGATTGATTCGGGTACCGGACTGGACCCAGTGTCGTATATGCTCACGGTCCCCCGTCCCATCTCGGCAAGCGAGCGCCAGGCGTTCATCACGCGCCTCATGCAAAAATACTACCTGTATGATAAGGGGGAACTCCTTTCCATCGTCTATCGGTCTAAAAACGGGGATACCCATCCGCTCGCGTCCGCCCACTACGACGATACCACCGATACCCTGCAACTGACCATCAACCTGCCATCGGGCAATACTCAAGTCGTGCGTCAGCATGTCCGTTGGTAAGACGCTTCATACGCTTGCACCACAACCGCCGCGATCCGTCCGTTCATTGCAAGAAAAAGTCTCTCCTCCACTTGCAAACGGTCACAAAAAGGGAGTAGAGTGTCAAAGGTACGAACTTTGTGTGTCAACTCTGTGTCTGAGGCGGATCCTCAAGGCGGATTCTTCTATTGGGATTTGAAATTGCCTCATCGGCTTTTCGTATCTGCCTTCGACAACGGAACGCCACATCTGCGAAAATGGATGTCGACAAGACGCTGACAGAGTGGGGGGAACGTAATGGCGAACCAATTGCAAGACCCGTTCGGCATCAAGAAGAAGCTGACGGTCGACAACAACCAGTTCACCTATTACCACCTTGGGGAACTGGAACGGAAAGGGATTGCAAACGTTGCAAAACTCCCGTTCTCCATCAAGATTTTGCTGGAGGCGGTGGTGCGCCAATATGACGGTCGGGTAATTGACGAGGAGCACGTCAAGACGCTCGCCAATTGGAATGCGGCTTCACCGCAGCGGGCCGACGTGCCGTTCAAGCCGGCGCGCATTTTGCTGCAGGACTTCACCGGCGTGCCGGCCGTGGTTGACCTGGCCGCCATGCGGGCCGCCATGCAGCGGATTGGCGGCGACCCGAAGCGCATTAACCCGCTCATTCCGGTCGATTTGGTCGTGGACCACTCCGTGCAGGTCGACGCGTTCGGATCGAAAGAGGCGCTCGAATTCAACATTCAACGCGAGTTCGAACGCAACGAAGAACGCTACAAGTTCCTGCACTGGGCGCAGAAGACGTTCGATAACTTCCGCGTTGTTCCACCCGGCACGGGTATCGTTCACCAGGTAAACCTGGAATACCTGGCGTCCGTCGTCGGACGGCGCGAGGTGGACGGCGAGACGGTCGTGTTCCCGGACTCCCTGGTCGGGACCGACTCGCACACGACAATGATCAACGGCATTGGCGTTCTCGGCTGGGGCGTCGGCGGCATCGAAGCCGAGGCGTGCATGCTAGGCCAGCCGCTGTATCAACTGATGCCGCAGGTTGTCGGCTTTAAGCTGACCGGTCAACTGCCCGAAGGCGCGACGGCCACCGACCTGGCGCTCACGGTCACGCAGATGCTACGGAAAAAAGGCGTTGTCGGCAAGTTTGTCGAGTTCTACGGACCGGGCCTGAGCAACATCAGCGTGGCGGATCGCGCGACGGTTGCCAACATGGCGCCTGAATACGGAGCGACAATGGGCTTCTTCCCGGTCGACCAGGAAACCTTGAACTACCTGCGCAGCACCGGCCGCGACGAGAGCCAGATTCGCCTAGTAGAGGCATACTGCAAGGAACAAGGCTTGTTCCGCACGGATGCTACGCCCGATCCGGTCTTTACCGATACCTTGGAATTGAACCTGGGCGATGTCCAGGCGACGTTGGCTGGACCGCGGCGACCGCAGGATAAGATTGAGCTTACGAAAATGAAGTCCACGTTCGAAGAGACGCTGCAAAAACCGCTCGACCAGGGTGGATTTGGGCTCAGCGACGCGGACGTGAAAAAGGAAGTCAAGGTCACCTATCCACAAGGTGTCGAATCGACCATGAAGCCGGGCGCGGTGGTCATTGCCGCCATCACCAGCTGCACGAATACCTCCAACCCGACGGTCATGGTGGGCGCCGGTCTGTTGGCGAAAAAGGCGGTCGAAAAAGGTCTGAAGACGCCTGGCTACGTGAAGACGAGCCTGGCTCCCGGGTCACGCGTGGTTACGGACTACCTGGAAAAGTCCGGGCTTTTGCCCTACCTGGAGCAGTTAGGCTTTGACGTGGTCGGGTACGGCTGCACCACCTGCATCGGGAACAGCGGCCCGCTGCCGGATGCTATCTCCGACGCGGTGAAAGAGAATGACCTGCTCGTCTCTGCGGTGCTGTCCGGTAACCGCAACTTTGAAGGCCGCATCCACTCGTTGGTGCGTGCCAACTACCTGGCCTCACCGCCGCTCGTAGTTGCCTACGCATTGGCCGGAACGGTCGACATCGACCTGACGAGCGACCCCATCGGTCAGGACAAAGACGGCAATCCGGTGTATCTGAAGGACATCTGGCCGTCTTCGAACGAAGTGGCAGAGGTCATTCGTTCGGTCATCACACCGGACTTGTTCCAGAAGAAGTACGCCAACGTGTTCAACAGCAACGAGCGTTGGAACGCCCTGTCCAGTCCGGAAGGCGAACTGTACCAGTGGGACGAAGCTTCCACCTATATCCAGGAGCCGCCGTTCTTTGTTGGGCTGACTGCGGACGTGCCAAAGGCGCAGAGCATCGAAGGCGCGGCTGTGCTGGCGCTCCTGGGCGACTCGGTAACGACCGACCATATCTCGCCTGCGGGTAACATCGCCTACGACAGCCCGGCCGGCAAGTACCTGCGTGAACATGGCGTGAAGCCAGCCGACTTTAACTCGTACGGATCGCGCCGCGGGAACCATGAGGTCATGATGCGCGGAACGTTTGCGAACATCCGCATCCGCAACCAGATGGCTCCGGGAACCGAGGGTGGCTACACCACCTATCTGCCGACGGGCGAGGTCATGCCAATTTATGACGCGGCCATGAAGTACAAGGAAGCCGGTCAGCCGCTGGTTGTCATCGCCGGCAAGGAATACGGTACGGGCAGCTCGCGCGACTGGGCTGCGAAAGGCACCATCCTGCTCGGGGTGCGCGCGGTCATCGCGGAAAGCTTTGAACGCATCCACCGCAGCAATCTGGTGGGTCTGGGCGTACTGCCGCTGCAGTTCAAACAGGGAGACAGCTGGAAGTCGCTCGGCATCACCGGCCGCGAGCGGTTCGACATCCTCGGCTTGGACGGCGACTTGCAGCCCGGCCAGGACATCACCGTCAAGGCCACGCGTGAGGACGGATCGAGCTTTACATTCACCACCACCGCGCGTCTGGATAACCAGGTGGACATCGAATACTTCCGCAACGGCGGCATCCTGCAGACCGTCCTGCGCAACTTCGTGCGCGGCACGGCGCAATAATGAACACGAACTTCAAACTTGTGGCTGGAATCGAGTAGGAGGGGGATTCATGCCCCCTCCTTTTTCAATACAAACGAACGCCACGAATCGGCGATATGCCGAACTCATGGCGTTCGAAGCGATTAGGTTATTGTAATCAACAGGGGACCACCCTGGGTCTCTTAGAGGCTGTTTTGAAGGATGGTCAAGACGTCTTGCTCATGCAACTGCTTAAAGTGACCGATGGGCCCAAAGCGTACGGCCTGTTTGGCCATCCGTGGCAGCTGCTCCGCGCCAATCTCGTAATCGGCTAGGCGCATCGGCGCGCCAATCTGACGATAGAACGCGCGAACCTCCTCCACCGCCAGCCGCGCCAGCTCCTCGACACTCTTGCCGGTGGCGTCGACGCCGAACACGCGAACCGCCAGCTGGGCAAACCGCTGCGGCCCGGCGGACAACACGTGTTCCATCCACTGTGGGAAGACAATCGCCAATCCACCACCGTGCGGGATGTCATAAATCGCGCTGATTTCGTGCTCGATGGCGTGGCACGCCCAGTCTCCCTCAATGCCCATGCTGATCATGCCGTTCAGCGCCATCGTGCTGCAGTACATGATGGTCTCGCGAGCCTGAAAATCGGTCGGATTCTCCAACACCTTCGGAGCTGTCTCGATGATGGTGGACATAACCGACTCAATCAGCCGCTGCTGCAGCGGCGTGTTCGGGGTCGGATGAAAATAATGCTCGAAACAGTGCGCCAGCATGTCGCAGATGCCGTATACCGTCTGCTCACGGGGCACCGTGAACGTGTTTTCCGCATCACAGAACGAAAAGCGCGGGAACGTGTAGGGTGAACCCCCGCCGAGCTTTTCCTTCGTATCCCAATTGGTGATCACGCCACCCGAATTCATTTCCGATCCGGTCGCGGCATGGGTCAAAATAGTTCCCAGCGGCAGCGCATCGGTGGCCTGCGCTTTGCGTTGATAGATGTCCCACACGTCTCCTTCAAACTTCACCCCCATCGCGATGGCCTTGGCGCAGTCTAAAACCGATCCGCCCCCCACCGCCAAAATCAGGTCTATCGATTCATTGCGACACAGGTCAATCCCACGATAAACCGTGCTCAAGCGAGGATTGGGCTCAACTCCAGAAAGCTCAAACACAGTCACGCCCGCGTCACGCAATATCGTCATGACTTTGTCATAAAGACCGTTTCGCTTGATGCTGCCGCTACCGTATACCAGGAGGACCCTTTTCCCGTACTGTAGCACTTCCTCGGCCAAGTGATGCTCAATCTGGCCCTTTCCGTAATACAACGTTGTCGGATTGTGAAAGCGAAATGGATTCATGCTGCACCCACCTTCTTGTGGTCTGACACCGTCCCCCATTGTAGATCAGTCCAACGCGAAAACGAAACGACTGGGAGATTTGCCTGTATACCTCGGGTTCCGTTAAACTGATGAAGCGATTTTAGCGGTTGTACGGACACGCACTTTTAGGAGGCGGTCGGATGGTAGAGCCACGCAGGGGATGGGATGTAGTGGTCATCGGGGCCGGCCCCGCCGGACTCATGGCCGCCATCGCGGCGCGTGAGGCGGGAGCCCGTACACTCATCCTGGAGAAAGGACATAAGCCCGGACGAAAGCTGGGCATCTCCGGCGGAGGCCGCTGCAACGTGACCAACGCCAAACCTCTGCCCGAGCTGCTGGAAAACATCCCTGGCAACGGCCGTTTCTTGTATTCAGCCCTGACGCGCTTTGGCAACCGGGACGTCATGGCGTTTTTCGAAAGGCTGGGAATCCGACTCAAAGAAGAAGACCGAGGACGTGTCTTTCCAATCAGCGACAAGGCGCAGACGGTCGTGCAGGCGCTGGTTTCCCATGTCTTGGACATTGGCGTCGCGATGTGGCTCGATTGCCCCGTCCAGGCTCTATGTACACGCTCGGACATCGACGGGCCGGTGCTGACCGGAGTATCGCTCAAAGATGGCCGCATCATTGAGACTCTATCTGTCGTTGTGGCAACCGGCGGGTGTAGCGTTCCAAAGACCGGCAGTACGGGAGACGCCTACCCTTGGGCGCGTGCCGTTGGTCATACGATTGTTCAACCCTATCCGACCGAGGTGCCGCTAACCAGTCCGGATCCATTGATTCGGAGTCGATCCTTGCAGGGGCTGTCAATACGCGGAACAAGTGTGACCATCCGGCGCCAAGATGGGCGTCGGCTGACTACTGAGACGGGCGACCTCTTGTTCACCCATTTTGGCCTCAGCGGCCCGGCCGCCCTCCGCTGCAGCCACTACGTATCCACAGCGATGTTGAAGGATGCGAACGTTCGTTTGAGCGCAGAAATTGACGGGATTCCAGACGTGAGTTCGGGTGAATTAGACAACCACCTGCGCAAGGCCCGTAAAGTAACGCCACGCAAACATGTCAAGACCTGCTTAGCCGAACATATGCCCGAGCGCCTCGCAAACGCCATCCTCGTGCGAACCCAAATCGATGGCGGTCTCACGATGGCCAACTTGCCAAACGACGGACTCGCGCAGCTGGTACAGGTCAGCAAGCGCTTTTCACTTCCGATTGACGGAACGTTGCCCCTCGCCCAGGCGACGGTTACGGGCGGGGGTGTGTCCATCAAGGAAATCGATCCGCGCACCATGGCGTCCAAGAAATGCAAAGGTCTGTACTTCGCGGGCGAGGTGATGGACGTACATGCCCATACGGGCGGCTATAACATCACCGTCGCCTTTTCCACCGGTCACCTCGCAGGTGCGAGCGCCGCTCAGCACGCGGCCACGCTGGCGCCGGCGTTAGGGTAGTTGATAATCAAACACCGTACGGTAAGGAGCCAACGTTTGGGTATTCGGCCGTAAGCCCGCCTGCCAATCGCCATTTGGCGCCCAGATTGCCCGCGCCTGCCAAGAGGAACTGGACCCGATATAAAATTCGACGGCCACGGCGGAAGCGTTTGGATGCGCGGCACGGACGCTTTGAATGATGTCGGCCGCATACGATTCCAAATGTTTCTGCTCGCGGGTCACCGTGTTGACGTGAACCACGTAGGCGTGTGAATGCGCAGCGGCGGTCTTCACAGACGCAAGCGAATAATGGGGACGCCCCAGGTAAAGCGCTACCAGAGACACACACGCCAGGACCAAAAAACCAATAAAATGCCAACGACTTACATATCGGCGGACCAATCGCGTCAATCCCCACAACAGTAGGATGACTGCAATGACACCGGCCACAAAACCCACAACCAGCATGACAACTCCCCTTTGTATCCCAATGTCTGCGACTCGCACAGACCGGGACGGTATCCATCCGACAATCTTCTCTGTCTAGTATACAGGAGTCGGATTTTGTCTGGCTATGGTAGAAACCGCCGGACCTAAAAAGCGGTTTATGGACAGTCGCGAAAGGAAAGACCCGGCACATCGCCGGGTCTCCTGTCGGACTTGGGATTTGTGTGCAACCCCGACCGGCAATAGGTAGCCGTCGGTTAAGCGCGCATTACCTCTGCCCGCTTCTGCTGACGCCGCATCAGCTCTTCCTCCGGTTCTCCTCGTGCCATGCTCTGGCTGGCCAGGGCGCTGGCAACCGCTCCAGAGGCCTCATCGCCACGTCCAATCGACTTGCGTCTCGATGTCATCACACAGCCCCCCTGGTCGTGTCCGACAGTCCTTACACTGCCCACGCAAGCAGTGAAATATGAAATCAGTGATCATCCCTGTTTTGGTTCAAATCGGGAAGCAGCCAATAGATGATTAAGCCCGCCAGTGTCGCAAATGCCACCCCGTTGTTCGGATAGCCCACCCCGACAATAAAAATAATCCCTGCCACAATCAGGTTTTTCATGTTCGTCAAGTCCACCCGTTCCTCAATGACATGCCGGATGCCCATCGCAGCAATCATGCCGAACAGCAGAATGCTGATTCCCCCCATGACGGGTACCGGAATGGTGTGAATGAGTGCTCCGACTTTGCCAAACAAACCGAGAATGATGGCGACGACGGCTGCTCCCTGTATAATACGGCTGGAATACTGACGCGTAATCGCCAACACGCCAAGGTTTTCCGCATAGGTTGTCTGCGCCGGTCCTCCCAACAAGGACGAAAGAACTGTGGCAGCGCCATTCCCCCAAAGCACCGCAGCAAACCCGGGATCTTTTGTCACGTCCCGGCCAATAATTTCATTGAGGACGAACATGTGTCCGAGGTCTTCGACCATCGTGACCAGAGCAATGGGCGCCATGGCCAAGATGACGTTCCAGGTAAAATGCGGCATCGTAAAGTGGGGCAACGATAGGACGGGCGCCCCTGCCACTGGCTGGAGATTGACCATCCCCCGCAGATATGCGTAAATGTAGCCGACGATGATCCCAATCAGCAGCGGGACAATACGTATTTGCCGTGGGCCGACCAAAGAGGCTACGATAGCGGCGGCCAGGCTGATGATGGCGGCATCCCAGTGCACGGCGGCCATATTCGTGACCGCCGTGGTCGCCAGCGATAAACCAATGACGGAGACGACGGGGCCCACGACTACCGGGGGAATCACGCGGCGGACGCGATCAAACCCCAACTGGGTCACCAGCAACGCCACAACGGCGTAGACCACCGCTACGCTGACCAGCCCCGCAGCGGCTTGTCCGGGGGAGTGGTACTTCCCCACATACAGCGTCAGGGGTGCGATAAAGGCAAACGAAGAACCCAGGTAGGTCGGCACCTTGCCGCGAGTGATGAGATGGAACAGCAGCGTTCCTACGCCGCTGGCGATGAGGGCACTTCCCGGGTCGAGACCGGTCATGTAGGGAACCAAGACGGTCGATCCGAACATCGCAAAGACGTGTTGGATGGAGAGCGGAAGTGATTTCCAGAATGATTTCAACGCATTTACACCTCGCATGGAGATCCTATATAAGGCTTGACTGCCGGCGGCCCGTATAACAATAGCATAAAAGTCCCCCAACCAAGGCACGCTATGCTCGGTTTTTCGCCCATTTTGTCGGAGAGGAGTGTCGATATATGGCAAAGCCGGATGACCGCAGTGACAATGTGGAGAAACTCCAGCGCGCGATTCAGAATACCATGGCCAACCTCCGGGAAGCGAATGACTTTCTGAAGGCGCATGAGGAGGAAATGAAAGCTTCGGACAGGGCTGCGATTGAGGCCAAAAATGAACGGCGAGAACGGGCCATTGAGGGATTCCGCGAAGAGATTAAAGACGAGATTGAGGATGCGCATCAACTATAAGAGGAAACGACTTCTCTCAACGTCGAAACGGGGGGCTGTACAAGTTTTTCGTCAGCCTCCCGTTTTGATCTGTTGATAAGCTGATGATGTATGAGGCGCCCAGACGCCCAGATCGCAACCTTCCAGGAAAGGAGTCAAACCGTGATGCATGCCCAGACCAACGCCCGACCGCGGCTTATCCTGGCCTCCTCGTCGCCGCGTAGACGCGACCTGTTGGCCATGTTCAAGCAACCGTTTGAGGTGATTCCGAACCACGCAAACGAAACGGTTCCCGGCAACCCTTCTCCGGATCAACTCGTGCAAATTTTGGCCGAACGCAAAGCAGAGGCAACGTTGAAACAACAAGTTGATACTGGACTGCCTGATCGTCCGCTATATATCATCGGAGCCGACACGGTTGTCTCCATCAATGGGGAAATCCTCGGCAAGCCGCGTAAACAGGCGGATGCCTTTGACATGCTGACACGTCTGCAAGGCCGCTCTCATGACGTCTTTAGTGGGCTCTGTGTTCTACGCAGGACGGTGGACGGCGCCGTTGAAAAGCGATTGGGCTACAGTCAGACTCGAGTGGATATGGCGGCCCTGACGCCGAGTCAGATTCAAGCCTACATCGCTACAGGTGAGCCCCTCGACAAAGCCGGGAGCTATGGCATTCAAGGTTTTGGCTCTTTGTTCATCCCGAAGCTAGAAGGCGACTATTTCACCGTAGTCGGTCTGCCCGTTTTCCTGTTGGGACAATTTTTACTAGACCTGGGCTATCCCTTGCTTCCAGACCTGGATGGACTTCCTCTTGATAACCCCCTAGACAGAGAGTGACATTAACTCGCAACTATACTAAAATGACTTCCGTAGATCCTTATGTAGATCCTTATAGAGATTGTCCAGACACACATTTGTAGATAGAGGCGATGAACGATGCCATATGGCAAGGAATTCTTGCGGGATCACCGAGTCTTGTTTCTCTCCTTGGTTTTTATAGTCGACGTGGTCGTCGCGGTGATTCAGCCTTACCGACCAAAGCTTTGGCTGGCCTTTGCGGGCGGCATCGTCCTTTTCTATTTCATTGAATACATCACTCACCGCTTCGTCCTACACGGTATTCTGAAGCTCATCCTGCCCAAGGCGTACGAGGGGCATGTGGTCCATCACCAGCAGCCGACGGAGCTCAAGTACATGTTGACGCCCAATGTCTATAATCTCCCTGGCTACATCGTTTACTGGGGGATTGCCTATCTCATCACCCGCAGCGTGCTGGTGACGGCCGGACTGATAACAGGGACCTCGTTGGCTCAACTGTACTACGAGTGGACGCATTTCGTATCCCATCGCCCGATTGTGCCCAAAACGGCCTGGGGACGCTGGATGAAGAAGTTTCACCTGCTCCACCATTATAAGAACGAAAATTATTGGTTTGGGGTCACCAACCCGTCCCTGGACATCGTGATGGGTACCAACCCCAAGCAGGAACAGGTAGAGACGGTAAGCTCGGCTATCAAGGGGGAGACCTGGCAGCGCTAATCGACTTGCCTGCCAGTCGTCCCTCCTACGAGCGCCGATAGATCTCGCATCCTTGCACCCAAGTTGCCAGAACCGACATAGACTCATCCATGAGCACGAAATCCGCGTCCATCCCGGCCGCAATATCCCCTTTACAATCGACCAATCCGAGCTGGCGAGCGGGCGTCGTACTGGCCATGCGGACCACGTCCGGCAGGCTGACCCCCACCTTGGCGGCCATATTGCGGACCGCTTGGTCCATCGTCAGGGTGCTCCCGGCCAGCTGCTCGGTTCCGGCCAAACAGGCGCGTCCGGCCTTCACTTCCACTGGGAGTCCACCGAGATCGTACACCCCATCCGGCTGGCCCGCGGCCGCCATAGCGTCCGTGATGAGGGTGATTCCATCCGGCCCCTTGACTTTTACGACGAGCTTCAACACGTCCCAGGCGACGTGCTGACCGTCAGCAATCACTTCACAGACCACGCGTTCGTCCAACAGCGCCGCCGTAACCGGACCGCCCTCCCGGTGGTGAAGTCCGCGCATGCCGTTGAACAGATGCGTGGCCCGTCGGACGCCAGCCTCAATCGCCGCCTCGGCCAAGTCGGAAGAGGCATCGGTGTGGCCCATCGAAATGAGCACCTGACGCTGTCCGAGCCAACGGACGAGATCGAGGCCACCTGGCCGTTCCGGCGCCAACGTCATGCAGCGAACCAGACCGGACGCACGGTGCATGAGAGACTCCGTCACGGCCACCGAGGGAGCTTGAATAAATTCCGGGTTTTGCGCACCCCGACGGTTAGGAGCGATGAACGGGCCCTCCAGATGCACCCCCAGAATCGTTGGGATGAGTCGCGCCTCGTCACTCGCCTGTCGAACCGCATCCAGGGCCTTCATCAGCCGGTCCTCAGCGGCCGTCAGGGTGGTCGGAAGCCAAGCCGTTGTCCCGTGCGCGGCGTGAAAACGCCCGATGCGCTCCACGCTTTTCACCGAGCCGTCCATGACATCCGCGCCATTGCCGCCATGCACATGCATATCAATAAACCCCGGTAGCAACCAGGATCCTTGCCCGTCGATGACGGGACATGCCCAATCATAAGGGGACGCCCCGGTCCCCACTTCCCGGATGATCCCGCCCGTCACGCGAATGAACGCATCCTCTTGGATGCCGCGCGCGCTGACCACTCGAACGTGCTGTATGACCCAATCCTCCGCAGTCATGCACATCACCTCGCTGATATGCCAATCTCCTCCGCCACGGTCGCCTGCACCAACCTCGCTTGCGCTTGCACCTTTGCCGCTTGACTGTCGATCCGGGCCAAGCGCTCTTTGACAAACGGGATGGACCCGGCACTCATCGACAGTTCCGTCAGTCCCAACCCGACCAGCACCTCGGTAGCCTCCACATCGCCCGCCAGTTCCCCACACATACCGACTGGAATTCCCGCTTGACGCGCCGCCTCGCAGGTCATCTCGACCAGGCGCAAGACCCCCGGGTGCAGGGGTTGGTAGAGTTCCGCAACCCGCTCGTTACCGCGGTCTACGGCCAAGGTATACTGCGTCAAATCGTTCGTCCCGATGCTCATAAAGTCGACTTCACGCGCAAACACATCCGCGAATATGGCGGCCGCAGGGATTTCGACCATCATCCCAACCTTGATGTACGCCGCCACTTCGACGCCTTCGGCCGCGAGTTCCTGGCGACAATCGGCTAGAATGTCTTTGGCCTGGCGCAGTTCGGATAAAGACTGAATCATCGGGAACATAACCCAGAGCTGCCCGTACCGACTGGCGCGCAGCAAAGCCCGCAGCTGCACGCGGAATACCTCCGGGTGCGCCAAACAAAACCGGATGGCTCGATGCCCGAGGAACGGGTTCTCCTCACGCGGCAAGTCGGCATACGGCAGAGGCTTGTCCCCGCCGATGTCCAGCGTCCGGATGATGACCGGTCTGGGCGCAAAGGCCTCCAGCACTGTGCGGTAAGCGATGAACTGCTCGTCCTCCGTCGGCCAATGACCGCTGTCCTGATATAAAAACTCGGTCCGGAATAAGCCCACCCCTTCTGCGCCGCTGGCCAGCGCCAGGTCGATGTCCTTGAGGCTGCCGATGTTGGCAAACACCTCAATGCGCTGCCCATCCTGCGTACGGGCTGGTGTCTGAGCCGCTTGGCGAGCCGCCTCGCGGCGCGACTGTTCGCGTGCAGCTTGTTCCCGCGCAGCCTTCTCGAACATCTCGTCCGGCCGCACGGTGACCGTTCCAGACCCGCCATCGACCACCAGTGTGTCGCCATCCTGGAGGTCAGCCAACGCCACATCGCCGAGGCCCACCACACTGGGAATGCCCATTGTCCGCGCCAAAATCGCCGTATGCGCCGTCTTGCTGCCGTGGGCAAGGACAAACCCGGCCACATGAGCGGGCAGCTGTGCCGTATCGGACGGGGTGAGTTCCTCAGCCACGATGATGGCCCCTTCAGGCACGTCTTTGCTACCGCTTTCGCGGCCCGTCAAAATTCGCAGTAGACGGCTTCCTACGTCCCGGATGTCACCTGCTCGCGCGCGCAGGTAATCGTCTGGGATGGCCGCCAACATTTCCGCCGTCGCCTCGGTCACCTGTTGACAGATGAACTCGGCGCCCATGAACTTGTCGCCAATCTGTTTCTGAATCTCGCCGGTGTAGGCCGGATCGTCCAGAAACGCCAGGTGGGCATCGAAGACCTTCGCTTCCGTTTCCCCCACTTGTCTTGCCGTCTGCTGCCGGATTTGTGCGATTTCCTGTTTGGCCTGCGCCACAGCGGCGGCAAAGCGTTGCTGTTCTTTGGGAGCCTGTTCCGGTGTTAACTGCCACTCCACAATCACGACATCGTCCTTTTTCCAGATAAAAGCCGGACCCACAGCCATGCCTGGCGAAGCCGCGATGCCCTGGAAAACCTGTTGCGCCGATTGCATACATTCCATCCTTTCCACCGTGACACACATCGGCTCCTCGGTCCCTGTTTCGGGAACCGAGGAGCCCATCAAGACATGTTATCCGGTTATTCTCCTAGACCGCTTTCAATCAAAGCAACGACCGCCTTGAGCGCTTCTTCCTCGCCTTCACCCTGCGCCCGAATGGTCACCGTCTGACCCGACTGGACCGCTAGCGACATCACGCCAAGGATACTCTTCGCGTCTACTTCTTTGTCCTCCTTACGAATCCAAATCTGACAGCTATGCCTCCCACACTCCTGAACCAAGAGGGCAGCGGGCCGGGCATGAAGTCCACTCGGGTTCTTAATCGTGACCGTCTGTTCCGTCATGAAAGAACTCTCCTTCCCTTCTCAAATCGCAGAGGTATCATCGCTTGCCCTTCTATTCTACCGGTTTTGACAGCAAAACGATGAAACCGATTGACCCCTAAGCAACAAAAAAGGCAGGCGTGAGCGAATCTCAGCTCATGCCTGCCCGTTGCATCGGCAGTAACACGCTTCGACTTGATTATAGTACATTCCCGATTGCTCGACAATCCTGGGGCTGACCGGGTGACGCGTCCTCCGCCAGCCACCTTACCGCTCACCGACAAACCGCGCCAAAACCATGGCCAAAGAGGCGATTTCGTCGCTCGGAAACGGCTTTCCAATCTTACGTTCTAACAATTGCGCCAATTCCTGCGCCTTGGCGTAACTCTTCGGCAATCGCTCCATGATGGCGTCCAGGAGTGGGTTTGCAACCAACTCCCCGCGCAGGACCCGCTGTACGGCAAAGCGCAGATGGGAAACCAGACGCGCGTATTCCAATCCGGTGCGGTCAAACGGCCCTACCCAGGCTTCCAACTGTTCTACCGCACTGCGCACCACTATAGCCGTTCGCGCCACATCAGACGATCCGCCCGGCTGCGCGGCGGCTTGCAGGTGTAAAGCGAGAAACCCGATTTCTGCCTGCGGCACCTGAACGCCCAATCGACAGGTCATCATCGCAGCTGCGCTCTCCGCCACCCGCCAGGCGTCTGGATAGAGCGTCTGGATTTCCTCCACGAACGGATTCTCAACCTCCAGGCCGGCCCGAAGCCGCTCAATAGCCAAACCAATATGATCCGCCAGGGCAATGTGAATCCGTTCATTCAACGGCCCCGGCAGGCGGTCTTCGGCCAATGTGATGATGGCTTCGGCGACCTCGGCCACCTCCGGCTTAAGACGGGACATGACCCGTTCGAACTGCAAGCGGTTGTCCGGCCCCAACAGAACAAACCGTTTTTCCACCCGCGCATCGTCCGCATCCATACGTGTGCCGCGCTTGACCCCAAAGCCGATGCCACGCCCAATGAGAATCTGTTCACCGGCCGTCCCTTCAACAATCACGACGTTATTGTTCAGCACCCGCTGCACGATACACTCGGACACCGAATCGCCCTCCGTTCCCAATCCCTGCGTATCATTGTACATCATCCTCAGGCAGATGGAGGCGACTTCAATCATCTATGCAAGACTTGGTATAATAAAGTTTCATTCCCCAGTGAATTCGTCGCTTGTACCAATCACTGCGTCTTGCAGGAAACCATACACACCTTGCGTTCGAGAAAGGGGCTTTTACACAATGGCCACGTCTACACAGCAGCCCCCGGTTGCACGCCTTCCCTTCGGCCCGGCCAGGTCAGGGAAAACCAAATGGTTGTTTGTATTGCTTGGCGTCGGCGTGATCGCGGTTTCGTTTTCGGCCATTTTCATCAAATGGACCCCCGCCCCGGCGTCCGTGATTGGGATGTACCGACTGCTCTTTACCCTGCCGCTCGTACTGCCGATGGTCGTTCGCCGTCGCCGCGAAATCCGGCAAGTTCGGCGACAAGACGCGGCGCTCCTAGCGCTCTCCGGGGTATTCCTGGGCCTGCATTTTTTATGCTGGATAGGTTCTTTCGCATACACCAGCGTGGCGAGCTCCATGATTCTCTTGTCCCTGCAACCCGTGTTCGTCATGATTGGCGCCTATTTCCTCTTTGGCGAAAGGACGCGCCTTGGCGGCATCCTGGCCATGCTGCTGGCGCTTATCGGCAGCGCGGTCATCGCGCTGGCGGACGCCCAGGGACCGCATCGGGCGCTCTATGGGGACATGTTATCTCTCCTTGGTACCTTGGCGGTCTCCGGGTACATGTTGACCGGCCAACGCCTGCGCACGCGCATGGACTCGGGGATCTACAGTTTTTTCGTGTTTCTTGGCGCGGCCGCCCTGCTGGCGGTTTACAATCTATGGCTGGGAATCCCGTTTGCTCCCTATCCGAAACAGGCATGGTGGATGTTTGTCCTCATGGCCGTCATCCCAACCCTGTTTGGTCATTCCTTGTTCAACTGGCTGCTCCAGCACATCCGTGCCACCCACATTTCTATGGCGATTCTCGGCGAACCTGTGGGAGCGATTCTATTAGCCTGTCTGCTACTCGGCGCACCCCTGAGGCCGCTGCAGGCCATCGGTGGGCTGTTAACCCTTGGCGGGGTATGCTTGTTCCTGAAACTTGGCACCCCCGAATCCGAAAACGAATTTCAAAAGGATGCAGGGTACGACGTGGATTAGCTGGCTACAATGAGTCTTATAAAAGAGTTATAATCAGCCTGTTATTGCCTGTATTTAGGGGGCTATGTGCGTGCGCTTCAGTATCATCGTGCCGACTTACAATGAACGGGATAACGTCCGCATCCTCGCCCGCCGTATCGCGGAGGTCCTGGCGGAGAAGACCGATGCGTATGAGTTATGGTTCGTCGATGACAGCGACGATGATACCCCCGAGATTCTCGACGGGTTGATGCGAGAAGACCCGCACGTGCATGTCCACCACCGGAACCACAGCCGCGGTTTGGCCTCAGCGGTGGTGGAAGGGTTTCAAGTGGCGGCCGGTGATTACCTCATCGTCATGGACGCCGACCTCCAGCATCCGCCTGAAGTCCTGCCGAAGGTGATGGAGCGACTCCTCGAGGGGATTGACGTAGTGATACCGAGCCGCTTTGTCCCGGGCGGATCGGACGGAGGATTGATTGGATTTCGCAAGCTCATCTCCTGGACAGCGCGGAAAATGGGGCAGCTCGCCCTGCACCGCCTGCGCCACGTCTCCGATTGCACCGGCGGCTTCTTCGGCATCCGTCGCTCCGTGATTGACGGTGTCGAATTGAATCCGGTCGGCTGGAAGATTCTCATTGAAATTTTAGCCAAAGGAAACTATCGCACGGTGCACGAAATCCCCTACCAGTTTATCGCCCGTCGTGCCGGCGAATCGAAAATGAGCCTGCGTGAGCAGTGGAACTACGTTCGTCATCTGGTTCGCCTCATCGCCTCACTGCCCGAAGAACGCCGGTTCTATCTGTTTTGTCTGGTCGGATTGCTCGGGGTGGTGGTCAATCTCTGCATCATGAGCCTCCTTCTGAAGCTTACACGAATCCCCGTGCTCGGCGCCTCCGTCGTGGCCTCGGTTGCCGCCATGCTGCACAACTACGTTTGGAATGATCGCGTCACTTGGCGGGAGCGATCCGCCCGCAAACGCTGGCACAAGTGGTTGCAGCTGCCGATGTTCATGGCCATCTCCGCCGTCGGCATCGCGATTACGGCGGCCGTGGCGCAAGCCTTCTCGTGGCTGCACCTGCCGGAGCTGATAGGGCAGATGGCAGGGATTGTGCTGGCCACGTTGTGGAATTTCACGGCGAACAACCGTTGGACATGGGCCGCCAAAGAAGGCCCCAACGGCGGCGAGGACGTCCCCACGGTGGTATCGGTGACCCGGGAAAAAACGCTGTAATCCTTATCTCGCCAAGCCAAATGCATAGGCCTGTGCCGCCTGACGCAATCGTACCGTCGGCATACCTCGTTGGTTCTTTGCTCCGACACGCGGGGGTGTACCCTTGCGTAAAAGGGGCTAGCGAAACCAGGACGCAACCCCGAGCATGACCGCAGCCAGCGCAGTCGCCATGAGCGGCCCCACCGGCATGCCACCAAACCAGACGATGCCGATGACAGAACCAATCACGACACAGAACAACAGGGCCGGTGAGGCCTGCAGTAGCTCCATCCCACGGGCGTTGAGCACGGTCGCCATCACACCACCGAGGATAGTCGCCAGTCCCGTCAGGCTGAGAGTGGATTCGAGCATCTGCTTGGGGTGTACGCGGCCGCTGGCTATGGGCGCGAGGATGGAAATCATGAGAAATAACAACCCCAATTCCAGACTCCGTCGCTCAATTAGAGGTAAATAGCGATTTAAGTGCAAGAGCCGCAGCAGCAACAAGAGGCTCGCCGCGGCGGAGATGGTGGGCACCCGGCCGACCACACCAATGACCACAAACAGGATCAGCAGAAACTCTGGGGTGGGCAATGGCCCCGCCTCCTCAGTACACGTCCACTCTTACCTTATTCGGACGACTGGGGAGACATGCTGTTTCGTGGGGCTGACCGTCCCCTTTCCAGACACGTACTGTAAACGGCGTCAAACCTTGCTCATCCTGTGAACGCGAGCGCTTCGTTTCCGGTCCATCCCCCGTTTTTCGCCGAGGGCGCCACTTTGTGGCGGCGAGCGGTGCCCAACACGGATGAAAAAGCCGTCCAGTATCGCCAAAGCGACTGCTAACCCGCTTACCACCAGAAACATCGTGCGCGCTGAATACGAGAGCAGCCAGGTATAGACCGGCGGCCCGAAAGCCACTCCAAGAAATCGCACACAGTTATAAAAACTAGTCACGATGCCCCGTTGCTCTTGGCCGACGACAGACGTAATCAGGGTGTTCAAGCTGGGCAGGATGCTTCCCGTCCCGATGGCCCCTGCGGTTAAAAGCGCGAGCAGCCACCATGGCCTATCCACCAGCCAACTGGCGCAGCCGAGCGCCGCCGCCAAGAGTACAAACCCCATTACCAAAAGCCACTTCATGAGCTGCTTGCGGCTGTTCATCAACCAGCCAGCAGCCAGAGCCGCAAGCGTCTGCGCGACGAGCGGGATCGCCAGATACAGGCCCTGGCGAATGCCCGCCACTTTGTACACCGTCTCGAGCAAGTCCGAGAGGTAGAACAGCACGCCAAACAGATTGAAAAGGGCAGCCGCACCCGACAGATACGCGACCCACAACCAGTGCCCTTCGCGACGAAACAGTTGCCCCAGCGAACGCAGGTAGTCGCGCAGGTTTTGACGATTCTCGGGACGCTTGGAATCAGAAACGGTGCGCCACACCACCCAGGCTAAGGGCAGACATAACAGTGGGAAGACAAAGAATACGGCGAACCAGGCAATCAGTCCGACAGCTGACCCGAGAATCGGGCTTGTGACCTTGCCAAAGGCGTTGCCCGCCTCGCTAGCGCCCAAGGCCTTGCTGCGTTCTGCGCCTTGAAACTGGTCGGCCATCCAGGCCATGGCAATCGGGGCGGTGCCTGCAGCCCCTATTCCCTGCAGTATGCGCCCAATGAGCACCCACACGTATGGATGCGGCAAAACGGCTGCGCATACGCCGGCGAGGACACCGCCTGCCCCAAACAAGAACAACGACGGGATGACGACCCACTTGCGCGAGAGGGCGTCCGAAAACGCGCCGGCGAGCGGAATGACGACCCCCGCCGGCACCGAAAACAGGGTGATGAGCAGGCTGATGGCCATTTTGCTGACGTGCATCTGACGGGCCATTTCCGGCAGTACCGGAATCAGGACCGAGTTCCCTAAGACCATCACAAACGGCACGGCGGCCAGTGCACCAATCACGAGTGCTTTCGACGTAGACGCGGCCATCGGAATCCTCCTCGACATGGTCTGTCTAGGAGTTTGTGTAAAATCCCGCGGCCCTAACCCTTTCCGGGCGACCTCTTCCCCGTCAGTCGTCGAATCGGTACGTGTAATACGCCTCTCTGCTTCGCTCCGCCTTGGCCTGGCGCAAAATCTCCGGGCGATGTTGGGCTTCCTCCTCCAGCCGTTTTAACATCGCCTCCGACTGCGACCGGTGGGCCCGAATCGCCGCCATCTTGATGTCGATGACAGAACTCACGTCATTGATGACATCGGGATCGCCCAGTTTTTCCCGCGTGTCTCTGGAAAACGCACTGCAGTGCACGACAGGTCGCCGCTCCTTCGGCAACATTTCGACCGCTCGAATCGTGGCTGCCCCGAGCGCGTTATGATCTGGATGCACGGCAAACCCTGGGTAATGCGTGATGATTAAGGAAGGATTGAGTTCCTCAATGATATCCTTAATCCGACCGGCCAGTACCTCGCGGTCCTCAAATTCCACGGTTTTATCCCGCAGACCGAGCAGCCTGAGGTCGCGAATGCCTAAGACTCGACAGGCCTCGCGCAGTTCCTTTTCCCGGACGTCCGGCAGCGACTCGCGCGTTGCAAAGAACGGTTTGCCCATGTTTCGGCCCATTTCGCCCAATGTGCCGCATACGTATGTGACCGGGGTGCCCGCAGTCGTATGTAACGCGATGGTCCCACCGCTGCTAAACGTCTCATCGTCTGGATGCGGAAAGACAACGAGTACATGTCGTTCCAAAGTCGTTCATCTCCCTTTTCGCCGGGTCCGACCCGTAGTCGCCAAGGTTTGGAAGTACCGTCCGGAGGTTCAAATACGAAACGGTGTCCGGCTCAGCTCCAGGGCTATCGCCAAACGCCCATCCGCGTCGTGGCCTGCCATCAGTAGGCGTCCTTCACCATCCACCTCATAGTCAGTAAGCCCCTCTGCGTACACCCAGCCTTCATTCATTTTCAGGCCGACCCGAAACGGCCCATCCCCGCTGACAACCCCGCGGTGAAAGCGGATGCGACCATTCCGAATGTAGGCGCAGACGGTCAGCGCAGACTCTTGCCGATGGGCAGCATATGCCCCGTTGGTGGTCTCTAAGTGCACATAGACGTCCTGGTTTTCAAAGGCGTTCAAGGCGTTCTGCACTGCCTGTTTATCGATAGGTCCCATCATACACCCTCCGTCTCAAACCTGGTGCTCAACGCCAGAGCACACTATCTATAGGTTAGCAGAGTGTCGTCCAAACTGCGAATCCCAAATACCGAATTTACCGACCGTCATACCTGCCCCGTAGACAAGAACGATGGGCAATCCAAACTGGATCGCCCATCGGTTTTCGCCATCCCTGGGTTAACCGGACAGTTCCTTTTCCATGCGGACGTGCCAGATGCCGGCATCCAGGAACTTCTCCGGGCTGACCACGCGATACCCGAGCCTTTCATAGAACCCTTGCGCCTGACACTGAGCGTCGAGCACCACCCGGGCGCAGCCGAGCTGTCGTGCCACAGCTTCCGCCGCCTCCATGACGATCCGGCCGTAGCCGCCACCACGCGCTGCCTTGCGTACGGCCACCCGCTGAACCTTCCCGGTCTCGTCGTCAAGCCGCTTCACGCGCGCAGTGGCCTGCGCACATCCTCGGGCATCGCGGACGAGTAGGTGGGTACAGGCGGTCACCCTATCCAGCTCGTCCATTTCCAACTCCTCGGGGACCCCTTGCTCCTCAATGAACACCTCGCGACGAATTTGTAGACACTCCTGGAGCTGCTCCTCTGTCCTGACAACCAGTGCGTGCATCGGCGCCCCCCTTTGCGCGCACGTCGAAGTCTTAACGCCCAGTCCGCGTCTCGTACTCTTTTTTTAGCTGCGCGGCGATAATGTTCTTTTGAATTTCCGACGTGCCTTCATAGATTCGTGTGATGCGGGCATCACGGTAAAACCGTTCAATGGGATAATCCGCAATATAGCCGATTCCCCCATGAATTTGCACCGCTTTGTCCGCCACTCGGTTATACACCTCGGAACCATACAATTTCAACATCGCCGCTTCCTTAATGATTTTCTGTCCTTGGTCCGCCTGCCAGGCCACTTTATACATGTAGGCGCGCAGGGTATCGATTTCCAGCGCCATTTCGGCCAAGTAATGCTGGATGACCTGCTGTTCAAAAATCGGCTTGCCAAACTGCTCTCGGGTCATTGCGTACTCAAGCGATTTCTCCAACAAGTATACGCATGAGCCCAGACAACGCGCGGCTAGTCCAGCCCGGCCGTTGGCCAGAATGCTCAGAGCGTTCACATAGCCGCGGCCGACCTCCCCGAGCACATTCTCCTCCGGGACCTCCAGGTCTTCGAAGTACAATTGCGCTGTCTGTGAACCATGCAGCCCCATCTTCTTTTCGATTTGTCCGACATGAAAGCCCGGAAAATCCCGTTCGACGATGAATGAGGTGATGCCTTTCGCCCCCGCGCTCGCGTCGGTCACCGCCATAACCGTGAATACGTGCGCAATGGGAGCGTTAGTAATGTAGATCTTCTGCCCGTTCAGGATATACCGGTCTCCCTTCTTGACGGCGGTCGTACGCAGGTTGGCTGCGTTCGATCCCGCCTGTGGTTCGGTCAACGCGAAAGCGCCAATCCACTCTCCGGTCGCCATCTTGGGCAGATAGCGGCGCTTTTGTTCCTCACTTCCCAGGGCCACGATGCCTACGCTGCCAATGCCGTTGTGGGCGCCGATGATGGTCGTGTATCCGTTGATAGTGCGGCCCAGTTCCTCGAACACCGCACACTTGCCGAGCATCGACAGCCCGAGTCCGCCGTATTCTTCTGGGATGCTGAGCCCAAACAAACCGAGTTCTTTCGACTTCTCGAGCAACGCGTCCGGAACCCGGTCCTGCTCCTCAATCTGCATCGCCAACGGCTCCACTTCGTGATCGACAAAATCACGGACGGTTTGTTTCATCTCCATCACGTCTGGTGGCAACCGAAACTCCAAGGTTTTCTCCCCCTCTTCATAAACATGGTCTGTTAGGCGTATTCATCGGCTACAGCCATACCACCGTGTTGACGCGAAAGCCGTCGCGTGTGCTCCAGCAGAACGCGGACGGTCTTGGCGACAGTCTCCTCATCCAGCTGCGAAGTCATCGCCAGCGACGACATGACCAACTCGACACGCCCTGACTTCCCGAAAATCGGGGCGGCAATCGACGTGATACCTTGCATCAACGTGCCGTGAGATACGGTGTAGCCTCGACGGCGCGCCTCGCGCAAGGAGGCCAGGAATTCTTCCGGCTCGACCTCCGTATGCGAGGTGTACCGAATCATCCCTCGCTCGACAAACCGCTGCCACTCGGATTCGTCGTCGAAGGCGAGAAAACAGCGACCAAACGCAGCCCCCCCGAGCGGGAACTGCTGACCAATCGAAACCGAGATGGTGGGATGGTCATGGGCCGGCTGTTCGGAAGCAATGTAGATGAGCCTATCGTCCTGCAGGCGTTCGACCAGGACTGTGGTGAACCCGGTCGCTTCCGCCACCACGGCCAGTTCCGCCATGGCTGCCGAGACAAAGTCGTTCAACGCACTCGCCCGCTTGCCGAGCGGGATGAGATAGGGACCGAGACTGTATTTTTTCGTCTCCGAGTCATACTTGAGAAAATCTTCCCTTTCCAGCGTCCGTAGTACGCGCAGGCAGGTGGTCTTGTTGGTGTTCAGCCGTTCCGCAATTTCCTTCAGAGAGCAGTGCTTGTGCTTATAGCGGCTGAGGAGTTTCAGGATGCGAGCCGCCAAGGCGACAGACGGAACCTCATATTCCATACACTCACCCCCTCCAGCCGACCAAATAAGCGCTTACATTACATATTTGAAACTCTATTTCGACAATGGACCGCAGTCTCATGGTACGCCTTCACCGAGGCGGCGTCAATACGAATCAATGCCGAAAGGGGCTGTCCCTTTGCAAAAACCTCATCGGTTTGTGCAAAGGGACGCCCCATCAAGCTGCGGTGAATCATTCGGGCCGATGACTATCGATAAAATTGAATATGGCGTAAAGCCGGGCCAGCCGCAGTTTCGGCTTGCCTCCGCGGGATAAGCCGTGGCTGGCATTGGGAATCCGCAACAACTCAACTTCCGCACCGCGCCGTTTGAGCGTCGTGTACAGCTGTTCTGCCTGTTCCATCGGACAGCGCAGGTCGTTCTCCGAATGGATGATTAAGAGCGGGGTCGTGATGCGGTCTGCATACGCCAGCGGCGACATCTGCCACAATCGATCCCGTTCGGCAATCACATCGCTCACGCCCAGTTGACTCTCGACGAACAAAGGGCCGATATCGCTGCAGCCGTAAAACGAAATCCAGTTTGAAATCGAGCGTTGCGTGACCGCGGCAAAAAACCTATCCGTATGCCCAACCAGCCAATTGGTCATAAACCCGCCGTAGCTGCCCCCGGTGACCGCAACCCGCTGCCCGTCCAAAAAGTCGAACTGACCCAGGGCAGCGTCCAACCCGTTCAGAACATCCGCCGCGTCCGCTTCGCCATAGTGATGCCGGACCGCATTGACAAACTCCTGGCCATAGCTCGTACCGCCGCGGGGATTGGTGTAAACCACCGCATATCCCTGCGCTGCAAACCATTGCATCTCTTGAAACATAGCATAGCCGTAGTGCGTCTGCGGACCGCCGTGGATCTCGAGCAGGACCGGATACTTCCGACCAGGTTCACAGTTCACCGGCTTCATCACCCAACCTTGAACTTGCCACCCGTCGACGGACGAATACGAAAACGGTTCGGGATCTACAAGGGAGACTTCCTCCAGCCACTCGTTCGAGCGGTCCAAGCGCGTCTCCTGCGTCGGGAAAAACGGCACCTTCCCGTCCAACGCGTCCATCACCGTACGTGGAGTCCGCGGTCGTACCCCCTCCCCGATGCGTACCGCTGCCACCCTGCCTGGGTGCGTGGGGGTAGCGTAGGTGATGACAAATTGAGCCTCCCCATCACTGGTGAAGCCGTACACGTCTCGATCGCCGCCGATAACGACTTCGCCCAGTGGCGTGCTCCCGTCCGTCGCAAACCGGACGACTTCACAGCGGCCTTGACGCGCCGACAACACGTAGACATAACGGCCATCCTTCGACCAGACGGGCGCTTGCGTTTTCACCTGACCATGCATGTCCGAGCCGGTCGCATCCCCGAGTTCGTCGGGAAACGCCTGTGTGAGCTTGGTCAGCGTCCCATCCTGGCGCGACAGCACAAACAGGTGTGTATGGGCGGCGGACCAATACTCATACAGTTCCTCTCCATGCCCGAGAATCGCCAGGGAGCGACCGTCGGGTGCGTACGCCAATTCATGCGCGACCACGTTTTCCGTGAGCAGTTCGGCCTCGCCGCCGCTTGCCGACAAGCGGTAGACGTCTTCATACCACCAATGGATGTCCGGGTTCTCACGTCGGTTCGTCGTAAAGACCAGTTCCGTTCCGTCTGGAGCGACCGCAAACGAAGAAACGCCCTCGGGTTCCCGCGTAAGCTGCCGGCAATCGCCCGTATCGACGTCAATTTGCACCAATTGCCGTATACGTTCCCGGGACAACCCGACGCCATCCGCTTTGTAATACAAGCGACCATACCGTTTGGGGTTCTCCGCCCACTCCTGATTCTCTTTATCCAGCGCCTCTTTGACTTCTTTATCGGAAAGACCGGGGTCCAGAAGTTCAACCTCACCCACATCCGGATATCTCGACACCGGGACCAACGCATACAGACTGTGCCCATCCGGGGCCCAGGCCAAACGGCTCGGCGCATAGCGCAGCCGAGTCAGCCGGCGTGCCTCGCCCCCGTCCCTCGGCAATAACCAAACCTGGGTACCGTAGGCACGGTTGGACACAAAAGCGACCTGACTCCCATCGGGAGACCACACGGCTTCATAGTTGTTTGTGCCGGCACTTGTGAGGTCCCGTACCTCCTCTCCGTCAATGCGCGCCAAAACCAGCTGGGTCTCGTAATCATCCTCCTTCTCCTTTGCCGTCATGCGCTCGAAGATGACCCACTGCCCGTCGGGCGACAGCGCGGGATTGGATAACCAAGCAAAACGATATAAATCCTCCGCGGTGAGGGTGCGTTTCGACATTCCCGATTCCCTCCTGGATTCACGCAAGTTGAATGAAGTTTAATGAAATGATTTTACCAAATCACGCCGAGACGGTGCACGCTGCCCATGCGTAATTCCGCACTTCCGCGCAAACACTACCGAAAAAGCAAGGATGAGGTGAATTTGTATGCGGTGGCGTCACACGCTGCTCTCGACTTTTACCACGGCCGGGATGTGCCTGGCTTGTCTCGCGTCACCTGCGTGGGCAGCCGAATCGCCTGCCGCAGCCAAGCAGTTCGCTCCCTCGGCCCTGACCTTTGTCTCCTATAACACGCACGGCGGGGTCGGCATGGATGGAAAATACGATTTGCAGCGAATAGCGAAGGTGATTGCCCAAACCCATGCGGATGTCGTCGGGTTGCAAGAGGTGGGCGCTTACTGGCATGAACACGCTCAGGAGGACGATGAAGCGGAGTTTTACAGCAAACGGTTGCACATGTACGGTTTTTTCGCCCCCATCTTTGACCTCGACGCACATAGACCGGGTGACCCCCGCCGTCGATACGGAGTGCTTCTGCTCAGCCGGTTTCCCATGCACGAGGTGGAAAACCACCCGATAGCGCGGAGGTTCACCCAACATCATCAGGAAATCGTCGCGGCCAAGCCTGGGTTTGCCGAGGCAGTCATGCAAATCGATGGTCAGGACTTGCACGTCTACCTCACACATTTGGATTATCGGCGAGACCCTCAGGTTCGGGAACGCCAGGTGCATGACATGATGCGCATCATCGCCCAAGACCGGGGGCCAAAGGTACTGATGGGTGACTTAAACGCCACCCCTTCTGCACCTGAACTACAACCGTTGTGGCGTGTGTTTGCTAACGCGCTGGGGAAGTGTTCGAATCCTTGCATGACCTTTCCGGCCGACGCGCCCAACCGCCTGATTGACTACGTGTTGGTCAGCCGAGGAATGGAGGTGAAGGACGCACAGGTCATCGACAGTCAGGCATCCGACCACCGGCCGGTACGCGTCCAGTTGGTCCTGCCGGCCGGAAAAAAGGAGAATCCGTCACTGGCTTGACCCAGTTCTCACCAGGCGTGAATTGTTATACACTGATTGGAACATTGTAGCGAGCCATTCGAACAAGGGAACCGGTGATGAAACCTATGAAACGAACTTGGATGGTCTTAGCGGCTGCAATCGTCACCATCGCAGGGGGGCTGGCCGGATTTACCCATTACGGCTCGCCCCACCGCGAGTCTACCTCCCCTGGATCGACCTATCCCGGAGCCATGCACCCCAGGGCGACCTATCCAAGAGCGACGAATGGTGAAGAAACCACCAGCCTCCCGCGGTTCCAACAGGAAAAGGTGCTGGTCGTGGGGGGCTCGATGGCGCGCGGGTGGTTGGACCCAAAACGCGATAGCTACATTCGGCGCGCGTTCTCAGAGTTGAGTGAAACGACCCCGGTGAGATGGCAATACGTGGACCACTCCCGGCCGGGATCGCGCGCGGTCGATTTTCGTCACCAATACCCAGAGTGGCTGACCCAAGATCATCCGCAGGTCGTGGCCATATCCTGGGGCCTATTGAACGACTGCCACAAGCACACCCCCATGGTGCGCTTTCGTCGCGCCATTCGTTCCGAAATCGCCACGGCTCTCGCTCAGCACAGCGTGGTGATGATAATTACTCCGCCGGTTACGGAGGCATCCTCGACCTATTTTCGCCACAGCACAGCGCGTTACGTGAACGCCGAGCTGAAAGTGGCGCGAGCGTTTCACAACCCGAACGTCCACATCTATGACGTACTCGGGCAGATGCGGCGATATCTGGCTGCCCACGGCCAGACATATCAGGCCTACAAGGGGAACGCCTGGCACCCCAATCGAGCCGGACATCGCTTGGCAGGAGAGGTCTTGTATGCCGACATCGTTCAGACGCTTGGCCGCGGTCCTATACACTACCGCGAATTTCCTCAAATAACTGAAGCCACAACGGTCCAATCTGTTCGATACTGAAACGCTGCACATTGCGCAGGGCATTTTGGCCAAACCGGCGACGTTTCTCCTCGTCGCCCATCAATTCCATCAACGCGTGTGCAAACTGCTCTACGTTCCCGTTTTCCACCAAGAGACCATCTTCACCGTGGGTGACAATCTCTCCCGGCCCCTTGGGACAATCAAACGACACCACAGGGACTCCACACTGCATAGCTTCCACCAACACCATACCAAAGCCCTCATAGCGGGAACTTAAGGCGTAAATCGACGACTGACCCAACTCCTGCTGCATGTCCCGCGATGGCCCCATCAAAATGACGTGGTTATACAAGTGCTTGTCCAATATCATCTGCTGGAGCAAATCTCTATCCCGTCCGTAACCGTAAATCTTCAACCGCCAATCGGGAAACCGCTCGACAACCAGGGCGAAGGCTTCAATCAATAGATCGAATCCCTTTTGCGGAACCAGGCGGCCGGCCGCAATCACGGTCTTTTGATCCAACGGTGAGACGGGGCAAACCACCTGTGGCGCCGAGTTCGTGATCTTCCGGATATCCAATCCTGTGTCGGCAAACAGGCGGCGATACGTCTGTGTATCCTCATCGGTCAGGGTGATGAGATAGTCCAGCTTCGGGTAGAGCTTGCGGATGGCCTGCTGCAACCCGGGGGGGTGGATGTCGTAATTCAGATGCTCCTGGCCAATCCGGCACACGTGCGGATCGACATACTTGGCTGCCATTAAATTGAAACTCGGCCGTGTCGTAATCAGGATGCCATCATGGATGGACTTCAGACAACGATACATCTTGATGTCGCTCATCAAGGAAAACGCGTGATATGCCTCATCGTCCCGGTGAATGAGACGGCTCTTTTTCGGAATGCGCAGTCGGTTGAAGATCCGCTGTTTCAGGCTAGCCTTGCCACCGCCTCCCTTGGCGATGGAATTACGCAGGACACGGATGCGTATCCGCGGATGGATGTAGAAAAACGGTTCCTTATTCTTGCGGAAGACACTGATGATCTCTACATCCTCACCATGATCCGCTAAGTAATTGGCGGTATTTAAAACCGTTCGCACCGTACCGCCCATCCCATAGATGTCGAAGATCAAAAAGCGGATTTTCATCCTCGTCCACCCTTCCCGGTCTCGCCAAACACAGCCTCAATCACACGACCAGCCGCGCCCCCATCCTCCAGCGAGCAAAAGCGGCGCACAAACGCGTCGTATTTGGCGCGATAACGCTCGGACAGCTGACCTGCCTCGCGGATGGCGGCAAACAATTCCCTTTGGTGCTTCACCAGAGGACCCGGCGCCTCTTGTTCAAAGTCAAAGTAAAACCCGCGCATGACGGATCGATAGGACAACAAGTCGTACGTAAAGAAAATCATCGGCCGTCCTGTATTGGCAAAGTCAAACATCACTGATGAATAGTCCGTGATGAGCAGGTCGGAGATCAGATACAAGTCCTGGATGTCGTCGTAAAACGTAAGGTTACGGACAATCCCACTGTCATCCAATAGCTGCATGCGCGCCGCATCAAAGTAATGCAGCCGCAGCAACAGCACATATTCACCTCCGAATTCGCGCTTAAACTCTTCTACATCAAACCGAAATTCATACGGCGTGTTCCTCCGCTTGCGCTCTGAGTCACGCCACGTCGGAGCATATAGAATCACCCGTTTGTCCTCGGGGATGTTCAGGCGACGTCGGATTTCCTTGGCGCGCTCCTCGGCATCGGAACGGTAGAAAAGGTCATTGCGCGGATAGCCAACCTCCAAGACCGTCTTCTCGTATCGATAGGCTCGGCACAAAATTTCGGCCGTATAGGCATTCGGAGCCACAAGATAGTCCCATCGACGTACCCGTTGCATCAGTTCCGGCGCAGTATTCTCCGCATACGCGGTCGATCCCGGATCGACATCGTAACCCAACCGCTTGAGCGGGGTGCCATGCCAGGTCTCGACATGAACCGTTCCGGCCCGCTTCCGGTAGAAATCCGGAAAGTTCCCGTTGTTAATGAAGTACTTGGCGCGCGCCATGTAATAGAAATAGGCGGTGGACCTGGGCTTGACCAAGCGCGGCTCCCCCGGCAGCGACTTGTTCAGGTCCTTCATCACCCAGACCGCTCGAAAACGGCGCCCCTGCCGCAGCATTTCCTCATAAATGGCACGCGGATTACAGGCATAGCTGTTGCCGTAATAACTCTGGAAAACCACCAAATCGGAGCGTACCGGGAGCACGCTGTTGGCCACTCGGTATAAAGCCACGCGCGCCTTGTCAAACAGACGTCGCAGCCGCGTGTGCCGGTTCAGCCGATCGTCAAAGGACGCCACCACCGCATCCGGACTTATCGTCAGCGGAAAGCGGGAATGGTGCCGAGGAAACTCCAGTTGACACGCGATCGAATCAAAGTACAGGTTGCGAGTCAGGTCAGGACGCAGCCGGGCAAAGTCTTGACTGGCCAACGTCGTGGTGAAGACCGCGTGAAAGTCGTTACTGTTGGCGTTGACCCGCCGCAAGCTGCAGTCCACCGGCAGACGAATATGTTCGCCATATGGACAACGCACCTGCATCTGGCCGTGCACGGTCTCCACCCCCTCAACTGGGGGCAAGATTTCTAAGCGCGCCCGAACGACCATACCGCTGGTTGTCAGTTCCACGGACGAAACCGATTTGACCCGTACATCCGGCCTCACTCGAATGGCTAAATAGTCGCCTCGGGTGTACAGCGGATAAACCGCAAAAGCCTCATTCCCATGAGCAACTCGCTGACGGGGAAAGCGCACGCGTTCGTTTTTGCGCTGGATTCCATCCTGCCACGCGTGCAACCGGCAGCTTTTTCCCCGCCAGGCCAAAGACACGTCCCAGAGCCCCTCGCGCAGCCCACAGGACCATAGGTCATCCAAGCGCAGCCGCACGGAGAAACGCCCGTGTTCAAGAACCACCGGCAACGAAACCTTCGCGGTCGAATCCCGGCGGGAGAACCACAGTTGCGCTTCTCCCGTCGCCCCAGCTGGACGAACTACCCAGCCAGAGAGGGAGATGGCCGCATCGCGGGCATAAACCGTTTCAATCTCCACCTCCAGGTCATGTGGCACCGCGACCATGAGTGGCCGTAATCCGTCTAAAAGCAGTTCAAGCCGTACCGCACCTTGGCGGGTGTGGACGACGGAAGCTTGTTCGGCCAGGATAAGCGGACCGCCTTCGCGACGCCGTACAGGCAAGAGATGGACATCCTCCTTGTCAGCCACTGAAACAAAGAACTGAAACCGTTGGTCCATGTCTCTGGCCATATCCATGGCTCCAACATGGACGCGGCTGCGAAAGGCTAAACAGGAGTCTTGCGAAGGGGCACCATATGCGGAAACGGAAGCAAAACCGTGCGCCTGGGTTGGTGTCGACCCAAAGCTTCCCAGGGTCGTCCCGGCTTCGTCCGCTGCCCAAGGCACCGGAGTGGCTGGAAATGGGTATTCGACCGTCGCCAGTTCATTGCGAACCACGAGTGTCAAACGGACACCCTCAGGTTCATGCGGATCGACCAAGGGTCCAAAAACGTACCCGTCTAGTACAAGGACCCCGTCGCCGTCCCACTGGGCCGACACGAGCTTCGCAGAGCCGTTCAGTCTCCGAATCCGAATGGAGAAGTTCCCTTGCACGGTCGTATACGGGATGGCTGCAAGCTGTTCCGGCCGGTGAAACAAATACAGCGATTCACTTTCCCGGAATTGACTGCGCAGCCGCCAAGGTCCCGATTCGCCTCTCGTATCGGCACCGCGTGGGGCGACATAGACGTCCCAAGTATCGACAGCAAATAGAGTCTGGTCGAGATGATCCGACGCTGAAAAAAGGATTTCCGTTGAGTAGTACGCCTCACCCGGTTCTATCTCTTTGGTCCTCACGCGCTCTAAAGGAAACGACAGCGACCGATTAGATCCCCGCTCCTTCAGCAACAACTCATAATCGTGGCCATCGTCAACAAGCGGGGTCAACTTGACCTCCCAACCCCGGTTTGTCGAATGAATGGCTTCTAACTTCCACTCCTGCTTATCCGGACGAGTAAACCGCCCACGTCGGTTCACGTACAGTTCCTCCCGCTACTCCGTTGTGGACATGCACAATCGGCCCATCCAACAGATGCGACCGATGGATGTACCTGACGTCACTTTAGAATTTCCTTTTTCAGACGGCTGATGGGCTCACAGCCTAAGAACGAACGTATTTTCTCATAAGTAGACAAGCCCGTCTAGCACAATACATTACATAATCTGTCACGTCGAGGTAACCGTACGCATAGGTGTGCCATACAAAGGCACATACTTTCCTTGCTACAGAGAACAGACCTCAATGCGCGTCGTCAGCACGCGCCGTTCTCCTGGCGCTAAGGCGTCCAGGCCGGTGTCGGATGCTGGTAAATTCAGATTCGGAGCGTTGGTCACCCAGGTATAAGGTTCGGGGCAGAGGAACCCTTGGTGTCCGTTCCCGTTATAGACCACCCAAAAGCGAAACCCGTCCTCGCAGACATAACGGACCTCCAACCGCGCCGCCTCATCTCGGAGCACAGCTTGGTTGGGTTGTCCTAGGGCGACGGAAAACACGTCGTCGCGAGCAATCCCGGCCAATGGCAGATTGTCCGCAACCGCAGGCGGAACGTCCTCACGTCGACCGGTGGGTAGGTTCCGTTCATCGAGCTGCCACTGTTTGTCAACCGGCAGACTGAACCGGCAGTCTTCTAGGCGACCATCCGCAGCAAATGGGAAACGGAAGGTGGTATGGTACCCAAAGCCGAATGGCAACGGTTCGGAACCCTGGTTCTCAATCGTCGCACGCTTGATGACCTGTTGTCCGTCCAAGACGTACTCCACCATAATGGTAAACCGCTGCGGCAGCTGGCGTAGCACATCCGGGTGCGCTGCAGAGTCGAACCTCACGATAACCCCAGAACGGCGGCCGCCTTCGACTGTCTCGGCCTGCCACGGTTTATGAGCCACAAAGCCATGAATGTGATTGTGTTTCGCAGGTTCATTGATGTCGAATTGATACGATTGGCCCTCGTACTGAAACCGGCCATCAGCGATTCGGTTGGGCGGAAATAAAATCGGCGCGCCGAATAAGATGGGCCGTGCATCGTATGCAGCGCGACTGTCCGGCTGCCGCAGAAGTTCGATACCCGAAGGTCGATGTATGATGGATACCAGTTTCCCGCCGAGATTGGGGGTAACCGTGATTTGCAGAACTTCATTTTCCACCGTGAAGGCTGGTTCTCCAACATAGGTAGCATGGGTAATTGTCATTAGCTGTTCTCTCCTTTATTGAGGTTGTCCGGAAAGGGACCGAACCCCCCTTTCCGGACAATATAGAAGCCAAGCGGCCGGGTGCTGACACACGCGGCCGCTCGCTCACCATGTTTGTTCCGATTGGGCGTTCGCGTCATCCCGGGATACATCCATTCGCCACTCGTGCACATACTCCTCCAGAGCTCTGTGCAAGTAGCGGCCAATTTGCGCGTAATCTTGATCGTCTAGGTTCGCCAACGAAACTCGCACCGACCACGTAGGTCCGTGGAATCCGCCGCCGCCCAGCAATACGACCGACGACTGCTCCGCCAACCGGAATAAGACATCAATCGGTTCATAGTGGTCTTTGAGGTATTGTGCGAATGCCTCTCCGTAATGCTGAGCTGCCCATTCTCCCAGGTCGAACTCCGTATAATAGTCCGCCATCCATGGAACATTGGGCGCGGGCAGTTCGAGTCCTTCGTAGAGCAAGTGTAGACGCCGACGGCAAATCGATTTGGTCTGCTCTTTATAGGTATTGCCCGCATCGACCAAGGCAGCCGCAGCAAACAAGGCCATCTGAACCTGCTGCGGCGTAGACAGACCTGCGGTATGGTTGAGGGCCACCTGACGGCTGTCGGCCACCAGCCGATCGATAAAACGCAGGTGCGCCGTGTCTTTGGTCAAGGATTGATACCGCTGCTCCAGGTCCTTCTGTTTCGCTTCCGGCAGCTGGGCAATCCGCTCGTCAAACACGTTGTCTTCATGTAGTACAATCACGCCTAAGCGCCAACCGGTACAGCCAAAGTATTTGGAAAACGAATACACGCAAAGCGTGTTCCGCGGCAGCTCCGCCACGAGTGACCGAAATCCGTCGACAAACGTGCTGTACACATCATCCGAAATGATCATCAACTGCGGATTGAATCGACGCACGGTCTCGACCAAGTACTGCATGGACTTTGCATCCATCGCCACAGACGGGGGATTACTGGGATTGACCACAAACAAAGCTTGAATGGACGGATCGCGCAGCTTGTCCAGTTCTCGCTCCGGATACTGCCAGGTATGACTGCCGTCCACAGCCCGACCGTTGGCTTCAATCTCGACCACATCGAAATGGTAATTGGGCAGACTGGGAATTTCGATATACGGCGGAAAAATCGGCACCATGACCGCAATCCGCGCCCCCGGCTCAAGCAGGTGATTGGCGACCAGGGACTCGAATATGTAACACATCGCCGCCGTGGCACCCTCAACCGCAAACAGGTGAAGGTTCCCTATGGAGTTTCCACCGCAAAGCTCCTGCACGAGGTAGGCGCGAACCAACCGTTCCGTATACATCAGCATGCGGTCTGGCGTCGGGTAGTTGTCTCCGATGATGCCGTCGACCAATTCGTATACATACCCGTCCGCATCACCCCCCAGTTTGTCGCAGCCATAACGGATAATCTCCCGCAGCAAACTGGCGCCGGGTACACCACGATGCACCTGGAGGAATTCCTGCATGCGCTGACCTATACCATCCCTGCGCGGTTTTCCGGCTAACTGACCGTCGTTCCACACACGGCGGCATTCCGCAACCGCAAACTGGCCGAGCAAAAAGAACGCGTCGCGTGCCCCGGCGTGAATCCAGTTTGGATTTCCCCGTCCTGCGTCAAGCAAAACCCGAGTGCTTTTCTTTTGGTGGTCTTTGGCCAAGCGAATCAGTTCATTCTTCAGTTCAAACGGACTCAAGGACGTAAATCCGCGCTCAAACTCCCGCCGGCGAGCCGGATCCGCTCGTTCTGGGGTTCTCTTTTCGGGAGCGGTCTTCGTCACCATCTCCTGCATTCCTCCTCGGGTTTACACAGGCCTACGGCGAACCGCATGCCCTTCGCGTCAGGCGTCGTCACCCCCATTATTTGCGAGCTTCTTCGTTTCATGCAGAGACGGCGCAGCTGTCAGGGGGTAAACGAGGGTTACCCCTTCGGAGAAGAACCGCGGAGATAGGAACAAAAGATGCCCACAAGCGTTACGAGGAATAGCGCGCAGAGAGCCAAACGGTAGCCACTCGTGATCTGGACGAGATCGCCCATGCTTAAACGTGCCCCTTGCCCCGCGTACACGGCATTCTGAAGCCGAGACGGCAGTGCCGCGGTGACCAACATGAGGGTAATCGCTGTGCTCAAGACCTGGCCCATGTTCTGCAGCATGGACCGCAAGGCATTGGCCATGCCGCGGTGGATATCCGGCACGCTCATCATGATGGATTTGGTATTGGGTGTCAGGAACAGGCCCGATCCGAACCCCACCAGGAACATCGCTCCACCGAGGGGCCAATAAGCGCCGTGCGGATGCAGCAACCCGGCCAAAAGCGCCAAGCCTAGTGCGCTGAGCGCCAAACCCAAAGTCGACAAAACGCGGGCGCTGTAACGGTTCGTCAGGGCGCCAGCAATCGGCGAGGATAACAGCACCCCCACCGTAACCGGCAGCACAGCAAGCCCCGCCGTTCCGGCATCCATGCCAAACGCCGACTGGAAATACAGCGCCAACAGGAGTACGACTGAAACGCGCGCGAACGCATTGAGGAACGTCGAGACATTGGCCATCGTGTAGCTGGTGGTTCGAAACAGGGAGAGGTCAATCATCGGAAACCGGGTGTGACGCTCGTGCCACAGAAACCAGGGTGTCAGTACCACAAATAAAGCGAACCCAAGGAGTACACTGAGATGGACCCAGCCAAGTACGCTTCCTTCCGATAGGGCCAGCGTGAGTCCCGTCAAGCTAAAGAAGGACAGGACAATTCCAGCGACATCAATCTGCTCTCCCGATACGCGCCGAGGGGCCTGGCGGAGCACCACCGCACCCCAAATCAAGCCCAAGAATCCGACCGGAACATTGAACCAGAACATCCATTGCCATCCCCACGCCTCGCCAATCCACCCTCCCAGTACGGGACCCAAGAGCTGCGCCGCCGCACTGACCAAAACATTCGCAGCCAGCCCCGTCCCCAGTTTGTTACGAGGAAACGCGTCTGTAATCAACGGGGTGTTGTTCGCAATGATTAACGCCCCTCCTGCGGCTTGCAGACACCGTAGGGCAATGAGCACCCAAACGTTCGGTGACAACCCTAAAAGAAAGCTGACCGCCGTGAATATCGCCATGCCCAGCAAATAGAGCCGACTACGGCCCAGGATATCGGAAATTTGGCCAAAGACGAGGATGAGGACCGTGTTAAACAGCATGTAAGATAATAAAATCCAGTTGGCTGCAACCGCCCCGGCCTGAAAATGCGCGACAACAATGGGAAGCGCCGCGTTCAGAGCGCCGAGATTTAACATCACCAAAATCACGCCGAGACTTGTGACCGATAAAACCATCCATGGATTGATGCGGGTCTGCGCTGGCTCTTGTACCTGTACTGCCATAAAAGATCCCCTTCTGTGCGGAAAGGTCGGGCTGAAACACCCGACCTCTTGTACGAAACCATGCTATGGAATTATATTCCATGCGACTTTCTTCATCCGGCTTTACGCAAGGCGACTGCTCGAGGTTGCTTACCGATTGGCCAACCGGCACACCGGGCGCAGCGCAACCCCAATACCGCTGCCGATGAGGGCGCCTAAGAACCATTCCCAACCGTGCAGACTGAATGTCGCAATCCCTGAGAAATAGGCACCGATGTTGCAGCCAAACGCGATACGCGCGCCGTAACCCATCAGGATGCCGCCGAACAGCAAACCGACCACCATGCGCCATGGCAGGGTGTTAAAACGGAGTTTAGGGAGCAGTCCTCCGAGCGCCGCGGCCAACAGCGCACCCGCCATAATCGCGATGTCGTCGGTCGTCTCCAGGTGATGCAGAACACCCGTGTTCAAAGCGTGCAGGTTATCCGGGTTTTGCCAATAACCCCAAGTTTGCACCGGCACACCGAACCACATGGCCACCTTAGCTCCCCACAAGGCGAATGCGGAGGTTACCCCCCAAGCCTTGCCCGAGAGCAACAAGATGACGAAGTTCCCCAAAGCCAACACCAGCGCGCCCGCTAGCCACGACCATGGCCCGCGGACCAACGACTGCCAGGTCACCCGACCGCGAACAAATAGTGGCTCGACCGACCCGTTCCGCCGTTTCTCGAGCAGAGAAACGAGAACGAACACGACGGCCATCATCAACAGATTGACGACGAGACCGCCAACCGGGCCAAACGACTTTAGCAGATAGACATTTCCCAGTTGCGGGGTGGACTGCCACCAGGTAAAGTTAATCGTTCCCAGAAGAGATCCGGCGACAAACCCAAGCAGGGTCAAAAGACCGCGCGCGTCCCCGCCGCCGATATGATACAAGGTCCCAGAAGCACAGCCGTCGCCGAGCTGCATTCCGATGCCAAATAAGATGGATCCCACCAGAACGGACACCCCGACTGGATGTACGCTGGCCTGCACAGGGTGTCCAAACAATGTCGGCTGTAGGAGCACTGGCAAGCATATCAGGTTCGCGATGGCGAACATCACCATTTGTGCCCGGATGCCTATCCCGCGCCCCGACACAATGAGGTGACGGAAGGAACTGGTGAACCCGAAATGCGCGTGATAAAGCGCGATTCCCAGGACACCTGCAACCAGGAACAGCACCGCGTGCACATAGGAATCGTACATTGCCAAAAATACTGCACCGACGATGAAGAATGCAATCGAAATGAGGACCAGCGAGCGTTGCATCGACGGGCGTGTATCACCAGGCAATGTGCCACGGCTGTCCAGGTTTAAGATGTGTCTTTCTATCGTGGCCACATACTCCACTCCTTTCACTTGGTCAGATGTTTGAAGGATGCACAGTGCATTATACGACCATTCCGAGGTAAATACAATGTTTTATCGCCACGAAAAAGAGGCGTACCTGAATCCGATACACCTGCTTGATGTTTAATGAGGTTTTCTGAACACGTACTTAATGGCCGCTCACCGTCGAACGGCTTTGACCGCGCCGAATACGACTAGCAGCCAGCCCACCAAAAAGCAGATACCCCCGAACGGAGTGATCACGCCAATGCGGGGGACTCCCGTCGTGGACAGTAGGTATAAGCTTCCAGAAAACAGCACAATCCCGATACCGAACAGCCAACCTGCGGCGCGCATGAACCGGCCCCCAATGTCCAGGTGCACCAAGATCCCGACGAGGATGAGCGCCAAGGCGTGATACATCTGATATTCCGCCCCGGTACGAAACACATTCACCAGATCTGCGGATAGATGCCCCTGCAGCACATGGGTTGCAAACGCTCCGAAAGCTACAGATAAGAATGCGAAGATGGCGCCGAACGCCACAAATCCCATGAACGTCCCCCCAGGCTCCAGATTGTCAATTACGAGTGCCGATACGCTTGTCCAACGGCAGGCGTCGTAGACTACGTCATGCGATGATTGTAGCATGTTCTTCCATCCGGCTCCACGTCAGAAAAAATCGTCCGCGCGATGTCCCCCTCCTATCTGGTGCCCGAATCAACGTCAAACGCCCTGACCCGGAGACCGGATTGGACATAGTCTAGGTCATCAGAACCGGAAGGCTTGCGAGACAAGGAGGAATGACCCCGCAATGAACGATGAACTGCCTGGGAAGTCGGTGCAAGAACGAACCTTGCAGGCGATTGACCAGCTGTTGACCCGTACACTTGACCATATCAATGGAATGGAAAGAGGTCTGTTGCGACAGGCGGTGAATCTACTCTACCCGCGTTTGCGACAGCGCGTCCTGAGTGCCAGTGAGGAAGAGATCCGCGCGGAGGTGGAATACCTCCATCGCCTGTCCAGCGCCGTTTTGGGCTCGACGAGTCAAGCTCCAGCCGCCTCAACTGAGAACCAGGTACGCCGCAGGCCGGTCACCGCCCGGCGCCACCGAAGAATATAGTGGGCTTAGCGCGTGTCGTCTGGCCGTCCAGCCAGTCGCGAATGTACGGCATCGATAAGACAGTCTGTACACCTTTCTATCGGCTGCGTGGCCGTATCAAGGTGCAAATCCGGCTGGAGAGGCGGTTCATAGGGTGCAGAAACCCCCGTCATGCCGGATAACCGTCCCATCTTGGCCTAGGTGTAGGCTTCCACGAACATCTTCGCGACATGTGCGATGCGACGCACGTTCTTTATCCGATCCCGCTCGTCAAATCCCAGATCCCGGTTCAATCCCCTTTGCACCCGCGCGGTTTTGACTGGTCGCAAACCGTCCCCCCTCAAAGCCGGAATAGACTTTCCTTTCAACTTCCATAAGCCCATGCGCTTTGGCGTAGGTTCAATATGTATCCACATGTGCTGCTCGAGGGTATACTGGAAGCAAAAGGAAGTGGGTACACGTGGCTTCCGTACCAAACTTTTTCATCATCGGTGCCCCCAAGGCCGGAACCAGTTCACTGTATCAGTACTTGCGGCAGCATCCACAGGTCTACATGAGCCCCATCAAAGAACCTCACTTCTTCTGCAGCCATCATTTCCCTGCTCTCTTTACTGGCCCTGGAGATGAAGAGTTTTCACGAGCCGCGATTCGGCATCCAGACGCTTACCGTGCCTTGTTTCAGACTGCCACAGGGCAGTCGGCTGCAGGGGAAGCATCCGTGTTCTATTTGTACTATCCGGATACCCCCGAGCGCATCCGTGCCTGGAACCCGAAGGCGAAAGTCATTGCCATCCTTCGCCATCCGGTCGATCGCGCCTTTTCTGCGTACATGCATCTGGTGCGTGACGGCTGGGAAACGCTCTCCTTTGAAGAGGCTCTCCAGGTCGAAGAAGACCGGATTCGGTCTGGTTATCGCCCGCTTTGGTGGTACCGTCAACTGGGTCTGTACAGTGATGCCATTGCGCGCTATCAGCGCGTATTCCCACCAGAGCAAATGCAAGTCTTCTTGTACGAGGACTTCGCCAATCCGAACAAGGTGGTGCAGGAGGTTCTTCGTTTCTTGGGGCTGAACACGGAGGTGCCGATTGATACGACGATCCGCCATAACACTTCCGGTGTCCCTCGGCTGCGTCCCTTATACATGTTTCTCAGCCGTCCCCATCCGGTGAAGGAGTGGGCAAAACGAGTCTTGCCAACCCCCCCTTGTAGCCGTGCAAGCCACTGGTTGAAGAACCGATTGCTCGTCCGCGAGGACATGAATCCAACCACGCGCCAATCCTTGCTCAACTTCTATGCGCCGGATATCGTTCGCTTACAGGAGCTTTTGGACCGCGACCTCTCCGCGTGGTTGGATGCACGATAGGACGTCTGGATAGGTTTTCCCACAATTGTAGACAGTGTTTTGAATAATTCAACCAGATCTTTGAGAATCCGGTGTATGATTTCCCCTCTTACGGAGTCACAAAACCTGGTTCTCGCCAAGACCGTTTCTGGCCGGTTGAGGGCAAGAGCGGTCTCTGGCATCATTGGAAACGTAGTTCCAATCTGCCTGGCCAGCTCGATGCTGAAATGGCTGGTCGATACCACCCCTGGACTGTTGTCCCGTTTCGGCCGGGAGATAGCCCCGGAGCATGTTGGACGCTGACGAAGCAATGCGCCGGGGCGTTCTGTTTCCGGACTACCTCTACAAACCGGCGGCCGCAAAGACACGTTCAAACGCGTCTTTGGAACGAGCGACCAGGGTTTCGACACCTTCGCTGGGCGGAACCGGAGTCAGCACTTCCTGGGCCACCGGTCCATCGTAATGAATTTCTGCCAACGCGCGCAGAAACCCGGGTAGATCGATGACCCCCTCACCTGGGTACAACCGGTCATTATCCCGCACCTCTTCAACCGGCACCGGTTTGGCATCATTGATATGCACGTGGACAATGTCCTCCTTGCGCAAGGCAAGGATGTCATCTTCGGTAGCACCTGTCGTATACCAGTGAAACGAATCCAGCAACAATCCGACATTCGACTTGCCAATGGCCGCAATCCAGTCCAGGGTACTGCGCATATCCCAGATGAACGGATACTTTCCGGCCTGCCGCAGGTGATGGGGCCCGACAAACTCCAATCCCAAGCGCATGCCGTACGATTCCAGCACCTCGGCGCACGCCCGCAGGCGGCGCGTGGCGATAGCTAAGAAATGCGCCGGGTTTTCATCGGTGGACGGCAGAATGTACGTGCAGCTGCGGGTGCACCCCAACCGGCTGGCGGCTTTTGCGTACGGCGCCAAGCGCGCGAAGGTGGCACGAAACTCCTCTTCGGTCCGCCGCCATTCCACCGGCAGGCCCATGCTGCCGATGACCACGCCATGTTGCTGCAAGTACGATTTTGCTCCGTCTGCACCCCGGCGGTCCACCAGGTCAATTAACTCTTCACCGCCCGCATCGACCGCGGCAAACCCATACGACGCAGCGAGTTCAACAAATTCCTCCAGCAAGCCGACGCTGCCGAGTCCCGCACGGGTCAATCCTTTTAGCAATGGACTCCCCCCTCAAACCTGATTAACCCTCATCAGATGGACCAGTCGAGCAATACTTCGCGTCCGGATCGAGAAGATTCATAGATGGCATCGAGAATCAGGTTGTTCGCCAATCCCGTGACCGCCGAGGAAATGGGCTCCCGTCCTGTTTGGACACACTCGACAAAGTGTCTGGACAGCCGGGCTCGTTCTCCCTCATCCTCCTGTGGCGGAGTCAATTCAACCTGCAGCGGCTGATTGAACTTCTCAGTCAGAAACTTGGCCCGCTGCCCCACAATCGAAGCCCCGCCTTCGCTGCCCATCAGATGAACAAACGGCTGGCTGTCCGTATCGGCGTGCACCGCCCAACTGACGTCCAGCGTCAACGTGCTTCCATCCTCCATCTTAATCAGGGCGCTGGCCAAGTCTTCGACATCAAAACGCCCGTCCCAGTTTGGCGTGCCCCAGTTCCCGATACCCCTGCGCCTGGGTCCAAACTCTGCATAGGTCGATCCGTACACCGCCACGGGCTTGGGGTTGCCCATCAAGTACATGGCCAGGTCGAGCATGTGGACACCAATATCAATCAACGGTCCGCCTCCAGCGTCCTCCTTGCGGGTGAACCAGGTTCCCCAACCAGGAATGCCCTTGCGCCGCATCCACCCGGTTTTCGCCATGTAGATACGCCCGAGTTCCCCTTTCTCGACCTGCTCTTTAATCGCCAACGCGTTCCACTGCCAACGCATCTGGTGGCTAATCATCAGGACTTTGCCCGTTCGCTGCTGCGCGCGCACAATATCCTTCGCCGCAGCGGAATCAATCGCCATAGGCTTCTCCAAAAGTACGTGTTTGCCCGCTTCCAATGCCGAAATCGCAATCGGTGCATGCCACCGGTTGGGAACTCCGATGACCACCGCATCAATCTCGTCGTCAAGAAGCATATTGTCGATATTTTCATAGACTTTTGGTAGCGAAAACTCTTCCCGCGTGCGTTTGGCCAGTTCCGGCACCGCATCCGTAACCCCGAGCACGACCGCACTGTCCAAACGCAAAAATTCACGGATATGTACTTTGCCGATGTTTCCCGCACCAATAATTCCAATTCGAACCGGCTGAGCCAAGGTTATGCCTCCTTCTCTTCCTATCGAAACCATGGCGATCGCTTCCCCCCTAATGGAAAAAACGCTTTCAAAGCCGCTGGAACCATCCTAGCACATCCCATCTACGGGGCCAATAGATATCTAAACATGAGTTGAAAACCCCACCTCTGCTGTGAGAATCGGGGCAACCGGCTCTGGAAGCAGTCCGGTCCACACGGGATGTCCTTCGGATAAGTGCTCAAGAACCGTCTTGAGCATGCCCAAACAGCGGAAGATTCGCTCTGGACTATCGACGCGCGGGACGCCATTCGCAAGGGTCACCACCCGCGACAAATCATCCTACAAATTGTAGACGAGGCCCCTGCAGGTACGCTCTGCGAAATCCACTATGGCACCCGCGGCCGTATTTTAAACGACCTATACTGCAGGTAAGGGGCTATCCCCCTCCCTCATCTTTCGATGGGTTTCGGGACAGCCCCACGGTTGTTCTAGGCGTAGCCGCAAACCCCACGCATTTATCCAGTTTTAGGGTATGCCCACCGCACTGTCTTCGGGCACCGAGACGGAATGAGCCACAAATTCGTGCATCGGGAGTCCGGATCGTGCCAGATGATTGAGCAACAAGACGCTTGAGTAAAAGGCGTCGAAGTCCGAGACAAAAGTCACATCATCGCCGAAGGAGACGAAAGAGACATTTAAGACCGGCTTTTCGTCGGAATTGGCGTGAGCGGGATGTCCAGTTCGATACGTCGTGTCTGTCGCATCTTCCAGGGTGCGAATCGCCTGCCGAAGCACCTGCAGCTCGTGTTCGTTTAACACATGCCCTTTATCCGTCACCATGTGATACGATTCCCCATTATCCTTCAGATAGATTCCCAGGTCGGCCCCGAGTTCCACCACGTTCTGTGGCAGCGCGGCTTCACCGTCGGTCATCATCATGCCGATGCAACCCATCTGTTCCAACAGGGTGTTCATCAACAAAACCGCACCGGGGCTATGGCACCCGTAGACCACTTTCAGTCGTCTCTGGCGCAGAGTTGCCTTATCCACGCGAGATAAGAGCGAACGTGTATAGGACCGCGCGGTCGATTCCACCTGTTGCAAGTAGCCCAATTGGTGAATGTCCGGGCGTGCGTAATCTTCCTGAAAAAACGCGTTCTCAATCTTCCGTTCGAGACCTTTCGAAAGCGGCTGTCCGAACCGATCGAACAGTCGAATGCATACCCGATTTACCGAACGTAAACGTACGCCATAAATATGAATGCCGCCATCCGATTGGGACATCCGACAGCCATAACCGGATAACGGCAAGAGCGTCGTGCCCAAGTTGCGAACATGAATTCCCGCCGCCAGCAAAGAGGAGATGGCCGAGAACTTGATCACCTGACTGTAGGGTTCATCGTCGCTGCTGACCGTTACCACCGCTCCTCTGTCCAGACAGGCCGCGTATGCGGAAATCAGCTTGCCAACAAACTCTGGGGTCAAATCCAGATTCGGGACGCCGCTGATGCCACCTTGTTCAAACAAGGTAGCCGACGACGTCTTGCCCCAAATCAGGGACGAGCGCTGGATAGTGTCCGCTTCTATATAGCGGTTCGGCCATACCTTGACGTTTGCATGGATGTCCGCTTTGTCGCCGATTTTGCTGTTTTCGCCAATCACGGCGTTCTCTTGCAACCGAGCCGCGATGCCGATCTTAACTCCTGTACATACGGTCGATCCGGATACGGATGCGGAAGGGCCAATCATGGTCCGATTCCAAATCACGGATCGTTCCATTTGTCCGTGCGGATAGATGCGGTTGAAACGGCCGATGACACTGTACGCGCCTAACTCCGCGCGCTCTCCCACCACCGTTCCCTCGCCGATAAAGGCGGGACCCACAATGGTGGCTGTCGGATGAATCTCGGCGTTCTCGGCCACCCATACGCCTTTGCGGATTTGGCGTCCTTTAATCTGGACATCGACCTGACCATCGAGCATGTCAAACTGAGTCTGACGATACTGAACCAGGTTGCCGATGTCAGACCAGTATCCATCCGCCACATACCCGTAGAATGGATAACCCTCACGCATCAACAGTGGGAATAGGTCTTTGCTAAAGTCAAATACCTTCCCTTCTTCAAAGAGGTTTAACACCTTGGGCTCCAACACATAGATGCCTGTATTGACCGTATTGCTGAAGACCTCACTCCAGCTCGGTTTTTCGAGAAAACGGATGATGCGCCCATCTTCATCCGTCATCACAACCCCATACTCAATCGGAACCTCCACACGGGTCATGACGATGGTAGCAGCAGCCTGTTTCGTCTTATGAAAATCGATGACCTTGCCGAGGTGAAAATCGGTCAGGGCATCCCCGGAGATGACGATAAACGTGTCATCGAAGAAAGCTTGCGCATTTTTTACGCTGCCAGCGGTACCAAGTGGCGAGTCTTCCTCGAAATAGTGTAGACGCACCCCATACTCCGAACCGTCGCCAAAATGGCTCTTAATCACTTGCGGTAGGTACTGTACCGTGACGGCGATATCCGTAATCCCATGACGTTTAAGCAAATCCAGAATATATTCCATACACGGACGGTCTAACAACGGCACCATGGGCTTCGGCAGATTCCAGGTAAGCGGGCGCAAGCGGGTACCTTTCCCCCCAGCCAAGATCACAGCTTTCATGGATAGTCCTCCTGTTCCGCTTGGTAGGTCAAGCGCATCGCTGCGCGGTTATTGATGCGTGTCCACAAGCATTGACTTTGGCCTGCCACTACAAGGAAGTCGAACCCGCCGCCGTCTGAACATGCGCATTCAACGCGTTGTGCTCTTGGAGTACGCGTTGGTAAATCGCCATCGTATCCCTCGCAATTTGGTTCCAATCGTATCTGCCGATTTGCCGCATCGCACAATCTGCCAGTTCCCGAGCCCATCCCGGATTTCCCAGCAGGGCCTTGACTTGCGTCGCCACGGACGAAGAATCCCCAGCATAAGTTGTCAACCCGTTTTGACCGTGTTGAACAATGTCCGTAAGTCCCCCTACGTCTGAGACGACAACGGGGATAGCGGCTGCCATGGCTTCCAAAGCGACAATGCCGAACGGTTCGTACAGACTTGGAAATACAGCCACATCTGCTTGATTCAACAGTTGGTTTCGGTCTTCGTCGCTGACAAACCCCGTGAAGCGCACGCGTTCGTGAACACCGAGCTGGATTGCCAAGCGCTGAAGCTCGTCTCTCATCGGTCCGGTCCCAACAATGACGAAGTGGCAGTTCGGAAACTCCGACAAAATCATCGGGGCAGCCTCAAGTAGAACATGCACGCCTTTTTCTCGAACCAATCGTCCAATGAATAGAACCATTGGGTCTCCCGAGCGCCCATTCCCCGTGGGAACACGCATGCGGGGCTCTGCAATCGCCTTGATATCAATGCCATTGGGGAGCACATCGAGCTTATCCGCCGGGAGCTGAAAGACGTTCTCCACCTCGTGACGCATGTAGGTGCTGCAAACAATCACCCGCCACGCCTCATAGGTCAAATCCCATTCCTGCTGATGAATTTCGCGCTGCAGGTCGGTATGAAGGCCGTGATTACGGCCGTGTTCCGTCGCGTGAATCGTCGTAATGAGGGGTAGTCCGTACAGGTGTTTGATGGTCCTTGCCGCATCCGCAACCAACCAATCGTGGGCATGCACCAGGTCAAACGTGAGCCCACTCTGAACGAGCATCCGACAGGCGTCCACCATCATCATGTTCATTTGGAAGATGAAATGAATGAACTCCGCCCCGTCTGGCTTCATGACATACACGCGGTGAACGTGTACGCCGTCCATCACTTCCGTGTCTGGCCGGCCGTCGACGTGCATGGTCAAGACATGCACCTCAATGCCTTGCCGCACCAGATGGCGAGAGAGGTCATACACGTGGCGCGACAACCCGCCCACCGTCAACGGCGGAAACTCCCAGGACAGCATCAGCACCCGCAGCCGAGACGGTCTTTCATCGTATCGAATCACCGGATGGCGTGACGCATAAACGCGGTAGTCGAAACCCGGGAAACAGTTATCCATCCCTTCGAGTTGCCCTAGCCAGTGTTCGTCCACATCCTGTCTGCGAATCATGTCGTACAACCGGGAGAACCGGTTGACGTGATATTTGGTCCGCTTCACCGCGTAGTCGACCATCGTCTTGCTGTCCATGATGAACGCCCAGTCGCTGCTCTGGGCCAACATCAACTCCCGGGCCGCCTGATTGAGCGCACGCCGCATCAAGCCACAGGCCTCTGGATATCTATTGGCCAATTCCACCATCCGTTGTTCTGCCGTATGTAGAGCCGGGTAGATCCAATCGTTCTCCCCGCGCAACCAGACATCGGCGTAACCACCGCGCCCCCAGGAACTGACAGGCAGCTCGCAGACCGGGTAGTCCGCGTACAGGCTGAGGTATTCAGACGGTGTGATAGAAGCGATGGTATCTTGGTCGTAGAACATTTTGCGAAAAAGCATATCGAGAAATACGGGTCCCTCGAACCACCAGTGCCCGAACAGCTCCGCGTCGTACGGGGCGACCACAACCGGCATCCGATCCATCCGGATCGCGTGATATTCGACCTGCTTCTCGCGGTTGAACATGAAGTTTCCGGCATGTAAGGCGGCCTTGTCGCGTGCCCTGGCAAAGTTGTACGGCTCCTTGTGGTCCCCTTTGCCTGTGATTCGGTAGTATTTGAAACCCGTGTTCACGCGAATTCCATCCGGGTGAATGTACGGGCCAATTAGCTCGAAATCCAGGTCGTAGCCAATGTCCCGGTAATATTCCCGGTAATCATAATCCCCTGGATAGCCCTCTGTAGCGCTCCAAACCTGCTTCGATGACTCTTCATCGCGCGCAAACGCGGCAATCCCTCGCGGGGTGACGACCGGGGACAAAACGCCATAGGGCGACGCTGGGGTGGCTGTCTGTACCCCATGTGTATCGACAAAGAAAAATTGGAGACCGAGTTCCTGTAAAATTCCGTCCACTGACGGGTGATACCCGCATTCCGGAAGCCAAATTCCCCTCGGTGGCTTGCCAAACCAGCGTGTGTGTTCCTCCACGGCGATCGTGAGTTGAGCCCGGATAGCTTCCTCGGTACGGACGAGCGGCAAAAACGCGTGCGTCGCGGCGCACGTGATCAATTCCAACTTCCCGGCGTCTTGAATTCTGCGAAATGCCGTGAGGAGGTTCCGCTCATACTGATGGTAATAAGCCCAAATTCTTTTCAGGCGTCTGCGGTATTCACAAGCCAGCGGATAGAAGTCCGGCAGGTCCTCTGTGCGTTCGACTTCCTTATCCGCCAATTCAAGTAACTGGGAAAGGTGTCGGATGTATCGTTCCTGCAGCAGTTCATCCGCCAACATCGCGGCCAACGTCGGTGTTACGGACATCGTAATGCGAAAATCCACCCCGTCCTGTATCAGCCCGTCGAACACCTGCAACAGAGGGATGTAGGTTTCAGTCATGGCTTCGAAGAGCCATCGCTCCTCCAAATACTTCTCACTTTCCGGATGACGGACAAACGGAAGGTGAGCATGAAGAGCGATGGCCAGATACCCTTTCGTCATTCCGGCAGCACCCCTCTGCAAACACTGTAACCGTCAAACTCGGTGGGATAGGGCCGATTGGCCGTTTCAGGCGGGAGGTCTTGTTCGACACTTGCATGCGATTCTATGTGGACCTGTTGACGTTCATGCGTGTTCGTCCGCGCAAGTGGTACAAACGACACCGATTCATACCACCCTCGATAAGACCGATCCGGAGGGGTTTGCACCACGTTCGACCGGAGAATGGTAAAGAAATTTCCGTTCGACGTCATGGTGCCTAAATCCATCAGATAACTACGACCTGGTCGAACCCCATGCACGTACCAGTTATCCGCGTCTGGGTGCACTGGGATCCAACGGATATCGGAGGCATTGTGTCCTTGAAAATCAATTTCTGTGACATCGTAAAGCCGCAAATACAGGGGAAGCCGGGTCCAATCCGTATGAAAGTGGCGAGACACCATCTGCCTCTTGTACTCCTCGACTTCCCAATAGGCAAAGACCGTTGCCGGGTCTTTCACGAGGAGGACCAAGCGACTGACCGACCACCGGCGTGTCCATGTGTCGTCAAACAATCGTTCATCAAAAAAGTTCCGGTCCTTCACGTCCGCTGTGACCTTCGTCCGCAGATTCAAATCCAATACCTCATCTGGCTGTGCCTCTTGCTGGTTGTGTACAGTCCCTTCTGTTGGTAGCTCCGCGACATCCAGGAGTGAGTTGGTTGCTACCGCTTCCTTTCTTGAATCCACGTCTCTTGAATCCACGTTCTCGTTCACAAACTTGCGTAGACGATAGCGAAACGCACTAATCTTGATGCCAAGTTCACGCGCAATCTGAGTCTGCTTCTCACCCGCCTCAATTCGTCTTGCAATTTTCAGCCACATCGTCTCATCCCAGTTGTTTGCCTTCATAACCCACTCCTATGACAGATTCAATTGTGTATCTGACCTCATAGTTATGCGCCTATCCCCACTTTTTCTCCATTCAAGATCCTCGCATTCTCGACACGAGATATAAGAGAGATGCATGTAAGCGTTTTATACTCTCATATAACTTCCATCCATATCCAGTGCGTGGCAAATCTTCGGGAGCCTTGTTGATATATCGCGAAATTTTTTTGCTTACCGGCAAACTTTGTGCCCGCCGTCACATTTCACAGCCGGCCCGAATGCTGCCTTGGCTGCACAACATCGATGACTAGCGCATCGTCCGGCATCAGCGGCGAAAATGGTTGAAGCATACGCTCGATTCCTCCGCGTCTCCGTCATTGTCAGTTTACAGGGGGCGTACGATGCCGAACCCGAACAGGATGGATATGCGCTAGACACACAAACCCAACAAAAAGAGCACCCCGAGATGAGTTCTGCTCACCTCAGGGTGCTTTCTTTCGGTGTCCTTCCCTCGCCTGGCAACGTCCTACTTTCCCAGGAGCTCCCGCTCCAAGTATCATCGGCGCTGGAGGGCTTAACGGTCGTGTTCGGTATGGGTACGCGTGGATCCCCTCCGCCATCGTCACCAGACACCTTCTCACCTTGACACCGACATAGCGAAGTCCTCTCTCCTGCCACCGACCACCTGGTGAAGCCCTCGACCGATTCGTATCCGTCCGCTCCACGTGTCACCACGCTTCCACGCCGGACCGATCTACCTCGTCTTCTTCAAGGGGTC
>NZ_AUMH01000010.1 GCF_000430585.1 Alicyclobacillus herbarius DSM 13609
GGTACACTCGCTTATGGTTCACCCGTAGGTTGTGTCGACGACGCAGCATGACTTGGATTCGCCGGTATCCGTACGTGGGGAATTCTTCGCACAGTTTCCGAATCCACGGTTTGACCAGAGCGTCCTTATCCACAGGAGGCCTTTTCGGCTTTGGCACAGGCGGCTTCAGCAAGCTGTAACAGTACGTCCGGTTCAGCCCTAACGCTTTTGCAATCACGGGGACCGGAAAGCCTTCTTTGGCGAGCTGACAGACCAAAGAACGGCTATTTACTTCCGGCCCCAATTCGATTTTTTCGTAACACATCCACCTGCATCGTAAGTTCACCGATCTTAGCCCGAGCCTCCTGCAACTCCTTCTCCAGCTCCTGCTCCCTCGTAGAGGGTCCAGACTGAAGTCCAGCCCGTCCACCAGCCAGGAACGCTTCACGCCACCTGTAATACAGACTCTGGGCTACGCCATGCCGCCGACAAACCTCGCTGATGTTCGCACCGGGCATCATGCCCTCGAGCACGATGTTCATCTTTTCGTCCACTGTCCACTTACGTCCCGGCATCACAAACACCTCTACTTCATCTTAACCCATCCCTTCTGTCTGGGTTGACTCTGGGGCAAGTATACATAAACCAGTTCGGATGGCATGTAATGATGGTGCAGCTGCTTATGGTCTCTCCATCTGATCCTCGCCACGTGTCCTACAAATCAGCAAATGCAAATACCTCGCGCTTCTCCTGGGATAAAAGGGTATGTCTATCTGAACGAAGGCTTGAGAAATTGGTGGTGCGTCATCAGGTTATAACACGTGTTCAAATTAGTGACATAATTTTTTGGAGTCAGCACTGAGAAATGAAGCAAACTATGCCAGGTATGAGTTATAATCCAAATAGAACTAATTTAGGATTTATTGGTGGAGGCATTCGCATGGCCTCGTTTGCAAGTATCCTGCGTTCTCTTCGAGAAGAGAAGAGGCTGAAACAGTCAGATCTCGCAGGCTCAAAATTATCGCGAACTTCCATCAGCTTGTATGAAAGTGGTCGCAAAACACCTTCTTATGACGCTTTGCAGTATATTGCCTCGCGATTAGGTGTCTCGGTAGATGTGTTCTTTGATGGCGGCAATTCGGTGGTACAAAACACCGTGATAACCTTACTCCAGCAGGCAGAGAAGGCGGAGAAGAGAGGCGATTGGCACGATGCAGTGAACATGTGGGAAGCCGCCTCTGCGTTGTGTGGAACATACCATTTGAAGAGTTGGCAATTCTACGCCCATTGGCACCACGGTCTTGCGCTTACGCGCATTGGCTTCTGGGAAGAAGCTATTGAAATATTATTGCCCCTTCTGATAGATCCGTCATTTCATGAGAATCCGGATGTCTCATACGAGATCCTTCGCGGATTAGGTATGAGCACAAGAAACATGGGGCAAGTGAATCAGTCCATCTTATTTTTCCGACTTGCGTTACATCTGTTAGGGCCAACAGATCACAGATGGATTAGCACGCAGATAAATTTAGCCACCAATCATGGACTCCTCGGTGATTACGAATCAGCATCCCGCACCTATAAACTTGCCATAGATACTGCAAAAGAACTGGGGGAAGGTCTTCTTGAAGCATGGGCACTGATTGGCTGGACCACCGCACAACTTCATACAGGAAAAACCGAGAATTGCGCAGAAGCTTTGGAACGCGCCGAGCGCCTTGGAGCCATTACGTTTTCTGATGATGTTCTTTATTCTGTGAGGCACAACCGTCTCGTGCTGCGGCGACTCAGTGGGGAATGGGAGCAGTTCGAGCGGGATTACTCCAAGCTCATAAAAGATGTCCCCAATGATGAGTGGAAGGCGCAGCTTCTTGAAGAAAAGATCATCTATGAAACGCAACGTGAAAACTGGCAACAAGCGGATGCAGGAATCAGAGAAGCCCTCAACTTGTCTGTCACTGCGCCAGTGCGCGCCCGAGTGCTGATTGCTGCCGGGAAAAGTTACGCTGAACGGAAGATGCTAGACAAAGCAAAGACGCTCTTGTTGCAGGCGCTGGAAATTATGAGAACCACAGCCAACCGAGAGGTTAATGATTTATATGCATATATTGAATCACTGAGGTAAGCAGGAAAATATCAAACAAAAGGGAGGAAAGCCCAGTGATCAGGCGGATTCTCGTTGTTGGTTGCATTTTAGGCGCGTTTCTCACAACATTCGCATCTGACCCAGCAAGTGGTGTAACTCCGCCGGTTTTATCACCGTCACAGGGTTCTTCATCTTGATTGCACTGGGGCCGGCGAGGGGCGAGATGGTCCTTCGCAGGCCCCGGAGCAGGCCAATCTCCCACGTCGGTAACACTGACATTCACTTCTTCGCAAATAGCCCCGAACACTTCGTAAAGACCACGCAAACATCTCCCTCACATGTTAGCCAAAAATCCATTTGTGCAGAAATATGGTCTGTGAGGAATAGCAGCGGGCATCGGCATATTCCATCTTCTGTAACAAATACAAACATGCGTTCAAATGAGTAACGTGAGTAAGATTTGTCTACCTTGATATATTTGTATTTTTATAAAGACAAGCAATCAAAAAGTTTGTTTAGTCGTTTCAATCTCGTTTGCAACAAAGCATCCCATAAGTGAAGGGTTTTGATCCTGTGAACAAGCTTCTGACGAAAACAGACGCCGTCAAACTTCCGACGCGACTTGGGCAGTTCTCTATGTTGGCTTACTACGATGCTTTCCATCCAGATGCAGAGCCGACAGTGGTTCTTTTGAAAGGAAATGTTCATAACCGTTCTGACGTCCTGGTACGCTTTCACTCCGAATGCCTTACAGGAGAGGTGTTCGGATCCCTAAGATGCGACTGTGGTGAACAGTTGGAAAAGGCAATGAGGATGATCGGGGAAAGTCGAATGGGCATCATTATCTATCTCAGGCAGGAAGGCCGAGGGATCGGATTGGTCAACAAATTGCGAGCTTACCATCTGCAAGACATGGGCTACGATACGGTAACCGCGAACGAAAAATTGGAACTGCCCATTGACAATCGTGATTACACACTCTGCAGGTTCATTCTTGATGATTTAAGGGTACATTCGATCCGGATTATGACCAACAACCCCGATAAAGTCAGGCAGGCAACGGAACTCGGGATCAACGTCAGCGGTGTAGTTCCATTAGAGGTGGAACCTCATCCCGAAAATCTGAAGTACCTCAGCACAAAGAAACGGAAGATGGGTCACTTGCTCACTTGCGTATGACGTGTGGCCAAAGAAAGGGGGTGAACTGGCATATGGACATGCTGCCACGAGAGTTTGACCCGGAAGTATTCCCCGTCATGTACGACATTTACGAAGAGATAAAGCACCTATCGCTGGCACAGGCCCGTGAAAAACTGCGTGAGGAGTTTTCAGAAGGCTGGGTAGAAGAAGTAACAGAGGCGCTGGGACGAGATTATCTCAAGGAGCATCGCCCATCCTGGTACCTTATCTTCAAAGTGGCCGGAAACGGGGATATTGGACGCGATGAAATGTCGGAAATAGTAGAGAAACACATGTCGGAAGAACATGCCAAGATGGACTTAGGGCAGACTGTCACTGTCGGAGATCAACAACTCAGGGTTACTGCACCGCAAACAGTCAGTGTCAATGACTTCTTTGAGCAGTTAGGAAAGTGCTACGAGAGTATGCTCCGCATTGGACGAGCAATGAAAGCGAACGACCGTGCTGCTCTTTGAAAGGAGGTGAGCAACATGCAGGAGCGCATTCGTCACCAGATGCGGGATGCCGTCATTCTGGCTGGATGTGACATCACCATTCTCATGGCATATGGTGCGCGTCCGGCGTACATGCTTGCTACGGCATGCCTGGAAACCCTGAACGCGGTGGAGGCGAACCTGGTGAAAGAGGCTGTCTTGACCGCTTAATGTTCAGCCAGGAGTAGCCGGACACTTACGCGGTGGGGAAGAGAGGAGCTGTGGCGTGTGGCTCATACAATGGAGACCACAGAAGCCGCGGCTCCTTTCTACAAATAGGACAAGGAGTGAGACCATGCATAAGGGACCAATTACCGCCGTTGTAGTATCTCACGATGACAAGTATGTCTATACGGCCGGCTATGACAAGTGCATCTACGAGTGGGACCGTAAAACGCTAAAATCGAGACTACTCGGTACACACGACCATCTGGTAAACGGTCTTTGCCTTTCACATAATGGTCGGTATTTGGCGAGTTGTTCTTCGGACTACACCATCAACGTTTACGACCTGCTAGAAAACCGACTCGTAAGGACGTTTCGCGGGCATGCGGATGATGTGGAGGCCGTAACATTCGGCTTGGATGATACGGTGCTGATTTCCGCCTCGCGAGATACCCGGTGCCTGGTCTGGGACTTCAAAACGGGTGCGATTTTGGTGGACTTCCGGTGTCACAAGCGAGACGTGCTTTCAGTGTGGGCCTTCCGGGATCGGGTGTTCTCAGCGGGAGATGACGGTCATATATTCTCGTGGAATATACTTACCGGAGAGGTAAATAAAGAGAAAGGTCCGTTTGAATTTGAACTGGACACGATATCGGGGTGTGAAGCCAACAACTTGTTTGCTGTGGGAGCCGACGATGGAAGCGTCATCGTGTACGAAGCAGATACCCTAGAACTGCTGCACATTCTTCACCCGCATAACCAAGGGGTGAAGCGAATCAAATTCTCCCCAACAGGCGAATATCTTCTGACTGCGGGTTACGACCACTTCATCCGAATATGGGACACGCAAACCTGGAGCCTGCAGCAAACTCTTGCTCCATGTGTACACCAATGGGAAAGGTCACTCGTCTGGTCTCATGATGAGCAGACCATCTTCGGAGCCAGTTTTGGGGTGCGGTATTGTGAGTGGTCGGTATCGACTGGAGAGTACCTTGGCAACGAGGAACGCTTGTCAACACCTTCAATCAATGATTTAGCAGTCTCTATGAACGGAGATATTGCGACGGCATCGGACGATGGAAAATTTCGAGTCAACGGGGAGGAAATAAGCCCCAGCACGGGGACGCTGACCAATGCGGTAGGGATTTCGCGAGATGGAAGGTACATCGCCTGGGGAGATCATGCTGGACGCTTGCACATTGTCGACAGGTCACTTGGAAAACCGGTCACAATGGAGTTGAATTCCGGTCCCGTCAATTCGGTATTCTTCTGCAGAGACGACGCCATGTTCTATGTCGGAACATATGGTGGCTACATCCACGTGGTCAATCCATCGGAAGGTAAGACAGGTCCGGAGCATTCCATGAAAGTCCACTCCGGAGCGGTCAAGGCGGTACATGCGGCAGGGAATGTGGTCGTTTCGGTGGCAGCGGACATGACGATATACGTATCCGAGAAGCCAACCCTTAAGCGCATCAAGGAATTTATTGGGCCAACTGCAATCGTCAATGATGTCGCGTTGGATTTGGAGAATAACCAGCTTGTGACCGTGAGCAGAGACCGGGTCGTGCGCTTATACGAGATTTCATCCGGAGCGATCATAGCGCAGCACAATAGGCACCGTTATTCCGTAAAATCAGTGGCCTTATTGGAAGATGGAACTATCGCCAGTGGTGATTATTGGGGTTACGTAGTCATCTGGGATCCCCGGAAGGACACAATGGTGGAATGCGGCCGGGTGGCACAAAACGGGATCAGTGCGCTGCGGCCGTATAAGCATGGCTTTTTCGCAAGCTCGTACGATGGAGGTGTGTACGAAATTTCTCCATCCGGGAATCACCGGGAGCGCTACCGATTGTTCACACAAGAACCCACTGTAGTGGTCTGAAAGAGTTAATTGGAAGTACGCGTGGACGATGAGCTGCCGCACCGTAAAATAGAAAGGAATGGTGAAGATGTATAATGATGATGGACTTGCGTTTGGAACTTTTTGTAGATGACGTGCAATCGTCGACACAATTCTATCAGGACGTGCTCGGGTTTGAATTGGGAAACAACCGATCCAGACAGTACACAGTAGTGCACCAAGGAAACGTTCACCTTGGGTTAACGCCGATATCATCTCTACCGGAGGCGCATCCACTAAGGCGAAAATATCCGAAAGAACGACTTGGCATCGGGGTGGAAATTGTCTTTGAAACTGACGATTTTGAGAAGATGTATAACATGGTGTTGCAGAGCGGATACGCGCTCATTGAGCCACTTACACAGCGCCCATGGGGAGCAGTGGACTTTCGCGTGACAGATCCCGATGGATATTATGTTCGCATTACATCAAGGGATGCGGTGTCGGAGGGTATCGCGAACCAGACTAGGGACAACAACCTATAGCGGCATCCAGAATGCCCAGGAGGGATTCTCATGGAGAAGGCAGCCTTGTGGAGCAACCCAGACTTCAGATGGTTGTTGATAGGACAAACCGTGTCGCAGTTCGGTTCGTCCGTAACGGGATTTGCCATGCCATGGTTAATTTTGCAGCTCACTGGGTCTGCTCTCCAGATGGGGGTGGGATTTGCCGTTGGGTTTCTGCCGTACCTGCTGCTCTCACTGCCTGCTGGTGTATGGGCTGATCAGTACAATCGTAAACACATCATGGTAATGGCAGACCTGGCTCGCGGCATTCTAACGTTGGTAGTGCCGATCACGCACTGGTTGGGGCGAGTATCCGTTGTAGAGATTTACGTTGTGATGGCCCTCATTAGTGTGTTTAATGCCCTTTTTGACGCCAGTTCTGTATCATGTGTTCCGAACATTGTTGAGAAGTATCAGGTGCGGCAGGCGAATTCAGCCATGCAAGCCGGGACTTCGGCAAGCCAGGTGGTGGGGCCCGTGCTTGCAGGCATCGCAGTTACGGTCATGGGTGCGCCGAATACGATGATTGCGGATGCGGTATCGTACTTCGTTTCGGCGGCCACTCTGATTGTCATGAAACGAGCATTTTCGACCGGCGCGAGAAAGGCTCAGGCTGGTTTAATGCAGCAAATCGCCGAAGGTTTGCAATATGTATGGACAACGGATTTGATACGGATGATGGCCTTGTTTGCATTTGGAGTGAATCTTGGGGGTTCTGCTGCCCGCTCGCTGCTGCTGTATCGTCTCCAACATGATTTGCACGTCAGCGCGTATTGGTCTGGGCTTGTAATGACAGGGGGGAGTGTTGGGACAATCCTCGGTTCGGTGGTTTCAGCGGTTGTAGCCACTCGGTTTCGCATGGGACTTATTCTGATGGTGTCGCTATTTTTCCTATCTGTTCCCGATTTCATTATCGCATGGACGACAGTCCCCTCATTGATAGGTGTCGCGAACGTCATTTACGGAATCGCTGCGGTGATGTGGAATATCCAATCGATGTCATTCCGGCAATCAATCATACCAGACGAAATGTTGGGCCGGGTAAGTAGCAGCACGAGAATCATAGTGTGGGGGGCCAACCCCATAGGAAATACTCTTGGAGGAATCGCAGGTCAGTGGTTCGGGGCACCAGCGGTGTTTGTTGCTGCTAGTACATTGCGGCTCATAATTTGGTTGGCCGGCTGGAGAACCAAGTTATATAAGTCAGCAACTGCAGTGGAGTCCATGAAGTCATCCCAAACTCCTGTTGGAAACTGAGTTCGAATTCCTCACTGATGTCGAGCGCAGGCAGCGCCTCCGATGTTTTGATGTCTGCCCACCGTCGAAAGACCCTACTTGATAATCGCCGCCGCGTTGGCCGGAGCCGGGTCGACGATTTCAGGAATAGCGTGGGATACCTCACTACAGCAAGCTGTCCCAAGGGACAGACTTTCACGCGTATGTGCCATCAATGACTTTGGTTCTTATTGCACAATACCCATAGGCGAGATACTGGCAGTGCCATTGGCTAATATTTTCGGCTACCAAACAGTTGCCACGGTCGGAGGATTTATCTTCATCGCCGCCGCACTTCTACAGATTGTACGTTCCGCAATCATCTTGTTGAGCTGACCGGTATGCCTATCCCAGTTGACCAAACCTACGCGCAATTTGTGACTGAGACAACCGCTTTTTTGCGCGACGTTCCAAGTGTTGTCCTGCGAAACGGCGCGGCCTTGTGGAGGCAAGCCTATCTGCGCTATCAAAGAGGACTTGCAGAGCGACCTAAATTCAAACGAAAGAGCGGCGAACAATCGGTTTGGCTTACGTCCGAGGTGTTTTCGTTCCAGCCGGTCGTTGATTTGCAAACGGGCGAGGATCTGCGATACCAACTCATCGTCGGTACCAAGAAGTTTCCCGTCGGCGAGTTGGTTTATTGCGCGCATCGACCGCACGGTATCCCGGCTTCCATTCATATCAAAGTGAGCCATGGACGCTGGTACGTGTCGTTCTCTTGTGACGACGGAACGTGCTCACCGGACGAAGCTGATATCGCCGCCTCAATGCGAACCCTCGAACAAGATGCACTCCTCGAACGGACGCTCGGTCTGGATCGCGGAGTCGCAAAGCCACTAGCCACATCCGATGGCCGCGTATTCGACCTGTTGCCTGTCCAAAAGGCGCGAATCCAAAAGTGTCGCAAGCAAAAGGTCAGGTGGCAGCGCCGTGCCGCAAGGCGGCAGGACGGTTCGCGCAACCAACAGAAAGCCTATGCGAGAGCTTCGCGGTATGACGCCTACGAAACGAACGTTCGCTGGGACTATGCGCACCAGACAAGCCATCGGCTGGTCGCGGATGACCGCTATGAACTCTACGTGTTCGAGGACTTGCTGATCCAGAACATGACGAAACGCCCGAAGCCAAAGCAGGACGCCAAAGGACGCTTTCTTCATAAGCGTAAGACTCCTCACACCTTGTGCTTGTCCGGACTTAGGCGAGAGTAGTCTACACAGCAACAATCAACCCCGCCAGGGAACCCAGCGGGGCGATTTCTCATGCTATCCTTTTTTCCACGTCTCCGGATTCGTTCCGGCAGACGCTCCGACCACGGCAGCAAGTCGTCCATCGCTGCCGGGTCATCTGTTCGGATGTTGGGCAGCCGCTCGAACAGGTACTCCAGGTACAAGTACGGGTCCAGGCCGTTCTCCCTGGCCGTCTCCACCAGGCTGTACGCGATGGAGCTCGCCTTTGCCCCGCGCGGCGTATTCGCAAACAGGAAGTTCTTACGTCCTATCACAAATCGTTTGATGGATCGCTCGCTCCGGTTGTTGTCCAACTCCAGATGGCCGTCCTGCAGGTACACCACCAGCTTCGGCCACGGATTCAGGCAATACGAAATCGCCTTGCCCAAGGCACTCTTGGGCAGTACCTGTCCGCTCTGCTCCTGAAGCCATGCCAAAAACTCGTCAAGCACCGGCCAACTCAGCCTCTGCCGTTCGGTACGACGTTCCTCCGGGGTTGTGTCTTTCAATGCACGTTCGATTTTGAACAGCCGGTTGCAGTACTCAAGCCCAATCCGGGCGGCTGTTGGTTTTTTCCGTTCCGCTGTTGGCAACACCTTGAGTGCCTCGTCAAACTTGCGCCTCGCGTGTGCCCAGCACCCCACCAAGGTGACGCCCTTGATACCGTGGTATCCGCTGTACCCATCCACATGCAGGTACCCCTTAAATCCCTCCAGGAACCTCCTTGGGTGCTCCCTCGAACGGGTCTCCTGATAGTCGAATAGACCCCCATGCCGCCGGGGCGGCACCAGCAGAAGGATGAAAATGGCCTTGTGTTGAATGCATTTCCTTGGTGGCTGGTGAAGGCAGGTCGTCATTGCTTGGTGCCTCGAGCCCGCCGAATAGACTGACTACGACGACCAGGTGCACCACAGAATGTCGCTCTCCCACTCGAGAAGCACGCAGGATAGAATGATCCGTTATGGTCGTTGCACCAGCCCTTCAATTTTACCAGTCATCAGGAAGGATTCGCATGGATGTCGTACATGAACGTTGTTGCGGCCTCGATGTCCACAAGAAGATGGTCGTTGCCTGTGTACTGACACCGGAAACCAAAGAAATTCGTACTTTTTCCACCATGACCGAGGACCTCTTGGAGATGGTTGATTGGCTTCAACAGTATCAATGCACCCATGTTGCGATGGAAAGCACGGCCTCATTCTGGAAGCCGATTTACAATCTTCTGGAATCGGCAGACTTCCAGGTGCTTGTAGTGAACGCCAAGCACATGAAGAACGTTCCTGGCCGTAAGACCGACGTAAAGGATGCTGAGTGGATTGCCAACCTGCTCCGCCATGGGTTGTTGCAAGCCAGTTACATTCCCAACCGTGAGCAGCGGGAATTGCGCGAACTCATTCGTTACCGTCGGAGTCTGATCGACGAACGAGCCAGGGAAGTGAATCGGGTTCAAAAGGTGCTGGAGGGAGCGAACATTAAGCTGTCTTCGGTGGCCAGTCATACGCTTGGCAAGTCCGGACGGGCGATGCTGGAAGCGATGATCAAGGGAGAGAAGAATCCAGAGGTACTTTCCGAGTTGGCAAGGGGTCGCATGAAGACGAAGAAGCCAGAACTACAAAAGGCACTGAACGGGCTGATGGGCGCTCACCAACGGACAATGTTAGCCGCTCAACTGCGCCACATCGATTACCTGGATGAAGAAATTGCCCGACTCGACGAAGAGGTCAGGAAGCGCATGCTCCCTTTTGAAGAAGACCTGGAGTTGGTAGACACAATCCCCGGTGTCGGTCGGCGGACAGCAGAACAGCTCCTTGCTGAAATAGGGACGGACATGAACCAGTTCCCGTCTGCTGCCCATTTGTGCTCATGGGCAGGGCTGGCTCCAGGCAACCATGAGAGTGCGGGGAAACGAAAGTCGGGGAGAACTCGCAAGGGAAACCAAAAACTTAGAGCGGCTTTGGTGGAGGCTGCACGTGCGGCTGCAAGGACAAAAAACACGTATCTCTCAGCTCAGTACCGCCGGATAGCAGCCCGAAGAGGGAAAAACCGTGCAGCAGTTGCAGTGGCCCACAGTATCCTGACCATCGTGTATTCCATGTTGCAGCGCCGGCAGCCCTACATTGAACTCGGACCTACGTACTATGAGCAACGCAAGCGAGATGCGGTTATAAAACAGGCGATCCGAAAGCTGCAGTCACTCGGCATGGAAGTCACCGTGAAACCTGTTGCATAGCAAGGCATCGTTGCATACCGTTTTCTTTCCAAAACCTCCGAATTTGGGGGGTTAGTTCAACATGCCTTCTTTCGGGTGTCCCTGCTCATTGATTTTCAGGATAGCAACGTCTAAGTCAAACGTCCTGCCAGATGTGTGTTTGGATGATTTCGAAATGAACGGCGAGATCACCATGTTTTATGTCCCTCCTGTAGCGAACAATTACGCCAAGAAAGTGCGATGAGCTTCCCGAAATTCACTCCTGACCATTTCCTGCCATAGTATAGTTCTAGAGCCTGTGTCACTTTCCCCACGACCCCCCTTCTATCTCTTAAGCCACTTTCCCCCATGGCAAAAAACTGAGGCGGTTGAATTCCAATAAACACCCGTTCCAATACCCGTTCTGGTCGCCACCCGAGGTAAGGTCGAAGAACACCGCAAATCCTTTGCCACAGCGGCATTTAGCACCCCTTTTGAGCCTATGGAATTGGACTTGACGCCCCCAATTTGTACCCACCAATAGCGAATTTATTGCCATGATTGCGGACAAGCTGCGGATTGAATATAAAGTGGGATAGGATGGTGATCCGACAAAGGATGTGTGGCCCGCTTGGCATCGGCATACACGGAAGTCCGCAAACATTCCGTATGTCGTCCTATGGCTCACCTAAGATTTGGGTGGTGCCGTGGGACTTTTCCATTCTTTTATGTTATAATTCTGTTCTCGGGAACGTTTGATGAATCCTGAGGGTGTCTCTCGTGTTTTCATCAGGTGGCTGACTGTGGGAGAGTAGCGGGTCCGCTATGAATCTACAGAGAAACGAGATGATGACCTACGTTTCTGACCTTCCAAGCTCATCGAAGTTGTAAACCTTTCAACCACACAAAGATTCCGGACATAATCACTTTCTATCAAAAATATCATTTACATACCCGTCGCGGTCGCTCTCCGACCTAGACACCGCTGAAGTGACTTATGGGAGAGGAGTGGAAAAGCGTGGGGGGGGTTCATTCAGAACAGACAGACCGGCAGCGACGAAAAGCGGAACATATCGCGGTGGTCAGGGAGTTGGGCGATAACGCATACGCGAGCACATGGCTTGAGGACGTGAGTCTAATCCCAAACTGTATGCCGGAATTGGCGTGGGACGAAGTCACCCTGGATACAGAGTTATGCGGTATCCCGTTGACTTCTCCAATTATCATCAACGCCATGACCGGGGGAGCTCCCGAATCCTACGAAGTAAACCGACGCTTGGCGTTGGCTGCGCGAAAACACGGGTTGGCGATGGCGGTCGGTTCGGAAACGAGCGCATTGCATAATCCGGAGTTGGCGTACACGTATGAAGTGGTTCGCGAGGTCAATCCAGACGGCGTGGTCATCGCCAACGTTGGCATGGGCACTTCGCTCGCTGCGGCTAAGCAGGCGGTTCAGCTGGTTCAGGCGGACTTGTTGCAGGTTCACTGGAATGTTGCGCAAGAGTTGTTCATGGCCGAGGGTGACAGGGATTTTCGCGGTGCAGAAGACGCTTTGGGCGACGTGGTGGCTGCCCTTGACATTCCAGTGATTGCCAAGGAAGTCGGGCAGGGAATCAGCGCCGAGGAAGCGTTGCGTTTCGCCCAATTAGGTGTGCAAGGAATCGATGTCGGCGGCCTTGGGGGTACCAATTTCATGGCAGTCGAGGCCCATCGACGCGGATGGCAGTTGGCCGCCTCCTGGCAGCAGTGGGGATTGCCGACTGCTGCCAGCCTTTGTGAGGTGGTCGCGACGGTTGGAGAACGCGTGGATGTGGTCGCATCCGGTGGCGTACGCACCGCTCACGATGTTGCTAAATCCTTGGCGCTTGGAGCGGTCGCGGTCGGGATTGCCGGGGAGTTTTTACGTAGAGTTGCAGATCCGGACGAAGACGCAGCACTGAACGCTGTCGAGCAGTATATCGCCGAGCTGCATTGGAGCCTGAAAACCCTGTTGGTCTTGACGGGCTGTCGGAACTGGCGTGAGCTGCGTTCTCGGCCTGCGGTCCTGACAGGCCGCCTGCGAGACTGGTTGTCGGCCCGAGGTTTTGCCGATTTTACCTTACACCTTGCGCGTAGAGGAAGACCGTAGGCGGACGTAGAGGGTAAGAGTCACAGACCCTTGTTCTTCAGAGAGCTTCTTGTCTCATGCCAAACCTGTCAAAAGCGAGGCGAATCGTAGATGGCAAGGCAACCGATAGGCCTGACCATCGACATGGCCAGGTACGTGCTGGGGCAAAGGATGAAAGGTAAACGTCGTTTTCCGATGGTGCTTATGCTTGAACCGACCGAAATGTGTAACCTGACCTGCACGGGATGCGGGAAAATCCGGCAAAGTGAAGAGATTTTGAAGATGCGCCTGACAAAGGACGAGTGTTTGGCGGCGGTGGACGAGTGTGGGGCGCCTGCGGTTTCCATCGCCGGCGGTGAGCCGCTGGTTCATCCGGAAATCGTGGACATTGTCAAAGGGATCCTCGAACGCGGAAAACTGACACTGCTCTGCACCAATGGTATCTTGTTGGGCAGAGTCCTTGACAAGCTCGAACCGAATCCGCGCTTCACGTTTGTGTTTCACCTCGATGGACCGCGCGAGCACCATGACCGTATGGTGGAACGCAAAGGCGTCTTTGATATTGTCATTAAGGGCATTCAGGCGGCGAAACAGCGCGGATTTCGCGTGGCCACGAATACAACGTTATATAAAGGCGCCGATACCAAGGCCATTGGTCAGCTGTTACGCGAATTGACCGATCTTGGTGTGGACAACTGCATCCTCTCGCCGGCCTTTACCTATGAGGAGGTGAACCCGGCCAACAGCGGGATCTTTTTCCGCCGTAAGGAGGCTCAGCAGGCGGTGCGCGAAATCCTCGAGGTCGCAGGGCCCAAGGTCCGCTTCTATAACACACCCATTTTCTTCGATTTTCTGACCGGCAAAAAGACTCTGAAGTGCACGCCGTGGGGCAATCCCACGCGCGATCCGAAAGGCTGGAAGGGGCCTTGTTATCTCCTGACCGATGCTCATTACGAGACGTTTGACGACCTGATGAACCAGACCAACTGGGAGGAGTTCGGGTATGGAGAAAACCCTCGCTGTGCCAGTTGCATGATGCACAGCGGCTATGAGGCGTCGGCCGTCAAAGCCATGTCCCCTATGGACACCTGGCGGGTCATCCGCTGGATGTTCGCCTCATGAGCCACGGGCCCGACGTATCCACGGGTGGAGTTGCCATCCGCCCGGGGACGGACGCGTCACGGGGGGCTCTGTGTATCCTGGTGCTCGCGGCGACACGTTTCGAGGGTCGAGCTTGGGCTCGTCTGCGGATGCATGCATCGGGCCGCGTACACGTGGCCGTGACCGGAATCGGACCGGATCGGGCTTTGCGTGGGGCGCGTAGTGCGATACGAACGTACCAGCCCGATTGGGTGGTGGGCACGGGCCTGTGCGGCGCCTTGACGACGGATGCCATGCGGGGCGAGTTGGCTCTACCGAGTAGGGTCATTGACGCGCAATCCATGGATGGACTCACGGTACAGCCGCTGCCAGGAACCGCGACCGAGGGAGCGATGGTCTCGGTCCCGAAGGTCGCGGCGACACTGGAAGGAAAATCAGCCTTGTACGCCGCCACGGCTGCACGCTGGGTGGATATGGAAAGTTACAGCTGGGGTGTGGCAGCGGCGGAGCAGAACGTGCCGTTCACCGTGGTGAGGGTGGTCTTGGATACCGCCGGCGACGTATTGCCGCACCTTGCTCATCCAAAGACTTGGTGGGCGGTGGCCTCGTTACCCGGACAGGCGCTAGCTGCGAGGAGACGGCTGGCAGAGGTAGGCAGGTGGGTTTTATGCGGGCGTACGTGACGGGAGCGAGTGGATTCATTGGCTACCATGTGGCCCGTCTCTTATCCCAACAAGGATGGCAGGTGCGAGCGTTGGTTCGTTCGCCTGAGGCAGCGGCGCGCCTGACCCCGCTCGGAGTGGAGTTGATTTATGGGGATTTACAGACCGGTCGTGGCCTGGAGTTCATTGACGGGTGCCAAGTGGTCTTTCATGTGGCGGCTCACTATTCGCTCAACCGCCGCGACGGTCCGGTCATGTATCGCGTCAACGTAGACGGCACCGATAAACTGCTTGATGCCTGCCGTAAGGCCAAGGTCGAGCGTATCGTCTACACCAGTTCCACGGCCACCGTCGCACTTCGCCGGGATGGCCAGCCTGCCGATGAAACGGGCTATGCCGACGCAGCATCGGTGGACAGTGACTATAAGAAAAGCAAAATCATCGCCGAACAACGCGTGCGGCAGGCGTGCTCAAAGGGGCTGGATATCGTCATTGTCAACCCTTCGACTCCGGTGGGGCCCGGGGACGTGAAGCCGACGCCGACAGGGAAGATTATCCAAGATATTGTTTGGGGACGCATGCCTGGTTACACGGACACCGGATTGAATCTGGTCGATGTGGAGGACGTGGCCCATGGACACCTACTTGCTCTCTCACGAGGGCAAAGTGGTGAACGGTACATACTGGGCGGGGAGAACTTACACTTTCGCGACCTGGTGGAGCGTACCGCCCGATGCGCGGGAAGGCCTGCGCCACGCCTGCGAATCCCATTGTGGGTGGCGTACACGGCCGCAATTGTCGACGAGTATGTGGTGACGCCCATCGTGGGACGCGGGCCGCGCATACCTCTGGATGGCGTGAAGCTGGCCAGGACACCGATGTACTTTACGGCCGAAAAGGCGAAAAGCCGACTCGGGTTTTCCGCCCGGCCTGTCGATGAGGCGCTGGCGCGCGCGGTGGATTGGTTTCAGCGGGAACTTCCAGCAATCAAGGAAAGGGGGAGTCGTTGATGAGCCTGCCGAAGGCCACGGTAACACACCTAGAGGCAGGGATTGATGCAGCATGCCAGTCTCTGTTGAATCGTCAACACGCCGAAGGATTCTGGTGGGGTCAGCTGGCTTCCAATGTCTGCATGGAATCGGAATACGTGCTGTTGTGCCATTGCCTGAACCGGCGTGACGCAAGACGGGAGCAAAAGATTGAGACCTACCTCTTTAGGCAGCAGAACGGAGACGGAACCTGGTCCATCTATCCGGGTGGTCCGCCGGACCTGAACGCGACGGTGGAGGCTTATGTGGCGCTTAAACTGATAGGCGTGTCGCCGCAGGATGAACGCATGGTCAAGGCGCGCACCTTTGTGATCAGTCAGGGCGGGATTGAACAAACGCGCGTGTTTACCCGTTTGTGGCTGGCTTTGGTGGGAGAGTACCCGTGGGCCGGGCTGCCAGAAATCCCACCTGAAATCATGTATCTTCCGAAATGGATGCCGCTCAACATTTACGATTTCGCCAGTTGGGCCCGCGCTACCATTGTTGCCTTGACCATCGTGATGAATCGACGGCCGGTCTATCCACTTCCGGATGCAGCCCGAATCCCCGAGCTGAGAACGGGATCGACGGAGAGAAGTCGGGGTGAGGGGGTGTTTGCTGCACTTGACCGAGCTATCAAGGCGTATCGCCGGTTTCCCGTTCACCCGCTGCGCCGACAAGCGGAAGAACGTGCCTTAGATTGGATTCTGAAACACCAAGAAGCGGACGGAAACTGGGGCGGGATTCAACCCCCTTGGTTCTACTCCCTAATAGCTTTGCATGTACTCGGACAAGACCGACACCCCGCCTTTGAAAAGGGCTGGCAGGCGCTGGGGAGCTTCGCCGTCGAGGATGGGGAGACGTGGTGGTTTCAAGCGTGCGTTTCACCCGTCTGGGACACCGGTCTCAGCGTGTTGGCGCTACGGGCCGCAGGGGTGGCTCCGGATCACCCAGCCTTGGTGCAGGCCGGCGAATGGCTCTGTAACAAGCAGATTTTCTCGGGAGGCGACTGGCAAGTCCGGCGTCCGCACGCCAAACCGGGGGGCTGGGCGTTTGAGTTCTACAATGACAACTACCCTGACGTGGATGATACGGCGATTGTCGTGCAGGCGCTCAACAGTCTCCGGCTGCCCAATGAGGCTGCCCGCCGCAAGGCCATGACGGCCGGGTTCCGGTGGTTGGTCGCCATGCAGAGTAAAAATGGCGGCTGGGGAGCGTTTGACGCTGACAACACGCGCACGCTGGTAGGTAGGATTCCGTTTTGTGACTTCGGCGAGGTCATCGATCCGCCGAGCGAAGACGTTACGGCGCACGTTCTGGAGTGCTTTGGCAGTTTCGGCTACGACGAAGCCTGGGACGTGATTCAACGCGCGCTGGCCTATTTACGTGGGCAGCAGACGTCGTTCGGCCCTTGGTTTGGCCGCTGGGGCGTCAACTACATCTATGGTACGGGCGCGGTGATTCCTGCCTTAGCTGCTGTCGGGGTCGATGTACGTCAGCCATGGGTGCAGCAGGCGTTGCATTGGTTGGCGGAGCATCAAAATGAAGATGGAGGCTGGGGCGAGGACTGTCGGTCATACGACGACGAGCGGCTGGCCGGCATCGGCGTCAGCACGCCATCTCAGACCGGTTGGGCTCTACTCGCCTTGATTGCCGGCGGTTGGGTAAAGGAGGAGTGCGTCCGGCGCGGGGTCGACTACTTGCTGCGAACACAGCGTCCAGACGGGCGGTGGGATGAGCAGGTGTATACCGGCACGGGCTTTCCTCGCGATTTTTACATCGGTTATGAGATGTACCGAGACGTGTTTCCCCTGATGGCTCTCGGTCGTTATCGGCAGGCTCTATCTCGGCTGGAGGCCTGAAAGATGACTCAGCTTGTGGTCGATCCGGACGCGGGTCGGGCCCCGGACGTGGATACCGCTTTTTCGCTGTGCCGGCGCGTCGTGGAGCATCACTACGAGAACTTTTCGGTAGTCTCGTTATTCGTTCCGGCACGTCTGCGTCCCCATTTTTGCGCGGTCTACGCTTTCTGCCGCGGGGTGGACGATTTGGGGGACGAGTATCCAGGGGACCGCTTGGCAGCGCTCTACGAGTGGGAACGCCAGCTGCGTTTGTGTTACGAAGGCCGGCCGACCCACTACGTATTCCAAGCCTTGCAGGCGAGCATTGAACAGTTCGCGTTGCCGATAGAACCGTTTCTCGACTTGATTGAGGCCAATCGGCTGGATCAGAAACGATTGCAATACCAGACTTGGGAGGAATTGATGGAGTACTGCCGGTATTCGGCAAACCCGGTCGGACGGTTGGTACTGGCCTTATTCGGGTTTACCGATTCGGTCCGACAGGAGCTTTCCGACCAGACCTGCACGGCCCTTCAGGTCGCCAACCACCTGCAGGACCTGGGACGGGATGTGAAGAAAGGACGCATCTATCTGCCCCTCGCGGACATGGCCGAATTTGGGACAGAGGTGAGGGACCTCGAGGCGAATCGAGCCAGTGAGCCGCTCCGGCGCTGTATTCAGAGACAGGTGGAACGAACGTGGGTCATGTTTCAGACCGGGGCCCGGTTGGAGGCCATGGTTCCGTATCGACTGCGCCTACAGCTGCGGATGTACCGGTTGGGCGGACAGGCGGTTTTACACGCGCTGGCGCGGCAGGGTTATGATCCGTTGTCTCGGCGGCCTACGGTATCCGGTAGCCAGAAGCTATCGATCGCGATGCGGGTTTTCTGGGGTCATTGACGCAGCGTCGTCCCGGAGGTGACGGAAAAGTGGATCTCTCGACCGCGTACAAGGAGTGTCACCAAATCGTAAAACAGGTGGGCAGCAGCTTTTATTATGGGATGATGCTTTTGCCGCAGCCGAAACGGGTGGCGCTGTACGCGATTTACGCCTGGAGCCGAATTTGTGATGATGCTGTCGACGAGTTTACGGGGCAGGCTGCACACCAGCGTCTTCAAGAAGCCGAGGCGCTCCTCTATCGGGCGGTACAGCCGTCGTACCTTGAGGATGAACATCCAGTTGTGTCCGCGCTTGGAGAGACCATTCGACGTTATCAGATTCCGCTCGATCCGTTCGAAGACTTGCTGCGCGGCATGCGCATCGACCTAAACCCTGTGGAATTCCGTACTTTCTCTGAACTCGAGCGGTATTGCGAATACGTTGCCGGATCGGTAGGAAGATTATGCGCTTATGTATTCGGGTTTACCGATTCGGACGCTCTTCGGCTTGCCAACCAGATGGGGATTGCGCTCCAGTTGACGAATGTCATGCGCGACTTAAAAGAAGACATTGCGCGCAATCGTGTGTACATACCTACAGAGGACCTGGAGACAGCGGGTTACTCTTTGACGGACTTGCGTAGGTGTCGTAGGACGCCCCAGTTTCGTCGAATGATGGTCCAACAAGTTGAGCGAACACGGGCGTATTACCGACGCGCGGCCGAATTGTTTCCGCTCATTGCATCGGATGCGCGGCGCTGTCTGCAGATGATTTACGCGGTGTACTTCGAACTGTTCAAGGCCATTGAGGCGAATCCGGAGATTGTGTTGCAACAGCGGGTGAGCCTATCAAGGACGAAAAAAATCCACCTCATATGGGATGCGCTATGGCAGAAACAAATCGGTTAGCTCCTCGCAGAATTCTTGTGATTGGTGCGGGGTGGGCCGGACTGGCTGCGGCGCTAGAGCTCACCCGCACCTGCGCGAGTGCGGAGGTTCATCTCTACGAGCGCCGTGCTCATCCCGGGGGGCGGGCGTTTTCCTTCGTGCACGCAAAGACCGGAATGATGGTCGATAACGGGCAGCACGTCCTGTTGGGGTGTTGTACAGACTTTATGCACTGTCTGCAGGAAATTGGCCAGGAGGCGGCGGTTCGGTTTCAACCGCTGTTGTCGATTCCTGTCTTTTATCAGGGACGGTGGCAGAATCTCGAGAGCCGTCGGCTGCCGGGGCCGCTGCATTTACTGCCCTCGATTCTACGCTACAGACACCTGTCTGTGGGCGCGCGTTGGCGGGCACTCCGCGCGGCTCTGGCCGTGCTCACGACCGACGTAAGGCGAATGGACGGGCAGTCGTTTGCGTCCTGGTTGTCCGAACATCAGCAAAGTCAAGACGCGGTGGAATGCCTATGGGATTTGATTGGCGTCGCCGTTCTCAACGGACAGGCACACCGCGTGAGCGCAGGACTTGCCGTGCAGGCCTTGCGCATGGGGGTGGTGACCGGATGGAAGTCGGCGAGGTTGGGGTACTTTTGCCGTCCCCTCAGCGAACTGGCTGAATCCGCGGTGCAAGTGTTGCTCAAGCGGGGCGTGAAGGTTCATTTCGGAACCCCGATTCATCGCCTCGCCATCGACAAAGGCGTGATTGTTGGGGGGCATACGAACGACGGTGAGTTTATCCCGGCGGATGCGGTTATCACGGCGGTGCCGCACGATGTGTTGCCTCGCTTGCTCCCCGGTGAACCGCATTTACCCCAGCTTGCACAGGTGGCGAGTGTTCCTTGGAGTCCCATTTTGAACGTCTATCTTCTGTATGACCGCCCGGTCATGCAGGGCGATGTGGCTGTGGCGCCAGGCGCGGTGGCCCCGTTTGTCTTCAATCGGGGACGCATCCAGGGCTTGCCAGAATGGGATGGTCGTTTCTTGTCTGTCTCTATCAGCGCGGCCGACGACTTGCGGCAAGAGCGGCCCGAACACCTGGTGGCGCTGGCGGATGAAAATGTGCGACAAATGTTTGCACGAAGGTCAGGCGGGGCCAAACTGACGGCCTCGGCGCCGATATGGCAGTCCCAAGCTACCTTTCTCGCGGAACCGGGTTTTGGGGTTCGGAGACTGGATTGCTGTGGGCTGTTACCGGGTTTATACGTCGCGGGCGACTGGACCGACACAGGCTGGCCCGCGTGTTTGGAAGGGGCGGTCCGCAGTGGTTTTACGGCGGCACGCGCAGCCGTCGATTCAATGTTGATTCAAGAGAACAAGCGTATCGTATAAACCAACCAAACGGCATTTCTTCCATCACTCGTACAAAGTGAGGTTGGTTTTCATGAGCAGGGAACGTTCTGCAGCATGGAAATGGGTTGCTGTATGTGTGTTGTCGGCCGTCGTCGGTTCTGGGTCCACGCTGGCCGTGCTGCCGTGGGCGACACAGCATCTGACGGGGGCGTCTCAGGCCGGAGCATCTCAGGCGGTAGGTTCTACCGCACCGAGCGCGACAAAGTCGACGCCATCGGCAATGCCGACGAGCGTGGATGTGAATGTGACGAGTGGCATTACACAGTTGGTCAAAAAGGCGTCGCCGGATGTGGTGGCCGTCGTGAATTACACCTCATCGCAAAACTTCTTCACACAGCAAAGCCAGGAACAAGAATCGGATATCGGAACGGGCGTCTTGATTGAGAAGGATGGAAATACGGCGTATCTTGTGACCAATAACCATGTGGTCGAGGGCGGCTCCAAGGTGAGTCTGGTGCTCCAATCGGGCAAACACATATCTGCGCAAGTCGTCGGTACCGATCCATATACGGATTTGGCTGTGTTAAAGACAAGCGCCTCCAACTTTGCCGGCGTCGAGCCCTTGCCGCTGGCGAATTCGGACAACATTCAGGTCGGCGAACCGGTTGTCGCCATTGGCACACCGATGGGTCTGGACTTTGCTGACTCCGTCACATCGGGCATTGTCAGCGCCAAGTCGCGGGAAATGCCGGTGCAAGAGCCGGAATCGCAACAGACGTTGGATTATCAGTCGGTCATTCAGACGGACGCCGCAATCAATCCCGGGAACAGTGGCGGTCCGCTCTTGAACATTGAGGGCCAAATCATCGGGATTACCAGCAGTAAAATCGCGGAAACCGGCGTGGAGGGTATGGGCTTTGCCATCCCGGCCAATCTGGTGAAGGTGATTGCCACAGAAATCATTCAAACAGGGCATGCCACACACCCGGCGTTAGGCATTGAGGCCTATCCGCTCGCGGAGGTTCCGCCTACGTATCTGCAGGGCGTGCCGACGGATACCGGCGTGTACGTGGTGAAGGTGACATCCTCCGCAACGAAGAGTGCCGGGTTAAAGGCTGGCGACGTCATTGTGCGCATCAATTCGACTGCGATTCAGGATACCGCCGATTTGCGGACCGCCTTGTTCCAGATGAAGCCTGGTGATAAAGTTCAGGTTACCGTCTACCGTGGCCAGAAGAAGCTGACGCTGACGATTCCCGTGCAGAAGATGGCAACGCCCAATGATGCGAACGGATCGAGCCAAGGCGGTGAAACACAAGGTTACGGAGCAGGTGGGGATTCGTCGGGTGACGGTGGCTATTCGGGTGCCCCGTTTGTCGGCGGATGGTAATGTATTGTGCGTCCGGACTATCGAAGAAAGGGCCGTGGAGTTATCCGCGGCCCGTCATGTCTAAGCGTCAATCTTCATCCTCGTCCTGGTCAGAGTCCTTGTCGTTTTGGTCTCCCGGCTGATGGGAGTTATCGGAGTGTTCTTCGGCGGTTCCCGACTTGTCCTCGGCGGGATGCTTTTGTTGTTCCGTGGTTCCGTCGTTATGCTCCCTGTCCGTCGTCTGGGTGATGGAGGCGGTGACGGCGCGCAGAGCGGCAGGCGGACATGGGATGGTGTGACAGCCGCCAGATGCCGAAACAGATTACGCTTGGCTATACGTGGTGTTGAACCAATGCGCCCATTCAAACGAGTGGTATGGTATAATGAGTTCGCATCATACGTGCTAGCGCGAAAATTCCTGCGGGAAAGTGAGGGAATTGGATGGCGCGAGGTGTTGGTCTGTTTCTCACGGCGCTGGTTCTCATGCTGGTCGGACTCCTCATGGTCGTGCAGCTACGGGGATTATGGGGATTTATGGGGATTATCCTGATGCTGTTGCCCGTCATCATTGGGGCGGGAGCGGACTTGTCGCGCAGCGGCAATTCGAATTAAATCGAGTTTACTTGTTGTTGGCCATAACGGCACGAGTCGAGCAACGGGCAGTTCGGGCATCTCGGTTTCGTCTGTCGACACAGTTGATTGCCAAGGGCATCGAGCAGCGCGTGATATTGATTGAATAGAACGACATCCTCCGGCAGGTGATTCAAGAACCAATTACGCATAACTTCGTAACCCGGATTTTCCGGGCTCATGCCTAGGCGATGAAAAATGCGTCGCGTGTATGCGTCAATGACAAATGTCGGTTTTGCGGCCGCGTAGAGGACAATATCGTCGGCTGTTTCCGGCCCAATCCCGTAAATCGAGAGAAGTTCGGCGCGCAATTCCTCGGTTGGCAGAGCAAGCATCCGGTCGAGGTCAAATCGATAGTTCGATTTTAAGTGCTTAGAAAACGCCTTCAATTTTTTGGCCTTCACGCGATAAAACCGAGTCGGAATCAAACAGGACTCCAAGACGTCGAGGTCGGCAGATTCGATGGCCTGAAAAGATAACAATCCGTGGTTTTCCAGGGCATCAATCGCTTTGACGGTATTCGCCCAAGAAACGTTTTGTACCAGGATAGCGCCGATGACGATTTCTTCCCGGGTCTTTGCTGGCCACCATTTCCGATCGCCAAAGTGTTGAAAAAGGCGTGTGTAGATTTGCAGCATGTGTTCACGGGTACGCTTGTCCGGCGAAGCTGGAAACGAATTCGAGTGCGATTTGCCATTCATAGCTGACATTATAGCGCAATCACGGTGCCGTAAGCCCTCGAGAAGGGTACGACGTGGATGCGGTCAACCACCGAGGTCTTCGGAGAGCGCATTGGAAAGAGGGGATCGTCGATGTCGGTGCGTGTGAAACTCGTGGTGGCACTCGTACTGGTTGTCGGTGTGCTGGGCGCCCTCATCCGGACGGCGGTCACTCACGCGGCCACGTACTATGTGACGGTGGGCGAGCTGGTCACGCGAGGCCGCGGCGCTTACGATCAAGACGTGACCGTCAGCGGGAATGTGCAAGCCACTAGTGTCAATTGGCAAGCAGCCGCGCAAACCCTTCGCTTTACCTTGCTAGACGCGAAAACGAAGCAAACCCTGCCAGTCGTCTTTCACGGTCCAGAACCAGATGATTTTGCTAATAACTGGCCGGTCATCGTTACGGGCAAGCTGCAGCCGGACGGACATTTTCAAGCGCATACCCTGCTCGTCAAGTGTCCCTCTAAGTATGAAGCGAAAACACAAACGTACACGGCGACCTCGTGATACATAAACGGCGCGTCCGGCTAGGATTTGGCCGGGCAATAGCCCTGGGGCCTGGTCGCCAGGACAACAGTCCAGTGGACTGTTGTCCCGTATAGATCGGGCGATAGCCCCTGGGGGCCCTTTCCGGACAACCTCATATACGCATCTCGAACAACAAGGAGGTCTCTCAGTGTGGATTGGTGAAGTCGGACAGGCCGCCTTGTACGTCTTGTTGATTATCCTTGTCCTCTCCATGGCGGTGCAGGGGTGGGCGTCTGTGAAACCGAGTCCGAGGCGTCTCCATGCCGGCCGCATGCTGATGTTCGCTCAGTTCGGGCTGGCCGCCCTTGCGTCCGGAGCATTGATCGATCTCTTAATGACTGAAAATTTATGGTATACATATGTCGCGGAATACACGGGACCGCATCTGCCGTTGATTTATCGCATTGCGGCTTTTTGGGGAGGCAACGCCGGGTCTTTATTGCTATGGGTTTTTGTTTTGACTTCGTATGGAGGCGTGTTGGCGTCGCTCCGCCATGGCGACGACGCCCGAGTGATGCCCTTGGCACTGTGTATATATAGCGGTATCACCCTGTTTTACACCATCCTTGTAGTGTTTGTGGCCAGTCCATTCACACGCTTGGCGCATCCGGCGCAAACCGGCAATGACCTCAATCCGCTCTTGCAGAATCCTGGAATGACGGTCCATCCCGTAAACGTCTACTTGGGATGTATCGGTTTCACCGTACCGTATGCGTATGCCATGGCTTGTCTGTGGCTTCGGCGAACGGATGATCTCTGGCTGCGCATCAGTCGTCGCTGGTCGCTGATTGCCTGGCTGTTTCTCGGCATCGGCATCGTATACGGTGCCCATTGGTCGTATGAAGAATTGGGATGGGGTGGATATTGGGCGTGGGATCCGGTCGAAAACGCCTCGCTGTTGCCGTGGCTGACCGCCACCGCGTTTCTCCATACAGCCCATGCTCAGGAACGGCGAGGTCTGTTTCCACTCTGGAATGTCAGTCTCGTCTCGCTTACGTTCTTGCTGACACTCTTTAGCACGTTTCTGACCCGCAGTGGGATGGTTTGGAGCATCCACGCGTTCGCGGAGGGACCGCTTGGCATCAATTATTTAATCTTTATCGGAGTCGTTCTCGTATTTTCAGCGGTAACGATTGGGGTTCACCGAAGACACTTATCCACGGTCCACCGAGTGGAGGCTGTGGTCTCTCGCGAAACTGGGTTTCTCCTGAATAATGTTGTGCTGTTGGCGGCCACCTTCGCCGTTCTTTGGGGAACTGTTTTGCCGCTGGTCAGCGGCATCGTTACAGGGCATCAGATGGCCGTCAAGACCTCGTTTTATAACGCGGTTGCCCTTCCGCTCGGGTTAGCTGTGTTGCTGCTGATGGCGATAGGGCTGAGGGTGCCTTGGCGCAGGGCATCTGTCGGTGATGTGGTGCACAACACGTTCGGATCGGTCATAGTCGCCTTGGCCGTGACGGTGGCGGCCGTAGTCGTTTTGCACGCGTTTTACGGTCCGGTATCCATCACGGCATCGGTGGCTCTGTTTGCCGCGGTCTGGGCGATAATAAGCGCCCTTGCGGGGTTTGGGGAATCGGTCCGCGTTCGCATGGAAGCGACCGGGGAAGGGGCAATCCGGAGTGGTTTCGCCGTATGCCTTACCAACCGCAGGCGCTGGGGTGGGTACTGCGTCCACGTGGCCTTTGCGATGATGGCGGTGGGTGTCATTGGTTCTGGGTTTTATCACACAGATAAACAGCAGGCCTTGGCGCCAGGAGAGAGCACGACGATTGGAAATTATCAACTGACGTTTGCCAGCCTGGGGATTCAGGCCGGCGAAGGAACGCGACAGATGTATGCCAACCTGGTCGTGTCGCGTGACGGGCAGATGCTAGGAGTGATGCGGCCGGCCGCAACCTTCTACGACAACGGGGAGGCGCCGTTGACAAACATCGCCATCTACAGCCGTCCTTTGGCCGACTTATACGTCGCCATGATTGGGACCGCCGACGGGACGAAAGGCGTGTTCGACGTTCACATCAATCCGCTCGTATCGTGGATTTGGTGGGGGGGCTACCTGATGATTGCGGGAACACTGTTCAGTCTGTGGCCGAGCAGAACGAATGGGCGAGCACGTGTTGCCCGGCCGTGGCGAGGCCCGGGAGTGAACGTCCCATGAGGCCGACGCTCCACCTCCGTCTCGTGGTACAACTCACGTGCGTCCTGTTCGTTACCTTCGTCGGTGCGCGGCTCGGGTTGGAACCCGTGCCTGAGGCTGCCGCCGCAGTCCTGCGAGTTCATGATGAAAGCGCGTTTTTTATCCCGGACCACACCTCGCATCGTCTGAACGTGGTCATGCAACTGCAGATGGAAAATCCGAACACGCAGGCGCAAACGGTTTCCGTTCCCCTTCCCAAGGGGGCGCGCGTCATCCGTACCGGTGCTGCGTTGTATTCCCAACACGGTAGTCGTCTGTCGGTGGTGGATGGGGCGGAACCGGGCCACAGCACGCTGACGTTGACCTTTTGGCTGCCCTTCCCACGCGCGGGCAGTGTCGTCCTCAACCTGCGCCAGTTTTATCCGGTCGATACGATTCATCTCTATCTTCCGATTGGAGATACGGCGCTTTCGGCTTCTGAGTTGTCGACAGCGACCGACACCGTCTCCATAAAAGGCACTTCGTATCGCGTTTTCACCCATGCGGGGCTACCTGCGAATCAAGGGTTGCCGGTGAGCATTCAAGAGCTGCCTGCGGCTTCCGGAAAATCGTCCAACTTAGGTTTGCCCGTGATTGGGCGGACGGCCGGATCGACGGCGAATTCTCTGGAGGCGCTCGGGAATCTGGCCTTGGCAACCGTCATCTTTCTATTCGGTCTGTTGGGGGAAATCCGTGCAAAGGGGTAGCGTCGATGCTCGCGTTGTACGACGTGGACAAGGAATTTGATTTGCGCACTGTGCTACAGGCAGTCACGCTGGAACTCGCACCCGGACGATACTACGCGCTCCGTGCCCCCAATGGCAGCGGAAAAACGACGCTGCTACGGATTATGGCCGGCTTAACCCGGCCAACTCGCGGCCAGGTGCTGTGGTCGGGACGCAGACTCTGTGCCCGCGACCGAGGCCGTATGGGTGTCGTGTTGGAATCACCGATGCTCTACGGAGAGATGTCGGTGGTGGAGAATCTCACTTGGTTTGCACGTTTGTACGGTCTGCCCCATCCGGACGATCTCGCTCTCCGCTGGGTGGACGAGATCGGCCTCACGCATGAAGAGACCACGCGCGTGCGTGAGTTGTCCAAAGGTCAGCGACGACGCGTGGCCCTGGCTCGCGGCTTTCTGCATAGTCCGGAGTTAATGCTCTTGGATGAACCGTTTGACGGCCTGGACGACATGGGCAGCCAGTGGCTGGAGCAAAAACTGCGGTCGTTTTGCACGGCCGGCAAGACCGTGTTCATGGTGACCCACCAGACTCGTCAACAGGTGCAGGCGGATGTTGAGCTAACGCTCGTCGGTGGACGGCTTGAGGTGATCGATTGACGACGCTGCGCGTTTACCTGGGACTGGTCAGCAACGATTTACGCCTCGAATTTCGCAATACACGGGTGTTGGTTCTCACGCCAACTATCGGGATTTTGCTGGTTCTCATCGTCGGCATGGCGCTGGGAGGGCCTGCCCGTCTCCCGAATGAATGGGCGGCTGGCCTGTTGTGGGTGGTTATCTTTTTTATGACCGCGGTTACCGCCCAGTCGCAAGAGGCGCGGGACGTGGAGTTCGGGGCGCGGGAGGCCCTCTTTATGCTGCCGGTCGACCGGAGCACCGTATATTACGCTCGCTGGACCAGTGCGGTGCTGTTCTTGTGGGTGGCCGAGGCACTGACCGGCGCTGCGTGGTATGTCCTGCTCCACTCCACGTGGCCGAGGCGTTCCCTTCCTTTTCTTTTTGTTTTAGCGGCAGGAGGTGTCTGCCTGTCTGGAATCAGCCGCTTTTTGATTAACATCCTCGGCGCTAGTTCGCTGCGCGATGTGTTGTTCCCACTTTCCCTGTTACCGCTGGCCGTGCCGCTCCTGCTTGCGCTGGTTCGTTTGACGACCACTACCTTGGCTGGAGCCCCGCTACCGCTGATATGGGTGGAGGTCATCGTTGGGTATCTCGTCGTCTTCGGCGTCTTGCCGTGGTTGGTCTATGAGATTCTGTTGGAGGTGTGACATGAAACGGGATGTCCTCTTGCTTGCCGTCACGGGGATATGGATGCTCATCTTTCTGTTTTTTGCGCTTATCATCTCGCCGCCTGAGCAGCACATGGGGGACCTTGTCCGCATCCTGTACTTCCACGTAAACAGCGCGTGGACGGCCTTATTGGCGTTTTTTACAACTTTTCTCGCATCGATTGGCTACCTCGTTCGGCGCAAGCCTATGTGGGATGTACTTGCCGCCAGTGCCGCCGAGATCGGCGTGATGTTCACCACGTTCACGTTGATCACGGGGTCCCTGTGGGGACGGCCGGTATGGAACACCTGGTGGACATGGGACCCACGACTGACCACCACGCTCATCCTTTGGTTTCTCTATGTCGCTTACTTGCTTCTTCGGCAGACCATTGACGGCCTGGAGAGACGGGGACGAGTGGCCGCGGTGTACGCGATTGTGGCTTTCGCAGATGTCCCCATTATTCACGAGTCGGTCACCTGGTGGCGTTCCATTCACCCGACGGTCATTGATGACAGTGGGTTCCATATGCCGGCCTCCATGACCATCCCGCTGCTCATGGGAGCAATGGCGTTTTTCCTGCTGTTTGGTCTCCTGCTCTGGCTTCGCTGTCGGTTGGAGTGGACTCGGCTCGAGGTATTACGCATACGGGAACAGGTTCGCCACAAGGAATTCAGGCCAAAGACGCTTCATAAGGGGGTGCAAGTATGAATGATTCGTTAATTTATCTGTGGGTTGCCGTCGCGGTGGTCTGGCTGGGAACCTTGGCATACGTTTGGACACTCATCCGACGTCAAGTTGCGGTGCGCAAACAACTCGAACAAGTCCGTCGGATGCTCAATCCATACCATGCCCAGGAGGCAAGGGGCGAACGGGGAGGCTGAAGCATATGTTACACCGGGGTTGTTGACAGAGGGAGAAGGTGATTCCGGTCATGTTGGCGCAAGCGCCGGTGTCCATGCAGATTGGCCTGGTGAAAGTGGGAGCTATGCAGTCGGATGCGAGGATCTTCTTTGGTCAGAATGTGCAAAACGGGTGGGACAGCCATTCGAAATCCAACACAGCCGGAGCTTCCCCCGCGGGAGATGGGAACTGCATCCCAATATATTACAATTTTATTTTCGATCCGGATGTCATCGACGTCCCTATCAACGATCAGGATATCAAATCGCCAACACTGGCGCACATCATGGGAGTGTGAGGAGATGCGCGTACAGATGGTGTTTAATATCGGCTATATCCGCATCTCCAATATCGATTCCGCATCTGCGGTGAACTTTGGTCAGACGATGCAGCAAGATTGGCACAGCATCTCCAAAACCAATAGCGGTTACGGGAAGATTATCGGGGATGGTGCACAACTGGAACGAACACGAGCGCTTGTGCATGACCCGGATGGGGTTGACATGCTGGCGGCGGAAGAGTTGCGGTACAACGGCAAGGTACGCGGCGCAAGGCTACCCTTGTAGGTGATGGATGTGAATTCTTCTTGGTTTGATTCGATGCCCTATTTTCAACAAATGACTGACCAATTCCGGCAGATGTTCGGAGATGATTTTGTTCGTAACTTAATGAAAAGCATGCAGATGCCCACAGGGTGGCCGACTGGAGCTACGCCTCCGGCGACGGCGCCCCCCGGCACTGCGGCAGGAGGGTCTCCCCAGGGCATGGGCCGTGCAGCCGGTCCTGGCATCCCGGGCATGTGGAATCCCTTCGGGGAGAATGTGGGCGCTAGTCCCCAGACCACCGGATATCCACCGGTTGACGTGTACGAAACCAAGCATGAAGTCATTGTCATCTTTGAGTTGCCTGGGCTCCATCGCGCTGGGGATGTGCGGCTGGCGGTGTACCCGGATCGGCTTGAGGTCCGGGGCGAGATCGTCCGCCGTTATGACGGATTGTCAGGTCGAGAACCCGTGATTAGTGAACGGCGCATCGGCAGCTTCGAACGTGTAGTCCTGTTGCCCAGTCGCGTACGGAAGCAGCATGCGCGCGCGCATTACCGTCAGGGTCTGTTGGAAGTTCGCCTGATTAAAGAAGGAAAGACGGGGGAAACGGACGCGAACGTCATCGATGTCGACTTTCTGTGAGGTCTCTGACCTTGACGACCATCGCCACGGTTTCGACGCTGTTTCCCCACTTTGGCTTGTCCTAGCATTGGCACCATGCACGCCCTCGAGATTTTACCCTCGTCGTGAATCGCCCAAATACAAAATTCCACCCTCAGGAGACACTTTGTCGCAGACTGTCTACCAACATCGACCAGGTTTGTTTATCGGACAGGCTGAGCGACCATACCGCCACACCGGCCAAACCGTATTCGCTCACTAGGTCTAGCTTCATGGCCAAGGTTTTTGCGGTGTCATACCAACCGATTTCGTATCCATCGGGTTTCGGATAGCGTACGGTGGCGACGCCCAGCTTTGCATCCCAGCGGGCTGTCGCATGGTGAATACGCAACACGTCATCAATGTTCGGCAAAGCGACGGCCGTATCCTGCACCCAACCGCTGTTGTGCACATACCAGAATCGTCCGTAAAACGGAACCCCCAAAATGACCTGATTGGCAGGCACACCTGTGTTGAGCAGGTCTTCGACCGCGCGGGTGACCCAGGGAACATCCGCCACTGGCCCTGGCGTCTTGTCTCCGCCCCAGTGTTCGTCATAGGCCATCAGGGCCACGTAGTCCGCGTTCGCTGCCAGCCCAGCATGGAAATAGGCAGCGTCATCGTGAAGAAACACGATATCCGTGGTTACGTCGACCGATAGGGTCTTATGCATTGGGGCCAAGGCTGCATGCAGTTGACCGACGAACTTAGTAAAATTATCCTGATCGGCGCTGTAAAGATTCTCAAAGTCGACATTGATTCCGTCCAGATTCTCTGTTTTTACGAGTTGCACCAGCTGGTTGACGATGCGTGTCCGAATGGCTGCCGATGACAGCACCTGGTGCGTGAGGTTGGCACGAAATTGGTTATCCACGAGTGCCCAGACGGAAATTCCGTGTTGGTGTGCGTAGTTGACTACCTCAGGTTGAATCCGATTTGTGACCGTACCGTTCTCGGCCACGCTCAACCACTTCGGACTGATGACCGTGATTCCGGGGCTTTCTCGAATCATTTCAATGGTGGCTGATGTGGTGTTGTATGGAATCCACCCGAGCGCGATTCGCTTCTGCTGTGGGTTCTTTCCTTCCCATTGGGTAATGGTCTGAAACAAACTGGCTTGGGTTGACGTGGCTGCTGCATACGGAGTCCGAGTTGCGGGCAGTTGATTGGTGATCATGGCCAGGGGGTGCGTAAACGGTAAGTTCAGCACTTGCCCGAAGGCCGCAATCAGATTATGTTGCTGGGTTTGGTCCTGCTTCTCATATTGCGAGGTTCCGACCCACTCCGTTACAACGGCGCTGGCCAATCGCGTCGCTTCCAACTTTGCCGGACCTTCTCCGATCGATCCACCATAAATCCAGGCCACTCCACCGATACATCCAAGGAGAATTGCTATCAGCACTATGCCGGTGAGCGTCAACTCAATCACGGGGCTCCTGTATCGATGCCGCATCGTTTCCCTCCTCTGAGGCGTGGTTACGCGTAGCCACGTACCAACTTGCTTTACTCTATGACTCGGATTCGTAGTTTAGAAGAATTGCGTGGCCGGCACCGGATTGCGTATCATGAAGGTAAAGGTGGAAGTGGCCAATTTGCCGCCGAAAGGAAGGGGTCCTATGTACCCACAGCGCCTCTGCGATACAGTGGCCGTCTGTCCGATTGAGCTGCCCACCCCATTGCCCGTGGGCCCTGTGAACGTTTTCGTCCTCTGCGGGAAGGAGCAGTGTCTACTTGTCGATTGTGGTCCCCATTATGAGCCAGCGTGGCGTGCGCTCGGGGAAGGATTGGCCCACTATGGATTTTCGCTGTCCGACGTGACCGGAGTCGTGCTGACTCATGGTCATGTCGACCATGTCGGGAATACTCGGTATTTTCAAGAACGCGGGGTGCCAGTGTACAGTCATCCGCGGGTTTCCGGTTGGCTGGACCCCGGCGGGGCGGAGGACCAATATCGAGCCGACTTCTATCGGCAGCTTTATGCCGACATGGGAGTCCCTCCTACCGTGGCGGAACAGGCGTTGCGCCAGCTTTTTTTGTTTCATCAATGGAACGACCGGTCGGTAGTGACACACCCCATCCAGGAAGGAGACCGGCTCCCGCCGCTGCCTGCCTTCCACGTCCTCGAGGTGCCCGGGCACGCTCAGGCGGCGATTGCCCTGTGGAACGACGAGACGGGCGACCTGCTGATCGGGGATCAGGTACTGCCGCACATTTCGCCAAACCCGATTATCGAACCCCTGCCCGGGGCGGAATCGGGCCGACAGGCGATGCGCAGCCGGAGTCTCGTGGATTCCATACGGACGTTAGAGCGGCTTGTTCAATTGCCAGTGGAAAAAACGTACCCAGGGCACGGTCCCGTAATTGTCGATACGGTGCCACTGATTAAGCGGCGGCTCAAGGAGGCAGAGGAACGGAAAACGGTGGTTTGGGAGCATCTGCAGAGGATGTCTCCAACCACGGCATACCGGTTGGCGGGGGTGTTGTTTCCGAAACACGCGGATCAGGTGTCGCTGATTCTCTCGGAGACCTTGGGTTATCTCGATTGGTTGCTGGAAGAAGGACGTGTGCATGCGTGGCAGGATGCGGATGGGGTCTATTGGTGGGAGAACCATTGACAGCATTGATAGGGGTCAATCCGACACGCGTTTGTAGGGCTCGGCTATACTCTGCGCTGCGTCAGGCGGGAGAGAAGGGGAATCAAGGGACTGGGGGCGGTGATTGCGCACCGCTCCCTTGTTCCGCGCCATGGGGTATGCTTTCGAAGCTTCCCCTGAGAGCAACTACTCTGTAGACTTGTCCAATCCGCTCAAGGCCTCGGGATTGGCCTGCCAATCGGCCTCCCCATCCGCATAAAACTCCTTTTTCCAGATGGGGACCTCCTTCTTGAGTCGATCAATCAGGGTACGCGCCGCAGTAAACGCCTGTGCGCGATGCGGTGCCGAGGCTGCGCAGATGACGGCGACATCTGTCGGCTCCAGACGCCCAACACGGTGCCACTGCAACGTCCATACGTCGGGATGGGCCGCTTTGACCTCATGCTCAATCTTTCGCATTTGGGCGAGCGCCATTTCCTCATACGCCTCATATTCCAAATGGCTCGTTTGCCGGCCACGGGTCCATTCTCGTACGGTTCCAACAAACAGGACGGTCCCGCCATGATACACACTCTCCAGCTGAGAAAACGCCTTATTCAGGTCAAGGGGATGGGGACTGATAAAACACGACGGGAGCGTCTCCCCGCCGCTGACTGGTGGAATCACGCCCACTTCATCGCCATCCTGGACAATCGTCGCGTCGTGCGCATAAGAACGGTTGACCGCCATCATGGCCTGCGCAATGTCCCGACTCGCCGCAGGATAACTATCCATCAGTTGTTGGCGCAGTTGCAGGATGGACGTGCCGGAAGGTACATTCAGAGTAAGTTCACGCTGTTGAATCATCTCTGCGATTCCCGCGAATAAGCGGACACGGATTTTCACGTCCCATCACCTCAGTGTGACGATATCATATGTAGACGGTCGCGTCGACCACACGCTTTCGACGTCGACTGCCTGCTTCAGGAGGAGATAAGATGCAGGATAAAGGTCTCACACACTTTGATAAAGATGGTCGTCCGCGTATGGTGGACGTGAGCGAGAAACCCCCCACTCAGCGCGAGGCAGAAGCGGAAGCGCGGGTACGGATGGCCCGGACTACCCGGCAGCTGGTTGAAGACCGGGCTCTCGCCAAAGGGGATGTGACAACGGTTGCCGAGTTGGCTGGCATCATGGCCGCCAAGCGAACGGCTGACTTGATTCCCCTATGCCATCCCTTGCCGCTGACTAAGGTGCATGTCACCTCAGGCTGGTTGCCGCAAGAGGATGAAAACACGGCGGTGTTGCAGATTCGGGCTCGTATCCGTACCACCTATTCCACTGGGGTCGAGATGGAAGCCCTCACCGCGTGTAGCATCGCCGCCCTTACTGTATACGACATGTGCAAGGCTGTAGACCGAGAAATGACGATTGAATGCATCCGACTGCTCGAAAAATCGGGCGGCCAAAGCGGCGAGTTCCGCCGTTTGGATTAGCTTGTGACGCTGGATTTGCGGCCGCGCCTGACCACTTTCCCGCGTTTTTTGTCCCGGTAGTACACGAAACCGCCTAACCAGCCAGTGGACGCAAAGCCTAAGAGCAAGCCGAGCAGGCTCCACAAGGCATCGCTGGCATGCCCAAACGCCAACCATTGCTCGACGTGCACGCGAAACAGATTGAATCCTTCGCCGGCGAGCAGGAAGACGATAAGTAAAATTGACCACGCGGCCATGGAGCGCAAGGGCATTCCGTCCTTTCCAAGGGTACTCTGGTGACGCCGGGTATCGTGCAAGGAGTAGAAATATACGTTGAACACTACACCTTGTCGCAAATTTCGGTTTCATTCTATCATATCTGCATATCGGTCGGTGAGAGAAGGGGGTGCTGTCCTTGAACACACGGATCAAGCAGGACGCGGCTCTGTGGGGAAGCCTGGAGGTGGGTGGTCCATACGAGCTGCAAAGGGTGCTTGAGGCAGTGATTCAAAGTACGCAGGACGCCATTTCGGTGGTTGACAGGGATGGCATCGGGATTCTGATTAATCCCGCCTACACGCGGCTCACCGGTCTGGAACCGGAAGATGTCATCGGGAAACCTGCGGATGTCGATATTGCCGAAGGAGAAAGCATGCACATGCAAGTCCTGCGCACGGGTAAGCCGGTCCATGGCGTGCCGATGAAAGTCGGGCCCCATAAGCGGGAAGTCATCGTGAATGTGGCACCTGTTTATGTCGGCGACGAGTTGTGGGGCAGTGTGGGCGTCATTCACGATGTTTCCGAGATCCGTCGCTTGACGCAGGAGTTGGAAAAGGCGAATCGACTCTTGCGTTCGATGCGCGCCAAGTATACGTTTCAGGACATTATCGCCCGCCAATCTCCCCTTCGGGTGGCTGTGGAGCAGGCGCGCCGTGCCGCACAGGCGCCGGTTCCCATCTTGTTGCGCGGAGAATCTGGAACAGGCAAGGAGCTTTTTGCGCACGCCATTCATCACGCGAGTTCGCGCCGGGAACAAGCGTTTGTACGGGTGGATTGTTCAATTCTGAACGAGCGGCAGCTGGAGGCCGAGTTGTTCGGGGTGGAAGGAGACAAAATGAGGTCGACAATCCCCAGTCGGCCAGGGTTGTTGGAGGAAGCCTCCGGGGGAACGGTCTTCTTGGATGAAATCGGGGAGATGCCGCTATCCGTACAGAGCAAACTGGTACATGTCCTGCAGAGTGGAGAGGTTCTCCGGGTCGGAGGGCACAAAGCCATTCCGGTTGACGTGCGGCTGATTTCTGCGACACGCATCAATTTGGAGCAAGCTGTAGCGCAAGGGCGGTTTCGCGAGGATCTGTATTATCGCTTGAATGTGTTGCCGATTGTGCTGCCCCCCTTGCGCTATTGCAAGGAGGACCTACCGGAACTCACGATGCACATCATTCAAAAGCACAACCAGATTTATGGCCGCAAAGTAGAGTCCATTAGCAAGCCGGCTCTGCACTCCTTGCAGGCGTATGATTGGCCAGGGAATGTACGGGAGTTGGAGAATGCAATTGGCCGCGCGATGTTGAATATGGGATTTCAAGAGACGGTGATGGGGGCACAGCACCTACCCCGTCTATCTGTGCCGGAGTCTTCGGAATTCGCGTCCAGGCCGCCGCTATGGACCGGGGGAGGGTGCACCTTAGGTGAGTTGGTACGCCAGTTCGAGCGCCAAGTCATCGAGGATGTGCTGCGTCAAACCGGGGGCAACAAAACCGAAGCGGCAAAACTTCTTGGCATTTCTCTGCGCAGCCTATATTATAAAATAGGAGTGGAATCATCCTAAGGGGGCCGATATGCCATAAATATGTACGCGGAGTTTTCTGAAAGCGGTTGCATGCAAAAATTTGCGCATGTGAAGAACTTTGCAACGAGACCAATTAAGCACCGGTAGACGGGACCGGTGTCCGAGCGGAAAATCCTATAATTATATTTTTTGTTTATGTGTGGTAATCATGCTACCATGAAGTTACCAAGTGTGGTCAGTCTGGAGGGCTCGTTATGGATTTATTTGCTTATCTGGAGCGTTACGACTATGAGCAGGTGGTATTTTGCTACGATGAAGCGTCCGGGTTGAAGGCCATCATTGCCATTCATGACACGACATTAGGTCCGGCGCTGGGCGGGTGTCGAATGTGGACCTATGCGTCCGAAGAAGAGGCCATCTTGGACGCATTGCGATTGGCCCGGGGGATGACGTATAAAAACGCCGCAGCGGGATTGAACCTGGGTGGCGGAAAGACGGTGATTATCGGCAACCCGAAGACGGATAAAAGTGAAGCCATGTTCCGGGCGCTGGGAAGATACATTCAGAGTCTCAACGGACGCTACATTACCGCCGAAGACGTTGGGACGACGGTGCACGATATGGACCTTATCCGCAAAGAGACCACGTATGTCACTGGCATTTCGCCGGCGTACGGATCGTCCGGAAACCCGAGCCCCATGACCGCCCTTGGGGTGTTTCGCGGCATGCAGGCGACTGCGAAGGTAGCGCTGGGGTCTGCTGACTTGGCGGGGCGCAAGGTGGCTATCCAGGGGCTCGGGAGTGTGGGCTATGCGCTCGCCGAGTATGTCCATCACGCGGGCGGACAATTGATTGTCACAGACATCAACGAGGAGGCGGAGCGCAGGGCGGCCAAAGAGCTGCAGGCGGAAGTGGTCGGCCCGAGTGAGATTTTCGGCGTTGCATGTGACATTTTTGCGCCCTGCGCCCTTGGTGCCGTGCTCAACGACGATACCATTCCGCGGCTGCGCTGCAAAGCGATTGCCGGATCGGCCAACAATCAGCTGGCCGAAGCTCGGCATGGCGACCAATTGCACGAAATGGGGATTCTGTACGCGCCGGATTACGTGATTAACGCTGGTGGGGTCATCAATGTAGCGGATGAACTGGAAGGGTACAACCGCGAACGGGCGCAGGCGAAGGTCGAACGGATTTACGACATTATGCTCGAGTTATACGAGGTGGCAGAACGGGAGCGGATCCCCACGTATCAGGCGGCAGACCGCATGGCCGAAGCTCGGATTGAACAGCTGCGGCGCGTGAAGAGTACGTTTGTTCCGGGCGGCCAAACCGCAGCCGGGAGAGGGAGATAGACGCACCCACTGCGGACGAAGGAGGAGCTTTGGGATGGACGACCTTGAGTTAGTGGTTGTCGGAGGCGGTATCGGTGGCTACACGGCCGCGATTCGCGCTGCAGAGTCAGGATGGCGGGTGGCCGTGGTCGAGCGGGATAGGCTGGGGGGAACTTGCTTACATCGCGGCTGCATCCCGAGCAAATCGTTTTTACGGTCGGCGGAGGTCTATGTGACCGCAAAGACCGCCGCCGAGTACGGTGTGATGCATGATGCGCCGGTGTTTTCGTGGACGGCGGCGCGAGACCGCACGCGGACCGTGGTTGAGAGGTTGTATCAGGGGCTTCGTTTCTTGATGAAGCGGCATCGAATTGCGGTAATATCCGGAACCGGACGGCTGCTCGGGCCGTCGATCTTCTCTCCCCAAGCGGGGGCGGTGGCGGTGGAGGGGACCGATGGCGAGCGGAGTATTCTGACGCCAAGATTCACGCTGTTGGCCACCGGTTCGAAGCCGCGGCCGCTGTCCGGGATGCCGTTTGACCATGAGCGGGTTTTATCCAGCGACGACCTCTTGACGTTGGATGAACTTCCGCGGTCCGTGCTGATTGTCGGGGCGGGGGCGACGGGCGTGGAGTGGGCATCGGTGTTCAGTGACCTGGGGACAGCGGTGACGCTGGTGGAAGCGCAGGCCAACATTTTACCGGAAGAAGACCCGGATATCGCAAGGGAAATGGTCCGGTTGCTGAAAAAACGCGGCGTGCGCGTCTTGACAAACGCGTCAGTCCTGACCGAGACCCTGCGGGTTCTGCCCGATGGCCTCGAGGTTGACGTGACAGGCCCAGAGGATACGACACGCGTCCGGGCCGAATACGCTCTGGTAGCGGTCGGCCGCGACGCATGCGTCGATGACCTCGGCCTGTCGGCAGCCGGTGTCCGCGTGGGTCCGCACGGAATAGAGGTCGATGAGCACTATTGCACGTCCCAGTCTAACGTGTATGCGGTGGGGGATGTCGTCGGTCGACTGCAGTTGGCCCACGTAGCCGCCCACGAGGCGGTCCACGCGGTGCAGGCGATGACTGGCCAACCTCTGCGTCCGTTCGACTACATGATGGTTCCCCGCCCGACGTACGCTCGGCCGCAGGTCGCGAGCGTGGGCCTAACCGAACCCGCCGCCCGTTTAGCTGGGCGAAATGTCAAGATTGGAAAGGTTTCGTTTCGGGCGCTGGGGAAGGCGTGGGTGGAAGGGGAGGTGGATGGGTTCGCGAAAATGGTCGTCGATGCCGATTCGGAGGATGTGCTTGGCGTACACATCATCGGGCCTCGAGCCACCGACCTGGTGGCCGAAGGGGGGGCTTGCACTCCTGTTGAATGCGGCCCCGTCGGAAGTCGCGGCCATGGCGCATCCTCATCCGACGCTAGCCGAAGTTTTGGGAGAAGCGGCATGGGCAATTGAGGGCAGGGCCATTCACAGTTGACCCGCTCTGTGAGGAGGGTGACGAGGGTGCGGGTACCGCGTCACGTGGAAGTAGGGTTGACGGACGAACAGGTGCTTGACATGTACCGGTACATGGTACTGGCTAGAACCTTGGATGAACGCATGTGGCTGTTGAATCGAGCCGGAAAGATCCCGTTCGTGATTTCATGCCAAGGGCAGGAAGGCATTCAGGCGGGGGCAGGATTCGCGCTTTGTCGTGAAAGGGATTACATTGCCCCATACTATCGCGACCTCTGTCTGGTCCTGATTTTCGGGCATACGGCGAAGATGGAGCTGTTGGCCGCGTTTGGAAAACCGGAGGATCCCAACAGTGGCGGCCGGCAGATGCCCGGCCACTACAGTGACCGGCAGCGGCGAATCCTAAGCGGATCAAGCCCGGTGGGAACCCAGATCCCCCACGCGGTCGGTATCGCCCTGGCGTCGCGCATGTTGGGCACAGATGCGGTCTGCTTGGTGTCGTTTGGAGAGGGAACGAGCAATCAGGGGGATTTTCACGAGGCCCTCAACTTTGCGGGCGTGCACCAACTACCGGTCATCTTTTTATGCGAGAACAACAAGTATGCCATCTCCGTGCCAGAACACCGTCAATTGGCGTGCCGCAACGTAGCCGACAGGGCCCAGGGCTACGGCATGGAGGGCGTCATTGTCGATGGCATGGACGCCCTTGCCGTCTACGAGGCGGTGCACCGCGCTGTCGAAAAGGCGCGGCACGGCGGCGGGCCCACACTCATCGAGGCGAAGGCGTATCGACTGGTCCCGCATTCCAGCGATGATGACGACCGGTCATATCGAACGCGGGAAGAGGTCAATCACTGGCGCGAACAAGATGCCATTGTTCGAATGCGTCAGTACCTGATGAGCGTGGGATTGCTGAGTGAGGAGGCGGATGAACGCCTGCGGCAGGAGGCGCGGACCGAAGTGGATGTGGCCACAGAGTACGCGGAACAGGCACCGGAGGCGGGGGCAAGCAGCTTGCTGCGGCACGTGTACGCCGAGGAGGCGGTCTATCATGGCGACGAAGCTGTTCATTGAGGCCATTCGCGACGCGCTGGCGGGAGAGATGGCGCGAGACGAGCGTGTCTTTGTGCTCGGTGAGGACGTCGGCGTACGTGGCGGGGTCTTTCGTGTCACCCAAGGCCTGTACGAGGTGTTTGGCGAGTCCCGTGTCTTGGATACGCCCCTGTCGGAATCGGCGATTGTCGGGGTGGCGATTGGTGCTTCCGCAGCCGGCCTTCGGCCCGTGGCGGAAATTCAGTTCGCGGATTTTATCCTGCCTGCGATGAACCAAATTATCTCGGAAGCCGCCAAAATGCGCTATCGTTCCAACAACGACTGGCACTGTCCAATGGTGATTCGGGCGCCGTTCGGCGGCGGGGTGCACGGCGGACTTTACCATTCGCAGAGCATGGAGGCGTTGTTCACCCACATTCCGGGGTTGAAAGTGCTCGTGCCGGCCACTCCCTACGACGCCAAAGGGCTGCTCATCTCGGCGATTCGCGATGACGATCCGGTTCTCTTTTTCGAACACAAACGTCTCTATCGGTCTGTGCGCGCGGAGGTTCCGGACGAGTTGTTCACGGTGCCGATTGGCCAAGCGCGGGTTGCTCGGGACGGGGAAGACGTTACGGTGATTACTTACGGTCTGACGTTGCAGTGGGTCCTGGAAGCGGCGGATCGTTTGGCTGAGGAGGATGGGATTGAGACGCATGTCCTCGATTTGCGGACCTTGCGGCCCCTGGATGAAGGCGCTATTCTCAATGCGGCGCGCCGGACGGGGAAAGTCTTAATTGTGCACGAAGACAACAAGGTGTGCGGCATTGGCGCGGAGGTCTCCGCCCTCATCAGTGAGCGGGTGTTGTTTGATTTGGATGCACCCATAGAACGTCTAGCTGGTCCGGAAGTCCCGGCGATGTCGTTCGCCTCCACGCTGGAGCAGGCCTATATGCTGAGTGTCGACCGGATTGCGGCCGCCATTGGGCGACTGGCCCGTTTTTGACAGCGGACCCATTTCTGATGGATACTTTTTGTGCGGGTGCACGTTCGGCGCCCAAGCGGCGCCGAAGGGTTACATAGCGGAAGGGGGATTTTGATGACCGACGTACGGATGCCGCAGCTGGGCGAGAGCGTGACGAAAGGAACCATCGGTAAATGGTTGAAGCAAGTCGGGGACCATGTCAGTAAGTACGAGCCGCTGTTGGAAGTGATGACCGATAAGGTGAACGCGGAGATTCCTTCCGACTTTGCGGGCGTCATCACAGAAATCCTCGTTCCCGAGGGGGAGACCGTGTCCGTGGGAACGGTTATTTGCCGCATTGACCCAGATTCTCCGGAGGGTCAGTCAGACTCGGAAGAAGGGGAGGCGAGGAGGGATCAGGGGGACGCATCGGCCCCGGTATCCCAGGGCGTGGAACATGCGAAACCCGAGAGTCGCCACGAACAGAACGAGGCCCAAGCTTCGGTCCGGTACTCTCCGGCCGTCCTCGCGCTGTCCGAGAAGTACGGGATTGACCTGCGAGAGGTGAAAGGAAGCGGGGAGCATGGGCGGATCTCCCGCAGAGACGTGCTGAACTATGTCAACGCTAGACAGGCAAAAGACGCCTCCACGCGGTCGGAGGTGGAGAGCCGGGGAGCTTCCTCCTCGGCTTTGTCGGCCGCTCTGTCGGTACAGCCCCATGCGCCCGCAGAGGATGCGAGTCCAGCTGCAGATGTAACGATTATCCCGCCAAGCCCCGTACGCCGGACTATCGCGGAGCGGATGACCTACAGCGCATCGACCATCCCCCATGCCTGGACGATGATAGAGGTGGACGTATCTCGCCTTGTATCCCTCCACAAGCAGACGAAAGACTCGTTCTTGCGCCAGGAGGGTGTGAAACTCACGTACCTTCCGTTCGTTGTGAAAGCGGTTGCAGACGGATTGCGTAAATATCCACAATTGAACGCAGCCTGGATGGATGGCAAGATCCATCAATATACACGCATCCACATCGGCATTGCGGTCGCTACGGAGACCGGCCTGGTCGTGCCGGTGATTCGTGATGCAGACCGACAAAGCATTGTCGGCCTAGTGCATACCATCCACGCGTTGGTCGAACGGGCTCGCAACGGCCGCCTTACCCTCTCCGACATCCAGGGTGGCACGTTCACCGTCAACAACACAGGCGCATTCGGATCCGTTCTGTCCAAGCCCATTATTAATCCTCCGCAAGCCGCGATTTTGTCTATGGAGTCTATTCAAAAGCGCCCCGTCGTGATTGGCGACGGGATTGCGATTCGAGACATGATGAACCTTTGCCTGTCGTTGGATCACCGAGTGCTCGACGGGTGGGTATGTGGTCAATTTTTACAAACCGTCAAAGGGTGGCTGGAGAACTTGGACATACAAAGGTCATGGGCGTATTGAATCATATTCCGGAGGACAAGGGATGCCGCCATATCAGGCCCCCGCTTGGGAACCTACCTTGGCGGCCTTTGTTTTCCTGCAGAGATTCGACTAAACTGGTGTCAGACTGGCGTCGCAAGGGGCGCAAGGGGGTGCGTTTCGCCATGACCAACCCGAAGTTGGTGGAGAAGCAGAAGCTGAAAGAGCAAATCATGCGTGAACAGGCCAAGGCTCGTCCAGATTGGCTGAAGATCCAAATTCGGACGGGTCCCAATTATAAACAGCTGAAGGAGATCATGCGCGGGCAATCGTTACATACTGTCTGCGAGGAGGCGCGCTGTCCCAACATCTACGAGTGCTGGGAGCATCGTACCGCCACATTCATGATCCTCGGCGACGTATGCACCCGGGCTTGCCGATTCTGTGCCGTCACCAGTGGGCGTCCCAGCCACCTGGATTTGGCCGAACCAAAACGGGTGGCGGATGCGGTGGTGGCCATGGGGTTGCAGCACGTCGTCGTGACCAGCGTGGCCCGGGACGACCTGGATGACGGGGGCGCCTCGATTTTTGCGGCCACGATTCGAGCCATTCGAGAGCGGGTGCCCGAGTGCGGTGTGGAAGTTCTCATCCCAGACTTTATGGGGAATTGGGATGCCTTAAAGGTGGTGCTCGACGCTTCACCCGACATCCTCAACCATAATGTGGAGACGGTGCGGCGATTGTCGGATAAGGTACGGTCCAAGGCCAAGTATGACCGGACGTTGGAGCTTTTGCGGCGCAGTAAAGAGATGCGGCCAGACATTCGTACGAAGTCAAGTATTATGGTGGGTCTGGGTGAAACCATCGAGGAAATTCTCGAAACAATGGATGACCTCCGAGCTGTGGATTGCGATATCCTGACCATCGGCCAGTACCTGCAGCCAACCAAGAAACACCTGCTGGTTGAGAAGTTCTATACGCCGACTGAGTTTTTACGGCTGAGGGGAGAGGGGTTGAAACGAGGCTTTGCCCATGTCGAATCCGGTCCGCTGGTGCGCAGCTCCTATCATGCTCATGAACAGGTCCTGCGTGCGGACGGTAAGCCCTTGCAGTCTTTGACGGCGAACGAACGTACCGGTGCTGAGTTACCACGGAGCGCCCCACAACGGGTAGAGGCGGCGGGTCAGGCATGAATCGAATACCTGGAGTCTGGCGTTCTTTAGGTCGTCTCGAATACGATGCGGCCTTGGCGGAACAAATGGCACAGCGGGACGCTTTGCTGAAGGAGCAGGACGAAACGCAAACGGTGTTCGCCGTCGAGCACCCTTCAACCATTACCATCGGCAAAGCGGGTACGTTTGCCCACGTTGTGGCGCCCCGTCCGTTCCTGGAGCAGAAAGGGTTTACGATTCGCGAGGTCGACCGCGGCGGGGATGTCACCTATCACGGGCCTGGGCAATGGGTGCTCTATCCCGTGTTGCACCTGAGCCCTTGGGAAAATGATGTATCGCGGTATGTGCGAATGTTAGAGGAGACGGTGATTCGGGCTTTGGCTGAGGTCGGAATTCGGGGCGAGCGCAGTGAGGGTTACCCTGGGGTGTGGGTTCAAGACCGCAAGATCTGTGCAATCGGCGCAAGCGTCAAGCGACGGATGAACGGCGAGTTCGTCACGGCACACGGATTGGCGCTGAATGTGACGACCGACCTGAGCCACTTTGACACCATTATCCCCTGTGGCATTACCGACCGTGGCGTAACCTCGGTGGCTGCAGAACTCGGTCAGGAAGTTCCGTTTTTCGAATGGGAAGACCGCTTGCGCAGATCATTCGCGGATGTGTTCCATATGGATTTCTAAGCCCTGCTTGGCCTTGGCGGTGAACGCCAAGGCTAAGGTCTGAAGGGTCAGGAATAAAGAATGAGGGGGACGGGAAGATGACGCCACTTGCCGCAACAAGCGCCGTGATGGTCGCTCTGTGTCTGGCGTTCATGGGGGTTATCTGGGTTGCCGGGGGATTTGTCGGGCGCGGCCGCGGATGATGCCGTGGCAGGCAATCTTGAGGGAAGCTTGAAGTTCTAAGAAAGCGTGAAGTTCATGGACGAGTCCATCGCTTATCAACTGTTTTGTGATTTTGTCCAATTGGAGAGCCCCTCCTTGCATGAGGGCAAAGTGGCGCGGCGTTGCCAAGAGGAACTCGAACGTCTTGGTTGTCAGGTGGAATTCGATACTGCTGGGGACGAGCTCGGCGGGGAGACCGGTAATCTGTACGCTACACTGCCCGGGGACGACTCGCGTGTGCCAATTTTGCTGACCGCGCACATGGATACGGTCGCGCCCGGCGTGGGCATTCGGCCGCAGCTTGGTCCGGACGGGGTCATTCGCAGTGATGGGACGACCATTCTCGGGGCGGATGATAAGGTGGGCATTACGGCGATTTTGCTGGCGCTCCGGAAACTCGTTCTTCGCGGCGACAGCCACGGTCCGATTCAAGTCGTGTTTACAATCGCGGAGGAACTCGGACTGAGAGGATCGGCCGCCGCGGATGCTGGGCGATTGTTCGCGAAATATGGGTTGTGTCTGGATTCGGGTGGGGAGCCAGGAACCTTTGTCGTGGGCGGTCCGTCGCAAATTCGTTGGCAAGCGGAGGTGCGAGGACGGGCGGCACATGCGGGAGTCGCACCGGAACAAGGCATCAGCGCCATTCAGGTCGCGGCACGCGCTGTGGCGCGTATCCCGCACGGCCGAATCGACGCCGAGTCTACCGTCAACATCGGCAGTTTCATCGGCCAGGGACCGACCAATGTCGTTCGCGATAAAGTCCAGATTATCGGCGAAGCCCGGAGTTTAAGCGATGTTCGGTTGCAACAAATTATGGATGATATGGAAGCCGTCTTTCGGGAGGTAGCGACTAGGCATGGCGCCGAGTTGGATTTCATCTATCATCAAACCTACAGAGGCTTTCGCTTCGATCGGACCCACCCGTTGCCACGCTTGGCCGAGATGGCTGCGCGACGGGCCGGGCTCAGTCCCAAAGCGGTTACGAGCGGTGGGGGCAGTGACGCGAATCACTTTACGGCGATGGGTATACCCACGTTGAACGTGGGCGTCGGTTATCAAGACATTCATTCGCCGCAGGAGCGGGTGGCCGCTCGGGACATCGTGCGGGCGGCTCGTTTTGTCTATGAATTCCTTCGCCTCGCTTAAGCTCCAGCAGTCGAAGCCTTTTCGCATACGACTTTTTGCACGCGTACAAACTGAACGTGATGGGCGGACAAACTCCGCCAGCGTTTGGGGGGATGAACGTGCAAAAAGTCTCGGACAGGGCTCTGAGTCAGGCAACGAAGTGGTTACCCAGCCATCATTCGCATGCGTCCGGTCATATAAGCGTATGGGAACTCATCTTTATTGGTGTCGGTGGTATCATTGGTGCTGGGTTTTTTCTTGGCTCCGGGCAGCCAATTCGCGCGGCGGGGCCATCGGTTCTATTGGCCTTTCTACTGGGAGCGCTCGTCACGACGCAGACCATAGGGGCCGTCACGTCGATTTTTACTTTTATGACGTGGTTTGTTATTTTATGGACGTTTTTGGTTTGGCGCAAGAAGACCACGGGGGATGATCAGTTTGTCTCAACCCTGGCTTTTGGCCAGCCGTGGATGACCATCGTGACAATGGTCTTCATCGTCATCTTGGCCGGATACGCGTTAACGGATAAAGATCAACGCCTTGGTTTTTACACATGTTTGGCTGTTTGGGCGCTTCTTTGCGCGGTATACGCGTTATTTCTAAGAGGGAAGGCGACACATGTTGAATTCAACTCCGAAGGACAGTCACCTGATAGAACGAATCGTTGAGGTAAAACAAATTTATCAGGGCCGTATCATTCGCCTGGAAGAATGCACCGTGGCACTTCCCAACGGGAAGCAGGCCGGCCGCGAGGTGATTCGCCACCCTGGGGCCGTGGCGGTGTTGGCCGAGTTATCGAATGGCCGTGTTCTGTGCGTGCGCCAGTATCGGACGGCGCCGGGAGAGGTATTGTTGGAGATTCCGGCCGGCAAGTTAGAGTCGGGGGAAGATCCGATGGCTTGTGCGCGGCGTGAATTGGCCGAGGAAACGGGCAGCGAGGCGAATCAACTGCGCCTTGTCGGGTCGTTTTATACCAGTCCTGGATTTGCGGACGAGCAACTGCATCTGTTCTATGCTTTTGGGGTTGAACCGGGACAAGCGCATCCGGATGAGGACGAATTTGTGGAAACCGTCGCGTTGACGCCGGAGGAAGTCCGGGAGGCCGTCATGAAGGGACACGTGAAAGACGCGAAAACGTGGATTGGTTTCCAATGGTGGCTGTTGTACAAAGCTGGCATCGTGGTATGAGTACGTTTTACGCCGATTTTCATGTGCACATCGGTCGTGCTCAAGGTCAGCCGGTCAAAATGGCGGCTGCCGCGACGCTGACTTTAGCGAACCTTTTACAACACGCGAGCGAGAAAAAAGGTATCCATATTGTTTGCGTCATCGACGGGGTTTGTCCGCCCGTCCAGGTCGAGGTCCGGGAACTGATGGAGCGCGGTGAATTGGTTCCAATGCGTGGGGGAGGTCTCTCCTATCAAGGAAAGCTGACAGTCATTCTCGGCGCAGAGGTCGAGATTGCGGGCCCGTACGGAGGGGCCGCCCACTTTGGTTGCTGGTTTGGCGATTTATCGGCCGCTGCCGACTTTTCCGCGTGGCTTGCGACGGTCCAGAAAAATCCCGGGTTGTCCTCCCAGCGAGCGCGTACCACTGCCGTTGAGCTGCAGCGCCAAGTTCGTGAACGAGACGGGCTGTTTATTATCCATCACGCATTCACGCCCCACAAAGGCATGTACGGAAACTGTGTCCGACACATGGCCGATATGGTCAATCCGGAATGGGTCGATGCGGTGGAATTGGGCTTGTCGGCGGACACCGATATGGCGGATTGTCTCGAGGAGTTATCCGGGTTTACGTTTCTGTCCAATTCGGATGCCCACTCACTGCCGAAAATTGCTCGCGAGTACAATCGCCTTGAACTTGCGGATGCGTCCTTCGAGCAGGTGCGCCAGGCACTACGACGGAGCGGTCAAGCCCGGGTGACGGGCAACTATGGTTTGACTCCAGCACTCGGCAAATATCACCGATCCGCCTGCAAGCGTTGCGGGAATCCGTGGGAGCCTGGGCAGACACGGTGCGCGTGCGGATCGGACAAAGTTGTCATGGGCGTTTATGACCGGTTGGTGGTCATCCGTGATATGGATAAGCCGGTACACCCCAGCCATCGTCCCCCTTATGTTCACCAGGTCCCGCTGGAATTCGTCCCTGGGCTGGGACCAAAAACGAGGGCGCGGCTGTTGGACGCGTTCGGATCTGAGATGGCCGTGCTGCATCAGGCTACTGAGAGCGACCTGGAGGAGGTGGTTGGGGCGGAACTGGCGCGTCGGATTGAGGATGCCCGCAGCGGTCGGATGGCCGTGACTGCGGGACGCGGAGGCGTCTACGGAAAACTACGGGTGGAATAAGAAGACGGATGGACGGGGGATGGAACGCACCGGCATAGCCGTCGATTCGTGGACATATACTCTCCGTGAGCTTGTACCAAACGGGGGGATGGCTGTGAAGACGGCCAGCATAGGAATCGTTTGGCCCAGCCTAGGACGGCAGTTTGCATCCAACTGGCGTGACGAAGCGAGCTGGAATGTTTGGGCGTTCTTATGTGGCATTGGACTCTGTGGCCTCGTATTTGGCGCCGTCGTGGCGGGAGAAGTCAGCGGCAACGACGCTGTGGTATTCAACGCAGCGGTGCAGCAGGTGCTCACAGCCATTACGCAACACCAACTGGCCAGCGCCCACGATTTGTGGTGGCAGCGCATGATTGGGGACACACAGTTGCTCTTGTTAATCGCGTTGTTCGGTGTCTCGGTTATCGGCGTGCCGTTTGTCGTCATCGCGATTTTCCTGCGTTCGTTCAGCCTAGGGTTCGCGGTGGGGTTTACGGTCATTCAATTTGGCTGGAAGGGTTGGGTCTTGGCCAGCTTCGGCATGTTCCTCCACCAGGTGTTATCGATGGCCGTTCTGTTCTGGGCTGGCGTCATTGCGATGCGTTTTAGCGCGGCATTGCTGCGGCATATCTATCCGTTGCCACGGCTGACGATGGCGTTGACCCGTTACGCCTTGAAGATGGCTGTCTGTATCCTCATGCTCATGCCGGGGGCGTTTGTACAAGCCTATTTGACGCCACACTTGTTGGCGCGCTTGCTGGTCTCGTGATTTCGTATTGGTTATGGGGAGGAGACCGTTAAGGGAGGCTTGCGGTTTGCCGAAACGTTTTACGGTGCGCAACGAATCGTTTGAGTGTGCCCATTGCGGCCGAATGGTTCCCCCGGCCAGTCGTACGTGCCGAAACCATTGTCCATACTGCCTCTACTCCGTACATCTGGATGAATTTCCGGGGGATAGAGCGGCCGACTGCGGTGGTTTAATGCAGCCGATTGCGGTCATGCATCACAGCAAGAAAGGGTATCAGTTGGTTCACCGCTGCCTCAAATGTGGTACGGAGCGTCGAAATATCGCGCTGTTGGACGATCCGATTGAACCCGATTCGCTGGAGAAAATTCTTTCCTTGATGGCGCACGGTGGACCATGACTCGGAATGAGAGTGGTCAATTGGGGGTGGAAACGATGTCGGGCTGGCACGACTTTTTCCGTGCCCTTCGTCTTTGTCTGGCCATCTGGTTGATTGCAGCCGCCATTTTTGTTCTACAAGCTATGCTCGTGCGCGTGTTCCCGTCCGCTGGGGACCACGTCCCGTCACGTCCTTATGTTTCCGTTTTTGTAGCTCCGTCCGACATCTCCCTCACGCATTCAGAAAAACCGCTTCAACACCTATTCCTTTCTTTGTGCCAGTATTTCTACCAGGCGGGACCCTGAGCCTTTTTCGGACAATCTCTATGTCTGCGTGGGGAGGATTTCTACCCTGGGTTGTGGAAGTAACTCTTTGACACGGTAAAACCGCATGATGAAGGTGGCCTCGAAGGAGTTTGACCATGACGCAATGGATTACGGATTTCTCAGATTACCTCGTCATAGAACGCGGCCTGTCAAAGAACACATTGGAGTCGTATCGAAGGGATTTGGCCACGTTTCTCGCCTATATCGAAGATGAATACCATATTTCGGTGGAAGCGATTACTCAACAGCACATTCTTGCGTACCTGGCGAGGTTACGTCAACAAGGACGCGCCAATTCAACCATTTCGCGAAACCTGGCAAGTATACGTTCGTTCTTTCATTATTTATTGACGATTGAGGCCTTAACGGTAGATCCGACGGCGCATATCGATACGCCGAAAATTGAAAAGCGATTGCCCAAGGTCCTAAGCGAGGACGAGGTGGAACGTCTGTTAGCGACGCCCAACCTACAGACCGCAGCGGGGCTGCGGGATCGGGCCATGCTTGAGCTTTTGTATGCTACTGGAATTCGCGTGAGTGAATTGGTTTCGTTAAACGTGGAAGATTTAAACCTCGCGGCAGGGTTTGTTCGCTGCACTGGAAAAGGCGATAAAGAGCGCGTAATTCCGGTCGGGGAAATTGCCGTGCAGGTTCTCTCCCTCTATCTGCAGCAGTCCCGGCCGACGTTGTTGCGCGAGAATGTCGATTCGGCATTGTTTTTAAACCACCTCGGGGAACGTATGTCTCGGCAGGGGTTTTGGAAACTCCTAAAGAAGTACGCGAAGATTGCCGGGATTGTTAAAGATATCACGCCGCACACATTGCGCCATTCTTTCGCTACCCACCTGTTGGAGCGAGGAGCGGATTTGCGGGCGGTACAAGAAATGCTGGGTCACGCCGACATCTCGACCACACAAATTTACACGCACGTCACCCGCGGACGGCTGCGGGAACTGTATGCAAGTTCACACCCGCGGGCGTGATGAAGTTGGCTGGTAGAGCTTGATTCGGAAAGGAGATATCCGGAGCGTGCAGCGTCGCCGATGCATCTGGATTGTGTTGGACAGCGTAGGGATTGGGGCAGCCCCAGATGCGGGAATGTATGGTGAGGCGGATGCCGCCAGCAACACCTTGTTGCATGTCGCGCAAGCCGTGCCAGAATTTCAGGTGGCGAACCTGGCACGTCTTGGTCTCACGCGTCTGCAACCGTTGCCCGGCGTAGCCGACAAGCCTGTGCGTGGAGCGTTTGGTCGAATGCGGGAGCAATCGGTCGGGAAAGACACGACCAATGGACACTGGGAATTTGTCGGCGTCATTCTTCGTGACCCTTTACCCGTCTACCCAAACGGGTTTCCGCAGGAGGTTCTCGATCCGTTCGAGGCGTATGTCGGGAAGCGTGTCCTCTGCAATCGTCCGGCATCGGGAACGGTTGTGATTGAAGAGTTCGGCCCCGAACACGTCGCCACAGGCAGACCCATCGTGTATACTTCGGCAGATAGTGTCTTCCAGATTGCCGCGCACGAAGAGGTTGTGCCGGTGAACACCTTATATGACTGGTGCCGTTTTGCGCGTAGGATTTTAACGGGCAGACACGCGGTCGGCCGCGTGATTGCCCGTCCGTTTGTCGGTACGCCCGGAAACTACCGGCGCACACATCGCCGAAAGGATTTTTCCCTCTCCTTTGGGAAAACGGTCTTGAATTCGATACAAGAGGCTGGACTCCCTGTTACGGGTTTGGGGAAGATTGCGGACATTTACGGGGGTTCCGGGATCACCACGGCTATCCATACGGCGAACAACGAGGATGGCATGGACAAGCTATTGGCTCAAATGGAGAAACAGGAGATTGGGCTCATTTACATAAACCTGGTGGACTTTGACGCTTTATACGGGCATCGGGGAGATGCGAAGGGCTTCGCCCGGGCTCTTGAATCTTTTGACCGGTGGTTAGGCACCGTCTTGGATAGCTTGCGGGAAGACGACCTGCTTTGTATCACGGCGGATCATGGATGTGATCCGACCACCGCAGGCACCGACCATACGCGGGAATGGGTGCCGCTCTTGTTTTACCATCGCGGTATTCAGGAACCGATTCCCCTTGGTGACCGTTCGACGTTCGCCGACGTGGGCGCCACCATTGCGGAGTTTTTCGGGGTGAGGCGCCCGCCGGTGGGCACCAGCGTGCTTTCCATGCTCTTGTAATGTGTCCGGACAACCTCTTTTAGCCGGGCAAAAACTGGCCTCTTGCCCCTGCATGAATGCTCCTCTCGCACCTCACGCTAAGCAGAGGAGGTGAGGAGCACATGCCAAAAGGGGTCACCTGCTTTGTTGAAGAGTGTGTATTTAACGCGGATGAACGGTGCCGAGCAGAGGAAATTGAGGTCCGTTCAAACGGAAACGATATTGTCGGAACCAGCAAGGGGACGATGTGCCGTACGTTCCGTTATCGTGACTTTGATGACGGCCACGTCGGTTCGGGATTCGAGGCACACCCGTAAACATTCCGCGTTTGTAAAGTGCATGTCTGGACAACTTTGTCAAGGATGCCTGTACAGGGGGGCATCCTTTTCTTATGGCCAAATCATAATCGGCGGGAGTTGTTGCACAATACATCGTGAACTGTGACCTCATACAATAGGAGGACGAACGGAATGGGAAAGGGGATACACCGACTCAGTGCGGTATGGATTTCGCTGGTTTGCTGTTCCGTGTTGCTGGCGTCCGGATCGCCCAAAGCGTGGGGAGATAATCGGCCTGCTGACGTACGGATTGGCATTCAGGATCACGGCGTGGTACCCATGCGGGAAGCCCCGTCAGACAGTGACGATTTGGCGGAGCATGCGCGCTCGGCCGTGGTCATGGATTATGCGACGGGAAAGATTCTGTTTGAAAAGGACGCCCACGAGCGTCTGCCGATGGCGAGCATCACGAAGATCATGACCATGCTGTTAATTATGGAGGATCTAGACCGCGGCAAGATTAAGCTGACCGATTCGGTCAAGGCGAGTGAGTATGCGGCCAGCATGGGGGGCTCGCAGATCTTTCTCGAACCGGGCGAAGTGATGACGGTCGATGACCTTATGAAGGGCATTGCCGTAGCGTCCGCGAATGACGCCTGTGTCGCGATGGCGGAATACCTTTCTGGCACTGAAAAGGCGTTTGTCCGCAGAATGAATGAAAAGGCACGCGAGTTGGGCATGGAGGATACCCATTTTGTGAACTGCAATGGGTTGCCGGCGCCCAATCATTATAGCAGTGCCCACGATATCGCGCTCATGTCGCGCGAACTCCTCAAACACAGCCAAATTACGCGTTGGACGTCCGTATACAGTGACTATCTCCGCAAAGACACCACGCATCCGCTCTGGCTTGTCAATACCAATAAGCTGGTCCGCTTTTACGACGGGGTGGACGGCTTAAAAACTGGGTACACCTCTGAAGCAAGATACTGTTTGTCGGCAACGGCCAAGCGCGGCGAGTTTCGTGTGATTGCCGTGGTCATGGGCGAACCAAGAGTAACCGTTCGCAACCAAGAGGTCAGCCAATTGCTCAACTGGGCGTTTGGTCAATTTGAATCGAAGGTTCTGTACCCAGCCGGACAGGTTGTGGGCAAAGCCGAGGTATTGCGTGGGAATCCGCCCTTTGTTCCAGTTAAGGTTGCAGATACGGTAGGGGTCCTGCGGGAAAAAGGCAGCAGTGGGAAGTATGAGACAAGACTGCGCTTGCAACGCGTAAAGGCTCCCGTACAAGAGGGACAGACCCTCGGCAAGCTGGAGGTGTTTGATACGGAGCACCAGTGGATCGTGGCGGAAGTTCCCGTGGTGGCTGCGAAATCGGTCAAGAAAGCCGGCTTCTTTCAAAGTATGGGTCAGACCGTTCGTCGCATGGTCACCTTGGGGAAATAAATAGGACCGGGGCCGGTTGGGTACCATCGGCCCAACCGGTCTGATGATGTCGAGATGCGTGAGATTCGGCGGGATTGCGTCGATTTCTGTTATTGTTCAGGAAATAATCGCTTCAGAGGTTTTCCTGGACCCGAGACTGCAACGAAGTGTCGACGGATGAGGTGAATAGATTGCAGTTGTGCCGACAGGGCCGCCTTTGGTCGCCCCAGTTTCCGATACAACCAGCTCTGCCGTTGCCATATCCGTAACCTGGTCAAGGGGTCTTCTACCTTATCACAGAGCTGTAATGCTTCGTCCAAACAGCTCGCGGCTTCTTCAAACCGGTTTTGTTCCGTAAAGCATGCGGCCTTTACCAGGAGGGCCTCAATGGCGAGTTCAGGTTCTCGCAGGCTTGTCGGGCGGATCCCTTGCACAGTTGTCAAGGCGGCTTCCGTATCTCCAAGGGCAAACTGGTTTTTCGCCATTTCCAACTGCAGTTTCGCCAATCGGGGGAAGTCGTGCCGCAGCGAGCGCTGTTTCTCACAATTCGTCAGGTGGTCGATGGCGGCTTTATGGCGTCCTTGGCGACGCAGGATGACAGCTTGATTGATGAGACACTGGTGTACGCCCCGCATGTTCCCAGCCGCTCGGTAAAAAGCCAACGCCGTCTCCGTGTGGGACTGTGCACGCTCGAATTCTTGAATCTCCACCAATACGTTTGCAAGACCATGGTGAATCACGGCTAAGTCTCGTGGATACTGGAAGGCTTCCGCTGCTTGGCAGGCCCTTTGGTAATGGAAGAGGGCTTGTTCCTGCAGGCCAAGAATGTAATACGTGCGTGCGAGATTGTTTTCTAGCTTGACTGCGACCGGCATGCGTAACTCGGGGTGGCGCATGAGCAGTTCGCTGCCGCGCTGCCAGTACATTGCGGCCGCGGTCAAGCGGCGACGTCCGCGTTCAATCTGGCCCAGCTGGTATAAGTCGTGTACACTTGTCGAAATGTCCTCGTGTTCCAGGGCGAAGGCTAACGCAGACTCGAGCATACGGATGGCCTCGTCCGTGAAACCCAACTGTAAACAGCTCTCTGCCAAATCGGTAAACACCTTGTCCCTGCGCACCTGAGCTGGGATATCCTCAATCACCTGAAGGAGCAGCCGGCGGGCCTCGGCCGGTTGGTTGTTTTCCAGGAATGTCTTTGCTTGTCGATAACGCTGCAAATTTTCGTTGGATTTGAACAATGCCCGAATCTCTTCTGGGTCTGCATCGAGCCGCTGCAGCAGTTGCTCGAGCAGCCGTTCCGAAGGAATGACTCGATCCGATTCGATTTGGCTGATCATGCTCGCTGTGACTAAATTTTCGCCTAGGGCAGACTGGGTGAGCCCTTTGGCCATACGCAGCTCTCGTAGTTTACTTCCCAAGGTATGTTCCATATTCGTCCCCCAACCCTACATACGACTCCATGTATTCTACTATAAATTCCGGTTTCTAGATATCCCTTGCCAACCGATTAGAGCGACTTTTTTGTCGAATTTGCGGGTATTCCTTCTACTTTTGTCAGCCTTGCAGGAGTTATCGTCCTCTTCTCAAATAATAAAGCAGAGTCAAACGAGGAGGGCAAACGTATGGCTATGCAGCTGGAGGTACACAATGGCGTGATTGTGGTTCGGCTCGACGGGGAGCTTGGCCATCACGAAGTGGAATCGATTCGCAATCAGATCGAGAGTGCATTGAATAAAACCGGGTACCAGGGATTGGTGATGTCGTTTCGAGACATCGATTTTGTCGACAGTTCGGCCCTAGGGCTAATCCTCGGCCGCTATAAATCGGTGACGGAAAGGCGCGGCAAAATGGCTTTGTGTGAGGTCAACGCACCGCTCGCGCGGTTGTTTGAATTGTCTGGGCTCAAACGGATTTTACCGATTGCTGGGACGGTTGAGGAAGCTTTGCAATGGGTTCAGGAGGGTTGAATCATGAACCAGCCACTGAATACGAAAGTCGCGGTTGAAAACTATCTTCGTTTGCAGTTCCCTGCGCGGTCGGAAAACGAATCTCTGGCTCGGGTCGCGGTAGCTTCTTTTGCCGCCCAACTGGATCCCACGATGGAACAATTGACCGAGTTGAAGACCGCAGTATCCGAAGCGGTCACAAACGCCATCATTCATGGGTATGAAGATTGCCCCGGAGAAGTCCGCATCGAGTGTTCCATCCGGGAGGGGGTGGTGGAAATCGTGGTTGAGGACGACGGAGTCGGCATTGCGGATATCGCACAGGCCAAGCAGCCGCTCTATACGTCGAGACCCGAATTAGAGCGGTCCGGAATGGGTATAACGATTATGGAAAACTTCGTAGATGAGCTAGTCATTGAATCCATTCCCGAGCATGGCACCAAGGTCCGGATGCGCAAACGTATGGCCCCGGCGCCAAACCGTCAGTGATAGGAGTTTCCGTCCATGGATTATGTCAAGGATCCGGAAGAACGGTCACGCAGGTACAGCGATGAAGAGATTCGTCGGCTGATTCAGCAGAGTCAGCAGGGAGACCTTGTGGCACGCGATGAACTTGTGCTCAGCAACCAGCGGCTTGTCTGGGCGGTCGTGCAAAGGTTTCTTGGACGCGGATACGAAGCCGACGACCTGTTTCAAATCGGGGTTATCGGCTTGATGAAGGCGGTCGATAAATTTGACTTGAATTACGACGTTAAGTTCTCTACATACGCCGTGCCGATGATCATCGGCGAAATTCAGCGTTTTCTTCGTGATGACAGCACTGTGAAGGTCAGCCGCAGCCTGAAAGAAACAGCGCGGCACATTCGAAGGACCCGGGACGAACTGGCTAAGCGACTCGGGCGTCAGCCGCAGATTACGGAAATCGCGAATGAATTGGGGCTTGACCCAGCCGAGGTCGTATTTGCGCAAGAGGCGCTGCGCGCGCCCACGTCCATTCATGAAACGGTGTTTGAAAACGATGGCGATCCGATTTATTTAATGGATCAAATCGCCGATGAGGAGAGCACTGCTTGGTTTGACCGCATCGCCCTGCACGAAGTCTTGGGGCGATTGCCGGCACGGGAAAGGTTGATTGTTTATCTACGCTTCTTTAAAGACAAGACGCAATCGGATGTCGCCTCTGTGCTTGGGATCTCGCAAGTGCAGGTCTCTCGCCTCGAAAAGAGAATCCTTCGCACCATTCGCCAGCAGCTCGAATCCTAAAAGGCATGTTCCAACAACCTTTCAAAGTGAATTCGATTAGTTCCCATCCCCCCGGGCATACTACCTAAGCGGCGCGTCCCCGGGGTTTTTTATAACCTCGTGGCCCAAAAACGAGGTACGTGACATGAGGAGGAGTCGTTATGCCTGCACGCGTACGGCAGGATGCCGCAGACTACCAGCAGTTGGCTCAACATCACAGTCCACCCAGACCCATCTTGCGAAATACGGTGCGTGCTTTTTTGATTGGCGGTGGGATTTGTGTGATTGGCCAAATCGTGCTTCTCTTGTTTGTACGTTACGGTCATTTCTCGCCGAAGGAAGCTGGCAATCCGACCAGTGCCGTAATGGTTCTCCTATCGGTCATCTTTACAGCCCTTGGGGTTTATGACCGGTTTGCAGCCTGGGCAGGTGCCGGATCGGCCGTGCCCATCACCGGGTTTGCCAACACGATGGCATCGGCCGCGATGGAGTACCGCAGTGAGGGATTAGTTCTCGGTGTCGGCGGAAACATGTTCAAACTGGCCGGTCCGGTGATTGTCTACGGCGTGGTAAGCGCCTTTTTCGTCGCGTTGGCCCGCTACTTGATTGGGCATCTATAAGTGTCCGGACAACCTCTGTAAGGTATGTTTGGCTGACGAGGAGGGTTTACAATGCCGCGCGTGGGGACTCAGACGTGGCAGTTTGCCCATCCGCCGTGCGTATTGGCGACGGGCACGGTGGCCGGGAAGAATGAAGGGCAGGGTCCTTTAGGGGATGAGTTTGACGTTCGCCATAACGATGACCGAATGGGTATGAATACTTGGGAGCAAGTGGAACAGCATCTGTTTGACGAGGCGGTGGAGGTGGCTTTAAAAAAAGCAAACCTAAAACCGCCGGACATCGACCTCATGATTGGTGGCGATTTGAACGCGCAGCTCTGCGGGTTTTATTTCGGCCTCCGTTCGTATCCCATTCCCGCATTGGGGATTTACAGTGCCTGCGCCTCTATCTGTGAGGCGCTTGCCATTGGGGCTTTGACCATCGACAGTGGTTATGCCAAACAGGTCATCGTCGGGACGTCCAGTCATTATTCCACCGCCGAACGTCAATTTCGCTTTCCGACGGAGTATGGCATCCAGAAGCCGCCGACGGCACAACGAACCGTGACGGGGGCGGGCGTCGCAATTCTCAGTGACACTGGGGGAACGGTACGTATCTCTGCGGCGACAATTGGTCAAGTGGTGGATATGCAAATCAAGAGCCCGTGGGAAATGGGCGCCGCCATGGCACCCGCTGCCTATAGCACGATAACCGCTCATCTGCAGGATACGGGTCGTACTCTGGACGATTTCGATTGCATTGCCACCGGGGACCTGGGCCAAGTCGGCCATAATATCCTGCGTGACTTGTTTGCGCGGGATGGTTTACATCCGAACGAACGCCTGGTCGATTGCGGTTTACTCATCTACAGCAAGGATACACACGAGGTTTTATCTGGCGGCAGTGGAGGGGCGTGTTGTACCTTGGTGACCTTCGCGCATTTGTTGCGGCAAGTTGAGTCTGGGGTTTTTCGGCGAATTTTGGTTTCAGCTACAGGCGCGTTATTGTCTTCTGTGACTGCGCAACAGGGTGAAACCATACCTTCCGTTTCGCATGCGGTGGTGTTTGAAAGGGTGGATGATTGACCATGCAGACGGGGTGGATGGGTTTCCTCTATGCGTTTCTCGTCGGTGGAGCCATCTGTGCCATCGGTCAGGTCCTCATGGACTCCTTGAAGCTAAACCAAGGCCAGGTCATGGTGGTTCTGGTCGTCGCGGGCGCGATACTCGACGGCTTGGGCCTGTATGACCCACTGATGCGCTTTGCCGGGGCGGGGGCTACGGTTCCCATCACGAGTTTCGGCAACGCGCTGGTCCATGGAGCCCTGGCGGAGATGAAGTCACACGGATTGATAGGCGTTATCACGGGCATCTTCGAGGTAACGAGCGCGGGGATCTCTGCAGCCATCATTTTTGCCTTTTTGGCGGCGGTCGTCGCCAAACCAAAAGGCTGAGCCCTGATTTTACAGTTTGGGCTCGTCACTCTTCCCACACCGGAGACTTGTGCATACCCTGATGACGTAGACGCTCGCGGGTGGCGTTTCACATGATGGGAGATGATGCGGATGATTCACATGCTTTTATTCCTCCCGCGACTGTTCCGTTATTTCGGTATGTTCCAGACATTTATCACGGTGATCCGGCCGTTTTGGCCCCGCCTTGCCCGCCTGTGGCAACGTCCTCAGCCTACGGTGGCCCCAGCCCTGTGGTAAACCACAAACCGTAGCTTATACTGGAACTGACCTACACGTGGGAAAGGGGAGGGCCAGTGAGCGGATTTGTGGAGCTGGAACGCCGTGGGCAAGTACATCCTCAAATTCAGGTCGTTCGCCGCGGGCATACTCGCTATCTCCGGTTTGGTCGCCATGGCGGTTGGCAAGGAGCGCTGGACCTTTCCCGACCATGGCGGCCCGTATTCCCCTACCAGCGCGCATTTTCCACCGTCGTGGCGGCTACCGCTGGACCAGATAGCTTCTTCTGCCTCGGGATTGGCACGGGTACAGCGCTTCGTTCCGTCCGGCGCTGGTGGCCCAACTGCCGCCAGGTCGGCGTAGAGCTGGACGAAATCGTGCTGGAACTCGCATTCGACTTTTTCGATATCCCACCGACCGATGAGGTTCGATACTATGTAGGGGATGGAATCTCTTTTCTGCAGTCACATCCAGAGTGCTACGACCTGATGTTTATTGATGCGTACATGCGTGACCGCATCTACAGTCCCTGTCTAGATCCGTCCTTCGTTTCAGTCATTCACCAGCACCTAGGCGAGCGTGGAACCGTCGCCTTAAACATCATCATGGATTTTCCGCTAACTGGGGTCGTCGCCGAATTTCTGCAGGCACTCGTTGTACAGTTTGGGGAAGCGGCCGTACTGCCGGTCGGCTTCCCGGGTTCGGAGCAAAATTGTCTCGTCGTTGCTTCCCGAGCCCCCGCATTCGTGCAAGCCTGGCGGCGGCAGCTTGCCCAGCACCCGTGCCTCAGCTGGTATGAACGTTGGCTCTGGCCTTGGCGACTGAAGACATTCGGGTGACAAACGATGCTTGTGCTATAATAGACCCGCTATAGGTTATCATACGTGCGCATGAAAGCCGCAATGGGAATCAAACCTGGCTGCAAAAGGGGTTCGCCGCTTGTTTCAGAACCTGATTAGTCCGAACTTTATCTTCTACGTGATCACGATACCTATCAGCTTGGTCGTGCATGAGTTTGCCCACGCCTGGACCGCAAACCGCTTGGGGGACCCGACCGCTCGACTTGCCGGCCGGATGACCTTGAATCCCCTAGTTCATCTCGATCCGCTCGGGCTCATCCTGATTCTGTTTGGGCCCATCGGTTGGGCCAAACCGGTTCCTGTCGACGCGTCGCGTTTTTCTCACCCGCGTCGGGACCTCACCTTGGTCGCTCTGGCTGGGCCTGCGTCGAATTTCATCCTAGCCTGCATTTGCTTCGTGGTTTTGCGTTTGTTACCGGTGTCGGGATTTACACTCAATTCGTGGGCCTCATTTGGTTTACAGCTGCTCACCTGGGGAGCGGTTGTCAATGTGACCTTGTGCGTCTTCAATCTTATCCCCGTCCCGCCACTGGACGGTTCGCGCGTGGTGTCAGCTTTTGTGCCTTGGCGGTATATGAATTGGTACGGCCGGTATGAACTGTACGGTCCTTTCATCCTGCTCCTCATCGTCATCATCCCACCGCTTAGAAACGGGATTCTGTCGCCGATTCTGACTGCTGCCTGGAAGCTGGTGGCTTCTTGGTTCGGGTTTTACACGGGGGGGGTTTGAGATGGCGTACGAGATCGTGCTGGATGCGTTTAGCGGTCCGCTCGATCTGTTACTGCATCTCATCCAGAAGCACGAAATTGACATTCACGACATTCCCATCGCCCTAGTGACGGAACAGTACATGGAGTACCTACGGGCCATGGAAGAGCTGTCGCTCGAAATTGCGAGCGAGTTTTTGGTCATGGCAGCGACCCTGTTGGCCATCAAGAGCCGCATGCTGCTGCCGCGCCATAAGCCCGAGAGCGAGAGTGAGGAGGAAGTCGACGAAGACCCACGCGAACAACTCGTTCAGCAATTGTTGGAATATCAGCGCTGCAAATGGGCGGCCGAGCGGCTGCAGGAACTGGAGCGCAGACAGAGTTTGGTCTTTTCGCGCGAACCGATGGATTTGCGGCCATATGCTCCGGACGTCCCCCCGCCGGAGCCGATGAGCATGTGGGTGTTGATTGACGCTTATCGAGCGTTGATGCGGCGCGTACCCGCACAGGCACAAAGTGCTGAAATTAAAGGATCGGTCATCAGTGTGGATGAAATGATGGAAACCATCCTGGAGCGCCTTAGACGCTGGCGGAGTTGCCGCTTTCACGACCTTGTACCCCTGAACGGTACGCGGGAGGATTGGGTATCGGCTTTTCTCGCGTTGTTGGAGCTCATGAAAGAACGCTGTATCCGTTGCACCCAGGAACAGCCGTTCGACGAAATTCAGGTGGAACTGGTGGATGTGCCTGCCAGCGCGTGAAAAGGAGGGAGTCTTGTGTTAATCCAGCTGACCGGGCCGCTGGAAGCTGTGTTGTTTGCAGTGGGTAGTGACGGTCTAAGCACCGAAGAACTGGCGGATGTGCTCCAGCTCGGTGTTGAGGAGACACGCCAGCTGTGCCTCAGTCTACAGGCTGAGTACGACCAACGCGGTGGTGGGTTGGCTTTGGTGGAGTTCGCTGGTAGCTGGCAGTTGGTGACTCGGCCGGAGCATGCCGTCTATCTACGCCGGTTGGCCCATACACCGGTTGCCACACAGCTCAGTCATGCGGCCTTGGAGGTGTTGTCGATTGTCGCCTACCGACAACCCATTTCGCGCAGTGAGATCGAAGACATCCGAGGGGTAAAATCGGACCGTGCCATTGCAACGTTAGTCCATCGTCGGCTGATTGCAGAGGTGGGAAGACAGAATGCTCCTGGCCGGCCCATCCTCTATGGAACCACGGATACGTTTTTGCAGGCGTTTGGCCTGCGCAGTCTCGAAGACCTGCCGCCGCTGCCAGAACTCAACGAAATCCCCAGCGACCTGTCGCTGTTCGAGCGTCGCTCCAGCCTGCCCCGGGATTAGGCGCATGAGCTTCTGGATTCTGGCCATCCTAACCGGTGTCGATTTAGCTGTGCCCGATTTAGTTCAGCTCGCTTGGTATCGGGGTGGAAGGTTTGTGGATCCTGTGGCTGCTCTTGGTGCTCATACTTCTTCTTGTGTTTTGCCTGGCGCTCCCCGTTAGCCTACACATATCCATTGAGCCCACGAACACCTCGCGGGTCAATTTGGACATCATGCTGCAAACCCTGTTTGGACTCGTCCGCATCCGAAAGAAGATTCATAGCGTGCGAGCCGTCTTTGGCCCGCATGGACCTGCGGTCGCTGCCCACCATCAAACCTCAGGGCTCTCCGGTACCGAACCGACGCAAACGACTGATCTGACCGTGCATGAAGCCTTGGAGTTCATTCGTCATTGGCCCCAGTGGGTGGGGTATGTGCGTGACATGTTTTCCGTTTTGAAGCGTGTTTTTTGGCGGATTCGGATTACCGAACTGCGGCTGTGCATCGATTACGGAACGAAAGACGCGGGATTCACCGGTATCCTTTACGGCTTCGTGTGGTCCGGACTTGGACTGGTGTTGGCGTGGTTTGAGCGCACGTTCTCGATGCGAACGCGGCCGGCCGTCCGAGTCAATCCCAACTTTCACGAGCCGATGCTGGCCGTGGAAGGTTCCTGCATAATGCGGTTGCGCCTGGGTTACGCTATCCTCGCGATCATGGGGTTAGTCCGCGTCTGGCGAAGGAGGGCGAACGATGGAACACCCGATTCAAGGGCTCATGCAGACAGCCATGAGCAGCATCCGTGAAATGGTCGACGTGAACACCATCATTGGCGATCCGATTGAAGCCCCGGATGGTACGGTGATTCTACCGGTTTCCCGCGTGGGTTTCGGGTTTGCCGCAGGTGGTAGTGAATTCAGTGGAAAGGATAAGGACGGAGGCGGAAACGGCGGGGAGCACCCGTTTGGCGGCGGTTCTGGCGGCGGGGTTTCGATTACCCCCATCGGGTTTTTAATTGTTCATGGGGATCAGGTGCGGCTGTTGTCGGCGGATCATGAAAACCAGTTATACGACCGGCTGATGGACACGGCTCCCCAAGTCATCGATAAGATCCAAAGCCTGTTCCAAGGCGGGAAAGCCAAAGCCCCTGCACAAGGCGGGGAACAGCAAAAAAGGAATGAAGTTCAATAGGCGACCCTTAGCAACCCGTTTTGAAAAACGTTCCCCAGATACGGCTGGGATAGCGAGATACGAACGTAGGCGAACGTAAAGATCCCCGGGTCTCGAGGTTGTCCTAAACCATGGACAGCTGGCATACCCATAAACCAGTGACGGCCTGGGGGTGTGCCAGCTTTGATTGATCTCATTTGGCTCAGCCTGTTTCTCATTGGCATTGGCACAGCAATGTTTACGGGACACATGCAGCGAGTGACAGGCGCGATATTAGGAGGCGCCGAGCACGGGGTCGAGTTGAGTCTCGCTTTGATTGGGGTCATAACCCTTTGGTATGGCCTGATGAACATTGCGGAAAAGGCCGGGCTCATTGACATCCTCGCGCGCGCGCTGCGCCCTCTGGCGCGCTGGCTGTATCCTTCTGTACCGGCCAATCATCCCGCGATGGGAGCCATCTTGGCGAACATGAGTGCCAACATCCTGGGAATTGGCAACGCAGCCACGCCGCTCGGACTGCGGGCGATGCGGGAGCTGCAGACATTGAACGAGGACAAAGAGACGGCCAGTGATGCCATGTGCACTCTGTTGGCGGTGAATACGGCCAGCATTACGCTCATTCCCACCACCGTCATCGCAGTCCGGATGCAGTACGGATCGACCAATCCGACTTCCATTGTCGGGACCACCGTGATTGCCACCGCAATTGGAACGGTGGCCGCGATTCTCTTGGACAAATTTTTCCGAGCGATGGATAAGCGGCGGAGGGCCCGCTGATGCAGGCGGCGATTGCCACACTATCGAACTGGCTGCTGCCGCTCTTAGTTGCGGTGATTCTCGTGACCGGGTACATCCGCCGGGTTTCCTTATATCATTCGTTTGTGGATGGGGCCAAAGGCGGTTTTGGCACGGCCATTCGCTTGCTGCCGCACTTGGTGGCGATGATGGTGGCCGTAGAGGTTTTCCGGGCTTCCGGGGCGATGGATTTACTTGTGCAAGCCTTGACGCCCGTAGTCCGATTTCTCCACATTCCGCCTGAGGTTGTCCCAATTGGGTTGCTTCGTCCTATCAGCAGTTCCGCTTCGCTCGCGTTTATGACCAGCATCTTTCAGGACCCGAAGGCGGGACCGGATTCTTGGCTCGGGCAGTTGGCGTCGACCATGCAGGCGAGTTCCGATACGACACTCTATATTATTACGGTTTACTTTGGCAGCGTAGGCATTCGCAATTTTCGCTATGCCCTCAAAGTTGGACTCTTGGCCGATCTCGTCAGCGTGTTCGCCAGTGTCCTGGCCGTGACCATGCTGTTGGGGCCCATGCATTAACCCTCCGCTTTTTCCGGTTATCGATTCATGTCATAATAAATCAATCGTTGGCATCTGCATTTTATGCACGAAGAGGGGAACGGCTGATGGAGGAACGATTGCAAAAGATCTTGGCGGAGGCGGGTTTTGGTTCTCGCCGGAAATGCGAGGCGCTGATTGAAGAAGGCCGGGTCTATGTCGATGGGCGTCAAGCAAAACTGGGTGAGCGAGCGGACTTGAATAGGCAGACGATTGAAGTCGATGGGAAGCCCATCGCAAAGCAGCCGAAGGTATGCTGGATGCTCCATAAGCCCACCTCGTGTGTAACCACTTTGGCCGATCCGGAAGGTCGACGTACCGTGATGGAATTCCTCCCGGAGCTGCCCGTTCGCATTTATCCGGTGGGTCGGCTGGATTATGATACCAGTGGACTGCTTGTCTTGACGAATGACGGGGAACTGGCCAACCGTCTGATGCACCCGAAATACGAAATCGACAAAGTATACCGGGTTACAGTGATTGGGATGCCCGACGCGGCGGCCCTGCGCAAGCTGCGCGACGGAGTCGAACTGGAGGACGGTCGAACGGCCCCGGCACAAGTACTCGTGCTTCGCCACCATCCCAAAGAATCGGTGCTCGAACTGACGATTCATGAAGGCCGTAACCGCCAGGTGCGCCGTATGTTTGACGCATTGGGATTTCCGGTTAAGCGATTGAAACGTGTGCAGTACGGGCCCCTGCGCTTAACCGCGCTCGGACCGGGGAAGGCGCGCCCCTTGACCGCCGACGAGGCGAAGGCGTTGTATGCGAGTGTCGGACTGGAATACGTAGGCCCTGCGCTAGAGAAGAGGATGGGAACAGCGGTCAATGAGCGAATGACGGCGAATCGCCGTAATTTTCCCCGTCGAACGAAGTCCCTGCGGGTTGAGAGAGGATAATCGGACGAGGTAGAAAGCATTTTGCATAATCCTTGCTCTGTATGCAGAAAGTAGGAGCAAGGAGTGTGATCCCGATGAAAAAATTCCGTTTTGCGATGGCCACTGCGGCGTTTTGCCTATTATCCGCCACCGCATGTGGAACCCCGCCCGCAAATCGTGCCGCCAACAACGCGGGCAACCCCGCTGTTACTCCACGCAATGACGTCGTGGCTCCCGCCCGGCGTCCGACTGCCCCAGCGGCGAACGCGAATCTCGCCGTGGAGCAGGACATCGCCAACCGAGTTGTCGCCGTCACGCATGTTCGAAATGCCAACGTCTTGGTGGCTGGTCATACGGCTTACGTGGCGGTGGAACTCCGTCCAGGCGTACATACAGGACTGGCGGAACGAACAAAGGATCAGATCATCTCCGTGGTCAAAGATCGCCACCCACAGATTCGCACCGTCTATGTCTCAGCCAATCCGGACGTGTATCAGCAATTCCAGAAATTCGCCCGGGACATTCAGCAGGGTCAACCCGTCAGTGCCGTGTGGAATCAGTTCTCTGCTATGGTGCAACGAGTCTGGCCGAACGCCCGGTGAACACGCCCGAGGTGACGTTTACCGCTGGACATGGAACTCTGGGCGACGAGGCTTTACAGCCTTGTCGCTTTTTGCATCCAAGGGTCCGTACAACCTTTTGTGAGGATGTTGCCGAGGGGCGAACCAATTGTCATAATGAAAGGCAGCGGTGAACGAGGAGGGGTTTCGGATGGATCAGGAGCCTGCTCGGATTTTGGTGGTGGATGATGAAGAACGCATCCGCCGCTTGGTCCGGATGTACCTGGAGCGCAGCGGTTTCGCGGTGGATGAAGCCGCGGACGGCAAAACCGCGCTGCAGGCGGCCTTGAGCCAGCCCTATGCGCTCATCATCCTCGATTTGATGCTGCCTGAAATGGACGGTCGCGATGTATGTGCACAGATTCGTCAGCACGCACAGACTCCAATCATTATGTTGACGGCGGCAGGCGATGAGGTGAGCCGCATCCATGGGTTTGAGCTGGGGGCGGACGACTATGTCGTAAAGCCCTTCAGTCCGCGGGAATTGGTGATGCGCGTCAAAGCGCTGCTCAAACGGGTTGGTGAGAGCGATACAGCTCGGACCGAACTACAACCGGTTTTAACGTTTCCCAATTTAAATATTCACATTGAGGCTCGGCGGGTGGAGGTGGCGGGCAAAGAAGTTGCCTTGACGCCCAAAGAGTTTGATTTGCTGGTATACATGGCACAGCGGCCTGAAAAGGTGTTTAGCCGTGAGGAACTCCTGCGCGATGTGTGGAATTACCAGTTTTACGGCGACCAGCGTACAGTCGACACGCATGTCAAGCGGCTGCGTGAAAAGTTAGGACATGCATCCCAAGAAGTGAGCGGGTATATTGTGACCGTGTGGGGTGTCGGATACAAGTTTGAGGTTGGGAGCCATTGATACGCAACAGCATTGTCGCCAAACTGTGGCTGACCATCGTCGGGATGGTCGTGGTGGTTTTGGCGCTGTTGTCGATTTTGTTGCAGCAGTTTTTTGACAACTATGTCTATCGTCAACAGGCAAGACAGTTGTCGCGACTCGCACAAAGTGTGCAAGTCTCCATTAACAACACGAGAAATCCGACGGCGGCCCTGCAGGTCGCACAACAGATGGCGTATGTTCAGCAGGCGGATATCCACGTTACCTTGAGTTTCGATTTGACGTCGAATCCGAGTCTTGCGTCCGCCTATCAGCGTTTCACGCCGGAGCAGCGGAACACCTTCCTCAGCGGCAAGCCAGTGGTCATTTCCGGGGAATCAAACGGGATCGACATGGTGTCGGTGTACCTGCGTCTGAATTCCAAGGACCATCCCGGCATGCTGGAGGTTTGGCAAAACATCCGTGCCTTGGATGAGCCCATTTCCTTGATGCGCAATCTCATCATTTTCGCGATGGTCTTAGGGATCTTGCTGACAACCGGCTTGGCGTTTGTCGTCTCCAAAAACCTGTCGCGTCCATTGCTGCAGATGAATGAAGCCGCAGAACAGATGGTTCAGGGTAACTTCCACGGAAAAATCGACGTGGTTACGAACGACGAGGTAGGGCGCCTAGGCCGGACATTCAATGTCATGGCGGACGAACTCAAACAAACGATTGCGGCCTTATCTTTTGAGAAGGAACAGCTCAGCAACATTCTCGCATCCTTGCATGACGGCGTGGTCGCGGCAGACTTGGACGGCCACATCACCTTAGCCAATCCACCGGCGCGGCGGCGCCTTCAGTCCACCTCGTTGGCGACAACCGGTGTTCCCGACTCCACCCGTCTTCCGGTGGACCTGCAGCGACAGATGGAGGCGGTCATCGACGCTCGCAAACCTGTGACTCGAGAATGGTCCTGGCAAGCCCGCGACATTTTAGTCACCATGACCCCGTTGTATCAGTCGGATGGGCAAACCCTCAGGGGCGTAGTCGCGGTTCTTCGTGATATCAGTGAAGAGCGACGTCTTGACCGCCTGCGCAAGGACTTTCTCGCCAACGTCTCGCACGAACTTCGCACGCCGTTAAGTATGATGCAGGGGTACGCAGAGGCGCTTTTAGATGAATTCGGGGATGATCCGGAACAACGCCGGGAGCTAACGGGGATTATTCACGATGAGGCGTTACGGATGAAGCGCCTCGTCAATGACCTGTTGGATCTCGCTCAACTGGAGTCCGGGCAGTTCCAAATGACGTTCAAGAAGGTCAACATCACCGAAGTGGTTCGCCGAGTCGTACGCAAATTCCAAACCCTAGCTGGGGAGCGGGGCATCCACCTGGACGGACAATTTGCGCCTGAGGCCGTCTGCGTGCGCGGGGATGAGGACAGACTGGAGCAGGTATTTACGAATTTGGTGGATAACGCTTTGCGCCACACCGATAAGGGCGGGGAGGTCCGTCTGACTGTTCGTGAGAGCGCCGGGTATGCACAAATTGAAGTCCGGGACACGGGCAGCGGTATCCCAGAGGAAGACATCCCTTACATCTGGGAACGATTTTACAAGGCCGACAAAGCCCGCACCCGAGGTCGCTCGGGAACAGGGCTTGGCCTCGCCATCACCCGCCATATCGTGGAGGCACATGACGGCGACATCGTCGTGAACAGTCAGCTCGGTAAAGGAACCACTTTCACGGTCTCGATTCCGTTGGTGGAAAATTGACATGGAGGGAGCGCTTTGGCCTGGGTATATTACATGAAGATGTTCGATACCCGATTCCAGGCAGATTGTCTGGTGGCTCGCATACGCAACGCCGAAGGAGTTCTGCAAAAGGTGCCTCAATATGTTGGTGTATTTCGGACTTCAGGCGGGAAATATGGAATCAAAATTTTGTGGTGACACAGGCGCCGGTACCGGCGCCTGTGAAATTCGGCAGAGTTTTTATGTGGCTGATGCCGCTTGTCCGGAAATCTTCTCCCTATGCGAGGCATCACCCATAGGTTTCCCATCACACTTCTGAATGCATCTGCCGACGTTCGACAAGGAGTTCGACAACAAGCGACAAAAACTCTGTGTCCTCCTTCGGAAGCGTACTCAATCGATGCGCCATCTCTAAATACGGAGTCGAGGCTTCATTCAAGACAAAGTTCTGCAGGTACGAAGGCAGTTCATCCGGAGAGTTCTTCATCTTTGGAGGTCGTAGTTCCCGACGTGGATCGCACAGCGCGGGCAAGGATACACCTAAAGCATTGGCCAAACGCAGCGCGTAGTCCAGAGAAGGGAATCGTTTCCCGCGTTCGATGGAAGAAATATGTGGCGTTGAGATTCCGGAACGAAGTGACAACTCCTGCTGAGACCATCCACGCTCTTGACGAAGCCTACGAATCCGGGCGCCAAACGATGAATCCAAAGCTCATTTCCTCCTTGTGCAGAATTTTACTTACGTCTATTACACTAGCGCTGAACTTTTGAATTGTAAATAGTTAACGTCGAATATTGTTATCTTTTTGTAGACATCGAAGGTCGATTTTTCGAACTTAGTCCGGTATCGATGCGTGAGGCGGGCTTTATGAGGATGTGCTTCATTCATAGGCCACCCAAATTCGGGCATCCTGCAACATGGGGGATATCCGATGGACCCACGGACCTTAAGTATGCGTTTCAAGACGGATGATGCTTTGGTTATCCGGCACCTGTTGCAGCGGACTTCGTTTCCCGTGGCCATTACTGGGGCTGGAATCAGTCTCGCTAGCGGGGTTCCCTTGCTGGACGAGGTTGTGGCAGGGGTTCGGTTGAAAGACTTTTTTCGTCCAGATCTATTGGCTGAGCAGCCCGCGCGGTTTTATGAAGCCTATCGGCGGATTCTCAAGTGGTGGCGGACAGCTCGGCCCAACGCCGCCCACATTGCATTGGCAGCGGCCGGGCTTGACGTGATTACGCAAAACATTGATGGGTTACACCGTGATGCGGGGACCCTGAATTTGATTGAACTACACGGAAATCTGCGTGAGCTGTATTGTCCGGGTTGTCTTCACATTTTTCAGAGTCAGCTGGTCTGGAAAGCGTCGATTCCGCACTGTCCGTTCTGTGGCGTGGTGCTGCGCCCTGGAATCAGTTTGGAAGGAGAACCTATCCGTCATTTCAGTCGCGCTGTCGATTGGCTGGGCAGGGCCGACTTTGTGATGATTGTGGGAACGAAACTGGAAATGGACCCTGTGCGGCAATTACCGCAGATTGCCGAGAAAAGGGGAGTCGAAGTGATTTCCATCAATCGAGACGCAGAGTGGGTGCTTCCCTTGTTAACAAGGCGAACCTGACGGCCAGATACGAAATCACCACCCGGCACCCGGGCCTGTTGCCGAGTGGTGACCCATACAAGAACTCACAAACGGTTGTGTCCAGTCGACTACCACCTATGCTCTGGCCCCGAAGTGACAAACGCTAGGGCCACAAAGGCACCCGACATTGCCAGGAAGATGGTCGCTAAGGTGGCTGCGTGCTGAGAGAAAAAGAGTGCCGTAAGCGCGAAAAAGACGCACATAATGGCGATTCCAAGGTAATACTTAAACACGTCCGGCCATCCTTTCTCCATTGTTTGAATTTATCATAGCATTCAGTTCTCAGCAGTGTAAACCAGAGCCGTCTCTTGGGAAGGCCCGGCCGGATGACCACATAACGAACGGCTCAGGCAGATGGCAATGATACGGGGTTTGTCGGAGCCGTTTTCAGTGCGCTATGATAACATACGAGTCGCGAGGAAGGGGGACTGGCTGTGTTAAAACATGGCTTTGTCAGCGACGCGAGCCGCAAGGCGAAAGCCAGCCGTCACGTCTATGAGTACTTGAAACGTAAGGTGGCGCGCCAAGACTGGATTGAAAGTGTGCAATGGGAGAACATCGAAGGGGTTGAGGGGATTCCTGTCCCGGAAAAAGAACGCTTCCGGGTCATCAATCTTCGATTGCATGACGAGCACCTGAGTCCATACTTCAAGACGGACATGAACCTGTTTCAGATGTTAATGTTGGATGATTCAGTGTCAATTCAACTTTTTCGTGCCCGTAAAGGGTGGTTGTACGTCTTCGAAGGGATTCCAGCGGGACCGAAGCCGTTTGGCAAGGATGGTTATGACACTCGTTGAAGGGACCAACGGTTCATTTGCCGGATGCGGCGCAGGGACCATTCCAAAAGGACGATTAAGTAGATAGCCAGGAGCAAGTCGGGAAGGACACCACCAGCCAAGGCAAAGGTATCGTAGATGCCGTGGGCGATAGCCGGAATGATGTAGGCCCAACCGCGACTGCGCTGGCCCCAGATGGATTCTGCGAAGGATGCCCCCATCAGGATGCCGAACATCATATGAGCTGGCACCGCCGTGACGGATCGGAGAATGACCGTTGCAAAGCCGGAACTTGTCACGTAGAGGATGGTTTCTACAGCGGCAAACCCGAGTGCCACGGCACCGCTGTAGACAATGGAATCGATGGGGCTTTTCACGAGTCCCTTCTCAATCGCCCCGCGTTCGACAATGCTGGCCTTCAAAAACTCTTCTACCATTCCCGCGATGAAAAAGGCGGTCATGAGGACGGCGGGTAAGCCGCCGATTTGGCTCTGCGTCCAGTTCGACATCAATAGCCGTTCGATTAACCCTGCTGGCAAGACAATGGCAGCCCCACGCAGGAATAGTCGGTATACAGCCCGTTTAGGCTCCGGATGCAGTTTGTCCCGCGTGTACAGCCAAACCATAAACAAGGTCACTGGAATCATGGCCAAAACGGCATACAACATGAATATCCCCCCAAATCCCCCATTCGCCACCTAGGGTGCCCGGTTCGTCCGAGATCATGTCCAGAAAGGACGGCCGAGGTCGGATTGGTTTCTCGGCGGGAAGCATGGTACAGTGGAATAAGACTGATTCTGAGGTGAAACGGATGTCGATGGTAGAAGGATTTCTGCGGGAGCTGACGCACCGGGTGGCCAATCCGGTCGCATACCGTTTGCATACCGATACGGCGTCGTTGCCTTTGAACGCGGCTATCGGCAGCCGGATTCAAATCCATTTCTTGGAGCAGAAACGGTGTATCCACTGCGGACGGATCGTCAAAAAGCTCTATCAAAACGGGTACTGCTTTCCGTGTGTGCGTACACTGGCCGAATGCGACCTATGCATCGTGAAGCCGCATGAATGTCACTATCATCAGGGAACGTGCCGTAATCCAAACTGGGGCGAAGCCCATTGCATGATTCCCCACTATGTCTATCTGGCGGTCAGTAGCGGGGTGAAGGTTGGACTGACACGGAAAGGGCGCGAGTTCACCCGGTGGGTAGATCAAGGAGCGGTCAAGGCGATGCTGTTTGCCGAAGTGCCCACGCGAAAACAAGCGGGCGAGCTCGAAATGGAGCTTGCAAAACGGATACCCGATAAGACGAATTGGCGGAAAATGCTCGCCGATGACATTGAGGATGCGGATTTGGAAGCGCTGCGAAACGAGTTAATGCCCGCTGTGGAGGCGGATTGGCGTCCGTTTTTGGTGTCCGACGCGACGGTACACTATTTTTCCTATCCACGTATGGAAAAAGCGCAGGTAGACCTGACAACGCTCGCGTTAGATCGTCAACCGCACATTGAGGCCGAGTTAATCGGCGTAAAAGGCCAGTACTTGTTGCTCTCCAATGGCGTCTTTCCCGTCAAGCGACACGCCGGATACAAGGTTCAGATTTCCGTATTGTAAAGCTCAAGGTGCTCCTGAATGCGTGTTTTCACCTCTTCCAGCAGGGTCGGCACGTCCTTTGCCGAGACAATTTCAGCGTTAAAGAACACGTACGGACGCTCTGCGCACAGGTCGCATTCGCTTAAACAACTGGTTTCCAAGACGGAAACACCCGGGAATGCTTCTTCCAGTTGAAACAGTTCGGGTACGCAGGCCGGATTTGCATCGCAGACTTCAATCAGAATGAAGCCACCGATGGACACTTCTAGTCCCCCCTCCATATACCCGAAGCCGCCTCCTGGGTGGATTGTATCCGCCGGGCGGACGCATGCACCCCGACTCGGGTGTGGCATTGGTTTTCCCCCTTGCGGGCAATCTAGGTTCGGAAAAGGAGGCAGCCTAGATGTCCTGGATTTACGAAGCCCGTCTTTATGATTCCAAAGCCGTCGCTTCGTACGTTGCGATGTGCGTCCGCGACGACCGTCTGTTGCAGGGTTTGAAACCAGCCAAAGTCCAAGTGTTTCGAACGCGCAAAGGAAATTACGGGATTCGCTATCGGCACAGCACATGCCCATAGGATTCTACAACATCGTCGCGACCGAGTCCATCGAGCCCGTCAACCTATCACGTTGCTTACGGTTCCGCACCCTTTGCGTTACAATTGGGAAGGAAGACAGCGTTCCGAACCCCGGAGTCAATTGCGTCACGTCTTGAACCGTCCTGGAAAACGCGGTGTGGGAAGGGGAGCAACGATGAAGGCCTCGGTCAGCATCAAATGGTGTAAAAAGAATCTCGAGCGCTTCAGTCAACCGGTGTACGACCTCCTGCAAGAGCAGCATCCGGATGTCGAAATGGCTTGCAGTGATTGTTTAGATATGTGCGGTCTGTGTACCGACGTCCCGTTTGCCATACGCAACACCGGCGTGGTGGCGGCGCGGGATGCCCGTGGACTGTACGAGAAATTAGAACGGGGTACGAGTGTCTTGACTACCCCTCCGTTGCCAGGAACGTATCGGGCCGTGATGGCTGCCCAGGATGCCACCGAATAGGCGGGCGTGGATTCAAGGGGTATCACCTCACTGATTGATATCGGGCGGAATAAGATCCATCAACAGCGGATCTGAACCCTCGAATCAGAGGTGAATCCCTTGAAAGGTCGACATAAGCGCGCAGCCGCGAAGAAGAAACAGCAAAGCGGCATCGGATTACCCAACTTTGTCCCGATTGTTGAGCGCTACAAGCAGGCGGTGGTGGGCATTGAAGTCATTCACGACCCGTCTCAGAACCGCTTATTTTCGATTGTCGCACCTTGGGATCACGGCGGCCCCAGCTACCGCAGTGTGAATATTGGCACAGGGTTTATTTTTGATCCCAGGGGTTACATCTTGACCAACGAACACGTCATACACGGAGCAAGTCAGGTACTGCTACGGTTTTACGGCCGCAAACGCCCGGTGCGCGCCTCAATTGTGGGCACGGATTATGTTCATGACATCGCCATTCTCAAAACGAACTTGGATCCCCCCAAGCTGATTTTGCGGATCGCCAGGCCGGAGGACATCTGTGTCGGGGAGTGGGTGGTTGCCATCGGTTCTCCGCTCGGTCTCGATCATTCGGTGACTGCGGGCATCATCAGTTCCAAAGACAGGCCCCTGCAGATTGGCGACAGGGAATACCCAAAACTGATTCAAACGGATGCCGCCATCAATCGCGGCAACAGCGGCGGTCCGTTGATTAACATGCGCGGTCAGGTCATCGGCATGAACACCGCAGTCAGCCAAAGCTCGCAAGGCATCGGTTTTGCCATTTCGGCGGAGGTGCTGCGGGAATGTATTAAAAAAATTCTCTGACGTATCCGCCCACAACCATGAGGGCGGATTTGTACATAATCTGCCGAAACGGAGCGTAAGCATCATCAAGAACAAGTCTGCGCTATGGATATGGTCAGGGGGGAACTGTTCGTGTCGATCCGCTCGGCTTTCATGGCCGGATCGTCCTTGGCGGCGGTCTCGCTCTTCGTGGCCGCGGAACAGAACGCGCACGCGCCGGTCAAAGTTCAATCCGCCCGACACTCGGCTACCGATTTTCGGAGTGCTTCTCAGGTGGGGAAGATTCCCGTGGAGTACCTGCGCCAAAGGTTGCGGCTGCGCGAGGTCTCGTTCTCTGTGACAAAGAATCGGTTCGCACCCTCGTGGAGAAGGCCGCGTACTCTAAACGTACAGGTTTTGGGTCGGGAAGACGCGGCATCGATGCTCGCCATTGCCCGACGTTCGCTGCATGAAAGGGAACAACGGAGAAAACCACGACAACCTGTGATAGGGTCACCGCATCTAGCCAGCCGCGGCGGGCGACCACCGACGGCAACGACCAAGACTCCGGTCCGATCCGGGTCGCAAGAACCAGCATCGACCGTGGTCGGTGGAGCACCGCAAACGGGAACGAGCATCGCTCGAATGGCTCTGAGTTTTGTCGGCTACCCATATGTGTATGGCGCACAAGGCCCGAACGCGTTTGATTGTTCCGGTTTTGCGGAATACGTATATGCGAAATGCGGGATTGCCATACCTCGTACCTCCTTCCAGCAATTCGATTGCGGCCGCAGCGTCTCGCGCGCAGAGCTCGAACCTGGGGACCTGGTGTTTTTTTCGACCACGGGAGCGGGACCCACGCATGTGGCCGTCTATGTCGGAAATGGACTGATGGTGCAAGCACTGAATGCCCAGGTGGGTGTGGTGGTCAGTCACCTCGATGCGCCCTACTATGCAGAACGGTACCTGGGAGCAAGACGACCGTGGCACGCCTAAGGTCATTTGACTTCATGTCTACGACATGTCAACATATCCGGTAGGCGTAATATGGGCTGCAAGTAGCGGGTTACGCCAGGGCTGGAGGTGTAAGAAGTGGCAACTGAGCGGAACGGCGTAGCGCAATATTCTTCCGACGAACTCAAGCAGATCTTGAAAGAAGGTACCGTTCAAGTCATTGATGTACGGACACCGGAAGAGTATGCGTCTGGGCACATTCCAGGCATTCCACTGCGTCCCATGGAAGCCGTCGCGAAATGGATAGAGGACCTTAACCCGAACGAATCGTACGTTTTTGTCTGCCGCAGCGGCAATCGGTCGCAGCGGGTGGCCGAATTTTTAAAGGCCAACGGATTCAAGCGGATCGGAAATTTCGATGGCGGCATGCTCGCCTGGGACGGCGATATCAAGACGGGCTCGAATCCGTAATCGACTGCAGGACGCGTTTGAGGAAGAACATTTGTCGCGGGTTGGTCTCGTATAAGCAATGCAGGATGTCTGGCGTGCTGCTGGCGTCCACCCAGCCGTGGCGCGCCATATCCGCAGTAACGTCCTCTAGGCGATAATCGGCCCCCCGATGATGGATTCCATCTTCCAACTCCTTCCACGAATAACGTTGAAGTGTTGCTCGGTATCGATTGTGTTCAGAACTGGAAGAATATACCTTAAAGTGTTTGTTTTCCAGTAGGATGACCACGCCGGCGGGTGAAAATACGAAGTCTCCAGGCTCTTCCACGGACAAAATGTAGATTTTGTCAATCCGAGTTTCCATCTTGTACAGCCCCTCCTCTCCACACCTTAACAGGCGTTGGCCTTCGAGGCAACTCGAACACGCCGTGGACGGGAAAAGCCACAAATCGCCCATTCGTGGTCAAGCCCGGCTCCATACGCAATAGAAGGCGGTAGATGGAGGTGGGTATATGGACTACCAAGACGTGTTGGCGGTTCTCGGGACAGGAAGTGCACATCCGGGCGGGTTCCGGACGACTCTTGAATGGTTAAGAAGCATCCCTTTAGATTCGTCGTCGCGTGTCCTCGAAGTCGGATGCGGTACGGGCCGGACACTGGTTTACGCGCAACAGCAGTACGGATGTTACGCGGTCGGAGTCGATGTTCGTCGCGAGATGGTGAACAAGGCCAAGAGGCGTGCGGCCTTGACCGGGGCCAAGGTGGAGTTTATCCAAGCGTCCGCAGAGGACTTGCCGTTCCCGGACGCAAGCTTTGACGTCCTATGGATGGAATCGGTCAACGTGTTTGTCGAGGATGTCGCCAGAGCCTTCTCGGAGTATGCACGTGTGCTGCGAGACGGGGGGCAAATTCTCGACGTCGAAATGATGCTATTCGGTCCAGTGACCGAGGCTTGGCGCCGTTCCGCCGAACGAGTTTACGGTGCCCGCCGGGTTCCCGATCTGACTGCGTGGAAAAAACTGTTCGCCGATCACGGTTTTACAGAGGTCAAGACCCTGATGTCCCGACCGGTACGCCCCGAGGATGCGTTTGAGCCAGACCCTATCGAGGAAACCCTTAATCTAACGAGTGCAAACGCGTTCAAAAATCCTGACGTCATACGCGTTTTAACGGAAAATGCGGAGTGGATGCAGGCCAATCACCGCTCACTGGCCTATGTGGTCCTGACGGGGTGGAAACAGCAGACCGGGGATAGCGGGCAGACGAGCAGGGTAGGGTAAGAAAAAACCTCCGTGGAGGATGGTCCAAATGGGTTCTGAGCAACAAGAGCGGTTTGCGCAGATGCACCAGTTGTGGTCAGCCGCCCATGCGGCATTGACCGATATGCACGAGATTTTGGATGAAGACTTGCGTACGATTGATCACGATTCCTCTCGTCAAGCGGCGGCCCTGCAACGGGTGCAAGAACGCGCCGGCACCGCCGTCCAGGCCCTGCAGCAAGTGTTCGAGCTGGCTCGTCACGCACGGTCCTATCAGGCGCAGCGGCATCAAGAACATACTGGAAATGTTCCACATTAAAGGCGGCTTAACGAAGCGTGGCCGGGTCCTGAGATAGCGGCGGATTCGGCCGCTTCCTCGATACGTTGAAAGTGTTTAGAGCGGGAGTAAGCGCGGTTGGAATTGCAGGTAATCGGCGCTCACCAGGAGGTAGGAAACGCCATCCTTTTCACCTTCAAACCGGTACCGGTGGGCAGAATGATGAAGATGCCCGTAGATGCAAAGCTGAACCCCGAATTCGCTGAGCAGCGACGTGAACCGTGTATCTTCCCCAAGATGACTCAGCGGCGGATAATGGAGCATGCATACAATTGGCAGCTCGAAGTCGGCGGCGGCGCGTAGAGAGAGACGCAGACGCTCTTGCTCACGCCGATAGAGCGCCTCGTCCCTATCTGGTTGAAACTGCGGGTGGGACGGCAGCAGCCAGCCGCGAGTTCCGCAAAACGCGTATCCGCCCAAAGCCACCGCATCGTTCTGAATGGCTTGAACATGATCTGGCAAACTGCGGCGGACTCGGCTGATACTGCTCCACCAGTAGTCGTGATTCCCGCGAACCAACAGTTTCGTCCCGGGTAGAGTGCCAATCCATTGTAGATCCGGAAGGGCCTCCTCCAGCGTCAATGCCCACGAGATGTCTCCCGGCACAAGGACCACATCGTCGTCAGACACAGACTGGGTCCAAGCGGTCTGAATGCGTTCCTGGTGGTTGTGCCACAGCTTGCCGAATTTGTCCATCGGCTTGTCAACCGCGTTGGCCAGATGCAGATCAGCCAGCGCAAAAAACTTCATCAGCGTCCAGTCCTTTCTGTGTTCCATCATAGCAAGCCGCCTTTTCCCCAGCAAACCAATGGCGGGTCGAAATTGCGGACAAGCAAAACAGCTTTGCGAAGGACATACAATTCCTCCTTGACATCATGGCAGACAGCCCGGATTTCTGAGAGACTCGGTCCTAAAAGCGAAGGCACAGAGAAGGTGAAAGTGGAGGATGACACGCTGGACGGATGAACAGGCGCGCGTGGTTTACGGGGCATGCGCCAACCGGGTCATCTTCGCGGCGCCCGGTAGTGGCAAGACGGCAGTTTTGACAGGACACATTCAGCACCTGTTACGGACAGGTTCCCTGCGTGGACGAAACGTGACTGTCATGACATTCACGCGGCAAGCAGCGGCTGAGCTGTACCGACGGGTAGCTGCCGAGCGCCGAATCGTCAAAGAGGAGTTGGAAGCGGTTCGGATGGGGACCTTTCATTCACAGGTGTTTCACGCCCTTTTGGAGTGTCGATATGAGGTTCGGGTCCCCTTGCATGCCTCAGAACAAACTCGTTTGATGCGTACCGCCCTGGAGATGTGTGGGATGACGCCAACGCCGTGGCAGGTGCGGCAGGCACTCGCGTATGTGACTCGGTACAAGTCAGAGTGGCCGCCCGCGGAACCGCCGCGGAGGTGGAAACGAGTCTTAGCGGCCTACGAATCGTTGAAACGACGGCATAATCGCTGCGATTTGGACGACCTTTTACTTGCCATGTGCGACTTGTTGGACAAGCACACAGACGGGCCGCAGATGCCCTGGCTTCGTCACCAGAAGTACATCCTGGTCGATGAATTTCAGGATACCAACGCGGTCCAATGGTTTATTCTTTTCCGGATGTCGAAGCTAAGCGGCGCGAAGGTCTGCGTGGTCGGAGACGATGATCAAGCGATTTACGGATTTCGCGGCGCGAGTCCTCAGTGGCTGTTGAGGTTTTCCTCCCACATGCCAGGCACTGAGCAGGCGCTCCTTTCACGAAATTTCCGCTCAACAACGTGTATCGTCACCCATGCTCGAAAGTTAATTGAACATAATCGCCAGCGCATGGACAAGCCGATGGTAGCGGTTCACAACGAGCCAGGGATATGTCAAGGCCTCCTTTGGCCGGACGAGGAGACGCAGGCGGAGGCCGTCTGCCGTCTGCTCAGGGCTGGCGGCGGATCGAGCACTGCGGTTTTGGCCCGTACACGGCAGCAACTGGTACGGGTGGTCCGTAGATTGTCCCCCTTGCCGCAGAGGGTCGAGTTTCATACCCTCCACGAGGCCAAGGGGCGAGAGTGGGACGTGGTCCATATTATCGGCGCGGTAACCAACAACCCGTACTTCCCCGTCAACCTATCCGAGTCGGACCGAGAAATGCCCGATGCGCAAGGCTCCGAGGAAGAACGCCGGTTGTTTTACGTAGGGATGACGCGGGCCAGGCATGTGTTGTACATTCATGTGCCAGAACGCTGCCAGCATGAAACCGTGCGTCCCCTCCCGTACATTCAAGAGTCCGGCCTGTTGCTTTGCCGAGGGATGTGATATAATAAAACATGCTGACGGTATACATGAGCAAAGAAGCTATCCATGCGGGTGTGGCGGAATTGGCAGACGCACCAGATTTAGGTTCTGGCGGGCAACCGTGGGGGTTCGAGTCCCTTCACCCGCACCAATTTGGGACAGGACGGTTTCAGTTGCCGTCCTTTTGTCATATCTCGCCTAAATCCGGTGCGCGATTTGGTATATATTGAGTGCATCCGCATGGTATCATAGAAAAAAGTCGTTGGGGGTGACCAGCATGCCCGTTACCATATATGATGTTGCACGCGAAGCGAAAGTGTCCATGGCCACCGTTTCTCGAGTCCTCAACGGAACGGCGGTCGTCAAGGAAGAAACGAAAAAACGTGTGCTGGACGCCATCGCCGCGTTAGGATATCGGCCGAATGCTGTAGCTCGAGGACTGGCTAGTAAGAAGACACAAACCATTGGCGTTATCGTTCCTGATGTGTCGGCAGCTTTCGTCGCGGAAGTTGTCCGAGGGATTGAGGATATTGCAGCCATGTACGCATACCAAATCATCTTGACCAACTCGGATTCGCAACTGGAACGCGAAATCGACTTGGTTGGGACGATGTGGGAGAAACAGGTTGACGGGATCATCTATATGACAGACAAGCTGCGCAAAGAACACATCAGTGCCTTTGAACAGGCGCAAATCCCTGTCGTCTTGTGCGCGACAGAGGACCCAGAGCGCCGGATTCCTTCGGTCAATATTGACAATCGCCAGGCGGGTGCGGACGCCGGCCAGTATCTGATGCAGCGCGGGTGCAAGCATATCGCGTTTGTGACCGTGGAAGAAGGTCGATCGGTCCTGGCGGATCGGCGCGGGAGAGGGCTGCAGGCCAGCTTGAACGGCCAACCGTTGATTCGCATTGAAACCCGTGACGGCCGTTATGAAAGTGCCTTGCCACGGATTCAAGAGTGCCTCAAGGAACACGAAATTGATGGGATTGTGGCGGCGTCCGATGAACTTGGGCTGGCGTCGATTCATGCTGCGCAAGACCTGGGCCGTTCCATTCCGCAGGACCTCAAAGTCATTGCGTTTGATAACACGCGGTTGGCGGAGATGGTGCGTCCGAAGATGTCAGTCATTGCTCAACCTATGTATGACTTTGGAGCGGTCTCGATGCGCTTGTTGACCAAATTTCTGCGTGACGAGCCTGTAGAAAATTATACGGTGATTTTACAGCATAACATCGTTGAACGTCTTTCTACCTAATTGTGGAATGGGTTTTCTTGTCCGACACCGCGGCGACTGCGGAGGAGGCACACAGTTCAAATGATCCGCGAGTTTGTTGAACAGCACAGACAAGAAATGATTGATTCCTTGCAGGGCTTGCTGCGGATTCCAAGCGTCGAGGGACCGTCAAAGCCAGGTCAGCCTTTCGGAGAGGAACCCGCGCAGGCTTTGGGTTACGTGCTTGATTACGCGGCAAAGCGCGGCTTTTCGGTCGCCAATCTAGATGGGTATGCCGGACATGTGGAGTACGGATTGGGCGAGGATTATGTGGCTGTGCTCTCCCATTTGGATGTAGTACCGGTGGGCCCGGGTTGGAGCCATCCACCTTTTGGGGCGGAGATTCATGATGGGCGCATCTATGCCCGTGGCGCTATCGACGATAAGGGTCCGGCTTGGAGCACCGTGTGGGCGCTCATCGCCTTAAAAGAACTCGGTTTGACAACAAGGCGCAAGGTCCGTCTGATTTTCGGACTTGATGAGGAGAGCGGCTGGAAATGCATGCGCCATTATTTTTCGGTCGAGCCTCTACCCCTAGGTGGGTTTACGCCGGATGCCGATTTTCCGTTAATCCATGCGGAAAAAGGTGTGGCTACACTCTGCCTGGAAATGACGGCTGACAAAGACTCCATGGCCCCGTGCGTGATTCATTTCCGAGCCGGAGACAGACCGAATATGGTGCCGGATAAGGCGGACATCGAGATTGACTGTCACTCGGAGACGGCCGCACAAGAGTGGGAACAGCACTTGCATAAAGAGGCGCGTCAACATCACATTGATGTCGCGGTCAAACGTGACGCATCTAAGCTGCGAGTGACGGTTCGCGGCGTGTCCGCACACGGCAGTACGCCGGATGAAGGCGTAAACGCGATTGTTCAACTGGCGACGCTCTTGAGCAATCGCAATATCGCGAACGCATCTATGTGGCACGTGATTGCGGCTCAGGACACGCGCGGAAAGAGTCTTGGCATCGATACAGCAGACGAAGTCACTGGGCCTTTGACCAGCAACTTGGGCTGCGCGGAGTTGACCGACGGTCGCTATCGCTTCTGGTTCAATATCCGTTATCCAGCTGGTCAAGATGGTGAAGGATTGCTGGAGAAGTGTCGAGAATATGTATCGGATAGGTGGTCGGTACATCTGGAGGGCGATATGGCGCCCCATTATGTGCCATTGGACAGCCCGGTGGTGCAGGTGTTACAACGGGTATATGAGGAACATACGGGAATGAAAGCGACCCCGTTGGCCATTGGCGGAGCGACGTATGCACGGGTCATCCCAAACGCGGTTGCTTTTGGTCCCTTATTTCCAGGGCAGCCTGACCTGGCGCACCGTCGGGATGAATACTGGAGCATCAACGATTTTCTTCGGTGTGTCGAGATATACGCGCATGCCATTTATGAATTGGCGAATACGCTGTAACAACTCCAGTCGCCAGATCAAGGCGCTTTGTTGCACGGATCGTGGCGCGGGCCGTCTGGGTAGACAAAGGAGGGAGAACTCAATGCGAGTGGAGCGGATTGCCAAAGATAAGGTACGCATCTTTGTCAGCTACGACGACCTTGAAGAACGCGGCATCGATCGCGATGAAATTTGGAAGAACGGCCGCAAGGTTCAAGAACTTTTTTGGGATATTATGGAGACCGCCTACACAGAAGTCGGATTTGAGATTGCTGGCCCCATCGCGGTTGAAGCGTTCACGATGCCGACAGAGGGTGTGGTCGTGATTGTCACCCGCGTGCCCAGCCTGCCAGCGCCGGATGAGGACGAAGATGAGGAAATGGATGTGGAATTGACTCCTGACGTGTTTTCGTCCTTTGCATTTCGGTTTGAAGACTTTGAGGAAGTGGTTCGGGCCGCACATGCCATCTGGCCGAACTACGATGTAGGCGGCACCCTTTACGAATATAAAGGAAAATATCATTTATATTTTGATGAGGAACGACTGGCTGAAGAGGACTATGACCCATTGTGGGCACTCTTGAATGAGTTTGGTGAGTTTTCGGATACCACATACGCCGTTTTGGAAGAATACGGAAAATGCATCCTGCGCGATAACGCCGTGGCAGATTTGGTGCGTATGTTTCCGCTGTAATCATGATTCTCGAGAACCTCTTGATCAAGGCATGAACTGCGGGCCAGCTGGCCCGCTTTTCTTTCTGACCTCCTTATACCGCGAAGCGTCGCTCCTGAGGTTCTCTTCTGTGCTCTTTATCGTATACCAACTTCATTGTATACTGTTGACGGTTTGATGAATGACGAGTTCGCTGATGTTTAAAGGGGTATGATGATGCAAGCGCAGACCGACGCAAGCTCGTCCAGGGCGGCGGACATGGATAACTTGGATGTCTATGCAAATACGCAAGAAGTGATTGAGGAAGCCCTCACTTATCTAGGGTACGACCGACAGATGCTTGATTTGCTGAAGGAGCCGATTCGGGTATTAACCGTCCGGTTCCCGGTTCGTATGGACGACGGCAGCGTACGGGTGTTCACGGGGTATCGGGCGCAACACAATGACGCTATCGGCCCGACCAAAGGCGGAATTCGACTGCATCCCGATGTCACGGAGGAAGACGTCAAGGCGCTTTCGATTTGGATGTCAGTCAAGTGCGGGATTGCCGGACTGCCGTACGGTGGCGGCAAAGGGGCCATTGTATGCGACCCGCGCGAAATGTCCTTTGCTGAGATTGAACGCCTGAGTCGCGCTTACGTGCGGGCCATTAGTCAAATTGTAGGACCTGCCAAGGACATTCCGGCTCCCGATGTTTTCAGCAATTCGCAAAATATGGCTTGGATGTTGGATGAGTATTCGAGTATCCGCGAATTCGATTCACCAGGATTTATCACGGGGAAACCGTTGGTGCTAGGGGGAAGCCGCGGACGCGAACGCGCGACAGCACGGGGTGTCGCCATCTGTATTTCTGAAGCGGCCCGTGTCCGACGGATAAAGCTTGAGGATGCACGGATTATTATCCAAGGTTTTGGCAATGCCGGGAGTTATCTGGCCAAATTGATGCATGACCTAGGCGCTAAAGTTGTCGGGATTTCAGACGCTTATGGCGCCCTGTATGATGAGGCCGGTTTGGATATCGACGACTTGCTCGACCGTCGGGATTCTTTTGGAACAGTAACCAAAGCGTTCAAGAACACGATTACTAACCGTGAGCTCCTGGAATCCGACTGCGATATCCTGGTTCCAGCGGCGATTGAAAACCAGATTACCGCCGAAAACGCGGAGCGGATTCGGGCTGCGATTGTGGTTGAAGCCGCGAATGGACCGACGACGTCTCGGGCGACCCAGATCCTCGCGGACAAAGGCGTATTGGTTGTACCGGATGTCTTGGCTAACGCCGGTGGGGTCGTCGTTTCTTATTTCGAGTGGGTGCAAAACAACCAAGGGCTGTATTGGGCTGAACAAGAGGTGGAAACGCGACTGGAGACCGTAATGCGGACAAGCTTTAAAACCGTCTATGAAACGGCTGAGCGCTACGGAATTCATATGCGCTTGGCGGCCTATATCGTCGGCGTGAAGCGCCTGGCTGAGGCGGTTCGCTGGCGGGGATGGGTCTAATCGATACGGCGGTTTAACCTGCGCGGCTGGCTTTCTCTTGTAGAGTAAAAGCTGCGCAGGAGGAAATTCAAGAGGAACGACGAATGAAATAGCGTGCGCTGGAAAGTTTATCACCAGACGGCGCCGACCATAATGGAATGTATTCGCCCACGTACGATAGGGGGTACAAAATATGCGGTCGGAAACACTCGTCTCCGAAGGGGTGCAAGACGACGTGGCGCTGACGAATCAACGGGTCAAAGTGCACATTCGTTGTCGAAAGTGCGGTGAAACGTTTATTTTACGTGGGGTTCGAGACGCGAAAGGGCGCATCGAAACCGGGTTTAAACGTTGTTTATGTGACAACGAAGATGATTTTGATATTGAACCGTTGAATTAAGTTCCGAAAGGAAATTCGTATACGTCCTGCCCGTTCTTTCGGGTTCATAAATATGCCTGCCGTGACGGCAGGCATATTTATTTTGCCGTTTTGGGACAATATCCCCGAGCAGAACATCGAAGACAGGGGGATTACTGGCGGTGTTAAACAAGCTCAGATGGATAGGCCTCATTGGGGCGGCGCTACTCTCCTTTTGCCTTCAGCCGGCAGCGAGTATGTCTTTGCAGGTGGAGGCGTTTACCGCCCGTAACTTGCAATACGGAAGTCAAGGTTATGATGTCGATGAACTGCAGAACCGGCTTAAATTTCTTGGCTTTTACCACGGCAAGGTCGATGGAATCTTTGGATGGGATACCTACTGGGCGGTCCGTGATTTTCAATACCGCTTTGGTATGAAACCTACCGGTTTCGTCGACATGCATACCAAAATCATGCTGGTCAAGGCGACAAAGAATTGGCACTACCGCGGACCCCTTCCTCACCAACGCCGTCCGGCAGCGGCAGCCGGTACCGGCAATCAACTTCCTACGGCCGTTGGTGGACTGTCACAATCGGACATCAACTTACTCGCACACCTGGTGTATGGTGAAGCCCGCGGAGAGCCGTTCGAAGGGCAGGTGGCGGTAGCTGCGGTAGTCCTAAATCGCGTGCAAAGCGATAAGTTCCCGAACAGTGTGGCGGGTGTCATCTTCCATCCTGGAGCGTTTACGTGTGTCTCGGACGGCCAGTTTAATTTGCAGCCGGATAAGGAAGCTTACCAAGCCGCCCTGGATGCTGCACACGGGTGGGATCCGTCCCACGGCGCGTTGTACTACTACAATCCGAAGAAGACACAAAACCCATTTATGGTTCGGCGTCCAAAAATCGTCACGATTGGGGACCACATCTTTACGCGTTAGACGATTTGTACCCGGTGGAAAGGAGTTGACGATCGTTATGTTAGAGCGCACTACATGGGCCGCCATACCGGTGGCCGCGCTCGTGGTTGTGGGCGGAGGTCTCGGTTGGTGGGGGTATAGTCAGTATCACGAAAAACAGGCTCTTGCGGCGGAAGTACAGAGCCGTTACGAGGGCACCTTTCATAACTTGACAACGGACGCCAATCATTTAGAAGAGGAATTAGGAAAAGCATTGGTGAGTGGAGACACCGCTTCGTTTCAGGGGCATTTACGGAATGTCTGGCGACTGAGCAGCATTGCGCAAGACGACGTGGGCAACCTTCCGTTGCAGTTGATGCCGACGCACCATACACAACAGTTCCTGGCCAATGTCGGCAAACAGACAGATCAGTGGCTGACTCAGGGTGCTTCACCGACGGACAAAAACGTACACAGTAAGCTTCAAAAGATGTACCAACAGGCGCATAAAATGTCGACATCCCTCAACCAGATGCAGGGGACGGTGTTGAATCAGCGGCTCAGCTGGCTGAGTGTTACTCAGGCCCTACAACAGGAAAGACAGCAGAAGACAGACAACCAAATTGTCGATGGATTCCACAAGATGGATAAGGCAGCTGGCGCCTTTGCCGAGACGAAGGAAACCCCAGCTACCCCACATCGTCCGAGCACCAACGCCTTGCGGGGCGAGAAGAAGGTTACAGCCACCGACGCGAAACGCGCGGTTGCTCAAGTGCTTGGCGTGGGCGTGGGCCAAAACTGGCATGCCACGATGACCGATAAAGGTTCAAAGGTGCCAGAGTTTATCGTCACCGGATCGACAAAGTGGGGGCACTTGCGGGCGCTGGTTAGCCAAAGCGGCGGTCACGTGTTGTCATTTCAAGTGGATTATCAAATGGGCAAGGGTACGTATGACTTTAGCGACGCGGAACGGAAAGCCGAGTCCTGGTTAAAGCGGCGCGGTTTCACGGCGGTGGAGCTGCTGAATTCGTATCAATACGACCGGACAGGGTATTACGTATTCGCACCCTTGTATAAGGGAGTGCCGGTGATGAGCCAGACCATCTCGGTCAAGGTGGCCCTCGACCAAGGCGGCATCATCGGCTATGACGCGAGCAACTACTTTTATTATCCGGTGGATGCCGTTCCTTCACGGGTATATTCCGCAAACCAGCTGCAAAAACGTTTGCATCCGTCTTTCCAGGTTCGCATGCGCCGGGAATGCATCGTCAAGGACAAAAACGGCAACTATCAACCCGCAGTCGCCTTTTACGGCACCGAAAACGGGGAGACCTATCGGGTGTTCATGAACGCCCATACGGGACATGAGATAGACATCGAACAACTCACCCACCACAGCTAAGCCACCCAGTGACGACCATGCGGTTCCGTGCGTGTGCGGAACCGCGTGCCTGTCTTGGCCCAGACCTGACCTTGTCAGAACTATCCCTTTCCCCAGCTACATTGCCTTATAATGTTGGATATGGGGGTGGGGGAAATGAAAGCGCCAGTCGTTGGCCAATGGCTGCGGCTTCGGGAGGAGCCGGGTAAAGAGCATTCCTTGTCGAAACTCCTCGACGTCACCGATACATACTGGCTACTGGATGAACCGGTGGCGAGTGCGTCACAGCAACCGCTGCAGCTCGCCGGAAGACCAAACATCTGGGTTGAGTATCAAGCACGTGATGGTGCCTTATGCAGTTTTTTCGCCGATGTTCTGGGACAGGTCCATCTGCCGCTGCCCGCATGGCAAATTCGTTCCCCGCGGCGAGAGGAAATCCGCCGCCAACAACGGCGGGAATACGTGCGTGTTCCCGCAGACATTCCGGTCCGATTGGAGTGGCAAGAGGGTGACCGAAAGCGCCTGGATGACGTGTTCACGCGCGACATCAGCGGAGGCGGCCTGGCACTCCTCGTCCCTCGCGATGTGCGACTTCATCCAGGGATGTCCGTACGAGTTTTCTTTTCTCTACCTACGAACCAATTTCCCGTTGAGGCAGAGTGTCATGTCCTTCGTGTCACCGATCGCAACGACGTTGGGTACGCCGTGGCATCGATGACCTTTGTCGGAATGAAGGAGGCCGTTCGCCAGCGCATTATTCAGTATACGTTTGCGCGCCAGCGAGCCTTGCTTTAAACCAAAACAAACGGTAGCCGGTTAGCATGTCCAGGGGCGGTCAGGCATACCTTAAGTGGTGGAGGGATGCCTGTGTCGCAAGACCCAGCCTACCGTCGGTTTCAGGGCGTGATTGAGCGTATCGACCGGTTTTTGCTGCCGGTGGCCGCCGGCTGTCTAAGCTTCACACTGCTCGTTCAGGGCGTGGAGCGAATCCCGACCGTTCGCGCGCGAATAGATATGGCCGCTAACCGGTTTCAAGCGGTGCCGAAAGAGGTTATCCCCGCCAGCGCGCAGGTGGAGCAGGCGACCATCAAGGTCTACCTATCTCCCGTCACTGCGGTGGATACACCGATTGAGGTGTTGCGCAATGGGCACTCGGCCGGGTCTTTTCAACGAGCGTCGTTTTCGCTCACCGTGCGGGATGGTGACCAGATCATGTTGTACGCACCGCTGCTGGAGCATGACCTGACCGTCGAGGTCGATCACGATAATCCTCGGCTCCTCAGCCCCGCGCCGGGTTGGACGGCCGTTCTCGGGCCCCATCAAAACCGGGTGGATTTACCGAGCACAAAGTTCACGGTCTAGCCGCATTGCGACCGTCGATTACCTATGCTACTATATGGTTACTGGTATAGCGCTACAGTTACCCGCTCGCGCTGTCGTGCATCTGAACCATAGGTGTCAAATGGGGCATAGGAATTGGCTCAGTGAGAGCTTATGAAAAGCGGGCGATGGCCTGCTTTTCTTATTTTCTAGCCTGGCATCATCCTGTTTGTTGCGAGCGAAGCAAGCAAAGACGGAATCGTAGGGGTTTATTCGCGTATGAGCCGTATTTCCATTGCGATTGATGGACCGGCCGGTGCCGGCAAGAGTACGGTCGCGAAAGCGGTCGCCAAGCAACTGGGTATCCTTTATCTCGATACAGGCGCCATGTATCGCGCCGTGGCGTGGTTGGCTAATCAGCATCACGTCGATGTCGACGACGAACCCGGTTTGGTGCGGTTGTTACACGAGCATCCACTGCGTCTTGAGAAGACGTCATCCGGCACTTTTACCATCTTCGTGGATGGTCAGGATGTCACACCGTATTTGCGCTCCCCAGAAGTCTCAGAGAAGGTTTCACGGGTGGCCGCAAAGCCGGGCGTTCGGCGGTTGCTGACTCAATGGCAACAGGAGTTCAGCCGCCACCACGGGGTCGTCATGGACGGCCGCGATATTGGCACAGTCGTTCTTCCAGATGCTGACGTCAAAATATTCTTAACGGCCAGTCTCGAGGAACGTGTTCGCAGACGAAGCCGGGAATTGGCCGAACAGGGATTTGCGGTCTCTGAAGCGGAATTGGCGAGATCCATCGAAGAACGGGACCGTCAGGACAGTTCGCGCGCAGTGGCTCCGTTGATGGCCGCCAAAGATGCGCGGTATGTCGATTCGACGGGGCGTTCGGTGGAAGAGGTTGTCTCGGAAATCCTCTCCATTGTGGAGCAGGTCGTGCATGAGTAGGCGGACTGACCCAAGTCAGACTTTTCTCTTTCGCATCGCACGCTTCATCGTGACCCGTTTTTTTCAGGTTGTCTATCGGTTTCGCGTTGTGGGAGCGGAGAACATTCCGGCTGTGGGGCCAGTGATTCTCGCCTCCAACCATATCAGTAATCTCGATCCGCCCCTGATTGGGATTTGTACATTGCGATACGTTCAGTTTATGGCCAAGGCGGAGTTGTTCAAAGTTCGGCCAATTGGGGCTTTTTTACGATGGTTGGGGGGGTTCCCTGTCCGTCGGGGACTGCGCGATACGGCTGCCATTAAGTATGCCATATCGGTCCCCAAACAGGGCGGTTGCCTGGTGATTTTTCCGGAAGGTCACCGCTCGCGGGACGGACGCTTAGGAAAGGGGCTGACCGGGGTCGCATTCATTGCCCGGCGCGCTGAGTGCCCCATTGTACCTGTGGCCATCATTGGTCCGTATCAGTTTCGCCGACCGTTGACCGTTCGTTTCGGCAAACCGATTCAGCCGCAATCCGATGAGAGCAATGAGTCCTTGTTGGCAAAGCTGATGGACAACATTCAAGCCCTGCTGAACGAGGGACATGCTTGAGGTTTTATGTAGATATGTCGCTGATGGCATTGGCCGGCCGGGGAAGCCGCATACTATGGAACAACTATCGGTCGCGTATGGCTCGGTTTCCAGCGCCCGTGTTGGAAATCGGGAGTACTATACAAAGTTTTGTGGTGACATGAGGAGGGCTTTGGATGTCTGAGGAGCTACAAGAAATGTTGAACACCGCAGCACTGCAGCCGGGGGACGTCGTCAGCGGTACCGTCACGGCCATTGACGACAAAAAGGTATCCGTGGATATCGGATATAAATTTGAAGGTATCGTCCCCATTCGTGAACTCTCCGCATTGCGCATCGATCACCCTAGCGAGGTCGTCGCGGTGGGAGACACTGTGCGAACCAAGGTTCTCAAAATCGATGAGGACTCGGAAGTGGTCGTGCTGTCGAAGCGGGAAGCCGACGCTGTCGACGCTTGGGAAGATTTACTGCGCAAATACGAGAACAATGAGGCGTTCGACGTCGTCGTCAAGGACGTGGTCAAGGGTGGACTGGTGGCAGACGTAGGGGTACGTGCATTCATTCCGGCTTCATTGGTAGATCGTCATTTTGTCGAGGACCTGAACGAATTCAAGGATAAGACCATTCGCGTTCGCGTCATTGAGATTGACCCTGAAAACAATAAGTTGGTACTTTCCCGCAAGGCGGTTCTGGACGACGAGCATCAGGCACAGATGCAAAACATCATGCGGTCTCTTAAAGAGGGCGCCGTGGTGGAAGGCACCGTGCAACGCCTGACCAATTTCGGTGTCTTTGTCGATGTTGGCGGCGTCGATGGGCTGGTCCACATCTCGGAGCTGGCTTGGCACCATGTTGATGACCCGGCCGAGATCGTTAAGAAAGGGGACAAGGTCCAGGTCAAGATCCTGCGTGTCGATCCGGAAGCTGGACGTATCTCCCTGTCCATGAAAGAGGCCGAACCAAGTCCGTGGGAGCGCTATGTGGATGAATTTCACGAGGGCGACGTCGTCACCGGGACGGTAAAGCGTGTCGTCGACTTTGGGGCGTTCGTCGAGCTGCGTCCCGGCCTGGAAGGCCTCGTTCACGTCTCGCAAATTTCCCGCCAACACGTTGCTCATCCGGCGGATGTCTTGAGCCCGGGCCAGGAAGTCCGTGTCAAAATCCTCTCGTTCGATCCGGATCGGCAACGGATTTCCCTCTCCATCAAGGAGGCCGGTGACGATCCGTTGGCAGGCATGACTCGCCAGCCGGACAGGTCGTATGACCGCCAGAACGACACCCATTCCGGTACCGGCGCGACTTTGGGCGATTTGTTCGGTGACCTTTTCAAGCGCTGATTCGTTGCATAAACCCAACGGGCGCCGGAGAGCATCCCCCCGGATGACCGGTCGTCCGGAATTCGTCTCGACGCACAATGGGAACGTTGTGCGTCTTTTTGCGTTTTGGGGAAATAATACCGAATGATGGTAAAGGGGCACCTCTTGACGGAGGGGGGAGGGCGGTTGAACGGTTTGTATCTCCTGCTTGTCGTCAACGCGTTGGCCTTTGCTTTTGCGAGCGTCCGTCAGGCGTTCGCCGTTCCTCGCCATCCTGATTCGAGCCGCGCGCTTGTCCGCGGCCACACCCTCAATTTGCTGGCTGTTTTTGTCCAGACGCTTACGCCCCCTGGACCATGGCTCTTGGCAGTCCCATCTGTGTTGTGGGTGCGCTCGGTGATACGAATCTTTCGCAGCAGTGACAAACCCATGTGGTCTCTATTGTGGGCCTCCCTAGCTTTGGGGGGCGTCTGTCGTTTCATCTTGTACCAGGTGTACCCGTTCGCGTCCTGGCACGGCGTGCCGGTCGCAGTGCTGCTCGGTGCGGCGGCTGCACTCGTGTGGTTGAGGGTTGCGGGGAGTCTGGAGGAGAGAGTGGTGGGCGCCGGTCTAGCCGCGTTCTTAGAACAACCGGATAGGCCCACATGGGTGGATTTGGGACCGTGGTTTCCCGTTCTCGGGGAATTGTGGACGAGCTTGCTGGTCTTTCTGGTTTGCGAATCGGTCGAATACGTTTCGACGGGGAAGGTCAGCGTTGGGCGGGCTCGTGTGGCTCGGCGTATTGACCAAATTGGTCCAAATCGAGCATAATGGTGTAATGACATCTTATCCGTCAGGAGTGGTAAAATGCCTCGGATTGCGAGGGTTCGGCCGAATTCTCTGGCCGAGGAGCTGGAATTGGCTCCTGGAGACGAAATTCTGACGATTAATGGACAACCCATTAAAGATATCATCGACCTCTCCTATGCGCTGGCGACGGAAGAAATGGAACTTGAGGTCAAACGGGCCAACGGCGAGACGTGGATCATTGAAGTCGAAAAGGACTACGATGAAGGATTGGGTGTCGATTGGGAACATCCGACGGTGGATCGCGTTCGACTCTGTCACAACAAGTGCGTTTTTTGTTTTGTGGACCAAATTCCGAAAAACATGCGCGAAACCTTGAATGTTCGCGACGATGACTACCGTTTGTCCTTCCTCCATGGGAATTTTGTCACCTTGACGAACGTCAAGGATGAGGAGTTACAGCGGATTGTCGACATGAAGATGTCGCCGTTGAACATCTCCGTGCACACGACGAACCCGGAATTGCGCGTGCGCATGTTGGCGAACAAACGTTCAGGTGAAATTCTCCGCCAGATTGCGTTCTTGGCGGAACACGGGATTGAGATGAACACGCAGGTTGTCCTATGCCCCGAGTGGAACGATGGGCCTGAGCTGGATCGCACGATTCGCGACCTATACCCGTTTTTCCCGGCGGTGCGCACCCTGTCCGTGGTGCCCGTGGGGTTAACCAAACACCGGCGGGGTCTGCACAAGCTCCGCCCTTGTACCCCGGAGGAAGCCAGGCAGGTGATTGCTCAGGTTCGGGCTTGGCAGGATGAACTGCGGCCCAAGCTGCGTGCTTCGTTCGTCCACGCGGCCGATGAATTTTATGTCCTCGCGGATATGGACGTGCCTCCGTCGGAGTACTACGATGAATTCGGGCAAACGGAAAACGGCGTCGGCGTGATTCGGACCTTTCTGGATGAGCTGGAAGAGGCGTGGCCATACGTTCCCAAACGTGTCAATGGGGATTCCCGCAAGGTGGCCGTCGTCACCGCTGTATCGGCCGCCAAAACCATTCGCAATTCATTGGCGCGCCTAGACGGGATTGCGGGACTTACAACCGAGGTGTTTCCGGTGGTCAACGACTTCTACGGACATCACGTGACGGTCACGGGCCTGCTTACCGGGCAGGATATCGCGCAGCAGTTGTCCGGTCGAATTGAAGCGTTTGACACTGTGCTGTTGCCGGACATCATGCTGAAAGACGAAGAAGATGTATTTTTGGATGACTGGACGGTGGAACGGTTATCGATGGAGCTCGGGAAACCGGTGACCGTGGTGCCGGCTACGGGGCGCGGCCTTTTGTTTGGCGTACTGGGCTACACGCAGGCGTTGCCGCCGCGCCGACGGTACGAAGCGACGCTACGCAACATGGATGAGGGATTGGGTGCGCAGGATTTGCGCGCGTCTTCGTGATATTCGTGATATAGGATGAAACGGAAAAGGAGTTTTTCGGCATGGCTCTACCAGTCGTCGCCATCGTAGGACGAGCAAACGTCGGGAAATCGACGCTGTTCAACCGCCTTCTCGGGGAACGGATTGCCATCGTCGAGGACAAGCCGGGCGTCACGAGAGACCGCCTGTACGGGCGCATGGAATGGAACGGAATCCCCTTTGCCTTAATTGACACGGGTGGCATTGAGCTGCACGAGGCAGATGAGTTTGTCAACTTGATTCGGGTGCAGGCCGAGCTGGCCATTGACGAGGCAGACGTGATTATCTTTGTCGTCGATGGCCGAAGCGGCGTGACGTATGCGGATATCGACGTGGCCAAACTGCTTCGTAAATCAGCCAAACCCGTGATTCTGGCTGTGAATAAATTGGACCATCCCACGCATCATGCGGGTGCTTATGACTTTTATGAACTCGGCTTTGGCGATCCGTTCCCGATATCGGCGGAACACGGCAGTGGTACGGGGGATCTCCTGGACGCGGTCCTCAAACACCTGCCGCATACCGAGGACGAAGAGGACGACGAAGACGCCATTCGCATCGCCTTCATTGGTCGACCGAACGTAGGCAAATCGTCGCTGGTGAATGCGCTTTGCGGAGAGGAACGGACCATGGTCAGCGATGTGGCGGGGACGACCCGAGATGCGGTCGATACGCGCATCGAAGTGGACGGAACGCCCTATATCCTTGTCGATACGGCGGGCATTCGACGCCGCGGCAAGGTGTACGAAAACATCGAGAAGTACAGTGTCCTACGCGCGCTGCGGGCGATTGAGCGAACAGATGTAGCTTTTGTCGTCTTGGACGGAAAACAAGGCATTGCTGAACAGGATAAACGGATTGCCGGATACGCATTGGACGCAGGGTGTGCCATCGGATTTATTGTCAACAAGTGGGATATCGTCGACAAAGATGACAAGACGGCTCAGCGGTTTACGGAGAAGATTCGCGAATCCTTCCCATTCATGAAGTGGGCGCCAGTGTTGTTTGTCTCGGCGCGTACCATGCAGCGGACGCAAAAAATCTTGCCGCTGGCCAGCGAGATTGCGGACATGCACGCGATGCGGATTGCTACGTCAACGCTCAACAGCGTCATTCAGGATGCGGTGGCGGCGGTCCCGCCACCCACGGACAAGGGGCGAAAGTTGAAGATCCTTTATGCCACCCAGGTTTCCGTCAAACCGCCCACGTTTGTCATCTTCGTAAACAACGCCGAAATTATGCACTTTTCGTACGAGCGTTATTTGGAGAATCGCCTGCGCGAAGCGTTCGGTTTTGAAGGAACGCCCATTCGCCTGCGTGTTCGCGAACGCGATTAATGCGTGTCCAGATAGCCTTTTAAAGCATAAAGCAAGATGTGATATGCTAGTTGGGGTCACGGCTTGTGATAAGGCCGCGCCGGGGAAGCGGTCTTGGTGCCCGACGGTATCGCCGGGGAACGGGGGAGGAATTGTTTCGTGCTGGTAGTGAGCATGTTTTTGGCGTACCTCATAGGCTCCATTTCGACGAGTACGCTGATAGCCCGCTGGTTAGCCCGAATCGATATACGCCAGCACGGAAGCGGAAATGCCGGTGCGACCAACACATTGCGAGTGCTCGGCCTGAAGTGGGGAATCGTTGTCCTTGTTTTGGATGTTCTCAAAGGCGTTGTCGCCGTTTTGCTTGCGCATGCACTGGGAAACGGAAACCCTTGGGTCTTGTACCTATCGGCGCTCGCTGTCATTGTCGGCCATAACTGGCCCGTGTTTTTCGGGTTTCGGGGCGGAAAAGGAGTGGCCACCACCATTGGAGCGTATCTACTCTTGCTACCGTTGCCCACTATCTGTGCTGGCATCTTGGCCGTCTTGCTAATCAGCGTAACCCGGTTCGTGTCTTTGGGGGCACTTGCTTTTGTCACCTTGGCCCCGGTGTTTATCCTGCTCATCCACCCACACGTCGGAACGTTTCTTTTTTCCTGCGCGGCCGCTGTTTTGTCATTTTATCGACACCGAGCGAACATCGGGCGACTAGTCCGGCGCGAGGAACACAAGATATTCGGCAAGTACGATTGAGAATGGGGCAATAGTGACCAAGCCATACATCGCCCGAAGGCCCAGGGAGGTAGGGATTACTCATGCGGATTGCAGTTCTTGGGGCGGGCAGTTGGGGAACGGCACTCGCGGCGGTACTGGTTCGCAACGGCCATGAAACGCAAATCTGGGCACGGCGTTCAGAAACCGTGCATGAGATCAATGAAGTGCATCGGAATAGGCGGTATCTGGGGGACCACCCGCTGCCCGAAGGGCTTGTGGCTACGGACAGCTTGGCACAAGCCCTGGAGGGAGCTGAGCTGGTTTTGTACACGGTCCCCTCGGCCGCGATGTCTCAGCTTGCGAAAATGACCAGCCAACTGCTGCCACCAGGCAGCACCTTGGCACATGCCGTCAAAGGGTTCGATCCGTCCACCAAACAGCGCATGAGTACCTTACTGCACGCGATGACCGGTCGGCCACTCCACCAGATTTGCGCGATTACCGGGCCCAGTCACGCGGAAGAGGTGATTGCGTCGATGCCGACCACCATCGTCGCGGCTTCCACGTGTCGGTCAACAGCCGAACGGGTTCAAGACGTGCTCATGAATCCGAGTCTGCGGGTCTATACCAATCCAGACATCATTGGCGCGGAAATCGGCGGATCGCTCAAGAACATCATTGCCCTTGCGGTTGGAGTGGCCGAGGGGCTTGGGTTTGGAGATAACGCCCGGGCTGCCCTGATGACACGCGGGATCGCAGAAATCACACGCTTGGGTGTGCGGCTTGGAGCCGCAGCGATGACGTTTGCTGGCTTGTCCGGAATTGGCGATCTAATTGTGACCTGTACCAGCCAGCATAGTCGAAATTTCCGTACCGGACAGATGTTGGGGCGGGGCATGAGTCTCGCCGAGGCGCTTGCGAAGGTTGGCATGGCGGTTGAAGGGATTCAGACCACCCGCGTGGCGGTGGAATTATCCCGTGAGCATCAGGTAGAGATGCCCATTACCACGGCCCTTTACGAGGTCCTTTTCACCGGCAAGAGACCTGCCGATGCGGTGGAAGAATTGATGGGCCGGGCGAAGAGCCACGAGATTGAAGAGGTGGCGATTTCAGGAGCGATTCCGCAGTGGCTCGCGTAGCAAGATGTGTAAAAAGGATGGTGTGTCCAAGGGAAGATTCTGATACACTGGACATGCATCCAAATTCCATTTGCATTCCGTTCGAGGTCGAAGACGAAGCGCCAGGAGGTCGTGGTATGAGCCATATCCCCGCAGATCTCAAGTATTCCAAGGAACACGAATGGGTTCGTGTCGAAGGTGGCCGTGCATACGTTGGCATTACGCACTTCGCTCAGGATGAGTTAGGGGACATTGTATTCGTCGAGCTCCCCGATGTGGGAACCGAAGTTCGGGCGAACGAAACCTTTGGGACGGTCGAGTCCGTGAAGACGGTTTCCGACTTGTTCGCACCCGTTTCTGGAACCGTCGTGGAAGTGAACGAAAAGTTAGCCGATAGTCCGGAACTGATGAACAGCAGCCCCTATGATGAAGGGTGGATGATTGTCATCGAAATGAGCGATACCACCGAGTTGGACGCTCTCTTGGACGCGGACGGCTACGAGTCGTTCATCTCGCAATGACATGTGCCTCTTGATGTGACCTCCCAGTGCTAAATCCGGATGTGGGGGCGGACCGACGGTTCGCCCCGGAACACATTTTCCGTTTTTCCTCAAACTTTATGTCCACCTGCGTTCTACGATTCCGTTTCCCACGTATACATAACGAGTGTCAGGAACGGCGAGCCTCCTGGGCATAGCCTGCGCAGGACCGCATATACATGTAATGTCCTCATAGAGTGGACAGTCTTGGGGCTTTGGCCCGCTGCGCGAGGAGGAGGAAAGCGTGGAAAAGTTCGACGTATTCAAAGACATTGCCGAGCGGACAGGGGGCGATATCTACCTCGGCGTAGTCGGCCCCGTACGCACTGGCAAGTCTACGTTCATTAAAAAATTCATGGAACTCATCGTACTGCCGAACATCAAAGACGAAGCGGACCGGACGCGGGCGACCGACGAACTGCCTCAGAGCGCTGCCGGTCGCACCATCATGACAACGGAACCTAAGTTTATTCCCAACCAGTCTGTCGAAGTCTCTGTTGCGGAAGGTCTGGACGTCAACGTACGGATAGTCGATTGCGTGGGCTACGCGGTCGAAGGTGCCCGCGGGTACGAAGACGACAACGGGCCGCGAATGGTCTCGACCCCGTGGTTTGATGACCCCATCCCGTTTCAGGAAGCGGCAGAGATTGGTACGCGCAAAGTCATCAGTGACCACTCGACCCTGGGCATCGTCGTAACCACGGACGGGACCATTGCCGAAATTCCGCGTTACGCATATGTTGAGGCGGAAGAGCGGGTCGTGGAAGAATTAAAGGAGCTCGGCAAGCCTTTCGTCGTGATTGTCAACTCCGCCAATCCAGCTTCCCAACAGGCGCAGGACCTGCGCCAGGAGTTGGCCGAAAAATATGACGTTCCGGTGATTGTGCTCTCCTGCGGAACCTTGACCACGCATGAAATCAACGTGGTCCTCCGCGAAGCCCTCTACGAATTTCCGGTCAAAGAGATTAATGTCAATCTACCGAATTGGGTCATGGTGCTGGATGAGGATCATTGGCTGAGGCAGAGGTTTCAAACTTCCGTGCATGAAACTATCCGGCACATCCGTCGGATTCGTGACATCGACCGGGTTGTGAGTCAGTTTAGTACGTACGACTTTGTCTCATACGCCGGTCTGTCTCATATGGACATGGGCAAAGGGGTCGCGGTCATCGAACTGTCGGCACCCGATGAACTCTATGACCAAGTCTTGACGGAAGTGGTGGGCGAGCGCATCACCGGTCGCGATCAGCTCTTACGCATGATGAAAGAGTTTGTGCATGCCAAGCGGGAATACGACAAAGTCGCGGAGGCCCTGAAGATGGTGAAGATGACCGGTTATGGTATTGCCCCCCCGGCGCTTGAAGAAATGACGCTGGATGAACCCGAACTGATTAAACAGGGATCGCGCTTTGGCGTGCGGCTGAAGGCCACGGCACCGTCCATTCACATGATTCGGGTCGATGTCGAATCCGAATTCGCCCCGATTGTTGGCACAGAGAAGCAGTCGGAGGAACTCGTAAGGTATTTGATGCAAGACTTCGAGCAGGATCCGCTCAAGATTTGGGAGAGTGACATTTTCGGCAAATCCCTGGCGGCCATCGTTCGCGAGGGCATCTCTGGAAAGCTGTCCTTGATGCCGGAGAACGCCCAATATAAATTGCGCGAAACCCTACAAAGGATTATCAACGAAGGCAGCGGCGGTCTCATTGCCATTATCCTCTGAGTCGACGGTCGGATGGATTGAAGTGTCCTCATCCGGAACGTGAGGTATAAATTCCGCAAAACCCGGCAACACCTGTAAAATCACACTGTTTGCGTGAGGTGTTGAGAGTGAATAAAGCGGAATTAGTACAAATCGTTGCGGAACGGACCCACTTCACGAAGAAAGACTGTGCCGTAGTGGTGGACACGGTCTTTCAAGTCATTACGGACGCGTTGGCGCGAGGAGAAAAGGTCCAGCTGGTCGGATTCGGCCACTTTAACATCCGTGAACGGGCGGCGCGGAAGGGAAGGAATCCGCAGACCGGAGAAGTGATTGACATTGCGGCCAGCCGCGTTCCGGCTTTCAAGGCAGGAAAAGCGTTGCGCGCCGAGGTGCGGTAACGCGGCAGATCGGGAACGCCGCCCGTGGATCATTTGCTTTCCGGGAATCTGACCGTGGATCATTGCAATGTCAACGGACATCGGATATAATATGTCTTGCGCGACAATGAATCCACGGGATGTGGCGCAGCCTGGTAGCGCGCTACCTTGGGGAGGTAGAGGTCCCGGGTTCAAATCCCGGCATTCCGACCAAAAAACCAGCGTCGTCGAACGCTGGTTTTTCATTGTCCGAAAGTCTTTTGGAACAACACGGCCGGCAGAGGCTCCTAAGGGCCTTTTGCCTTTATAGAGAGGGGGAAACGGGATGTCCGATTCTCCGGTACTTGGCGATTACTTTGTCGTTCAAGCGTTGGAAAACGGGGTGCAGGTGATTGGTCTCACCCGAGGTGCGGAAACGAAGTTTCATCATACGGAGAAGCTCGACCGTGGGGAGGCCATGGTGGTGCAGTTCACTGAACATACGTCCGCGATGAAGATCCGTGGAAAAGCCATTCTTTATACCAAACATGGGCAAATTACGACAGGCAGCGAAGGCACGCGATGACGCAGATGGTTTTTCTGCAGAGAATGGGGTGTAACCTCGGCATGGTTGCCGTTTCGGGACAGCAGTAGGGACTATGATATACTAAGCGTGGGTTATGATGGCACACGAAGACCTGCTTTGTGTCGCGGAGGATTCTGGAATGACGGCAAGGGGATGAAACTGGCGTGGCAATCGCCGAGTTGAACAACATGCGGTTTCAAGATTTGGATGAACGTGTCCGCGGCTACATAGATCATCCACTGTTACGTCAGCATCGGATTCAGCCGACGGTGAGTCGATTCCACTTTGATGTGCTCTCTGCCATGCTGCATGAGGCTGACCTGCCTCCTGGACAAACACAATCCATTCTGGAAGCCGTTCTGTTGTTGCAACTTGGATTGTCCATTCATGACGATGTCGATGAACATGATGGGCAAATCCGCCAGCTCATCGTTCTTACGGGCGACTATAGCAGCGGTCGGTATTATTGGCTTCTGGCACGGGTGGGGGATTTACGCCTATTGGAGGCGCTGTGCCACGCGGTTGTACGGATCAACGAAGCGAAGATGGCGTTGTGGGACGCAAAGCAAGCGGAGGGACACGAGGACGGGTTTGACCAACTCCGTCGACAGATGGATCTTTACTGCGTCGTTCACGGTGAACTTCTGTTTGCGGTGTGTGACTGGCTATTTCCCGACGATTCATCGTGGCGTACGCAAGTGCGCTCTCTAGTTCAGGCGTACATAGTTAGCCGGGAGACGACCACGGATTTATCCGGATTTTTATCTACGCAACCCGTTCGTCGATGGGTTTCGGAATTGGTCGATAACATGCTCCGCGGCCCCATCAACGTCCGCTTGCAACAGACGACAAACTTACTGATTGAGTGTTTGCTGCCGGTTCAACGGCGTCTAGAACAACAATCGTTGGCTGAGGGGAACCGATAATGGCCGTTCGGACAGATAAGGCACGTTATGTGCACGACGTCTTCTCGCAAATCGCCCGTCAATACGATGTGATGAATACGGTTCTCAGTTTTTTTCAGCACAAGCTTTGGCGTCGATTTGCTATGAAGAAATTAGGACTGTCCCCAGGCAGTCGGGCGCTCGACGTGGCGTGCGGGACGGGGGATTGGACGTTCGCTTTAGCACGTACGGTCGGGGGTAAAGGAGAAGTTGTCGGTATTGATTTTTGTAAAGAAATGTTAGATGTGGCGAAGGAGAAGCTTCGTCGTCATCCCGAATTTTCCGGGTTCGTCCGACTCCTCCAAGGCGATGCGATGGCCCTCCCGTTTGCCTCTGATAGCTTTGATTCGGTCACGATTGGGTTTGCACTTCGGAATGTACCGGATATCCGCCAGGTCCTGTCTGAAATGACGCGAGTCGCACGGCCAGGAGGCTGGGTGGTCTCCCTGGAACTCTCGAAACCGGAGTGGCCCATATGGCGGTCGCTGTATTACTTCTATTTTTATCGGATATTACCCTGGATTGGTGCATTGGCGGTGGGCAAAAGGGCGCCGTATGCATGGCTCCCCGAATCCCTCACTGATTTTCCGGATCGCAGGCAACTGGAACAGATCTTCCGGGAGGTCGGGCTCACGGAAGTCAGGAGTTATCCTTTGACGGGCGGCATTGCGGCTCTTCACATGGGCCGTAAGGCAGGAGGCTAAGTATGGAGTTTCGTTTCGTTTATCGGACGTACCGCAGTGAATTGGAACGGGTCGAACGCTGCCTGATGGACGCAGTGGCTTCCGCCAATTCCTCTATGACGCAATCCGCACGGCAGCTGCTGGAGGCCGGGGGGAAGCGAATTCGACCGCTGTTGGCGCTGATGTCCAGTCGACTCGGCCCCTGTGCTTCAGAAGATGCGGTGTATCGTGCGGCAGCCGCATTAGAACTCGTTCACATGGCTTCTTTGGTGCACGATGACGTCGTCGATGAATCGGATGTACGTCGTGGCCAGGCAACGGTCCGGGCACGATTTGGCAATCGCGCGGCCATGTATACGGGGGATTTTTTGTTTGCTCGTTCGATTCAATTATTGACATCGATTGGGGATTCGGAAGTCCACCGGGAAATGTCTACGGCCATGGTGCGGATGTGCGAAGGGGAAATCGACCAAATTCGGGATTTTTATAACTGGCATCAATCCCTGCGCACTTACCTGCGCCGTGTGGAGCGCAAGACAGCTTTGTTGATTTCCGTCAGCTGTTCCATCGGGGCCCGGGTGGGTGGGTGTGATGAAACCACTATTCGCACGCTACGGCGTTTTGGCCACTATACTGGGATGGCGTTTCAAATCCGAGATGACCTCCTGGATTTCACAGGCGATATGAATATCGTAGGCAAGCCGGTGGGGGGCGATTTACGGCAAGGCAACTTGACCCTGCCAACTTTACACGCGGTCGCATGTGGACCTTATGCGAAGGAATTACGGAGGTTAGTCCATGCAGACATGGCCACCGAAGAGGTAGTCGAAGCTGTACAGTTGATTCGTTCCTCGAACTCGCTGGAATATGCGCAATCTCTGGCAGAACAATATTTAGCCAAAGCGATGGCCGAGCTGGACCGACTCCCAGACCAGCCAGTGGTCCGTGAATTGCGAACGATTGCGCAATTCGTGAATGACCGTGTATACTAGCGACCATCGGTACGAGGATTCGCGTTCTAGATAAGCATTTGAGTTGCATGGCCAGGATGCTTTTTCGTACAATGAGGCGCGGAATATCACGAAGGAGTGTAGCAGATATGGCGAGTGAATTGACGTTTGTGATGGTGAAACCGGACGGTGTCCAGCGCGGGTTAATTGGTGACATTGTTGCGCGATTTGAGCGCAAAGGATTGAAGCTGCGGGCAGCGAAGTTGATGGCGGTCAGCCGTGAACTGGCAGAACAGCACTATGCGGAACACAAAGAACGCCCGTTCTTTCAAGACCTGGTCAACTTCATCACGTCCTCACCCGTATTTGCCATGGTATGGGAAGGAGAGGGAGCCATCAGTATCGCACGCGCGATGATGGGGAAGACCAATCCTGCCGAAGCAGCACCTGGCACCATCCGTGGCGATTACGGATTAACCATAGGTATGAATGTCATTCATGGTTCCGATTCTCCAGCAAGCGCAGAACGGGAGATTGGTTTGTGGTTCCCTGAAGGCACAGTGGAATACGAACGGGCCGTAGATGTTTGGCTTGCCTGAACACCCGTGATCGTCCCGCGAACCCGATACATACACAGTTAGTGTGAGGGTTTTTCGAGAAGCTGTCCTATCCCAGCATAACATGAAGGGAGGGACGGCTTTACTCTTTTTATCAGACGGCCGTTTTGTAACACAGGACACAGAGAGAGGGAAGGTGGGACTATTCCATGGGGGTCTATTCCATGCGGATCGAATCGAAGGCGGTTGAACCGATCCGAATTCTGGGAGAATGGACGGGAGGGGTTTGAATCCAAGCGAGAAGTTGCAATCTCTGAGCCTTGACCTCGGCGTATCCCGCCTCAAAACAGTTCTCCAAGCGGTCAACGGACACCCAAGTGGTACCTTGCACATCCGGTTCGATGACAAAGACATTTTGACCGTCTATGTCATCGTCAATCGTCTCGCGCAGTAGAACGTCGAAGGAGCGGATGAGTACGTCGACCAGATGCCGGGGCTGCCAATTCGCCTCCAGGGTATGTAAGTTAATCACGATGATCTTTTCACATCCCATTTCTCGTAAAATATATACAGGCACATAGTGGCGTATGGCCCCGTCCACAAGGACGCGGTCTTCAATCTTCACAGGACGAAAGATACCTGGCACGGCACAGCTGGCCAGCAGGCAGCGTTCAATGTTCTCTACAGGAAGGGCACGTCGAGACCGGATGGCAGGAGCGTAATTGGAAAACGCAACTGGGCCACCGCCCACGAGGTCGGTAGCCAAGATAAAAAATGGGATTTGTGGGTTTCTTCCATCAAATATCTTGGAAAAGTATCGTTCAAGGCTTTTCCCTCGGATCAACCCACTGGGCAGTAGGGAGGGCCAGTCAGAAAGTTTCCGTCGTAAGCGTGCCCCATGAAACCAACGCGAAAGGCGTATCGACCAGGGAAGCAGTCCGAAGTCAAGCAGGGATGCGCCTGGAAAGTGTCGAATTAACTTGAGGTAGTCGGAACGTCTGAAACCATATGCGTACAGCGCAGCCACAATCGCGCCTGCGCTTGTTCCAGCGACCATATCGGGTCGGATGCCAACTGCTCGCAGAGCGTCCAGTGCCCCGGCGTGCGCCGCGGCTTTGAGGGTGCCGCCGCTGAGCGCCACGCCTATCCGCGGGCGTGCTATCGCGATATGGGTCGCCACCGAACCACCTCCAACCATAAGGGGACAAGAATGGACGAGTTTACAGCATTCATGGATACCTTTCGTAAGCAGTTTGGACTGGATCTTAGTTTCTACAAACGTCCCCAACTCGAACGGCGCGTACGTTCCTTTCAGATTCGTCATCAATACCCCAGCCTGGCGGCGCTTACTCGCGCGTTAACCGAGAATCGCGAGCTACAGCAACAGCTTATCGACAAAATCACGATTCATGTCTCGGATTTTTTTCGAAACCCAGAACGCTGGCAGGCGTTGTGGACGTGGGTAGAGTCACTATTTTCCGGTGAGCCGTTACGGATTTGGAGTACGGCTTGCGCGACGGGTGAAGAGGCATACACATTGGCAATGTTATGCGAAGAGCATGGGCGGCCTTATCAAATCATTGCGACCGATGTCGATGAGCGTGTGCTGTTCGCTGCAGAGCAGGGGGTGTATCGGGAACATCAGCTCCGGGCTCTGTCGGACGAACAAAAAAATCGTTTCTTTACGAGTCAGGACCGCGTCCGTGGGGTGTGGCGGATACGGCCCGAGCTGCAGCAAAGCGTTCGTTTTCAGCATCATGACCTACTTGGACCCGAAGTCCCGGATGAAGCCCCTTTTCACCTCATCGTATGTCGGAACGTCCTGATTTATTTTACTGAAGAAGGGAAACAGCAAGTGATTGCCAAGCTGGCGCGTGCGTTAGTGCCGGGAGGCATTCTGTTTGTCGGTTCCACGGAGCAATTTCTGAACAGCCGCCGGTTTGGCCTCGTCAACATTGCCCCATTTTTGTATCAGCGAGGGTCGGACTAGGTCAATCGTACTGTCCGTCAGGGGTCAAGTCGACATACGGTGAAGCATGCCACTCGCGAGGGAGGTGTGCACGGTGTACGATGGTGGTGCTTTTGGCGGCTATACTCGTTGGGCCGTAGTGTTTCTGATTATCTTTGTCTTATTCTTCCTGCTGGTGCCTGGCTACGTGCGGACCTGCACGACCACACCGGTCTATTGATAGGAAATCACCAAGCACCAGTAAAGTTAGTGTGGGTAAAGCCTCTCCGTTCCGTTTACGGGTGGTAGGACCATGCCATGCCAGGAGGTGAATACCAGATGTGCACCAGGTGTCAGGTTGAAAAGCACCTTGGCGGTTGGGTCGAGTTCCGCACGCCCTGGGGGTACCATCGGGGCATCGTAGAACAAGTCACTCCGAATGCCGTCCTGATGCGCGTCCCGAGACGGTATGCCCCGGCTGGCATAGCCACTGTTTCCAACCTGGACGTCTCCCACAGAGCCAGTCCGAGCGAAAAGCTGGATATTGCTCTGGCTCAATGGGCTTATGGCCGTCCGTACGCTTACGGCGCCCGCTGGGGCTACCCAGGTTGGGGCGCATGGTGGGCCGGCTGGTGGTGGTGGTGGCTGGCGTTCGCCTGGATATGGGCGTTGGCTTTTCTCTGGTGGTGATAGGTTCCAACACGTCCATGGACAGCCCAGATTGTGTGAGAAAGACATCCCCGTACAACAAGTTTTAGACTCTGACAGCGCTCCCGATGCCGGGTGGCGCCGTTTTTATGAGCGGTGCGATGGACCTTGTATTGGCCTTGTATCCGACATACAGTACAATATATTCAGTCATCCGTCTTGTGTATCCAATGTGATGTCGTCCGTCCGTGTGCGAAGTCATTTCCCGGTTGCGTGTTTCGTTAGGGCATGGAGCATGCGTCACACATGCCGACTACAGGGGGGATACATACCTTGGCACCGATTTATGTATGGCTTCCAACGCTCGTGCTGCTGGTGGCGTTTGTCACGTGGGGGTTCTGGATGAACGCGGGGCGTCGTTAAAGCGATTGTCCAGGTACACATTTGGAATGCGTATCCGGACAATCCCCTATCCACAGGCATAATTTTCGATCGTTCCCCATAGCGTTGTTCGTAGTTGTCCCAATTCCTTGGGAGACTGCGAGGGGGAACCGGATAGTGGTCGGCGAATGGACGGCCGTGATATCGACCATACTGTATTCTTTCTCTTATTTACTCCTATACGCTGCCCAACGTCGAGGAGAGACTTGTGATAATGGTGTGATGCCAATCCTCTATTTGGGCAGCGTGTTCCTTCTCGTATCTGCTGCGCTCCATGCCGCATGGGTGAAAGCACCTCCCGTCTTGATGTGGCCACAGTTGGGTTTCATTCTGTTGTCGGGGTTCTGTGGAACCTTCCTGGGGCGTGTAACCTTCTTTGCCTCCATGTTCCGCCTTGGGGCGACACGCAGTACGGTTATCAAATCACTCTCGCCCGTCGTCACGATTGTCACCGCCGTGACGATTCTCCGCGAACCCTTGGATACCGGAGAAACCATCGGTACCGTGCTGATGCTGTGCGGTGTAGGACTGCTCCTTCTGGAGCGTCGAAAACGAGATACTCGAGCCGTCTTTCGTACCTCGGTGATGGAGGGTTTGGCGTTCGGCTTGGCCGCATCCGTTTTAGAGGGAGTGGGTCACGCCTGGCGCAAGGTTGGCATGTACGGGGGCCATCCCATATGGGCGGCTGCCTTCGATTTGACGGTGGCGGCACTGGCTTATAGTGGCTATCTACTTGTCCAAGGGACGCTGAGAGAGCACATTCGGTTTTATGGCTCTGTCCGAAGCCTTTATGTTTGGACGGCGGCAGCCACGTCAGCCGCCGCGGTGCTCGCCTTTTATACGGCAGTCAGCACTGTTCCGGTATCTGTCGTCTCGGCGATTGTCGGCATTCAGCCGGTGTTAGTGGCGCTATTTTCATCTCTGCTGTTTCGCAATTTGGAAGATCGAACCTGGTTGACGTTTGTTTATACACCCTTAGTTGGACTGGGTGTTTGGATGGTCGTCCATGGCTGGTAGGTTACAATGTGAGTAAGTGACCATGCTCCTTCAGCCATCGGCGCCGCTCCAGGTAGTCGGGGATGGTCTTGGCTACTGCAGCCCAAAAGTGTTTGGAGTGGTTCGGGTGTTTGAGGTGTGCAAGCTCGTGCACCAGCAGGTAGTCGAGAATCGCCATGGGTGCCATGAGAATATGCCAGTTCAAACGGATCGTTCCGTCTGCCGCGCAACTGCCCCAGCGGGTCTTTTGTTCCTTGAATAACACGCGTCGTGGGTATCCGTAGACCGAGCCGTATCTCTGCAGCCGCGTTTGTACGACTGCCTGACCGCGCGCCAGGTACCAGGCGCGAAACAGGCGGCGGTAGGTCTCCTCTACTTGGGCGTCCGGATGATCTTCGGGCTTTCTTCCTGTCGGCACCAAATTTTCTTCCCGAAAACACCTTGGGATCGACAGTTGGAATTTTTGCGTATCCCATGTCAGTCGAGGTTGATCGAGGCCCGTTTCTGTATGAACGACCAAAGGATAAGCTTGGCCTAGGTACCAAAAGGTCTCCCCATCGACAAACCGGTGTTTAGGCACGGCCGCCTGACGTGCTCGGACTTCATCCAGTTTGCGGATAATCCAATTGGCCTTGCGCAAAACAATTTCCTGCAGTTGCTCATCGGGGATGCCGAAGGGAGCCCGCACGTAGACTCCACGGTTGGCGTCCACATACAAGCTGACCGTTTTTCTCCCTGACCTCCGTTCAATGTCATATGGGATGATCCGTCCCGCATACTCAAGTTTCGGCATGATATTCCCCTCATCAATTCTGGCACTACGTTCCTGCAGATAGACTTTCAACTGCCACCGCCATTATACAAAACATACCGGTGTCCAGTCATGGCATACCTATGCTATACGTAATACTAGAAAAACTCATGAAACTGTACATGCATACCGAAGGAAGGGAGTGTGTTGTTGGTGGTGCGTCTTCGGCAAGTCGCCACGTCTGCAGGCCTAGCGGCAGTATTGCTGTATTCTAGTATCCAAGTCGCTTGGGGGGCGGGTTCATCTATCCCCCAACCTCATTTCCCTCGCTTCGACAAACAGGTCACGATTACCTGGTGGACATGGACCGCCAACGCCGATAAGGTCATTGCTGCATTCAACAAAGTGTATCCGAACATCCACGTTATTCATCCACTCATCGGTTCTTCAAGCGCGGAGTATAACAAATTGACGACCACCTTAAAAGCTGGTGTCGGCGCTCCAGATGTGGTTCAGATTGAGTATCAATACCTGCCGAAGTTCATCGACACGGGCGGCCTGCTGGACATTTCGAAGTATGTCGAATACGCCAAATCCTACTTTCTCGATTGGACCTGGCGTCAAGCAAGTCGCGGACAGCAAGTCTACGCCATTCCAGAGGACATCGGTCCACTGGCCTTGTTATATCGCCCAGATGTCTTTAAGCGAAACGGATTAACCCCCCCAAAGACCTGGAATCAATTTGGGGAAGAGGCCGTTCAGTTTCATCACAGACATCCTAACCAATATTTAACTTACTTCCCCGTCAACGACGGTGGCCTGATCACCGGGCTCTTATGGCAAGCGGGCGCACACCCGTTTCACTACACGGCAGATGGATGGGAAATCAATATCGACAGCCCGCAGGCCCGGAAAGTTATGAACTTTTGGGGCAAGCTCATTGCGCAAGGGGCCATTCAAGCTACGAATGACTGGACACCACAATGGGAAAGTGAAATCGGTCAAGGTGTATACGCGTCTGTCATTGGCGCTGCCTGGTCTCCTACGTATATGATTGAACCTTATGTCAAGCCATCCACGAAGAATTGGAGGGCAAGTGATATTCCCCAGTGGAATGCGAGCGGACCATTTATGGACGGGAATTGGGGCGGATCGACAAACGCTGTCACCGTACAAACCAAATACCCGCAAGCTGCCGCACTGTTCGCTGCCTGGATCAATTCCAGCGCCGCCGCCGAAGTCCTGGACGTGACGGATATAGATAAGGAAGGACGTGGCCAGATGCCAGCCAATCGTTACGGAGAGCAATTACCGAAATTTTTTGCGCCGAACCCCGCGCTCGAAAATCAGGTATCGGCACCGGTCTTCGTGAAAGCGGCGAAATCTGTGGATACGTCCTTCGAATGGAGTCCGTGGACGGATTTCGTCTACAACGAAATGACGATTGAGTTTACGAAAGCGGCTAAGGGAGACGAAACGTGGGATCAAGCACTGGCCAACATCCAGCAACACACGGTGGTTTTTGCGAAGAGCATGGGATACCGCGTGAAGGATATGGACGGGACGGAGAGTACAGGGTCCCACTCCGTGCCACCCGCCCTTGTTGTCCTGCTTGTCCTTTTGGCGGCGGCTGCGCTTGCTGTGATTATGAGACGTATCCGTACGAAGGATGTAAGCGTTTGATGGCCATCCCAGTAGGTGAATAAACACACAGGGGAAGTGAGGAGAGACCGTGACTCAATCACTGCGCCGGGTACCCTATGTCTTTCTGGCCCCATTCGGGATTCTCTTTGCACTCTATTTCATCTTCCCGTTCTTGTACTCGTTTTATTTAAGCCTCTTCGTTGACCGCCAAGGGTTGCATGCGTTTGTCGGTTTGCACAATTACCTGACCGCCATTCAGGATAGTAGTTTCTGGATTGCCATTGGCCGCGTGGCGTATTACGGGGTCGTCCAGGTCACGGTCATGCTGCTCATCGCGCTTGCCTTGGCTTTGCTGTTGGATAGCCCATTCGTACGCGGAAAAACCATGTTTCGAATCATCTATTTTCTTCCCTACGCCGTTCCAGGGGTCATCGCTGCGATTATGTGGGGATTTCTATACTCCCCGCAACTGAACCCGATTTTGGCGGTATTTCGCGCCGTGGCTGGGGGACACCCACTCGACTTACTGTCTGACAAGCACGTCCTATACGGAATCATGAACATGGCCACGTGGGAATGGACCGGCTATAACATGACCATTTATTTCGCCAGCCTGACGTCCATTCCGTTGGAACTGTACGATGCGGCTAAGATTGATGGATGCAACGAGTTGCAGACGGCGCTGCGCATCAAAATCCCGATGCTGCGGTCGACCATTTTGCTGACGGCCGTTCTGTCGATCATCGGTTCCCTGCAATTGTTCAACGAACCGTATGTCCTTTCGACGATGACCAGCATCCCCTGGACGTACACGCCGAACATCGAAATCTACAACATGGCGTTCGCCTATGGAAACGTCACCTACGCCGCGACGTTATCGATTTTGTTGGCCGTCATCACTTTTGTTGCATCGCTGTTGTTTATCTACGCGACGGCTGAACCGAGGCCAAGAAAGGGAGCCTCGCCCAGTCGGTGACGGAAAGCCAAGGGACACATCGACCAGAAAGGTGGATAAGATAATGAGTCGAACCCAGACATCGCTTGCCCCGACCGACCTTCAGCGTCAATACCATACCATCACTCGCAAAAATGGAATCACAACTAGCCTTTCTATGGCCTTCGTGATTCTTATGGCCATGTACTTTCTGCTGCCCTTGTACTGGCTGCTCGTTTCGACGACCAAGACAACCAGTGAACTATTCAATACACCCATGTTGGTGCCGGCGAACCATCTGGGGGCGAACCTGCGCTGGTTGGCTACCTACCAAAACGGCGAGTTTTGGCGCTGGGTCGTCAATTCAGCGGTGTATTCTTTTGTCGCCGCTGCGGCGGGAACGCTCATCTCTGCCATGGCCGGTTACGCCTTGGCAAAATACCGCTTCCGCGGTCAACGTGTCGTATCGACCGCGGTGCTCGGTTCCTTGATGGTCCCCGCAGCCGCATTAACCATTCCTATCTTTCTGTTGGAAAAATCGATGGGCCTTATCAATACCTACATCGGCGTCATCCTGCCGATGCTGGTCAACCCGTTTGGGGTGTACTTTATGAGTGTGTATATCCGGGAGGCCATGCCCACCGAACTGATGGATTCAGGGCGTGTGGATGGAGCCAGTGATTACGGTGTATTCTTTCGCATCGCGCTCGCCATCCTGCGACCGGGATTGGTCACACTGTTCCTTATCATCTTTATCGGTACGTGGAACAACTTCTTCCTGCCACTGGTCCTGTTGAGTAAGAGCAGTCTCTATCCATTACCCGTGGGGTTGGAGATTTGGACCGCCAACTTAAATTCGGCCGGCACCGGACAGCCCCTGTACCCGTTGATTCTCATCGGATCGTTCCTGTCCATCCTGCCCATGCTCATCTTGTTTCCGCTCCTGCGCAAGTACATCATCTCGGGAATTGCGGCTGGGAGTATAAAAAGCTGAATTCCCTTGCAGGAATTCCGGATTCAATTGCCAATATAGAAGAATGTTCATCGATTTTCTCGCGCGAAAGGACGGAGTCTATGTTGCAGGCCAGTAAGCGACAGATTCGCATTGGTATGATTGGGTACAAGTTTATGGGGAAGGCGCACAGTCACGCCTACCGTGACCTTCCGTTCTTTTTCGATATGGACGCGCTACCGGTAATGGAAGCGATTTCTGGCCGGGACGAGGCTGGTGTAAAGGCGGCTGCCGAACAGTTCGGTTGGAACAGCTTTGAGACCGACTGGCGGCGCTTGGTGGAACGAGATGATATTGATGTCATCGATATCGTGACCCCGAACAACACGCACGCGGAAATGGCGATTGCGGCCGCCAAGGCGGGAAAGCACGTGATTTGCGAAAAGCCGCTGGGCATGAGTGTTGAAGAAGCCAAGCGGATGTTGGCAGCCGTTCAGGAAGCGGGCATTGTGCATGTGGTCTGCCACAACTATCGTTTTGCCCCAGCCGTACAATTGGCCAAGAAGCTCATCGAGCAAGGCCGTCTCGGACGCATTTATCACATCCGCGCCACATACCTTCAGGATTGGATTATGGATCCGGCCTTCCCATTGGTGTGGCGGCTGCGCAAGGAAGTGACCGGATCGGGCGCGCACGGCGATATTGCGGCTCACATCATTGACCTGGCCCGCTTCTTGGTCGGTGAGTTTCGTGAAGTCGTCGGGATGATGGAGACGTTTATCAAACAGCGTCCGCTCGGTGAAATGACCGGAGGCTTGCATGCAGAGACGGTGGCTGGTGCCATGGGTGACGTAGACGTGGATGATGCGTCCGCATTTCTGGCTCGGTTTGAGAACGGGGCGATGGGAGTATTCGAGGCGACGCGTTTTGCGGGCGGGAACCGGAACGGAAACCGTTTCGAGATTAATGGTGAAAAGGGTTCCATTCGCTGGGACCTGGAGAACATGAACAACTTGCAAGTCTATTTCCACGACGATGAACCCGGATTACAGGGCTTCCGAACCATCAATTGCACGGAGGACGTGCATCCATACGCCGGCGCCTACTGGCCGGCTGGACACATCATCGGCTATGAGCATACCTTTATGAACCTGTTCTACGAGACGTTCCAAGGTATCGCAGGCGGCCGTAACCCCAAACCCGACTTTGTCGATGGTCTACGCAACCAAGAGGTCCTTGAAGCGGTGGAAAAGTCCGTCCAGACGGGCGGCTGGGTTCGTGTGGGTGAATGAAGCGACAGATAGGGGATGGCATTATGGAGCCCGTGAAGGTCGGCATCATCGGTTGTGGCAACATCAGCAGCATTTACTTGCGCAATCTGAGCGCATTTTCCGGCGTCGATGTGGTGGCCGTGGCGGATTTGGACATGGTACGCGCCAGAGCAAAAGCGGAAGAGTTTGGCGTCACGAAGGCCTGCACAGTTGAGGAATTATTGGCGGACAAAGACATTGAACTGGTGGTCAACCTGACGATTCCCAAGGCCCACGCCGAGGTGGCACTGGCCGCGCTGGAGCAAGGGAAACACGTATATTCCGAAAAGCCTTTGGCCGTTCACTTGGAGGACGGGCAAAAGGTGTTGGCCACCGCTCGCGCCCGCGGACTGCGTGTAGGGTGTGCACCGGACACGTTTCTCGGGGGTGGACTGCAGACGTGCCGGAAGCTATTGGACGATGGCTGGATTGGCACGCCGGTGGCGGCAACCGCCTTCATGATGTCGCATGGCCATGAAAGCTGGCACCCCGACCCAGTCTTCTTCTATCAAATGGGGGGCGGGCCGATGTTTGACATGGGCCCCTACTACCTAACCGCCTTGGTACACCTGTTGGGGCCCATCCGGCGTGTAACCGGTTCCGCCCGGATTACGTTTCCGGAGCGAATTGTCACTAGCAAACCGCGACGGGGTGAGCGAATCCGCGTTGAAACCCCCACGCACATTGCGGGCGTCCTCGATTTTCAAAATGGAGCGATTGCCACGCTGGTGACGAGTTTTGACGTATGGTACGCCGATGTGCCGCGCATTGAGATTTACGGAACGGAGGGCTCTATGAGCGTGCCCGATCCGAACCACTTCTCGGGTCCGGTGCGAATTCGCCGACCCGGGGTGGAGTCATGGAGCGAGATCCCCATTTTATCGCCTTTCGTGGAGAACAGCCGCGGCTTGGGTGTGGCCAACATGGCGTTGGCCATTCGTTCTGGGGATGTACACCTTGCCCACGGGGACCTGGCGTATCACGTTCTGGAGGCGATGCACGGGTTCCATCTTGCCTCGGAGCAGGGACGGCATTACGACATGCAAAGCACGTGTGAGCGTCCAGCACCGTTCTCGGCGGAGACTGTGCAAGACCTTCGCACATAACGATTCACCCATACGGGGGTGGCGGGCAATACGATGGCCGGAGATAGCCGAGAAAGGAGGATGAAGCATGTCAAACTTTCGCGTCTCGTGTCACCTCATCACGTGGGGGGAAGACCTTATCACTGGGTTGAAGGAAGCCAAGGAGCTGGGGTATCGCGCTTGTGAGACGTTTACCCACATTGCCTTGCGGTATGAAGACCGTGTGGATGAGTTTCGTGAGCTTCTGAGCCAGCACGGATTTGTTCTCTCTGCCTTATATGGGGGTGGACGATTTACCGATAGTTCGCGAAGACAAGAAGTGATTGATTACAACACCCGAGTGGCGCAGTTTCTCGCGAAAAATGGGAGCGACCGCATCGTTTTTGGTCCGCAGGGCCCTCGGGAACCGAGTGGGACACCGCTTGCCGACCTGAAGGTAGCGGCGGAGACCATTAACGAAGCGGCGAAACGTTGCGCCGAGTTTGGCGTGAAGGCGTGCGTGCACCCTCACTTGGGAACGGAGATTCAGAACGAGCGCGAATTGGATGTCATCATGGAGTTGACCAATCCGGACTACGTGTTCTTCTGCCCGGACACTGCGCACTTGGCCAAAGCCGGGATGAATCCGACCGACGTCATCCGCCGCTACCGCGAACGCATTGCCTATGTTCACCTGAAAGATGTCACGCCCGATGAGGTGGATGCGGAGAATTTCCCCATCCTCTCGGGGAATGAGGCGTTGCCGATTTTCTGTGAACTGGGGTTGGGAACTCTCGATTTGGTCCCGGTGATAGAGTGTTTGAAGGAGATTGGCTATGAAGGGTGGGTGACGGTCGAAATCGACCAATCCACCAGCACCCCTCGGCAGAGCCTTGCGATTTGTCGGGATTACGTGGTTGGCCGGTTAGGTCTGTCGTTGGAGACGGCTGCGGTATAACTGTAAGATGTCTCCATTTGGTCGAGCAGCTGGATGTACATGGACACCGCCCAGGCAAGTGGGGTATTCGGGTTTGCCTGGGCGGTTCCCCCGTAATACGATTCTGGAAGGACGCCAGGCTCTGGCATGATTTGTTCCGTCCAACGTAAGTAGGCTGCCGCTTTGTCTCGTTCGTTGAGGGTTAACCAGCAGAGCCCGAGCCAAGGGATGCCCAGGCACCATTCGGCTTCCCGGCCGTCCCTTTCATAGTAGCAATCACCCAGATAGCGGATGACCCCGCGCTCACGCAGGAGTTGCCGTTCCACCTGCTCAATTAGGAGGCGAGCCATGCTGGGCGGCAGCAGACGATAGGGGTAGACCAGACTGAGCTGCGCGAGATCGGACTCTTTTGAAGCGCTTTCGCGCGGGAGGATGTTGAACAAGGCGGACATGCCCTTTTGAACCACCGACCAGTCGATGGCAAAAAACGGCATCAACGCAAGCAATCCGGCAGTGCAAGCGCCAATGCTGCTTGCGTGGACTTCGCGGTGCTCTTCCCAGATTCCGTTGTCCGCGTCTTGCCAGTAACGCAAGGTCGTCAGATAACGGATGAATTGTTGAATCAGGTATTCATCTCGCTCATCGCGGAGCATTCGTTTGCCGTGCTGCAGACCTAGACCGATTCCAAAGAGAAAGGCGCCAATCGCATCGTTTTGGGCGTTTCCCCAAGGCTCCGTCAGTTCCTCGAGGGTGTCCGCATGATAGCGAGGGTGTATGTACTCGTACACCTCATGCGGACGGTGTTCGGCGTGGTAATCCAGCTTCCAGCTGTAATGGTGGAAGATGTCCAACATTTTGTGATAGGCTTGTTCGAAGCGATTGTCGTCCGCAGCATCGAGGTATGCGAGTACGATATAGCAGACGTCACGAATCCATACATAGCGATAGTCTGGGGATCGACTGGCTACGTACAGTCCATTGGGCAATCGCATGGTTTCGAGTACCGCGTGGGCTGTGCTTCGCATCGATAACCTCTCCTCCTATTTTGCAGTGTATCCGAAAAACCAGAAAGACGTTCCGCTTGCTAGGCGATAGCCCAAACGACGCATAAGAATAAGAAATGGAGGTTTAGCGTATGGCAACCATTGAGGATTTCGAAAAGTTGGACTTGCGTGTGGGGACAGTGATCAAGGCAGAGCCGTTCCCAGAGGCTCGTGTCCCGGCCATTAAGTTGGAGATTGACTTCGGTCCGCTCGGCATCAAGCGTTCCAGCGCCCAAATTACGAAAAGGTACACGCCCGCTAGCCTCATCGGCCGGCAGGTGATTGCCGTTGTCAATTTTCCCCCCCGGCGCATCGCAGGGTTTGCCTCCGAAGTCTTGGTATTGGGCGCCATCCCGGAGAAAGGTGATGTCGTCCTGTTGACGCCTGACGCGAAGGTGGCGAACGGATCGCCCATCGCGTAAGCCAAAACGGGGAGGGAGAGAAAGGTGGAGAACTGGATTTGCATAACGTGCGGTACGCAGTTTCCCAAGACGGTGACCGCGCCGAGTCACTGTCCGACATGTGAAGATGAGCGGCAGTACATCGGTCACCGGGGGCAACGGTGGACCACCCTCGAACAGATGCGCCACGACGGATACCGGAACGCTTTCTATGAGTATGAGCCGAATTTGTGGGCCGTCGAGACAGTGCCCGAGTTTGCGATTGGGCAGCACGCGGGACGTCACGTTAATCCACGTCGGCGGACACTTTGCCGGATCGGCCGTGTTACATTGGAAAGCCGGGGCAGAGGGCAAAGGGGTTTTGCTGTCGGGCGACACCTTATCGGTGTCGGCCGATCTGCGCTGGGTTTCTTTCATGTACAGTTTTCCAAACCGGATTCCGCTATCCGCCTCCATCATGCTGTCTGGAGGGGCCGTCCGTGAAGCGAATCGCGATCATCGGATCGCCAGGGGCGGGTAAGTCAACCTTTGCTTGCCGACTTGGGGACATCACCGGGATTGAAGTCTTCCATCTGGATCGCTTGTTTTGGCAGCCGGGGTGGGTAAAGACACCAAGGCCAGAGTGGATGGAACTTCAGCGGAAGCTAGTGCAACGTCCATCGTGGATCATCGACGGAAATTACGGATCTACGATGGATATCCGCATTCAGGCTGCGGATACGGTGATCTTCCTTGATGTGCCACGGCGTGTCTGTCTGTGGCGTGTCATGAAGCGAGTCATCCGTTATCACGGCCAAACCCGCCCGGACATGGGCGCACACTGCCCGGAAAAGATAGACCTGGAGTTTTTTCGCTACATTTGGGGGGGTTGAAAGCGAGAGCAAGAAAAGATTCTGCGACGCCTGGATGAAGCCCAGCAAATCGGAAAGCAAGTTATACGATTGAAAACACGGAAGCAAGTGGAGGCGTATTTTGCTTCGTTGTCATGAAGGAATCATCCTCAAAATTATGAATTCGACCAACGGTCATCTGAATCTATCCCCGGCCTAGGTTTTACTCAAACTCTCCCAATTTGCCGATAGAAGAGCCAGATTATATTGTGTTCGGCAGCGCCTTCAAAAGCTATTTGAAAAGCCGACATGACACGGTTTCCGTAGCCGTCTATGATGCCAACACGGGACAGACATACACGTATAATCCAAACGCTACCTATTGCGCTGCAAGCATCGTCAAGGTCTCCCTAATGGCGGTGCTGCTTTACAAAGACCAGATGGCGCATCAATGGGTGACGACCACACAGAATAAGCTGTTAGCGCCCATGATTGAGGACAGCGACAACAATATGGCGTCAAAACTTTGGAATCAATTGGGGCGTGGAAAGAACATCACCTCTTATATTCGAAACTTCAGAATGAAACACACAACGATGCGAAACGACGCCTATTTGGGGTCTGACCCAGACAACTGTAATGGATCAGGTAACGCTGATGAAACTGCTGGCATTTCCTAGTTTGATGATCGATAACGCGAACCGGCAATACGCATTGAGAGATTGATGGAACATATCGTAGGCTGGCAGCGGTGGGGAGTGTCCGCAGGGGGTCCCTTCGGGAACAACCGTCGCGTTGAAGAACGGCTGGTCTCCGTATGTAACCGGGAATTGGCGCATTAACAGCATCGGGTACATCCACGGACATGGACGAAACTACGTCATTGCCGTTCTGACATCCCATAATTCCAGCGAGGACTACGGAATCGACACAGTGGATGAAATCTCGCGGCTCTTATGGACCAGCATGGCGAGGTTGATGAAAAGGTCGAGCACGAGAAAAAGTGAGCATCTAGGAGCCGGCTTGAAACTGATTGCCAACCGGTGATAAAAAGAGAAGGAAATTCAAATTGGAATTGGAAGGATTAAGAACCGCTTCTTCCCCAATTACGTGTACAACTCGTGATAGGAATTCGGATGAGCCAGATTCGACCTCATAAAGCAGACCGCAGAGACGACTTTTTCGAAAATGCGTGAACAAAGCATCAGGCTGAAATCTTTCCCATGGCTAAAGCTGAAGAACGCTTACCGATGTCCGTTTCAAAAACGAAAAAGACCCAGCACATCACTGTACTGGATCCTTATCGGGACAATGAACTTTCGTATCTGGAGCGGATGACGGGACTCGAACCCGCAACATTCAGCTTGGGAAGCTGACGCTCTGCCAATTGAACTACATCCGCATGACCGCTTACAATGAGTAGTATAAACGTCTCGGCACAGAAATGCAAGTGCCGTATCCATGCAGTCGTTCATTTCTCAGCAGAAAGGACTTCATATGTACACGCTACACGTTGGACCCGAACACGCCGGGCACATGATTAAAACGATTCTGCAACGCGAGCTAAGAATGTCGCGGCGGCTGCAGCGTGCGCTCATCAAGTCAGGCGTGGTTAAGCGCAACGGCCGGCCTGCGCGTTTGATTGACAAGGCGGAGGCAGGGGACTGGCTGGAGGTGGCGCTGCCGCAGGAAGCATCGGACATTGCGCCGGAGCCGATGCCGCTTGACATCCGTTACGAAGACGATGAAATCCTGGTTGTCAACAAACCTCCCGGCATCCTGGCCCATCCCAGTGCCCATGAGCGGAGCGGATCGCTCCTGGCGGGTGTATTGGCTTATCTTCAGCCGCATGGCCAGGTTGCACACAGTGTGCACCGTCTCGATAGAGACACGTCGGGACTGCTCATGTTTGCGAAAACCTCACACAGTCATCACCTGTTCGATATCGCCCTGCGAGAAGGAGCCATGCACCGCGCGTATCTGGCCATCGTCTACAGAGCTCAGGACGACGTTCATACGGACGCAGCCGGAGAGTCGTCGACTTGTCTGCCAGGGCCTTGGCGGACCATTTCTCTGCCGATTGGGCCCAATCCCGCGCGTCCGTCGCGGCGCCTCATCTCAGCAGATGGGCAGCCCGCCATCACACACTACCGCGTCGTCGGTCACAGCGGTGGTTTGGCGGTGCTACAGATTCACCTGGAAACCGGCCGTACGCACCAGATTCGCCTCCACTGCGCCGCTATGGGCATGCCGCTGGTGGGCGACACAGACTATACCTGGGACTACAGCATCCGCCCCGTGGTGAGACCTGAGCCCGTTGCGTTTCCCAGACAGGCGCTGCACGCGTACCAACTCACCTGGACTCATCCGGTGCAGCACACGGAGTGCAAGGTCCAGGCAGAACCGCCCGAGGACATGCGTCACCTCTGGGCGGCTGCAGGCGGGGACGACGGACTCTGGTCTAGGGTGACATCATTGCCCCTGGAGAAACCGGTCTGATAAGATGAGGTAAGATGAAGACTTTACTTCTAGTCCCGTGCCTTTCCAACACGGGACGCACCTTGTCAAAAAACATCCCAAGATTGTAAGCCAAAGTAAGAGAAACCGTCCGTGATCGCACGAAAGAATGAGGGGTGACGGTGTGACCGAGAACCATCGGGAAGACCTACTGCGAATCCTGGAATGCCACGGCGGGCCGGGGTTTGAACAGGATGTGGCCCGTACAATTGAACAAGCGTTCATGCGCTACACCTCCCAGATTCATCGCGACGCCCTCGGCAATCTGGCAGCTGTTGTGACCGGCTCCGGGGAGGGGGAGCGGCCGCGTATTTTGTTGGCTGCGCACATGGACGAAATTGCGCTGGTGGTGACGAAAATCGAGCCGGGCGGGTTTTTACGTGTATGGCAGGCGGGTGGATTTGACGCCCGCACCTTGATGGGACAGGAGGTCTGGGTGCACGGCAAACGTCCCCTGCTCGGCATTATCGGCTCGAAGCCACCGCACTTGACGACCGTACAGGAACGGAAACAAGCCCCGCCTCTGGAAGACCTCTACATCGATTTGGCGATGCCAGAATCCTCCGTCCGCCAGTTGGTCCGCGTCGGTGATAGAGTGACCCTGTCCCGTGAATCGCTTTCGTTGTTACATAATCGCATCGCTGGCAAGGCATTGGACAACCGCGCCAGTGTCGCCGTATTGCTGGAAACGCTGCGCTTCCTGCGCTCGCTGCGGCATCATGTCGACGTCTACGCGGTGGCAACCGTGCAAGAAGAAGTCGGCGTGCGTGGAGCGACAACCGCCGCTTACGGCCTGCGGCCAGACATCGGTATCGCGATTGACGTCACCTTCGCAGACTTTCCCGGGCAAGCCCCGGATGACAGCTTCAAGATGGGGAAGGGACCGGCCATTGCCTTTGGCCCCAACATCCATCCGAAAGTGTTTGCGCGCATGCGCGACGTCGCCGAAACGCATCAGATTCCGTATCAGCTGGAACTCAGCCAGGGTCCCACGGGAACCGATGCACGGGCCATTCAAATCACCCGTGAAGGCATCGCCACCGGCCTGGTCGGGGTGGCCATCCGCTATATGCATACCTCGGTGGAAACCGTCGATTATCAGGACATTGTGGAATGCGGCCGCTTGTTGGCGCATTTCATCGCCAGTATCGACACCACCTATGTGGAGGGGCTGTCATGTTACTGAAGGAACTTACGGAGGCGATAGGCCCGTCCGGATTTGAGGATGAAGTCCGCAACCTGATTCGCAAGGCTGCAAGGCCCTACGCCGACCGGGTGTATACGGACGTGCTCGGCAATCTGATTGTGGAACAGAACCAAACCGCAGCCGGTCCGCGGGTTCTCCTCGACGCGCACATGGATGAGGTCGGGCTGATGATTGTCCACGTCGAGGACAATGGATTGCTCCGGTTGCGCCCCTTGGGCGGGATCGATCCGCGCGTACTCGTGTCCAAACCCGTCTGTATCGGGACGGACCGGCGTTTTGGCGTGATTGGCGCGAAGCCGATTCACCTGCAAAAGGCGGAAGAGCGCAAGCGGCCCCTGCGCATGGATGAACTATACATTGACATTGGCGCGAAAGACCGGGAGGACGCCCTTAGCGTCGTGAAGCCGGGGGATGTGGCCGTGTTCGCCACCCGCTTTGGAGAAATCGGCGAAGGCTGCGCCAAGGCCAAGTCGTTTGATGACCGCGTGGGCTGTGCCATCCTGCTTGACGCGCTGGCGGCGCAAGTGCCGGTTCCCTTGATTGGCGCCTTCACCGTGCAGGAGGAGATCGGCCTGCGCGGCGCCACGGTGGTCGGGGAACGAATTCGACCCGACATCGCGATCGCGATTGAGGGCACGGTGTGCTTCGACGTGGTCGACGCGCCCGGACATGGCCAGTCCACGGTGATGGGAGCTGGTCCGGCGCTGACGGTGCAAGACGGCCGTACCATCGCAGATACGCGCTTTCTCGAGTTTATGGTCGCAGTCGCCGAAAAATATAACATACCGTATCAGTTTCGGCGCGTGAAGGGCGGATCGAACGATTTCGGGGCGATTCATAAGTCTGGAACCGGGGTGACCGGCGGCGGCATCTCCGTCCCTGTGCGCTACATCCATGCCCCGGCACAGGTCATCTCACTGGACGATTACCACAACACGGTGCGCTTGGTCCGCGCATTGCTGGAAGAGATAAGCCGCGGAGCGTGGCCATACACGAGCGGAGAAAATGTCGGTTGAGGGAGGATGCCGGATGTCCGGACTAAAAGAACAGATTGAACGCCTTTGTACCTATGTGGCGCCGTCAGGGGCGGAACGGGAGTTGCAAGAGGCCCTCTTGGACCTTGTGCGGGACATAGCCGATGAAGTGTGGATGGATACCCTTGGCAACGGGATTGCGCGCAAACACGGGTCTGGCCCGCACGTGATGCTAACGGCACACGCGGATGAACCGGGTGTGATGGTCATTCACATCGACGACGATGGATTTCTTCGGTTGATTTCCATCGGAGCGCTGGAAGCCCGGGAATTGATTGGGCGACGGGTCGAGTTCGTCGGCGGGCTGACGGGCGTTGTGCAGGTGGAGACCAAGGTGGACATTGAGCATGTTGGCTTTGACCACCTGTACGTGGATATTGGCGCGGAAAACCGCGACGAGGCGCTGGAAAAAGTGAAGATTGGCCTGTCTGGAGTGGTGGTCGATCCGGTCGTCTCTTTGACTCGCTATCGTCTCGCGGGTAGGGCCCTGGACAATCGTGTAGGCTGTGCGGTGGCGGCGTCTGCGTTTCGTGCTCTGGCGGCAAACGGAAGGAACGTCTCTGTGGTATTCACCGCACAGGGCGCCGTCGGTGCGCGTGGAGCGCGGCCGGCTGCCGTGCAATTGGAACCGGATCTGGCCTTTGTGGTGGACGCGGCACCCGCAGGGGACGCGCCGGGTTGCCGGCGGATGGAGTTAAAACTCGGTCAGGGCCCAGCCATCAAGGTGATGGACGGCACCTCCATCATCCCGCTCGATTTGAAACGACGGATGGAAACCGTAGCGGAGAAAAACGGCATCCCGCTGCAATATGAGGTCTGGCCGCGGGGTGTATCCGAGGCGGGAAGTGTCCAGTTAGCGATGGCGGGGATCCCTACGGCCGGCATCAGCTATCCGGCGCGCTACGTGGGCGCGGTTTCAACCGTCGTTGACCTACGGGACGCGGAGGCAGCGGTGCGCTTGTTGACGGCGGTGGGAGCCGAGGAATAAGGACAGTCTCGTCCTTCGCTCGGAATCACTAGCGGGGCTGTAAACGTGGCATGGCTCGGATACGGCGTGGAAAAAGCAAGCGGACAGCAGAAAAAGGTGATATAATGTCCGCAATACTTTTCTGATAGAAGAGATAGAGTGGAGTCGAGTGAGGAGCGTGACACCTGTGATTCGTTACTTGACGGCCGGTGAATCGCACGGACCGGAATTGACCGTCATTGTCGAAGGGTTTCCGAGTCAACTGCCTGTGAACAAAGACGCGATTGACGAGCAGCTGCGCCGCCGCCAACAAGGCTATGGCCGCGGCCGGCGCATGCAAATTGAATCGGATGCGGTAGAAATTACCAGCGGTGTCCGCTTCGGCCGCACGCTGGGTACCCCCATCACCATGCATATTGTCAATCGCGATTTTAAGAATTGGCAGGAGCGAATGGCGGTGTTTGGCGATGCGCCGGACAACCTGAAGGTGGTGGAACGTCCTCGTCCCGGACATGCTGATCTGGCGGGCGCGATTAAGTACGACCACGAAGACATCCGTAACGTGTTGGAGCGGGCGAGCGCTCGCAACACGGCCACCATGGTCGCGGCCGGTGCGCTGGCTAGGCAATTGTTGGCGCAATTTGGAATTGACATCGTCAGCCACGTGGTCGAACTCGGTGGGGTGAGCGTCAAGCAACTACCCGAAGACCTGGCGGAGATTCGCGCCGCTGCGGAAGCCTCCCCCGTCCGTTGCGCGGATGCTGCGGCGGAAGCGGAGATGATTGCCCGCATTGACGAAGCGAAGGAGCGCGGGGATACGGTCGGCGGCGTTTTTGAAGTCCAGGTGGTCGGCTGCCCGGTGGGGCTCGGGAGTTACGTTCACCCGGACCGCAAGTTGGACGGGCGTTTGGCTGCGGCGGTGATGAGTATTCAGGCCATCAAGGGTGTGGAGATTGGCCTGGGGTTTGAAGCGGCACGCCGCTTTGGCTCCCGTGTGCACGATCCGATTGCACACGATGGCCGCAGGTACATTCGACCAAGCAATGGCGCCGGGGGTCTGGAAGGCGGCGTAACCAACGGAGAGCCGGTGGTCATCCGCGGGGCGATGAAGCCCATCTCCACGCTGTATAAACCGCTTAACAGTGTGAATATGCGGACGAAGGAAGTCGAACCGGCAGCGGTCGAGCGGTCTGATTATTGCGCCGTTCCAGCGGCGGCCGTTGTGGCCGAAAATGTGGTGGCCTGGGTGATGGCGGATGCTTTCCTGGAGAAATTCGGGAACGATTCGCTGCCGCAGATTCGCGATCATGTCGAGATGTATCAGAAGCGGGTGGCAGGCCGATGACCACGCGCATCGACGTGCATACGTCGTCTCGCACGTATCCGTTTGTCATTGGGCCTGGACTGCGACATGACGTCGGCGAGGAGCTTCGCCGTCTGGGGCTATCGCCAAACCGCGCTTTGTTTCTCGTCGGGGATGAAACCATTCGCACGATGGGGATTTTGCGGGATGTCGAAGACGCCTGCCGAGGTGCCGGATACCCGGTGGCCACGGCGGTCGTGCCGCCGGGAGACGCCAGTAAATCATGGACCAACGCCTATCAACTCTATCAACAGATGCTTTCGGCGCAGATCCGCCGTGACGGCGTGGTCGTGGCGGTCGGCGGCGGAATGGTTGGGGACTTGGCCGGGTTTGTCGCAGCCACATACCTGCGTGGCGTTCTGTTTGTACAGGTGCCGACCACACTGTTGGCGCACGACAGCAGCATCGGCGGCAAGGTAGGCGTGAATCTGCCGGAAGGGAAAAACCTGGTTGGCGCTTTCCATCAACCGGCGGCTGTCCTGTTCGACACCGAGTGTCTGGCCACCTTGCCGGAGGGGCAGTGGCGGTCGGGCATGGCGGAAGTTATCAAACACGGTATCATTGGGAACCCGGAACTGTTTGCGCGGTTGGAAGCGTCTCCCGTCCCATCCTATCCTGGCGCGAAGGCGGCGGAGCAGCTGGTGGCCGAGGCGGCTCGTGTAAAAATCGGGATTGTCGAGGCCGACGAACAGGAGAGCGGCTTGCGCATGGTCTTGAACCTCGGCCACACGGTGGGACATGCCGTCGAACAGGTTTCCGAGTACGAATTGAGTCACGGCGAAGCGGTGGCCATCGGCATGGCGGTTGAGGCAGACTTGGCCGTGGCCAGAGGCCTGTTGTCGGAGACTGAGCGGGATCGGATGATTACGGTATTACGGCAGCACGGTTTGCCGACCGAGGTACCCGACTATCCACTGGACACCATCCTGGCTGTCTTAGCGCGGGATAAGAAAAATCGGTATGATGGCTGGACCTTCGCCTTGCCCGCAGGCATTGGCCGAGTGGAAATTGTGCGTGGCATCGGCCGAGAGGAACTAGCTACAGCCTGGCGTGCTCGTTTGCGTACGACCTAGGGCCTGGCGACGGGCATCGTCATCCGAGAAGTAGTCCGGAAAGGGGTCAGAGATTCCGCTATCGCCCGGCCTAAACGGGACAACAGTCCACTGAACTGTTATCCTGGCGACCAGGCCCGGCTCGCATTTTGGGCTAGCTTCCTTGCACTGCTTGGGTCCTACCTAACCCCTCTCCGGATATGCACTTATAGACCGTCTGGCATCCATGGATGAGCCACCAAGGAGGGAATTGCTTTGTCGACCTCGGTGCGAGGCATTCGCGGCGCCGTAACCGTGAAAGAAAACTCGACGGAAGCCATTCTGAACGCTACGAAGGACCTGATGAAGCAAATCGTGGAACGTAATCATTTGCAACCTGAAGACGTGGTAAGTGTATTGCTTACGATGACCCCGGATTTAACCGCCTGCTTTCCAGCCAAAGCAGTCCGCAGTTTTCCAGGATGGCAATGGGTTCCTCTCATGTGTGCGAGCGAGGTGGCAGTCGAAGGGGCGTTGGAACACTGCATTCGTGTCTTGGTCCATGTGAATACCGATAAGGCGCAATCGGAGATGATTCACGTCTATTTGGGTGAGGCGGTCAGATTGCGACCCGACCTGGCGGGTTGAGCGATAGTTCTGGACTCGGGCATTTGCTACGGTTGACGAAGGGCTGGATAGCACATATCATATACACATCATTGATTGAGAGTTTCGTTATCAAGCAAAGTGCTTGACAGAGTTGAGTGGAGTGGAGCTGAGTCCGGGTAAATAGGGTTTGGTGGCGACGCATCGCCGCCTGACCGGTTGCCAGTTGTGGTGAGCACGCTGTCTTCGGAAGGCGTATCCGCAGGTTGCTGAGCGGCCGGCTCTCAGCCTGCGGTTTCGTTCATTCTGGGGATAGGCACCTGCCAGCAGCGGCTTATCGACCTGTGTCTTGTCGGCCGCAGCGTGCGCCATCGGATTTTCTCCACGAGGCGAGACGAGATGAGAGGAGACGAGTTTGGATGAGCGATTTTGTACTGGATGTCCTGAAGCAGGTCGCCGAGGGACGGACGTTGAGCGCGGACACGGCAGAACGACTGATGAACCAATTGATGGAGGGACAGCTGACGCCGGTCCATATTGCCGCGTTTGCGTCGGCCATGGCGGTGCGCGGTGAGACTGTGGCGGAAATTGTTGGCTTCGCCCGCGCCATGCGCAGCCATGGCACTCACGTTCAGGTACCGTTCGACGTGGTCGATACGTGCGGTACCGGTGGTGACGGCATCGGAACTTTGAATATATCCACGACTGCGGCTTTCATTGCGGCGTCTGCCGGAGCACGGGTGGCAAAACACGGAAACCGAGCGGTGTCGAGCAAGAGCGGCAGTGCCGATGTCCTGCAGGCACTCGGCGCCCGTGTCGACTTGACTGTGGCGGAGGCTCTGGAGTGTCTGAAGGTCTGCGGATTCAGTTTTCTCTTTGCCCCGAGTTACCACCCGGCCTTAAAGTACGCCGCAGAGACCAGGCGACAACTTGGTTTTCGCACCATTTTCAATATTCTCGGCCCCTTGACGAATCCGGCCAATGCGAAGCGCCAAGTCATCGGCGTATTCCGACAGGACCTCGTCAAGAAGGTAGGAGCAGCACTCCTCGAGTTAGGCAGCGAACATGCGCTCGTAGTCCATGGGGCCGGCGGATTGGATGAATTTTCACTCGCGGGCGAGACCCTGGTCGCCGAAGTGCGAAACGGGCAATTGCACGAATACACGCTCTCTCCCGAGCAGGTTGGGTTGTCCAGAGCCCCGGTGGAGGCAATCATCGGGGGCGATGCGGCAGCCAATGCAGAGCAGATTCGCAGCATCTTGGCCGGAAAGCTCGGTCCTGCGCGGGATGTCGTTTTATACAACACGGGCGCGGTTTTGTATGTTTCCGGCATTGTCGGGAGCATACGCGAAGGTGTCGAACTGGCGGCTCATCAAGTGGACAGTGGGGCGGCCGAGGAGACCTTGCACAAGTACATTCAGGCAACACGTGTAGCCCAGACGGAGGAGGTCGCGCAATGACCACGTTTCTCGAACGGATCTTAGCCACGAAACGCGATGAGGTTGCTGAACTGCGTCGCCAGAACCGTTTGGGCAAGTGGCCAGACGTGAACGCCCTGCCGCCATGCCGTGGATTTGCCCATGCGCTCCAAAAGAGCCCGTCGCTGTCTGTGATTGCAGAAGTGAAACAGGCGAGCCCCTCCAAAGGGCAAATTGCGACCGACTTTCATCCAGTTGCCATTGCTCGAACCTATGAACAAGCCGGTGCAGCCGCCGTTTCGGTTCTCACAGATACGCGATATTTTCAGGGTAGCATCACGGACCTCCGCCGGGTTCACGAAGCCGTTGCGCTCCCCGTACTGCGTAAAGACTTCATCATCGACGAGATTCAGGTGCGTGAGGCACGCATCGCCGGCGCCGATGCTGTACTGCTGATTGTCGCGGCGTTGTCGGAACCGCGATTGCGAGAACTCTCGGCGTATGCAAAAAGTTTGGGGCTGGATGTGCTGATTGAAGTGCACGCGGAGGAAGAACTGCCGGCCGCGCTCAGCGCCAACCCGTCCGTGTTGGGCATCAACAATCGCAATTTGCATACGTTCCATGTGGACTTAAATACCACGGTGCGCCTGCGGCGGCAGATTCCCGACGGTGTCCCGACGATTTCCGAAAGCGGCGTGCATTCACGCGCGGATGCGGAGCGTCTGGCGGCCAGCGGAGTATGCGGGTTATTGGTGGGAGAATCGTTGATGCGGCAAGAAACGCCCGAGCGCGTGCGGGAATTGATGAAAAGCTTGCAGGTCCCTCGTTTCGCGGTGGCAAAGGGCGGTGCAGGAAAGTGAAGCCTGGGATTAAAATCTGTGGTCTCCAGCCGGGAGATGACCTGTCCTTTACGGTTCACACACAGGTAGAACACGTAGGGTTTGTGTTCGTCTCAGCTAGCCGCAGATACCTTTCACCGGAACAAGCCAGGCCGCTTGTACGTTCCCTGCCGGCCTCGTGTACGGCCGTCGGCGTGATGGTCGATGAAGACATCGACCGGATTGAAGCTATCTGCGAGCGCGCAGAGCTTCGTCACGTGCAGCTGCACGGCCGTGAAACACCGGAGTTTTGCCGACAGTTGAAAACGCGCGGATACACAGTTTGGAAGGCGCTCTCGGTTCCGGACAGAGTCGAGGGAGACCTGGCCGTAGCGATGGCCAACCGGATTCGTCCCTTTCTCGACACGGTGGACGGCATTTTGCTGGATGCCGCGCCGCCGGCGCGAGCTCAAACCGTAACCGGTGGACACGGACGACGTTTCGACTGGCAGGTACTACCCAGTCTAGCGGATCTCCTCGGTTCGAAACGTCCACCGTTATGGATTGCAGGTGGAATTCGCCCCGACAATGTGGGCGAGTGCCTATCACTCTTTGTACCGGATGGATTGGATGTTTCCTCAGGTGTAGAGGTCGGGGGACGTAAGTCTCCAGAACGGATTCAGGCTCTGATTCAAGCGGTGGTCTCCACAACAAGCACGGTGCAAGGTGAAAGGGAGTTCAAACAGGCGGTGACCCAGTCATGACACAACTTTCAAACGCGATTCGAGATAACCGAACCATGGACACGCAATTTCGTCAACAATCAACCACGCCGTTTCCGGATAAACACGGCCGCTTCGGAGCCTTTGGCGGGCGATATGTGCCGGAGACGCTGATGACCGCCTTGCACCAACTAGAGACGGATTATCACCGTTTGATTCAAGACCCTGGTTTTCAGCATGATTTGTCTTACTATCTGCGCCAATATGCGGGCCGCCCGACACCTTTGTACTATGCGGAACGGCTCAGCAAACACCTGGGGGGCGCAAAAATCTACCTGAAACGGGAAGATTTAAATCATACGGGTGCGCATAAAATCAACAACACCATCGGACAGGCGCTCCTGGCGGTCTATACCGGTAAGAAACGGGTGATTGCAGAAACCGGGGCCGGACAACACGGGGTAGCAACAGCCACTGTCGCAGCGCGATTTGGGTTAAAGTGTACCGTGTTCATGGGTGAAGAAGACATGCGGCGCCAGGCTCTCAACGTGTTTCGCATGCGGATGCTTGGGGCTGAAGTGGTTCCCGCGTCCACCGGCACGCGCACGTTGAAGGATGCGACCAACGAGGCCATTCGTCATTGGGTAGCCCATGTCGAAGATACGTACTACATCATCGGGTCCGTCGTGGGGCCGCATCCGTACCCCCAAATTGTCCGCGATTTTCAGCGGATCATTGGCGATGAAACGCGCGAGCAGATTCTAGAAGCCGAAGGAAGGCTCCCGGATGCGCTGATTGCCTGCGTGGGCGGCGGCAGCAATGCGATGGGAATGTTCTATCCATTCATCGCCGACGAGACGGTCCAATTGATAGGCGTAGAAGCAGCCGGCAAAGGTGTGGATACCGGACTGCACGCGCTAAGCATCGCAAAGGGCCGCCCCGGTGTGCTGCACGGAGCGCGAACCTACCTTTTGCAGGACGAGTGGGGGCAGGTCACGCCGGCACACTCCATTTCGGCCGGTCTGGATTACCCAGGCATCGGCCCGGAACACGCTTGGCTGCATGATACAAAACGAGCCTCGTATGTCCCGGTCACCGATGCGGAAGCGTTGGAGGCATTCTATTTGCTCTCCAAGATGGAAGGCATCATTCCGGCTCTGGAGAGCGCCCACGCGATTGCCCATGTCGTCCGGATAGCTCCTGAACTGCCCAAAGACCACATTCTTGTGGTTTGTTTATCGGGTCGCGGCGACAAAGACGTCGAGCAAATCGCTCGACTGGAGCAGGGAGGGGCCGGACATGCAGAGGATTGAACGCGCGTTTCAAAACCAGACGAAGCAGGCCGCACTGATTCCCTTCTTGACCGCTGGCGATCCGGATCTCGACACGTCGCTCTCGGCCTTTGACGCGGTCATCGCTGCCGGAGCGGATATTGTGGAAATCGGCATCCCGTATTCCGATCCGCTCGCGGATGGGCCGGTCATTCAGGCTGCGGCACTGCGTAGCTTGCAAAGCGGCTTTATCCTGCCGATGGCCTTTGACGTGTGCGCGTCTTTGCGCCGTCACCATGAACGGACTGGACTCGTCCTATTCAGCTACATCAATCCGGTTTTACAGTACGGCCCAGAACGGTTTTTCCGCGACGCCCGCGCGGCGGGTGCGGACGGCGTCATCCTGCCAGACTTGCCGCTGGAAGAAAGTGCGCCGCTGCGGGAGTTGGCCGATGCTGCGGACATCGCCTTAATCCCCCTGGTTGCCCCCACGTCGGGGGAGGAACGGATCGAACAAATTTGCGCGCATGCACGTGGTTTCGTCTACTGCGTTTCCTCCTTGGGGGTGACGGGGGAGCGGGCTACGTTATCCAACCGGGTTCAAGAATTAGTGGCCACGGTAAAACGGCATTCGCAGCTCCCTGCGGCGGTTGGATTCGGGGTCAGTACCCCGCAGCAGGCTCAAGAGGTTGCCGCATACGCGGATGGGGTGATTGTCGGGAGTGCCTTTGTACGCCGCGTCGAGGAGGCCTTGGCGGAGACGCGAGGTGCCGGCGCCCCAGTCACAATTCAGCAGCCAGAGTTCGCGGGTGTTCGCACGTCGAGCAGGCAAGCAGTCGTTGAGCAGGTCGGCTCGTTTGCAGCGGAGCTTGCTTCAGCGCTCGCTCGCCCACAAGTGGATGCCACCCAAGTGGCGCAGAGATAGGAGGGAGAGACATGATTGTCGTCATGAAGGAGGATGCGACCCAGTCGCAGATTGATGCGGTCAGCGAATTGTTGAAAGCGAAAGGGCTGGGCGTACATTTATCCAAAGGTGAAGAAAAGACAATCATCGGCATCATCGGGCCACGCGAAAAGGTATTAGAGTTGCCCGTGGAATCTATGGAAGGGGTGGAGAAAGTGGTAACGGTCAGTAAACCATTCAAACTCGCCAACCGCGCCTTCCACCCTCAAGATACCTTGGTTCAAGTGGGCCATCACGTGGTCGGTGGCAGCGAGCGCACCCTGATTGCAGGTCCGTGTTCCGTCGAGTCGAGAGATCAGATCATTGAGATTGCGCAGTTTGTGAAACAGGTCGGGGGACACATGCTTCGCGGCGGTGCGTTTAAACCCAGGTCCTCTCCGTATTCCTTCCAGGGCCTCGGAGAAACGGGGCTGCGCTATCTCGCGGAGGCACGTGAACAAACCGGGCTGCCGATTGTCTCCGAGGTTATGGAAATTGGGCAAATCCCGATGTTCCTGGAGTACGTGGACGTTCTGCAGATTGGCGCCCGTAACATGCAGAACTTCCCTTTGCTGAAGGCAGTGGGCAAAACCGACAAGCCAGTGCTGTTAAAGCGGGGATTGTCGGCGACCATTGAGGAATGGTTAATGTCGGCTGAATACATTCTGTCGGAAGGCAATCCGAATGTCATTCTCTGCGAGCGAGGAATTCGCACGTTTGAGACATATACGCGCAACACGTTAGACCTTAACGCGGTACCAGTGGTGCAGCACCTGTCACACCTTCCCATCTTGGTCGATCCGAGTCACGGTGTGGGGAATTGGCGTTATGTGACGGCCATGGCTCGGGCCGGCATTGCGGCTGGTGCGAACGGTGTCATCGTCGAGATTCACCCGAATCCTGCCGAGGCGTTGTCGGATGGGCCGCAGTCCCTGACGCTCGACCGGTTTGCCTCGATGGTGGACGAAGTGCGCCGGGTGGCGAGAGCGTTGGAGCCGGCGCAGGAAGCTTTGTATGCTGGAGAGGTGTAATACGAGGACAAGTGGCGAACAAGCGGGAGACATGGGTGCAAAACCTGTCTCCCTGCTTGTGATTGGGTGTGGATTGATTGGCGCTTCCATCGCCATGGCCTGGCGGAAGGTGGAGGCGAACGCACGCATCGTCGGGGTGGAAACCAATCCGGACCATCGAGCACAGGCACGGAGTCTCATCTTGCCCCAAAACGAGCTGAACAGTTCTGGGGATGGAGCGCAACGGGCAGAGACCGCAGCGGGTCAACGGGTATTTGACGATGTGCTGGACGCGCTTCCGGAGGATACGTTCGATGTGGGAGTACTGGCTGTGCCCGTGCAGGCAGCCTGTCACCTCCTCGCCGATGTGGCCGACAGGGCGCACTGGGTATTCGATGTCTGCAGTGTAAAACAGCCCTTGATTACCAGGGCAACGGAGCTGAACTTGCAAGAACGGTTTGCCCCAACCCACCCGATGGCCGGGGCGGCCGCTGGCGGTCCATTGGCGGCACGTGGAGACTTGTTCGTCGGCGCTTCGTGGCTTGTCATTGCTGGCTGGCCCGCGTGTCAACGTGTAGAGACGATGTTTCGAGCCATGGGTGCGTACGTTGTCGAGGTGGCATCTGCGCAAGAGCATGACCGGGCGATGGCAGCCGTCAGTCATGGCGTGCATGTGGCCTCGTTGGCGGTCATGACCGCTTATGCTCAGGCCATCACGGAAAGCCACGCGCAAAGCAATGTTTGGGGACAGTTGACAGGCCCTGGGTTTCGGGATGTCACGCGTCTGGCTGCGTCCCCTTCCTCGTTTTGGGTTTCAACTTTGCTTGCGAATCGTGAGGCCGTAACAGCCCATATCGAGCGGATCCGGGGTGCTTTGGGGGATTTTGCGCAAGCCCTGATGCAAAACGATGCCGAAGAAGTTGCGAGGCTGCTTGAGACGGCCCGGTTACACCATGAGCAGTGGCAAACAGTACGCCGGATGCGACCTGAACAAGGACGTGAATAAGATTCCAGACACGAGCCCGAATTGGCAGGATGACCTATTGACAGCGCTTGCATACGGATGTATGCTTCTCGCGAAGGGTGTTTTGTTCTGATTTCTCTCCACTCCTAGCAGAAATATTTTGGGACGCCGTGAGGCGTCCCCTTTTTTTCAGAAAACGTTTACACGCGTCCCCGTCCGCGTTTGTGGTTTCGGGGGCTTTCTCAGGTATAAAGGCCCGGGCATGACCGCATAATAAGCAAAGAATTCCATTTTGTTTCCCAGCCGGTTTAGGCGGCAAGTGGACTGGGTTGAGTCACCCAAGGAGAGGGCGGGCATGTCCGGAATTTTATACGTACATGCGGACGGAACATTGACGGCGAGGGCAGACGCACCTGAATACCCTCAGGTACAGTCCACACTGAGAGGGTTTGCGGAACTCATTCAACAACTGGATTCCGTTCACGTCTATCAGATTCGTCCCCTTTCTCTCTGGCAGGCTGCGACCCGGGGAATGACGGGGCGAGAGGTTTTGTCTTTCCTACGAAAACACACGGCCCATCCATTACCCTTCTCATTTCAGCAAATGGTCTACGAAGAAATGAACAAATGGGGACGCTTAGAGTTGTGCACGACCCACCAAGGGACGCACGTGAGATTGCAGGGAGACGCGCGTGTTCTGGAAACTCTGGCCCAATCGGATTCGTTGGCGCTTTGGATTGAGAGTTGGGATGCGCAGGGGATTATCTTCTCGACGCGCCATCGAGCCGATGTCAAGCGGGCGCTTGGTCGTCTCGGATATCCAGTTTTAGACCGGACAGAGTACCAGACTGCGCCCAATCTTGCTATCTCCCTTCGCCCTTGCCTGCGGTTGCGGGAATATCAAACCGAAGCGGTGAACTCCTTTTTCGCGGAGGGGGAAGGCCACAGCGGCATTATCGTACTGCCCTGTGGGGCAGGGAAGACAGTCGTCGGGATTGCTATTTTGGCAAAACTCCAACAGCATACCTTGATTCTGACTCCTGGAGAAGAGGCCGCCCTGCAGTGGAAACGGGAGTTGACGCGCTGGTGCCAGGCGGACGAGGGGACCATAGACTTGTATCGTCCAGGTCGTGCACCATACCCGATTACCATCACGACATACCAGCGTGTGGCGGCGCGCAACCGGTCAGGGATATACAGAAATCTCGAGCGCCTCACCCGCTATCCGTGGGGACTTGTGATCTACGATGAAGTGCACATGTTGCCTGCACCGTTGTTTCGTTTGGCCGCGGAACTGCAGGGAGCGCGTCGACTCGGTCTGACCGCTACGTTGATTCGTGAAGACGGCCTGACGGCAGACGTCTTTAGTTTAATCGGCCCAAAGCTGTACGAGGTTCAGTGGAAACTTTTGGAACATGAAGGATACCTATCCTCGGTTACGTGTGTGGAGGTCCGTGTACCTTGGGATCCGCACGACTTGAACAGCTACCTCGAAGCGAGCGCACGCGAAAAACACCGCTTGGCCAGCGAGAACCGGAAAAAGGTGCAAGTGGTGAAACATCTCGTTCGGCGGCACCCAGAGGCCAAGGTCCTGATTCTCGGTCATTATCTGGATTCCTTATCGCTAGTTTCTCGCACGGTGGGGTGCCCACTTTTGACCGGCAAGACGCCGAAATCCCGCCGCGACACACTATACAACGCATTTCGCGAGGGCCATGTGCGCATCCTGGCTCTGTCTAGGATTGCCAATATGGCGATTGACCTCCCAACAGCTACGGTCGCCATCCAGGTGTCCGGGCTGTTTGGTTCACGCCAGGAGGAAGCCCAGCGGTTGGGCCGCTTGTTGCGGCCAGAGGGCGGATCGGGCATATTCTACACGCTAGTCACAGAAAAGAGCGTGGAAGAAGAGAAGGCCCGTCACCGGCAGATGTTCCTGGTCGAACAGGGGTATCGGTATCAAATGATGGGCGCCACTGAAATCAGTCTTGTCTGAAAGGGTGTCTGCTTGTGCGCTTGGTGGAATGTCTAAATGACGCCGATGTGGCTACATTGCGAAAGATTGCAGACCATTACGGGTTTGCGTGCTCTCGCCACTCCAAGATGGAGATGATCCAAGAAATCTTGTTGTCGTTTCGTAATCCGCGGTTTCTTTCCGAGTGTTTGGAGACGTGGCTGGACGGACGGGAATTCTCCATGCTTCGCCTCTGCCTTGCTGCGGCGCGGCCGCTGACCGAGGAGGAGGTAGCCGGATTTTTTTCCGATTGGGAAGTCGCCGTGGTGGAAACCGCCGTACGTGAAGGGTGGCTGTATGCGACGACGCGGATTGACGGTCGGCGGTTGTATCTCCTGCCTGATGAATTACGGGAGGCCCTACAGGAGCGTCTGATTCGTCACGTCATGCAAGCGGTTCGCCAACAAGAAACCGGCCCGGTAATCTATGCGGAGGAAGGGTACGCCCTCAGTCACGACCTGGATGTTTTTCTGGAGTTTGTCGATCACCACGATATTCTCTTGACGCAAGGCGGTGCCATGTACAAACGTCACCTCCAACAAGTCCTGCACTTATTGGAAGTGGAGGAAGCGCCTTTGAGCGGAGGGTGGCGATTTGGATATGGGCGCCGTTTTCATGATTATCCGGATCGCTTTGCGTTGATATACGACTTCGCGTACCATGCCGGACTGATTGAAGAGGGGGCGGAGGGCCGCCTTCGCACACGTCCTGAGCGCGAAAAATGGCTGGCCATGGGCCAGTTGGAACGGCAGCGTGCCTTGCTGCGGTTTTATCTGAGTCTGTATCGTCGTCCCATCACCCGTCTGCCGTTGTTGACACAGGTGATAGGTCGGGCGCAGCCGGGGTGGATCCACAGCGATTCGATGTTTCAGGCATTAGAACCCCTGATTAACGAATATTATTACGATACCAAGGAACAGGTGTGGAGGACCCGCATCATTAAGATGTTGACGCACCTCGGCATCCTTAGAACCGGGGATGACGATGTCGGAGAACGGTGGTTTCAAATCACGAAACTTGGTCAAGAATTGCTAACACCGGATGCAATTTCGGTTTCAGAACCGCGAGGGGGCGATGACCAGAGGGTGCTCATCGTCCAGCCCAACTTCGATATTCTGGTTACGGCAGAAAACCCTCGTCTGACCGCGATTCTCGCACAGTTTTCAGACCTTGGACAAAGCGGTGCGTTACGGGTGTATCGGATGAGCAGAAACAGTCTTCAGCACGGCATTCGGGAAGGAGGGGCCATATCCGGATGGCTGGAGTTTTTGACCAAGTACTCGCAGACGCCCGTTCCGGGCAATGTCGAACGTACGCTCCGCGAGTTGGAACAGTCTCTACAGGATGGTGGCGTCGACGAAGGTCGATCACTGGGGTCTTAATCATTTTGCCTGGTTTCGACCAGTATATCCAACGAAAAACGGGCCAATGACGGCCAGGATTAGCAGGAAAATGCCACATCTTTCGCGAATAGAATACACGAAGAATTCTCACTATTGACAGCATCTGCGTCGACCTCAATCGACAACGGAAAAACTCCATCAGGGAGGAGACGGCCATGGGTAGCACGGTCACAACTGCCGAGAAGAAACACTTCCTGCGCTGGTTTCTCGCGAACTATCAGCTGCAGAGTCGTGAGGCCGAAATGCTGATTCGTTATATGATGACTCGTGAGAATGTCCTGCGGAAGGTTCACTTTGTTGAGAACTTCCGGCAATTACCCAGGGTGATTGTGATGTCAACAACATGTGTACCGGTCGCCCCGTTTCGTTATTATCGCCGCAACAAGCCTGTCTCCACAGATGTTGAACAAGCGTTTCTCGATCTTTATCAGCACCCAGACGAGGATATTTACGTGGGCCTCTTCTTCAAGGACCGAACGACGAGCGCTGCGTACGCGGCAGTGTTGGAAGAAGTTCCAGCCCATGAGTTAGAACCCGCCGTGCGTGAGATGATCTCACTCCAGGCTGACCTTATCATTGAGCAAGCCATACGACGGTTTCAACGATCCCGACTGATGGCTGATGTCGACCAAAGTCTGGACGCTGGGGATCGGGAAGCCTTTTACCAAGCCAGCCAGCGTCTGATTGAGTTTGACGAATCCAATCTTGGCTTGTAAGTGTATCGTTACCCATTAGCGGCGGTTCATACATCCGGTTCACACGGTTCGGTGAAGTTTTCTCCGCAGGCGACATACCGCGGTCGAAGCCGCGGTTTCTTTTTGCACCCAATACGTGATTGACGTTCAAGTTTAGTTTCCGACACTTGAAATGAAATTCCCGCAACACATTCCCCGCCACTAAGCGATGACATCCATAAGGTTCCATTTGATCTTCTTCGATAGCCGTGCTATATTAGTCAGCGTCGCCAATCGACCGGCGGCCCTGAAAACCGCAAAACATCGGCATCCATCATCTACCGCTTG
>NZ_AUMH01000011.1 GCF_000430585.1 Alicyclobacillus herbarius DSM 13609
ACATCCACCTGCATCGTAAGTTCACCGATCTTAGCCCGAGCCTCCTGCAACTCCTTCTCCAGCTCCTGCTCCCTCGTAGAGGGTCCGGACTGAAGTCCAGCCCGTCCACCAGCCAGGAATGCTTCACGCCACCTGTAATACAGACTCTGGGCCACGCCATGCCGCCGACAAACCTCGCTGATGTTCGCACCGGGCATCATGCCCTCGAGCACGATGTTCATCTTTTCGTCCACTGTCCACTTACGTCCCGGCATCACAAACACCTCTACTTCATCTTAACCCATCCCTTCTGTCTGGGTTGACTCTGGGGCAAGTATAGTGCGAATACTTTACGCCATCCGAAAACACTAACGGTGACTTGATTAGAACGTTTGGACATGTCTCGTAATAACGCCCGTTTTGCTTCATAGGGCGACAGGTGTTTGTATCGCTCCAAGAATCTGAACCAGAACAGATAATTATCCAGATACTTCGTTGCAACGCCTTGGAAGCGTTCCATCCACTTTTTCAATCGCTTGTAATATGAATTCACGTGCTGTACGTGGTAGATGCCTTTACGGACATGCTGACCTTTCCGCACATTAATTACTTCGTGATATAGTCCCTTCATCCTTGCAAATGCAATGTAGTTTCGTGCGGAGTCTGTGCAAAGCAAGGAACCTGGTGCAAGGCGTGAGCCGAGTACAGCGTCGATTTCTGTTGCGGTAATGCGACCTCGACCTGCATTCTGTGCAACAACGCCTCCGTCTCGATCAATCGCAACCACAACGCACACTTGTTCCTTGCTGATGCCCCGTTGCTTCGCTGCACCGCCGCGCTTCCTCGATTTCCGAAAAGCAACAGGTTTCCGACCTTTGTGAGACTCCAAGAAGAAGGTTTCGTCGGACTCCACAATCCCGTTCAGCGTGTCGTGACCAAGTGAGCGAAGGGCATATAACACTTTGTGTCGCCAATAAAATGCAGTGGATACATGAATACCAAGCAGTTTAGCGATTTTGGGCAGAGTCAGACCATCCAACATGCACTCGATAAACTTCAGCCATTTGTCAGAGTAACGTGTACCCGCAAGTGGGCTTGCGGTCATATCGTTAAATGACTTTCCACAATCCTTACATAGATACCTCTGGCGACTGCGGTACGTCCCGTTTCGTTTTACCATCTTGCTACCGCAATGGACGTACGCCAGCCCTGAACTAAATCGACTGTCTCGCACATCTTCCGCCACTTTGTCCAACTTTAACCGTGGTTCAGGGAAAAGCGTGTTCTTAATAGCTTCAAACAGGGCCAGTTTTTCGCCTTGGCTCAATTCATCAAAGTCTTCGTACTAAACTCTTCTTGATATTGTTCCCGGAAAGCGCGGGCCTTCTCAATTAATTCATCTTTCCTACTATAGGCGTGTTCAAGCATGAACATAAGCCCTTCTAGCTGATCTTTATTGATCTTACCATGTCTAAAAAGATTTTGAACTACACGTTTATCATTTTCCAAAGTTCGTTCGCATTCTGGTATTCCTCTCGTCGCCTCATAGAGTTTCAATATAGCATCGTCTGCTTCTCTCTTGTTAAGCTCATAATAAATACGATTAAATATTTTTTTCACAATGAATTTTCCAACCGCTTTCCCAATTATGGCACTAAGCATGTACTCACCCGCATTCAACATATTTACTTATGTTGTTCCACAAAAAGGTCAAAATTCCTCTCTAACTGATGTCTTTACTCGCTGTTCAAGCGGAACCGATGCTATCCAGTCGGCACTGCGATCGCCAACAGACAAGTTATCTGGAGATTTTATTTGCAAAAAGGCAATTGAAAAGGCACCACGACGCTTCATAGGTTTGTTCCCGATTACCAATTTCTCATATCCACCTCTCTCGATACTGAAAAGTCACGTTCACCCCTGCTCCCGCCGTGTCCATTTCCGTGACCGTGTTCTGCCCAGGTTGAAGTTGCGGAAAGTCGCCCTGCCAATACTGGAGTGCGTTCTCGCCGTTCAGCGTCACTGTGTAGTGGCCGGTGTCGATGACCACGATGTCACCTGCTCCGATGTTGCCGGTGTAGGTCACGGACACGCCGCCGATGGTGAGCGTCACTCCGGCCGTGGTGGACTCGCCGCCCGCCGCGCCATAGTTCGTCACGCCCAGCCCCGTGGCCGCGTACTCCGTGGACGCCGAACCCGGTGCCTTGAGTGTGATAACCAGCGGGCAGGCGGCCGTGCCATTGTTCGCGAGAGACGTTTGCCCCTGGTACGGCGCTTCCCACTCGATGCGTTTTTCCTCGATGGCATACGCGAATGGATCGGACGCCAAAAACGGAACCGTGAACTTTCCTTGTCTGGCCACCATCTCGACTTCGGATGTCCCGGAGCATCGCACCAGGTAGAATTTGTCCAGCTCGCTGTCGAGAACAAGCTGCTGAGTCCCGGCGCGCGGGTCCAGCCAACTTGCCACATCGCGGGCTCGCTGCCGCAATTCCTGTTCTGAACGGGCATAGATCACAGATCACACAGTCCAGGTTGATTTGCCGAACATCGTAATCGAAACCCAGGTCCAACTGTCCCGGCCGCCCCACGAGGCTGGTAAACCTGTCGCGAGTCGACGGCATGAGGTAGAAGTTGGACCGCGTCAGCCAAACATTGAACTCTCCGGAATGGTGACCGGCAAACGTGAATCCCGGGGATTGGTTTGGCATTAGACCCGTGACAATCATGGTCATCGCCCCTTCCCCATGGCCCGCTGCACTTTCGCGTTTTCCTCGTACAGCTGCCGCATGGTGTTCTGAATGCTTCGTAGGTCACTGTCGTTTCGCACGACCACCGTGCAAATGAGCGGGGCGTTATACTGATTCATGTTGCTATTGGTAATCTGTTGCGCCCCAAATTGCCGTCCGGAAACCGCAGCAAGCGCTGGAGATGGAGCACTAAACGTGATTGTGTTCGCGATTTGCTCCGACGCCGACTTGACCAAATCCTCAGCTCGGAGCATGCCCTTAGCAAGCCCTTGCACCACGTATCCGCCGTATTCCGCCATGAGGCGGGACGGAGAGTTGATGCCCAAGACTTTCGCTATCGGACCAGGAATGATGGCCTTGGCCCAGCTGATGAGCTTACCGGCCAGCCACCCTCCAAGGCCGTGGATTCCATTCCAGATGCCGTAAACGATGTTTCGCCCAATGGACGCCATACGCCCTGGCAAACTCGTAAACGCATTGACGATTCGGGATGCCATATCTCGGACGTACGAGATGGCCCGACTCGCGCCGTTTGCAATTCCGCGCACGAATCGACTCATACCACTGCCCGCTCGGCAGACCATGCTCGACGCCCAGCTTGCGATGCGGGAGATGGCTCCCGAAACAAACCGCACAATGGCATTGAGCGCGCTTGTTGCAAAATTACCAATGCGGCTCACCGAACCCGATACAAACCGGCCGACAGATCCAAGCGCAGAGGATGCGAACTTTCCCAGCGAACCCAAATCCTTACTCGCGAAACCCCCGAGGATGGATAGGCCTTTGGACGCAAAGCTGCCGAGCAGACCCGCGATTCGACCAACAAACCACAGATTGAACAGGCCATGCAGGAGCTGGACAGCGCCGGTAAATATCTGCTTGACCGCGTCCCACATGCCCTTCCAATCGCCTGTGAATAGCGCCACGAAAAACTTGATAATACCCGAGATGACGTTTATCGCGCCTTTGATCACCAGGACGATGGAGTTGATGTAGAACATCACTGTGTCTGCGGCGAACTTGAAAACGTACTTGAATATCACGCCCAGCCACTGCATCACCGGCTCCAGTTCCGTCCGGAGTTTCGGCCACTGTTGGGTGATATAGGCTATCAGGCTTGTAACGATGGGCGCCACATAGTTGTAGACCTCTTGGAACTTGGCCTCAATCTGGCTCCAAAGTTGCATCGTGATGTCTCGGATGCCGCCGAAGTTGTTCTGCCAGGCCAAGTACAGGAGACCAGCTGCAGCTGCGATTCCAGCGATGATGCCGAGGATCGGCAAAGCCGTTGCGCTGAATCCGGCCATAGCTCCCGAAATCAGACCAAATCCAGCCGCGATTTGTGGCAGGAACCCAATAAGCATGAGCATTGGCCCAGCCAATAACAACAGGACGGCTGCCGCGGCCGCCCCGTATGCGATGAAGCTCTGCACCGGACCCGGGAGCGATGTAAAGGCGCTGACCAGGTCGGCAAGCGCGTTTGAGACGGTTTGTAGGACAGGCGTGAACCGGCTCCCAACCGCGATCTCCACCGATTCAACAGCTCCACTTAGCTGATCCAGAGCACCGTTCAGGTTATCCCGCATGACCTGCGCAGCCTTCTCTGACGCGCCCCCGGATTTAGGGCAGGGTCAATTCCTGCACGGCGTTGGCAGGAGACGCATACACACCCCGACGGGCCCGCCCGACAATCTGGCTCACCACCAGGCGGCTCAGGTCCGCGCCCGAGGCGTCCACCCGCAGGTCGTGCTTGACCAGCTCGACAAAGTACTTCTGCGGGTCGATCAGGTACGCCTTGCCCGGGTCGACTCCGTCGTATGTGTAGGTTTTCTCGCCCACCGTCACGCTGTAGCCATCGTAGAAGATGAGCGTGTCAATCTGGCTGATGGCCGGATAAATGGTCCCGCCAATCTGCTGCCGCTGCAGGGCTTCCTCGATGTCCCACTGGTTGCTGGAATGAGCCAGCAGAACCGTCGGACGGCGCGGAGACAGGGTGTCCTTGTTTTTGTCCTTGGCCGCGTCGATGAGACCCTGCTTGATGGTATTACGCAACTTCTCCAGATACGTTGCGCCCTCCGTCGCCGCCGCCGTTTTGTTCTTGGCCGCGTAGTTGTACGTGAGGATCGGCGACAGGTGAATGTGGTTGAGCAGGGCGTTATAGGCCTCGCCCATGGCCCGGTTCAGCTCGGCCAGCTGCCAGGTCTTGTCCCACTCCTGGATGTTCTCCGTATATTCAAAACCGGCCGCATACGTGATAATGGGCACGGTATCCTTCGGACCGACTACCCGCGTGCCAAACTTGACTTCCTCCAGTTCGGCGTGCTGTAAGAACACAATGCGCGCGCCCACCATCGGCGAGATGTCCACAAACTCGGTCAGGTTGGCGTCCGTAATATTGCGGTAAATGGGTTGGTACAACAGAGGCACCTGCTCCCGCCCCAATTGCAAGTCCACAACCGTCTTCTGCACCAACTGGTCCAGTCCAGCAGGCGTGGTAATCATCTCACCAATGGGTCGCGTCAGTTGAAAGACTTCCATTTCACCGTTGACAATCTGTGTCTGAACCGCCTTCATCTCACCAGTAGGAGAGAGATAAGTCACACGGATGTTATGGGTACCCTGGCGGCGCTGTGCGCGCTAGGTTTCAAGCGTAATGACTTTTGGCATTCATTCCACCTCCATAGTGGGATTCGTTTAAACCTGCGGCCCGAGCAGGAACCAGATGACGTTGTTCGCATCCTTGGCGACCGTCACGCGCCCGACTAGGCGATTGGCTCCGCTACCGTCCGCCGTGGTCAGGACCTTGTTCGTCGCATTGAAGTACACGGCGTCCCCTGCGTTGAACGCATCAGCTGTGTTAACCTGGCTGGTCTCATATTCGCCGGGCTCTATATTCAGCACGACCTGTTCGTTGGCATTCGCAGAATTTACGGCCAGCCCCAAGAAGCCGCCCTCCAACACAAAATCTCCCTGATTGACCGCAGCTGCGGCCGTGACTTTGACCGACTTTCCTTCAGCAACCAAACGTCCCACTTACAACACCTCCAAGAATGGATTCATTAGATGGACACGCGAGACACCGCGAGACCATCCATGCTGGCACTTCCACGGTTGTCTTGACGGCCGTGTACCGGCGCCGAATTGAACAGGCCCGACAGCGCCGTCTTGACGTCCTCCTGCTCCAGCATTTCGCCCACGGCCTTACGAATGGCCGCCTCGTCGGCGTTCTCCGGAACGTGGAGCATCCGCTTGACCAAAAGACGCGCGGCCTCCGCCACCACCATTTCACCGATCACCTTGTCGATGAGCTGTTCATGCGCTTGACGAGCCTGCTGCAGCTGCATCTCGCGTGCGGTCTTTACGGCGGATAGAACAGCCTCCGGCTGTGCGTCCCGACCGAGTCCAAACAGCTCGGCCATCTCACCGATGACGTTTGCCCGGGTCTCCAGCGCACGGTACTGGTCGCCCCCGATCTCCTTGGCCAGGTTCTGAAAGTCCCACCCCATCTCGCCGCAGATTGCGGCCATCGTCGTGTTCTTGGCCTGCAACTGCTGGCGCAGTTGGGCAAGAAGCTCCTGCAGGTCGATTTCGACAGCTTCGGCAGACCGAATATGGACACCTGACGGATGACACCGGCGCGAATCCAGCGCTTCAAGTCGGCCGCCGCCTTGTCGATGACGCCACGGAAATAGGCCTTGCCGTTCTCCCACTTCGCACCGACCCAATGCGTGGCAGGCGGGAGGAACTGCGTGCTGACGTCCTCGGCCTTTTGGTGGCCCAGGAACCCTGGGAGTCCTGTCGTCATGACCTCGCCGACAATGCGTTGCAGTGCCTCTGGACGGTAGTTCCAACCGCGTTTGGACTTCCCAGCAGGGACTTCCACGACAACCTCCATAGGGTCGTCGTCTCCCGACTTAATCTTGGAAAGGTCGGCCCATGGTGCCACCGGAACGTCGTTGACTCCCATTTCACCGGTTACAGATGCCTCTAGACGGACCATCTCACCAAACGCCAATCCCTTCACCTCCCTTCCGGGCATGAAAAAGGCGCCGGTTCAGTCGGCACCTGTGCTTACTTTGATGGTTTTTGCGCGGCCGCCAACGTGGTTATCGTCGCCGGCTTCTGCGATAGGATCTTGGGGGCCCACTGCCCGCCCTAGCCTTGGCGAACAAACGTTCTGGACTGCGGATTGTACCGGCTGATGTGCCCGCTCATGTCGCCTCCCTCCTTTCCGTGACCTCCAGCGCAAGGCTAACGCGCGGCGGCTCACCGTCGTTTTCTTCGACGTGGCAAGCCACCATGCGCACACCGAACGGTAGCTCCGCGAGTGCGCGCCGGATCTCGGCCACATAATTGAAATCAGCCAGCGTCACTGGACGGCTGACCGATTCTGGCGTATCAGGTATGGGAGGTGTCATGCCTTTTGGCCAATGTTCGTGCATCATGGTATCGCCCCCGGTAGAACGGGCGGCAGGGTTGGCACATCGCCGCTCTCGTCAAGGAATTCTATTGGCTCCGGCAGGCGGAACCGCATGATGTAAAGCGCCGAGTACGGATCCTGGAGATGGTTCGTCACCGTCTGATCCCAGGTCGGAAAGCCTATCGGCATGCCTTCCAGCCCCATGGCCGTCGACTCAATGAGCTGCGTCAAAATAGGATCACCGGAAAGCCTTCCATCCTCCCATGTTACCTCTGCGATCTCTTTTGCATATATCCATCGGAATCGCGCCGTGAACTTCATGCCGTTGCCAGCACCCCCAATACCCAGGCGACATATTCGGGATCGCGCTCGGGTTCGTACAATCCGTAGAACACCATTCCATGCCCATGCTCATCAGCTCGAAGAAGCGACCATCATAGTCTTTGCCCATGTATGAATCCGTGAACCGGTCGAAGCGCGTCATCTCGTTCGGATCATACCGTGGGCCGAGCCATTTGAGAGGTTCACCCGCCGTCCGGTATTCGTAGAACGCCTGCTCCATTTGCACCAGCTTCGGCACCCAGGCCTCGCAACGGTACGTCAACTCATGCAGCGTCACAGACGGACTCGCCGAAGACCGCAGAGATATCGTCTCTGCCATTCCGCCCTGTTGGTAGTACGATCTCTCTGTGCTCATTTTCGCAAAGATCTGCCTGCCGCGGAAGGCATCGACCCAATCTTTCGGCAGATAGCGAAGCTGCCCTTTTAGCCGTTGCACGGCTTCATCATCCGAAATTACCAGGACGGCGATCTCAGTGTCATCGTTCATCTTTCGAACCGGATCTAGAATGTCCCGCACCAAATTGGGCCGGTCAAGTAGCTTCTCCATAGCCTTACGCCTGCGCTGCTCTACCTGGCGGTACTCATCCAGCAGGCGCTGCTTATCTGCTGTTATACCTTGCATCCGGTTCTTGTCCAATTGCTCGGCGATCTGGCTTCTACGCTTGACAGTCCGCAACAGCTCACGCTTGAGTTCTCCAATTCGCCGATCCAACTCTCCGCGGAGGATGTCCCCGATCTCAAGCACATCATCCAAGGTTCGCGCGCCACGAGCAAGACGGTTCTCCACGTCTCGCACATACTGTGGCACGTTCCGACCTTCATGCAGGCCAGGAATCGGAATCTGCACCGTGCGACTTGGCCGCCGCAGGAACGACCTCGGCAGGCCATTGTACCAGCTCTCGATGTCCGGCTGCGATTGCGGATTGTCGACCCACTGCCGAAGACGCTGGACAAACTGGTCCGTGTCCTCGAGGCGAGGGACGATGACGCACCGACACCATGGATGGGGTTTGCTCGGCTCGTCCCCCTCTTTCCAAAAACCATTGCCGTCATGGGGGGCATAGGTGTCACAAATGTCTGTGTGCGGGTGATTGCTGCTCAGCCTCCAGTATACTCCTTCATAACTGGGGGTGGCGCGATAGGATTGCACCGCGCCTTCATGAAACGCATGGTGCAATTCCGTCACCGCCAGGCGCATAGCCTCCATGCTGATGTCGCGCGACACCTTCAGACTTCGTCGGGTCTCGTCCTTAAACGCTGTCCATACTCCGGGTTGCAGGTATTGCTGAACCTGCCGCCCCAATACCCGGCTGTTGAGTCCGCGGGTCACGGCGTCCTCTACCATCTTGGTCAGGGCATTTCGCGCGTTTTGCGACGTACGCCAAATGCGGTCCGAGACCTTCAGCCCATCGTTTCGGGTGCGGGACAATACGGCCAGAACGGCCTGCTCGTTGATGGACGCGAACATAGCCTTGATGGAAGCCTGGTCAAACACGTCCTTGAGCACGTCCAGAGCCACCTGCTCTGCCCCGTCCGTGGCATCCTGGGCCGCAAGCTTGATGCCGGAATAAATGGCCGACAACAGGTCCTTGTTCAGCGTATCCGCCGCTTGCTCCAGTTTCTTGGCGAGTGCCGTCAGGTGCCCCGCCGCAGGGTTCCTGGCGTCACCTGTTGGATCTCCGCGCGCAGTTGCTTGGCCACGCGGGTGTAGACCGCCTTCACCTGGCGCACAGTGGCTGCCTCCTGCTTGGCCAACCTGTCTCGCGCAGCCATTAGGTAATCAGCGTAGTCCTTGTCTGGGAGCAAGTCGTACCACTCACGCTCACTGATGACCTTTTCCATTAGGCATCATCCGGGGCAGCAGGATTCACGCCGGTTTGCCCCTGTGCGCCGCTTGAATTCACGGGTAGGCCATCTATGCCTTCCCCGTCTCGCAGGCGCTGGACAAGAGCAAATCCGCGGGCTACACGGCGACGTTCATCCTCGTCCGCCTCTGGGTCCACCCACGGGAGCATCTGCGGTACAAAGTTCCGTAGTAACTCAGCCGCGGCATCGATGGATACCAGCCCCGCCTCGACACCTGTGGACAGGCCGTTGATGAGTGTGTTGATGGTCGTCGCAACCTCTGCGTCATCCTGCAGGCTGACCTCGTCCCACTCGATACGGGCGTCGTAGCTGTCCAGGGTCCGGTTCTCCACCTTGGCCCACATCGCCAGAAACATTGACGCCAGCTCCCCGAACGGTTCTCGAACTGGCCGCGCTTGCGGTGGATTTTCCGCATGAGCGGCACCATTTGTTCGCTGACACTGGCCTTGGACGACTGCACCGCCGTGCCGAAAGCAAACTCCGGGGTTTCGGTCACGTCCACAATGCAGAAGTAGAGGAACTTCAGTAGCATGGTGACTCCGGCCAGGCCGCTGTCCGCCGTAATGAACTCGGCATCCTCCCCGTCTTGCAGGAAGAAGATTTCTCGACCGGAGAAATTGATCCGACCGGATTTCACTTCCTCGTCCGAAAAGTTGTCCGCCAGGAATTTGCGCACGTCCTTGAGCTTGAACTTGACCTTGGGACGGCTGAACATCTTTGAGCCCTGTACGGCAAACAGCATTACGTCATGATAGGCACGCAGGTACGGCTCGACGGCTTCCAATTCGCTGACACCGTACATCCGGTATTCCTCCGCCTCATTTTTGAAATGGACGATAGGGGATGAATCCCCATGGATTCGGCTCCGTCTTGTCCTGGGCCCGTACTTCCGCAGGTGCCCGGCTGTCGGCCGTGATGACATGCTGCTCCGCGTTCCAAGTCTCGTCGACCACGTATTGCTGGATGACTCTCCCGTCCGCATCCCGGAGCGTGACAGGGTGCCGGATGACCACCTGCGCCCACTCGCCTGTAACGGGGTCTAGTACAGGCGTCACCCACTCCGGCGGGACCAATTGCAGCTGGAACTGCAGCAATCTGCTAAATTTGTCGGGATAGCGTGACAACTGCACGAATACGTCGCCGTCTCGCAGCGCGTTGCGGACCGTGCGCAGGAGCTTCCCCCGCCAGCGCGTGAAGTGCTCCTCAAGGACCTGGTCTGCGTCCGGATCATCGTGCGAGAAGTGCGGTACGCCCATGAACCCAGCTATGGTGTTAATAATGGGCTTAGCAAAGGCGGCTCCAAGCTTATATTGCTCGTTCGTATTCCGGTAGAGTTCCCGGGCCAGCGTATAGTCCACCCGGGAGCTGTCCGGCGTGTACGGTGCGGTGAAGTCCGACACGGACCACATCTGTTGGCGAAGTGCATTGATTTCGCCAATGGCGCGCCGCCACCAGCTGTGCCGGACTGTTTTCGTGCGCACATCAGGCATAGAACCTCACCCCCTTCAGCGCCTGCCGAATGTCCTCATCCATGGGCGGGTGATTCAGGTTTGTGTATATCGCATACCGCAGGGCATCCAAAGCGTGGCATTCTGTTTGAGCGGCTTGTCCTCGCCGCGTTGTTGGGCCTTAGGGTCCCATACGTAGGACGCGAATTCACGCCGCAGATGCGTCCAGGATTCATGCACGAACAGATCCCCATCCGCCAGAAGGCGTCCCACCAGCTGGATGCCTTCCAGCACTGCATTGTCGGCGTCGACCACGTGCAGCCCCCGCCGGCGCAACTGAAGCGCAAAGGATGCGGCCGCCGGGTCCAGGTAAATCGTCACCCGGTCGCGCACATCCTCAAGCCATGCTTCTACGTCATCGGCATACTGAGCGTCCGTCTTCTGGCGGCCCATTTCCCGACTGTCGAAGTAGTACTCGCTCAGGACGTACCATCGACCGCCATATCGCCCCACAAGCTCCACAGTCGTTGGGTTTGTCGTCCCATAGTCCCCGCCGGCGATAAGCCGGTCGCATTCATGCGGGTGGGGAACGTCACTGACCACGTGCCACGATTCGCCCCACATGTCGTAGACCGCGCCCTCAGCCTGCACCCATAACCCCAAAATGAACCGCTTGTACCAAAGGCCCGTATACTCACGCTTGAGCGCCTCGACATAGGCCGGATCAAGGTTGAGATTGTCCTCCAGTTCGAAATGCCAGGCCTTCAGATCCAACCCCGGCCGGTCGAGATACCCAATCTTGAGCCAGTGAAATGGGTTGTCCGGGTTCGTCGTGCCGAAGAACTTGGCCCCCGGCACCGACAGGCGGGACGTGAGCATACGGAAGAAGCCCTCCGGCCAGTGCGTGATCTCGTCGCCGTAGGCCCCAGCCAGGGTCAAGCCGCGGATTTTATTCTCCGCGCGCTCGTCGTTCGCGCCGGCCACGTACATCCGGCGGCCGCAGACGTAGTCACCCTCGCCACGGTTGTAGTGGTATAACCGCGGTCCAAGGATTTGCTCCATGACGTCCAGGATATTGCGCTTAAGCGTGCGCTCCGTCTTGCCGACCATCAGCAGGTCGCCCACGGGCCCCGTGGCGATGTAGTCCAACCACCGAACGATGCTGGCTATGGTCTTGCCCGAACGAACCGCGCCTTCCCAGATGTTCAGGCGAGCATCGCTCTCGCGCATCGATCGAAGCTGCTTCGGACTGAACCGGCCCCACTGGAAGCTCATTCATCGCCACTGTCCCGGATCTCCTTGACCAAGCTGTCCAGGCTGCCGGGGTCCGTGTCCGACACCTTCTCGACTTTGTGCTTGAGGTCGAGCAGTGTCGTCTTGCGTTCCTGCACCCGCGTCAACGCCTCCTCAATGCGCTGGATGCGGTCAAGAGCCGCTTCACGGCGCTCGCTCCGGATATCCGTGTCTCCATGCAGTTCACTGGACTGTTCGCTCCGATCCTCAAACTGCAGGACCATATCCGGACCTTCCTGCAGGCGCCGGATGCGCTGAAGCATGCGGCGTTCGCGAATCTCGAGCAGACGGATTTCACGGTCGAGTTGGGCAGCGACATCGGTATCGACTAACGAAAAAAGGACCCGCTCTTCTTCATCGAGCGCGTCCAAATAGATGGCCTAGTATTCGCCGGTCACGACAGCCTTCTTGTTACCGGGCGGCCCGCCTGGTCCGCCACGGTTCCCGACGGCGTTCCTATTGCCTCGAGGTGCCCCGGGTCGTTTCGTAACGTTACTTTTCAATTCGGTAACGTTACTGTTCAGTCGTACATTCCATCGGTCTTGGTTTTTCCATTTTCGGACTTGGGTGTCGAGCACTCCAAGAGCTTTTGCAATATCCTTCAACTTCATCTTTCCGCCCGATTCACGCCACATCTGAAATGCACGGTCGCGTTCCGGGCTGCGCTGGCGAGGCACTACATCTCACCCCACCTCCAAAAACTGGGTTGAGTTGGTTTCAGGAAAAAGAAAACCCGCCTAAGCGGCAACGTAACTACAAACGATTTACAACGTCTTCGATCGCTGCGCGGCATTTTTCAATCTGGTCAGGATTCACCTGAGCCGTTTCCCCATACAAGTTGAACCGCCCAGGTCTCATTTCTGTAAGCGGTATTCCTTGATTAGCTGCTACAACACCCGCTGAATTAAAATCCCGTAAATCGATATGGTAATTTGCGACAAACTCATGTAGTGTATTAATAGAAGAGTCCCTTGGTGTGAATCGATCAGGATTCTTTTGAAACTGAACCCATGCATTTTCCTGAATCACAGAGGACAGACCAGCAAAGGCTTTGGCAGTTCCTTGGAATTGGGCAAACCGGTTCCCGACAAGCAAGTGAACCTTTGGCAGTTCTAACCCAGCTTGAGAAGCTAATGCCGCGAATGTGTAATTCTGATACACGGGATGAGGAATATTCACTCCGTATACTAATCCAAATAACGCACCTACACCTGTTCTTGATGAATCATCAGCGTTAAAGGGAACTATAATTCTGTCTGCAGCCACTATGGCCTGTTGTGTATACAGTGCAAAACTGGGGTTGGTATCAATAAATATGGTTATGTTCCCATCAAACTCTTGAGCCACAAGGTCACATAAATCTCGTGCCCAGAGAATAACGTTTCTCCAGGTATTTGTTAATGTCCCTTGTGGATTAGCATAGTACGACAATGCAGATAACAATATCTCGAGATTTCCGTCTCCTGGAATTATGAATACATTTTCAGGGAGACTATGATTTATTTCCGATACTTTATGTACAAACTGCTTTACATTTAACGATTCTGCTGGCCGTGTAGCACCGAGATTACTCAGTTGGTCACTGAAGAAACCAACTATCGTTCTCGGCTTATCATCGGTCTGGATTTTGAGGAGAGTTGACTCACCTTGCGTACCTCCTCCAAAGTATGTCATAGTAGCGTTGGCTTGCGGGCAAAGATCAAGTATCAATACTTTTTCATCTGGATGTTTAGCTGCATACTCAGACCCTAGATGAAACGTGAGTGTACTCTTGCCAACGCCACCTTTATTGTTCCATAGCACATATCTTTTCTTGATATTTCCCATGTTCTCAACCTCCCCTCCAAAATATTCTCCAATCACAGCAATTATCCTGCTAATCTGTCTGATATATAGTCATGACCGCACGCGCGAGGTCTCAGCCGGGCACCGTCTCTCAACAGGGGAGAGCCCGCGGTGCCGTTGGATGCTCCCCTGTTCACCACAAAATGGCCCGCCGGTGCGGTCCGTACCATCAGGCACTTATCATCGGTGAAATACCGCCCAGTTGCGAGGACACCGACCGGCGTGCGATGAGTGCGATGGTCTTGGTCTGTTTGCTTCTTGCCCTACATACTACCGAGCCCCATGGCTTCGAGTGATATTTGGCACCACTTCTGGCCACCAGAGGGCACTAGGCAGAGTTTCTTCCTCGTTATTTTATATGTAGATTGCCCTCCGATCACGCCGGATCAGGTACCGTCATGGCAAAGACCCGCCAGCCCTTCATCCAGCAGGGCCTATCTTCGACACTGCCATAGTAACATGGCAAATACTATACTGTGTCCTGTCTTTGTCCGGTATTTGTCCAGCATTTGTCCGGTCGATTTTGCTTTTTCACCGCCAACGCTCCATCTCTACCACGGCGCGCTCCACCATCTCCTGTACACGGCTCTTGCTTCGATGCAGGCGTAACGCAGCGCTCCGATAAGTATGCCCGTCGCGAAACACCATGCGGAGAACCTGCTGATAGTCCGGATGCAACTCCGAGATGGCCGATTGAATCTCGGCCACCTCGCACTCCACATCGTCCAGTTCCTGCTGAAGGCTGGCTTTCTCTAACTCCAACCGTTCTGCCCGGTCGAGCGTGTTGGCCACAAAATCCGCCAGGGAGTCCTTAAAACCGGGGCTGCGAGGCATGTCATCCAGCACGGGGCTTCACATCATGCCAGAAAGTACAGCGCAGTTTTCCAGAAGGCCGCGGGACATGCCGCCGGAGTTCATGGATTTCGTCTTCCGTCAATGCGTTCAGCAAATCTATGACCAGGTCGGTATGAGGTGAGCGAATGAAAAGCTTGGACGAATTCATCTTGTCGACTCATCCACGATCACCATGTGCCTATCTCAGTATCGGTGGGCAGAGTTTCGGAAGACCAAGGCCGGCGTGAAGATGCATCTGCGCTTGGTCTTCATGGACCGCCAGGTGATCCCCGACAAAGTCATTCTGACCCACGCTCGTCATGCGGACAGGACGAAAAAGCCGGGCCAAATTATCACGAGTACGGGTTGGTCTTTACGTCAGAGAATGGAGAACCGATTCACAAGCGGAACCTCATTCGCCGGCACTTCAAGCCCATTCTGAAGGCTGCTGGCCTCCCAGAGAATATCAGACTATATGATCTGCGACATACCTGCGCCACGTTGCTCCTGGCTGCCGGTGAAAACCCAAAAATCGTGAGTGAACGGCTAGGACATGCCAGTGTCAACATGACACTCAACCGCTACTCCCACGTCCTCCCCGACATGCAGAAAAGTGCTGCAGATAAGCTCCAGTGGATGCTATTTCGTGGCTGAACAAACAGCCCGCACACAATACGCACACAAGCTACGAAAAAGGCCGCTCGGTGGTGAGCGGCCAAGGTCTCAAAATCCGCGTCATATCAAGGTTTTTTCATGGTGGGCGGTAACGGGCTCGAACCGCTGACCCCCTGCTTGTAAGGCAGGTGCTCTCCCAACTGAGCTAACCGCCCAAACACTGGCATTGAGTAAGCCGCGCTGTCCATGCGCGGCTTACCTTGTGGAGCTCCCAACCAGGCTCGAACTGGTGACCTCATCCTTACCATGGATGCGCTCTGCCAACTGAGCTATGGGAGCCTGGCTCCCCGAGTAGGATTCGAACCTACGACCCTCCGGTTAACAGCCGGATGCTCTACCGCTGAGCTATCGGGGAATACAGGTCATCACCACTTGTGCAACGGAACAAACCGAAGGTTATGGTGGAGGTAGTCGGATTCGAACCGACGGCCCCCTGCGTGCAAAGCAGGTGCTCTCCCTCTGAGCTATACCCCCGTTCGCGATCCATTGCTGGTCGGAGCAGCGGGATTTGAACCCACGACCTCCTGCTCCCAAGGCAGGCGCGCTACCAAGCTGCGCTATGCTCCGATGGCGTGCCCGGAGAGATTCGAACTCCCGACCTCTTGATTCGTAGTCAAGCACTCTATCCAGCTGAGCTACGGGCACGTAAAACTGGGTGCTATCATTCTACTTTCGTGCATCACCCAGATCATCCAATACCCTTCGTGTGGCTGGGGAGGAAGGACTCGAACCTTCGAATGACGGAACCAAAATCCGTTGCCTTACCACTTGGCTACTCCCCATCAAAAAGAAGTGATATGGGGTGAGTAGTGGGAATCGAACCCACGAATGCCGGAACCACAATCCGGTGCGTTAACCACTTCGCCATACTCACCATGGCAGGGGCGGCAGGATTCGAACCCACGACATGCGGTTTTGGAGACCGCCGTTCTACCAACTGAACTACGCCCCTAGGACCCGTTCAAGGGTCGAAAAGCTCTTGTGCCGCCCTGGTGGAGGGGGAAGGATTCGAACCTTCGAAGCTTCCGCAACGGATTTACAGTCCGCCCCATTTGGCCACTTTGGTACCCCTCCGCGATGGAGCCAGCGACAGGAATCGAACCTGCGACCTACTGATTACAAGTCAGTTGCTCTACCTGCTGAGCTACGCTGGCGCCGCGTCGGCGACACGAATTAAATTAGCACACCGAGCCGCCGTTTGTCAACACCTTTTTTAAAGCGCAGGGTCACTCCGCGTTGGCACTGCCCCCGTCTAACGTCAAGTTGACACTACGCATTGGCGTAAAGGTAGAGATAGCATGTTTGTAAATCATCTGTTGCTTCCCATCACTATCCAAAATTATGGTAAAATTGTCGAATGCCCGCAAGGTGCCGCGAATCTGAAATCCGTTCACGAGATACACCGTGATGGGGATTCGTTCTTTGCGAATCTGATTCAAAAACGTATCCTGAATGTTGATTGGCTGTTTGCTCATGTTGGCCTCCTCCACTCCCGCAAGTAGCTGCTGCCTCTGTTACTATTCGAGGTCAGAGCCACGAATTCCTGCCGCCAACCGCTTCGCCGCGGCCACCACCCGGTCATAATCCTCATCAGCCAGGGAACCATCCGCAGCAACTCGCAGCCATATCACGCGCGGATCGCGCCGAAACCAAGACAGCTGCCGTTTCACAAACCGACGCGTATTACGTTTAATCTGTGCAACCGCTTCCTCATACGAAAGGTCTCCACGGAGGAAGGCCACCAATTCTTTATAGCCGATGGCCTGCAGGGAAGTCAAGTCAGGTCGGAGGCCATGCTCGAGAAGCTTTTTCACTTCGGCGACCAACCCTTGCTCCAACATTTTATCTACGCGTGCTTCCACGCGTCGGTACAGAACCTCGCGGGTCATCGTCAGGCCAAACTGCACGGTCTCAAACCGTCCCTCGCGCACCCGGAAATCATATGTTTCGGACCACGGCCTCTCCCTGGTTTCAGAAACCTCCAGGGCACGGATGACCCGCCGCGTATCGTTCGGATGCAGTCGCGCTGCCGTATCTTCATCGCGCTCCTGCAACACCGCGTACAGCGCTTCCTGCCCATGCTCCTCCAGATACCGCTGCCACTTCTCGCGGATGCGGCCCGTTTCATCCCGTTCCGCAAAGTTGAGGTCATCGGTAATGGCTCGGATATACAAGCCAGTGCCGCCAACCAGCAAGGGGAGTCGACCGCGTTCGAGAATCTCGACAATGGCGCGCTCCGCCCTCTGCTTCCATTCCGCTACCGTGAACACCTCGTCTGGATTGACCACATCAATTAGGTGATGCGGAACCCCTTGCATTTCCTCCCGGGTCAGCTTCGCGGTCCCGACGTCCATGTGCCGATAAACCTGCATCGAATCGGCCGAAACCACTTCCCCGTCGACCTCTCGCGCAACGCGCACTGCCAGGTCACTCTTGCCGGTCGCTGTCGGACCTACGATGCACAACACCGGCCATCGGCGCTCCAAGTCGTTCACCTCCTAACCGTTACACCGTTATCGTTTCCGCCACACCCCATAGGCGAACCGACCCCTACGTTTATCGGGCACCAGACCAAAGCGGTCGAACTCTCCGCTACCCGGCCGCTCCTTCATCACGACCGCCCGCCGTGCGACACGCTGCGCTTGACGCCAGGCATCCTCCCGCAGCGGCTGCGGCTCCGCAAACGGACGGATGGCATCGAGCGGGGTAGTTTTATCGGTCGGTTTGCGAAACATGGGGTCAAAGTAAACCACATCCACCGATTCGTCGGGGAGTTTGGCTAATACCTCCAGGTGATCCGCTTCGTGGACCTGAACCCTGGCCAGGGCTTCCGCAACCAACGGTTCATACTCAAAACGGTGCTGCAGCGCCCATACAAATGTGCGTGCCAAGACCCAGGAAGACTCACAGGCCAAGACGTGACCCTCGTCCCTAACACCCGCCGCCAGCACGAGCGCGTCGACCCCCAACCCTAACGTGGCGTCCAAAACTGAATCCCCAGGCTGAATGTTTGCCGCCGCCAGCAAGCGGTCTTGTTCTCCCCGCTCCATCGCTTGTAAGCGCAGTAAACCCATGCCGGGATGAAACCGGAACGGATGCTCCGGGTCCCGGACGTGATACCAGGTCGGCTGAACGTCCGCCACCAATACCACTTCCACGTGTTCCTCGCAAAAGATGCGGGATAGACTCCGGTTTTTCCGGTGAACCGTTCGCACGCCAAACCAGGCGCCCATGGTTTCCGCGCGTGAGATGGTCGCCGGTGTCTCCCGCCAAGGTGGAATACACACGGCCAGGTCGGTACTCAGTTGTCTCCACAAGCCATCAGACAATCCGCTTGAACCCCTTTTCCAGGTCCCGAGTGGTCCACTTCAACATGACCGGTCGTCCGTGCGGACAGTGGAACGGGTCTTCCAGGTCAGCCAAGGACGCACAGAGGGCTTCCATCTCCATCTGAGACAAATGATGATTCGCCTTAATCGCCGCCTTACACGCCCGCATGATCATCCGATCCCGCACGGCCTCCCGGACACTTGCACTCTGACGATATTCCTTGAGCATCTCGAGCACGTCTTCCGCCAAGGCGGCGATATCCAGCCCCTCCCAAATCTCAGGGATGGTTCGAAGCAACAAATCCCGCGCACCAAATTCTTCAATCTCCAATCCCATCTCCGCCAACAGTGATCGCTTCTGCAGAACCGCAGAACGAGCCGACTCGCTGAGCGTGAGTGGGATGGGTGTCAGCAAAGGAATCACATGAATATCCTTCGCTTCCAAGCTGGCTTTGAAGCGTTCATACAAGACCCGCTCGTGGGCGGCGTGTTGGTCAATCAGGTACAGGCTCTCCCCATCCTCCGCGATGATATACGTGTTCAACGCCTGACCAATCGGGCGCAGCCTCGTCAGAAGTGAACGGTGCTCCGCCGCTGGGGATTGTGCGAGGGCCGATGACGTCTGCACACCACTGTGATCCGATTTCTCGACAACCTGGTCATCGCTTACCTGGGGATTGCCATGATCCGCAGACTCTCCGGGAAACTCCGCGGACATATGCGTCTGCAAAGGAGTGACCGACCGAGTCGGATGCACCTCCCCATAGATGCGACCCACCCATTTCCTGTGCCGATCAGGTATTCCAGACGACCGAGGCTTCACCTCGCCGGACCGAGTCGGGGTGAAGGCTGCAGGGCGCTCAAGTGCCAATTGGGTCTGTACGCGTGTTTCTCGTCGGCTTGACGATTCCATCCGTTCATCCGACTCGCCGGTTCGGCTCGGTTGCCGTAAGGTGGGAATGAGCAGCGCTTCCTGCAACGCGGCCCGCACCCCTTCCTCCACCAGGCGAGCTACGTCGCGCTCCTCGCTCAGGCGAACCTCCGCTTTGTGCGGATGGATGTTGACATCGACCAAGGTCGGGTCCATTTGAATGCGCAAGGCGTACATCGGGTGACGGTTGATCATCAGTCGGCCTTGGTACCCAGCGACGACCGCCTGATGCAAGACGAGATTGCGAATCGGTCGCGCATTGATGAACAGGTGGCCGTGGAACCGACTGGACCTCCCCTGCAGCGGCCGGCCAATCAGGCCACTCAATTGATAATCCGGCGTGATCGCGGAAACCGGAAGAAACTGTTTCGCTTCCGCAGGGCCGTAGATGGCGGCCAATACATCTTCCATGCGACCGGATCCCTGCGTCTGTAAGAGGATACGCCCCGACGCCTCGCAGCGAAAGGCCACGTCCGGCCGGGCCAAGGCCGCGCGTTGCACCACCTCCAGGCAGCGCGCCTGCTCAGTGGCCACCGTACGCAAATACTTCAACCGTGCCGGAGTATTGAAGAACAGGTCGGAAACTTCGATGCGGGTCCCTGGCGCCATCCCGACCGGTTCGGGATGGCCTACCCATTCGCTTCCCTCCATGCGCAGCTTGATTCCGGTCTCTGCGTCGTGCGGGCGGGTGGATAGCTCCACACGCGCCACCGCCGCAATCGAGGCCAAAGCCTCGCCCCGAAACCCCAACGTGACGATGCGAAATAAATCGCGCGGCGTCTGCACCTTGCTGGTGGCGTGGCGTGCGAACGCCAGTTTCGCATCCTGCTCGTCCATGCCCACGCCGTCATCCTGGACGACAATGCGGGCAATGCCCCCTTCCTCCAATTGCACGACAATCGCCTTGGCCTCGGCGTCAAGGCTGTTTTCCACCAGCTCTTTGACCACCGACGCGGGCCGCTCCACCACCTCTCCGGCGGCAATCTGGTTGGCCAGCGACGGAGGCATCACTTGGATGCGTCCCACGTCATCACCTCCCGAGCCTCTTTCCAGAGGGCGTAAAGCTGATTGAGGGCTTCCAGCGGCGTCATTTCCAGCGGATTCAACGCACAGAGGCGCTCGACAACCGGGATCGATGCGGCTGCAAACAGGGGGAGTGGGTATCCCCTCGGGGCCTCCGAATTTGTCGGGCTGGCTGGAGGTCCGGCTGCCGCTGCCTCGGCCGAACCAGCAGCCATCTTTGCGGCCTCTGCCTCGGCGACCTTTGCCGCCTCTGCGACCTCGGCGGTCTTCTCAGGAAACTGCCGCTCCCGCACCTGCAGGAGTTCGCTCGCCCGCGCGATGACAGAGTCGGGTATGCCAGCCAATTTCGCCACCTGGATGCCGTAACTCTTATCGGCCGGCCGGTTGACGACGGTGTGTAAAAACTCGATAGTGTCCTCCCGTTCATGCACCGTAACCGAGGCGTTGACGACTTTGGGTAGCCGTCCCGCCGTCTCCGTCAGTTCGTGATAATGGGTGGCAAACAGGACAAACGGCTCGAGCTGGGGCTGCAACAGGTGCTCGACCACCGCCTCGGCGATGCACAGCCCATCATAGGTACTCGTTCCGCGGCCAATTTCATCTAGTAAGACAAGGCTGCGATGGGTGGCCTGCCGCAAGATCTGGGCCAGTTCCACCATCTCGACCATGAAGGTGCTCTGACCCTGCGACAAGTCGTCGGAAGCACCGATGCGCGTGAAGATCCGGTCGACCAGGCCGATTTCCGCTTCCTCGGCCGGCACAAAACAGCCCATCTGGGCCATGACCACAATCAGCGCCACTTGCCGCATGTATGTACTTTTGCCAGCCATATTGGGACCGGTGATGAGCATCAGCTGTCGTTCGTCGTCCAGGTGTACATCGTTGGGAACAAACTTCCCCCCGAGCATCGCCTCGACGGTCGCGTGTCGCCCTTGACGAATGTGGATGCCGCGCCTCTGCCGAATGCGTGGCCGGACATACCGATTCTCAGACGAGACAATGGCGAAGGCGCAGAGCACATCGAGTTGGGCTACGATGGAGGCGGTTGCCTGTATCGCTTCAATTTGCGCCAAAACCGCTTCACGGAGTTGAACAAACAGCTCGTATTCCCGTTCAATAGCCCGTTCTTCCGCGCCGAGAATGCGCGCCTCCTGTTCCTTCAGGGCGGGCACCACGTACCGTTCCGCCGACGCCAAGGTTTGCCTTCGTTCATAGTCTTCGGGGATCAGGTGAGCGTTGGCCTTGGAGACTTCAATGTAGTAGCCAAAAACGCGATTGTAACCGACCTTCAGGGATTTAATCCCTGTTCTTTCACGCTCTTGCTGCTCGAAGGCGGCCAGCCATGTCTTACCGCCCTTGGCCAACCGTCTCAGTTCGTCGAGCTCGTCATCCACCCCTTCGCGGATGATGCCCCCATCGCGCAGGTGCACGGGCGGATCGTCCACGATGGTATTCAAAATCCGTTGTGCCAGCGGCGCGAGATTGGGCAGCTGTGCCCCCAAACGCCGCAAAAGATTGGACGTCTGCGTCGCCAGACGCTCCTGAATGTCCGGAATCACCTGGAGGGAGTGCCCTAAAGCGAGCAGGTCACGCGCGTGGGCGGTTTGGAAGGAGACCTTTGCGGCCAACCGTTCCAAGTCATAGACCCGCTTCAACAACGACTGCAGTTCGCTCCGCAGGAACACGTCTTCGACCAACGCTTGCACCGCGTCCAGGCGTTCCTCAATCGGCGCGACCTCGGCCAGCGGCCGCTCAATCCAGTGACCCAAGAGGCGCGTGCCCATTGCCGTTTGCGTCTTTGCCAGAAGGCCAAACAGCGACCCTTGCCGCTTGCGGGTCCGCGCGGTGGCCAACAACTCCAAATGGTACTGGGCCGTGGCGTCCAACACGAGGACCGTTTCCGACTGCAGCTGGCGCGGGGGGCGAAGGTGAGGTAAAAACTGTTTCTGCGTCTCTTCCAGGTAGGCGAGCAAAAGCCCGAGCGCCGCCAAAGACGCGCTAGTCTCACCAAAACCTAGGCTTGTCCGAGACGACGCGTGAAATTGGTGGAGCACGCGCCGCTCCACGTCATCGCGGGCGGGATCGAACGGACGCAGCGTCATCCGCGCGCTCGTACGGTCTCGCCACGATGCAAACCAAGGCCATTGAGGAGGCTCAGTCATCAGGACCTCTGCTGGAGACCACTGCAGCAGGATTTGCTGCAGGTCATCCGTATCCGTTTCGTCGACCCAGACATCCCCAGTGCCGACGTCCACCAGGGCGATGCCCAACCGGTCCGAAAGGGAAATGATGGCCATTAAGTATCGATGCCCGACCTCATCCTCGCGCACACTGGTTCCGGGTGTGATGACGCGCACCACTTCACGGCGGACCAACCCCTTCGCCTGCTTCGGGTCTTCCGTCTGTTCGCAGATTGCCACCGCGTATCCGTGGTCCACCAGGCGCGTAATATATTGATCCGCACTGTGAAATGGGACTCCACACATGGGAACGCGGCCAGCGCTCCCTGCATCACGACCGGTCAGCGTGATGTCCAGAATGCGGCTGGCCGTCTCCGCGTCCTCAAAAAACAGTTCATAGAAATCTCCCAGTCGAAACATCAGCAATGCGTCCGGATGCTGCTGCTTGAGTTCCTGGTACTGCCTCATCATTGGGGTTAACGACATACGAATGCCTCCATGGGTGTCCGGTCGAGATCTCGCCAAGGCGCTACCGCCTAGCGCCGGCCGCAGTCACAACCCTGCCCGCCATGGCCGCGTCCGCATCCCTGACGCGGTCCTTGTTCCACGGGGACAGCTTGACGAATGCGGGTCAGCAAAACGGAAATTACGCCTTGCAGACACTCATTGAGCTCGGCCTGAGCCTCCTTATACTGCATGGCGACCGGAATCTTCCACAGCTCACTCTCCACCTCTTGCATTTCGAGCTCTGCCAACATCACCTTTGGGTGATCTTCCGGCAGACGCTGCTTGAGAATCAGGCTCTGGTTGGTTTTGAGCTTGAGTTCCTCAAACAGTTCCTGCGCCCGCTTGTGCCGCTCCATTTTCTCCCGTGCCTGCCAATACCGCGCGTACGCATCCAAGGCGGTAATCTGCTTGGCAATGGCATCTGCCTTGGTTAAAATGGCCTCACGCGTAACCCGCGCAGCCTCGGCAGTGTGGCTCATGCCAACTCCTCCTGTCCCGTATCGGCGGCTGGTTCAATGGAGCGTAGACGTCCGGTCAACGTCCAGGTCTTTGCTTCCGTGATTTCAACCTGCGCCAAGCGGCCCGTCCACGCCGGATTGCCCGGGAACAGGACCAACTTGTTGCCTCGTGTGCGGCCGGAGAGCACCGACGCGTTGGTTTTGCTCTGTCCTTCCACCAAAACTTCGACCGTTTGACCGACCATGCGTTCATTTAGTTCACGGCTGATTCGATATTGCACTTCATTCAAACGCTGCAGGCGCCGCTTCTTTTCTTCCAAGCTCACATTGTCCGCAAAACGTGTAGCCGGCGTGTTTTCGCGTGGTGAATAGATAAACGTAAACGCGTTGTCAAAGCGCACCTGTTCAATCAGGCTCAACGTGTCCTCAAATTGGGCTTCCGTTTCCCCGGGGAACCCGACAATGATATCCGTAGTCAGTTGCACGCCTGGCACCGCCCTACGGATTTTGTCCACCAGCTCGAGGTAGTACTCCCGTGTATACGTACGGTTCATCCGCCTTAATACCTGGTTGTTGCCCGACTGAACCGGCAAGTGAATGTGTTCTACGACGTGTTCCGACTCGGCGATTGCGGCCATCAGTTCATCGGTAAAGTTCCACGGGTTGGACGTCGTGAAGCGAATTCGCTCAATTCCTGGCACCTGATTGACCTGGCGCAGGAGTGTGGCAAACGTGACATCCCCCAGGTCGACACCATAGTCATTGACATTTTGCCCGAGTAAGGTGACCTCTCGGAACCCTTCTTCGGCCAACTGCCTGACTTCAGCCACAATGTCTTCCGGACGACGGCTGCGCTCCGCCCCTCGGGTATACGGGACGATGCAGTATGTGCAAAATTTATTGCACCCATACTGGATGTTGACCCACGCACGAACGCGGTCTTTGCGCAGCTTGGGCAGCTGTTCCACGGTGGCAGCCGCCTCGTCCCAGACTTCCATGACGGTGTCCTGGCTGTTCCGAGCCCTTGTCAGAAGCTGCGGCAAGCGGTGGATGTTATGTGTCCCAAACACCAAGTCCACCCACGGAAACTTGTCCCGAACCATCGCCTGTACACTCTTCTCCTGTGCCATGCACCCACACAAACCCAGAATCAGTTCCGGGTGCGTGGCCTTGAGCGGACGCAGACGACCAATTTCGCCAAACACCTTGTCCTCGGCGTTCTCTCGCACCGCACAGGTATTGAAAAGGATGAAATCGGCCACTTCCACATCCTCGGCTGGCTCGTAGCCCATCGCCTGCAGAAGGCCCGCCATCATCTCGGTGTCGTGTTCATTCATCTGACAACCATACGTCTTAATCAAATACCGGTACGGCTCACCATTCGCTTTCCGGCCTACCTGGTACCCTTTCACCATCGACGCGACGTCAAACTGAATATAGTCAACCGGGCGGGGCCGGTGCGTGTTAAACGCGATTCCTTTGCCAGGAATCAGCCGCCCCTCCCGCAGTTGTTTGATTCGGTTTTCCATGCGCTCCCCTCCTCACGGCGTTCAGCCTTTGTGGGTATCGCAACTACACCATTGATTCTGCTACAATGTCCTATTATACCATGAGGAAAAAAGACGCGTCAGAAATTGTCGTCTGCCTTTCGTTGCTTCTATACCCGCGCGTGCACGGGCTCAAGGTCGGCCAATTCCGCCAAGTGAATCAAGGTTCCGCGCAGCCCCTGCCGCCAGATTTCTGGCTCATCAAACTTCATCGGCTTCGAGTTCGCCTCAAAAAACCACAGACGAGCTTCCTGGTCAATTCCGATGTCCATCGACATCTCCCCGAGCTGCTCCCGATAGTGTCGATCAATCGCGCGCGCACAAGCGACCGCCATATGCTCCAACGAGCGCTTGACCTCGCCCCCCCGAGGCCCAAAGTGATGCCGCAGGACTAAATCCGCGGCCGCAATCGAACCCCCGTTGGGAACATGCGTCGTAATCACTCCGTCTCCCGCCACGCGCACCCCGACACCAACCACTCGCCACATGCCGCGGTGTTTCTGCAGGAGTACACGAAAATCACACGGATGCCCCTCCCACTTGAGCAGTTCTTTGGCCGCCTGCATCACATATGCCCCGCCAGTCCGCTCCCGTTCCATGATGCGCAATACCTCTGCTAAGTCCGATGCCACGGTGGTGCGGGTTCGCCCCTTCTTTAACACCTGCAGGCGATAGCCCTCCCCTTGGCGCTCAATGCGCATGATGCCATGCCCCATACTGCCGCCTGCGGGTTTCAAATAAACCGCCTGATACCGTTGGAGCATGCGGTCTAGGGTCATTGCGTCGATAGAGAAGGCCGATTCGGGCAAGTGGCGCGACAAAGCCGATCCGGACAGGACGCGATAAAGCACCGCTTTGTCAAAGTACTCTGGATTGAACATGGGAATCCCATATTCTTTCAGAGTTCGTCGCGCGTTCGCCGCCATCTCGGTCTTCTCCAGGTGCCGCAGCGGAATTCGATTGTAAACCGCCTGCGGGCGCGGGCAAGGAAGCGGACGCCATACCCCCGGTCGGATGCGCACAAACCCCGTCCACACCTCATTGTCATTTACCTGGTCGTCCGGCAATACATAGACGAACTGCCCTTGCCGCCTCCCCATGCGGATGAGGTCCCGGAAGTGCGACCGATTGCCGACAAACTTCCCGTCCCGCCCACCGGCGAGAATGGCGAAGACCGGTCCGACCCGCGCCACCCCGTCCGGGGCCCGACGCCAGTCTAAAGGCGTCCGGAAGACCGTCCGCGCGTTCTCAACCGATTCATAACAAGGAAGCAACAGGTTCGACACCCTCACCTGCGCAGGCACCGCAGTACTGGTGTCTGGACGGTTTCTGCCGTTTTCTGGCCAGACCACGGCCATTTCCAACTTGCCGCCCTTCTCCAGCCAAACCAATTGAAGGGCTCTACGCATACCCTCACCTCCTATCCCCGAACCGGGTGGGATGCGACGAGCGACTGCGACCGACGCACGGTTTTTCGGCGCCCAGTTTCCACTTTGGCCAGCGGAATGTCCCAGACGACCCGCACATCCACCGTTTCATCCCACGTTCGCCCCTGTTCAATCATCTCAACCAATGGCATGATGTAATCTCGGAAGCGTTCAAACACAGCAAGTCCGCCTAGATTCCCCAGATTCCGCAACGCGATCGGGCGTAAAGCAGCCTGATCCGCACGGTAAAATGCGGTCTGCAGGTGAATGTCATACAGGTCGACCACGGGTAAGTCGCGGTGATGGGCCGCCAGCACGCACGCCAGACACATCGCCGCCGTGGCGACATCCCTATCCACCAGAAAACTGGATGGTGTACGGTATTCGAACCCCCAGCTCTTGTGCCTGACGTCGCCGAGAAACCCATATCGAGGTCGACGCAGCACGGCAGTCTCTGGGTTTTCCACCAGCATCAACGGCAAGCCGAGATAATTGTCCAGTACCCGCACGAAGTGACCAGTCAGCGGCACGTTGGAGAAGTGGATATGCCCGCCGGTACAAAAGGGCCGAAACGGCATACTGCCGGCGCGCCACTGTACCCCCCTGCGGTTTATCGTCAGTGCAGCCTCCGTCATCAGGTCACGCAGACGGTTGACCACGACCAGTGGATTCGTATCCGGTTCTGGACGCAGTTCCAGCAGCGGAAGCCGGCGACCGTCCATATGAATACTGCGGTCGTCACAGCCAATGGGCCCGCGACGTCCGAAGTACTTGCTCGCCAACACCATCTTGCCTGCAGAGTTGCGCAACATCAGTTCCAAGTCGGTGCCGAGTAACACACCACTGTATACCTCTGGTGCACGCGTTTCCTCTGCGATGTAATCGGTCACGGCCTTTTCGAACAACTCCAGCATCCGGCCTGTAAGGACCGGGTTGGGCGTGATATCCAGAACCGCCAGCAGCCCTTTGCCTGTCTGTCCAATGCTGACCAGGCCAAAGTCCAGGCCCAACGCATGCACGGCGCGCATGGCGAGTCGGACCGCCCGGCGCGTGAGTCGGTCCTCATCGGGCGACACTTCCACAAAATTTTCTTGAATGCGTTGAATTCGTTCATTGATCCAGGCGGATCCCGCATCACTTCGAAAACAAGCTAATGGGGTTAAGTGAAAGACGGGAATGCGAAACTGCCGCTGAAACCGTTCTTCCTCCTCGCCGCGGGTCCGATCCCGGGCTGCTCGAATCCCTACCCGCCTCAGGAAACGCCCCATGGCAACCCTGGAACGAGTGCGAGCAACCGCACGGGCGGAGTTGAGGATACGACCCTGTGGGGGATCGCTCTCGCGCGTTGGCCCCCAGCGTAGCACGACATCCTTGGTGCCAACCGCGCTGGCGGATGAGTATGCCTGCAAGGCGCTTACCCGCCGCAGCAGCCTTTTGGCGGAAGGCTGCCCCGCATGCAATAAATAGCAAGCCATGCGCGATTTCCCCTTTCCGCGACGTACGTCTAGATCTGCTCCGCCAGATGGATGGCATACTGAATGGGCCGGATGAACGCCAATTCGGTCAAGTCCTGGCGCCCTTTCGCCGATTCGGGCGTTTTCCACGGTTTCGAGTTGACCTCAATGACCCAAATCCGCCCTTCCTGATCAACTCCGATGTCAATCCCGAGTTCGGCAAACGATTTCCCGGCGCCTTTCTCGACCACATCGACAACTTCCCGCGCCGCTCGGCGAATTTTTCGTAAGATGGGCGTCGGCGCGAGCTCTTTGCCCGCGATGGCGCGTATGACTTCGGGCACCGGTTGCGCCTCACCGCCGCTGCTTAGGTTTGACGTGATTTCTCCCGACTTGGCCACCCGCGCAAACATCTTGGTCCGACGCCACTGTCCGCTGCCGTCGCGCTGCATCAAAATGCGAATGTCAAACGGCCGGTTATGCACAGTGGCGAGCAGGATCCCTTGTTGGAGAAGATACGGGCGGGAGCATAGGCGAGACTTTAACCGTTCCACCACTTCCTCCGCACTGGGCGCAAAGGCGGCCTGTGCAGGCGCGTGTTTGCGCCGCACGGTCCACTGATAACCCTCCGCCGTACGCTCCACGCGGACTACACCCAAACCCAGGCTGCCATGCACCGGTTTGAGGTATGTCAGCGGATAGCGGCTGATAAATCCTGCAGCCGCTGCCGTCGTCGTGTACCGAGTCGTCGCAGGCAGCCAGCCACGGGTGCGCGAATTGGCCATCAACCACTCGTGGACCTGCCATTTATCGAAAAATCCATCGTTGAAAATGCGGTCTCCATAGACCTTAGACAGTTCCTTGCGGACTTTTGCCCCGCCGGCGCGGCGCTCTACCCTGCGTGAGACGACCTGGTCGTAGATCACGTCGGGCAGTGGCAGCTGGTGCGGGCTCCAGCTGTTCCCGTCGTGGACGTATCCGCGCACTCGCCGCTCTTCCAAGTCAACGTCGGAGGCGCCGAAGAGGTAGCACAACGCGCCGGCCTCACGTGCAGCGGCCGCCAATTTTTCGAGACCTAGCAGTTGCTGGGTCACCTTCAGACTCTGCCTGCGCTCATCCCAACGCGGGTTGCATAAGATACCTACCAGCGGCCCGATGCGCAGCTTTCCATTGATAAAGAAAGCAGTCAACTCGGCCCGCAGGTCGAAGATGCCGAGCTCGCGGGCAAGTTTACTGCTCATCCGGATGGTGTCGGCTGGTACTGTGGCATCCACACCCAGTGGTACACGAAAAGTCCTTCCCGCACAAACCAGATCGCAGGACATGGAGGTTTCCGATGGCGTAAGCGTTCGGAAGACCCGGGGATGGAGCCGTAGCGATGAATACGGATCTGGAAACCACTCTAGTTTCATGCGTCGATCCGTGTCCATTCGGCCCTCTCCTTTCCGGTCATGTCTCGTCACGAAACCCAGCCGCGTTGATAGCATATTCGAGCCAGTTTCGTAATGACATCTCCCGGACATCCGTCCCCAACAATCTCAGCATCCGCCTACCCGGTGTCGGATTCACCTCGAGCACAAAGACCTCGCATTCTTTGGACAAGGCCAGGTCAACCCCAAGTTCCGCAAACGGCCCGTAGTGGTGGTAGAGGTGTTCGGCGACGCCAAGCGCGATTTCATCCAATCGGTTCAACAGCTGTTCGGGTTGGGACCACCCCAGTTCTCGAAGCGCCGATTCGGCGTTCTCTGGACGCCCTCCGGTGTGCAGGTTGGTCGTCACCGCGTACGGCCTCCCAATGCGCGCTACCCGCGCGGTCACACAAGGCGTCGGGGTAAACTGAACCAGCCAACGAAAATCTACAGGTTGTCCGTTCGGAAACCGGAAAACAGGAATCGTTTGCTGGACAATACATGGCGTGATGCGGCGCGCCATCCAAAAGTTCGACAATGCGTCGACACTCGAGAAGCGCCGCCGGACCACGCTCAAGACCTCCTTGTTGGCCACCGTCCGTCGCTTGTGAAAGACGGTTTCCCAGACGTCTGATTGCTGACATAATCGAAACACAGACGCACCCCGGGCGCGCCGGGTCGGCTTGACGTAGACGTCCTTCAAATCAGCCGCCGCGCAAACGAGGTCTCGAACTGCGCGCGCGTAGCGGGTCGTAGGCAAATGCGCAGCGAAGCGCGGCTGGGCCGATAGTTCCTTATAGACAAACCACTTGTCCCCATATTCGGAAGGCAACGTGTGTACCCGTCCCGATTGTCCCATACCGGAAAGCTCGCGATGTGCGGTCGACTGTGCCTCAGCAAAACTGGCAGCCCGACGCAGAATCACGTCCGGCATCGGGACAGGCTGTTCCCGCCAGGTGTCAAGTTCCGGGTGATATCGCCATCCCAACCCCGACCGCAGAAACCCAGGGGTCAAAATGACCACATCCACCGCACAATCGGCGCCTAGCTTGGCGAGATCGCGAAACAACCGTGTCTGCGAGTCAAACGGCAATCGGCCGTGGCTCAGCCGAGTGTAGATCCCGAGACATGGCCCCAGCCGCCACCCGTTCTCTTCCACTTTTCCATGCAGGTATAGATTGGCCGGCAGGCAGAGCTGCCGGCTGACGCTGGGACTGAAGCGGACCACGTTCACGCCTGTAGATTCTCGAGAAAAGGCGACCGGATGGATCGGCGTGCCTTCGGGCGGCGTCACAGCGATGGTGCGATCCCCGTATCGGATCGTGTGCGGCGGAGTTTCTCCCTCCCAATCCATACGTTCACCGGTTAATCGTGGATCGGTTATCACGCGCAGCAGCAATCGTACTCGCTCCTTCAGTCCGCATGGCCCGAGAAAAAAGGGGCGTTCCCACGCCCCGACGGCCATATTGTTCCATCCGTCAGTCCTCAATTTCCACTTCTTCAAGCACTTCGTCTTCGTCCGCGAAGTCGTCGTCCTTCTTCTTGGGGAGTTCAGCGGTCACCACGCAAAGTTTCGTCTGACCAATCAGTTCGACGCCCATTTCCTTTTCGACGCGCACAAGGATTTCCGATCCGTTCCCCGTGATGGTGGCATCCAGGCAGTTCGGATTCTGCAGAACGCGTACCTCGACCTGTCGGCTGTCCCGCTCGCACGCCACATCCAGGTCACGCAGGGCGATTTGCTCGACGTACGATACCGTATCCTTGGCAACCGCCGTTTCCGAGTTGCCATTGTACGAATACCATACATTGATGTCGAACCGACCGTGGACCTCGACGTAGTCTCCAACCAGCTCTGCATCATAGTGGTGATTCATCACCCAGCATCCCCCGATGGTGCTGGGACGGTTGGCCGGACGCACCGTGTAGGTAGTCTGCGAATACTTGCTGCCACGCCCGCATACCGCGTTGGCGACGATCTCACGGTAACTGAAATCTTTCGTTGAGAGTACCATGCGGCAACCTCCTTCTATTCCCGGACTGTCAGCCGATTGACGCGCCGCCCCGCCCAGGCCGGGTTAGTTCATCAGTATGCAGAGCGCCCACATGTGGTGCAAAAATGGGCAGTGCCCATGTCTCAGGCACTGCCCATCTGTAAATGATGATATCTGTCCTCCCGGTCTCGCGCCTAGGACAAGACCTGAAGCAAAAAACGTTCCAGATTTTCTGCCATCAGCTTCCGGGTCAATGCTTCCCCATAGCGCTCCCGCAGTTTGCGGGCCAACGCCGGATAGTCGCCCATGTCCGCCAGTCCAGGTATCGGATGCGACGTGCCATCAAAGTCTGACCCAAAGCCGAGATGGTCTTCCGCCCCTAGGTTGAGCATGTAGTCCACGTGCTCCAGAACCGCATCCATACTCAGGTGTTCCCTCTCCGATACAAACGAGCCCTCAAAGGTGAGCCCTATCCACCCGTCACGTTGAACGATTTCTCGAATCACCGCGTCGGGGAGATTGCGGGGATGCGGATGCACCTGCCGCGCGTTAGCATGTGAGGCCATGACCGGCCCGTCGGAGCAACGCAGCGCATCCGCCGTGCTCCCATCCCCCAGATGCGCGAGGTCCAGCCACATGCCGAGACGAGCCAGTTCGCGCACGAGTTCTCGCCCGCTACGCGTCAGGCCTGCGTTGCGGTCTTCCAGGCATCCGTCGGCAAACTCGTTCGCATCGTTCCAAGTCAATCCCACACCCCGGACGCCTAAACGGTGCAAAACCCGGAGAAGCGAGACCTGGCCGTGCAGGCATCCGGCTCCTTCCAGAGACAATACGGCTGCCACCTCTCCTTGCTGGTGCGCGGCCGAGAGCCCTTTCGCATCGACAACCATGCGGACGCTGCCTGGACGGACCACATCGTGATAGAACCGGTCCAGGCAGCGCAGTACCTGTTCAAGCTGAGTGCCCGAGGAACGGCGAGGAGAGGTAAAGAGGGCAAACACCTGAGTTCGGACGTGAGCTTCCTGCATCTTCTGATAGCTTGCCATCAAAGGCGAATCTCCATAAAAAGGGTGTCTTTCTTCGTCCATGCGCCAAAGAACGTCAACATGTGCGTCAGCAATCGCTACGGGCGTCAATCTCTTGGTTCTCCCTTCACCTTGGTTCGACAATCAGCTTGATTGCCGTTCGTTCCTCCCCATCGATGACAATATCCGTGAATGCCGGTATACAGATTAAATCCACCCCACTGGGTGCCACGAACCCGCGGGCAATGGCCACCGCCTTGACCGCCTGGTTTAGTGCACCTGCCCCGATGGCCTGAATCTCGGCGGATCCACGTTCTCTCAAAACTCCTGCCAAGGCCCCTGCTACAGAATTGGGATTGGACTTGGCGGATACTTTTAATACATCCACGCTCGGATGACCTCCTTCGGGAAAACCTCGGGACTAGGACACTATATCGATATTCACAGATTCCAGAATGATTCCTTACGACACGGAAAATCGTCACCCGTCGCAATCGTTCTCCAGTCTACAGAACGACTGTTCAGGATTCGAAAATGAGGATGCGCTCAATGTGGTTCGCCTTACCCGTTTTGTCATCCAAATCAAGGAGAACCGCGCAAAATTGGCAAGGCCCGTCGGCGACGGTAAATCGCTCGGGCATGTGGGTTAACATTTTGCGTAGAATCCGCATTCGGTCCATGCCGAGGATCCCGTTGCGGGGGCCAACCATCCCGACATCCGTAATCATGGCCGTGCCCTGCGGTAAAATCCGTTCATCGGCGGTCTGTACGTGCGTATGTGTACCCAACACCGCGGAGACCCTACCGTCCAAGTGCCACCCCATGGCCAACTTTTCGGAGGTCGTTTCGGCATGTATGTCCACGAGCACATGTCGAACCTGCGGGTGTTCCTGAAGAATTTCGTCCACTGCCCGAAATGGGCAATCCAGTTGACTCAGAAACGTCCTGCCCATGACATTGATGAGGAGAACCGGCGTCCCGTTGACCGGGCACAGCGTGAAACCACGCCCGGGGGTCCCCTTTGGATAGTTGGCCGGACGAACGATACGCGCATCGGAATCAATGTAGTCGATGAGTTCTTTCTGATCCCACGTGTGGTTGCCCAGCGTCAGTAATTCCACACCTGCTTCATACAGCCTTTCGGCCACACGCGGCGATAAGCCGCGCCCACTGGCGCAGGCATTCTCCCCGTTGGCCACGACGAGGTCCGGGTGCCACTCGGAATAGTGCCTTGCCAGCACCGCGGCCGTAAACTCCAGTCCCGGCCGGCCCACGATGTCGCCGATAAACAATACACGCACTCTACAACCTCCCTGCCGCCAACTTGCACACCTACCAGGCAAGACCGGAAAAAATAGAGTAGCCCATCGGCTACTCTATTTTGCGTATTCCACGGCTCTAGTTTCTCGAATCACAGTGACTTTGATTTGTCCAGGATAATCCAGCTCATTTTCAATCTTCTTCGAGATCTGTTTAGCGATCCGTATGGACTCCGCATCATCCACCATTTCTGGCTTTACAATGATGCGGACTTCTCGTCCGGCCTGAATCGCGTAGCTCTTCTCAACACCTTCAAACGACTCCGCAATCGACTCCAACTGTTCCAGACGCTTCATGTAAATGTCGAGGGTTTCCCGACGCGCCCCGGGTCTTGCTGCCGAAACCGCATCTGCGGCGGCAACGATGACAGAGACTGGGGAGGTAAATGGAACATCCCCGTGATGAGCCGCAATGGCATTGATGACAACCGGGTGCTCTCGGTATCGCTTAGCGAGATCAACCCCAATTTCGACATGTGAACCTTCGACTTCATGCGTGACCGCTTTGCCGACATCGTGCAACAATCCACCGCGTTTTGCCAATTGAACATCCAGGCCTAACTCTGCTGCCATCAACCCCGCCAAATGCGCCACTTCAATCGAGTGTTTGAGCACGTTTTGACCATAGCTTGTGCGGAATTTCAAGCGGCCCAGAAGTTTCACCAGGTCTGGGTGCAAACCGTGAACACCCGTCTCAAACGTGGCCTGTTCGCCTTCCTCACGAATGAGTTCGTCGATGTCTCGACGAGCCTTTTCAACCATTTCCTCAATTCGCGCTGGATGAATTCGACCATCGGCCACCAACCGCTCTAACGCAACCCGGGCAATTTCCCGCCGAACCGGATCAAACCCCGAAAGAATGACCGCTTCGGGTGTGTCGTCAATGATGAGGTCGATACCCGTCAGCGTTTCCAGCGTACGGATGTTCCGACCCTCACGCCCGATAATGCGGCCTTTCATTTCGTCATTCGGCAAGTTGACGACCGAAACAGTAATTTCAGCCGCGTGGTCTGCCGCACAACGTTGAACGGCGGTTGCGATGATATCCCGAGCCTTTTTCTCCGCTTCCAGACGTGCCGCTTGCTCGATTTCCTTCATTAATACGGCCGCATCGTGGCGGCTCTCCCGCTCAACCGCCGAGAGAATCATTTCGCGGGCGCTTTCTTGCGTGAGACCGGAAATTCTCTCTAATTCAGCAACACGCTGCTGGTGAAGTTGCTCGATTTCAGCCTCCAGAGTACGGATGCGCTGCTCTCTCGCCTTCAGCTCCTCCGCCTTTTGCTCCTGAGCTTCCAGCTTACGGTCCAAAGTCTCTTCTTTCTGCAATAAACGACGTTCCAACTTCTGAATTTCGTTCCGGCGTTCACGGATGTCCCGTTCTGCTTCATGGCGAATCCGGTGCGCCTCTTCTTTCGCTTCCAACAAGGCTTCTTTCTTTTTTGCTTCAATGTCACGCTGCGCGGATTCAAGAATCTCGAGAGCTCTCGACTCCGCACTGCCGATCTTCGCCTCCGCGAACGAACGTCGGACGATATAACCCATTCCAAAGCCAACCAACAAGGCCACGACAGCCACTGCCGCCGCGACAACAATGACAAAGGTGCTGGACATGTGTCTGCCTCCTTGCTCACCGCCGCGAACCGCCACGCAAGCAGGTACGCCATGGCGACACCACAGTTCGAGCTAGAGGCCGTAAATGATACGCATTTTTATTGTATATTTCGATGGGAAGGGATGTCAAGGTGAGGAAAACGGCCGCCAGGCAAGCGGGCGGCCGTAAACGGAAACGCGGACCGCGATTTCCATACAGCTGTCGGACGCGGCCCAGCATACATCTCACCCCCCTGTCGATCCGTTCCTTCCTTATTCGGTCCAATCGGTATCGAAGTCCGTGGCGGACTGGTCTGCCTCAGCCAGGATTGCGCGAATGGCAATACGCGATACGTCCACCGGAAATCCTCGCCGGTTTAGGTATGCGGCCAACTTGCGGACTCGCACCTGAGCGTCCGAGTCCTTTATTCTCCGCCAATACCTACGTGCCAACTCTTGGCAAGCATCTTGTTCCGCCTGCCGAACGCGGTCCGCATCCACATAGGGGGTCAGTTCCCGACTCTGTATCCCTTTTTGCCGCAGCCTCCACGACATCTCGCGACGGCTCATCCGGTGGGCCTTCACTTCCACAAAGCGGGCCACATATGCCTCATCATCGATAGCTCCCACAGTCTTCAAACATTTCAGGGCACTATCCACAGCAGCTTGATTGTACCCTTTTTGCCGGAGATATTGGCGCACCTCCGCCTCCGTATGCGAACGTTTCAAGTATCGGAGCGCCACCTCATAAGCCGCAGCTTCGACACTTCTTTGCTCAAGTTCTCTCCGCATGAAAGCAGGGATGCTCTGTCCGACTTTGAGACCGAAATCCGCCCAGTCTCGGAGGGTAACCTGAAGCTCTGACTGGTCATCAAATTGGACAGACAGCCAATTCGTCCGTCCGGTCACTTCCATAACTGCGCTGATACGCGGCGCCTGGCCGTCGGCCTGCGCATCGACCGAAGCCCCGCCGTTGACGAGGGGCCGCTCCCGGCTCTCCCAATCCGCCAGCGCGCGAGTCCGCAAATCACGCTCGTTTTGCGGGCGGATTTGATCGCCTTGGTCACTCTTCGAATACGAATCCTTCATCTTCATCCGCCGCCATTACAGCGATGGGAGCCGGATTTAAGTCAAAGTGGGCTCGTATCTGCTGTTCAACCTCTTCGGCAATCTCTGGGTGTTCTTTGAGGAACTGCTTCGCATTCTCCCGGCCTTGTCCTAATCGTTCATCGCGAAAGGAATACCAAGCTCCGCTCTTTTGAATGATATCCAATTCGGTTCCGATATCGATAAGGCTGCCTTCCCGAGAAATCCCCTCGCCAAACATCAGGTCCACATCCACCTGTTTGAACGGCGGAGCCACCTTATTTTTGACGACCTTAATGCGCATCCGACTGCCCACGATGTCGTTGCCCATTTTCAGCGCCTCAGCACGACGAACCTCGAGACGAATCGTCGAATAGAACTTCAGGGCCCGTCCGCCCGTGGTCGTTTCTGGATTGCCAAACATCACGCCGACCTTTTCCCGAATCTGGTTGATGAAAATGGCAATCGTCTTCGATTTGGAAATGGCGCCAGCCAGTTTCCTCAGGGCCTGAGACATCAGACGCGCCTGGAGACCTACGTGGGAATCCCCCATGTCCCCTTCCAACTCGTTTTTTGGGACCAAGGCTGCGACGGAGTCGACAATGATAATATCTACAGCCCCGCTACGCACCAATGCCTCGGCAATCTCCAGCGCCTGTTCCCCTGTGTCCGGCTGAGAGATGAGCAGCTCGTCCACGTTGACCCCTAATTTTTGGGCATATAAAGGGTCTAACGCGTGTTCTGCGTCAATGAAGGCCGCCTGACCGCCGCGCTTTTGTACTTCGGCGACCGCATGCAGCGCGACCGTTGTCTTACCCGAAGATTCAGCCCCGTAAATTTCAATGATGCGACCGCGAGGGAACCCTCCGACCCCAAGCGCGATATCCAGTGCAATGGACCCGGTCGGAATCGACTCTACATTCATGGAAGCGGACGCTTCCCCAAGCCACATGACAGAACCCTTGCCAAAATCCTTTTCAATCTTTTTTAAGGCCATCTCCAGGGCCGCGCGCTTATCGTTCATGTCGCCACCATCCCGTCTTATCCCTCATCCTCTGAGGAAGCACTCGCTCTGTCTTCGACACCCCTGTTTTCGACACAGGCCGGTCTAATTCCTGTTGCCTATTGTATCAGTTCCAAATGATTATGCAAACACCTGTTCCCATTCATGCTCAGTAAAAAGCGCATCCGGCGCTGTGGTCAGCGCTGAATGCGCCTGGCTGTGCACGATTCGAAGTTCGGTATTCGTGGTTAGCGCATACGACTGCGGGGTTTCGCCGGTTCCAAGTTCACCCTTGATCCGTTAATGCGGCTGTGGCGCAACGCTTCATACACGAACGGGGCCGACTCCTGTTCCACCTCGACAAAGGTAAAGCGGTCGAAAATATCAATCTTGCCAATCGCCTGCCCGGGGACTCCGGCCTCTTCGGAAATCGTCCGCACCAAATCGGACGGGCCGATTCGTGCGGATCGCCCGATGTTGACGAAGAACCGAACCATGCCCGGCTTCGCCCCGGTGTCCCCAAAGTCATAATCCTCTTCTTCACGACCCTGGGTTTCTCCAGCCGAAGCTAGTTTCAACGCCGCACACGCGACATCGACCGGATCGAATTCATCGACGACGTTCCCCAAAATGGCGCGGTAATGGGCAAGGCCACCTTCTTGAATCGTTTGTACCAGTCGTTCCCGCCACATTTCCGCCTGTCGCTCGGCCACATCCGCCAGCGTAGGCACGTCCCGCGATTCGATATGGGCTCCCGTTTCGCGCTGAATCTGTTTCAGCAGCTTAAACTCCCGCGGCGTAACCAGTGAAATCGCCAACCCGCGCTTACCGGCCCGGCCCGTGCGACCGATGCGGTGTACATAGGACTCGGGGTCTTGCGGCAAATCGTAGTTAATGACGTGCGTCACATTCTCTACGTCAATCCCGCGGGCGGCCACGTCTGTGGCAATCAGGAGCTCAATATCCCCGGAGCGAAACTTTCTCATGACCCGGTCGCGCTGCGTTTGGCTCAAGTCACCATGCAGGCCATCGGCCAGGTAGCCGCGCGCCAGCAGGGCCTCCGTCAATTCGTCGACGCCCCGTTTGGTGCGGCAAAAGATAATCCCTAGGGAAACCTCTTCACTGTCGATGATGCGGCAGAGGCTATCCAGCTTATTCCGTTCTAGGACTTTATAGTATACCTGGTCAATCATCGGGACGGTAACCTCGCCACGGTTGACCGTCACGTGCTCCGGGTTTCGCATGTAACGCGTGGCCAGCCGCTTCACCGCGGGCGGAAACGTCGCCGAAAACAAAAGCGTCTGCCGTTCTGCCGGCGTCTCGGATAAGATTGCTTCAATATCTTCGATGAAGCCCATGTCGAGCATTTCATCCGCTTCGTCCAAAACCACCATCCGCACCGAGCTTAAATCCAATGTACCGCGACGCAGGTGGTCGAGCACTCGCCCGGGCGTCCCGATGACAATTTGCACGCCTTGCTGCAGCGCGCGAATCTGATGGACGATGGATTGCCCACCATAAATCGGCAGGGTACGGATCCGCTTGTATTTGGCAATCTTACGAAATTCCCCCGCCACCTGAATGGCCAGCTCCCGCGTCGGCGTCAACACCAAGCCCTGCACTTTTCGATCCGTTGTCACCATTTCCACCATCGGAATTCCGAAGGCGGCTGTTTTCCCAGTACCGGTCTGAGCCTGTCCAATCACCTCCCGGCCTTCCAGCACAAGCGGAATACACGCCGCCTGAATCGGCGATGGCTCTTCAAAACCCATGTCATTGATCGCGTCTTGGACGCGTTTGCTCAGCGGTAAATCTGTAAATAATGTCATGTTCTCACCTTTCTCTGCTGTTCCCATCCGGGAGTCGGCGTTTACGCGCCGGCAGGCTTCTCGCCTATCCGTCGATAGACCTCCCAGAGCACCCGTTTGGCGGCTCGGACGCGAATTTGTTCCCGGGACCCTCGTAAGTGCATGGTCCAAGTGGACACCCCGTCCGGGCCGGCAATAGCTGCACACACGGTGCCAACCGGCTTTTCTGGAGTCCCGCCGGACGGACCTGCAATTCCGCTCACGGCCGCTCCAATTGTCGCGCCAAGCCTCGTCTGGACCCCGCGTGCCATTTCCGCGGCCGTCGGCTCTGAAACTGCGCCGTACCTACGCAACGTTTCTTCTTGCACCCCAAGCGCAGCTTGCTTTACCTCGTTCTGATAAGCGACGACCCCGCCTTGAAAGTACGCCGAACTTCCTGGCACCGCCGTTATCATAGAGGAAATTAGTCCGCCGGTGCAACTTTCGGCCAAGGCGAGCGTCCACCCCGATTCCCGCAGCCGACGACCCACAGCCGACGGCAAGGTTTCCTCATCGGTACCGTAAATATAATCCGCAAACCGCCTACGAATTTCTTCCTCAATCGGTTTGATTAACGCATCTGCAACACTTTCGGATTCCGCAGCCGCGGAGATGCGCAACAGCATCTCCCCTTCACCCGCGAGCGGAGCCACAGTTGGATTGGACTTGTGAAGCAGGTCGCGAATCTGCATATCGACATCCGACTCGCCAATGCCACAAAAATGCAGAACGCGCGAACGGATCAATCGCCGGTTGGAAAAAATAGTGTGCAATTTTGGGATGACGCTGTTCGTCAGCATCGGCTTCATTTCTAACGGAGGACCCGGCAACAAGAAATAGTGTACGCCATCCGCGAAAATGTACTGCCCCGGCGCAGTGCCGTTGGGGTTGGGTATGAGTTCTCCACCTTCAATGCAGAGCGCCTGTTTCCGATTCGATTCCGGCATCGGGCGACCGCGCCCGTGAAAGTACGATTCAATCTCGCGCAGAGCGGATTCGGACAAAATCAGCCGCCGTCCCAAGGAAGCGGCCAGCGCCTCTTTCGTCAAGTCATCCTCCGTCGGGCCAAGTCCTCCCGTCACAATGACCGTGTTGGATCGCTTCGCCGCCTGCTGAAAGACCTGCATCAACCGTTCCTGGTTATCGCCAACGGCGCTGTGATAAAACAGAAAAAACCCTTGTTCCGCAAGGGTCTGGGAAATCGTCTGGGCATGTCCATTGGCGATTTGCCCAAGCAGGATCTCGCTGCCAACCGCGATGTGTTCTGCGCGACAGACGTCTTCGACCTGCAATCCGCTCAACCCCTTACGTCGATGACGTGCTTGTTCTTCACAAAATAATCGATTCCTGAGCCGACGGTGAGAATCACCATCACATAGACCATCAAGGTATCAAAAGGAAATTGGATAACAGAAAACGGAAAGTTATTCACAATCAAAGCAACCATAGCAATGACTTGAGACAACGTCTTTAATTTCCCCAGCTTGGAGGCCGCCAGTACAATGCCGTCGGCCGCCGCCACAAGCCGCAGTCCAGTCACGGCAAACTCCCGGCTAATAATCACGATGGCCACCCAAGCCGACAACCTTTGCATCTCAACCAAGCTGATTAAGACCGCAGAAATGAGAAGTTTATCAGCCAGTGGATCGAGAAATTTTCCGAAGTTCGTGATGATTTTTCGTTTCCGAGCAATGTAACCGTCAATCCCATCGGTACTCGCTGCCAGAATAAACACCAAGGCCGCGATGATTTCACTGCCTGTGGTTGTCCGATGGTTAATTGTAAAGGACCAGAAATCGAACCGAACCAGCAGCAAAAACGCGATGACCGGCACAAAGAAAATTCTGGCTATCGTAATCCGGTTAGCCAGATTCAATCGTACCCACGCCCCATTCCTCGCTGCGCATTCTCCACGCCGTACTCACCGCACTCAGTATAGCCCACGGCAAAAAAAGGTGTCAAAGTGGCCATTCAACACTCGCTGCCTGACACAGTAGTCCCTACAAACCAGGCATCGTGTTCCGAGCGGATTGAACGCCCTGTTACGAGCGAAAGTTGATGAACTGTAAGGGAACGGGTAAGTCAGCCTCCCGTATGCGTTGAATCACAGCCTGCAAGTCGTCACGGCTCTTTCCGGCAACGCGTACCTGATCGCCTTGAACGGAAGCTTGGACCTTCAATTTACTATCCTTAATCATTTTTATGATTTGCTTTGCGACGTCTTGCGAGATCCCTTGCTGCAACGCAATCGTCTGACGGACCATTCCGCCGCTGGCGGCCTCGACTTTTCCTCGCTGCAATGCTTTCAGGGATACCCCTCGCTTGACACACTTACTCTGTAAAATGTCAAACACAGAGGATAGCTTATATTCGTCATCTGCGACCAACGTGATGATGGACTTCCCGTCAAAGTCAATGCGGCTATGGCTGCCCTTGAAATCGAAGCGGGTCGCAATCTCCTTATTCGCTTGGTTCACCGCATTGTCGACTTCCTGCAGGTCCACTTTCGACACTACGTCAAACGATGCTTCCTTGGCCATTTGTCCACCCTCCAAAATCCAGCAAAACTTACCTGAGCCAACGCGATACGAACCGTTACCCGGCCGTATTCGTCTTCGTAATTTCCACGTTCACCTTGCCGTTGATTGGAGGCAGAGTGACAGACTTGCCATTGATATGCAACTGGACCGCATACGCAGCCCCGACCACAATTTCCATCGAGGATTTCGCCTGCCAGGTACGCTTCTGTCCTGTTTCAATCATATCGCTGGCGTCCACGACTTTTCCATCGGCGGTCACTTGTGTCCAGCACCGGGACTTCATCGCATCGATCTCTACGCGCAAAGGATCTGCCGTCTGAACCACATACTTTTGTACACCATTCTGATACGGTTCTGTTGTAATTTGCACGCTCGGTTTCACTGGTTTAACCGGCGTAGGATGCGAATGCGTTCCCTGGGCATGCCCCACTTTGTTTCCGGTGGTATTCCCGTTGGACCCGATCGCACGATTGGTAGAGCTTGCATTCATATTGGATTGGTTGGAATCATGGCCGCTATGTCCGTGCGCCTGACTAAAATACCACCAACCGGCTCCAAGCACGACGAGAATGGCCACCACAATCGCCGCCTGCCCGCTTCCACTCGGCAGGGAGACGTTCCGTTTCCGTGCCCCACCGCGGCGCGTCCTGGTCGAATGAACAGGCGGATTGTCCGCCTCAAAATGGCGAGCTGATTCGTCTTCATGAGCATCACCCGGTGCAGAGACACGGACCGCATTGGTCGATGGTTTTGCACCCTCTCCACGAAGCCCCGCGTTTGACGAAGAAGGGGCACCGGTTTGCCGCTCATCCGCACCTCGGAGCAGCTCTAACCCGTCGAGTCCCAATACCTCCGCATAGCTCCGGACAAAGCCGCGCCCATACACCTCGCCCGGCAAGGAACTCCAGTCTCCTTGTTCAATAGCCATCAGATACCGCTTGCGAATCTTCGTCATCTGTTCGACCTGATTGAGGTCCAGTCCCATCTCCTCACGCCGCCGTCGCAACGTCTCACCCACATCACGCATGCCGAACCCTCCAGACATCCTATCCCTCTATTCCTGCCAATTCGCCGCCTCTCGCTCATATTCCTCGTATGAGATTTGTTCCTCTGGATAATGACGTAGTTCAATCAACAAGTCAAAGACGTTCCAGCCAAAGCGCGAGTGCCGCACGAAGATATCCGGGTGTTCAATCACAATCGGAGCAGGCAACGCCATCACCTGATCGACCAATTGCATATGCTGTTCACCCCCGCGTAGGGTGGACACTGCACCGTCGATAATATAGACAAACCGCTCACCGTGCCAGTACTCGTTCGGTAAATCCTTGCGTATCGTCTGCCGCAATAGGGTGGACGAGATAAAAGTCCAGCGTTTATTGGCATACACACTCGCAGCCACAATCGATTCGGTCTTGCCGACGCGGGGTTGACCGCGAAACCCGATGACCTGATGACCCGGACGTTTCAATATCTCCCCGAGAAAATCGACCAAAACGCCCAACTCGTCGCGGACAAAACGATAGGTTCGAGTCTCCGTATCGCTGCGCTCGATAAAACGGCCATGACGCAGAGACATCCGATCTCGCAACGACGGCGGCCGCAAACCTGCCAATTCCACATCATCCAAACAACTCAGAATGTGCCGAAGCACCTCTACATTGGCTGGGTGCGTGGTCTGCAGGAGAAAGCCACGACTCTCTTCGGAGAGGTCGTTTAACTGCACGATATTAAATCCGAGCATTCCCAGCAACGAAGCGAGGTCCCCCAACAAGCCCGGACGATTCTTGCGGATACGGTATTGGAGATAAAACTCATGCACTGGCAATCCCATATCCGTGTTCTCATTCGACATGTCGATACGGACTCCTTCCTCATAGATTACCATAAACCGCCACTGCTATGCGGAGACCCCCAAACTTACTTGCCATTTCTGTTTCACATCCGCGGCAATGGTTTGCCACTGTTTGTCTGGAAAACCAGGCTGGCTCGCCAGCGTCGTTTGAATCCGCTCCAGATTCGTCTGCACGTTCGCAGGTAAAGCCGGGAGCTTAACCTCGATTTGTGGCGCGGTGTTGACTTCGTGGATCCCCCCGTGCCAGCGATTCTTCGCGTACAGTTTTAAATCGCTCGCCAGCGCGGAGACCGGAGGCAAGGCGAGGGAGACCGTATCCGTCGACGCGTCCGTGGACGGCGGAGTCACCAACCACGCCCCTGAAGCGGTTGCAAGTTGGCGGAGACCGGAAGGGACAGCCCCCCAGACGATGACCACCTTGGGCAGCTTCCGCAACCCAGCCAGAGACAAGGGTTCCACCCGTGCCACCGTATCACTGTTGTACAGGCCCGCTAGCACGGCGTGGCTCATCTCTGGAGCAGGCTGTTGATTCCCATTCACGAACCAACCGACCGTTCCGACTGGCTGAGCGACCTCCATCGCGGCCGATCCGGCCAGCCACCCCGTCGCATACGCCGCCAACTGCGGATTTTCGACAACCTGGCGTAAATTCTGCAGTTGGACATGCGCCGTCTGGCGACTCAACCATTCTACGCGCAGTTCGTTGTGCTGATGCAGAAAAGAGATGAATTGCGCGTCAGGAGGACCATCCGCCACGACCACCAATAGAGGCAAGGAAGCCAATTGGCGATTCACCAAACCACGCACCTGCGATAACACCTGGCGTGTATTGGATACTGTCTGGGTCTTGAGGACCAAACCCGTCGACGTTTGCAAGTCGTCAACCTGACGTGTCGACCAATGCGGTAGATTGTTACCCACCAGGAAGACCAGTGCCGCCTTTTTTGCGACACTCGGATGCATGGATGAAAGGTCAGGAGCTCCACACCCGCTTGCCATGAATAGCGCGAGAATGGCACCTATCCCACGTCCCACCCGGGCTATTCCCCGTGAACGCAAGAAACACACCCCTTGCTGAAAAAATCGCGACCCATCTAAAGGCCGGGTACGCTCGTCGCCGCCTATTGTACCATGTCTAAGACGAGGACTTAGGTCCAAGTCCTTGGATTTCGGAAATGTCCTTGCGTTTCTGTGGATAAACCGAGATAATGGGAGCAAGAGGTGGCAAATAATGACCCATTCAGGAGAACATCTGTCGGTGGCAAAGGCGCTATATCAACTCAATTTTTATTTAGAGATTCTCAATCTGCCCATTACGGTCAAAGACTTATATCGGCGCGCCTATCGCCAACAACGCAACGATCAATTCGACGACCGCTGGCTGGATCATTTAGAGGAAAACCCAGAAGTTGTCGAGTCGCTGGACGAGCCTTTTACGACCCAGACCATCATTGAGGTATTGATGAAAACCGGACACCAACCGTTGGTGCGGGCTTTAATGCGTGAAGTTCGCCGCCGCGACATCGGAGTGTCACATGCTTATATGTTCGGTCATACAAAGCGGCGTTAACCGCTTTGTATGACCTGCAGCGAGTCGGAATGTGGTTACGAAAGTTGATTCACATCCACCTCAAACCAACAGTCATCGAGATTTCCGTGATCTGCCTGGGAGCGGCTCATTAGGTCTGTAAACTGAATACCGTCTCCACCCATGGCAGACACACTCAGTTTCTGATAGGCCGCTCGTCCCAACCCCGCACTCGCGATGACCTCTCCATTGTCACCGGAGCCACTGGACAGAAAGGAAAGTTCCCCTTCCACCACGTCCTTGTTGCTCGCGAATAGTTCGGTAAAAAACGTTTGAACGTCGCGCGCAATCGTCCATCTTACCTTGCCAGCATCCCCTGTAGAAAGATTCACGGTAGCCGAAACCAGATAACCGTTTCCGCGCGGAAGTACGACCAGCTCGTCCAATCCAGGAACCACGCCTACATGCCGCGCAACCGCCGAAACCACCGAATTGGGAACATCCTTTTCTGTTGCCGACCGAGCTGCCGAAGTGTTCACGTTGTCCACTGCTGGTCTAGCTTGACCGAGCCCATACGTCGTTATAAGTGGTTGCAAACCGACTTTTCCGACGGCATATAGCGCTACAGCGCCACAAAACCATAGCGCCAGCCAACGCACCCGCCTTGGACGCTTTGCACGGCTTGGAAATGGCATGACGGATCCCCCTCATGCACGTGCTCAGGGTGTCGCAGCAGAGGGGTACGGTTCCCCTCCTCGCCGTACATTGTATGAGGAACCTTGGACAAACATGCCTCACGCATTGCGAAAGGACTCCCTTAGAGACAGCCACTGCTCCTTGGAAATTAGGACTTCGCGCGGTTTACTTCCTTCGAAGGGTCCGACCAATCCGTGCTGCTCCATTTGATCGATGATGCGTGCCGCACGCGAGTAACCCACCCGAAAGCGGCGCTGAACCATCGATACAGACGCCTGCCCGGCATCGACAACGAGGTCCACCGCATCGACAAACAAGTCATCCAAATCGTTGGTTCGGCTCTCCTCCTCATCGTCGGCTTCCTCTGACGGATTCAGGTCCACCGTATAGACGGCCTCCTGCTGCTGTTTGACATGCTTGACAAGACGCTCAATCTCTTCCTCGGATAGAAACGCGCCCTGTACCCGAACCGGCTTGGATGCGCCTACCGGAAGATACAGCATATCTCCTCGGCCGAGTAACTTCTCCGCACCTCCCATGTCCAAAATCGTTCTGGAATCCGCCATCGAAGACACGGCAAAGGCAATCCGACTCGGGATATTGGCCTTAATCAAACCCGTGATGACATCGACCGAAGGCCGCTGCGTTGCGACAATCAAGTGAATCCCGGCAGCCCGAGCCATTTGTGCGATACGGCAAATTGCGTCCTCCACATCGCCCGGAGCGACCATCATCAAGTCCGCCAACTCATCGATGATCACCACGATATAGGGCAACGGGTCGGCACCTTCCGCGCGCACCATCTGGTTGTAACGCTCGATATCGCGCGCTCCCCGATCGGCAAAGGCGCGATAGCGGCTTTCCATCTCCTGGACAACCTTTTTTAGCGCATAAGCCGCCTTACGAGGGTCGGTCACCACGGGAGCCAACAAGTGAGGTATCCCATTATACATGGTGAGTTCGACCATCTTTGGATCAATCATCATCAACTTGACCTCGTGCGGCTTGGCCTTCATCAAAATGGAGGCAATCATTCCATTGATGCATACACTTTTGCCAGATCCGGTTGCGCCGGCCACTAGGAGGTGAGGCATCTTTTGCAAGTCGCCGACAATCGCGGTACCGCTGATGTCTCTCCCTAATGCCAAAGCCAGCTTGCTCTCGCCCTCCTGAAATTCCGGCGCTTCGAGAACCTCACGCAGGGTCACCACGGCTACCTCCGCGTTGGGCACCTCGATGCCAATCACGGATTTGCCGGGCACCGGCGCTTCGATACGAATATCTCGCGCCGCCAAGGCTAGGGCAATATCATCGACCAAACCGACGATGCGGGAGACTTTCACCCCGATGGCCGGCTGCAGTTCATAGCGGGTCACTGTGGGCCCGCGGCTGATCTCAAGCACCTTGGCGTGCACGCCAAAGCTCTCTAACGTCATTTCCAGCTTGCGCGCGTTCTCCTGGGCATCCCGATGACTGAATCCGCCTTTCGACCCCTTTGGCAAATTAAAAATACGCAAGGGAGGCAACTGATAATTTTCGTCGCGAACCGGTGCCCCTACAGGGTAACCCAGTTCCTCACCCGGCGGATTCGACTGCGTCCGCTGCGTCTCCGAGTTCCGTTTCGTCTTCTTGGAGCTTGTCGGCGGAGAAGGGTCAGGATACCGCATGATGATTTGATTCCCGACCTGTTCCATGGTAGGGCCGTCGGATACAGCCTCTGCCTCGTGCCGAGCCCGCAATCGAGCAGCAAAGTCGTGCACTACCGGCGCAGCGTCTTCGCGAACCGTTTCACCACCTCTCGCCGCATCAGGGGTAAAGGGCAGATTCCCCGGAGAGGTCTCCGCGTAGGCATGTGCCTTGGCTTTGGCCCTTCTCCTGCGGGAGGAGCGTCTCGCCTCTTCTCCATCCGCCTCCTCGGATACCCCATTCCTTGCCTGGCGGCGCGAGTTTCCATTTCCATCGGTATCTGGCCCAAACAATAACGACAAATAGCCTTGGATGCCTCGCCAAAGCCCTTCCAGACGCTGTTCCATGAAGTCGGTGCCGCGCTGGACGACCGCGACTAAAGACACTCCAGTGGCCAATGCTCCGCCAATGATCACGCCGACGCCGAGAACTAAAAGGGTCCCGGTGCCGGAAAACAGGTAATAGGAAATGGAGAAAAACGCGTACCCGACGACGCCCCCACCGGCACCACTGACGTCCGACGCATCGACACTGGATGGATTCAGGACAAGGCGGGACATCTGTTTGATGGCGGCGATAGTCGCAGAGAACAGCGGAACTTCTCCGTTGGGATAGAACTTCGCGATGTTCTGGTAAAAGGAGTATTCCATGCCGGTGAGCCAGGTGATAAATAAAACCAACAAGCCCATGTGTCGATAATGCCACGGAAAGGTCATGCGGCGAACCATGGTGTATACTGCCGCATAACCAACAAAGACCGGCAGCAGAAAACTCCACGACCCGGCAATCCAGATACACGCGATATCCAAGTATTCGCCCACGATCCCCAGCCTGCCCAGCGCGAGAGCGCTCAGAACAAGCAGCGCCATGCCTGTCAGTTCATAGCGCAAAATGTCTTGCTTATGTTGCTTCTTCCCCACTCGTGCGCCCTCCTGTGTGCCTTCTGGCACGCATTCGGACATTATTTCGAGACGCACAGGTGCAATTCCTGCCAAACAGGCTTTTCGTCTTGCGAGGACGCATACTACTCTCCGGAATATGGAATTTCCTGACCCGGTTGTAGTTCTGGACGTAAAAAGTCTTGCGGGAGTGGGCTCAACACGCGCTCAATTCGTGCCTTACCGAGGCGGGTTGGTGTCACCAACAGGTTGACCCCTTGAAACGCATACTCTCGAAATGGGGACGGCTGATCCAACTCAGACATCACGACACCAAATGGAACAATGCTCCAGAACAGACTCATTGCATCACCCCCGGAGTGATGGCTGACAAACCGGACACCGCCGGACGTCCCTTCTGCTCTGCAATCAGCTGTTGCAACTTGCCCATCGCCTGCCCAATTCCCCCCACCTCGTCGATTAACCCGTAACGAACCGCGTCGGGACCTACCACGGTGGTCCCGATATCTCGGGCGAGCTCACCCGTATTCAGCATTAGGTCGCGAAATACCCGTTCACTGATGCGGGAGTGCTGCACAACAAACCGAATGACCCGTTCCTGCATCCGTTCCATATACTCGAACGACTGGGGCGCCCCAATCACCATGCCGGTCAATCGAATGGGGTGGATGGTCATAGACGCGGTTTCGGCGATGAAAGAGTAATTCGTGCTGACAGCGATTGGCACGCCAATCGAATGCCCTCCGCCTAATACCAACGAGACTGTCGGTTTACTCAAGCTTGCCACCATCTCCGAGATGGCCAAACCCGCCTCTACATCCCCACCCACCGTGTTTAAGATCAATAGGAGGCCTTCGACCTTCTCGTTCTGCTCCACGGCCACCAACTGGGGAATGATGTGCTCGTACTTGGTCGTCTTGTTTTGCGCCGGCAATACCAGATGGCCTTCAATCTGACCGATTACGGCCAAGCAATAGATATTTGACACCGCCTGAACCGTAGACGTTTGCCCCAAGGACTCAATGGTATTCGAGACCACTTGCGGATTTGGCGTCGCATTCGGGGCTGCGTTCGGCGCTTCTGGATTGGCTGGCGCGGGCGCTTCCGGTTGACTCGTTCCCGTAAATTGTAGGTTCGCCACACTGGATGGGTTAGTTGGCAGTTCGGCTTGACGATTCAAACAAAATCCCCTCTCTTCCTGGGCACCAGGTGTCTGAAACAGTGCCACGCTTTGGTCGTAGTATGGGGTGCCGCGCGACGTGCCATGCAAAAAAGCGGCCCCTAGTAGGGAGCCGCCTATTTGAGTCACGACAAACATGCTCGCTTCTTCGCTCAAGCCTCCATAATGATAGGTAAAATCATCGGGCGCCGCCTGGTCTGCTCATACAGGAAACGACCCAGCGCGTCCCGGACGGCCGTTTTCAGAGACGACCATTCACTGATGTTGTCCGCCACCATTTTTGTCAGCGTGGCCTCCACAATCTTGTTGGCCTCCTCCAAGAGCGCCTCCGATTCGCGCACATACACAAAACCACGCGAAATGATATCCGGCCCGGAAAGAATGGTTCCAGCGGTCTTCGAAAGCGTCACCACGACCACCAGAATGCCATCCTGAGACAAAAGTTTCCGATCCCGCAGGACGATGTTCCCGACATCGCCTACCCCGAGTCCGTCAATCAGAACCATGCCTGCGTTCACTTTTCCGCCCAGCCGGGCTCGACCGTTTTCAAATTCCACAACGTCGCCTAAGTCCACGATGAAGATGTTCTCCGGGTTCACCCCGGTCGCTTCTGCCAGTTCTGCGTGCCGCAGCTGCATCCGATACTCGCCGTGAACCGGCAAGAAGTACTTCGGCCGCACCAAGTTCAACATCAGTTTCAACTCTTCCTGGCTGCCATGACCGGATACGTGAACACCTTGATAGATGACATGAGCTCCGATTTTCAGCAGCTGGTCGATGGTCCGCGCTATCGCACGCTCATTTCCGGGAATCGGCGAGCTGGCCAAAATCACGGTATCCCCAGGGAAGATCTCAATCTTACGGTGGGCTGAGCGGGCCATGCGGGTCAGCGCAGACATCGGTTCCCCTTGCGATCCGGTGGATAAAATCAACACTTTCTCAGGCGGCAATTTTCCGACATCGTCCGCATCAATGAGCGTATTGGGTCTGAGGTCCAGGTAACCTAATTGCATCGCGACCTGGATGTTGTTGACCATACTCCGCCCAACCGCGGCCACCTTTCGCCCCACGCGTTCGGCAATGGTCATCACTTGCTGGATGCGGTGAATGTTTGACGCAAACGTGGCGAGGATGACGCGTCCCTCGGCTTGGGCCAAAATCCCTTCAATGGCCTTGCCAACCACCCGTTCGGATGGCGTAAACCCGGGACGTTCCGCATTTGTACTATCGGCCACCAGAGCCAGAACGCCACGTGCGCCGTAACCGGCTAATTTCTGAATGTCGGCCGGTCGACCGTCCACCGGAGTGTGGTCAAACTTAAAGTCACCCGTATGAATGACCAAACCTTCCGGTGTATCGATGGCGAATCCACCCGAATCGGGAATGCTGTGATTGACGTAGAAGAAGGAAACCTTAAATACCCCAGCCTGGATAACACTGTTGCCATCAATCGTGTTCAATTCGGCGGCATCCAGTAAGCCGTGCTCCCGCAGTTTTCCTTCCACCAACCCCAAAGTTAACCGCGTCCCATAAATCGGCACGTTCAAATTCTTTAACACATACGGCAAACCACCGATATGGTCCTCGTGGCCATGGGTTAAGAAGATTCCGCGTACCTTGTCCTTATTCTCGGTCAGATAGGAAATGTCAGGAATAATGGCGTCAATCCCAAGCAACTCTTCTTCCGGAAATTTGAGTCCTGCATCGACGACAATGATATCATTGCCGTACGTATAAACCGTCATATTCTTACCAATTTCCCCAACGCCCCCCAGAGAGACGATGGTGAGTTTCTGCTTACGCGCCAACGTAGCACCTCCGTATTCGATGAGCCACCTCCGCAGCTCGTACACTTTTTACATAAAACACAAAAATAGACTCCCCCGATGACGTGAAGCCTCGGTTTTCGAAACTGGGCATAAAATCCCCGCTGTATCCGTTCTCCGACCCGTCGCACACCATTCCGAACAATGCGCACACAAACCGTAGCGCCTGCCTGAATACACAGGCGCGCTGCCCATTTGCGATTGTCAGGCCGCCGCACCAGTCACGTTGTGTTTATTATAACCGCATGCGTCGGCAATCACAACCAGGGCGCCGGCCATAGCCCCGAATAGGAAACCCAGCCATGAGACGATGGAACAAAGGGGCAGAAAGGCTCGCATAAAAAAAGCGAGGGTCTCCCCTCGCCGCTGAAATCCTACTATACATCACGACGCGATGTTAGCGATCCGACAATTTGCCCAGACGGGTCAACTCACGCCGGAGTTCTTCGACGACCGCATCCCCGGCCGCCACCAATGGGAGTCGTACGCCGCCCGACGGCAAACCAAGGAGTTCCAGTGCCGCCTTGAGCGGAGACGGACTGGTCGTACGGAACAACGCCTCGAAAATCGGCAACAAGCGGCCGGACCAAGTAGCTGCCGCGCGATGATCCCCAGCCAAAAAGGAGTGAATCATCTCCTGAATCTCAAGTCCCACCACATGCGATGCAACACTGACCACTCCGTATCCACCCACAGCCATCATGGGCAAGGTGAACTTGTCGTCACCGCTGTACAGCAGAAAGTCGTCCGGCTTGCGTGCCGCAATCTCAAGGATTTGAGCGAAGTTCCCGCTAGCCTCTTTGAGAGCCACGATGTTCGGAACCTCGGCCAGTCGGAGCGCTGTATCCACATCGATATTGACCGCGGTTCGACCGGGCACGTTATAAAGCATGATTGGCAAATCCACCGCCTCAGCGATGGCAGCAAAATGATGGTAGAGTCCTTCTTGCGAAGGTTTATTGTAGTACGGGGTGACGAGAAGTAAACCATGCACGCCAAGACGCGCCGCTTCCCGTGACAGTTCAATGGACGCACGGGTGTCATTGGTGCCGGTTCCAGCCATGACGGGCACGCGGCCATCCGCGAAACGTAGCGTAGACTCAAACAGACGCAGCTTTTCCGTATGGGTTAAGGTTGGCGACTCTCCCGTCGTACCCGCCGCCAACAAACAGGTTGTGCCTGTCTCCAACAGGTGGTTGATGAGCCGCTCCAGTCCGGCCACATCCAACGCGCCGTCGGCGGTGAATGGCGTCGCCATCGCGGTTACAATCCGGCCAAAATCCACGCAATCTCACCTCAATCCAAGGCTATTTGCCCAACCCGAAGGCGCGGTGAAGGGCTTGAACCGCCGCTTCCATATCCTTTCCATGAACCAAACACCAAATCGTCGTGTGAGAATCCGCCGATTGTAGGACTTCAATCCCTTCATCCGCCAACGCTCCAACAATCCGAGCCATCACCCCTGGCACACCTGCCATGCCAGCCCCCACCGCCGACACCTTGGCACAGCCTGGAGTCGTATCCGGCTTAAGGCCCATCTCCCGCAGAACCGCAAGCGCCTTTTCCGCCTCCGCATCCGGCACAGTGAAGTGAATCCGGCCAGGCGCGACGGAAATGAAGTCGACACTGATGCCGTTTCTCGCCAGAGCCTCAAACACCTGGTACCGGGCCAAGGCCCCCTCTAAGCGAATCTGCGTTAAATGGGGTACGTGCGCGACTCCCGTCAGCAGCCGGTCCGAGACGGCTTCATTTTCCAAGACTGCAGCCGCAGAAGCCACAAGCGTTCCCTCATCATCCGAGTGCGTGCTGCGCACTCGAATCGGAATGTTTTTTTGCATCGCAATTTCAACCGCCCGCGGGTGAATGACTTTCGCCCCCTGGTAGGCCAGATTGCAGATTTCCGTATAGGTGACCTGCGGCAAGAGGCGCGCGTTTTCCACAATCCGCGGATCGGCCGTCATAATCCCCTCGACATCGGTAAAAATATCGACGAAACGCGCATCCAAGGCGACGCCAAGCGCGGTTGCCGTGGTATCGCTGCCACCGCGCCCCAATGTGGTGACATCCCCGCTCTCCGTGACACCCTGAAAGCCAGCCACCACCACGACCCGGCCCTGCTGTAGGTGCTCTCGAATGAGGTCGGGCTGAATTTTGAGGATACGAGCCCTCCCGAACTCGGCCGTCGTAATGATGCCCGCCTGCGCGCCAGTCAAGACCGTGCTCTCGTGACCCCGGCTGCGCAGTAGATTGGCAAAGACCACCGCGGAGATCAGTTCCCCGCACGACATGAGCAAGTCGAGCTCACGCGGGTCAGACTGGTGACGATTCGGAACAAGTTCCAGCAACGTGTCGGTCGCGTACGGATCGCCACGTCGGCCCATCGCCGACACCACGACCACCACTTGGTAGCCATCCGCCAACGCAGACTCCACGTGGCGGGCCGCCGCCAAGCGGCTTTCCTCGTTGGCAACCGAGGTGCCGCCAAACTTTTGCACAATCAACTTCATGCCAAGAGTGCCTCCACATGCCCATCCTTTGGTTGACGATTCGGGTCCAGTCCCACGAGCAATTCGGCAATCTGAACGGCGTTCCAAGCCGCCCCTTTGAGCAAATTGTCGGCTACAACAAACATCAGGATGGACCGGTCATCCGCCAGTCCGCGGCGGATGCGCCCGACGTAGGTCTCGCCTGTTCCAGCCGCCATGCGTGGGTGCGGAAAGACGTTACCGGCGGGATCGTCCACTAAGACAACGCCCTTCGCATGCGCGAGGCGCTGCCGGACTTCCTCCGGCGTGACGGGTCTTGAAAACTGCAATTCGACCGCTTCCGCGTGTCCGTACAAGACCGGAACGCGGACGGCAGTCGGGCTGACACGGAGACCCGGCAGCCCTAAAATCTTACGCGACTCATTGACCAACTTCATCTCTTCCCGCGTGTAGCCGTCCTCGACAAATACGTCACACTGAGGCAGGACGTTGAACGCCATCGGGTAGGTCGTCTCCTGTCCATGCACCGGGAACAACGTCTTTTTTGTCTCGTTGGGGCCCAGAGCGACTTCCTCCATCAGTGCGTCAATCGCCTTCTGTCCCATGCCGCTCACCGCCTGGTAGGTCGTCACGGTCAGCCGTTCCAGCCCCAAGTCCAACAACGGTTTGACCGCCACCACCAACTGAATGGTCGAACAGTTGGGGTTTGCAATAATCCCCTTGTGTCGGAACGCGTCCTCAGGGTTGACCTCGGGAACCACCAAGGGGACGTCCGCCTCGAGACGGAACGCGCTGCTGTTGTCAATCACAACGGCGCCTTGCTGGACGGCCAGCGGCGCGAAGTCTCGACTCGCGCTCGCGCCTGCGCTGAATAAGGCAATGTCTACGCCGCGAAACCCCTCTTCGGAGGCCGCCTCCACCCGGACCGGTTGACCGCGAAACGTCAAGGTCGATCCGGCCGAACGCGGCGACGCTAAAAGCCGCAATTCCCCAACCGGAAAGTCTTTGCGCTCCAAGGTATCTATCATTCTACGGCCGACTGCGCCGGTTGCACCGAGTACAGCCACACAGTAACTTTGCTTTTGTTGCACGTTTCTCCGACTCCTTGTCCCGCAGCCACCCCCCTCAGGGCGCCGTCGGCGGCCGCTCTTCACGCCAACGTTCAATCAACAGCGGCTGCAGTTGTTTTTTCTCGAGAGCGGCTTGGCAAGTCTCTGGAATCAACCGCATCTGGGCCACTAATGAATTCATTTTAACATGAGGCGCATCCTGTCCGAATGGAACAAAGAAAATATTTTTCGTATTGATGAGTTTCGCCAGGTTGAATAGATTGAGTCCCAAACCGTCATTAGTGGAAATGGCGAGAATCACAGGCCGGTCATTGCGCAAGGTCGACTTTGCCGCCATCAACACGGGCGAATCCGTATTCGCATTGGCCAAACGGCTCAAGGTGCTGCCGGTACAAGGCGCGATGACCAGACAGTCCAGTCGTTTACTCGGCCCCAGCGGCTCGGCTTCGGGAATCGTGGTGATTCCTTTCTGACCGGTGACCTGTTCAATCTTTTCCGCCCATTGTCCCGCTTCACCAAACCGGGTTGCCACCGACATCACACTGTTCGAAAAGATCGGCACGACTGTGACCCCCATGCTGACCAACCGCTCCACCACCGGAAACACTTCCGCGTACGTACAATGGGACCCTGTCACCGCAAAACCAATAGTCTTTCCCCGCAAATCCACGCATAGCCCTCCTCAATCGGCCGCAAGCAAGCGACACAGCGTCCCGGCAATAATCCGTCCCGCTGTCTTTGGGGCGACCAGTCCAGGCAAACTTGGTGTGAGAATGGCCTTCATGCCCCGCCGCTCCGCGTACCGAAAATCGGTACCCCCGGGTTTTGAGGCGATATCGATGATGACCGCCTCCCGTCGCATCACCTTTAAGACCTCGGCGGTCAGGATGGGGGCCGGCACTGTGTTGAAGACGACATCCGCGTCCTGCACGGCTGCTGCCAGTCGATCCATGGCCACGGGTTCCAATCCCATCTCGACAATCCGCGCCAAGTGGGCTGTACTGCGGGCGGCCACGCGAACCTTCGCGCCCAAAGCCGCCAGCGTGCGAGCCAATGTCTGCCCGCAGCGACCGAAGCCAACCACAACCACGCCTGCCCCGTGGAGTGTAATGTCGGTATGCTGCATGGCTAGTGCGATGGCGCCTTCCGCCGTCGGAATCGAGTTGAGTATGGCTACCTCGTCCAGTTCCATCAGTTTCACCAGACGCAGTCCGGCGTTCTGACACCATTCCTCCAATACAGGCCGGGCGATGCCAGAGAACACAAAGGTTCCCGGTTTCGCGCTGCGAAACATATCCTCACGCAGGTAGATGGGCTCATCGGAAAACTGACTATCGACGCGTCCGTCGTCTTCCATTCCAGCCACCGGAAGCACGATGGCATCCACTTGGCTGAATGCCGGTTCCGCCAGCTCAACATGCCGGGTATCCGGAAAAGCCCGAGAGAGATGGTTAAACCCGATGAGTTCTACACTAGCGTCCGATTCAATCACTTGCGCGATGACCTCGACCATCCGCGCATCGCCACCAATAAACAAGACTTGCCGGCCTGTCAGCATCCGCACTCGCCTCCTTTCCGCAAGCGGATCGATGCAATCTATGAAGCAAAGCCCATCCCGGTGCATGCTCCAAGAAGGCGCAAAAAAGCCCGCCTCATAGCTTGTCCGCTGCAACGCGTCAAGCGTGAAGTCGGGCTAATAGTGTTGTCCGGGCACGCATTTATAGCCTTTTTGGCCGTTTTGTTCGATATCCTGTTTCAGTCCGGCTGCGGACGTACCCCCGTCGAGCCGAATCCTCTTTCACCACGCGCCGTCTCCGTAAGCACATCCACCGCCTGGAAGACCGCCCGATGAATCGGTGCAAACACCACCTGCGCAATCCGATCCCCGGGTTGAATCACAACGGGAGAATCCCCGAAATTGCAGAGCAGGACGAGGATTTCCCCGGTATAATCACTGTCGATGACGCCGACTCCGTTCGGCAGCGCCAAGCCGTGACGCCAGGCTAAGCCGCTGCGGGCGTAGATCAGCGCGACGGTAGACGGACTATCCAGCTGAATCGCAATCCCAGTGGGAACCTGGACGCGTTGACCGGGAGCCACCGTCAGCGGCGAGGGTAAGCATGCGTGCAGGTCCATGCCAGCTGCCCCATCCGTAGCATACTTGGGCAGATATTCCGGACGAAAATGCGGGGAAACCACTCGATATTTTACACTGAAGTCCATCATCGAACTCACCCTACCCAACGCTGCAACCGCTCTTCGCTGACCGGTCCCACTGCGGCTACGGCAAACTTATGGGTCAAGAGCTGCTCGGCGATGGCTTTGACGTCCGCCGCCGTCACCTGGTTGATTCCGGCGAGAGTTTCATCCAACGGCACCTCGCGTCCCAACAGCAACTCGTTCTTGCCGAGACGGCTCATCCGACTGCTCGTGCTCTCCAAGCTGAGCATGATTGAACTTTTCACCTGTTCCTTACCCTTTTGCAGTTCCCCGTCCGTCAAGCCCTTTTCCGCGACCTCTTCACAAATCGCATAGATGCGCTCCAACACGGTATCCAGGTGTTCCGGCGAAGTGCCGGTATAAATGCCAAACATGCCGCAGTCCTGGTAAGCGGAATGAAACGAAAACACCGAATAGGCGAGACCGCGCTCTTCGCGGATCTCCTGAAACAACCTGGAGCTGGGAGCGCTGCCTAAGGCGTTGTTCAACAGAATCAGCGGATACAGGCGGGGATCTCCGGCGGAAAGCCCTGCCGAAGCCAGACACAGATGCACCTGTTCGATGTCTTTGGTCCGCGTCATGATGCGACGATCGAACCCAGGCGCGCCAGCAGGCAAGGCGCGCGGCGGATCAACAGCAAAAGCGCGGCCAAACAACGCCTGCGCCGCTTGAACCGCCTCGTCTTGGCCGATATTCCCGGCAATCGCAACGACCACCTGTTCTGGCCGGTAGTGATGGGCCATATACTGCAGCAGGTCGTCCCGTGTAAAGGACTGTAAATTCTCCTCGACGCCCAAGATGGTGTAGCCGAGCGAGTGTTCATGATATGCGGCCTGCGCGATGAGATCCATCACGAGTTCATCCGGTGTGTCCTCGTACATTCGAATCTCTTCGATAACGACCTTTTTCTCCCGTTCCATCTCGTCGTGCGCAAACTGAGACTCAAAAAACATATCCGCCAACGTTTCAATCGCCGTATGAAAATGTTCGTCTAAAACTTTCGCATAGAAACACGTGTATTCTTTCGATGTAAAGGCGTTGACGTGGCCGCCGATTTCATCGAACCTCATCGCCAACTGCTTCGCCGACAGACGCTTGGTCCCTTTGAACAACATATGTTCTAGAAAATGACTAATCCCGTTATTGCTCTCTGTCTCAAAGCGCGATCCGGTCCCTATCCAAATGCCCATACTGACCGAGCGCATCGTCGGAATTTCCTCGCCGACCACACGCACTCCATTCTCCAACACGACTCGATACGTCACCAGCGCAGCCTCCCTGGAGTCAAAGCGCCCGATGATCCGGACGCCTGCATCTGCCAGCCTAACTATAACAGACGGTTCATCTTCATCTCAACAAATCCGGAGGAGTCGTGGCTGGCTGTTCATGGACAAGGTCATCCACGGTCTTTAGGCTATACCCCTGTTCACGCAGGCCACGGATAACCGCGGGCAGCGCCTTGGCCGTAGGCTGGGTCGGGTGCATCAAAAGGAGCATGCCAGGTTCCGCCAACTGTACGGCCCGACGCTCAATTTCGGCCGCAGGCGGCCTGCGCCAATCAACCGTATCCACCGTCCAGAGGATGGTATAACCCCCATGTTGACGCGCCAGATTGACAAATCGCTGATCATAGCTACCTGCTGGAGGGGCAAATAAGTCGACCTGAGCTCCGGTCGCACGCCGGATGACCTCTCTGGAACCTTCAATCTGGCGAACAAGCTGCGCGTTAGACAATTTGCGAAAGTCGGGATGGCCGCTGCCGTGGCTACCGATGTCCATACCCGTATCGCGAATCTGCCGGGCTAATTGTGGGTGCTTTTCCACCCACTTCCCATCCAAAAAGAAGGTGGCCTTCGCATGCTGAGCCGAGAGAGTCTCGAGGATAGCCGGGATGTATTCCTCACCCCACGAGACGTTAAACATCAAGCAGGCCGACTTTTCTTCCTTGGGCCCCCGATAAACCGGTTCTGCCGGCAGGTCGTTCAGGCGGACGCGTGGTGGAACGGTTCTCCATACCATATGTAAGTGGCCGTCGTGGTGCGCCTCGGACGCCTTCACACTTTCCGCCACATCCAATTTCCACCCACAAAGGCCTGGCACGGCATGCCACACCCTATCCAACCGCGCGTTGACTGGCGCGCGTCCCCAGCGCTCTGCGACGGTTTGCAATTCCGTTTGCACATCCTTGCCGCCTGTCGCTCTGTATGCGGGGGCCATCCCGGTCAGCAACCAGCCACTGATGCCGACGGCGAGAAGCCAACGCCAGGTTTCATGACGCATGTTCATCCCTCCAGGGTTCGCGTGGTTAATCCCACGTTATCTTTTCCCGAACTGAAAAAAATCCCCCCGATTCCCCGGAAGGATTCTTTTGCCGAGATATTGTTGGAGGTTGCCTGGCCACCCGTGGGCTCAGTGACTGACCATGCTGCCGGACTGCTGGCGGTCTCGCAGGACCTCTTTGCGCGAGAGATTAATCCGCCCTTGGCTATCGATTTCCGTAACCTTTACCGTAATCTCATCCCCGACCTTGCATACGTCCTCCACCTTGCCGACTCGGCCGATATCCAACTGAGAAATGTGAACCAGCCCTTCTTTGCCGGGGAGAATCTCGACAAAGGCACCGTACTTTTCGACCCGGGTGACGCGCCCGACATAGGTGGTGCCGACCTCGACCTCACGGACAATGTCGAGGATTTGTTGTTTTGCCCGCTGCGCTCCGTCCGAATCCACACCCGAAATAAAGATTCGTCCATCCTGTTCGATGTCGATCTTGACGCCCGTGTCCTCGATGATTTTGTTGATCACCCGGCCGCCAGGTCCTATCACGTCGCGGATCTTCTCCGGATTGATACGGACCGTGATGACGCGCGGCGCGTAGCGGGACAATTCCCGCCGCGGCTGCCGGATGGCCTCGAGCATTTTCTCTAAGATAAACAGCCGCCCTTGGCGGGCCTGTTCCAACGCTTTTTCCAAAATCTCACGCGTGATGCCAGAAATCTTGATATCCATCTGTAGCGCGGTGACACCTTTGGCCGTGCCGGCAACCTTAAAATCCATGTCGCCCAGGTGGTCCTCAAGCCCTTGGATGTCGGTCAAAATCGCGACCTGCCCATTCTCCTCGACCAATCCCATGGCAATGCCCGCCACCGGTGCCTTAATCGGCACACCGGCGTCCATCAAAGCCATCGTGCTCCCGCAAATACTCGCCTGCGAGGTCGATCCGTTCGACTCAAGAACCTCCGAAACAACCCGAATCGCATACGGAAATTCGTCCGGGGGTGGAATCACGGGGTCCAATGCGCGTTCTCCGAGCGCCCCATGCCCGATGTCCCGGCGGCTGGGCGCACGCAAAGGCCTCGCCTCGCCCACGCTGAACGGCGGGAAGTTGTAGTGATGCATGTAGCGGTTGGACTCCTCCAGGTCCAAGCCATCCAGTATCTGCTCGTCGCCCAGCGCCCCCAACGTACAGACGGAGAGGGCCTGCGTCTGGCCGCGGGTGAACAGTCCGGACCCGTGCGCCCTCGGCAGCAAGCCGACTTCGCAGGAAATTGGACGAATTTCGTCCAACTTACGCCCGTCGGGACGAATGCCCTCATAAATGATGGCGCGCCGGACTTCCTCCTTGAGGATGTCGTGCAGCACCTCATCGATATCCTGCGACTGCTCGGGAAATTCTTCGGCCAGTTGCGCCTGCACCTGCTCTCCGACTTCGGCGACCGCCGTCTCGCGCGCCTGCTTGTCCGGGTTACGGACCGCCCCTTTGATGGCTTCCGTTGCCAATTCACGCACGCGCTGTTCCAATTCGGGGGGCACAGTGTGCAGTTCGACCTCTCGTTTGGGTTTTGCCACATCCTCGGCAAAGGCCTCAATCTCCGTGATAATCTGCTTCACCGTTTCGTGCCCAAAGAGAATGGCCTCCAACATTTCCCTTTCTGGAACCTGATTGGCTCCGGCCTCCACCATCACGATGGCGTCCTTGGTGCCAGCGACAGTTAGGTGCATATCACTTTTCTCGCTTTGCGCGACCGTGGGGTTGATAACCAATTGCCCGTTTACCCGTCCCACAATCACCCCGCCTATCGGCCCGTCGAACGGGATGTCGGAGATTGTGAGCGCGGCGGATGTCCCAATCATGGCCGCGATTTCAGGCGCGCAATCTTGGTCTACCGAGAGCACCATCGCCACGACCTGAACCTCATTCCGGAACCCTTTGGGAAACAACGGCCGGATTGGGCGGTCAATCAGACGGGATGCCAAAATCGCCTTTTCGCTCGGACGCCCTTCCCGTTTGATAAATCCCCCAGGGATTTTTCCGACAGCGTAAAAACGCTCTTCATAGTTGACTGTCAACGGAAAAAAATCCAGCTCTCTTGGCTCCTGCGATGCGGTCACGGTAGCGAGGACCACCGTATCCCCATAGCGAACCGTCACCGCCGCTGTAGCCTGTTTCGCAAGCTTGCCGGTCTCCAGAATACACTTTCTGCCCGCAAGCTCGAACGCGTGCTGCTTTACCATACCCTTCGAAAATCCCCCTTCATACCTGCATCAGACCAGGCTAATCGGATAAATTCGGCTCTATGTATAGCATTTCCTCCCCCCATAGACCTCAGCCCTGCGAGGACGCACGGACAGCCGCGTACCAGGGGGAGCTTCTATCCAAACCTATGTGCAGGAGGTGATTGGCTGAGCTCTGACCCAACCCGGACACATACTTTCCATATAAACAAGGCGGGCCGAAGCCCGCCTCAATTTCCGCTTACTTACGCAGGCCCAACGCCTGAATCAGCTCACGGTAGCGATTGATATCCTTCTTCCGCAGGTAGTTCAACAGATTTCGGCGGTGGCCAATCATCTTGTACAAGCCACGACGTGAATGGTGGTCTTTCTTATGCACGCGGAAGTGTTCGGTCAAATCATTGATGCGTTCGGTCAAAAGGGCAATCTGCACCTCTGGAGAACCCGTATCCGATTCATGGGTGCGGAATTTCTCCACGATCTCACGTTTACGTTCATTGGTCAACACGGATGTATCCCTCCACATGCGGCCGCCAGAACCCTGTACCGAAGAAGGCGCCTGGAGGAAGCGGCAATCCGCGGCACAGTTCGTAGGAGCGGCGTACATTTGTCATACCATTTCAGGATAGCATAAATGCGAGTCTCGGGCAAATCGTTCGCGAACCCTTCGCGAATCGTTCGAGGTCTTAGTCAACCCCTACACCCAGCATCTCCTTGACTTGCTCCACGTCTCTCGCAATCTGCGCGCGCAGTTCGTCCAATCCGGAAAACTTGCGTTCTTCGCGGACGCGGCGTAGGAAAGACACACTCAACGTACGCCCATACAAGTCTTCGTTGACCCCAAACAGATGCACCTCGAGGCGAAACTCACGCCCGCCCACCGTGGGACGGAAACCTGCGTTCAGGACCCCAAACCAATTCTGGCTGCTCATCCGGGGATCTTTCGCGTCTGTCGCTTCATCCCATTCAACCGAGACTGCGTAGACCCCTGCGGCCGGCAACACGTAGTCGTCGACGAGTTGCAGGTTTGCGGTCGGAAAACCAATCGTCCGACCCCGCGCATCCCCGTGTACGACCTCTCCCTGCACGCGGTACGGTCTCCCCAACAGCGCCTCGGCCGCCTCGACCCGGCCCGCGGCGAGGTGTTCGCGAATGTGGGAACTGCTCACTTTCAATCCATTTTCTTCCACATGATCGATCACGGAAACCGGAATCGCAAACTGCCCACACAACCTTGCCAGGTCACGAACATCCGCCTTACCGCCCTGGCCGAAGTGGAAGTCCGCCCCTACGACCACCCGCCGTGGCCGCAGCGGAACCAAATGGTCCCTAACAAACGCCTCCGCGCTGGTTTGGGCATACGTCTTCGAAAACTCGACCATGTATAGGCTGTCCACCCCGAGGCGAGCCATTTGCCGCACCTTCTCAGCATACGGGGTCAGCGACGCTCGGTACGCTTCATGGCCGCCAAGCACCCAGGCGGGATGTGGCCAGAGACTATACACAGCCAGTTCTTCATCCGGCTCCAATCGACGAGCCGCCTGTAGAATCGCCTGATGACCGATATGCACACCATCGAACTTGCCAATCGCAATCACGCAGGTGCGGTTTCGTACCGACGGCCTGTCCTTCACGTCAATTACTTGCATGCATGGCCCTTCTTCCAAAAAACTTTACGAGGTTGCAGCCAGGGTCTCCCTTCACGTTCCGTGAGCCGGGCCACTGCCGCCAAATCGCCACATGCAGCAAACACGGCCACCTCGTCGTCTTGCCGCAGGTTCAGGCCCCGATTTTCCGCCAATGCATCTACGGCCACCGTATCGGCCACCGCGATCGCCTGTCCGTGGGCAAGTCGGGTACAGAGTGAAGGAGCCAGACAAACCTGCGGCAACATCGACACGGCGCTTGCCATGGGCTGTAGCGCATCCGCCGGCTGATCCAGTTCCTCCCACGCCGCCAGCGAGACGGCATCTTGCAGCGAAAAAGAGCCCGAGCGAGTTCTCCGCAAGCTGCCCATGTGCGCCGGAAAACCCAGACGCTCTCCCCAGTCTCGACACAACGCACGAATGTATGTGCCCTTTGAACAAACGACCCGAAATACGGCCCGGCCCACCGGCCCTGGAAAAAACGCGAGCACCTGAAACTCTAAAATATCCACGTGACGCACCGGTAGGTCTGGTACCTCCCCGCGGCGCGCCAATTGATACGCCCGCTGGCCTTCAATATGTACCGCTGAATAGGCGGGCACTCGTTGGTCATAGCCACCGACAAACTCGGCTGCAGCCGCTTCCACCGCCGGCTGTTCCAGACGCGTCGCGTCCATGACATCTGTCACAGAACCACTGGCATCGTCCGTATCGGTCGCCTGTCCGAACACCACCTCGCCCACATACTCTTTCTCCGCCGCCACGGCGTACTCAATCAGCCGCGTGGCATCGCCTACGCAGAGCACAAGCACACCCGTGGCGTCCGGATCGAGCGTGCCGGCGTGTCCCACCTTACGCGTATGCAAACGTCGCCGCACACGACTCACCACATCATGCGACGTCATGCCGGCGGGTTTATCAATGACAAGCACTCCGTCTATCATATCTTCGGTCTCTCCATCACTCTTCGCCGAGCGCGTGAATGACCGATTCGGTCACCCGTTCCATAGCCTCGGCCAACGGCCCATCTAAGGTACAACCGGCAGCCCGGATGTGCCCACCTCCCCCAAACTGCTGGGCAATCGCGGCCACATCCACCCGGCGCTTGGAGCGCAGCGATACTTTCACCCGGCCGTCCGCAGTCTCGCGAAACAAAAGACCGACCTCAACCGTATCCACGCTGCGCGCAAAACCGACCAGCCCCTCGGCATCGTCGTCATTCGCGCCAGCCTCCGCCAGCATCTTGCGCGTCACATACAGCGTCGCTAGACGCCCCTGATGAAGCACGCGCAGGTGGGCAAGCGCAGCCTTAAGCAGACACATCTGCGGCCACGTCCGCGACTCGAGCGCCGGTTCCGCGATATCGTAAGGCTGCACCCCACTGGCCAATAAAACCGCTGCAATCTCGTGCACCTCACGTGTGGTGTTGGGCAGCGAGAAGCCACCGGTATCCGTCAATAAGCCGGTGTACAAGCAGGTGGCCAATTCGACCGTCAACGGCAGCCCCAACTGACGCGCCACGTGATACAACAACTCACAGGTTGCGGCTGCCAGCGGATCGACATAATTTGCCACTCCGTAGCGTGGATTCGTCTGATGATGATCGATGTTCACAATCCGCGCGTCCTTGGCCACATACGCGTTTAACGCGTCAAACCGCCCTCGGTCCGCGCAGTCCACCGCGACAATGTGCGTAAATTGTCGATCCGCCTGGGCCTGCGCCACCTTTGCCCGCGCGAATCCGGGCAGGTAGGAAAAGCGGCGAGGCATCGGCTCCGCGACCAGCAAGCGCCACGATTTGCCGAGTGTGGACAACATCTGCGCTACCGCGAAGGCACTGCCTAACGCGTCACCATCCGGGCGCTCGTGGGTAACAATCAGCCAATCGTCACCCTCGCTTAAAACCTTTGCCACTTGCTGCAAATCGGCCGCTTGACGCGGGGCCGGACTCCACATATACTTACGCCTCCCCTTGCGATTCCTTCCTCAACTCCCGCAGCACACTCTCGATGCGGGCGCTGTATTCCCCTGATTCATCTAAGCGGAAGACCAGTTCCGGGGTGAGCCGTAAGTGTAGCCGGCGAGCCAACTCACCACGCAAGTAACCGGCCATCCGGGTTAACGCGGACAGCGTATGATTCTTGGCCTCCTCGTCCCCCAAGACACTCACGTAGGCCTTCACATGCTGCAGGTCCCCCGCCACCTCAACCCGGGTAAGCGTGGCAAAACCCACTCTCGGGTCTTTCACATCGGTGCGCAGCAAGTCTGCCAATTCCTTTTTCATCTGCTCCGCAACACGCTCCGCACGCAAACGAGCCAATGTTTTCCGCCTCCTTCATTAGACAGAGGCGGCGGAAACAACTCCCGCCGCCGGGGGAGTCCAACATCGACTATTGTTTCTTGACGGCTTCCATCTTAAAGGCCTCAATCACGTCACCGACCTTGATGTCGTTGAAGCGCTCGAGCGTCAAGCCGCATTCAAATCCTTGCAGCACTTCGCGCACATCATCCTTAAACCGCTTCAGGGAGTCGAGGGCGCCTTCGTAGACCACCACGCCATCGCGGATGACACGCGCCTCGGCATCCCGCGTCATCTTGCCGTCGGTGACGTAGCAGCCGGCCACCGTGCCGACACGGGAAATCTTGAACACTTCCCGCACCTCGGCGTGGCCGAGAACCACCTCTTGAAATTCGGGGTCCAGCATGCCCTTCATGGCCGCCTCAAGTTCCTCGGTCACGTTGTAAATCACCCGGTATAGGCGGATGTCGACCTTCTCCGCTTCAGCGACACGTCGAGCATTCGCATCGGGCCGCACATGGAAACCGATGATGATGGCGTTCGACGCCTTCGCCAAGAGCACGTCGTTCTCGTTGATGGCCCCTGCCCCTTTGTGAATAACCTTGACGCGTACGCCCTCAACATCAATCTTCTCAATCGCCCCGACGATGGCCTCGACCGAGCCCTGCACATCCGCCTTGACCACGACATTGAGCTCTTTGATGTCGCCCTCCTGAATCTGCCGATACAAATCATTGAGGGTGACCCGCGACGATTGTTCCATTTGCGCCGCCCGTTCCCGATTCAGCCGCTTTTGCACCAGGTTTCTCGCCGACCGTTCATCGTCATAGACGACAAACCGATCACCCGCACTCGGGACGTCACCCAATCCCTGAATCTCTACCGGGGTCGAAGGACCGGCTTCCTTAATCCGTTTGCCCAAATCGTTGACCATGGCTCGGATGCGCCCGTAGGACGTCCCCGCGACCACAATTTGTCCGACGCGCAGCGTCCCATTTTGCACTAGGACCGTGGCCACGGGCCCGCGTCCCTTATCCAGCTTCGCTTCAATCACCGTCCCGCGCGGACGCGCGTCTGGATTGGCCTTCAACTCCTGAATGTCCGCCACCAGGAGCACCATCTCCAGGAGCTGGTCGAGGCCTTCCCGCTTAAGGGCAGAAATCTCGACGAAAATGGTATCGCCGCCCCACTCTTCGGGCACCAATTCGTACTGTGTCAATTCTTGCTTGACGCGATCCGGATTAGCCCCTGGCTTATCGATCTTATTCACGGCGACAATAATCGGCACATTGGCGGCCTTCGCATGGTTAATCGCCTCCACCGTCTGCGGCATGACGCCGTCATCCGCCGCGACGACGAGAATGGTCACATCGGTGACCTGCGCCCCACGCGCGCGCATTGTGGTGAACGCTTCGTGCCCCGGCGTATCGAGGAAGGTAATCTTCCGTCCATCCACCTCCACCTGATAGGCGCCGATGTGTTGGGTGATCCCCCCTGACTCCGAAGCCGCGACACGGCTGTGACGAATGGCATCCAGGAGCGTGGTCTTGCCGTGATCGACGTGACCCATAATTGTGACAACTGGCGGGCGTGGACGCAGGTCTTCCGGATTATCCTCCGTCACCAGCATATCCATGGCCTCTTCATCCACGGGTTCAACGACTTCTAGTTCGACCCCAAACTCGCCGGCAATCAGCTCCATCGCATCCGTGTCAATCTCCTGGTTGATGGTCGCCATAATGCCAAGGAACAAGAGCTTTTTAATAATCTCCGAGGCCTCGCGGTGCAAAAGCTTCGCGAACTCGCCGACTGACATCGGCCCCTCGACTGTCACCTTACTTGGCAACGGCTGCCGGTTGCCACTGTTTCCGCGCCGCCGGGATCCACCTTGACGCTGCAAAAGCTTCTCCTCGTTAAACTGTTCCTTGCGGTCAAACTGGTCCTTCTCTGGGCGTTCTTTGTCCTTGCGTCCGGTTACCGGTTTATTCTGATTGGCCGCGACGGGTGCCGGCGGAATCGCCGTCGGACGGCCAAAGCCACCACCCGGCCGCCCGCCTGGACGCCCTCCAGGCCGGCCCCCGCGGGCACCTGAGTTTCCGCCTGGGCGTGGGCCGCGACCGCCACTGCGGTCCTGAGGTCGGTCTCCAGAGCGACGATCCGGCCGCCCGCCGAAACCGCCGTCGGGACGGCGTCCGCCCCGGTCATCACGCCGCTCCTCGCGCCGTTCTTCACGCCGACCGCCCTCCGTTCGCCCCGGGTATCCACCTGCTGGCCGGTTTCCGCGTGCGGCTGCAGGCGCTCCTCCCGATGGCCCGCCAGCGGCGGGACCCCGATTTTGCGTCCCGCCATCCCCGGCACCCGTAGGACGAACCGCCCGCTCTGGTGCAGAGCGGGAATTTTCGTCCCGAGACCGAACCGGCGCACCTTGTGCACGTTGGGCGTGTTCGGTGCCGCGATTGGATGGAACGCTACGCGACTCGTGCCGATGATGCCCACCAGACGCTTCACTCTCGCGGCGTGCCTCGGCTTGCGCCTGTTGCCGGGCGGCGCGTTCACGATTGCGCTGTTTCTCCCGCAGTTCCCGCTCCACTTCGCTGGCGTGCCGCTCTGCCGCACGGCGTTTGACGTCGCGGAAGAACTGCTCCACTTTCTCCACCATCTCGTTGTCCATCACGCTCATATGATTGGCCACCGGCACATCCAACCGGTTCAAAATGGTGATAATTTCTTTACTCGACATGTTCAGCTGTTTCGCGTATTCATAGACCCTCAGTTTCGTCAAAAGCTTCACCTCCGTAAATTGCACCAACAGACTGTCTAAACCGTTCCGCAAACTCCGCGTCCAGAACAGCCACAACGCCCACCGTCCTGCGGCCTAGAGCCTGCCCCAACACGGATTTATCCGGGCCCTTACGTAAGGGTACCTGGTAAAACGCACACTTGTCCGCCACTTTCTTCGCCAGGTTGCTGCCCGCATCCCCAGCCAACACCACCAGCTTTGCCTGACCGGAGCGTATCGCCGAGAAGACTGCATCTGAACCCACCCGTATCCGACCAGCACGCAGAGCCAGCCCCAACCAGCTGAGCGCCCGAAGTTCGTTCGCAGCAAGGGCCGGCGTATGCACAGTCGGATCATCCATCGCCGTTCCCTCCCTGCAAGCGAACTTCCAGTTCGTCGTAGACGCCGGCCGGTACAGGGGTCTTCAGGGCGCGTTCGAGTGCCTTGCGCTTGCGCGCCTGCCGCAGACACTCCGGACGCCCGCACAGATACGCACCACGTCCACTTCGTTTGCCAGTGGCATCGAGCGCAATCTCCCCTTCCGGCGTCAGGACGACGCGGATGAGTTCGCGCTTTGGGAACATCTCTTGACACCCCACGCACTTGCGCAGCGGAACCTTGCGTTGTCGTTGCACCCTGTATCCCTCCCTGGACACCGCCCGGCACGATTCCGGCTGTACGATTACGGCTCGTTCAGCCAATCCTCCGACAGCGTGCCAATCTCATCGTCATCCTCTTCATCTGCGAACCTGTCGAGGGTACCAAACATGCCTAGCTCTGCCGCCTGCGTCTCGCTTTTGATATCAATTTTCCAGCCCGTGAGCTTTGCCGCCAGACGCGCGTTCTGCCCCTCCTTGCCAATCGCGAGCGACAGTTGGTGATCCGGCACCACGGTGCGCGCAATGCGTTCGTCTTCCATCACCTGCACCTCGGTGACCTTCGCTGGCGACAAGGCGTTGGCCACAAACGTGGCGACATCTTCGTCCCACTTGACAATGTCCACTTTTTCCCCGTGTAGTTCTCCGACCACCGCCTGCACGCGCATCCCTCGGGAACCGACGCAGGCGCCAATCGGGTCGACCTCAGGGTTGCGGGAATGGACGGCAATCTTGGAGCGATGCCCTGCCTCGCGGGCCACGGCCTTGATCTCGACCACTCCATCGTAAATCTCCGGCACCTCAAGCTCAAACAAGCGTTTCAAAAAACCAGGATGGGTACGCGAGAGGACCACCTGCGGCCCTTTTGAGGTTCTTTCCACACGTGCGATGAACGCCTTCACCCGGTCCCCCGGTCGAAACGCATCCCCAGGCATCTGTTCAGATGCCGGCAGCACAGCCTCCGCCTGGCCCACATCCACGTAGGCCGCCCGCGCATCCAGGCGTTGAATGGTCCCGGTGACAATCTCCTCTTCCCGGTCCGAGAACTTGCTGTAGACAATCGAGCGCTCTGCTTCGCGAATCCGCTGCGTGACCACCTGTTTGGCGGTTTGCGCAGCGATGCGGCCAAAGTCACGCGGGGTGACTTCAATTTCCACGACGTCCCCCACCTGATACTTCGGGTCTAAATCCAACGCCGCGTCCAGGGAGATCTCCAGGCGCGTATCGGTGACCTCTTCGACCACAGTCTTGCGGGCGTAGACATGAACTTCGCCCGTTTCCCGACCGATTTCCACGCGGACGTTAGCGGCGGAGTTGAAATTCCGCTTGTAACCTGAGATGAGAGCCGCTTCGATGGCTTCCAGGAGTGTGTCTTTGTCAATCCCTTTTTCCTTCTGCAGCTGTTCCAACGCGTCAATGAAGTCCACATTCATGGGACGTCAATTCCCCCTTTGGCTGTCGCCCCGATTACCACTCAATCGCCAGGCGGGCGGCCGCAACCTTTGAAAAAGGTACTGGGATACGGCGCTCGACCCCTTTCACCGAACGTGCAATCGTCAAGGTCTCCCCATCAAAATCGACCAGCACACCTTCGACAACCTTGTCACCAGCCAGCGGCTCGTAAAGCTTTACACGCACCGCGCGGCCCACGGCCCGTTCATAATCCTCCGGCTTCTTGAGAGGACGCTCGGCCCCCGGGGACGATACCTCCAGGATGTATGCGTTCTGAATCGGGTCGACCTCGTCCAGACGCTCCGACAAAGCCTCGCTCACCCGGCTGCAATCGTCAATATCCACGCCTCCTGGCTTATCGATGAAGACGCGAAGATACCAGGTCGTACCTTCTTTCACGTACTCCACGTCAACCAGTTCCAGACCGGATGCGCTGACGATGGGTTCAGCCAACTCTTGTACGATATCCGTCACGGACTGCTTGGGCACGAGCGTTCCTCCCTCAGACTGCACTGGTTGTTCCCCGTTTCCGAAGGGAAAGCGACCGACTTTGAAAACGGGTGAATCGAGTTTCATAAATCGAAGAGTGGGTAGTACCCCACTCTTCGCCGCACAACCTATACGGAGTCTAACAGAGTCATTATAGCATTGTGGGTTGTGACCTGCAATCGGAAAACCGGAGTCATAAGGTCACACGATTGCAGTCATCAGTGGTCGATGGTATCGTGGAAAACGCGTTGGTACTGTACCACACGGCGACTTTTCGTAAAACCACGCCCGGAGCGAAAGGACAAGGACTAACGATACGTAAACACGCGGTATTTGACCCCTATAGATACGAATGCTGGATTTTACGGAAGGTGGAACTTCGCACATGGAAACCATGAACAACCTGCGCAACGTCGCCATTGTCGCTCACGTCGACCACGGGAAAACGACACTGGTCGACCAACTGCTCCGCCAATCGGGCTTGTTCCGAGAGAATCAGCAAATTGAAGAGCGGGTGCTCGACTCTGGAGAATTGGAACGGGAACGCGGCATCACCATCCTGGCCAAGACCACGGCCATCCCTTACCAAGGCGTCAAGATTAACATCGTCGACACCCCGGGCCACGCCGACTTTAGTGGGGAAGTGGAACGCATAGTCAAAATGGTCGATGGCGTCTTGCTGGTCGTCGATGCGTTTGAGGGTGTGATGCCACAGACGCGGTTTGTCCTGGAACGCGCATTGACCGAAGGGCTGCCGGCGATTGTCGTGGTCAATAAAATCGACCGTGACAACGCCCGTCCTACGGAAGTGGTGGACGAAGTCCTCGACCTGTTCATCGATCTCGGAGCCTCAATGGAACAGTGCGAGTTTCCGGTGGTGTACGCGTCGGCGCTGCACGGCACCGCCAGCCTGAGCCCAGACCACCCTGGTTCCGACATGCGCCCCTTATTCGAATCGATTCTCCAACACATTCCAGCGCCGGTGGTTGACCTTGAGGCACCGCTGCAGTGGCAGGTAACGATGCTAGATTACAACGAGTATTTGGGACGTATTGGCATCGGCCGGATTGCCCGTGGCCGTGTCCGGGTCGGCGACGCCGTCACCATTCTCAAGCGCGATGGCAGCCAAGAAAAGTCACGTGTGGTCAAACTGTACGCGTTTGAGGGCCTGCGCCGACGCGAGGTGGAAAGCGCCGGGGCCGGGGACATCGTCGCGATGGCAGGGATGGGCGCGATTACGGTCGGAGAGACCGTGGCCGCAAGCGATCACCCGGAGGCTCTGCCATTCTTGGCCATTGATGAGCCTACCCTGGAAATGACGTTCATGGTCAACGACAGTCCGTTGGCCGGCCGTGAGGGAACCTACGTGACTTCGCGCAAACTGCGCGACCGGCTGTTTGCCGAATTGGAATCGGATGTGAGTTTGCGTGTTGAAGAGACTGAGGACGCCGACCAGTTTCGGGTCGCGAGCCGCGGCGAACTGCACCTGTCCATCCTAATAGAGACAATGCGCCGGGAAGGCTATGAGCTGCAAGTCTCAAAGCCGCGCGTCATCTTGCGGCGAGAGCAAGGCCAGGTGCTGGAGCCGTTGGAACGACTGGTGGTCGACGTCCCGGACGAGTTCGTCGGAGCTGTTGTCGAGGCTTTGGGCGTTCGGAAAGCGGAGATGCAATCGATGACGACCGCCCCGTCGGGGAATACGACGCGTATGGAGTTTCTCGTCCCTGCACGCGGATTGATTGGCTTCCGTGGAGAGTTTCTGACCCTGACCAAAGGTTATGGAACCATGCACCACACGTTCGCCGAATATGGACCCTGGCGTGGCGATGTGGTCACCCGCAGACAAGGCGTGCTGATTGCCAGCGAAGGCGGAACCGCGACCGCGTACAGCCTGCAGAGCCTCGAGGACCGCGGCGTCATGTTCATCACACCCGGGACGGTGGTCTACGAGGGCATGATTGTCGGCGAGCATACGCGGGAGAACGACCTGACCGTCAATGTCACGAAGCAGAAGCACATGACGAATGTCCGTTCTTCAACGAAAGAAGAGACTACGCGTTTAAAAGCGCCGCGCATTCTCAGCCTCGAGCAGGCTATCACGTACATCGAAGACGACGAGTTGTGCGAGATTACGCCGAAAAGCATCCGTCTGCGGAAACGATATCTGAACAAGAGCGAGCGGGAAAAGGCGGCCAAACAAAAACGTCAGGCCTCGGTGACCGAAGCCTGAACCGAAGGCGCGGCCGGATAGCCAGATGGATCGACCGGTCGGCGAAACGGATCGACAAATGAAACGGATCTCCTCATGAAACGAGTTGTGACCCACCTAAAGCGCTGACGGGCGGAAACGGTCAGACCTCCGGATACAGGCCGAGGTGAGCAGCGCGGATGCCCATCTCGGCCAATTCCGCCCGCACCTGGCGCCATGGATTGGAATGGGCCGGGTCCCAGTCGACGTCGACGAAGAAAATGTACGTCCCCAACCCCGTCCCACTTGGGCGTGACTCGATGCGACTCAGGTTAAACCCCTTGCTCGCGAACACCCGCAGGGTGTCAAACAGGCCCCCAGGTCGATTCGGCACCCCTTCCAAAACCAAGGAACGCTTGCGACGCCCCTCGTGTCTGCGGACGGACCCCGGCGTCAGCGCCGGGAGCCCCACCAAGCCAAACCGTGTTTGGTTTCCTTCACTCGCCGGCAGACAGGTATAAGGCGCAGCCAGCCCTTGCACCTCCGCCGCCTGGTAGGAACCAATCGCCGCCCACTGCCGCCGACCTCCTTCTCGGACGTGGCGCGCTGCCTGTCCGGTGCTCTCCACCGCAGTCAGACGGGCGTGCGGCAAGTGTTGAGATAGCCAGGTCTGACATTGAGCCAGAGCCTCGGCTTTCGAAAACACCTCTTCAATCTCAGTCAACTGGACGTCTTCGCTGACCGTTAACAAAAAGTGCTCAATGGCCAGGGTATGTGTTGCCAAAATCTGCAGTTCAGCCCGCCGACCGGAACGCCTGTCCATCGTCTGAAAGGCAATTCTCCCCAACAAGTCCCAACTGGTGGTCACGCCACCGTGAATCGTGTTCTCCAAAGGAATCGAGGCAAACGGAGCGGAGCCCTCGATTTCGCTCTCCACGGCCTCCGCACACTCCTCTTGCGTTCGTTCGATAACCGCTGCGATGGACGGCAAGGGCACCAAATTCACGGGCCTGTCCGGCCACAATCCTGCGAAATACGTCGCCGCCTCCTGCGAAAACGTACCCTCGGGTCCAAGATAATATAGACGCACGATATCCCCCCTCATTTTATGAGAGATGTCCGGAAAGACTCCTTTCCGGACACATACGAAAACAGCCAATTAAAACAGCGAAAGCTGGTTGGTTTCCGGCAGCGACGCTAAGCACCCCAACCCATCCAAAATGTCCACTACGGCTCGCGATACTTTGCTCCGTGCCTGCAGGTCTTCGATGGACAAGAAGGGACCAGCTTGGCAGGCTTCGTAGAGACTCTTCGCGGCGCTTTCACCGACCCCTTGGATGGCCGCAAACGGTGGCAGCAAAGCTTTCTCCGCCTCCATAATACGAAACTGGGTGGCGTGGGATTGATACAAATCGATAGGAAGGAAGCGAAAGCCACGCACCGTCATTTCAAGCGCAACCTCGAGTACGGTGAGCAGACTTTTCTCCTTTGCCGAAGCCGCATTGCCTTTGGCCTCCAATTCTTCGATCCGTTTGCGAATGGCGTCTTTCCCGCGCACCATCAGTTCCACGTCAAAGTCATCCGCCCGGACCGTGAAATAGGTGGCATAAAACGCAAGCGGATGATGCACCTTAAACCAGGCAATACGGACCGCCATCAGGACGTATGCCGCAGCGTGAGCCTTTGGGAACATGTACTTAATCTTGCGGCCGGATTCAATATACCACTCCGGCACTCCGTGCTCCCGCATATATTCCGCGTCCTCTTCTTTGACACCTTTTCCTTTACGTATCGACTCCATGATTTTGAAAGCGCGCGCCGGCTCGAGTCCTTTATAGATGAGATAGACCATGATGTCGTCACGGGCGCAAATCACCTCAGACAGGGTGGCGGTCCCGGCGCGTATAAGGTCCTGCGCGTTATTCAGCCAGACATCGGTGCCGTGAGACAGACCCGAGATGCGAACGAGTTCGGAAAAGGTGGTCGGCCGCGTGTCCTCCAGCATCTGCCGGACGAACTTTGTCCCAAACTCAGGAATCGCGTACGTCCCGGTGCTCGAACGAATGTCCTCGGGCCGTACGCCGAGGCTTTCCGTGCCGCGAAACAACGCCAACACGTCCGGATCGTCCAAGGGGATGGTTTTCGGGTCGACGCCCGTCAGATCCTGCAGCATGCGAATCACCGTCGGATCGTCGTGGCCAAGGATATCCAACTTCAGCAGGCAACGTTCCAACCCAGAGTGATAATCAAAATGGGTAGTCAACGTCCCCGCGGACTTATCATCGGCCGGATACTGAACGGGCGTAAAGTGATAGATGGTTTCGTGACGGGGAACCACTACCTGTCCCCCCGGGTGCTGACCGGTCGTCCGTTTGACGCCCGTGCAGCCTTCGACCAGGCGCTCGATTTCGGCGTTGCGGAGGTTTAACCCCCGTTCTTCCGCAAACTTGCGTACATAACCATAGGCTGTCTTTTCCGCCACGGCAGAGATGGTGCCTGCGCGAAAGACATGGTCTTTCCCGAACAGCTCTTCAGTATAGCGATGGGCCCGCGGCTGGTATTCCCCCGAGAAGTTCAGGTCAATATCCGGGACCTTATCGCCGTTAAAGCCGAGGAACGTTTCAAACGGAATGTCCTGACCGTCCTTCACCATGGCCGTCCCGCAGCGGGGGCAGTCCTTGGCGGGCAAGTCGAACCCAGACCCTACACTGCCGTCGGTGATAAATTCACTGAATTGGCATTCTGGACACCGGTAATGCGGAGGCAACGGATTCACCTCCGTGATGTCCGTCATCGTGGCGACAAACGAACTCCCGACGGAACCCCGACTCCCGACCAGATAGCCGTCCGACAGAGACTTCGTGACCAGTTTATGGGCAATCAAATAAATGACGGCAAACCCGTTGCTAATGATGGAGTTCAGTTCTTTTTCCAAACGCTTCTCGACAAGCTCCGGCAATGGATCCCCATACCATCTTTTTGCCTTTTCATAGGCCATATTCCGAATTTCGTCCTCGGCCCCGTCGATGATCGGTGTGAATAGGTCGTCCGGTATCGGCTGGACGACTTCACAGGTATCGGCGATGGCGCGCGGGTTGTCAATGACCACTCGGCGTCGGTCTTCTTCGTCCAGGTGCGCAAAGTCGCTGAGCATCTCGTCTGTAGTGCGAAAGAACAGCGGCGCGGACTTCGCATCGTGGGAGCCGTGCTGGGACTGCAAGAACACCTCGCGAAACACGGCGTCCTTCGGGTTCAAAAAGTGCACGTCGCCAGTAGCCACCACCGGTTTGTTCAGACGCTTCCCCAACTCCACAATCTGCCTGTGAATGTCACGGATGCTCTGAAGCCCTTGCAGCGTCTCGTCGCGGACCAGATTTTCGTAGTGGCTGGGCGGCTGAATCTCGAGGAAGTCGTAGAATTCGCAGATCTCTTCGATTTCCTCCAGCGACTTTCCGCGCAGAAACGCTTCAATCAGCTCCCCGCGCTGACACGCGGTTCCGACGAGGAGCCCCTCGCGCAATCGAACCAGTTCGCTGCGCGGGATGCGCGGTGTCCGGTATAAATATTTGGTATGGGCCAGCGAGACCAGCTCATACAGGTTGCGCAATCCCAGCTGGTTGACCACGAGAATGGTCGCGTGAAACGGTCGCACGCGGGTCACATCGATGTCTCCCGATAGCTGATTGAGCGCCTGCAGGTCAAGGATTTCCCGGCGTCGCAAATCTTCAAGCATATGTAGGAACAGCTTGGCCGTCGCCTCGGAGTCCGCAAGCGCACGGTGGTGATTCACCAGTTCAATCCGAAACTTTTGCGTCAGCGTCTTCAGCTTGTAGTTTTTCTCACCCGGATACAACAGGCGTGCCAGGGCAAGGGTATCGACGACCGGCTGCGACCAGTCTTCCATGTCAATGCGCTTCGCGCACTGATGCAAGAAACCGACATCAAACTCAGCGTTATGGGCAACCAACACGGCATCGCCGACAAAATCTCGAAATCGGCTCAGCGCCTCAGCCAGCTTCGGCTGTCCTTCCAGCATATCTTGAGAAATCCCGGTCAACTCCGTGATTTTCGCCGACAGACGCCGCTCCGGATCGACCAAGGTCGTAAACGTGTCGACGATCTTGCCGCCAGCCACCTTAACACCGGAAATCTCAATGAGCGTGTCTTCACGCGCATTCAGACCCGTGGTCTCTGTGTCGAAGACCACGTATGTCGTCTCATTGCTCAGTTCCACCGGAGCAGGCCGGTAGACGATGGGCGTACCGTCATCGACCACATACGCCTCAACGCCTAAGAGCACTTTGATGCCATGCTTCTTACCAAGTTCAAAGGCTTCCGGGAACGCCTGCACACCGCCGTGATCCGTTACGGCAATGGCCGGATGCCCCCACTCGGCTGCCTGGGCAATGAGGCGCCCCAGCGGCGTCACCGCGTCCAAGGCAGACATCGGTGTGTGCAGGTGCAGTTCCACCCGCTTCTCGTCTGCTGTGTCCAACCGTTTTGGCGGGGTTGCCGGCCGCATCCCATGAATCATCAAAACAAGTTCCTTTTGATAGGGATCAAACTGAACCGCTCCGGATACGCGGACGTAGCACCCGTCTTTAAGCGGGTCCAAGGCTTCGATTTGCCGCTGCGAATTCGTGAAATACTTGGCGGTAATTGAATCCTCCTCATCCGTCAAGTTGAATTGATAGAGTTTTCGGCCGCTGGGCAACATCCTGGTCTCCAGTTTAAACACGCGGCCTTCCACGACCACTCTTCGCATCTCATCGACAATGTCCCGTATCGAACTGACAGGCCCGTCAGGCTCCGCCTTGCCGATGGTCAGTTCAGGTATCGGCTCTTCATCGCGCCGATTCCGCCAAGACCCGCTCGTCTCCCTACGCGTCTCCTCTACGACAGGAGGGCGACTTTCCGCGGCTTGCTGCTCTCGCCGCGCAATTTCCACGACTTCCTGCCGCTCCCGCTCCAACAGCTCACGTCGCAGTTGTTCCGCCCTTTCATCGGCGTCATCGGCCACCTGCATGTGTACTACGACCTTGATCCCAAAGGCCTGCTCCGCCCACTTCTCCATCCAGGCAGACGCCTTTTTTCGCTGCAGCTGGTCGCGAATCGAGTCACTCTCCAGCAAGAAGGTCGCTGTGATGCAGGAAGGGTCTTCGCTGGACGGTCCCAACTCCTTTTCCGCGCGTTTGAACAGATTTCCCGCCACCGGCTCGGCCTCGGTATAGGCATCCAATAAGGCTTCTATCATCGCGAAGCATTCTGCCCGGGTGGGCGTGCGTTGCCATAAGGGGGGTACAAACTGAAACTCCGCTTTTGATCCGAACACCTTCTGACAGACCTGGCGAATCGAGCGATAATTCTGCAGAGACTCGACCGCCTGGCGATACAGTCCCTCAACGTCATCCGAAGTGTGTGAAGGAGATTCTGGTCCTTGCGGAAAAGGAGGGAGCGGGCGAACGACCAAACGCTTTGCTTTCAGGTGCAGCTGGACCTGCTCGACCCCCGTAAGAGGGAGTTGGACGCCATCGTCTGGATTGACCGGTTCCGCGAGTGCATATTGCGTTTCGTTCATATCCGTTCCTCCAACTTCGCGCTCGCATAAAAGTGCGTGTCCGGCGGGGCGCCTGGTCGCCTTTCAGGTTGGGAGATAGCCCCCAACGCCCCCTCGCCAGACCACCTCTAAAACAATCGAGTGACATCTCGATAGGTAATAACCACCGCAAACAACATCAGTAGAGCAAAACCGACCAAGTGCACCAGACCCTCTTTGTTCGGGTCAATGGCGCGCCCTCGCACGGCCTCAATCAGCATAAACAACAAACGGCCGCCGTCCAAGGCTGGAATAGGCAACAGGTTAAACAGCCCCAGATTCAAACTGAGCAGCCCGGCAATCATCACAACCTGCCAAAAACCGTTCTGGGCCTGTTGACTGATGACGTCGGCAATGCCCACCGGCCCAGCCAGGTCTTGAAACTGATGGTGGACAAACACATTGCCTAACGCGGAGAGCATGTTGACCGAGCCAAAGTAAACGGCGGAGAAGCCGCTGGCCACGGTCTTTATCGGGTTATGCGTGACTGGATTATTCACGCCGATTTGCGGCACCCCCGTACTGGATAGTTGAGGGTGCACCACGATGACGTGCGGCTGTCCGTTCCGCACGACCTCCATCCGTATTGGCTGGGGTGGATGGCCTGGATCGGATTGAATATCCTCGACCATGTCCACCCAAGAAGTCACCGGGTGGCCATTAATCCGTATCACCCGGTCCCCCTGCTTCAAGCCAGCTGCCTGCGCCGGCGAACCGGCGACAATCGGTCCAAGCGTGGGTTGATTGACCAGAATTCCGGTGTGGGTATAGTACGCGGCAAAGAGCACCCCAGCCAAGAGAAAGTTCATCACCGGTCCGGCCAAGATGATGGCGGCCCGCTGCCATAACGGCCGGCCAAGCATCTGCTCGTGTTTTTCCACCAAGGGAATGGAATTGCGAGGACTGGTCTGTAATTCCGCATAGGGACGGACTTGGTAGGTCCGGATGTCTCCGTGCGTCTCAATGGTCATCTGCATGCGGTCCACGAGGTCGAGTTCACGCAACACACCGACCTGCCCTCCGCGCACGTCTTTTGGGCTTCCCAGCTGCGCGATCCAGCCATAATTGTCCAAGCGAAACGCGATTTCCTCACCTTTGCGAAACAAGGCGTCCTGCGGGACCTCTCCCGCCAACTGGACCAACCCACCCAATGGCCATAAACGCACAGAGAACTCCGTGTCTCCCCAGTGCCATTTGAACAGTTTGGTTCCAAACCCCACCGCAAATTGCGGAACGGCAACTCCGCACCGTTTCGCGACAATGAAATGACCGAACTCATGCAGGACAATGCAGACCAGGAAGACCAGGACAATCGCGACCGCCGACTTGAGAAACGTCATCAGCATCGCAGCGCTCAACAGAGTCATTCACTCCTCTCGACCAGCGCGCTCGCCCTCACCCGCGCACGCGCATCCGCCTCGAGCACCTCCTCCAGGCTGGACGCCGTACCCGCAGGTTCCGCGTCTAGCACCCGTTCCACCAGCTCAGGAATCTCCAAAAAGGAGATGCGCCCGGCCAGGAAGGCGGCCACAGCGACTTCGTTCGCCGCGTTCAAAATACAAGGGGCAAGCCCGCCGGAGCGGCCTGCTTCGTACGCCAACCGCAGACTCGGAAACCGATGCCAATCTGGGCTTTCAAAAGACAGCGGTCCGCACTCCATCAGGTTCAATCGGGGCCAAACGGAGGTCTTTCGCTCCGGATACGTCAACGCGTACTGGATGGGCATTCGCATATCGGCGGGGCCCATCTGCGCCACCATCGACCCATCACAGAATTCAACCAAAGAATGAATGATACTCTGAGGATGTACAACCACCTTAATCTTATCATACGACACGGCGAACAAATGATGCGCTTCAATCACCTCGAGGCCTTTGTTCATCAAGGTCGCCGAGTCGACGGTGATTTTTTTACCCATCGACCAATTCGGATGTGCAAGCGCGTCCTCTACCCGGACCGTACGCATCCGATCACGCTCCCATGTGCGAAACGGACCGCCCGACGCGGTCAGCCAAATGTGCGCAAGTTCAGCGTCGCGTCCGGATCGCAAACACTGGTGGACGGCTGCGTGTTCGCTATCGACCGGCACAATCGTCGCAGCATGTCGGGCGGCATGCGGGATGACAAGGTCCCCCGCCGCCACCAGCGTCTCCTTGTTCGCCAGCGCCAACTTCGCCCCACGGGCCAGTGCAATCCACGTCGGCACAAGACCCTTTGCGCCCACGATAGCGGACACAACCACGTTGGCATCGGCACTCGCCACTTCCTTGAGACCGTCATCTCCCACCACGACCGTAGGCAAGGGACTCATCCCGCGTAAGCGACCGATAAGCTCATGCCCCGCCTCATCGTCTGCCACGGATACGATTTCTGGCCGCCACTTTTGCACCTGTTCAGCTAGTCGATCCACATTTCGTCCGGCTGCCAACGCCCGCACCTGAAACGCGGGCTCCAGGGACTCGAGAACCTCTAGGGTCAGTCGACCGATGACGCCCGTAGACCCCAAAATGGTGATGTACTCACCCATCTGTTCTGCCTCCCTATTCGGTCGTTGTGGAAAGCACCTGCCGGGATGTCCGTAAGCCGACGACTATTGATACCAATTAGGGAATTGCAAGATCAAAAAAAGCGCAAACGGAGCAGCGAAGATCAGGCTGTCGACCCGATCGAGCAGACCACCATGACCAGGCAACAACCGTCCCGAATCTTTCACGCCCGCAGAGCGTTTGTATGCCGATTCGATGAGGTCGCCGAGTTGGCCCGTGACCGAAATCACTGCGCCAAGCAGAATGGATGCCCAAATGTTGGCGCCCGGCCGGACAATGAGCGTAAAGACGACCACGCCCAGAATAGAGCCAATCACCCCTGCAGCTGCTCCACTGAGCGTCTTGGCCGGGCTGATAGCCGGCCAAAGCTTAGGCCCGCCGACTCGCCTTCCGACCACGTAGGCCATGGTATCCGTCATCCAAATACCAATCAGCAACAGCCAGAGCCACAACCACCCGTCCGTTAAACCGCGAAAGGCCGCCAAACTCTGGCCGCCGTATCCTATGTATAAAGCCCCCGCCCACGCGCTCGCAGCCTGGGCAAGGGTGACCCGGTTCCGAGTCGCCACCGGAAACAACAAGGTGACCGCGAGCATACCTTCAAGCATATATACGCTGTGCCAAACTGGGCTCCATTCGACAAGGCTCACGAGGACGTAGCCGAATACCGCCAACGGACCGTACCATCGTCCACCCAGCATGCCGGTGAACTCGGCAGCACACAACAGCGTGGCCAACCAGACCGTGACCCGCCAGGGTAAATACCCCCAGGCGATAAGCGCGATCACGATGAGAATTCCGACCGCTGCAGTCACGACCCGTTGCTTGAACATTCATTCACCTACTTCAAACCGCCGAAGCGGCGTTTGCGTCGACCATAGTCCGTCAAGGCCTCAAACAATTCCCGACGGCCAAAATCGGGCCATAATACGTCTGTAAACCAAAATTCTGCGTATGCCGCCTGCCAAATCAGAAAATTGCTGAGCCGCTTTTCGCCGCTCGTGCGGATAATCAGGTCTGGATCTGGCAGCCCGGCGGTGTCGAGGAATTCGGCAAAGGAGGCTTCATCGAGGTCGTCCCATGTCAACTGACCTTGGCGAATGGCGTTCGCCACGCGATGAACCGCCCCTAAAACATCCGCACGCCCACCGTAGTTGAGCGCAAACGTGACCGTCATTCCCGTACCTTCGCGAGTCCGCGACAAGGTCCGATCTACCGTATCCCGGGTATACGGAGGCAGCTTATCCACGTCGCCAATAAACCGAACCCGCACGCCGCGCTCGACCAATTCGTCAATCTCAGTACGGAAAAACTCCTCAGGCAGGCGCATTAAATATTCTACTTCACTCTCTGGCCGCTTCCAATTCTCGGTCGAGAACGCGTACAATGTCAGACACTCAATGCCAGCGTCGTCACAGGCGCGGATGACCTCACGCATGGCCAACATACCCGCGTGGTGGCCTGCAGCCCGGGGAAGTCCGCGCCGTCGTGCCCAACGACCATTGCCATCCATGATGATGGCGACATGCCGCGGTAAGTTTTGGGTCGGGACGGACCCATCCTGCTGCCCCCGCCTCGCCCCGCGGAACCATCGTCGAATCACGCCGAACACCGCGTCCCCTTTCATGCTCCCGCCGCTCTCCCGGATGCACTCGTCAAAGCGATCAGATTTCTTTCAACTCGCGTTCTTTAACTTCGAGCATCTTGTCGACTTCGCCCACAAACTTATCCGTGAGCTGCTGGATTTTATCCATGCCGCGGCGCACCTCGTCTTCGGAGACATCTCCCGCCTTCTCGGTGCGTTTTAACTCATCGTTTGCGTCCCGGCGCACGTTGCGAATCGCGATTCGCGCCTCTTCCGCCATCCTCCGCACCACTTTGGCCAGCTCCTGCCGCCTCTCATCGGTCAGCGGCGGAATGACGAGTCGAATCACCGAACCGTCATTCATCGGGTTTAAGCCTAAATCCGACTTTTGAATCGCCTTCTCAATCTCCGACAGCATGCCTTTATCCCAAGGCGTAATCAACAACTGCCGCGGCTCCGGAACTGAGACGGTGGATACTTGGTTGACCGGCATCTGTGTCCCGTAATACTCGACCATCACCTTATCGAGCATCGCTGGCGTAGCGCGTCCAGCACGGACGGTGGCCAAATCCCGCCGCAGCGCCTCAATCGCCTTCTGCATGCGGTCCTGCGCCGATTTCACAATCTCTTCAAGCACGCGTCTTCCCCCTCACGATGGTCCCTATTGGTTCGCCCAGAACGGCTCGACGGATGTTCCCCGTCTCCCCGAGTGCGAATACCAACAGCGGGATGTCATTATCCATGCACAGGGATGTCGCGGTCGAATCCATGACACCCAATCCCTGACGCAGCACTTCGAAGAATTCCAACTCATCATATTTTACCGCATCCGGGTCACGTCGTGGGTCTGCGCTGTATACCCCGTCCACTCCGTTTTTCGCCATCAAGATAACCTCAGCTTCAATTTCCGCAGCGCGGAGTGCCGCTGTCGTATCGGTGGAGAAAAACGGGTTGCCGGTTCCACCCGCAAAAATTACGACCCGCCCTTTTTCTAGGTGACGGATAGCCCGACGGCGAATGTACGGTTCTGCGACTTGACGCATTTCCACGGAAGTCTGTACGCGCGTATCGACGTCCAACTTTTCCAACGCGTCTTGCAAGGCCAATGCGTTCAGTACCGTGGCCAGCATCCCCATGTAGTCGGCCGTCGCTCGGTCCATCCCCTGTTGGCTTCCGGAAACACCGCGCCAGATATTGCCCCCGCCAACCACCACGGCGACTTGGACCTTGAGCTCGACCACCTCACGAATTTGTTCCGCAATCCGCTGGATGACGTTCGGATCGATCCCAAAACCTTGTTCGCCAGCCAGTGCCTCACCACTCAGCTTTAACACGACCCGCCTGTATTTCGGCGTCGCCATCGACCTACCCCCGTTCCATCCTACGCCGCCAGAACCACCCTGACACCGATATGCAAAGGGAACACGCTTGGTGTTCCCGACGCCGACTCACTTCCGTACTTGTTCCATAACTTCCTGAACGAAGTCTTTCTCTTCTTTCTCAATCCCCTCGCCGACCACAAACCGAGAGAAACGGCGAATCGAAATGTTTTCGCCGATTTGCGCAATCTTTTCCTTCACCAGTTGTTCAATCGTTTTATCGGGGTCTTTGACAAACGGCTGTTCCAACAGGCAAATTTCTTTCAAATACTTATCGATCCGCCCGTCGACAATGCGGTCGACAATGTGCTCGGGCTTGCCTTCATTCAATGTCTGGGCACGGACAATCTCCCGTTCCTTGGCAATGACCTCCTGTGGCACTTCTTCCCGCCGGACGTATAACGGGTTGCTGGCCGCAATATGCATCGCCACGTCCCGGACAAAGGTGCGGAAATCGGCGTTCTTCGCGACAAAGTCGGTCTCACAGTTGACTTCGACCAGAACGCCAATCCGTCCGCCGCCGTGTATGTACGCCTCTACCAATCCTTCGGCAGCCACTCGCCCAGCCTTCTTGGCCGCAGACGCCAATCCCTTTTCGCGCAAAATCTCAATCGCGCGCTCCATATTGCCGTCCGCTTCGGTCAGGGCCTTCTTGCAGTCCATCATACCCGCACCCGTGCGCTCGCGCAGCTCCTTGACCATCTGGCTTGTTACAGTTGCCATCAAAACCCCTCCTCGTATGCTGTCCAGCTGCTTGTATCGAAGGCGCATGCTTGACACACCGATGGGGTGACGAGGCAGATAGCACCCGTCACCCCATCCCCTCAGCACCCACATACCAGTTCCAATTAAGCGGTTGTGATTTCTTCCTCTTCTTCCGGTTCTTGCGGCGTTCCTTCCAAAACGGCGTCGGCAATTTTCGAGGTCAACAACCGCACCGCACGAATGGCGTCGTCATTGCCGGGGATGACGTAGTCAATCTCGTCCGGATCGCAATTGGTGTCGACAATCGCCACAATCGGAATCCCCAGTTTCCGACCTTCCGACACCGCAATACGCTCTTTCCGTGGATCAATGACGAACATGGCCGCAGGCAGTTCGGTCATGCCCTTGATGCCACCCAGAAACTTTTCCAGCCGCTCCTGCTCCTTGCGCAGAAGAATGACTTCCTTCTTCGGTAAAAGGTCAAACGTTCCCTCGGCTTCCATCCGCTCAATCTCGAGCAGACGCGCAATCCGCTTCTGAATGGTCTTAAAGTTGGTCAGCGTGCCACCCAGCCAACGATGGTTGACATAGTACATGCCGCACCGCTCCGCCTCTTCGCGGACCGCTTCCTGAGCCTGCTTTTTCGTACCGACAAACAGGATCTTCTTGCCCTCCGCGGAGAGGTCACGGACAAAGTGGTACGCCTCTTCCACTTTGCGGACGGTCTTCTGCAGGTCAATAATGTAAATTCCGTTTCGCTCGGTGAAGATGTACTTCGCCATCTTCGGGTTCCAGCGACGCGTCTGGTGTCCAAAATGGACGCCGGCTTCCAGCAGTTGTTTCATCGAAATAATAGCCACGCTCAATAGACCTCCTGTTTGGTTCATCCTCCGCCTGCTTCGTCCCTAGAGTGAACCGTTGAAAACGGCACCGACCCCAGATCCACAGACGTGTGTACTCCGCCCCTTGGCGGGCCGTCACACTGAACAGGAATATATCATAAATTCCCGCGTGAAGGCAATGTTGTGGATGACCGAATTCAGTTTGTAGGACCCACGGCCGGTGCGAGCAACAGCTGGCGCACCTGCGCAATCGCTTCCGGGGTGACCCCCAGACGGAGCGCAGCCTCCTCGTCCGAACACCCTGCATAAAGCAGGTCCAGCACGCGGTATGCGGTCGCTTCATCACACCAAGCAGGTTCACCGCCAAGAGTGGGTTCACCGCACCGAGAGGATTCACCGTCTGACGTTCGAGACACCTGCGCCGGCATACTGCCGCCAGCCGCCTCACCGGTCTGGACATACGCCAGCACCTCCGCGCGCAGTTCATCCATCTGCTGTTCTACGTAGCGGCGCATTTCAAGCAACTGCTTGGTCACGTCGTCATAAATTTCTCCCAAAACCTTCTCCAATTGTTCGACCTCTTCCTCGGCATCCAGACTCGGCGCGACCTCCCGGCTTGTCTGCGGTGCTGGGTCCAGACCGGCCCTGCTCATGCCACGAGGGTCCAACAACCCCGCCATCCATCCAGCCCCCCCGAGCGGACGATCCATCTTCTTAGCACGTCGGTGTTGGCGGACATAGAACCAGCCAAGTCCGGCTAAGAGCAGCAGCATCAGTAAATCCCACAGCAGAGATTGCACTTTCCATCGCCTCCCGACGACAGCCGGCGCTTCATCCGGCGATGAAGATTCAATTTCAGATTTTGCGGTGCGGCGCGGGTGGAACACCATCCGCACCACTTTATATGAAATACGTCCCCGCCAGCGTTCGAATCCACAAGGTGCACGCCACGGTGTCAAATTCGATGGTTCGCCCCACCGTTCCCCCCACATCCTCGCCAACGACTGGGATTCCGGCTTGCGATAACACGGTGAGAATCGAGGCCACATTCCGTTCCCCGATGCTCAGCGCTTTCGACTGCAGGTGTCCTTTGAACATGTGCGCTCCGCCCGCCAACTTGGCTTTGAGACAAGATGCCCGACCGCCGGCAGAGAGGACGGCTTGAATCAGCCACTCCGTCCCCAAATCTGCGTATTTTTGCGGCCGCGCACCTCGCGGCCCGGGCGCGGCCGGCAGCATCGTGTGCACCATGCCCGCAATCCCAGCCGTTTCATCATAAATCACGACACCGACGCAAGACCCCAGGCCCAGCGTCTGTAAACGGATGGGGCGACGGACCACCGCGCCTTCGGCGATGCCAATACGCTGGATGAGAGCGTCCTCACTCGTCACCGTTCGCACACCCCACCGCTTGCAGGAGAACGGACATTGTCCCTAGATCGGGAACGAGCACCAGGTGCCCTTCGATGTCTTCACTTCCGCGTTGAATTTCGGTTTGCAGCAACACAGCCTCGGTCGCATACGGCGCACTATCCAGTAAGGCGATGTCCAAAATCGCCCCGGCCATATCCACGGCCATCGCAGGAACCGATGGACGGGCATTCAGATGTGTCAAATTAGTCACCGCAGTGATGTAAGAAGCGCACAGAATATTGGCCACTTCACCCAGCGTGGACAACTCCAGTTCATCCCATGTCAATTCAGGCTTATCGGCACCGGAAACCAACGTGGACAGTAATCGGCTGGCGCTTTCAAGGTGCATCAAAAACAGGAAGTTGGCCGCGAAATCTCCATCCACCCGGATATAAACGCCCGCCATCACCGTGTCTTCACCGCCAACCCGCGCAGGAATTTCATGAAACGCGCGCACCTCGGCCGACGGCATTTTCATCGTGATGGGACTGCCAAGCAGCTTCGACAATGCGGTCGCCGCGTGGCTGGCCCCGATATTGCCAATTTCCCGCAGCGCGTCTATCTGCTGGGCTGATAGGCGCAAGCAGGTCATCCCCGAACACGCTCCCGCACTGCCTGGAGCTGTTCCATTTCCGCATCACTGAGCACCTGTTCCAAGTTCATAAGAACGATGGTTTCATCGCGCCCTGGAACCATGCCAGCCAAATACCGGGCTTCCACCCCACCGACCAGGTCAGGCGGAGGAACCAACGCGTCACCTTCCAGGTTGAGGACATCGAGCACATCGTCGACCGCAAAGGCAACCGTGTGTTTTCCGGTCCGTACCACAATCAATTTGGATGCCCCTTCCTCCTGTCCACCCTGTCCGTCCGCATAGCCAAAGCGCACCGCTAGGTCGAACACTGGAATTACCTCCCCTCGCACAGTCGTGACGCCAAGGAGGAACGGCAGTGTTCCCGGCACCCGCTGCACGCCTTGGTAAGGTTCAACCGAAACCACCTGCCGCGCTTCGACGGCAAAGCGTTCTTCGCCCAAACGAAACATCACGGCTTGCAACTCACTCATCTTCATTCCCCCTGACATGACTTTGGATCGACAGATGCCGCGAAGCGTACGTAGTTTCGGGCCATCTGCTCTACCGAGGCTTGGAACAGCGACATCCCTGGTGTTCCGAACAGGTAGCCCAATACACGGGTGAAACCGTCCCACTCGTTCTGAATACAAGATTGCAGACGATGGGCCGCCCACCTTGCCGACAGCAACCCACTCGATGCCTGCACGACCAGCCAACGTTGATTCGCGACGGCCCACGGTCGCCAGTTGCGCAGCCAAAAAAGCAACAGCCGCTCATCTATCTCAGGCCGAATACAGACCACGGCATCATCCAGCGCGTCTCCCACGCTCGGTGATGGGTTGAGAAGGGGCAGTCCTTCGTCCTCTTCGACCCATTCCAATTGAGGGACAGACACTGACCATTCTTGTACCAACCGCCGCACCGCAGGGATAAATGCACCCGTAAAACTCCGAGATACGTTCACGCCCGGCCCGTCCACACAGACGAAGCGGTGTAAGGAGGGCTGCTGGCGGTCCAAGTGGCGGTGTCTGTCATGTTGCTGCATTAAGTCGCGCAAACGGTCCGCCTGATCCGTCATCCGGACAGTCCCTCCGATGTCATCCACCGCAGCCAGTCGGCAATTTTAGCCAGCGAAATGTCATCCGGTACATTTTGGCCCGTGGTGACATAAGACGGGGGACGCCCAGACGCCCATAACAGATTGAATACCGATCCGTACGTCTTCGTTTCATCCCACTTGGTGAACAAAAACTTGTCATAGGCCAACTCATCCAGTTGCCGGGCGACGGCCGCTAAGTCCTCGTCCTTCGCCGTCAGGCTCAGGACCAGGTACGTCTCATCGGGATGGACATGCGCCAACAGACGTTTCATCTCCAGGACATACCGCGGCGCCAACAGATTGTGCCCGGCCGTATCAATCAGCACGTGATCATACCCAGCAAAGGCTTGCAGCTTATCCGGTAGGTCAGATAGATGATCCACCACAGCCAGCGGCGCGTTCATAATCTGCGCGTACGTTTGCAGCTGTTCCACAGCGGCAATGCGAAATGTATCTGTGGTCATCAGGGCTACCCGTTTCCCGGCCAGCACGTGTAAAGCGGCCAGTTTGGCAATGGTCGTCGTCTTGCCGACACCGGTGGGGCCAAGGAACAAGGCCACTCGAGCGTCGCCGGAAAGCGGAGTGGCGTCCTGCCCGCGTAGACGGGTTTGGAGAAGACGCTCAATCTCCGCCCAGGTCAGCCCAGGTCGCAACAAGTCTGGAATCCGCACGCCATGTCGCTCAAGCCGCCGGACAAGGCCGTCCACCTCTCTATGACTTTGCAGCGGCAGCTCCGCGCCTGCGGCCGCCAACACCTCAATCTGTGACCGCTTCATCAGGCCCCAAAAGCGGCGGCTGTAAATCCGCCGGCTGCTCAAAATCACCGCGTCTGGACCCAAGTCCTGGCGAATTTGTTGCACGGCTTCCGGCATCTCGTTGACCACATAACGCTTTACGATCATCAGAGATTCACCACCCCACCGCTCTCAATTTCCACGGCCGGGTCCAGTTCGTTGTAAGACAAGACGGTTAAGTCCGGCAAAAAGCGAGCCAGCCAACGCCGAACCGGCAGGCGCAGTTGCGGATGCGTCAGCAAGATCGGCGTCTTCCCTATCGCCATCAACCGCTGCGATTCCTCATGAAGACGACGGTAAATCTGCTGCGCCAGATTCGGATCGACCGCAATCTGCGAAGCCCCTTCCTGCACGACCAAAGACTGCTGCAGACGCTCTTCAATCCCTGGCGCCAAGGTGATGACTGTCAAGGGTTGTCCTGGCGCGCGGAACTGGTGACAAATCTGGCGTGATAACGCCTGACGCACCCGCTCCGTAAGGAAGTCTGGGTCCTTCGAGACCAGAGCGGCATCGGCTAGCGTCTCTAAGATCGTCACGAGGTCGCGAATAGACACCTTTTCTTGCAACAGGTTCACCAGCACCCTGTGAACCTGTCCCAGGGTTAAGACCCCGGGCACCAGCTCGTCGACCAAGGCGGGGGCGCTCTCGCGAACGTGATCGAGCAGCGCCTTCGCTTCCTGTCTGCCCAAAAGCTCATGGGCGTGGCGACGCAGCACCTCGGTCAAATGGGTGGCGATGACGGTCGGCAAGTCGACCACCGTGTAGCCAGCCGCCTCGGCACGAGGCTTCATGTCCTTGTTCACCCACAAGGCTGGCATCCCGAATGCCGGCTCGGTCGTCGCGATACCGTGAACATTCGGGTCCTCTGGGCCTGGGCTCATGGCCAACCAGTGTCCCATTTGCAATTCGGAACCGGCAACCTCCAGCCCCCGAATCTTGATGACATACTGAGACGGTTTTAACTGAACGTTGTCACGCAGGCGTACGGTCGGAATGACAAATCCCAACTCCAACGCCAATTGGCGGCGAATGGCAGTGACACGTTCCAAGAGGTCACCGCCCTGTTTGGCATCCACCAAGGGAATTAAACCGTAGCCAAATTCAAACTCGATGGGTTCCACCGTCAACAAAGATAGCACGTTCTCCGGCTTCTTGGTCTGCTCATGTTGACTGCGCACAGCCTGTTCGGCTCGTTTAGCCTGCGCCCGTGTCTGTTCCTGCTGCCGCCGCCAGCCCAGAAATCCGGCTAAGAGCCCGACCGGCAACGCACGGAGGATGCCAATCGGCGTGATCAACCCGAGCAGCAGGATGGCCCCGCCCGCCATGTACAGCGTCCGCGGTGTAGAGAAGACCTGTCCAATCACGTCGGCGCCCAGATTGGCTTCCGAAGCGGCGCGTGTCACCATCAATCCGGTCGCTGTCGAGAGCAATAAGGCAGGAATCTGACTGACCAATCCGTCACCGACCGACAGCAGGGTATAGGTCTGGGCAGCCTGCTGCCAATTCATGTGGTTCATCGCCATACCGATGATAAAACCGCCGACGACATTGACCGCGACAATCAGTAGAGAAGCAATGGCATCCCCTTTGACGAATTTGGATGCGCCATCCATCGCTCCGTAAAAATCCGCCTCGCGCTCGATGGCCTGACGGCGCTGCCGCGCCTGCTCCTCCGTGATGAGCCCTGCGTTTAAATCGGCGTCAATGGCAATTTGTTTGCCAGGCATGGCATCCAGGGTAAAGCGGGCCGCGACCTCAGCCACCCGCTCCGCCCCTCGCGTAATCACGATGAATTGGATGATGGCTAAGATCAGGAAAATGATAAAGCCAACGACCAAGTTGCCACGGACGACAAAATTGCCAAAGGTATGAATCACTTCACCCGCGTCGCCCTGAGTCAGAATCAGTCGCGTGGAGGACACATTCAGCGCCAATCGGTACAGCGTCGTCACCAACAAGAGCGACGGAAACACCGAGAAATCCAGTGGCTCACGGGTATTCATCGCCACCAACAATACCGTGATGGAGACGAACAAATTGATGATGAGCAGCAGGTCAAGCAAGGTCTTGTTGATGGGCAGAACCATCATCGCCACAATGCCGATAATAGCGGCCATCACAAAAACATCCGACCGTTTTTTCACGACCTGACCGCCATCCTTTCATCGCGCATCCGATACACTTGGGCCAACACCTTGGCCACCGCTTGATACAGCTCCTCGGGAATGACCTCACCCACGTCAACCGTGCGATACAACGCCTGTGCCAACGGTTTTTGTTCTATCACCGGCACTCCGTTGTCTCGTGCCAATTGGCGGATCCGCCACGCAAGTGCATCCGCACCCTTGGCCGTCACACATGGGGCCTGCATCGTCGCCGCGTCATAGCGGAGCGCCACGGCGAAATGGGTCGGGTTGGTGATAACGACATCTGCCTTCGGGACCTCCTGCATCATCCGCTGCATCGCCAATGCCCGTCCTCGCTTGCGAATGGTCGATTTGATGAGCGGATCGCCCTCTTCGTGCTTCATTTCCTCTCTAATCTCCTGCAGCGACATGCGAATACTGCGTTCAAAATCAAACCGCTGATAAAAATAGTCGAGCGCACCGATGACCAGCATCAAGCCTCCGGTGAGGATGGCCACTCGAAACACCATCTGGCCGACTACACCAGGCAAAGCCACCGGATTGATGTTGCTCAGACTCGGGATCCCGGCGATGGTCCCGCGCAGACCGACGTAAGCGGCCAAGGCAACTACAGCCAGTTTGAGTAGAGATTTGACGCCGTCCACGACGGCCCGCATACTGAACAATCGCTTCAAGCCCGCGGCTGGATTGACGCGTTTCAGGTCTGGAAGGAGACGCTTGGGCCAAAATCCAGGTCCTACCTGAGCGAACGCGGCGGCACCGCCCACGGCGAACACCACTCCCAGCCACGGGGCGAGCATCCGGATGAACTCCCAAAGCGCCTGCCGACACAACGAAGCGGTATCGGCATCGGCCCAACTCACATCGGCCGCGTGTTGAAAATCGTTCTGCATCAGGGTCAGCCACTGATTCCATAAGTTTGGGCCGAATACGCGTAGCGCCGCCAGAGAGGCAATGAGGACCAGGGCCGAAGCGAACTCGGGGCTGCGCACGACGCGCCCTTCGCGGCGCAGTTTACGCCTTCTTGTAGGCGTCGCCCGCTCGGTTTTTTCGCCGGCAAATCGCTGCAAATTGAGGTCCAGCACGACCCTACCCTCCCAACCACTGAAGCGTGCCGTTCAACTCCGAAAACAGGGCTTGAAACACGCGGCCAAACAGGTAGACCATGGCGGGCATCACCGCCGCGAGCACGGCTAAGCCGACCAACAGCTTGACGGGCAGCTCGACCACGAACACGTTCATCTGGGGTACAGCCCGCGTCAACAAAGCGAACGTGATGTCGGTCAGCAACAGAGCCACAAGCAAGGGAGCCGCTAGCTGCAGCGCCAGCGCCATCGTCATCGACAGCACTTGCACAAGGAAGGTCCAAGCAGAATGAGGCGGAGAGAACGCGCCCAACCTCACATAGTGATAGCTTTGCATAATGCAGAGAGTGAGCCCGTCCAGCCCGTCCACCGCCACAAAGTAAAGACTGAACAGGACTTGCAAAAACATGGCACTGATGCCCGTCTGACTCCCGCCGGCGAGGGTCTGGTCAAATAAGGTGGCCATGCTGAAGCCAACCTGGACATCAAACAGCTGGCCAGCCATGGTGATGGCCGAGAAAATCAAACTGGCGAGAAAGCCGAGCAGCGTCCCGGTCAGGGTCTCCGCGAGAGCTTGCACGACGTAGCTACCTGGATTAGCCACCGGATTTGCCGAACTCGCCCCAGCCTCGGGCGCAACCCACAGCGCGACCAGCCCGACCAAGCCGACCTTCCCCAACAGCGGCCAGGCCCGCACCGACATCAACGGCGATGCCGCGACGAACGCGGCCACGCGCAGCATCACCAAGAATACGGATGGATAATGCGAGATGGCATAAGTCAACATCTTAACTCACAAACGACATCAGATTTCCGAGAATCGAACGGGTAAACTCAATCACGCTCGTCAACATGAACGGTCCAAACAGAGCCAAGGCCACAATGACCGCCAGGATTTTCGGTATGAATGCCAACGTCTGTTCCTGAATTTGCGTGGTCGCCTGAAAGAGGCTGACAATCAATCCGATGCCTAAGCCAAACAACAGAATCGGAGCGGTCAACTTGATCACCAGCCAGATGACCTGCTGGCCCAAGCCCAAAATAAAATTGGCGTCCATCGCGCACCCCCCTGGGTGGATCACAGCTACAAACCAAGGTCCACTATGAGTATCCGTGCAGCAGCGAACCGACGATGAGGTCCCAGCCATCCACCATCACGAACAAAAGCACCTTGAACGGCAGAGAAATCATCACCGGCGGCAGCATCATCATCCCCATCGACATCAATGTGGTTGCAACCACCAAATCAATCACAAGAAACGGGAGATAAATCATAAAGCCCATTTCAAACGCGGTCTTTAACTCGCTGATGGTATACGCCGGAACCAAGGCCGACAATGGAATCTTCGCAACTGACTTGGGCTTGTCCATGTGCCGGTATTGCAAAAACAGCTCTAAGTCGGCGTTTCGGGTGTGCTTCGCCATAAACTCTTTGAACGGCAGTTCGGCACGGGAAATCGCCGTCGACTGAGAAATTTGACCATGCAGATACGGCTGCAGCGCGTGCTGATTCACGGCCGAAAACGTCGGCTCCATCACGAATAGAGTGATGAACAGCGCTAGCCCAACGAGCACCTGATTGGGCGGCGTCTGTTGGAGCGCCAGCGCATTACGCGTAAACGACAAAACCACGATGATGCGGGTGAAACACGTCATAAGAATCAAGATGGCCGGTGCCAGTGACAACACAGTCAGCAAAACAACAATCTGCAGCGTCGCCTCGACCGACCCGGGCGAACCCCCGGCACCAATGGAGAGGTGAATCCCCGGCAAGGGGGCTGCCGTCGCCGCTTGCGCTGGAGTCGCCCAGCTTATCCCGCCCAGCATCGCGGCTGCCCACGCAGCGAAGCCAAGACCCAGGAGGCGACCTTTTCGGCTCATGTCCCATCCTCCTCGTCCGTCCGGGCTCGCGCTTCCGACAAAACCTCCGAGAATGCACTCGGTTTGCTCGCCTCTGCCAGTGTTCCCATAGTCGCCGCATCGCTGTGGCCGCCGTCCTTCTCCTGCCAAACCCGATCCCACGGCCTCTGCGACCGTATCCTCTGCATCGCCTCGGCCAAGCGTGCGCTTGTCGACCCCACTAACGCAGTCGACTGCAGCTGGGGACGGGTGCCCGTGTGGTCTGGCTCCCACGCGGGATAGTCTTCGGTCACATCGGCCAACAGGCTAACCTGTTCCCCGACCCCAATCAAATACCGCTTGCTCTCGACTTGAATGACCTGCACAAACCTTCCAGGAGCAATCTGGCGGGCGGCCAAGACCTCAATGGCACCCTTGGCCGGCACCCCGCCTTTCTGCCCCAGCCAACGCAGGCTCAACATCACGAGCGCGAGAATAACACCCAAGGCCAAAAACATACGGATCCACATCAGCCACGGGTTTGCGGCCAGGCTAGCCGATTCGGACTTTGCCCAGACCACGTGGCCGCACCCAGTCCCAAGCCATGCGAAGGCACAAGCCCAAAGGACGCGCCGGGCGACTAGCTTCTGGTCCACGGTGTATCCCTCATCCTTAGGCCAGCGCCTTTTTCACGGCCTCAAGCACGCGATCCGCTTGGAACGGCTTGACCACAAAGTCACGCGCCCCCGCCTGAATCGCGTCGATGACCATCGCCTGCTGGCCCATGGCCGAACACATGATGACACGCGCGTCCGGATCGAAAGCACGGATTTTCTTCAATGCGCCAATGCCGTCCAGCTCAGGCATAGTGATGTCCAGTGTCACCAAATCCGGCCTAAGCTCCTGATACTTTTCCACCGCCTCATGACCATTGGTCGCCTCGCCGACCACCTGGTATCCGTTTTTTGTCAAGATATCCTTGATCATCATGCGCATAAATGCGGCGTCGTCTACAACCAGAATCCGTTTCGACATGATGCATCCACCTCTCACTGCAGCTTTTTAACCCGATCAGACGGGCTGATAATTTCCGTCACCCGAACACCGAAGTTTTCGTCGATCACGACGACTTCGCCGATGGCGACACGCTTGTTATTGACCAGGATGTCCACCGGCTCGCCCGCCAGTTTATCCAATTCGACAACGGTCCCTTGCGCCCAATTGAGGATTTCACCGACGGTTTTGTTCGTACGCCCGAGTTCCACCGTGACGTGGAGTGGAACGTCCAAGAGCAAGGACAGATTGTGAATCTCGGTTGCGGACTTAAGCCCAATCGGCTCGGCCGATAGTTCGACAAACTCTGGCCGGAACACGCGTTGTGGTTCACGAGAGGCTGAGGGGCCGTCCGTCGTCCCGCCGGTCGCACTGTGTGCCACGGCCGCCGCGGCTTCGGACTCGCCGGTTCCGGCTGGGAACGCTGGCGAGGTCGAGGATGGCTCTGTCCCCGTCGTCCTCTCGACCGGCCCGGACAGCGCGTCCGAATGGACATTCATCTCGCGCTTGGGCGCCTCATCCGGCGCCGGGGAGCGGATTAGGTTCACCATTGCTTTAGCAAAGGACAACGGGATCCACTGCATGATGGTGGAATCCAGCAAGCTACCCACGCGCATGCGGAAAGAGACGTTGACAATCTGGCCTTCAAGTCCCAACTTCCACTCGTTCTCGGACAAATCGACAAACTGCACGTCCGGGGGAGAGATGTTGATGGTGCGATGAAAAATCTGCGACATCGCGGTGGCGGCGCCCCCCATCATCTGGTTCATCGCTTCGGCGACCGCCGACAGGTGCAACTCATTCAATTCGTCCGGGACATTTTCCCCGTTCCCCCCAAGCATCAGGTCGGCAATGGTCTTGGCGTCCTGCAACTGTACCACCAGCGCGTTGGTACCGGTCAATCCCTCTGTATATTCCACCGAGACCAGGACAAACGGCTTCGGGAACTCCGCACGGATGCTATCGGCCTCATAGAGGCTTACCGTCGGCGTCGTGATTTCCACCCTTTGCTGGAGCAGGGTAGAGAGCGACGTCGCGGCCGCTCCGAAGCTAATGTTTCCAATCTCTCCAAGAATGTCCATCTCGTCCCCGGAAATCACTGCCGGAGAGGAATCGGACACGCCGCCGGAACTGGCGCCATCTCTCGCATCGGAGGACGCCTGTTGAAACAATGCGTCAATCTCCGCCTGCGACAGCCTCTGGTCGTCCGCCATCTTCATGCACCTCTTTCCACAAGCTCAAAACCTGCACTGCCATCTTTTCCCGGGAACGGCCCAACCGGCCGACGAACAGGGGCACCCCGTCGACAAAGACGCGGACCGGCTCATCGATCCCGGTGTTCAAGGGGATCATGTCTCCGACGCTCATGTCCAACAGCTCCTGCAGGGTGAGATCGACACTCCCCAACTCAACCGTTACATCCACGTTGACTTTTTGTACGTGCCCTGCGAGGCTTGAGTCTGGATTTCTGGGCTCCCGAGCCCTGCCCGCGTCGAACAGGTACTGGGTGGTCAATTTCGGCACAAGCGGTTCAATCGTCACATACGGAATACAAATATTCAGCAAACCGCTGACCCCGCCGATGCGTGCGCTGAGCGTGACCACCAAGACGGTCTCATTGGGCGTCGCTAGTTGCAGGAACTGCGGATTACTTTCAAAGTTCACCAGGCGCGGTGACAATTCTGCCACACTGCGCCAAGCCTCCGCGAAAAAGCTCGCCATTCCCGACAATCCGCGTTCTAAAAGTCCTTCCTCGATTTCGGTCAACGCGCGTTCCCGATAAGGCCCCTTGGGAATGCCGCCTAACATCCGGTCAAGAATGGCAAAGACAATCTGCGGATTCATTTCCACAACCACTTTGCCCTTCAGAGGAGGGAATTCCATGACCTGGATTACCGTCAGAGCCGGAATCGACCGGATGAACTCTTCGTATGGCACCTGATCGACCGACTCCACCTGCACATGGACAATGCTCCGCAGCTGGGCGGCCAAGTGCGTGGTCAAAAGGCGGGCAAAGTGTTCATGGACGCGCGCAATGATGCGGATATGGTCTTTGGAAAAACGCATCGCACGGCGAAAGTCGTAAACCCGAACGGATGGCTCCGCAGAAGCTTCACGAAGCTCCTCCGCCTTGACTTCACCACTAGTCAACGCGGATAACAGCGCGTCAATCTCACTTTGGGATAAAACCTCGGACACAACGCGCCCCCCTTTTCACTGCGTCACCAGGCTCACAATGAGTACCTTATCCACTCTGCCCTGGGGCAGAACCTGATTCACCCTGTCGAGGATCGTCCGCTTCAGCCGATTGACGCCGCCCACCGTGGATAAATCAGCAGCCGTGAATTGACGCATGGTCTCATTCAGCACGTCCAAGATGGCTGGCTGCAAGTCGGATAATTCCTTTTTTGTTTCGCCATCCATAGGCAGCAAGGCGATGGTAAATTGAACGATCCCGTCCCCTTTCAAGTTGGTCGTAGTTTGCGGCAACTGAACCAGTAGTGCGTTCTGCTGAGCCGGCGACAACGACTTGTTGACCGGCTTTGCTGTGGCCGTCGGCCGCTTGTATTTATACCAGCCGACCGCCACGGCAAGGCATACGGCAAATCCCAGTATGACCGCAGACATGATGAGCAACATTCTCTTCATGACACCCCGTCCCCCCTCGGCGTCCCACCCATCCATCCAGTTGCGGACCAAAACTCCACAATGGCGGATCGAATCTGTTCGGGTGATTCACGGACCACGTATTTATGTGAATTCGATAAGGTCACTACCGAGTCGGGTGTCTGTTCAATCGACTCGACGAGCAGCGGGTTCAACCACACGGCGCTGCCGTTGATGCGCGTAAGCTGGATCACTGTTGTTTCCCCCTGCTATTGGCTGGCCAGAGGTTCAAGCTGCGCGTCCGGCTCCCTTTCCGAACAACTTCTCAGCGGACTCTGGCCAAGCCCATGTAAACCCCGTTAACTATTTTTCAGGTTGACGATGTCGTTCAGAATGGCATTATCGGTCCCGATGACCTTGGAATTCGCGTCGAACCCGCGCTGCGCGATAATCATGTTGCTAAACTCCTGGGTTAGGTCTACGTTGGACATTTCCAACGCCCCCGATTGAATCATTCCGGCTCCAGACGTTTGCGGCTGTACCGCAGTCGCAGGCCCTGAGTTAGGCGAGACCTGATACATGGTGTTACCGACCTTCTCCAATCCGGCCGGATTGTTGAACATGGCCAGAGCCACTTTGGCAATGGTCGTACGTGTGTTGTTGTTCTTATCAATGGCAGTGACGGTCCCATCCAGTCCCACGCTGACATCGGTATACTGGGTCGGCGGTATCTGAATGTCGGTCGGGGTGTTGCTGAATGCCCCGTTCGTGTAGGCATATCCCATCAGCTTCGCCCCGCTCGGGAGAACCAGGTTCCCACTGTCATCAAGCGAAAAGTTCCCGGCTCGCGTATAGTATTGATTACCGCCGCCCACATCGACGATGAACAGACCGTTCCCCTGGATCGCCAAATCCGTCGGGTTGTTCGTCGTTTCCGGGGCACCTTGGGTGAACAGCGTGGCAATCGCACCGACTTGCACACCCAACCCCACTTGTTGCGGATTCGTTCCGCCCAGGCCGTTCCCCGGGGCATTTCCGGAGTTGATGGTTTGACTCAGGATGTCACTAAAATCAGCCCGGCCAGCCTTAAATCCAGGTGTATCCACATTGGCAATGTTGTTGCTGATGACATCCAGTTGTGTTTGAAACGCGTGCATCCCAGAAATGGCGGAATACATGGAACGAAGCATATTTTATCACTCCTTTAGGAATGGATTGCTATTTCATGGGTGCGGCCGAACGGCGAAAAGAGCCGGGATTTGACCGCCTCAATTTACGTTCCGTTCGCACCCGTTACTTCCTGCAGGTCACTCAACGAGTAGGAATTTCCGTTTATAACTAGCTGCGGGGTGCCGTCCACGTAGCGCACGGCGGTCACCACGCCCGACACGGGCGCTCCATCCTTCCCCTGCACTTGGACCTGGGAACCCAACAACTGATAGGCGTATGAGGATTGATAGATGCCTACCAGAGATTGCACCGCACTGAGTACGGAGTTATCCGTTTGAGCCACATTGGTCATCTGCTCCAGCGCCGAAAATTGAGCAAGTTGAGCGAGAAACTGCGAGTTATCCATCGGCTGAAGCGGGTCTTGATACTGCATCTGCGTGACCATCATTTGCAAAAACGCATCCTTGCCCAAGTCCCCGCCGGGTGCGGGTACAGAACTTGTTGTCATACGCATCCTCCCGCTTTACGAACATAGCTCGCTTTTCTAGGCACGCGCCGTAAAACCCACAGACGTTTCAGACAGTGCCACAGGATGCTTCGGTCTTTGGATCGGATTCACCGCTCGTACGCTACTCATGCGCATCTTGTCCTCCTTGGCGCGCGGGCGGTCGCCCCCGGTGCCTCCAGCTTTTGACTCCCCCGATCCACCACTGCCCAGACTGAGGCCGACTTGCAGCCCCGACACATTCACGCCAGATTCAGACAACGCCTGCACCAAGGCCGCGGACTGGTGATGGAGCCAATTCGCCGTCGCCGGGTGGACTGCCGTAATCTGAACGTTCACGCTCCCCTGGTCGGTCTGCGACACCTTGACCGTAAGAGGTCCCAGGCCTTGCGGATGCACCGTCACTTGCATAGTCGCCACACCATTCTCAACCTGGGCCCGAACTGTCTGTGCAAGGTGCCGCGATGCCAACGGATGAGTCATATCCCAAACGGGTGTCAGAACCTGTGGCGGCATGGACTCGGCATCCTCTATCCCACGCATCACTTGCAGCCATCCGGCATTGACCGCATTCCTTTCGTCCGTTGGTTTTTGTGGTTCTGCCACGCGACGGGCGAGAACGGCCGGATCCGGAGAAGCCATTTGTTTCTCTGTACGGATCGTACCCGTACGATCCGCCTGCATCTCGGCGATACGGTCTCGAGCGGATACCAAACTGAACTTAGACGACGGGGCAAGCGGATGCAAGAGCGTTTGCCGCAGCTCAGAAGCCGCCGTATTCATCGAACTCAGTCTGGTGACCGTAGGGTCGATTTTCTTCTCGGTCCTATTTGTCACCCCTATGCCCTTTATCGTTTTTATCTGTTCTGTCGCCTTTGTCGCCGCAGGCCCACCTGTGGGCAGAGTCTTTAGTGCGTTTGCAGAAGAACGTGCTGTGGCGCTCAGCGATGGGTTCTTCCCATCCCCAGTGACTCGGATTGCCCCCGCCGGGACTTCACCGGCATGCATCGGACGAACATCGCCTTTCCCACCCGGTATCGGGGTACCGGGTACGGTACCGCCAACACGCTTCTCCAGCAAATTGATCTCGACATGCTGTGAAGACTTGTCCACATGACGCTTTGGCATGATTTCTGACGGGGACGATGCAACACGGCCCGATTCGACATCGGCTTTCGTCGACTCGAGAGCAGGTACTTCTGATGGTTGAATCCCCTGCTCGGATTCGATGAACAAGTCGGCCCCCTGAAGCGACGGAGCAAGCTGCATACACATACTCAGCCATGTTGAAAAGCCATCACGACCCGACGCAAGTGTCGATTCGCGCAGACCCTTGGTTGGCGTTGGGGCTACTTCCTTTCGTACCGTCTTACCCGACAATGACCGCGGATGGCTGAGACCGCCCGTTCTGTTGACGACAGTCCTCTCCCCTAAGGGAAACGCTCGGCTAACAACCGGTTCCGAGCGCGTATGCCACCCAGTCTGGTGCATAACGATACACCCCCTTTCTCGAAGGTTCACCAAGTAGTCGCCGACTGTCCTCCTCCAGCCGACTGTCCTCCTCCAACCGACTGACTTCCCCCAGCAGTGGTCGACTGCGCAGCACCCGCAGAATCACTCGCAGACTTCGCAAGGATTTTGCTGGCCTTTGCAGGGTCTATCTGGGCCAGGATGGGTCCGGAATCCGCAGCCGACATCTCCGCCACCACCTGTGCGGCTTCATCGATCGACATTTGCGCCAGAACCTTTGACGCCGCGTCCGGTCCCATTCCTTTCAATACCTTTGCCTCTGCTTGGGCTTTGGCCCTGACATCCTGCGCCTTGGCTATCTTCTGTTCAGTCGCGTGGAGTTGTGTTTCCAATCGCCGCTCCTTTTGCTTCTCGGACTGCAACGAGGTTTGCAGAGCCGCGTTTTGCCGTGTGAGCTTCTTCACTTGCTGCTGGCTTTGCGTAAGAGCGGTATGCAGCTGTTGAACCCGCATCTCGACTGTAGAACTCTGCTGAGAACCCCAGTGCACGCGAGTTTTTACAGTTTGCCAAACCGGAAACCCAAGGAATTGCAGCGCGGCACCGACCATGACCACCGCGGCCAATAAGGGAATGACCACGACCATCACAAACCATACGAATTTGCGCGCCAGCCCGCTATCCTTCCGGGACATGTCCTTTCTTGGCTCCGATGTCGTCGGACGGGATACGCGTTTTGGACTACCAGCTTGCATCGCCATCGCCTCCCATCCGCACCCGCATCTGCATCCCCGTTTCATCCAGTTCCCGCTGTTCGGCCTTCACCGCCGCCTGCCGCAGACGCGTCTTCCGTTCACGCAGGAGCACTTCCCAGCGCAGCTGCTCCCGATGCGCCTGATGAAGATTGCGCCGCTGCACCTCGGCCTCGTGCCGCAATCCGGCAAGGCGTCCTTCGACTTGCCCTTGAGCAATCCGCAACGCATCTGCGTACAACTGCCACAGCCACCACTCGCGCCCGGACCGACACTGATTCCGAGCACCGACCGCCCGCTCGTACTCCTGCTCAAGCCGCAGCCGTTCTGTGTCCACCTCTACCTGCTGCCGCTGAACCTTGACCAGGCGCAGCTGAACCACATCTTCAAGCTGTGCTTTTAAGTGATGCATGCGTTCCGGGACGCGTACATCGGACCTCATTCTTTCATCCCTGCCAGTTCAAACAGTTTCATCCGCGTCTCAGCCAGACTGGCAGCCTCCTCCGCAGGCTGCTCCAGGAATGCACGGACGTCCGGCATGCGCGCGATGGCCATGTCCGTCTCCGCGTCAAGGCCCGATTGGTAGGCACCAATTCGGAGTAAATCCTCCACATCCTTGTACCGTTGGAGCCAGCTTCGGACTTGGAGCGCAGCCTGACGGTGCTTCGGATCGACCAGTGCGGAAAACAGACGACTCACACTGGCCAAAACATCGACGGCGGGAAAACGGCCCGCGTTGGCCAGGTCACGGGACAAGACGATATGTCCGTCGAGAATTCCTCGCACCGCATCGGCAATCGGGTCGTTTAAGTCGTCGCCGTCCACGAGCACTGTGTAAAAGGCCGTGATGCTGCCTTGGTCGCTGTTGCCTGCCCGCTCCAAGAGCCGCGGGAGGAGCGCAAACACAGAAGGGGTATAACCCCGACTGGTCGGTGGCTCGCCCACCGCCAACCCAACTTCGCGCTGCGCCATGGCAAACCGGGTGACCGAATCCATCATCAAGTTCACAACCATGCCTTCATCGCGGAAAAACTCCGCAATGGCCGTGGCCACAAACGCAGCTTTCAGGCGCACCAAGGCAGGCTGGTCGGAGGTGGCGACCACCACCACGCTGCGGGTTCGGCCCTCATCCCCGAGGTCGTGTTCCAGAAACTCGCGCACCTCGCGGCCGCGCTCCCCCACAAGCGCAATGACATTGACATCGGCTGAGGTGTTACGGGCAATCATCCCGAGCAGCGTACTCTTGCCCACGCCGCTGCCAGCGAAAATTCCCATGCGTTGACCTTGACCGACCGGCAGCATCCCATCGATGACCCGTACCCCTGTCTGTACCTGCCGCTCAATCGGCAATCGCGCCAACGGACTGGGGGGGCCACCGTCGATGGGACGCAAGACCGCCGGGTGGACTGGCCCGCCACCATCCATGGGATACCCGAGACCGTCTAGGACCCTCCCCATCAGGCCGGACCCACACGGGACCGTAAGGCGCCTGCCCAACGCCAAGACATCGGCGCCAGGCGCGATGGCGGACAGCTCTCCCAGTGGCATGAGCACCAGACGCTCATCCCGAAATCCGACCACCTCCGCCAAACACTCCGTTCCGTCCTGCGAGGAAATGGAACAGATGTCGCCGATACGGGCGTACGGACCCTGCGACTCGACAGTCATGCCCACCACTTTCGCTACACGCCCATAGAGGCGAAACCAGCGCATGTTCCGCATGAGACTTACATTGGCTCGCAGTTCAGTCATCATTTCGCCCTCCGTCAAACACCTGGGGCAACACCTGTTCCAGGAGTTCCAGTTTTGTCTCCATGCGCGCGTCCATGCGTCCGGATGTACAGCGTACCTCACAACCCCCAAGAGAAATGGACGCATCTGGCAGGACAACGATCTCCCACTCCATCGGCTTCCCGAGACGCCACCTCGGCTGTGCCTCGCTGGCCTGCAAGAAATCGTCGGGATGGACGCGTACCTCCACGTGACGGCCATCCACCACGTAATCGAGAAGTTCCTGCACCATCTTCTCCACATCCGCCGGCTTCTGCGCGAGCTCCCGCTTCAACAAACCTCGGACTGCCTCCATCGCTACCTCAATGAGGAGCGGTCGGGCCGACGCAAGCAAACGTCGTCGCTCTCTTTCCGCCCCCAAGATCACCGCCTGCGCTTGCTCTAAGCGTTCCAGCCAAGCTTGGCGGGCTTCGGCCTCCCCTTTCTCCATGCCGTGCTGATAGCCTTTGGAGAAGCCTTGCGCCTCCGCTTCAGCGCGAATCTGGTCCGCCTCCTGCTCAGCCTCCGCGGTGAGCTGGCGGGCTTGCTCCCGAGCGGCGGCAAGCAGGGCTTCTGCCTCGGCCCGTGCCTGTTCGAGCGCCGTCTCTGCGGCAGGTGTATCGGGCTCAGTCACACTGACTTGATTCGCCGACGCCTCCTGAGACCTATGAACAAATTGATGGAGCGAGGGGCCCTCAATGGTGACCGAATCGACAACACGCCACGTTGCGCCAACCCGTGACTTGAGCACCCTAGACAATGACGTCGTCTCCTCCCGCCCGAGTTACGATGATTTCACCCGCTTCCTCCAACCTGCGAATCAGCCCAACAATACGCTGCTGGGCGTCTTCCACATCCCGTAAGCGGACAGGGCCCATATATTCCATGTCTTCCCGGAAAGACTCTGCCATCCGTTTCGACATGTTGCGGAAAATCACTTCCTGCACCTGTTCACCCGCCACCTTCAAAGCCAACTGCAGGTCTTTCGGATCGACATCGCGGATGATCCGCTGGATAGAGCGTGCATCCAGCAGCACGATGTCATCAAACGTGAACATGCGCTGTTTGATGTTGTCGACCAGCTCGGGGTCTTCTTGACCTAAGGTTTCCAGAATGGACTTTTCCGTCCCGCGGTCCACGTTGTTCAGAATTTTGACGACCGTGTCCACCCCACCCGTGTGTTGCGTATCCACGTTGGTCATCATCGCCAGCTTGTTTTCGAGCACCTGTTCGACCTCCGCCACCACGTCCGGTGAGGTGCTGTTCATCAAGGCAATCCGTCGCGCCACATCTGCCTGAAGAGCAGGCGGCAGAGCGGATAGGACCAATGCCGCTTGATCCGCATCCAGGTACGACAACACCAACGCCATGGTTTGCGGATGCTCGTCCTGGAGAAACGTGGCCAGCTGCTGGGGGTCTGCCCTGCGAATCTGGTGAAACGGTCGCACCTGAAGGGACGAGGTCAACTTCTGAAACACGCGTTCCGCCTGTTCTCGCCCCAAGGCGCGCTCCAAAACCTCCTGGGCGTATTCAATGCCACCGGTTAATATGTAATCTTTCGCCACCGCTATGTCGTGGAACTCCTTCAAGACTTGTTGCTCTTGGTCGGTATCCACCTTTTGCAGGTTGGAGATCTCGTAAGTCAACTGCTCGATTTCATCCTCGGACAGGTGTTGGTAAACCCGCGCTGCGATCTCTGGACCCAGGCTGATGAGCAGGACGGCGGCCTTTTGTTTGCCGGTCAATTCTCGTCTACGCCGAGGCACCATCCTCACCCCCAAACCTTAATCACTGACAAGCCACGTCCGGATGAGGTTTGCAAATTCCTCCGGCCGCTGTTCAGCTAATCGCGACAGTTGACGCTTCATCTGTTCTTCTTCCGTCAACTCCGTCTCCGGCAAAGGATTCTCCACAACCGGCATCCGGAACGGTTCAGGCTCAACGGCTTCGGACCGGTTGCGCCGGCGAAGCCACAGCCACACCCCGGCCCCGGCCAAGAGCGCACCAAGCGCCGCCGCAAACCACCACACCCGCAACGGGGAATTGACCGTTGCCTGTACGGGAGTTTGGAACGGAACCTGCATCACCGAGACCGAGTTACGGGCGCCAGCCCCCGCTGTCGTACCCACGGCATTCTGGACAAACTGCTGAACCCGGCGCAGTACGGCCGGAGATAATTTCGTGTTGCCGGAGTTCAGCATGACCCCCACATCGTATCCATTAATTTGGATTGGGTCATGAACCGTGGTTGTATCAGTATAGCTATTGTCGTACGTCGTCGTCGTTTCATCGTCTGTAGACTGCGACGAGGAACCCGTACTGCTGTTTCCGGCGTAGGTGGGCAAACCCGGATTGGTCGAAGACTGTCCAGCTGGTCCGCCGACGCCTGTCCCCTGAGTGTTGGTCGAATTACGAATCACCTGCTGACTCTTCGGTAGTCCGGTGTCTTGCCCGGGCACCGGCTGGACCACATGCGATTTACTCTTTACCCGGTCAAACGTCACATTCGCGTGAACGACTACCACCGCATTGCCTGGACCCACAATCTGATCCAAGCCGGCTGTCAACTTCTGCTCCAAGTTCTGTTCCATTTGCTGCCGCTCGGCTAACTCCGTCCCGCCCGTGGTAGCCCCTTGCGCCGATGAACTCGACAAGTTCACCCCGTTCTGGTCGACCACCGTCACATTGTCTGCCGTGAGGCCCTTGACCGCATGGGCAACCAATTGTTGGATACCAGCTACCTGTGCGGAAGAGAGCTGTACCCCCGTACCGAGTTGAACGAATACGGAGGCCTTAGCCGTATCCTGCGGCTGCGACACAAAGACCTGTTCCTGCGGCATCACAATATGGACTTGCGCATTCTCAATGCCGTCAATGCTTTCAATGGTATGATCGAGACTTTGCTGGAGGGCGTCCAAGACTTGTATGTTAAACTGGTCTTCCGTCATCCCAAATGAACTGGAGACAGATCCATATCCAACATATCCAGAATCCGGAAGCCCAGCCATAGCTAACTGGATGCGGGCTTCATCCGCATCACGCTGCGGCACCAAGACGGACGTGCCGTTGATCTCGGAAGGAATTTTGAGGTCTTCTAGCTTCGATTGGACTTCTCCCAATGACTTGGCGTCCAACCCACTCATGATGGTGACATAGTGGGGTCTCGACAAGATCCAAACGGAAGCGGCGATGGAAGCAGCCAACGCTGCGGCAGCAATGGCTAAATTTCGTTTTTGCCGACCAGACAAGCTGCTAAAGCGTGAGTTCCACTGTTGCCACCAACTGCGCACCGTTGCATTCAAACTGGTTCACCCTTACTCGCATTCTTGAAAGAAACCCCTTTTCCCCTATATCCTCAACGCAGGGTGGGCGTCTCCCCATATCCAGGTTGTCAGCCGCCCGGATTTTGCATAGATGCAGCATGAAACGAAGCATCTCAGTCCCTATGTACAATTCTTTTCTCTCTAATCTTCTGGTTCTCTATGTCTGCCTGAGTATGTTTACAAAATAGGTTAAATCTGCATGTTCATCAAAGACTGATACGCACTCACGATTCGATCCCGAGTTTGCACGGTTAGGTCGAGAGCCAGGGATGCCTGTTGTTCTGCCACCATCAATTGGTCAATCGTCGTGGGGCCTCCGGCAGCATAGGAAGCCGCCAGTTGATCCGCCTGCTGCAAGACGCCGTTCACCTCATCGAGCGCCTCCCCCAACACGTCGCTAAAGCTGCTGGTGGGGTGCCCCTGGGAGCCCATTCCGGTGACCGTGCCCACCGTTGCTGAACTGGGCACGACGTTAGTGATGTTTGAGATGGCCACGGTTGTTCCTCCTCGCCAAAGAAGTCACTGCTCGCACCGTCCTGCCATCAAGATGTCATCCAGTAAACGCTACTTCCCTAAGGAAATCGCTGCGGATTCCATCTGCTTGGTGGCGTCGAACGCGGTCGCATTGGCCTCATAAGCTCTCGCGGCCGAAACCATGTCGACCATTTCCGTAGCGATATCGACGTTGGGCATTTGTACATACCCATTGACCGCGTCCGGGTTGCTCGGGTCGTAGACCAGCCGGAACGGACTTGGATCCTGTACGATGCCGACTACCTGTACACCGGCTGTGCCACTCGCGGTCGACTGCTCCGCCGCCAATGCGTCCTGAAAAGTATTCGTACGAGGCGCCAACACAACCATTTCCCGGCGATAGGGTCCGCCCGACGGCGTGCGGGTGGTGTTGGCATTCGCGATATTATTGGCGATGACATCCATACGCAGCCGCTCCGCAGTTAACCCGGACGCACTGATGCCTAAATCGCCCCACCATGACATGTGCGTCAACCTCCCTGAATCGCTTCGCGGAACCGAGTAATGCGGGAATTCACATCCTGCAAGAGCGCGTTATAGCGAATCTGATTCGCAGCCAGCTCACTCATCTCGGCATCAATGTCGACATCGTTGCCGTTGTTTTGAATTTGCGCGGCCGTATCGGTCACGACCTGGGGTTGAACCGCGGCCAGGTTGGCAACCTGCGAAGCCGAGATGGAAGAAGAGCCTGGGAGTCCAGCGAGCTCCTTTTGCAACAGCGCCTCAAAGGAAACGTCCTGCCGCTGGTATCCAGGTGTATCCACATTGGCAATATTATTCGCAATGACGCGTTGACGAAGGTTTGAAGCGGTCAGCGCGTTTTGCAATAGTTGAAACGTCGCAATATCGAAACTCATCCTGTCACCCCTTGACGCGGCTCCCTCAAGACTGGGGTGTGATGCCAGTGTAAAGACCACTAGCTCTGAAGACTACTAATTCGTCACGCCACCGCAGATTCCTGCACGATTCGACATAATTTCCTATGAAAGAAATAGGACCGCACTTTTTCCGTGCGGCCCCAAGTCCGTGGATAGGCAAGGTTAATAAGGAATTACAGGATGAACTGGCTCAAATCGCGGTTGACAACAATCTTTTGCAGTTTTTCTTGTACATACTCGGGTGTGATGACAACTTCCTCTAAATGAACATCCGGGGCTTCGAACGACAGGTCTTCCAACAGTTTCTCGACTAAAGTATGAAGTCTGCGGGCACCAATGTTTTCGGTCTCTTTATTCACCTGCACAGCCAGTTCCGCAATCCGGCGAATCGCGTCATCCGTAAATCGGACACGGACACCCTCGGTCTCTAGGAGCGCCGTGTACTGTTTGAGCAAGGCGTGTTGAGGTTCTTTGAGAATCTTTTCAAAGTCGTCAGCTGTGAGGCTCTCCAATTCCACACGAATCGGGAATCGCCCTTGTAATTCAGGAATTAAATCGGACGGCTTGGAAATGTGGAACGCCCCTGCCGCGATGAACAGGATATGGTCGGTGGACACGGGACCGTATTTCGTCACCACAGTAGACCCCTCAACGATAGGAAGGATATCTCGCTGCACCCCTTCCCTCGACACATCCCGGGTGTTTTGCTCACGGCCAGCGATTTTATCCATTTCGTCGATAAAGATGATGCCATGGTTCTCGACGCGGTGAATCGCCTCAGCCGTAACGGAGTCCATGTCAATCAGTTTCTGCGCCTCTTCCTGTTCCAACACCCGCCTAGCCTCATGAACCGCCATTCGGCGCTTGCGCATCCGCTTGGGCAACAGGTTTCCCAGCATCTCCTGCAGGTTTCCCATGCCTTCCGGTCCCATGCCGGGCATAAAGCCCATCATTGGGGCGGCCTGTTCTTCCACTTCAATTTCAATCACCCGGTCCTCCAACTGACCGCTCTGCAACTGTTGGCGCACGCGCCGCCGCTCGTTGCGGACACTTTCCGAAGGCGTCTCCGTCTCCGTTTGCCCGCCGGGACCCGCGCCAAACAACATCTCAAACGGGTTTTTCATGCCACGCTTTGCACTGGGGTCTGGGACGAGCGCCTGCACAATCCGTTCATCAGCGTGTTCACGCGCCTGATCTTTGACGCGCTCCATATGCTCCGCCTTCACCATGCGAATTGCGGTTTCCACCAAGTCGCGGACCATAGATTCCACATCCCGGCCCACGTACCCAACCTCCGTAAACTTGGTGGCTTCGACCTTGATGAACGGAGCCCCGACCAACCGGCTCAGACGTCGTGCAATCTCCGTTTTTCCCACGCCCGTCGGACCAATCATGAGAATGTTCTTCGGCGTCACCTCTGCCTGCAAGTCCGGCGGCAGCTTCGCTCGCCGCATACGATTGCGTAGCGCCACCGCCACAGCGCGCTTGGCAGCCCGCTGACCGACGATATAGCGGTCTAACTCTTCCACAATCTGCTTTGGAGTCAATTCCCGATAGGCCATTTTCCGCCCTCCAAACCATGCACGTACTAAACGCCCAGTTCTTCCACGATGATATGCTCGTTCGTGTAGACACAAATCTCTGCAGCAATTTTCAAAGCCTCGCGCGCGACATCCCCTACATCGAGCGACGTGTGGCGAACCAGTGCTCGCCCTGCGGAGAGGGCGTACGCCCCACCGGATCCAATCGCGCACAACCCATCGTCCGGCTCAATCACCTCACCGCTCCCAGACAGGATAAACAGGTGTTGCTCGTTCATAACGATGAGCATAGCTTCGAGTTTGTGCAAAACCTTGTCAGAACGCCACTCCCGGGCCAGCTCGACCGCGGCTCGCTGCAGGTTTCCGTCAAACTCCTCCAGCCGAGATTCGAACTTCTCGAACAGCGTAAAAGCATCTGCGACCGACCCGGCGAAACCGGCAATCACACGTCCTTGATACAAACGCCGAACCTTTCGCGCATTCTGCTTCATAATCATGGTGTTCCCGAGTGTGACCTGACCATCGCCAGCCATCGCGCCGCGTCCATTTCGGAGCACCGCAAATATCGTGGTCGCGTGCATGTCCGACATCCTTTATTCCCCCTTCATCGCGTCTTCCAACTGTGTTGCCTCGGCACGGCGCGCCCGCGGATGGGCTCGGTCATAAACGCGAGCCAACCGATCACGAGTGGTATGCGTGTAAATCTGGGTTGAAGACAAACTGGCGTGCCCCAACAGTTCCTGAACCGCCCGCAAATCCGCGCCTCCATCCAACATATGCGTGGCAAAACTGTGCCGAAGGGCATGCGGACTGATGTGATGCAGACGCCCGACGCGCACAATGTGACGGTCGAGAATGCGGCGCACACTGCGGTCTGACAACCTCGTTCCGCGTTGGTTGATAAATACCGGTGAATCCGCAGCCAGCGCCGGTTCACGGTGAGATAGATACGTTTGCATCGCCTGTATCGCATAGGACCCCATGATCACATACCGTTCTTTATTGCCCTTGCCGAGAACCCGCACCACGCCCGAGGTCAAATCCAAATCCCCCATGTTGAGCCCAACACATTCGCTAACCCGCACACCGGTCGCGTAGAGCAATTCCAGCAGTGCGCGATCCCGGGCGGACCAGAGGTCATCTTGGGAAATCGATTCGAGGAGCACTTTCACTTCTTCTTGATAGTAAAAGTCTGGAATCGGTTTGGACAGCTTAGGCAGCTGCACCGCTCGCGCGGGATTCTCTGCCATCACCCCTTCACCGCAAAGAAAATCGAAGAACCTCCGGTAACACGATAAACGCCGAGCAAGCGTCCGCTTGGCCTGTCCTCGTCGTACTTCATGGGCCAACAAGGCGCGAATATCCGTCATCGTCACTTGGGTCGGACTCACTTTTCCTCGTTCCGACAGGAACCGACAGAGAACCGTCAAGTCCTGATTGTACGCGGTCACCGTGTGGGGTGAGGCCCCCCGCTCATCTCGCAGCCGCTGTAAAAACGCGGTGACATGCGCAGACACGACAGACATCCGCTCACACCTCGATTCCGCGCAGCACTTGGTCCCATTCAGACAAAGCCCGTTCCGCCATCTTCTGATACCGCTCCCGTTTGTCACGGATCCGCTCCGACAGCGGAGGAAAGAGCCCAAACGTAGCGTTCATCGGTTGGAAATTATCGGGCGCTGCTTCGGTAATGTAATGAGCCAAGCTGCCAATGGCGGTGGCTCTGGGCGGGACAATCAAGTCTTTGTTCATCGCCATGCGCCCCGCATTAAGGCCAGCCACCAAGCCGGCGGCTGCCGATTCCACATACCCTTCCACACCCGTCATTTGCCCAGCAAAGAAGAGGTCCGGGCGCGTGCGGGTCTGATAGGTGGGCAACAAAATGCTCGGGCTGTTGATGTACGTGTTGCGGTGCATTACCCCATAGCGGACGAACTCCGCGTTTTCCAGACCTGGAATCATACGGAACACCCGTTTTTGTTCGCCCCATTTCAGGTGCGTTTGAAAGCCTACGATGTTGTATAGGCTGCCGGCCGCATTGTCCTGCCGGAGCTGCACCACCGCATACGGGCGCCGACCCGTCCTTGGGTCTTCCAAGCCCACCGGCTTCATCGGTCCGAACAACAGGGTTTTCCAACCACGGCGCGCCATCACCTCAATCGGCATGCACCCTTCAAAATACTTCTCTTCTTCAAAATCGTGCAAAGGGGCCGTTTCCGCGTTCACCAACGCTTCGTAAAAGGCGTGGAACTCCGTCTCCGTAAACGGGCAGTTGAGATACGCCGCTTCCCCTTTGCCATAGCGGGACGCAGCGTATACCTTCTCCATGTTGATGGACTCTGTCGTCACGATAGGCGAGGCGGCGTCATAAAAATAGAGATACCGTCTGCCGACAAACCGCTCGATAGACTGAGACAAATCGGGCGAAGTTAGAGGGCCGGTCGCCACGATGACAATCCCCTCTGCGGGAATCTCCTTGACTTCTTCCCGACGCACGGTAATGCGCGGATGACGTTCCAGCGCCTCCGTCACGGCCTGGGAAAACCCTTCGCGGTCCACAGCCAACGCACTGCCGGCTGGTACGGCGTGGGCATCCGCGCAGCGCAAAATCAAGGAGTCCAAACGCCGCATTTCCTCCTTGAGGAGTCCTACAGCATTGGTCAACACGTTCGAACGCAGCGAGTTCGTGCATACCAATTCCGCAAACCAAGAGGTGTGATGGGCCGGCGTCTTAACCGTTGGCCGCATTTCGTAAAGGGTCACCGATGCCCCCTGGCGTGCCGCTTGCCATGCGGCCTCCGAACCTGCCAAGCCGGCTCCGATTACCGTTACATCCATTGCCATCAACCTCCCTATCTTCGAGCCCCCGGCGAGGTTTCAAGCGGATTGGGCCGTTCTTCTGCCACCAACTCACCCGCATCCGGGTGTGCCGCTTCGTTGCTGCAAACAACCACCGCTTCGCCCTTCACCCGCTTTTCCACCATTGGATGAGAACAGACCGGACACATGGCCCCGGTAGGGCGGTTCCATAACACATATTCGCATTCTGGATACCCACTGCAGCCGTAGAACACACGGCGCTTGCCCCGACGTTCCACCAGCGGCTTACCGCACTGTGGACAATTCACGCCCACTTCCTTGACAATCGGCTTGGTGTTTCTGCACTCGGGAAAGCCTGGACAAGCCAGAAACTTCCCATATCGCCCATGCTTGTAGACCATCTTACGCCCGCACTTTTCACAGACGACATCGGACTCTTCGTCGGTAAGTTCCACTTGCCCCAAAAGGTCTTCTGCTTGCTTCAAATGCGCCTCAAACGAGGCGTAAAATTCGCTGAGCAGTTTGACCCAATCAATTTTTCCTTCTTCCACCAAGTCCAGTTCCTTCTCTAAATTGGCCGTAAAGTCCACGTCAATCAGCTCATGGAAGTACTGGAGCAAAAGGTCCACCACAATTTCCCCAAGCTCCGTGGGGTAAAACCGTTTCTGGTCGAGAACGACGTACCCCCGCTTGAGAATGGTGTCGATGGTCGGGGCATAGGTGCTCGGCCTGCCAATGCCCAGTTCCTCCATCGCCTTTACGAGGCTCGACTCAGAGTAACGCGGCGGCGGCTGTGTGAAGTGCTGTTCCGGCTGCAACCGCGGCGCATCCAGTCGCTGGTTCGCTTCCAGCGGCGGCAGCAGACGGGTCTGTTCTTCATCTCCACCCCCGTCATCGCGGCTTTCGGTGTACACCGCCATAAACCCGGGAAAGCGCAGAATGGAGCCGGTGGCACGGAAGTGCGCCTTTCCGGCCCGAATCTCCACAGTCGTCGTGTCGAGCAGCGCGGAGGCCATTTGACTGGCCATAAAACGCTCCCAGATCAACTTGTATAGTCGATACTGGTCTCGCGAGAGAAATGGTTTCAGCGAATCCGGTTCTCGCAAGGCGGAGGTGGGGCGAATCGCCTCATGGGCGTCTTGCGCGCCTCCTTTTGTCGCGTACTGGCGCGGCGTGTCTGGGACATATTCAGCACCAAACCGCTGCCGCAGGTATTCACGCGCTTCAGCCTGAGCGGACTCCGCAATGCGGGTAGAATCGGTTCGCATGTACGTGATTAGACCCACCGTACCCCCGTCCCCGATATCCAGGCCTTCGTACAGCTGCTGGGCCACGGACATCGTCTTATAAGCACGAAACCCCAATTTCCGCGCCGCCTCTTGCTGGAGACTGCTAGTTGTAAACGGCGGACTGGGGTTCCGACGCCGCTCCGCCTTCTTCACCGACTGAACGACAAACGTCTCGTCTTCAACCGCCCGCAGCAACTCATCGACTGCCTCACGGTTCGGGAGGGGCGTCTTCTCCTCTTCATAGCCATAAAAACGCGCCGTGAACGTCCCTTTATCAGTTGTGAACGTGGCGTCCACAGTCCAATACTCTTCCGGCTGGAAGGCGCGAATTTCCCGCTCTCGATCCACAATCAATCGGACCGCGACCGACTGCACGCGTCCGGCGGACAGCCCTTTTTTGACCTTTTTCCACAGCAGTGGACTCAGCCGGTAGCCCACCAGGCGATCGAGGATTCGCCGTGCCTGCTGCGCCTTTACCAAATCCAAATCCAACGGACGCGGGTGCTGGAAAGCCGCCTTCACCGCATCCTTCGTAATCTCGTGAAACACAACCCGGCAGGCATCCGACGGATCGACATTTAACAAGTGAGCCAAATGCCACGCGATGGCTTCCCCTTCGCGGTCCGGGTCGGCCGCGAGAAAGATGCGCTTGGCCTTCTTTCCAGCCTCACGCAGTCCTTTGATGACATCACCCTTGCCGCGAATCGTAATGTATTTCGGCTCGAACTCATGCTCGACATCGACCCCGAGCTGACTTTTCGGCAGGTCGCGTACATGGCCCATCGATGCCTTGACCGTGTACCGCTTTCCTAAATATTTCCCAATGGTCTTCGCCTTTGCTGGCGATTCAACAATGACCAGATAATCTGCCAATCTGTTTCCCCCTCAATCCCGGCCAGCAACGCACGTTTCAAGGCCTCCGCTCGGCAAATCCGTCTCTCCCAATACGCTCCCCGGGTCGGGTAGAGGCTTACCTTATACCTATTCCAATCCATTCATTCTCAGAAACCTGTGTCAACCCATGATAGCATCACCGCTTTTTTGATTGCAAACCGGCGCCGGGTCGATACCCACCACCAGGTCTGCGTTCCAGCCACCCACCCAGTTCCAGCTCCAGTAATCCGGTATAAACTTTACCGATAGGCCACCCGAGCTGGGCGGCCAATTGGTCGGCCGATGCGGCGACAAGGGATGACTCATACAGGGGGAGCCAGCGCTCTGGCAGACCCGACCGCGACGTCCCAGACGAGGGTGCCAGGCCGCCCAGGTCTACGACTAAATCGTGCGGATCGAGCATTAAGCGCGCACCTTCCTGCAGCAACCGATTCGAACCACGGCAGTGCAAGGAAGTGATGGGGCCGGGTGCGGCGTAGACCTCCCGCCCCAATTCGAGCGCCATATCGGCGGTTCCGAGCGCCCCACTTTTGTCTCCGGCTTGAATGACAACCAACGCTTTGGAGAGCGCGGCCAGAATCCGGTTGCGTTCTGGAAAACGATGGCGAGCGATGGGAGTGCCCAGGGGATACTCGCTCAAGAGGAGTCCGTTTTTGCGAATCTGGGCGTAGAGGGCGCGGTGGGAGGGAGGATAACAGATATCATTGCCACAGGCTTGTACGGCGACGGTCCAGCCCCCGGCTGCCAAGGCGGCTTCCTGAGCCGCACCATCAATGCCAAGGGCCATGCCCGACAACACGGTGAAACCGGCTTCTGCAACCACCTGGCCCACCCAGCGGGCCGCCTCCAGCCCATAGGTGGAGGCACGGCGCGTGCCCACAACCCCGATGACCGGTTTCTCCAGCGCCTCCAGGTTGCCACAAGCAAACAAGACCAGAGGTGGGGTAGGCAAATCGAGCAGCGCCGGTGGATAGTCAGAGGCGCCGCGCACGAGACATGCCACTCCTTGCTCGCGCAGCCACGCCTCCAGCTGGACGGGGTTAGCCTTTTGCCGCCACCTATCCAGCCTCGCCATCGTCTCCGGCCGTAACCGAGCGACCTTAAGCCACTCCTCGCGATCCGCATGCCAAACGCATGCAGCGCCGTGCATCCCCTCCACTAGGCGAATGAGGGTGCCCCGCTCCACCCCCGGGCACATCGCAAGCGCGATGGTCAAGGCCCGTTGTTCATCGTGCATCGTATCGCCCCACTTATATCGGGAAAGTCTGTGCCTACCATTCTCCCGAATCGGAATCTGGCTGTCGATAAACGTTGAAAGAAAACGGTAACCACGTGGAGAGAACGGACGCGCCCAGGCGTTTGCACAGCGAAAAGGAACATGCACGAAAAGAACCCATCTGCACAAGCGAAGCGGCTCTGGTATCACACCAGAGCCGCAATCAGACTGGGACCTCAGTCATGCTTGATAATTTTCTGTTTCGTCCTGCACTGGCCTTCAGGTCTAAGGACCAACGCGTTATTTGGCCGTCTGGCAAACCTCCAAGAGGCCCCGTTCCTTCAGGTACTGTTCCATCGTTGCCCCCATATCGGACGGGGTCGGCGCCACACGGATGCCGCACTCCTCCAACTTCTTTATTTTCGAGGCCGCCGTACCGCTGCCACCGGAAATGATGGCCCCCGCATGGCCCATGCGGCGTCCCGGAGGCGCGGTGGCACCGGCGATAAAGCCGACGACCGGTTTCGTCATGTTATCGCGAATCCATTCGGCTGCCTGTTCCTCGGCCGTACCCCCGATTTCACCAATCATGATGACCGCTTCGGTATCCGGGTCTTCGTTGAACATCTTCAACACGTCGATAAACTCGGTCCCCTTGACCGGATCGCCACCGATGCCAACGGCCGTCGACTGCCCAATGCCGCGAACCGTCAACTGGTAAACCGCCTCGTACGTCAAGGTACCGCTGCGCGACACGACGCCCACTTTACCGGGAGTATGAATATAGCCGGGCATGATACCGATTTTGCAAGCCCCTGGCGTAATCACGCCGGGACAGTTAGGTCCAATCAGGCGCGTATGACGGCCCTCCATGAACCGTTTCACCTTCACCATGTCCAGGACCGGAATGCCCTCCGTGATGCAGATGACCAAGTCGAGTTCCGCGTCCACCGCTTCCATGATGGCGTCCGCCGCAAACGCCGGCGGCACGTAGATGACCGACGCGTTGGCGCCCGTCTTTTCCACAGCCTCCCGGACGGTGTTGAACACCGGGACGCCTTCCACGGTCGTGCCGCCTTTGCCGGGCGTCGTACCCCCGACAATCTTCGTTCCATATTCAATCGCTTGTTTGGTATGGAAAAGGCCCTGTCTCCCCGTGATGCCCTGGGTGATGACCCGCGTTTCTTTGCCGACCAAAATGCTCATCGTAAATCCCCCTATACCAAGGCGACGATGCGCTGGGCGGCGTCCGCCAGCGAATCGGCCGCGACGATATTCAATCCGGACTGGTTCAGGATTTCCTTGCCTTTTTCAACATTGGTGCCCTCCAGTCGCACGACCAACGGCTTGTCCAAGCCAATCTGGCGTGCCGCCGCGACCACGCCGTTGGCAACCACGTCACACTGCTGGATGCCCCCAAAAATGTTAACCAGGATTCCTTTGACCTTCGGATCGGACAGAATGATCTTGAACGCCTCGGTGACCTTCTGTTCGTTCGCACCACCGCCGATATCCAAGAAGTTGGCTGGCTCCCCGCCGTAGTACTTGATGGTATCCATCGTCGCCATGGCCAGGCCGGCCCCGTTTACCATGCAGCCGATGTTGCCATCTAGGGCGATGTAGTTGAGTCCGAACTTCGAAGCCTCAATCTCTTTCGGGTCTTCTTCATCGAGATCACGCAGTTCAAGGATTTCAGGATGGCGATACAGCGCGTTGTCATCGAAGTTTAATTTGGCGTCTAGGGCCATCACATCCCCTTCCGCCGTCACCACAAGCGGATTGATTTCCGCGACGGAGCAGTCCTTGTCGACGAAACACGCGTACAGCCCAGTCATGAATTTGACCGCCTTATTGACCAGGGCGTCCGGGATTTGAATCGCAAAGGCCAGATTGCGGGCCTGGAACGGCAAAAGACCCACGGCCGGATCGATGGTTTCCTTGAAGATCCTTTCCGGCGTCTTCGCCGCCACTTCTTCAATCTCCATGCCACCTTCGGCCGAGGCCATCATCACAACTCTGCCACTGGCGCGGTCCACGACCAAACCTATGTAGTATTCCTTTTGGATGTTAGAGAGCTGTTCAATCAACAGGCGCTTGACGACTTTCCCTTGGGGTCCGGTTTGATGAGTCACCAGCGTTTTTCCGAGCAGTTCGCGAGCGTTGGCTTCGACTTCCGCCAGGGATTTCGAAACCTTGACCCCGCCGGCCTTACCGCGGCCACCTGCGTGAATCTGCGCCTTAACAACCGCTTTCCCACCAAGTGTTTCGGCGTGCTTTACCGCTTCCTCCACGGTAAATGCCACATAGCCTTGCGGCACCGCGACGCCGTACTGCGCGAGCACAGACTTCGCCTGGTATTCGTGAATGTTCATGCGCCGACTCCTTTCCTCCCACGCCGAGATGACGTGGACCTCCATACTCCCCTTTGGCCATTAGGGACAACCTCTTATAAGAGATGTTCGAAAAGGGGTCAGGTAAGACCCAAGCAGTGCGAGGAAGCAAGCCCAAAATGCGAACCGAGCGTACATGGGTTGGTACGTGAGGGAGCATTTTGGGCGCCGACGAAGCAATGCGCAGGGGAGTTCTGACCCCCTTTTCGGACAACCTCTTACTAGGATAAATCAGTCGTACTCCATTTACAAATCAACCAGCCCAGGACAAGCCCCTGGGCTGGCGATATACGATAACAATAAGTCCTGTTGACAAACGGTTTGTGAATCTTCACGATGAACGAACTAAAAAGATTGCCGAGGCAAACGATACCGCCATACATACCACAAAACCTAAGAGCAATCGTTGCGCCTGGCGATCGCGTAGAACGTGCAGCGCTAGACCACATCCTGCGCCAATGATGGCCAAAAGCCAGGTGCAGGCAATCATCTGCGGGCGAGCCGCCAACGGCAAGCACGAAGCAATGGCAAAGGCCACGGCAGCCGCCAAGAGGACTTTCACTAATCCAGACAGGATGTATCGCCGCCAGGTCAACGGCCCGCATAAGCTGCGCAGGCGTTTTCTCCGGCGAAAGGCGCGTAAGTCCACTACGCGTCCTCTTTCTGACGGTCCACGTTTCTGGCTCGCCCGCTGCGTCTTTTCGTTGAAGTTCTGCACGTTGTCTTCCCCCGCTCCCCGCATTCACTCTTGTTCTGATCGTACATGGAAGACCGCAATTCTGCAATATTAAGACAACATCTCCAAGACATTATCGCCAAACCTTTCAATGCGCGGTATAAAAGACTATGCGCTGAACCCCTTGATCCTGAACTGAGAGGATACAGGAAACGAACGAGGGAGGAAATAACGTTGCTTGGATTGGCAGTTGGAGCGGTCTTGGACGGGCTGGAAGCCAACGTGGTGCGCGTAGAGGTGGATGTTGGACGGGGGCTGCCGCAGTTTTCCATTGTCGGTCTCCCCGACTCGGCCGTACGTGAATCGAAACTGCGCATCCGCTCAGCCCTGCGCAACTCTGGATTTGAAGTCCCGAATCAACGCATCACCGTCAACCTGTCGCCGGCCAGTGTAAAAAAACGCGGGGCTGGTCTGGACCTGGCCATCGCCATCGGGATTTTGCGGGCGAGCGGGCAAATCCCCGGGTTCCATCGACCGCTCGGGTTTTGTGCCGAGATGGGGTTGTCCGGTGACCTGCTGGCCGTGCCGGGTATCGTGAACCTGGCGCTTGGGTTGCGTGCATCCGGCATCCGCGACATTGTCGTGGCGGCCGAGGCGACGCGCGATTGTATTCCCGTTCCAGGCATCCAGTGGTTCTCCTATCCAACCCTCTCCCAACTTTGTGCAGATCTCCGTCAGGGCAGCCTGCACGCACGCGTGACCCAAAACGCCTCTCCGTTCGTGGACGCGGTATCCCTGCCATCCATGGCGGACGTCCACGGTTTGGCCAGTGTGAAGCGCGCGCTGACCGTGGCCGCTATCGGTAGGCACCACACCCTGCTGGTCGGGCCGCCTGGCAGTGGAAAGACCATGCTGGCCGAACGGTTTGTCACTTTGCTGCCGGCTCTACCCGACGACCTGGCTCTTGAGGTGTTCGCCATCCAACAGGCCGCTGGGCTGCAGACCCGTCCATCCCACGTGCCGCCGGTGCGGATGCCGCACCATACCGTAACCGGGGCCGGGTTAATCGGAGGTGGGCATCCACTCACCCCAGGCGAGGTCACACTCGCGCATCACGGAGTACTCATTTTGGACGAGTTGTTAGAGTTCCGTCGATCCGTTCTCGACACCTTGCGGGAACCGCTCGTCCACCACCGTGTTCGCCTTGTCCGAGCCGGGCAGACCCGTGACCTGCCGGCCAACTTTCAGCTACTCGGGACACTGAACCCTTGTCCCTGCGGACAACGCGGATTTTCGGAGTGTCGCTGTACCGATATGGAAGTCAAACGCTACTGGTCGCGGCTGAGCGGCCCATTGTTGGACCGGATCGACCTCATTGTGCCGGTGGCGCCCTCCCACTCGCTCGCGGCTAGCGACACATTTGTCTTCCCACCCCGAGACCGACTCGCCGAGATGAGAGAGCAGCTTCTGCAGCGCAAGCCGTCACCGTCTTCAACGGGCCACCCGCAGGATTTTTCTCAAGCCGCGGCGCAGTTTCTGCAGCACGCGTCCAACCGACTACAATTGTCGATGCGCGCTGAACAGGCGGTCATTCGCGTGGCCCGCAGCATCAGTCTTCTGGAAGGGAGGCAAACGGTAGAACGCGTCCACATCGAAGAAGCGCTCCTGTTGCATGGAAATGTGGACCACTGGCTGTAGGCGCGCCTGGAGTATAGAGGGGCACACGCCCCTTTAGACGCCCCCCTTGCGGTTTATGGGGAACCTTGTTTACATCGCATCTATCCCCACCGACCGGATGTGTTCAATCCGCGTGAAACGACCTCCATCATATTGAAGTCCAATCACATCGATCCGGACGCTGTCGCGAAATCGTGCATACGCGGGCGTACTCACCAACCAACGGGCCAGGAGGTATAAACGTCGTTGTTTGCGGATGCCAACTGAATCGACGGCCGTGCCGAAACCGGGGCTACGGCGAGTGCGCACTTCAACCAGGACGAGCTCCCCTCTAGACTCCGCGATAATGTCAATCTCCCCGATGGGAGCGCGCCAGTTTTGTTCCAGCACGGCCCAGCCCAAGGACCGAGTTAAGTATTCGACGGCGAATTGTTCACCCCATCTCCCGGTCTGACGCCGGTTGTCGAGTCTGATAAACAAAGGCCAGCACCTCCGCCACCGCCTGATAAAGCGATTCCGGAATGACCTCGTCGACCTCCAACTGCAGCAATGCATCGACCAACTCCGGCTGTTCGACGACCGAAACACGGTGTTCCTGCGCCGTGCGAATGATGGCTTCTGCCACCGCCTCGCGGCCTTTGGCCACCACACGTGGAGCCAGGTCACGCGCTCGATCATAACGGAGCGCAACCGCCTTGCGCTTCACGTCCATCTCCCCTTTCCGTTATGGGGCATCAGACAATTCCACCACGGTCAGACGGTCGACGCCCCACCCCAGACGCCCCAATCCGTCTTTCAATCGGTCCAGATTGGCTTTCAGGCGCTCACAAGTGGCAGTCCGCTCGCAGCCAATGTGGACGGACAGGTTGGACGCGGATGCTAACAGGACGACTTCATACCCCTCACCGAACAGTGTGAAGGTAATCCGCAAGCGGTGCACCGGCTCACCGTTCGTAGCGGTCTGCGTCCACCTTTCCGCTTGCCAACGAATCGCCACCCCAGCATCTCGGTCGCCTGGGAAGTGGCATAATCCACTGCCGACAATCGGACCGAGTGGCGTTTGCACGCTCGCCTGCAGGCGGTCGAGCAGAATAGCTGCCTGCAGCTCGGTTGGCAAACGGGCCATGCCTAGAGCGGAGTGAATGCGCTCAAATGGGAGCAGGTGTGCGGATGTCCCTTGACCTGGCGACGCTTGGCCGGAAGAAGCCGCTGAGGTGGGCGTGGCGTCGGTCAAAGCGCGCGTCGGGTCGATTCCCACCCCCAGGCGCAGCTTGGACGCGGCGGTCGCCAATCCCTCAAGCATCCGCCACCACTGTTGAATGATTCCGTGCATGTCTGGGTCATCACGGCCAGCCACCGGGTTCCCGGCCTCTGGAGGCGACATCGAGCCGGTTGGCAGACGCTCCACCCATTGTTCAGCCAGCAGTCGCCGCCATCCCCATTCGGCCGTCCGCAGGCGCGGGTGTTCGAGTATCGACAGCGGCAGCAAGAGCTCCAATCCGTCGGCCGGGCGCTCGTTCAGGATGACCTCGTCCGCGGTTACTCGTGCAGCGTGGTTGAGGGTGGCGGGGGCTCCTTGTCGCAGGTCTTTGCTCGAGCCGACCGCTTGTCCCCCACTGGATGGTACAGGGGCGGCTGGCGCAGGCAACGAGGACGAGGAGATGCGGAGGTCATCCATCCAGCGCCAACCTCATTTGCAGGTGCCGGGCAACCGGGGCAAAGGACCGGCGATGATATGGCGTCGGGCCAAATCGTGCCAGTGCCTGCCGATGTTCGCGCGTCCCATAGCCCGCGTTGCGGTCAAAACCAAACTCCGGATATGTATTCGCCAACTCGGCCATAAACCGATCCCGAACCACCTTCGCGACGATGGAAGCGGCTGCAATCGAAAGGCATTGCGCGTCTCCATCGATGACGGGCTGACAGTGCCACTCTGGCGGCGCCTCCAACGGCGCATACGGGCCATCGACGAGAGTGACATCGGGTTGAACCGGCAGGCACTGCACCGCCCGCGTCATCGCCAGCCGCGACGCGTGCAGGATGTTCAAGTTGTCGATTTCTTCGACGCTGGCCCACCCCACGCCGACCGCTCGTGCCTGCTCACGAATCCAGTCACAGAGTTGCTCGCGGCGCCGGCGAGTGAGGCATTTCGAATCATCAATCCCTACCCAGGTGTGGACGGGCTTTCCGAGCACCACCGCCGCTGCGACGACCGGTCCCGCCAAACACCCTCGACCAGCCTCATCCACGCCCACTATCGTCATTCCGTCGTGCCAGGCGTCGCCAACATACCGTCGTTCCATCTCCCAAAGGCGCCGACAGCGTGCCGATCCGTCCGATTCGACGCGGCAGGATTGCGTCAACGTCGACCACCTCCATCCTTAGCTCTAGTGTAACGGGAAGAGACGGTTCTGACGAGACCAAAGTGGAGAATCGTGCATTCGATGGAAACGCACAGCCGCTCGACTCGCACACCCTGGTTTCGCACGGGCCATCCTTCTGTGCGGACGCCTTTCATGTATCGGGCCACTCGAGACTGATGCGTCCCAATTTCCCGGTCTGCAACTCGCGCAGCACCAGCTCAGACGCCCGCTCCGTGTCGGGAATCCCACCACGCCGAATCAATCCCCGCTTTACGGCAATCTGCTCCAGCCACCCTCCAGCAAGGGCCATATCCTCCAACGGATTCGCTTCTTTCAGGGCGCCTGGGTCCAACTCGAGACCGTAGCGCTCACGGAGTTGCGCTGGATAGTGCGCGCCGGCCCAGATGAGAAAGTAGGCGGCCAGTTCCTGGACGTCCAAAACCTGCGCTTTGATGGCCCCACTTAACGCCAAACGCGCGGCCGCGTGCGGATCGTCCAGCTTCGGCCAGAGCACGCCGGGGGTGTCGAGCAACTCCAACCCTGACAGACGGATCCACTGTTGAATCTTGGTGATGCCCGGTCGGTCCCCAATCGCCGTGGCGGCCTTGCCAGCCAATCGATTGATAAGCGAAGATTTTCCCACATTCGGAATCCCGACCACCATCGCCTTCACCGCGCGTGGCCGGATCCCTCTACGCAAGTCGCGTGCCCGCTTCGCCGCCACAGCCTGCTCCAAGGCAGGCTGAATTTGGTCAATCCCGCGTCCGCTCCGCGCGTCTACACCGAGGACCTCACGCCCTGTACGGTGGAAGTGGCGAATCCAGGCTGTCGTCACAGATTCGTCCGCCAAGTCGGTGCGGGTCATCACCAGCACACGTGGTTTGACGCCCGCCATTTCCGCCAGCATCGGGTTCGCGCTGGACACCGGGAGGCGGGCGTCGACCAGTTCGATGACCGCGTCCACCCGCCGCAAACTCTCCGTCATCTCGCGGCGGGCCTTCGCCATATGACCGGGAAACCAGTTGATCGACCGCATAATATCCTCCTGTAGCCCTCCCTTTCGAGGTAATCCGTATCGTCAGGAGGGGCTGCGAAATGAAAAGCGGGAGACGCAACGGTCCCCCGCTTCCGTAGGTTTGGTGCAAGTCGCTGCCTGCGACTCGAATGGCCGTTATGCGTTGGTGCGAATCTCTTTGATTCGCGCCGCCTTGCCCGAACGCCCGCGTAAATAGTACAGCTTGGCACGGCGCACGCGACCTCGCCGCATAACCTCAATCTTCTCGATGTTCGGCGAATGCAAAGGAAACGTCCGCTCTACGCCGACTCCGTATGAAATCTTCCGGACCGTGTACGTTTCACTAATGCCCCCGCCCCGACGCCGGATGACAACGCCTTCGAACACCTGAATCCGTTCACGTTGTCCTTCACGAACACGGACATGAACCCGCAGTGTATCGCCAGGACGAAAATCCGGAATATCGGAACGCAGCTGCTCCTGCGTAATGGCACGCACCAAATCCATCGACACGGCCTCCTTCCCATCAGTGTTCGTACCAGAATGCTGGCAGAGGACCACGTAGTCACGCGCACCAGTTTAACATAAACGATCTCAATTGTGCAATCACAGTGAGCGGCCATCATCCACTCGTACAAGCCCGCTGGCCCTAGACGACACCGGGCATACTACAAACAACGGCGCCCAAGTGGGCGCCGTCCGCAACATGTGTATGGTCATCTTTACCTGTCTTAGGATAACGACAGCGGACCCTCGTCCTCCATCGCATCCACCGATTCCGCATCGACACCTTCGTCCAACGGAGGCATGGAAATCCGGTTGAGCGATTTCACAATCTCGAGATCACGAATCATCTCTGGCAATTCCGGCTGTTTCATCATGACAAGTCCCTCCCGATTTCACGGAAATGAAATCGCGAGTTCCGATGAAAAGGAATGCTCGCCTGCCCACTCGGGCCGGCACCCTACACGCTTACGGAGTTAGCTGACGGGTTAGGGAGTAGGTTTCCCCTCGCATACGCGATTCACCCCAAACGATTGGGTCCTCCGCTTCCGAGATGGAACTCAGCGATTTGAAGTTAACGTAAGACTATTATACGTCATTCCCTGACGTCTCGCAAATCCCCCATGGCTGCATCTGTTCGATCCCTACCTACGCTCTGAAAACCCGGACGGGGGCTCTACCTGAATACCTGCACCCAGGTCGGAGAAAATGGCATCTGTGGTTAGAGTCGTGAGTCCACTCGTTGTCGCAAGGGACTGCGTAGTCGTCACTTGATACAGAGCACCGTCGCGGTTGCCCACGGCGAACGTATACAACGCATCACCCACGGGCCGTCCCAAGGACCGCCAAGGACCGGGCGGATCGCCAAGCTTGGCCGGAATCCAAACCTGATACACCGTACAGAATTCGCCGCCAACAAACTTTTGTGGGCGCCGTTGTAAAGAACAATGATGCTGCTCGGCCCAGCGCAAGAGCGATTCATAATCGTTGAACCAACGCAGGGTCAGGGGGTGTTTCCACGCTTGCCAAACGCCGCCATATTCATAGTACCCACGATCACGAGTCTGATACACCTGGTACGATTCACGCCCCACACGGATCTGAAAAATCGCGTCTTGGTTGGTGCCGACACTCCCATGGACGGTCAAATCCCCGGAGCTGGTCGGGTGCAGAGCATGCACGTAAATCTTCACGTTGTAAGATTGCACCTTGGCGTCTTTCGCGGCCGCCTGCTTCAACGCGTTCCATGCTCGATTCGGGGATGTCACGCGCACGGCTTGTATCGATTGAACCTGATTCGAGTCGGCGGATGGCGTGCAGCCGGGAAGGAACAGGCATGCCAACACTCCGAGTGCGACCCACCCGCGCCATTCACGCAGTCGAAACAGACTCGAGTTCAAGCACTACGCCCCCTTTGTCGCCAGCGATAGACCCAACACCCCGCGAGCACCAACACCCACACGCCGACCAGCAGGGGTTGGACGGGAAGGTCATGACGCACCAGAACCACGTATCGGCTCTGCCCTGCCAACGCGGCCACCAGACAGTCCGGCCCGCCAGCGGTGAACCGCACGGAGCGCACGTTGGCCATGCCGCTGATAAAGATACGCCAGTTCCGATACAACTGCCCGTCCCGATACGTGTATGACGTCAAGTACGTCGTGTTGGACGAGCGCAGCCAACTACGGTCATTCGCGAGAATTTCCGGGTATTGCTCCCCCGGGAAACGGAGGCTCCCCAAGAACTGGAGATTCTCGTTGGGAGCAGTATACAGGCGCTTCGCTCGTCCGTCGGGGGTGAAATACAGAATATACGCAGGGCTCGCGTTGACGAAAACCGCATCCCGATGGCTCGTGCCGACCGGGCCGATCTCGATGGCTCCGCCGATGGGATTGGCCACCGGCCCTCGTACACTAGCGACCACCCGGCCATGCCCCTCATCCACCGAGACCACTTGTAGCTGGTTGCTCCCGGCTACCAAAACCTGATGCGCGTGCTCGCGAGTGAAGGAACCGGTACCGACGACAAGCTCCCCATCGACATGGACACGAATCGCCCGCCCATGATAGGTCCCCACCAAGTCCCCATTTTGGACGTACCATCCCGGAGTCGGCCGTTCACCTACGCGGCGCAGGGCCTGTTGCCAATCCTGCCACTGAGCTTGATCGGCCACAGCCGCTAAGTCAGCGAGCGCAGACGAATATTGGGCGGGGCTCAAAGCACGGGCCACGGCCTCATCCGACGTCTCTGTTCGAACTGTGTACTGCAGTACCCGGCCATCGACGACCGCCCATGCGCTGCGGTCAAACGGCGCGAAAGCGCCCATTAGATCCGAAAAAGGCATTTGCGCCAACGCTTGCGGGGTTGCCAGTTTCTCGACAATCTGCCCGTGGTCTTCGACCAATTGCAGATACTGATAGGTCAGGTGCCCTGGCGGAACCTTACCCTGGCGGATGGCTCGACTCGCGGCGAGTGATTCCGATTTAGACGTCGGATTCGGCCACTGAGTGACGGTCACCACGGCCTTCCCGTCCCGGGTCTGTACGACGGCCAAGGGCAAGACCGGGTAATTTCCCGTATCGACGGGCAGCTTGGAAGTCGCAAGCACCCGAAAATGGGTCAGCAAAGGCCACAGACTTTCAGGTAGCCAAGCGTTCGCTGCTGCCAAGACGAGTCCCGAGACAAGCAGCAGGGGTATGGAAAGGCGCCCCACAAGCCGGCCAAGGACCGCGAGGACCAGCACGCACAGCGCTGCCGCAAGGACGCGCGGAAACGTGGGAAGTTCCGTTGTGGCCGCAAGTCCTTGACACATACAGAGGGAAAACAGGCTGTAGACGACCCAGCGCCGCCGACGCTGCGGCGGGACACTGAACAACCCGCACAGCATCAGAAGCAAGACGAACACTACGCCGAGGAAGGCGAGATCGTCCACCAACGGACGAACCAACCATACATCCAAGAGGTTGATGGACACACCCCAAGCTAACCACCCACAGAGGGATAGCAGATTAGGAATGAATCGGGGTACGTTCCTGGGCGGGCACATCCTTCCCTGCGCTGGACGCATATTGTCCCTCCCTCACTGTGGACCCTGCAATCATCGTCAGAGTGGCAATGGTGAAATACGACATGGCCATCGGCGCATATTCAAACACGTTTTCCATGCCGTTATGAATCAACACCGCGAGAATCCCGGTCGTCGCGCCGAGAAATACGTATCGAGCCGGGAAATCCGCTCGACGCACGGTCAGAATCAAATCGACAAGCAGGCTGAGGTGCATCGCGAAAAACAAGATGAGACCGACGATGCCCACTTCCCCAAGCGTCTTAGCATAAAAGTTATCCGAATACATGGAGAAGTGGTGTGCCGTCGCAACCGCTCCGCCGTAATGCCCGACGCCAACACCCAAGAGAGGATTGGTCGACATGTGATCAAACGCGGACAGCCACTTGGCGATCCGCCCGCTGTCTGCAGACTTCATCCAATAGACCTGGGTAAATAATGCCTGAACACGGCTGTGCACCCCGGGAGCCAAAAACCCAATTGCCCCTAAACCGAGGAGTGGGATGAGTAATCGGCGTTCAAACAGCAGGGCACTCAGGAGCAAGCCCCCAGCCAGTCCCACCCAGGCGCCCCGGGTGAACGTCAAAATCATCGCGATCGCGCAGACGATGGAGCCGCCACCGTAAAACGCTCTGCGCCAAGGCCCCTTTTCGCCAATGGCCATCCCGGCCAAAAGTGGTGTCATCAAAGCCATATAGGACCCAAGCTCATTCGGACTGCGCAGAACGGAGAAGACCCGCGTGCGCACGTGCTGGCTAAGGTCTGTCCAATCGGCCGGAATCGGAACCGCAATCACGTATTGATACACGGCGTGGAGCCCAATCAGCACAGCGGTACCGGCCAAGAGGTGCAACAAACGCGGCACCTCTGCGGGTTTTACAGCGTAGGGCAGCACAAAGGCGAAGAGTAGATAATAGATGTAAAACCCGGTACCAGCGAGGGCTACATTGAAATCGGAGGCCCCACTGGCTGCCCTGGCGATAACAAAGACGAGAAACCAGACGGCCTGGAACCACCACGCTTGCCGCGGCGGCCGCAGGCCCCTGCGATGACGCCGCACGGCCACCCAACCAAGCGCCAGCAAGGCACACTTGTCCCACACCATCCCCAACGGGGTGATGGGAGCCAAACGCAGTCCGTAATCAACCACCGGAAAGAACATGAGAATTCTCGGTACCCAGACCGCCAACCACGCTTCCCATGTATCCAATCGGCCGGACCATCGGCTTCGGGTTCCATTCTGGGTCATCCTGAATACGTCTCCAAACGAAAGTCCGGAACGATGCGACCGACCACAATCCCCCGATGATTCTTTAACACGGGATGCCAAAACGCCTCCAATTTCGAGAGAACGGTCGGCGCGAGGGCCTGCATCTGACTCAGCGCCTCAACGACGGTTGGATAAGCGGCGCGGGCGTTTCCATCCTCGATTTTTACCGCCATGCCAAGCCCCAGCTTGGGTAAACCCACAGAGTAGACGCCCTCCGCACCCACCTTGGCCACGATTTCCCCGGGTGCGACTGCCATCAACTCCGTACAAAACCGCTCCGATCCGCCCACGTGGTGAGGATAGCTCATCATGGCGTCTCGGATTCTCCGCAAAGCGGCCGCGCGCGTCCGGGACAGCTTGTCCGGTCGCGCCAGCTTGGCATACGCGAGGGCCAAATTCTTCAGCGGCAGGCCAAAGACCGGTACTCCGCATCCGTCGATGCCAATGGCAATCTGATTCGCCTCCACCTCCGTCAGGTCCGCCACGACCTCTTTGACTTTTCTTTGCACCGGATGATCCGGATGGAGATATGTATCGAAATCAGCCCCAAGGTGCTTGGCCAGGACAAGCATGCCGGCGTGTTTGCCGGAACAATTGTTATAGAGTGGATTCAGAGATTCACCGGATCGCAACACTTGTTCATACGTGGGGGTATGATAAGGCGGATGGACTCCGCACTGCAGGCACGTCTCAGGAATCCCGGCCCGGGCCAGCAACCCTCGAACCACGCCCACGTGGCTTGGCTCCCCACTATGGGAAGCCGAACACAGGGCAATTTCCTCATCGGTGAGTGCGAACGCCTCTGCAGCCCCCGTCTCCAACAAAGGAACCACTTGCAACGGTTTGGCCGTCGAGCGGGCAAACGTAATGTGGTCTGGATTGCCGCAAGCGTAAACCACCTGCCCTGTGTCATCGACCACCACAACGTCACCTCGGTGCCGCGATTCCACCAGCGGACCACGCCAAACCTCTACCAACGATTCGCTCATACCCCTGAATCCGCCTCCAAGATCTGTTCACGATGCATTTTGCGCTTTTTCCGGGCTTCGTAACGCTCAGGGGCCGTCTTGTAGAACCACTTTTCCTCATCTGTTTCCGGCACCACCGGTGGGACAGGCGCCGGTTTGCCGTCCGGTCCCAGGGCAACGAAAGTCAAAAACGATGTTGCGGTCAGCTTGATTTCACCCGTCAGCAGGTTTTCTGATTCCACCTTCACGTGGACCTCCATGGATGTACGGTGTGCCCACGTGACAAACGCCTCAATCAAAATAGCCTCGCCAACCTTAATGGGTTCTAAAAAATCCAGACTGTCACTGGACGCCGTCACGACTGGGCGGCGAGAGTGACGCATGGCAGCCACACTGGCCACCTTGTCAATGTAAGCCATGACTCGCCCCCCGAACATGGTGCCAAGGTTATTCGTATCCGGTGGGAGAATGAGATCGGTTAAGATGGTGCGGGACAATCGAACCGGTTTGGCCTCCATACGTACGCTCCTCCAAATGGCAACCCAAATCACGCATGAAAGCGTGGATGAGGCGTAAACTAGCGGCGTGGTGTTCCATGAAATGGGGGCACGCCATATGCCATCGAATACTGATATGCCAGCCCAGGCAGCCGAGATCGTGCAACTCTCCACGGCGGGTTGGGACTCACGCAAGATGGGTATAGCTCGGGAAATGAGTCAATCTCAGGCCGCCTGTCGGGAAATGCTGGACCACATTCTAAACGAGGATACACCTGGTTTTGAGGAGTATCTGCGCGCGCTGGTGATCAAAGAACGTGCTGCAAAAGAGCAGTCCGAAAAGCTATACGCGGCCTTGCAAGTCCTGCAACAAGCCTTGTAGGACTAGGGCCGATTGCAACTTCATTGTAGTTGTCGAATCGAATCGATTCAAGCCGTACGACGGACGCCTGTCAGGACTCATTCAACAGGCTGACGCCAAATGTGCTGTGGTTGGCGTTCCCAGACAGACAGGATTCCAGAGGGACTAAACGCCCATTCCCCCCGTCCAGTGTCACTGTAAATCCCAAAGTGTAAATGAGCAGGGAACTTCCCACTCGTACCCGGCGGTCCGTATCCACTACTCCCGACGTAACCGATGACTTGCCCAGGCCGAACGAGATCGCCCCGTTTGAGCCCCTTAGCGAAGCTGGATAAATGCGCATAATAGTAGTACATATTGTTGGTATCCCGGATACCGATGCGCCATCCTCCAAATCGGTTCCACCCCATGAGTTCCACATAACCATAGCTGCACGCCAAAACGGGGGTGCCATAGCCGGCAAAGATGTCGACGCCCTCGTGAATGCGCCGTCCTCCATAGCTGCGGCCCGCGCCAAAGGTGTGTTTGACCGTATAGTTGTACCGTTTATCGACCGGAAAACAATGGCCTCTGGGATATAAACCAAATTTCTCGAAGACACGCTGAAAAGCAAATATCCGATCCATAGCCAACGGGTCTTGAAACAAGTCCCAGACCGCCGCTTCCACGTCCTCTTCCCCACTTTGTTCGTCCAACCAGCGCGCCAACGCATAGACCCTGTCCTCAGCTTCCCATGGCAGAGCCAGTCTGTCGCCATTAGCATCCACGCCTATCCCACGAAAGAGGGCAATCGTTACCGGATTGACATCCTCACGATCTGGATTATCTAGACCTGCCCATGCTGCATTCGCAAAGGAGAAACCATACCATGGCTTTTCTTGTTTGTCCGCCCGGCTCTTCACCAACTCGGCGTACCGGTCAATCGCGGCTAAGAGTGCCCAGGACAGATCATACCGCTCACCGGCGCGTTCATAGATGGGACGTAGGGATTGTTGACGATGAAGTGAATCGTTCGCGGACACGTTGGCACGAATCGTTGTGCCAGAAGCCGCCTCCGCTCGAGACTCAACTAGGCCTTGCCCCAATTGGGCACCTAGCGCGCCCAGGCACATCCATACACCAAGGCGCAGCCAGTGAAGCCGCATCATCCTTCCCCACCTTCCGTACGATCATGCATCTTGCGAAGGATAACACTGTCTGCCCTATACCGTGCCCGGATGGGCACAAACTATTCGGTATGGTATGCTGGGTAAGACCGTGCGAACAGCACAGCAGAAAGGAAGAATCGCCGATGCAGTGGCAAAATGAGATTGAGATTGTCGTTCGTTCGACCGAGATCGACGTAAACGGCCACGTGAACAACGCAAAGTTCTTGGAGTATCTGGAATGGGGCCGAGAAGATTGGTACGAACAAATGGGGCTTGACTATGAAACGCTTCGCGACATGGGATTCGTCACGGTCGTCGTTCGTGTCTGCGCAGATTATCGTCTCGAGGCAAGACAGAATGACCGCCTGCGAGTTCGGACCAACCTCGTCCGGGTTGGCAATACCAGCTTCGTGATGAAACAAGAAATCGTCAACCAGAACGAACAGCAGGTGGTAGAAGCGGAGTTTGTCTTAGTCACGGTCGATCCCGCCACGCGTCAACCCGTTCGTGTCCCCGATGCCATTCGAAACCGTTTGTCGCATGCGTAAGGTTTTTACGATAGCTTAACGCGACCCACGACCGGTCGGCGGATGCGTCGGCTGGATGGGAGAGGGATCACGGCGCTAATCGCTGCACAGTATCCTTATCATACCCGAGGGCCGACAACCGCTGCTCAAACGCATCCGGTAAGGGCGCTGTGATACGTAATCCATTGGGGAACACCAATTCCCCAGCGTGCAGCCAGTAGTGCGGATCGTCCTTGGACCGGGGGGCACCATATTTGGCATCACCCAACAACGGGTGGCCGATGTGGCTTAAGTGGGCACGAATCTGATGCGTTCGTCCACTGATCAGATTTACTTGAACCAAGGTCGTTCCGGAGCTGGTCATCAGTGGTTGATAGTGGGTCTCCGCGGGCTTTCCCTCTTTCCCGACAAGCGTGACATTGGTCTCCTGATTTCTCTGAATCCGAGCGCGAATTACACCGGATTTCGCCATCTCGCCGACAACAATCGCCCAATAGCGTTTCGTCACCTCGTGCCCTGCAATTTGTGCCGATAAGGCGCGTGCAGCGTCCGCCGTCTTAGCAAAAACCACTAAACCGCTGGTATTTCTGTCCAAGCGATGAACCGGTGCAGGGGTGAAGACCCGAGCCGCCGTCGGCATGTTAGCCGTGGATTGCGCATGATATAAATAGGCAGCGACGCGATTGACGAGTGTGTCCTTGTACTCCTTCTCCGCTCCATGTACGAGTAGCCCCGCCGGTTTGGCAACCACCAGCATGCGCTCGTCTTCGTATCGAACATTCACACGAGCGTTCACCCCGACAAACTTTCGCGGTGATTTGCGGACGCGTGCAAAGTCGTCATCGGCCATATATAAGTGCAATATGTCGCCGGTCATCAACACGTCGTCCGCCTTCACCCGTTTTCCTGCCCGCTTTACCCGCCCGGTGCGCAGCATCTTGTGAATTCCGGAGAGGGGTACTCCAGGAAGCAGTTGACGCAGATACCGGTGTGCCTTTTTTCCGGCATCCTGTTTTTCGATCCGAAGCTCAATCATGTTCGGCCCCCTCATCGACTGTCCCGCATCGAAAGGGCAAAAAATGCTCTCGTAAGTTGAAGGACATGCTTTTGGAGTAGCTATGTAAAAGTTGGATTTGTTATGTAAAAGCACCCCGAGATGAGTCCTGCTCACCTCAGGGTGCTTTCTTTCGGTGTCCTTCCCTCGCCTGGCAACGTCCTACTTTCCCAGGAGCTCCCGCTCCAAGTATCATCGGCGCTGGAGGGCTTAACGGTCGTGTTCGGTATGGGTACGCGTGGGTCCCCTCCGCCATCGTCACCAGACACCTTCTCACCTTGACACCGACATAGCGAAGTCCTCTCTCCTGCCACCGACCACCTGGTGAAGCCCTCGACCGATTCGTATCCGTCCGCTCCACGCGTCACCACGCTTCCACGCCGGACCGATCTACCTCGTCTTCTTCAAG
>NZ_AUMH01000012.1 GCF_000430585.1 Alicyclobacillus herbarius DSM 13609
AATCGGAAGCTGGCGCGCGCCATTTCGGACACCGGATGGGGCGAGTTTCGCCGAATGCTCGCGTACAAGTGCACATGGTATGGATCAACGCTGACGGTCGTGCCGCGCTTTTACGCGAGCAGTAAGACATGCTCCGTATGCGGGCATGTGTTGGACGAGTTGCCGCTTTCGGTGCGCGAATGGACGTGTCCAACGTGCAACACGCACCACGACCGTGACGTGAATGCGGCTCGGAATCTTTTGAAGTTCAGTACCGCGAGTTCCGCGGGAATTCACGCCTGTGGAGAGTCCTCTGGCGGGGCGGCGACACGCCGCTAGTCATGGCTCATCGAAGCAGGAAGCGACGAGTGGATATTTGTCCATGAATCGCAGAACGGTAAATGGATGCGCGGTAGATTCGCCAAGAAAAAATTCCGGGAAGGTTGATTCAGATTATGGCGGAGATTGTGCTTGGGTAGCGGAGGCATGGCGGAACGCACACTCTCGACCATGACCTCGTTTAACCCCCCCTGCGATGGATGACATCTTGAATCAAATCTTAAAGACTTCCGCGCTACGTGGCTCCGACGCGATGAATCTTGCACGGCGTTGGTACCACAGGACTCAGTTATCAGGGGCGTTGGAGTCCTGTCAACGGGTTTTGAAACACATGAATCATCCGGTGAATCGGGTGCGATACGGACTGCGGCGTCGCTTGCCACACATAGAATGTCCAGTTCTTGTCATCTGGGGGCTGAAGATGATGTAAACGACCTGGAGTTGGGGAAAGCTCTGCATGCCCTGCTTCCTGATTCCGAAATGGTCATATTGCCAGGAGGGCATTTCATCCCGAATGAAAACCCAGACGATTTTAATCGTTGTGTCATGGGGTTCTTGGCGAAGCATTTTGAGAGATAGTCGAGGGATTGAGGGCCAAATTTGCGTTGCTTCAGATAACGCGTGAACAATCGGAGGAATACGAGCATGACACACGCAAACGAGACCATCACTGTTGTCAGTGCCCACTCAGCGGATTTCGTATGGCGCGCGGGCGGAGCCATCGCACTCTATCACGATATGGGATATCGTGTGCGCGTACTCTGTTTGTCTTTTGGTGAGCGGGGTGAGTCGGCCCGTCTGTGGAAACTGGGAAAATCGTTGGAAGAAATCAAGGCCATTCGCAGGCGCGAGGCCGAACGAGCGGCAGAAATCCTTGGGGCAGAAGTTCGTTTCTTTGATGCCGGGGATTACCCGCTGGATGTGACGAATGAGCTTCGCGATGCCCTTGTTCAGGAATTCCGAGAATACCGTCCAAAATTCATCCTCACGCATTCATTACAAGACCCCTACAACGTCGATCACGTTCGGACGACGCAACTCGTCTTGGAATGTCGCATCCTTGCTCAGGCGCACGGGTACCCATCGGACCTAGACGTCATTGGTGCTCCTCCTGTTTTTCTGTACGAGCCTCATCAAACGGAGCAGTGCAACTTCCGAGTCGACGTGTTGCTGGACATTACGCCGGTCTTCGAACGCAAGCGTAAGGCGATGGAATGCATGGAGGCTCAGGAACACCTGTGGGAGTACTACACCGATGTGGCGAAACGTCGGGGTGTGCAGGCGGGGCGCAACTCTGGTACTACCATCAAATACGGAGAGGCTTATCAGCGGGTATATCCCTATGTAGGAGGTGAGTTTGTGTGAGTCATAAGATTGTCAGGAACATTGAGCGCGTAGACCCCACGGCTTTACGGGAACTGCAGAACTTCGGAACTGCGACACTGCATGAGGCCATGGGACGAAGTGGACTCATGAAGCCTTATCTGCGCCCCATTTACGATACCGCCAGAGTTTGTGGGTCTGCGGTCACTGTTTCCTGCCACCCAGGGGACAACCTCATGATACACGCTGCGATTGAGGTCTGTCGGCCAGGGGATGTGCTCGTAGTCACGGTTACCTCCGATTCTACGGATGGCATGTTTGGCGAATTGTTGGGTGTTTCAGCCCGGGCCCACGGGGTTCAGGGACTGATCATTGAAGCTGGTGTGCGTGACACCGCCGAATTGACTAACATGCAATTCCCTGTCTGGGCCAAAGCCATTTCCGCGCAGGGAACCGTAAAGTCAACCCCAGGGTCTGTGAACATTCCCGTGGTTTGTGCCGGAGTCCTGGTGAATCCAGGGGATGCCATCGTTGCTGACAGGGATGGCGTGGTCGTGGTGCCGAAAGAACGGGTCAACGAGGTTATCCAAGCGGCTCAGTCTCGAACGTGTCGTGAGGACCAAACCAGGGAGCGCTTGGCTCAAGGAGAACTGGGGTTAGACATCTATGGACTCCGGGAGAAGTTGGCGTCATTGGGGGTGGTCTATCAAGATTGATGTTGTTGTTTTAGTTGGGTCATTTATCCGGATCAGACGATTATGGATATAAGGGATCTAAGTAATTTACTATAATGTAACAGAAAATTTGATTGTAAAACAGCAGTTTCGTTTGTGCAGAGATATGCAATATCCACGACGGATGTGGTATAACCCGGGGAGAGGAACGTAATTTTGCAAGCAGAGGACGGGAAGCCGACTCATGTCTATGACATCTCAATCCGGCTTATTAACTGAGGAAGAGTGCTATCGACAGCTTCGAAATTCGATTATCGACGGTACTTTGATGCCGAATCAGCACCTGGTGGAGATGGACTTAGTCAAGTCATTTAATGCGAGCCGTGCCACCATACGCACGGTCTTGGCACGGCTAGAGCAGGAAGGACTCGTCGAGCGTGAGCGGTACCGGGGGGCTCGTGTTCGTCGCATATCTCAAGAGGAGGCGGTCGAAATTCTTGAGGTTCGCGCCGCCCTGGAATCTCTGATTGCAAGGCACGCGGCATTGCGCGCAACCGAAGACGATATCGTTGAGCTGAATCAAATTTTGGCGAGACTCCGCGCTTGTTACGAGCGGAACGACCTCTTGGGATATTCGGAGCAGAACGCCGCTTTGCATCGCAAGTTGGCGACGATAGCGAATCACGGTACAGCAAAGCGATTATTGGATACCTTGAACTCACAGAGTGTCCGGTTTCAATACCGTACCATCATGAGTCAGGGGCGACCCGAACACTCTCTGCGGGAGCACACAGAGATTGTCACGGCGATTGCTGCCAAAGACCCTGACGGTGCTGAGAAGGCGATGAAAATTCACCTCTCCCATGTTTGCGATACGTTGCGCACCATGAACCAGAAGGTATAGTGCCTCATTTTGCGGAGGTACCCGATTTCTGACTTTTGGAACAGGGGACCGGCATTGGGTGAACGGCGTATGTCGAAATTCGAGTATTTTACGTTCAGGGGTGATGCTGAATGGGAAACAGGGCCGTTGTGTACATGGGGCCAGGTCATGTGGAGGTGCAGAATATTGACTATCCAGAACTCGTACTGAAGGATGGCCCCGGAGTGCATCCATCGAATGTGGGAAGAAAATGCGAACACGGTGTCATTCTGAAGGTGGTGTCGACCAATATCTGCGGCGGCGATCAGCACATGGTACGAGGGCGCACAACGGCGCCCGTGGGTCTAGTGTTGGGCCATGAGATTACTGGCGAGGTGGTAGAGGTCGGGCGAGACGTCGAGTTCATCAAAAAGGGCGATTTGGTCTCCGTGCCCTTTAATATCGCCTGTGGGCGTTGTCGGAACTGTGATGTATAATGCGCGTTGGATTCATTGGTTTTGGTGAGGCTGCGTCAGCGATAGCGAGTGGTCTTCATAGTGCAGGCTTGACGGGGATGATGGCATTTGATGTGGTAGACAACGCAACCCTTCGCGAACGAGCATCGGCGGCTAAAGTCACCCTTACCCAAAGCTTAAACGACCTGGCGGAATCTAGTGATATTGTCCTCTCCATGGTGACGGCCGCCTCCGCCTTGTCGGTCGCCAAGAACGCCGTTAAGTATTTGAGGCCCGGCGCTATCTATGCGGATCTGAATTCTTGCTCGCCTCGTACAAAACAGGCGATTGCGAGCGTTATGGACGAATTGGGGCGGGACATTGCGTTTGCGGGTGTGGCGGTGATGTCGGCTGTACCACCGTTGAAGCATCGGGTGCCAATGGTAGCTGACGGACCGGGAGCACCGCGACTGCAGGCGTCCCTGAGTCCTTACGGTATGCGTATTGACGTTCTCCCAGGGCCAGTGGGAGCTGCAGCCACACTGAAAATGTGTCGAAGTGCCATTCTGAAGGGTATGGAGGCCCTATTTGTCGAGGCTCTGATGGCGGCTGAATCCGTGGGAGTGGGCGAGCAGGTGCTGACATCCCTTGATGCGTCCTTTCCCGAGTACCAACTATCTGAATTAATCAAATATTTATTGGACAGAAACATAGTCCATGGCATTAGACGTGCCGAAGAGATGAAGGAAGTCACAGCAACTTTCAAAGAGTTGGGGGTGGCTCCACTCGCTGTGGGCGGAGCGGCCGAGCGATTAGCTTGCGCGGCTCAGGCCCGTCCAGCACACACACGGGGTGAGGTCGAGTCGTACCAGGAGTGGGTGCAGTCACTTCTCACCGCAGGCCAATAGTTCCATTTTACGTAGATGAGACCAGCGCTTCCGTGAAAAAAGTAGATCCGTCCGAAGTCATCACTCCTGAGCGAGCCGCTGAGATTCATCTCGAATTGCTACATTTTCTTCCTTCGCACGTCTAAGGCCAGGGGACCTAACACTATCCTGACACATGCGATTGATATTTCAGGTGAAGCGAAACGAGGAGTGATGTTTGTGGCTGAACCGATGTTTGAAATCGCCCATCTTGGTCATGTCGAGCTGCTTACGCCGGTGTTGGAGAAGAGCGTGTGGTTTTTTCATGATGTGTTGGGTATGGAAGTGGTCGATGAACAGGGCGCCTCTGTCTACATGCGGTGTTGGGGAGACTATGAACGCTACTCGTTGAAGGTGACCCAATCACCAGAACCTGGCGTAGGCCACACTGCATTGCGAACGATGAGTCGGGAGGCGTTGGACCGGAGGGTTGAGGTCCTCCAAAATCGGGGGGTCATTGGGAACTGGGTGGACGGCGATTGTGGACACGGTCCTGCGTATCAGTTTTACGGTCCGGACGGTCACCTCATGGAACTGTATTATGACACGACCTACTACAAACCACCGGCAGAACTTCGTCCGACGCTGAAAAATCAGCCCCAGAAGTTTACCGGTCGCGGTGCAGCGGTGAAGACTCTCGACCATATCAATTACCTTTCCTCTCATCCAGAAGCAGACGGCGAGATGGTTGAGCAGGTCCTTGGTCTGCGGCTGACCGAACAGATTGTGCTGGACAACGGTCGGCATGCGGGTCTTTGGTATCGGGTCGGCAACAAATCGTACGATCTCGTATATACCTATGATGAAACCGGTGCCAAAGGGAGGCTGCACCACATTGCGTTTCGTGTAGATACGAATGAATCCATTTGGCGCGCGGCTGATTTGTTTGTCGATCACGACGTCTATATCGAATTTGCTCCGAGCAAGCATGCGATTAACCAGACATACTTTGTGTACGTTTATGAGCCCGGGGGGAACCGAATCGAGGTGTGTTCCGGAGGATATCTGGTTCTTGCGCCCGACTGGGAGCCGATTACGTGGACAGAGACAGAGCGTAAACGGGGCCAGGCTTGGGGGAATCAAACGGTGGCAAGTTTTCATCGCTACGGTACACCGGTGGTGTAGCCGGGTTTTGATCCAATTATTTATTAGGTAGTTCCATGACCATTCCGCCGCATGCGCGGGTATTTGCGGCGGATTTTTTGTTTGTTATTCCGCATAGAGGAACGGCATAGTTCCCTCAAGCGGAATATTGGGGATAAAGTTTTCATCGAAAGACGGAGGGGGGTGTTTCGTAGTCAGGTCTGAAAACGGTTACTAACATGCATGCAGAGAGTATCGTCGTTTTGGAGTTATTCATATGGAAATACCATGGGGATAGGATGGTGTACAGAATGACAGACGGATCGAAGAAATCATTTTTTCGTTATGAAAACGCTATCGTTGCGATGATGTTTTTTACCTTTGGGTTCGTCTTTATGGAGCGCTTGAGCGTGGTGTACCTGTTCCCGTTTATCGCACCCGACTTGAAGCTGGATAATGCGCAGACCGGATTGATTGTTTCCGTCTTGGCAGTGTGTTGGGCAGTGTCCGGGTTTGTATTTGGCTCCGTTTCGGACCTGATTGGTTCCCGCAAGAAGGTCCTGCTGCCCATCACCTTGGCTTTCTCGCTATTCTCTTTCTTGTCCGGTATCGCGAAGACCTTCGGTTCGATGTTGGCGATTCGGGCCCTTATGGGTGTTTCCGAAGGGCCGGTGCTGCCCATCGCCCAGGCCAGTGTGATTGCCGACTCGTCGCCAGAACGGAGAGGCTTTAACGTCGGGTTTGTGCAGAGTTCCTTGGGGATTATCGGTTCCACCTTGACTCCGGTGATTGTCACTTATGTAGCGGTCCATTACTCCTGGCACGCCGCCTTCTATCTCGTCGGGATTCCCGGGATCATCATGTTCTTTGTCCTGCTCAAATGGATGCGCGATCCGGTCAAGAATTCGACGGGCAGTGTTGCGTCAGCGGAGCATGGCAAGATGCGCGGTGAGGACCTGAAGGTCGTTCTTCGCTCGCGCAACGTCTGGTTTTGCATGCTTATCGCCATGTTTTTCATGACCTGGTTGTTCGCGTTCACGACCTTTGCACCCACCTATCTCACAGAGGTCGGCCACTATTCGGCCACAGCGATGGGGTGGATTATGGCTGCCGTAGGCCTCGGATCGTTCGTGTGGGGATTTGTGGGTCCGGCCATCTCGGACCGTTTTGGCCGCAAACCGACACTGATTGTGTTCGGACTTATCACGTGTCTATCTCCAATTTGCCTTGCCTTGGTCCACGCCAGCGTTGGCGTCATGATGTTGCTCGGCTTTCTAACCACGGTCGGTCAGGCTTGCTTCCCTATTTTTCTGGTCGCGGTTCCCGGGGAGTCCCTGCCGGTCAAATACGTGGGGACCGCAGTGGGTTTGACTCAGCTGATTGGTGAGCTGATTGGCGGCACCGTGGCGCCGTGGCTGGGCGGTGTGGCGGCTGACCATTGGGGCCTGCAGGCTCCGCTGTGGATTGCCGCGGCGGGTTCGTTTGTGAGTGCCTTATTGGCCTTCGGACTCAGAGAGACGGCCCCCATCAAAACTCACTCTGTGAAGGCTGGGCTTGAGGAGAGCACGGCCACTTCCTTGAACTGAAATCGGGATGATTCCCTTCAGCAGGAGAGTTGCCTCTTCAGTAATGGAAGATGCTGCGCGATTTTCACATAACTTGTTAACAATGTTGTGGGTAAGTGTATGGAACGACGGGGGGATGAATGTGTCTGAATCTGCTCATCCAATCACTTGGAGAGTCCGGCCGGATCGAACAGCCTTGTTGGTCATCGACATGCAGAATGACTTTGTGCGACCGGGGGCCCCGATGGAGGTTCCAATGGCCCGTCAGCTTTTACCCAACATGCAGCGGTTGGTTGAGGTCTGTCGCCGGTTGGAAGTCCCGGTTCTGTTTACTCAGCACATTCTTTATCCGCACCTGAACGTATCCCCGCTCGAGATCGCGATTCAACCGCAATTGCGGAAGGCTGGGATTCGTGCAGGAACAGACGGCGTCGAAATTGTATCGGACCTCAGGCCACTGCCTGGCGAGATTGTGGTGCCCAAGCATCGCTACGATGCGTTTTATAATACGCCATTGGAAACCCTCCTGCGTACCGTGGGCGGTCCGGGCCAGGTGGACACGGTCATCATTACGGGGACTGTGACCAATATTTGTTGTGAGAGCACCGCCCGCAGCGCCTACATGCGTGATTTTAAGGTTGTATTTGTGAGTGACGCCAACGGCGGTTTTGATGAGACATCCCAGCAAGCCACTTTGACAACTATCCGACGCGCCTTTGGCCGCGTGACCGACACCGATACGGTTGTAAAGGAGTTGCTCAGTAGCTAGGCGTCGCTGGCTTCAAGGGGCGAACGCTTCTCTGCCCTCTGCGTGTGGATTAACATTTCGTTCACAGCTTTCCTCTTGTCAGTCCGGGATTTCGTGGTAACCTAGAGAACGTGACATATGTGTGGGTCTGAACGGTCTCCGGGGTGCATGGCATCCAATGGGGGACTGTTTTCTTCTGCAAAGACCCGCTGTCGTAAATCCCATGGAAGTCTACGTCCCGGGTGTTTAAGCGCACACGAATTCCACTTTCAGTTTCCCCACAAACTGAGACAGCAGCGAAAATGGTTTAGGTATTCGACTGGAGGTCGGATTGACGAGCATTGGTACGGCCGTTTTTGCTGTCCAAGAAGGATAGCCTTGACAGTTCTGACTTTAGGAAGGGTAGAGCGCTAGTGTTTTCCGGATTTTGAGTGCTGCTCAGTTTTCCGAAAACCGGAATTTCCGGCGCATGAAAAAGGAGAAAAACACTGCCGGAGGGAGAGGTGTGTATGACACAAGAACAGATGGTTCTTCGAAGTTCGGAGACAGAGAACGGTACTGTCCGGGTGGCGTCCATCTTCGCCTTAATGATTGCGGGCGCGTTTGTGGCGTTCTTGAACCAGACGTTGATAAATGTCGCGCTGCCGCAGATTATGGATCGGTTGAACATCAGTGCAACCACGGGGGATTGGTTGGCGACCATTTACATGTTGGTCAACGGGGTGGTTATCCCCGTCACCGCGTTTCTGCTTGAACGGTTTACAACGCGTCAACTATACCTTGCGTCGATGGCGTTGTTTGCCGTTGGGACGTTGGTTTGCGGGGTCGCACCGAATTTCATCGCCTTGTTGGTGGGACGTGTGATTCAAGCGGCAGGAGCCGGTGTCCTGATGCCCTTGGTGACTAACGTCATCTTCTCGCTGTTTCCTGTGGAACGCCGTGGTTGGGCGATGGGGATTTTCGGCATTGCGTTAAACTTTGCGCCGGCGCTGGGCCCCACATTGTCCGGGTGGATTGTCGAAAGCCACTCCTGGCGGATTTTGTTCTTTATCATTCTGCCCATCGCCGTGGCAGACTTGATTATATCGACCATCTTCTTGCGCAATGTCACGGAGACGCGCAATACGAAGCTCGATGTACTGGGCGTAATTCTGTCCAGCTTAGGTTTCGGCGGCATTCTGTACGGTTTCAGCACCGCCGGCAGTGCCGGCTGGGGTGCGTCCGACGTGGTGATTGCCTTCGCGGTGGGCGGAATCTGCCTGCTGTGTTTCGTCTGGAGGCAACTTTCGATTGATCAGCCCATTCTCGAGTTCCGTATTTTCCGCTATTCCATGTTCAGCCTGACGACAATCATCCTGTTGATTGTCACGATGGCGATGTTCGCCGGAATGCTGTTGATGCCCATCTACATGCAGAACGTGCGCGGGTTTTCGCCCCTTTTGTCCGGCTTCATGCTGCTTCCGGGCGGCGTAGTCATGGGCATCATGTCTCCGATTACCGGTCGTTTGTTCGATAAGATAGGGGCGCGTTGGTTGGCCGTGGTCGGCTTGGCCATAACGACGGCCACCAACTACTGCCTGACGCGGTTGCAGTTGGATACCACCTTCCTGTATGTGACCGCCGTCTACACGGCACGCATGTTCGGTATGTCGATTCTCATGATGCCCATCATGACGGCCGGTTTGAATCAGCTGCCCAAACGCTATTATCCGCATGGTACGGCCATGTCGAACACGCTGCGGATGGTGGCCGGAGCAGTGGGGATGGCTTCATTAGTCAGCATCATGGCCGACCGGACGGCCGTACACCTGAAAGACTTGATGGCGATCCAGCACGTTCTACCCACAGAGAAGGCCCAGGCGATTGCCCTCAGCAAGCAGGCGATGGTCATGGGCATCAATGATGCGTTCATGATTGCCACCGGTCTCTTGGTGATTGCGTGGATTTTGTCTTTCTTCCTGAAAAAGACCACTCCCATGCCGGACTTGATTTCGGATGCTCGCAAACGGCAGGTCGGTGGACCTCGGCGCGTGGCCTGGGGCGTACGAGACTGACCGACCAACCGGTGTATGGGACGAACCGAAAATCCTACAGACGTGTGGGAAGCAGACAAGCGGCGGTCCAAACCAGGGCTGCCGCTTTTGCTGTGCCTGTGTATGAGAAGATGGTATTCCCGCCTCTCTGTCACAGACTTAACGGGTTTCTTACATTGATGATGGCAGGCTTGTTCCGCGGAAGGTCACAAGATGACCATACTTGCCCGGAATATCAATTGTTTTTAACTCGTGGAACGGTACAATCAATTACGTATAAAGGTAGAGTCGTGGCGGCGCCTCGCGAGCCTGAACAACGTCTGGCGGGGCGCCGCCCTCAGCATCTTTCAGGGAACCTGTTTACAGAATAACGCCCTTTTTGAAAAGGGGGAAACCGCGAGTGGCTGAAGGCATACTGGGTACCCGGGTGATCACGCAGATTGGCATCATCGTCCGTGATATTGAAGCAACCGCGAAGGCATACGCGGAGTTTTTTGGGGTCGAAACCCCCGCCTGGCAATTGACGGACGGTCCGGACAAGGCGCACACAGCGTACCAGGGCCGTCCGACCGAAGCGCGGGCGAAGCTGGCGTTCTTCCATATGGGATCAGTGGACATTGAGCTTATCGAACCGGTTGGTGGTCCGAGTACTTGGCAGGAATTTCTCGATACCCATGGCGAAGGCGTTCATCACATTGCGTTTGTCATCAAGGACATGCAGGGCAAACTGGAGAGGCTCCGCACACTCGGCTTTCCGCGTTTGCAGCGGGGGGATTATGAAGGCGGACGTTATGCTTACGTGGACGCAAGCCATGCATTGAAGCTCATCATTGAACTGCTTGAGAACGATTGAGTCGATTACGCCTGACTTTTGGACTCGAGCACGCGATTGAGGTGCTCCGAGGGTGACGTATGTTTTCTTGGTTAGTTGTTTGTTAGGAAAACATATTGGATATAGACGAAAGAAACACCATAAATATTCATTTTGTTCATGTTCGCCTGAAACCGATTTCGATAGAGTGTGGTCAGGAGGCCAAGCACGCACGGCCTGCCTGTAGAATGCGGTGACGGCGAACCGGGAGAGGTGCGGGTATGGAATATATTCGCGGGATGACCTGGGGTTGGGTGGGGATTCCCGGCACGTGGGGAACCCCAGAGGCAGAGCACTCAATTGAGGAAGCCGTCAAGCTGGGGATTAACTGGGTGACGATTGCCTTCCAGGGTCTGCAGGATAAGCCGCAGTCGACGCAGATTGACTTCGGCGGCGGAGATACGCTGGAGGATGCGGACATTCGCTGGGCGATTCGCCGGTTCCACGACCGGGGCATCAAGGTCTGTCTGAAACCGGTGGTGAACTGCCGGGACGGCACTTGGCGGGCGCACATCAACTTCTTTGACCACGAGGTCCCGGGCGAGCCCGGCTGGAGCGCATGGTGGCAGAGTTACGAGGCGTTCATTCTGCACTACGCGGTTATGGCCGAGGAGACCGGGTGCGAGATGTTCTGCGTCGGTTGCGAGATGGTGCAGGCCGACAGGCGAGTGGACGATTGGCGGCGGTTGATTGCCCGCGTTCGTGACGTGTACTCGGGCCTGGTCACGTACAACTGCGACAAGTATCAGGAAGAGCACGTGCAGTTCTGGGATGCGGTGGATGTGATTTCCTCCAGTGGCTACTACGCGCTCGACCGTTGGCCGGTGCGTGTCCCAGAGCTGCGGGCGTTTGCAGAGCGTTGGCAGAAACCGTTTTTCTTCATGGAGGTCGGTTGTCCGAGCCGGAGCGGATCGGCCCAGGTACCGTACGACTGGACGCACCCTGGTGCGATTAACGTGACGGAGCAGGATGAATTCTATCGCGTGATGTTTGCAGCCCTGGAAGACGAGCCGTGGTTTTACGGGTACATGCTGTGGGACTGGCCGGCGCGCCTGTATCCACTGACGCAGGCGGCCAACGACCGCGGCTACTGCGTGTACGGAAAGCCCGCCGCGCGGCGGATCTTTGAACACTATGCCGCGAAGGCGACGCGTTGAGCCCGACCAGCGGGGTAATATTTGAACGGTATGGTGCAGGCGGAAAGAGATAGGAGGACTTCCTTTGTTGATCGACTTAAACGGGAATTGGCGGATGAAATCCGTAAACGGGGAGGAGTGGCTGCCGGCGCAGGTACCGGGTTCGGTCTATCTGGACCTGTTGCGCGCCGGACGTATTCCGGATCCGTTTTATCGGGATAATGAGTTGCGCGTCTTTGACGTTGCCAAACAGGACTACGTATATGAGCGCGAGTTTTCGGTCGATGAACGGCTCATGGCTTGTGACCGGGTGCTCTTAACCTGTCTGGGGCTGGACACGCTGGCGGAAATCGAGATCAACGGCACGCCTGTGGCGCGGACCGACAACATGCACCGAACCTACGAGTTCGAGATCAAGTCGCTGCTGCAAGTGGGACAAAATCGAATTCGAGTCGTGTTCCGCTCGGCCCTAAACTACATCCTCGATAAGAACGCGGACGATCCGCTCTGGGGACCGGAGGATTCGGTGGAAGGTTTCCCGCATCTACGCAAGGGTCACTACATGTTTGGCTGGGACTGGGGACCGAAGATCCCAGATTTGGGCATCTGGCGGGACATTTACATCCGTGGCTATGAGACGGGCCGGATTGAGGATGTGCGCATCGATCAGCATCACCGAGCGGGCCAGGTTACGCTGGACGTGCACGTGGACGTAGAGGTGTGGCAGGACGCGGCCCTCGACCTCGTGGTGGAGGTCACGGCACCCGATGGACAGGTTCAATCGGTGCGGCGCGTGGCCGGTGTGGGTGGCCTGGTGACGGTGGAGATTGAGAATCCGAAGCTCTGGTGGCCCAACGGGTACGGGGAGCAGCCGTTGTATGACGTTCAGGTGCGTCTCGAACAGGGCGGCCAGACCCGTGACGAACGAAATCTGCGCATCGGCTTGCGTACGATTCGCCTGGTGCGCGAATCGGATGCGTGGGGCGAATCGTTCCTGTTTGAGGTCAATGGATTGCGCATCTTTGCCTGCGGCGCCAACTACATCCCGGAGGACAACCTGTTGTCGCGACGCAGCCTGGAGAAGACGCGGCGCCTCTTGGAGGACTGTGTGGCAGCCAACTTCAACTTCATCCGCGTCTGGGGCGGTGGACTCTACCCGGAGGATTATTTCTACGACTTGTGTGACGAGCTGGGGCTGGTGGTCTGGCAGGACTTCATGTTTGCCTGCGGAGTCTACCGATTGACCCCGGAATTTGAAGCCAACATCCGTCAAGAAGCCATCGACAACCTGCGCCGCTTGCGTCACCATGCAAGCCTCGGACTCCTCTGCGGCAATAACGAGATGGAAGTTGCCTGGGTGGAATGGCAGTTCCCGAAATCAGACGACCTGCGTCAGGATTACCTGCGCATGTTTGAACAGGTTCTCGCCGAAGTGGCGCGGGCGGAGGCGCCGCAAGTAGACTACTGGCCGGCCTCACCTTCGTCCGGGGGCGGTTTTGACAACCCGAACGACGAGAACCGTGGCGATGTCCACTATTGGGATGTCTGGCACGGACTCAAGCCGTTCACCGAATACCGGAAGTTCCACTTTCGCTTCTGCTCCGAGTTCGGTTTTCAATCGTTCCCTTCGCTGAAGACGATTGAGACCTTCACCGAGCCAGAGGACCGCAACGTGTTCTCGTATGTGATGGAGAACCATCAGAAGAACGGATCGGCCAATGGTAAGATCCTTTACTATTTAGCGGAAAACTTCCGTTATCCCAAGGACCTGGCGGCACTTGCGTACACGTCGCAGATTCTCCAGGCTGAGGCCATCAAGTACGGTGTGGAGCACTGGCGGCGCCATCGCGGCCGCTGCATGGGGGCCATCTACTGGCAGCTGAACGACTGCTGGCCGGTCGCTTCCTGGTCGAGCATTGATTATTATGGTCGATGGAAAGCTCTGCACTACTTCGCCAAGCGGTTTTTTGATCCCATCCTCATCTCGGCCTGCGAGGAGGGGAGCCAGGTGGGGCTATGGGTGACCAATGATCGGCTCCAGCAGGTTTCCGGGACGGTGCGCTGGCGGGTTCTGGATGAGCGGTCGCGAGTGCTGCGGGCTGGCGATGAGACGATTACGGTTGCCGCTCTGAGCGCGGAAAAAGTGGTCGACCTTGATTTGTCGGACTTCTTTGCAGACATGGACACCCGCCGCCGGACGTATTTGGAATACACCCTCGAGACGGTGGAAGGGGTTCGACAGGGAACGCTGCTGTTTGTGCCGGCGAAACACTTTGAGTTTGCCGATCCGCACCTGTCCGCGGCGGTGGAGGACCTTGGCGACGCCTTCGCGGTGCGCGTTTCCGCAGAGGCCTACGCGAAGTACGTAGCTCTCGATTTGGTAGGGGCGGATGCGGTATTCAGCGACAATTTCTTTGACCTGTCGGCGGATGCGCCGCGCACAGTCACCGTGCCCAAGTCTTCTCTGTCTCAACCAATGTCTTTGGCTGAGTTCTCGAAGTCGCTGCAGGTAACCAGTCTTTACGATACGTATGACCACGAATGACAGACGCCTGGCGGGTGCGCCGCCGGCGCTGGAAATGGAGGATTACCCGCCTTGTACAGCATTGGGGTTGACTTGGGAGGTACGAAAATCTTAACCGGTGTGCTCGATGAGCAGGGCGAGTTGCACCATACCTTGGAGGTGCCTACGCTGGCCGCCAGGGGGCCGGAGGCCGTCATTCAGCGCATCCGCAGCACGGTGGATGAGATGCTCAACCGGGTAGGTCGCGCCAACGTTCTGGGTCTCGGCGTAGGCGCTCCAGGGCCGCTCAATCCGCATACCGGCACGGTGCTGGGACCGCCCAATCTGCCGGGGTGGGACTGCATCCCCTTGCGGGACGAGCTGCAAGCGGTGTACGGGCTGCCGGTGTACCTGGAGAATGACGCCAATGCTGCGGCCGTCGCGGAGCACCGGTTTGGCGCCGGTCAGGGGAGTCGGAACATGGTCTACATTACCGTCAGCACCGGCATCGGGGGTGGCGTCGTGATTGACGGCCAAGTGCGCCAGGGGGCGGCCGGCGGTTTTGCCGAGATTGGCCACATGATTGTCGATCCGTCCGGCGTCCCCTGCAACTGCGGCAACCGGGGCTGCCTGGAGGCGGTCGCCTCCGGGACGGCGATTGCGCGCATGGCCACCGAGGCGTTCGGCCGCGGCCTGACCGCACAGGAAGTGGCGGATTTGGCCGCAGGCGGGAACGCCAAGGCCAGGCAGGTGCTCGACACGGCGTTTCGCTACCTGGGCATCGGCGTGGTGAACATCGTCAATCTGTTCGATCCGGACCTGATTGTCATCGGCGGCGGAGTGGCGCGCATCGGTCAGCCCCTGTTTGACGCAATCCACGAGGCGCTCATGCACAACGACTTCCGCCGGAACTACGGGATGGACGTGCCGATTGTACCGGCCCGCCTCGGCACCAAGGCGGGCGTCATCGGCGCCGCCGCGCTGCCGTGGCTGGCTAGCGAACAGGCGTAAAGCCCTCGGCCCCTATATTGGCGGGGATGGTATGACGCCGTCACGGCCAAAGCTGGTTGTCACGGACGTGGGCAATAGGTACGCAATCGACAGCAAGGCTGGCTCTTGGATGAGCCGGCCTTTTTATACGCTTGCAAACCGGTGAGGGCACTGTATAATGGGTTATGGGAACATATGTTCGTATCATGCGTACCGTGGTGGTGGAACACGGTCTGGATATAGAGAAGGGATGGGGCTCATGCGTCAACCGCCGATCTACGAGGACATTGCAACCAAGCAGACGATGAACCGGGTGACTGCCCCGGGCATGCCGTTCGATTGGTCTATCAATCCGTATCGGGGTTGTACGCACGGATGCAGCTTTTGTTACGCGCGCGTGACGCACACCTACCTGGGCATGGAGGCGGATGACTCCTTTCGCAGCAACATTCTGGTGAAAGCCAACGCCGCGGAGGCGCTGGAGCAGCAGCTGGAGCGCAGGCTGCGCCGCCTTGGCGGCGACTTGGAGCGTTTGGCGGCAGAAATCGGTCTGGTGACCATCGGTACCGCCACGGACCCGTATCAGCCGATTGAGGCGAAGCGCCAGATTACACGGCAGTGTCTTGAGGTGCTGGCGGAATACCAGGTGCCCACCTCTATTACGACCCGCTCGCCGCTCATCCTTCGCGACCTCCCCATCCTCAAGAGAATGCGTTTGCATTCCATCAATATCAGCGTGCATACTCTGGATAAACAAGTCTGGCGCAATCTCGAGCCGGCGACTCCAGCGCCCGAAAAACGATTGACTGCGGTACGCGAATTGGTCGCCAACGGTCTCCCAGCAGGGGTGTTTCTAGCGCCCATCGTTCCTTATCTGACCGACTCGATGTCACACTTGCGGGCCGTTGTTGAAGCCGCGGCCGTTGTCGGAGCTCGTTTCTTGGTGCCGTCCATCCTGCGTCTCACCCCCGAGGTCAAGCGGTGGTTCATGCAGGTTCTGTGCCAGCGTTATCCAGAACTTGTGGTACCGTACCAGCGACTGTATCGAGGGGTATATCCGCCCGTGACGTATGCCCGACCGGTCTTGCGGCGAGCACAGAGCGTGATGGAAGAGTTTGGACTGAGCGGGTATATTCGGACAAGGGCGGAGTCTGCACCCATGACACCAAACGCAGGGAGCGGTGGTTCAACAACTTGTACAAACGGGGCTTTGGCCCGGATCAGCCAGCAGTTGGAGCTGCCCATCTGAAGGATTTCCGTGCAGAACAATTGTTCCCCTTTTGTCGTTATGGTAACATAAAGACAGTACGCCGTGGCAGGGTGCCGCGGCATTTCCCGTGATGTGCTCGGCATGTAAGTGAGGCATGCGGACACTCACTACAAGAGGGGCGATCCGTGTTGTCCATCGACAACGGTCGTTTTGAACTGGTTTCGGACTACAAACCGACCGGCGATCAGCCGGAGGCGATTGAGCAGCTAGTCCGTGGACTGGAATCCAACTTGCGTTACCAAACTCTGTTAGGTGTTACCGGATCTGGGAAAACGTTCACGATGGCGAATATCGTGGCCCGGGTCAATCGGCCGACCTTGGTCATTGCACATAACAAGACGCTTGCCGCGCAGCTGGCGGCTGAGTTTAAAGAGTTCTTTCCAAACAACGCGGTCGAGTATTTCGTGAGTTATTACGACTATTATCAGCCGGAGGCGTACATTCCGTCGACCGATACGTATATCGAAAAGGATGCCAAGATCAATGACGAGATCGACAAACTGCGCCACTCGGCGACCGCGTCCCTGTTGGAACGCCGGGACGTCATCGTGGTGGCCAGTGTCTCGGCCATCTACGGTTTGGGCGATCCGGACGAGTACCGCGGCCACGTGCTGTCACTCCGCACGGGTATGGTGCGCAGCCGCGACGATATCCTGCGCCGGCTGGTCGATATGCAGTACGAGCGCAATGACATCAATTTCACCCGCGGCACGTTTCGCGTGCGTGGCGACACGGTGGAAATCTTTCCGGCTTCACGCGGCGAACAGGCGATTCGCGTGGAATTGTTTGGCGATGAGATTGACCGTATCACGGAGATTGACGTGTTGACCGGTGAGGTGTTGGGTGTGCGGGAGCACGTGGGGATTTACCCAGCCTCTCACTTTGTCACCTCGCGTGAACGGTTGGAGCGGGCGATTGAGCGCATCCGTCAGGAGTTGGCCGAGCGGCTGGAAGAGCTGCGCGGCGAGGGAAAACTGTTGGAGGCACAGCGACTGGAACAGCGCACAAACTATGACATTGAGATGATGCTGGAGATAGGCTACTGTTCTGGCATTGAGAACTACTCCCGGCACTTGGAGGGGCGGGCTGCCGGGGAGCCGCCGCATACCCTCCTCGACTACTTTCCGGACGACTTTTTGACTTTAATTGATGAATCCCACGTGACTCTGCCACAGGTGCGGGGGATGTACGGTGGCGACCGGACGCGCAAGGAAACGCTGATCTCGCACGGCTTCCGGCTGCCGTCTGCCGCGGACAACCGGCCCTTGACATTCGAGGAGTTTGAGCAGCGTCTCGGCCAGGTCATCTTTGTCTCGGCAACGCCAGGACCGTATGAACTGGAGCACCAGCAGCAGTTGGTCGAGCAAATCATCCGCCCGACCGGATTGCTCGATCCGGAGATCTTTGTCCGGCCCATTAAGGGCCAGATTGATGACTTGGTGGGCGAGATCAACCAGCGCATCCGCCGCGACGAGCGGGTGCTCGTGACCACGCTGACCAAGAAGATGGCCGAAGACCTGACCGACTACCTGAAGGAATTGGGCATCAAGGTTCGGTATCTGCACTCGGACATTAAGACCATTGAGCGGATGAAGATCCTCCGCGAGTTGCGTCTGGGCACGTTCGACGTCCTGGTGGGCATCAACCTCCTGCGGGAAGGCTTGGACTTGCCAGAGGTGTCGCTGGTGGCTATCCTGGACGCGGACAAGGAAGGCTTCCTGCGCGCGGAGCGCTCGCTTATTCAGACGATTGGCCGCGCAGCCCGCAACGCGCATGGCCAGGTTATCATGTATGCGGACCAGATCACCGAATCGATGCGGGTGGCGATTGAGGAGACGGAGCGGCGTCGGCGCAAGCAACAGGCGTACAACGAGGCGCACGGCATTACCCCGCAAACGATTCAAAAAGCGGTGCGCGATGTGATTGAGGCCACGCGAGCTGCGGAAGAGAAGTCGGAATACATCAGCGTTGTGGAACAGGCGCATAAGATGTCGGCGAAAGACCGCAAGTCGTTGATTCAGAAGCTGGAGAAGGAAATGAAAGAGGCTGCCAAGCAGTTGCAGTTTGAACGGGCTGCCGAGCTGCGCGACATGATTGTCGAGTTGTCCGAATCGGTGTCTGCCTGACGCGGAGACAGCGCCGAGCGGCTGATTGTGCGTGTCCGGATAAGCTCGGGTAGAAATGAGGAGGCTTGGGATGTCACAAGATCGTATCGTCGTCAAAGGGGCACGAGCCCACAACTTAAAAAACATCGACGTGTCGATTCCGCGTGACAAATTCGTGGTGGTCACTGGACTGAGCGGATCGGGCAAGTCCTCGCTCGCCTTTGATACCATCTACGCGGAGGGACAGCGCCGCTACGTGGAGTCGCTGTCCGCCTATGCGCGGCAGTTTCTTGGACAGATGGACAAGCCGGACGTCGATTCGATTGACGGTCTATCACCGGCGATTTCCATCGACCAAAAAACGACCAGCCGCAACCCGCGTTCCACGGTCGGCACGGTGACAGAGATCTACGACTACCTGCGCCTCTTGTTTGCCCGAGTCGGCCGGCCGTACTGCCCGAATTGTCACATTCCCATCACGTCGCAGACGGTGGAACAGATGGTGGACCGTCTGCTGGCCTATCCGGAAGGGACGCGCCTGCAGGTGTTGGCTCCGGTCGTCCGCGGTCGCAAAGGGGAACACCAGAAGCTGCTTGAGGACCTGAAGAAGAGTGGGTACGTGCGCGTGCGGGTGGATGGCCAGACGCACGAAGTGGGAGAACCGATTCAACTGGAGAAAAACCGCAAGCACAACATCGAGGTGGTCGTCGACCGGATTATCATTCGGCCGGATGTGGGGGCTCGTTTGGCCGATTCGTTGGAGACGGCCCTGGGTCTGGCGGGCGGGATTGTCCTCATTGACCTGATGCGCGATGGGGAGGAGCTGTTGTTCAGCCAGAACCTGGCCTGCCCGAACTGTGGATTCAGCGTCGGTGAGCTGGCGCCCCGGATGTTCTCCTTTAACAGTCCGTTTGGGGCGTGCGAGGCCTGCTCGGGTCTGGGCGTGCACATGGAAGTGGATAAAGCGCTGGTCATCCCCGACAAGACTCGATCGATTGCGGATGGAGCAATTGCCCCGTGGGCCGGCAGTTTTTCTACGTATTATCCCCAGCTGTTAGCCGCTGCCTGCCGCACCTTCGGCATCGACATGGATGTCCCAGTGGCGGAGATTCCCTCCGACCAGCTGGACAAATTGTTATACGGCAACGGACAGAAGATCCGATTCACCTACGAAAACGACTTTGGCCAGACAAAGACGGCGGAGATTCCGTTTGAAGGAGTCATCCCGAACCTGGAGCGTCGTTACCGCGATACGTCATCCGACTCGATTCGCGAGTTTATCGAGGAGTTCATGGCTGCGAGCCCGTGTCCGGCGTGCCGCGGCAAGCGGCTGCGGCCGGAGAGCCTTGCGGTCAAGGTGGGCGGCAAGGATATCGCCGAAGTGACCGACCTATCGGTTCAAGATGCGCTGTCCTTCTTCGCCCACCTCGAGTTGAGCGAAAAAGAGGCCGCGATTGCCCGCTTGATTCTGCGCGAGATCTCTTCCCGACTCGGGTTTCTGCGTGACGTCGGGTTGGAGTATTTGACCTTGAGTCGATCCGCCGGGACCTTATCCGGCGGCGAGGCACAACGTATTCGCCTAGCGACGCAGCTGGGATCAAGCCTGATGGGTGTACTCTATATCCTGGACGAGCCGAGCATCGGCTTGCATCAACGGGATAATGAACGGCTCATCCGGACGTTGGAGCACATGCGCGACTTGGGCAATACCCTGATTGTCGTGGAGCATGACGAAGACACCATGCTTGCTGCGGATTACATCATCGATATGGGACCCGGAGCGGGTGACTTAGGGGGACGCGTCGTAAGCGCCGGAACGCCGCAGGAGGTCATGGCGGACGAACGGTCGTTGACGGGACAGTACCTGTCCGGCAAACGATTCATTCCGGTCCCGGAAAAACGACGGAAGCCAAACGGGCGCTGGCTGAAGGTCAAAAAGGCGCGGGAGAACAACCTGAAAAAAATCAACGTTAAGATTCCGATTGGGGTATTCACGTGTGTGACCGGGGTGTCGGGGTCCGGCAAGTCGACGTTTGTCAATGAGATTGTGTACAAGACCTTGGCGCGTGACTTGAATCGCGCGCGCGTGCGCCCGGGTGCCTGCGACGGCATCGATGGGCTTGAGCACCTAGACAAGGTGGTGGACATCGACCAATCGCCTATCGGGCGCACGCCGCGGTCCAATCCAGCCACCTACACGGGAGTCTTCGATGACATCCGGGACCTGTTTGCCACGACCAACGAGGCGAAGATGCGCGGCTACAAGAAGGGGCGCTTCAGCTTCAACGTGCGCGGCGGCCGCTGCGAGGCGTGCCGGGGAGATGGCATCATCAAGATTGAGATGCACTTTCTGCCGGATGTCTACGTTCCGTGCGAGGTTTGCAAAGGCAAACGCTACAACCGGGAAACCCTGGAAGTACGCTACAAGGGCAAGAACATCGCCGAGGTCCTCGACATGACGGTCAGCGATGCGCTGAAGTTTTTCGAAAACATTCCGCGCATCCAGCGCAAGCTGCAAACGTTAGAGGACGTAGGGCTTGGTTACATTCGACTCGGGCAGCCGGCAACCACCCTCTCCGGCGGCGAGGCGCAGCGGGTTAAGCTGGCTTCCGAGTTGCATCGTCGCAGCAATGGACGCACCTTGTACATCCTGGACGAACCCACCACGGGGTTACACGTGGCCGACATTGAGAAGCTGCTGGCCGTGCTACATCGTTTGGTTGACGCGGGTGACACGGTATTGGTCATTGAACACAACCTGGATGTCATCAAGACGGCCGACTATCTGATTGACCTGGGGCCTGAAGGTGGCGACCAGGGCGGTGAACTGGTGGCAACCGGAACGCCCGAAGAGGTCTGTCAGGTGGAGCGGTCGTGGACGGGCAAGTTTCTGGCCCCTATCCTGCAGCGCGACAAAGCGCGGGCACAGGCGCGGCAAGCCCAGGAGGAGACGGCGACCGTGCTGGGGGTTACCTCGTGATGGAAGCAGGTTCGTGGTACGCGCCTTTATGGGAGTGGGCGGAAGTGACCGGGTGCAAGGTGGTACTAGATCACTACCCTGCGCCAGAGCGGCGCCGTAGTCCTGGCGATTGGTGGAAACAGGGGCACACTTGGTGTCTACACCTGGACGACGCGGTGTTTGCCCGTTTTGACCGGGCGCCGGACGAAGTGACGAGATTGACCTTAACCTGGCTTGTCCACCAATGGGCGGCAGAGGAAGGAGAAACGGGCTACCGGTGGCTTGAAGCGGAGCTCCGCCGTCGGTTGCAAACGTGTCCGGACGAGACCGTGGCGGCGCTGGCGCGTCCACTTGCGGCCGCACCACAATGGCCGTTCCGTGCGGAAGCGGGTCGTCTGATCTGGCTGCAGCCGTATCCGGTGCATCCGGCGTCTCGGCGCGAGGATGAGGACGACATCCAAGCGCTGTTGATGGAGGTCGTCCATGAAGTGAACGAGACGGTGGAGGCCGGTTGGCTGACGCTGGATGACGGATCGGCAGGCGTGTGGTTGTTTTGGCCGGCCATCGGTGAGGGCGTTCCGACGCCCAAAGGGGCGGCGGACGGTATCCCATCTGGGCTAGATTTGACCGAGATGCGGTGCCGCCTAACACAGCTTCTCCAGGCTTTCGGTGCTGACCTGTTTGTGGCCTATGAGGCGGCGGTTGGGGCACTGGCTTGCAGCGCCGAAGACCTCCCCTTCGCCCTTTATACGACCGTTCTGACTTGGCAGAGACGTCACCTGATGCATGGGTCGAACCGTTTATACATTTGGCAGGAAAACCCGTTGGACACCCTGCTGGTCATCCAGACGAATTCGTCCATCCAGATGTTCCTGCAGGCAATGGCCATGAGGCTGCACGCAGCCGCGTCCGAGGTGGAAACATGTGCCCTGCCGGACGACCTGCAGGCGGCCTTGGTTGGGTTGGTACACGCCAACTTGAACGTCAGCGAGGCGGCTCGACTGTTGTACCTACATCGCAATACGCTGCTGCACCGGATTGATCGGATTCGGGATCTGACCGGGTACGACCCGCGGAACTTTGCCGATGCGATGACTCTCTACTTGGCTCAATTATTCCTTCGTCATCGTTAAGGGTTGAAAACGGCACTCTAGGCAATCTGCCCAATGCCTTGTCACCGATTCAGGCAACTTGTTCATTGGGTTTTTGGACATGGGTTGATATATTCGAAAACAAGCGGAACTTGTCGGATTTCTCACGTTTCATGTGAAACCGTTTTAGTCCCTGAGGAGGGTGCAGCATGGCAGAAGTCATTCTGAAGAACATCTACAAGCGTTACAATAATGAAGTGACCGCCGTTAAGAACTTTAACCTGGACATTCAGGACAAGGAATTTGTGGTTTTCGTCGGTCCGTCGGGCTGCGGAAAGACCACGACCCTGCGCATGATTGCAGGGCTGGAGGACATTTCCGAAGGTGATTTGTACATCGGTGGCCGACGCGTCAACGATGTCGCTCCGAAAGACCGGGACATCGCGATGGTGTTCCAGAACTACGCGTTGTACCCGCATATGAGCGTGTATCAGAACATGGCTTTTGGTTTGAAGTTACGCAAGGTGCCCAAGGCCGAAATCGACCAGCGCGTACGTGAGGCCGCGCGGATTCTCGATATTGAGCATTTGCTCGACCGCAAGCCGAAAGCGCTCTCTGGTGGTCAACGGCAGCGTGTTGCTTTAGGGCGCGCCATCGTCCGCGAGCCACAGGTGTTCTTGATGGACGAACCTCTGTCCAACCTGGACGCGAAGCTGCGTGTCCAGATGCGTGCCGAAATCCGTAAGCTGCACCAGCGGATTCAGACCACGGTCGTCTACGTTACACACGACCAGACGGAAGCCATGACGATGGGCGACCGGATTGTGGTCATGCGGGACGGGGTCATTCAGCAAGTCGACACGCCGCAAAACGTCTACAACTATCCGGCAAACCTATTCGTCGCTGGATTCATCGGTTCCCCTGCCATGAACTTCCTGCGTGGGGATCTGGTGGAGGAGGGCGGCAAGGTTTACTTCCGGGCGCCTGAATTGAGCCTCCTGATTCCAGAGGGACGGTACCCGGCACTGCGCGACGCTGGGGTTATCGGCAAGGCGGTCGTGCTTGGTATTCGCCCGGAAGACCTGCATAATGAAGAAGTGTTCTTGTCCGCCTATCCGGACACAGCGTTTACGGCCCGAGTGGAGGTCGTCGAGAATATGGGGTCGGAGTTGTACCTGCACACCAACAAGGGTGGTCAGTCGATTGTGGCCCGCATCAGCGCGCGCAGTCAAGCCCAGCCGGGCGACGAAATTAAGCTGGCGCTGGATGGCAACAAGATTCACATCTTCGACGCGGAGACGGAAGAAGCGGTGCCCTTGCAGCGGCAGTTGCAGCATGCGTAATCCTTACGAGGGCATTGCTCTCCCTTCGTGCTCCGTGTCACAATAAACATACGGATCGATTCGGAGTGTCCGGCCGGCCCGCCATGTGGGCCGGCATTCTGTTCGAGTGGGCCTACGCGTGCGGGTACAGTAGGCCTGACGTACGGCGCTGGAAGAGGTGACGAAGGTTGAGCAAAGAGCGAGGGGTGAGTGTCGCAGAACTGGTGGACGGGCTCAATCTGCGCGTGTTCACCGAGGATGCGGACTTTGGACGACTGGTTTCGACGATAGACATTAATCGTCCAGGGCTGGCATTGGCCGGATACTTGAAGTACCATCCGGCGGACCGGATTCAGCTCTTGGGACGGACCGAGCTGTCTTTCTTGGCGGGCATGGACAGCCGCGAACAGGCGCTGCGGTTGTTTGCTTTTTGTTCTTATGACCAAACGCCGTGCGTGGTGGTTTCGCGCGGACAAACGCCGCCGGAGGCCTTGCTCCGAGAGGCGGAGAGCCGTGGATTGGCGGTGCTTGGTACCGACATGGTAACGACGCGTGCGGCGGCGGTCATTTCAAGCTTTCTTGAGGCCCGATTGGCACCGGAGACGCTAGTGCATGGTGTCCTGGTCGACGTCTACGGCATTGGCATCTTAATCACCGGATCGAGCGGGATCGGGAAAAGTGAGACGGCGCTGGAGCTGGTCAAACGCGGGCATCGGCTGGTGGCTGACGACGCCGTGGTCATTCGCCAAATCTCCGACAACACGCTGGTCGGGAGCGCGCCGGAGCTGCTGCAGCACCTATTGGAGATTCGCGGGTTGGGAGTTCTCAATGCAATGACGTTATTTGGGGCCGGAGCCGTGCGGACCCATAAGAAGCTGGCGATGGTCATTCACTTGGAGGCCTGGCGCGAGGATGTGGCGTATGACCGACTCGGCATTGATGAAGAAAAGGTCCGCATTTTGGATACGGAGTTGCCGTCCCTGACCATCCCAGTGCGTCCAGGCCGCAACCTGGCGGTCATCATTGAGGTGGCGGCGATGAATTATCGATTGAAAGTATTGGGTTACAATGCGGCCCGGGAGTTTTCCGACCAGTTGACGCAAGCGATTATGGCGGAGAATCGCCCATAAAACCGCCGTTATGTGGATTTCTATTCAGGATTGACAGGCGCTCATCCATCACAATTGGAGGGTGAGCGCCTGCAAGGCGATTTAGGCCGTTGTATGATTTTGGGTGAAATAAGCAACTTTTACTTATGGAGAACCCACGGATTCCAACTCACATCGCTTCCGGTGCCTTGAGGCCGAGCAGGTACAGGCTAAACGCGAGCACCCGGCGTGTGGCGTCGGTGAGGGCCAGGCGCTGGCCGCGCAGCGGCGCGTCCGCAGCCAGAATCGGGGCGTCGTGGTAGAAGCGGTTGAACGCGTGGCAAACATCCAGCGCGTATCGTGCAACCTGGGATGGATCCATATCTTCCAGCGCGCGTTCAAACACCTCGTTGGCCTGCGCAAACAGCCGCACTAACGTCCATTCGCTTTCTGTGACCTCTGTGAAGGAAACCTGCTCCGGTACCTGTACGCCTTCCGACTCGGCCTTGCGCAGAACGCTGCACGCCCGCGCATGCGTGTACTGCACATACGGGCCTGTCTCGCCGTCAAAGTTGAGGACGTCCTCAAACCGGAAGTCTACCTCATGCATGCGGTAGTTCTTTAGGTCGTTGAAGATGACCGCGCCGATGCCCACATCCTTGGCCACCTGCTCCTTGTTCGGCAAGGACGGATTCTTTTCTTCAATAATCCGCCTGGCTTCGCCAATCGCCTGCTCCAGCACGTCTTCCAGGTAGACCACCTGACCACGGCGGGTGGACAGGCGCTTGCCGTTGTATTTCATCAACCCGAACGCGACATGTCGGCAGTTATCCGCCCACGTCCGGCCCATCCGGCGCAGCACCTCAAACACCTGGGCAAAGTGGAGTTTTTGTTCCGCCCCAACGACGTAAATTAGGTGGTTGGCCCCGAGGACGTCATGCCGGTAGATGGCGGCCGCCAGGTCGCGCGTTGCGTAGATGCTGGTCCCGTCCGACTTGACGATGATGCACGGAGGCATGTCCACGTCCGACAAGTCGACGACTTCCGCGCCTTGGCTTTCTACAAGCAGGTTTTTGGCCCGCAGTTCAACGATGACCGCCTGCATCTTGTCGTTGTAGAAGCTTTCGCCAAGGTAATGATCAAATTCCACACCCAAAAGGTCATACGTCTGTCGGAATGCTTTGAGGCTTTCGTCGATAAACCACCGCCATAAACGGACCGCCTGTTCGTCGCCCTCTTCGAGTTTCTTGAACCAGGTACGCCCTTCCTCTTCGAGTTCAGGATTGTTCTCCGCCTCTTCGTGGAAACGGACGTACAGGCGCAGCAGTTCCCGCACCGGGTTTTTGCGAACCGTCTCCTCGTCACCCCAGCGCAGGTAGGCGGCGATGTTCTTACCAAACTGGGTGCCCCAATCACCCAAGTGGTTGACCCCGACGACCGTAAAGCCGTCAGCGCGCATCATTCGCGCCAGGGACTGGCCAATCATCGTTGAGCGCAGATGCCCTACACCGAACGGCTTGGCGATATTGGGGGATGAATAGTCAATCGCCGCCGTTTCACCGCGATGACGGTGGGACGAAAACAAGGATTCCGGGTCGCGCAGCGCCAGTTCGACAAACTCGCTGGCCACTTGGGCGCGATTCAGTCGAATGTTGACGTAAGCACCGGCCACGTCAACCGCGGTGAAGCGACCACTTGCGCGCAGCGCCTCCGCGACCTCAGCGGCAATCACCTGCGGGCTTTTGCGCAGCTGCTTGGAAAACCGAAAACAGGGCAGCGCCAGGTCGCCCATTTCCGGCTGCGGTGGGTATTCAATCAAAGCCGCGATCTCGTCCGCCGACGCCCCGAGAATCGGTGCCGCGCACTCCGCGACGGCATGTTTTTGTGATTTCATCCGATTATCTCCTCCAACCATCCGAGAGGCAAGCCGTCCAGGCAAAACACTGGCCTGCCGCATGTCATAATTCTAGAATTATACCATGGTCATGTCCGGGTTCCCAGCCGCCTTCACCCGTTTCCAGCAGTGTGGTATACTGCAGTCACACTCCGGTGGTTCACATAACTTTGTACAGTCTGGATGGACCGCGGGCAATCGCACGGGAGGTGGTCACGTGAAACGAACGGCCACATCGGACAACCAGGTTCAGGCGGATCGACGAGGAAATGTGATTTCCCTGCGGCACGACGCTGATTTCTTCTTGGAGCGGGGACTCACGTATCTGGAGCGCAACAACCTGGAAAAAGCCCTGCGGGCGTTTCGCAAGACCGTGGAATACGAGCCGGACAATCCGGTCAACCATTGTAACTTGGCTGGCGTTTTATCTGAGCTTGGGAATTTTGAGGAATCCAATCGGATTCTTCTTCATATTTTGCATGACTTAGACCCGTCGATGGTGGAGTGCCAGTTCTACATGGCAAACAACTACGCCAACATGGGCGATTACGAAGCTGCGGAAGAGTACGTGCTGCGCTATCTGGATGCTGATCCGGACGGGGAATTCGCCCAGGAAGCCCGCGAAATGCTGACGATTCTCGTCGAAGAGTTCGGCGGCGGCAAGGTATACGAAACGTGGAAGGCGCGGGCGATTGAGCAGGAGCGGGCAGCCGCCCGCCGCGACGGCCGCCAGTTGTTGGAGGACGGCCAGTTTGAGGCGGCGGTCGAATGCCTGGAGCAGTTGCTGGTACAGGAGCCGGACAACCTGGCGGCACGAAACAACTTGTCGCTCGCCTACTATTACACGGGTCATTACGATAAGGCTATCGCCACCGCGGAGGCGGTCCTGGAAACTGAACCGGACAACATTCACGCCTTGTGCAACCTGGCCATCTTCTGCGCCCGTTGCGGGCCGGTATTGCGCCTATATCACTGCATCGAGCGGCTGAAAAAGGTGTTCCCGTTGCACTACGACCAGGCGATGAAGGTGGCCACGACACTGGGGATTGTCGGAGAGCATGATACGGCGTACCGGATCTTTCGTGGCTTGGCGCGTTTGGTCGACGAAGTGGAACCGATTTTGCTGCATTCGTTGGCGGCGGCTGCGGCCAACTCGGGTCGACTGCGGACGGCGCGCCGGTATTGGCAGGCACTGTGCCAATCGCCGGGGATGCACGAAGTGGCGCGTTACTACTTAGATAAGGTAGAGGCGGCCATTGCCCATGGACAGCCGCTCCTGCGCGTCAGTTACCAGTACGACTATCCGCTGCAGCAGCAGTTGCGGGCGATGAAGGAGCGCCTTCGTCAAGCCAATCCGTCAGAGTGGCGGGATGACGCACTGCTCAGGGCGTCCCTGTATTGGGGACTGCGACACGGTACGTCCGTGACGCGCAAAGCGGTGATTCGCACCCTGGCGCTCATCGGCGACGAGGATGCGCAACAGGCCTTGCGCTTGTTTGTGAAACGGGCCGACATCGACTGGGCCCTCAAGGCGGCGGCTCTTTGTGCCCTAAAGACGTGTGATGATCAAGCCGACGTAGAATGGTATCAAGACGGGCAAATGCATACGGCAAAGCTGCGCGAGCTGCCGTGGGACCTGCTCTTGGAGGCGGAGCCTTTGTGGCAGCGCGTCTGGCAATTGACCGAGTTCGGCCTTTCCGAACACGTTGGCGAGGAATCCTTGGCGAAGGCCAAGCGAGTGTGGCTCACGTTTCTTCGCCGTCTCTTTCTACGAGATGATGTGCGCATGGTGAAACCCGAAATCTGGGCAGCTGGATTATACTATTGCCAGTTGAAGATAGACGGGCTGAAAATACGGCAGAAGGATGCTGCGCTGCGTTATGGGGTATCCATTTCTTCGGTGCGCAAGGCGGCCGTGCGTTTGCAGCCCTTGTTTGAAGGATAAATTCGCAGCTGGAGCTGGGGGTGGATGTATGTACGACGTCATTATCATTGGTGGCGGTCCGGCAGGACTTTCTGCGGGTGTGTACGCGGCACGCGCGAATCTGAAGACGCTTATCGTCGAGCGCGGCCTGCCTGGCGGACAGATGCAGAATACACAAGAGGTGGAGAACTACACCGGTATCAAGATGATCCTCGGGCCAGAGCTGTCGGAATCGATGCGCGAGCATGCAGACGCGCTGGGAGTTGAGTTCAAGATGGCCGAGGTTGAACGCGTGGACCTGGAAGGGCAGCCGAAACGGGTCTATACCAGTGAAGGGGAGCTGACCGCAAAATCTGTCATTATCGCCACTGGCGCTACCCCGCGCCGCTTGGGCATTCCGGGTGAAGACAAGCTGTCTGGCCGCGGTGTCAGTTGGTGTGCGGTGTGCGATGGCGCGTTTTTCCGCAATAAGCAGATTGCCGTCGTTGGCGGTGGCGATAGTGCTTGTGAAGAGGGCGTCTTCCTGACGCGGTTTGGCGAGAAGGTGACACTGATTCACAGGCGGGATAAACTGCGTGCGCAGCCCATCTTGCAAAAACGCGCGTTTGAGAATGAAAAGATGGAGTTCATTTGGAACCATCAAGTCGTTGAGGTGTTGGGCGAGAACAAGGTGACCGGTATCCGCATCCAGCATGTCGAGACCGGCGAAGAGCAGACTTTGAACGTGGACGGCTTGTTCATCTACATCGGATTCGACCCTATCACTTCGTTCCTTAAGGACAGCCCCATTCTCGATGAGGGGGGCTATGTCGTCACGGACGAGGACATGAAGACGTCGATTCCAGGTGTGTTCGCAGCCGGGGACGTGCGGGCCAAAGGGCTGCGGCAAATCATCACGGCGGCTTCAGACGGTGCGATTGCGGCGATGTCCGCATACCACTACGTGGAGTCCCTAGCGGACGGGAATGATGTGGACGATAAGGCGTCCGCACGGCCCAGTGAAGTGGCCGCCGAGCATTGACGAAAAGAAAATTCATGGTGTCACACATTTTTAAAGCGGATGTAATACGCATGAAATATGACCGTTGTAGGATAAAGATGCATCACATTTGACCCCCTTATTGATATAGATGCTTGTTGGGCGCCGGACTTCGGCGCCGCTTTTTTTGCTTTTTTCGTATAGCTTGTTGCTCATTGGACAAGGTGAGCCAGAGCGAAAACCCGTCTAGTTTGAAGCTGTCAAGACCCACTCTTCCCAGAGCCACACGTCAACAAATATCACGAGGTTTCACCCTGCGTTTATGGTTTGAGCCCTCCGACTGCGCCGTGATATGCTAGTTGCGGAGGGGTGAGGGGCGTGCAGATCATCGTCAACTGCTGTGTGTACTGGCAGGGTGGCATTGTCATGATCCAAAAGCCGCGCCGCGGATGGTGGTACCTTCCGGGAGGCAAGGTGGATCCGGGAGAGATTTGGATTGAGGCGGCTGCTCGCGAGGTTTTGGAGGAAACGGGGTTGGCGGTGCAGGATCTGCGTCTGCGCGGGATTCACCTTGTGCAGATTGAGCCGGGGCCGGACGTCGAAGGGCGGGAACAGGCCATTATTCAATTCTCCGCAGCGCGGGCCACTGGCAACCTGCTCACTCAGTCCAAAGAAGGACATGTTGCTATCGTCAAACCGGAGGAAGTTGCGCATCAGCCGATGAATGAGGGGGATCGCCGTATGGTCGAGGCGGTTCTGCGGGCTGACGCGCAAGGTTTGGATACGCTTTTCTACGGGAAATTCCGCTACACAGCAGAACATCAGCTGCTCGACTGGCGTCTGCTGCCAGAAACGGATATCGCTGCGGCCTTGGAGATTGGCCTGCGGTAATTTGAACTTACCAGTAGTTGGTTGAGAGGAGTCTGAAGGGACTGGTGAGCTGGTACTATGGGGTTGACGTCGGCGGCACGTCAGTAAAGACGGCCATTGTAGATGCATATGGGGAAATTGTTGCTAAACGCGAGTTCGCGACCAAGGCGGAACGTGGATTTGAGGACTTGGCGCAGCGTCTGCGGGATAACTTGGCGGAGGTTTGTCGTCAGGCAGGGATTACGACGGACCAGGTACGGGGCGTTGGGGTCGGGGTACCTGCATTCTTGGACGGGGACGTGATTGTCGAAGCGGTCAACTTGGGTTGGCACAATGTGCCCCTGCGCAGGTACCTAGAAGAGGCCCTCGGCAAACCCGTTTGTATCGACAACGATGCGAACGTGGCTGGCTTGGGCGAGGCCTGGAAAGGGGCGGGCGCCGGGGCGCACACGGCGCTATGCGTGACCGTAGGAACCGGCATTGGCGCCGGGATTGTCATCGACGGGAAAATTTATCGCGGCGTGAACGGATCGGCCGGGGAAATTGGGCATATTGTCATACGGCCGGGCGGGTTGCTGTGCAACTGTGGCAACCACGGCTGTATGGAGACGCTCGCCTCCGCCACGGCGTTGGTGCGAGAAGCGAAGCGATTGCAGTCTATCGGTGAACTTCCGGCTGACGTGGAGATAGATGGGGCCCAACCGATCTTTGCCTTGGCAGAGTCGGGGAACAAAGTTGCGGCAGGCATCATCTGGGATGCTGGGCATTGGCTAGGATACGGGTTAGCCATCACGGCGACGGTGATGAACCCGGACGTGATTGTCGTCGGCGGCGGCGTCTCGAAAGCCGGTGAGGAGCTGTTGCGGCCGGTGCGGGAGGCGTTCGTGGAATACTCGGCATCACGGGTCCATGAAGGCACAGACATTCGGCTCGCGACCTTAGAGAATGACGCCGGGGTCGTGGGCGCCGCACGCCTTGCTGCGCAGTCGTTTGGGGCCTAGGTGTAAAGTGGCAGAGCCGAGCCAGGGCTTTTCGAATGTGTCGACCCGACGTGGCAAAATGGGTGCGAAAAGGGGGGACAGGAGTGTGGCGGCGGCGTTGCAGATTCTGATTCTTACCGGGATGTCAGGCGCGGGCAAATCGCTCGCTATGCAGGCTCTGGAGGACATGGGCTACTACTGCGTCGATAACCTGCCACCCGCACTGATTCCCAAGTTTATCGAACTCATTCGCCAATCTGGGGAGACGCTGCGGAAGACGGCTCTGGTCTGCGACCTGCGTGGCGGCGACTTGTTCCAGCCGTTGGTCGATACGGTGCGGGGGTTACGCAATGAACCGGATGTCGCGGTGACTTTGGTCTTTTTTGACGGCGACGACGAGACGTTGGTACGCCGTTACAAGGAGACCCGCAGACGGCATCCGTTTGTCGAAAACACCCGTCTGCTGGACGCAATTCAGGCGGAGCGCGCCGCATTGGCCAAGGTCCGCGAAGAGTCGGATGTCATCATTGACACGTCGGGGTGGAAGCCGGCGCAGCTCAAGGATGAAATTGTCCAGCGATTCGGCGAAGGCAAGCGCTCATTGCCGGTTCATATCATTTCATTTGGTTTCAAATATGGCGTGCCGATTGACGCGGACATGATTTTCGACGTCCGTTTCCTGCCCAACCCGCACTACATTGAGGCCCTGCGGCCGTATACCGGGGAGGACAGTCCGGTCTACGACTACGTGATGCAATGGTCGGCGACACAGGAGTTCTTACGCCGAATGGAGGATTTGGTGGATTTTCTAATTCCCCAATACCTGCGCGAGGGAAAGAGTCACCTGGTGATTGGGATTGGCTGTACGGGCGGCAAGCACCGTTCGGTTGCGGTGGCCCGTCACTTGGAGCGGCACATCCGCCCCAAAGCAGAGGTTTACCTGACCCATCGAGATTCGGGGCGGGAGGGCTAGGATGTGAAACGATGGTGGTTGTTGGCTTGGACCCTCGGCATTTTTGGTTGTGGTATCCTCGCGGGTGCCATGGGCTGGCGGCGGGCGGTAGGGCCGAACGATATGTTCTGGCTTGGCTCCGCCGTGTTGGCACTCGCCATGCTGCTCTTGGCATTTGGCTGGTGGAGGTCCATTCTGGAGAGCCGGAAACGGGTGAAACACCTGCAGCGGCGGCCAAGAATTGTCGCGATTGGCGGCGGAACGGGGCTGTCGGTCATCCTTCGCGGCTTGAAGGAGTTTGACGTCGACCTGACGGCGATTGTGACGGTGGCGGACGATGGCGGTAGCTCAGGGCGCCTTCGTTCGGACTTTGCGATGCCCCCGCCTGGGGACATCCGGAACTGCCTGGTCGCCCTGGCCGATACCGAACCGCTGTTGGAGCGGCTATTGCAGTTTCGTTTTCCTACGGGTGAGGGGTTGGCCGGTCACAGCTTTGGCAACCTGTTCTTGGCGGCAATGACTCATATCATGGGTGATTTTGAATCGGCCATTCGCGAAACCAGCCGCGTCCTGGCGGTACGCGGGCGCGTGCTGCCGGCCGTGAAGGAAAATGTGACGCTGCGGGCGGTGCTGGAGGATGGAACGGTTGTGGATGGCGAATCCAACATTCCGAACGCTGACAGGCCCATACGGCGGGTGGAGCTTGTGCCCTCCGAGGTGGAGCCGCTGCCGGAAGCGTTAGAGGCGATTGCCCAGGCGGACGCGATTGTTGTGGGGCCGGGCAGCCTGTATACAAGCATTCTGCCGAACTTGCTGGTACCCGGGCTGGCGAGCGCGATTGCGGAAAGTCCGGCGAAAAAGATTTTCGTCTGCAACGTGATGACGCAACCGGGAGAGACGGACTCGTTTTCGGCCTCTCGCCACGTGGAGGTCATCTATCAACACGTTGGGCGGAGGTTGTTTGACTACATCATCGTCAATGGCGCCGCGTTGCCCAAAGAGGCACTGGAGAAGTACCAGTCTCAGGATGCGTATCCAGTGCAGGTGGATATGGAGGCTTTGCATCGGTTGGGGCTGCGAGTGATTGCCCGTGATTTCGTCCACTATGCAACCTACGCTCGCCACGACAGCCGCCTGGTCGCGGAACAGATTGTCAGCTTGATTGGGTATGAGCGGCAAAATCCGGCGCCGGTTACGACGTAAAGCGAGGCTTGCACGGGCTGCGCAGACTTTCACCATGCAAGCTCGCGCAGGTTGACGGCGGCTGGGGAGGAGGTGACGAGTCCTGTCGTTCGCGGCACGCACCAAAAAAGAGTTGACACTAGTGCAAGAACCGGCCTGCTGCCGTCAGGCTGAATTGGAGGCCTTGATTTTGGGAAGTGGTCGCCTGACTGAGCTTGAGGGCAGGCCGGTTCTGGACGTGGAAACGGAAAACGTGGCAATTGCTAGGCGCATCTATACGCTGATGAAAGAGGTCCTCAGCGTCCGGCCGGAAGTCCTGGTGCGGCGTAAGATGCGCCTGAAGAAGAACAACGTGTATTGTGTGCGGGTCTCGGTACGCGTTGCAGAAGTCCTGGCGTCTCTTGGCTTCGCCGCCGAGGTTGGGGAGTCGGTGCAACTTGTGGCTTCTCGGGCGCACAAACCTTGCTGTAAACGAGCGTTTTTACGGGGAGCGTTTCTTGCGGGCGGATCGGTGAACGACCCGGGCAGTAATTCGTACCACTTGGAAATTGGGATTCAGGATGAGCGGGCGGCCCACACCTTGTTAGGGCTACTGAACGGATACGGCTTGCACGCACGGATGCTCGCGCGCAAAAAAGGGTTTGTCCTTTACCTGAAAGAAGGCGAGAAGATTGTCGAATTCCTCAGCATTATCGGGGCCCACCAGGCCCTGTTAAAATTTGAGGATATTCGTATTCTAAAGGGAATGCGTAATCAGGTCAACCGCTTGGTCAACTGTGAGACGGCCAACCTGAATAAAACCATCAGTGCGGCGGTACGACAGTTGGAGGTCATTCGCTACATCGAGGAACGCATCGGCCTCGCCAAGCTGCCAGACCACCTGCGTGAGGTGGCTGAAATGCGGATTCGTTACCCGGACGTCAATCTGCAGGAGTTGGCGGCGAGGATGCCGCATAAAGTGACGAAATCGGGGCTCAACCATCGATTTCGCCGCTTGGAGGAAATCGCTAACCGACTGCGCCAGGGGCAGCCATGGTCCAGTTAGGTTGTGACGAACCGTCGACAGTCGTCCAACAGCGCTTCCAGCTTCCGGTGGCCGAGAATTGGTTCAGACTTGCGAACATGCTATACTTTCTACAATGGGATGGTGGGGAGGTCATTGTATGGTTGAGCAAACCGTTACTGTACGCCTGCGTTCGGGCTTGTTGGCCCGTCCAGCTGCGTTGTTTGTTCAAGAAGCAAATCGGTTCACCAGTGAAACGTTCGTGGAGAAAGACGGAAAATCGGTGAACGCGAAGAGCATTATGGGCATTATGTCTTTGGCCATCGCGCACGGCCAGGAAATCACCATTCGCGCCGATGGACCGGATGCTGAGGAAGCGCTGCGGCACCTGGTGGAGATGGTCAGCCGCGAGGAATAAACTGTAAATGCCCGATAGCCTATAATCCCCCTGTTGGTTCTCTCTCACCCCCTTGTCTCATAGGATGTGGTGATGAGGCACCTGGATGGGGGGAGCGACATGCAGGGGCGGTCTCGCGGGCCAGTGCACCGGCAGCACCGCTTTCGGGTCCAAACGGTACGCAAACGAGGTTCGTTGTGGGCGGGGGTTGCAGCCGCCCTGTTTCTGTTGGTTGCATTCTATGAAGTGTATAGCGCTGTCAATCCGTCGCAATCCTTCAACCCTTTGTGGAGAGAGGTCACGATTGATCAAACGGTCATTGGTGACTGGCGATATGGAGGGCAAGATCCGGAAGGATACCTGAAGTTCTTCCAGGAGGGAGGCGGCGAGACCGTCTTATTGCCCCCAAGTGCCCGCGTCCTTGACTTAGACGGGCGCTTTGTCGTCTTGGAGGGGCATACGGCCAGTACGTTGACGTTTGCGTACCCCCTTGCAGCGATTCCGATTACTTGGCTCGTGGGTATTCTCACCGCAGCCCTCGCCTTCCTGGCCCTGGTTTGGCAGCGCAGGAAGGCGCTGCGCAAATACCGGTTTAAGTCCGTGCGGCCGCGACCCGTGGCCCTTTCGCGGTCCAGCTCCAGATTCGCAGCGGCCAAGATGAATGCAAAACCGGTACGGATTCGCTGGCGTACGAAACGGTGGCGCAGCTCACCTGGATTCCTGCCGGTTTTCAAAGGCCTTGTGAGTTTTCTCGTTTTGCCCCCGCGCCAGACAGGGAGATTCCGTACCCGCAGAGCACGCTGGCGGCGTTAATTGAGCAACTGATATGGTTTCGGTTTTTCGCGGCCGCTCCTTCGGGACGGCTATTTATCTGAACTGAATTCGCAATGGGATTTTGCCCCTGCGCCTTGAGCGTGATACCCTAGAGAAAAGGCAGAACCAGGAGGAATGAGGCGGCCGATGGGGCTAAGACCAGGGCGCGTACAACGGATCCATAAACGTGAAAACCGCGGTATTGACCGCACGAATGAGCCGTTTGTGATTGAACGGTTTACACGCCGTCAGGGGCTCATCACCATCCGCCGACCTGCCCTGGAGGGCGGTTACACTCAGCAGATGCGTGAAATCTATCCCCAGTGGGGGATTGGCGTCAGTACATGCCTGGTCGATGGACAACCAGTAAAACACCCACGTCTGCATTTTGACCACTACGTGGACTTGGTCAAGGTCTGGGAAGACCAGGACTACATCTATGTCGAGGACATGTACGTCGATGTGCTCATTTTTGAGCGGGCATACTATCATGTCATTGATTTAGAGGAGTTTGGCGAGGCGTTGTACAATCGCCAGATTAGCGCCGCAGAGGCAAGCCGGGTGATGGAGAATACGCAGCGGTTTGTCGATGGCATCAAGCGCAGCCGCCTGTCGTATCAGGTCTGGAAACAAAAGTATGGCGCCAGACCCCATCTCCCGCGTCGGCCGTAGCTGTTGAAATCCACTCACTTGAGGCAGGGCAGATGGGAAGACAGAGGCGGCGTTTCAGCCGCACCCTGTCTGCTGACTGCGTGGACACAGGACGGATACGGCTATTCGATTTGTTCCATCACCTGTTCAGCGACCTTTTCGGCCGCTACATTGCTGCCGCTTTGCATCAGACGCTGCCCGCCCCTGCGAAACGCCTCCCAAGCGGCAATTCCGACACTTGCACCTACCAACATGGCGGTCATCGTGTTGATGCCGTTTCTCCGTCTAGGCATCATGCGGTGACGGACACCATCAGCCATTCCATTCATCAGGTCCCACATGGCCAGCACCTCCCGGGCGTATTGTACCCAAACGCGGAATTTGCTATTGATGAAATTGGAACCGTGCGTGAGGAGGAAGTGTGTGCAGACAGACAAGTGTCCCCATCCGGCGCATAGACTTATAACATGGTACGAGCAAAATTGCCGTGACCTGCCTTGGCGTCATACGACCGATCCGTACGCCATTTGGCTCAGTGAAACGATGTTGCAACAAACCCGGGTTGAGACGGTTATCCCGTATTATCACGAGTTTTTGGCAAGGTTCCCGACGATTCAGCAACTGGCCGCAGCGGATGAAGCAGAAGTTCTCAAAATGTGGCAGGGATTGGGCTACTACTCCCGCGCTCGTAACTTACACAAGGCGGCGAAACTGGTTGTGGAGCGGTACGGAGGTTCCATTCCATCCGAGGCCGCGTTTTTGGCTACACTACCGGGAATAGGCCCGTATACGTTGGGAGCCATTTTGTCCATCGCTTTCAACCAGCCAGTACCCGCAGTGGACGGGAATGTCCTACGGGTGATGGCGCGCTATTTGGGCGTAGATAAGCCGATTCAATCGCAGGCCGCGAAACGCGTGGTCCACGATGCCGTCGAGTCGTGGCTCACAGAGACAACCCCAGCCAAGCTGACTCAAGCCCTGATGGAACTGGGGGCTTTGGTATGTATCCCGAGAAATCCTCGTTGTGACAAGTGTCCACTACAAGCTGACTGTGAGGCGCTTCGCATAGACCGAGTGCACGAGTTGCCGCAAAGAACGAAGGCGAAGCCGCGGCGACAGGTCACCGTTGTGGCTCTGTGGTGTGAGGATGAGCGGGGCGTGTTGCTGGAGCAGCGTCCGGACGCCGGGTTACTCGCGAGTATGTGGCAGCTACCGGCGGTTGAGCTGACGGATGAAGGGGTGGATGAACGGGGGCGCCAACAGGCCGCAGCGGTGAAGCTGGCCGAACTCTCGTGCATGGGCGGGAAATCGGAGTGCTTCATAAAGGCGGACCGGGTGGCAGAGGCAAACGAGATCGAATTCGCGCTGGTCGGGCGCGATAAACACATCTTTTCTCATGTCGAGTGGGACGTATTTGTCTATCGCCCGGTCTCTGTTGTGGGCTTTCCGCGGCGTCTGAAGCCGGGATACGAGTTTGCTCACCTAGATGACCTCGAGGCGTTTGCCTTGCCTCGGGTATATGAAAAATTGCTCGAGTCGATACCAGCAGGTAGGAATGTCAAAGGACCTGTGCGAATGAATGGGTAACCGATGAGATGGCCATCGACCAAAACGAAAGGACAAACCACGTTTGGAGGGGTGTCGCATGGAGCTCACGCTCAGTCGCAATCAGTTGATGAGCAAGGTATTCTTCGGACTGTTTCTGAGCTTATTGTCTGCGTTTGTGGGGCTCGGGGTCGGTTGCTATCTCCCGCCGGCTTTGATAGTGGTCGCCATGGTCGCGGAGTTGGTCATGATTGTGGTGGCCATGTTCATTCAGCGCTCTCGTCGCATCGGTATGGGTTTTGTCATGGCCTTCACGTTTATTTCTGGGCTGACGTTGTACCCGATTATCTCCGTGAAGATCTCCCAGCTCGGAGCGACCTTGGTCCTTGAAGCGGCAGGGGTGACTGCCGCGACGTTCTTGATCTCGGCCTTGGTGGCCGCCCGTAGCGACTTCGACTTTTCATTCTTGGCCGGCTTTTTGTTCATTGGCTTGTTGGCCCTGCTCTTAACGGGCATAGTCTCGCTGTTTATCAGTTTTTCAACGGTCGCGGAGCTGATCTATTGTGTCCTCGGCATCGCCATTTTTGTCGGCTACGTCCTGTTTGACGTGAATCGTATGGCTCATCACGGCGTGGCGGAAGACCAGGTGGCCTGGGTCGTGCTCTCCTTATATCTGGACATTATCAACCTGTTCCTGTTTATCCTGCGCTTGATGGGGGTGCTGCAGTCCTCCCGGGACTGACGTGTACAAGGGTTGTTCGGAAAAGGAGGCTATCACCTGGCTACCTTTTCCCCAGGCCACAGAAAGCTAAACACGGAGCAGCTGAAGCTTTGCTAGCGCGTCGGGGACCGTCGTTTTTGGCCGGATGGCCGCGATCCGCCATTTGCGTGCATCCGCGCCACTCGCTATAATATCTGGCAATATCACATGACCGCCACCGGTCAGTTTGAAACGGATGGGGTTTCGCCTCTCGTCCGCGCGGGGATGGGGGCTTTTTGTTTACCGAAGGAGTCGACGCGAAATATGGAATACAACGTACGAGCGGTAGAGAAAAAGTGGAAGCAGCGCTGGCGCGAACAAGGCGCTCACAAGGTGAACGAAGCGAGCGGAAAGCCCAAGTACTACTGTTTGGACATGTTCCCGTATCCGTCCGGAAGTGGTCTGCACGTGGGGCACTGGCGCGGGTATACGATTTCCGACGTGTGGAGCCGCTATAAAAAGTTGCAAGGCTATGAGGTGCTACACCCGATGGGCTGGGACGCGTTTGGCTTGCCCGCCGAAAACTACGCGATTTCCCACGGCGTCCATCCGGCGGTCTCGACGGCCGAAAACGTGGCCAATTTTAAGCGCCAACTTGAAGAAATCGGCGCGATGTACGACTGGGATCGAGAAATTAACACGAGCAGTCCGGAGTTTTACAAGTGGACCCAATACTTTTTTACAAAGATGTTTGAGCGTGGTTTAGCGTACAAAAAGAAGATGCCCATCAACTGGTGCCCCAGCTGTAAAACCGGATTGGCCAATGAAGAAGTCGTCGACGGAAAGTGTGACCGCTGTGGCAGCGATGTCACCAAACGCGAGATGGAACAGTGGATGCTGCGCATCACCGCGTATGCGGACAGGCTCTTGGAAGACCTAGACAAGCTGGACTGGCCGGATAAGGTAAAACGCATGCAACGGGCCTGGATTGGCCGCTCCGAAGGCGCGCGTATCCTGTTTCGGGTTAAGGGGCATGAGCAGGAGACGATTGAGGTGTTCTCCACCCGCCCGGATACCCTGTATGGGGCCACGTACATGGTGTTGGCGCCAGAACACCCACTGGTGAACCGGATAACGGCGCCGGAACAACGCGCGCAGGTCGAGGAATACGTGGCAGAGACGCTGAAAAAGTCGTCGATTGATCGGCAGGTGGTCGACAAGACCAAGACGGGCGTGTTCATCGGCGCCTATGCCGAACACCCGTTGACCGGCGAAGCGTTGCCGATTTGGATCTCCGACTACGTTCTGATGGACTACGGCACGGGTGCCATCATGGCTGTCCCCGCCCACGACGAACGGGACTACGAGTTTGCGCAAGCGTTTCATCTGCCCATCCGCCAGGTAATTGAGCCGTTTGATCCGGAAGTGGCGAAAGAGGTCAAAGACGGCCTTTATACAGGGCCGGGGCGCCTGATTCACTCTGGCGACCTGGACGGCCTCGATGTCGAGGCCGGCAAAAAGGCGATGATTGAACGGCTCAAGGCGAAAGGACTGGGGGATGCGACCGTCAACTACCGCATGCGCGACTGGGTGTTTGCCCGGCAGAGGTATTGGGGCGAACCGATTCCCATTATTTATTGTCCCCAGTGCGGGACAGTGCCCGTACCTGATGACCAGCTGCCCGTAACGCTCCCGGATGTCGAGCGGTATGAGCCAACTGGAACGGGCGAGTCGCCGCTGGCAGCGATTGAATCGTTTGTCCATACCACGTGTCCCAAGTGTGGTGGGCCGGCCCGAAGAGAGACCGATACGATGCCGCAGTGGGCGGGATCGAGCTGGTATTTCCTGCGCTATGCCGATCCGCACAACGATTCGGCGCCGTTCAGCAAGGAAGCGGCCAACCGTTGGCTGCCGGTCGATATGTATATTGGCGGCGTTGAGCACGCGGTTCTGCATCTGTTGTACGCGCGCTTCTTTACGAAAGTGATTCATGACCTGGGCCTGATTGATTTTGACGAGCCGTTCCAGCGCCTGTTCAACCAAGGCATGTTGACGCTGAACGGGGCGAAGATGAGCAAGTCAAAAGGCAATGTGGTCAATCCGGACGACATTATTGACAAGTTCGGCGTAGACGCGCTACGGGTCTATGAGCTGTTTGTCGGTCCACCAGAAGACGATGCCGAGTGGAGCACCAACGGCCTGGAGGGTGTAAGCCGCTTCTTGAACCGGTACTATCGGTTATTTGCCGCCTCTCGGGAGAACCCTGCTGTGGAGCGCGAATCGTTGACGCGCCTGCGGCACCGGTTTGTCGCTACCCTTTCCGAGCGGATGGAAAACTTTAAGCTGAACACGGCCATCAGTGCCTTTATGGAATACACCAACGCCCTTACTGAGGAGGCGCGCAACGGAGGACTGGACAAAGCCACATTGGAAACGATGGCGGTGACGATTGCCCCGTTTGCTCCGCATCTGGGTGAGGAGTTATGGTCTCAACTGGGCCATCCGGAGTCGGTGTTCAATGCTTCCTGGCCGGATTACGAGGAGCGCTGGCTCAAGGATGAGGAAGTCGAGATTGCGGTGCAGGTAAATGGGCGAGTACGCGGCCACGCGGTGGTGTCTGTGGAGGCGGGCAAGGAGGAGGTTCTCGCGCAGGTCCGACAAACCCCCGAAATCGCCGAGTGGTTGGTTGGAAAAGAGATTGTGAAGGAGATCTATGTGCCGGGACGATTGGTCAATCTGGTTGTGAAGGGGTGACACCATGCCTCCCGTCCAGGCCGATGAGCATAAGCTGTACTACCGGATTGCCCAACAGATTCGCGGTATGATTGAAGAAGGGGTGCTCAGGCCGGGAGACCGGCTGCCCCCTCTGGCCGAGCTGGCGGAGCAGTTTGGCTGCAGCCGAGCCACGGTGCGGGAGGCTTTGGGTGCCCTGCGCGGTCAAGGGCTGGTGGAGTTTCGCCATGGCAACGGCACCTATGTCCGCACGGCAGCGGTGCAAATGTGGATGGAGCCGCTGGAGGCGGCGCTTCTTCTCGGACAAGGCGAAATCAGGCAGCTGCTGGAGGCGATGACCGCTCTCTTGGCGGGCATCGCCAGCGTTGCGGCTGCACGTGCCGAGGAGACAGATTTTGCCCCTTTGACCCAGGCGATGTTCCAAGTGGAATGCGCCTACCCGCGCGGCGAGGATGCGATTGCGGCCGATATGGCCTTTTATTTGACGCTCGCGGCATGCTCGGGTAACGAGGTATTGGAAAATGCACTGCGTGTGACGCAAGAAGCGTTGCGCAGCGCCCTACGCCTTGTGGCGGACGAGTGGCAAAGTGGGGTCAACACTTGCCGGGCGGTTTACGACGCGGTGCTGGCCGGAGACGCCCATAGAGCTCGCGAGATTCTTTATGCGTATGGGCAAACCATGGTACAGCGGATTGAGTCGCGGACAAACGGATCCTAGACAAGGTCAAAATCCGTTTTCAATTTCAGGATAACGGTGTATAATAACGATGTAAGCGCTATCAGAATCATGAACTCCCACACCAACTGGGGAGATGATCGGATATGCACGGGAAGTACGAACTACTTGTGGTTGCGTTTTCGGATGTAGGTGTGGATTACGTACGACGGGCCCAGCAGCTTGGTGCACGCGTACGCGTCCTGGATTGTTTCGACATATACCACCGCCAACTGCGTGAAACGTACGGTGCGCAGAACCTTTTGACCACGGAGGGCAATCGTGTGGCCGTGCGGGAGGCAGTAGCGCGTGAAGGTCTAGATGTGGCCATTGTACACGCGGACGTGGATTTGGTTCGCACCGCACTGGTGGTGCAATCCCTTTGTCAAGCGGGTGTACCGGAGGTGCTGGTGGTTACAGACAACCGGGCGCACCGTCGCATGTTTCGCCGCTTGGGGGCCCATCAGGTAATAGTCGCTTCGGGAATGGAGGCGGCGTGGGCGCAACTGTATCGGTATTTGCCCAAGCACATGCCGGCTTGAGCATGCGAAGCAAACGCCTTGTGATCTCACGTAAGCGTAACGCTTGGCCGGTTAACCTAGATGCTGGCGATGCCAGGACATAATTGAGCGTGAACAACCTCCTTCTCTGACGGTCGGTTTAGCTACCGCATCGTAGGGAAGGTTTTATTTTTCGGCGACTTTGAATCCGTGTGCGGCGGCTGTGGTTGGGATATGGTATTATCAACTTGATATGAACCTGGCAAGAAGGTGACCGTATGTCGCAGCTGCAAAAAGTGACGTTTTTTTGTCTGGCGGTCATAACCATGGCTTGTTTTGCTGTGGGTAGTGTGATGCTGGCTGAGGAACGCGGCGGAGTGGCCGCCCTGTTGTTCGTTGCAGCCATTCTATTAACCGGGATTGGGTTTATAACGCGCAAGCGTATTCTCCGCCACAGTACCCAGCGGCTGTAGCCGCATGCGCGCCCGTAGCGGTGGGCCTTCATAGGATCGGACATCACGAAAAAGCCCTTTGCGCATTTTTGTCGGAAATGGATTGCCCTGCGAGCGGTCTGTGAAGTGGCACGTTGACTGTCCCAGCACTTGACGGAAAAGGTGGTTGGGCCGTGGGCGTTTCCCCGAAACAAACGGAAATGCGCCGATACCTCTGGCGCGTCGTTGAAGTGATGTCGCTGTTGGCCTTGGTGGTCGTACTGCTGGCGGCCTTCGCGTTCGCATGGCCTTACATTTTTCCGTTCGTGATTGGCGGCGTGCTGGCGATGATTCTGCTGCCCTTGGTGCGTTGGTGTGAGCACCTGGGAATGGGCCGCACAGTCGCTGTACTTACCGTGATGGTGGGTATTGTCGTCTTGTTTTTGCTCATTTTTACATATTTAGCCATCGCTATCGCCAAAGAGGCCACAACACTTACCGCAAAGCTGCCGGAGTATTTCACGCAGGCGCAAGGGTGGGCACAACAACGCCTGCAACAAGCCATGGCAGCCTACGGGCAGCTTCCGCCCCAGATTACCTCGGGACTCCAGGACGCAGTGAGCCATGTCCTGAAAGCGATAGAAGGGTGGTTCAATAACCTCGCCACCTTTATCTTGAATTCACTCACCATGTTGCCCGAATGGACGTTTGTGGTTGTCATCGCTTTGATTGCCACCTTTTTTATGCTTGTGCGCCGGGAGCGCATGTACGGTAGCTTTCTGCGCATCCTCCCGCCCGGTTGGTCCGGCAAGGTGCAGGTCGTTGTCAACGACGTCGTGCGCGCGTTCATTGGCACGATTCGCGTACAGGTCATCCTGATGATTCTATCCGCAGTCTTGGGCGTACTCGGGATGTGGGTGCTGAACATTCCCTACGCCCTGATTCTCGGTCTGTTGTTCGGCATTTCCGGCCTGATTCCGGTTCTCGGTTCGGCGGTTATGACGGTACCTTGGGCGGCTGGGGCGCTTCTCCTGGGTGACCTGCCCATGGCCATCAAGGTGCTTTTGATTCAAGTGGTGATTTCGTTCATTCGCCACCTCGTTGAGCCGAAGATTCTGGCGGACAGTGTCGGTTTGGATACGCTGTCAACCCTGTTTGCTCTGTACATAGGAATGAAGCTGCTCGGAGTTGTAGGTTTGTTTGTCGGTCCGATTGCGCTCATCGCCGTCAAATCGCTGCTGCGGATTCGACTGTTTGTCGATTTTCTGCCGGCCGAAGCGCAGCCGGTGGGCGATCCGCTGGTTCAACCGGTGGTCGACGCGTCCGCTGGGAATACGTCCGAGGTCGAGAAGTCGGGTTCTGAACCGCGGAGGGACGAGGAATGAAAATTACAAGTCTGCACGGCGACGGTCGCCCACACCGTACCTGGCTTCGCGCCGAAGTGACGGATGACCCTTGGGCGTTTTTCATTCCTCCAGGCAGTCCGGTGATGGAGGCGGATGGACGCTGCTGGTCAGACTCTGATCCGGTCTTGCTCCTGTTTTGGCCGGGCGAGTTCTATCAAGCGTGTCTCTTGATGCGAGATGCTGGCACGGATTATTACTGCAATGTGATCACACCGCCCGTGTATGACCCGCAGGCAGGGGTGCGCTTTCACGACCTGGATATTGACGTGCTGCGGATGCAGGGCGTGCTGAAGGTGGCAGACGAAGATGAGTTTCAGGTGCGCAGCTCATTGTACCCGTCCACATGGGTAGCTGCGGCATTGGCCGCGCGGGACAGGTTGGTGGAGGCCGCTTATGCCCAAAGCGGCCCGTTTTCCCCTAGCCTTGCTCATCGCTGGCGTGCCTGGCTGAAACGTCGCGGATGACAACGGCCTCTCAGTATGCTGGTAGGCGCTCGGTTTGTTGACGGCCTCCCGATGCATTCGGGAAGCCATGTCACGCGTCGTTTTCTTTCTGGCCGCCGCGAAGGTCCGGATCGAGCAGTTTGCGTGCTCGTTCCATAATCGCGAACAACGTCTTCGAGTCTTGTTCCAACTGTTCTACCGTGACTGGGCCCAAGTCGCCTACTGGATTTCTGGCCAACTGCGCCTCCAGTTCACGGACTTTTGTGGCTAATTCGTCTCGCTCGGATTCTACCTGTTCCAGCTGTTGGCGAAGCTTTTGGTATCCGGCGTCGAACGCCTGGAGAAACTTGATAACGTCCTGCATCGATTCGGATGCGGTCATGGTCATGAAGGGGGTCGGTTCTTTGTAGGAAGAATTGGTCGCGCTCATATTTTGTGCCGACTTACGCTCCTTTTTGGCAAGTTCGATGTCATCGCGGCGTTCCTTACGGAGAACACCATTCCAGCGGTAGCCACAGGCAGCGGCTGTGCGGCCGAGTTCGGCTGCAGCCTCTTCGAACGCTTTCAGCTGCGTGCTTCCGGTGCGAATGTGACGAAGGACAATCTCAGCCAGCCGTTCGTCATCGCTGGGCGTCCAGGCGTCTGACCGGGTCGACCAGCGTTCTACACCTTCCATAACAAATTCCTCCTTCTACTGGCTGCTATCATTTATTTCCAAGGTGTACGAGATTAATACCCTGTCAGGTAAAAAACCCACTACTATGCTATGTAAGAGTCGGGAAATCGTGACCTTGGCCGCAGAAAGTCGTAGAGAGGTACGAACAGGAGTTCGCGGGCGGATCGCGAAAAGAAAAGTATAAACGTACACCAGACGCGGTGATGATTGAAAGAGGTTAGGGAACCCATGGAATTGGCACTTTTGCTGGACGAATGGCGTCGGAGCGAGGCGTTCATGCGCCAGGTTGCCAGTTGGCAGGTTCAACCGGCTCGCCCCGGACGGATTCGCCCGCTGCCTGACTGGCTTCATGACGAAGTCCGCTCCGCCTTGATGGCGCGCGGGATTCGCGGCTTATATTCGCATCAGCAGGAAGCCGTGGAGCGGGTGCATCTGGGTCAACACGTCATGGTCACAACACCCACTGCGAGTGGGAAGACCTTGTGTTACAACCTGCCGGTATTGGATGCGGTGTGCAAAAATCCGGAGAGTCGGGCGTTATATATCTTCCCAACGAAAGCCTTGGCACAAGACCAGGTGGCGGAACTGAACGACCTGGTGCGCCACCTAAAAACGACGGTTCACTCCTTTACCTATGATGGCGATACGCCGATTCACGCGCGCAACAAGATTCGCGAAGCCGGACATATCGTCGTCACCAACCCCGACATGCTGCACAGTGCGATTCTCCCGCATCATACCAAGTGGCTGCGCCTGTTTGAGAACCTGCGCTACGTGGTCGTTGACGAGGCGCATATCTATCGTGGGGTCTTTGGTAGCCATACGGCCAATGTTCTGCGGCGGTTGCGGCGGATCTGCGAATTTTACGGGAGCAGTCCGCAGTTTATCCTCAGCTCCGCCACCTTGGCGAATCCAGAGGAGCTCGGCGCGAAGTTAATCGGAGCCGAGGTATCCCTCGTCGACGAGTCCGGAGCCCCGCACGGAGAGCGGCATACCATCATTTACAATCCACCGTTGGTCAATGAGCAGCTCGGTCTGCGCAAATCCGCGTTAACTGAGGCGCGACGGATTGGCATTCGACTGATTAACGAGGATATTTCCACCATCGCTTTTGTTCGCTCTCGCAATCAGGTGGAACTGCTTGCGACCTATTGGAAACGGGGCGTGCGGGGAGGCGAAGACGGCCGCGTGATGGGCTACCGCGGGGGCTATCTTCCTAACGAACGGCGGCAGATTGAACGCGACTTGCGATCCGGGCGTATCCGGGGTGTGGTCAGCACGAATGCGCTGGAGCTGGGGGTGGACATTGGATCGCTGCAGGCGGCGATTTCGGTCGGCTATCCGGGGACCATCGCTTCCCTGCGCCAACAAGCCGGGCGTGCCGGGCGCCGGCAAGGTCTCTCTTTGTCTCTATTCATTGCCAATGCGTCGGCCGTGGATCAATACGTGGTGTCGCACCCGCAGTACATCTTAGCCGGAACGCCAGAGGCCGCCCGTGTCTATCCGGACAATCTGCTCATCTTGGTCGATCACCTCAAGTGCGCGGCGTATGAATTGCCGTTCCGGACGGACGAACGGTTTGGTGTGGAGACGACGGCCGAGTTGTTGGATTATCTGGAGGCGGCGCGTGTACTGCACAAAGGGGGAGACGGACGGTATTACTGGATGGCCGATTCGCTTCCTAGCCATTCGGTTTCCTTGCGCAGCGCCGCCCAGGACAATGTGGTCATCGTCGATGTGTCAAAGGCGCACCATGTCGTCATTGGCGAGATGGACAGGTTCAGCGCCTTGACAATGCTGCACGAGGAGGCCATTTATCTCCATCAATCGCAAGTCTATCAGGTGGAGAAATTGGACCTGGAGAACGGCAAGGCGTTCGTGCGTCCAGTCGCGGTGGATTACTATACCGATGCCGAACTGGCGGTGCGCCTGCAGGTCCTGGATGAACTGAACACGCGGCAGGCCACGCAGCCTGAGGCAGCGGGCCATCACTTCGGGGAGGTGATGGTCAACGCGGTGCCGACCCTGTTTAAAAAGATCAAGTTTGACACGCATGAGAACCTGGGCTGGGGAAAGATTTACCTGCCGGAGGCCGAGCTGCACACCAGCGGCTATTGGTGTGCCTGGCAGGCGGGGGAACTGCTGCCAGGGCGCAGTCAGTGGGAAACGGCGTTGAAGGGCGCCGCCCATGTCTTGCGCCAGGCCGCATCCCTGCACTGCATGTGCATGCCCTCGGACCTGCACGCGGCGGCGTTCATCAAAGACCCGCACACCGGCTGTCCGACCGTATATTTATACGACGCGTACCCTGGCGGGGTGGGCTTGGCCGAGCGCGTATATCGAATTGCCGAAGACGTGTTTGCGACCGCCTGGGACATGGTCTCTGCATGCCCCTGTGAGACAGGGTGTCCGTCCTGCATTGGAGCCGGTCAGGACGATCCGGACGCCAAGGCGTGGGTGAAGGTGTTACTGTCTACAGTCACTCATCCGACGCCTGCAGAGGTGAGCATCCGGTGAGTCGGTCGTTGTTGGAGCGGTTGGCCGCGTTGGAACAGTCGGTCCGCCGGCCGACGCCCGCCTCGGGGAAGATGGAACCTGCGGCGTCCGCGGGCCGTAATGCGAATGACCGTGCGGATGTGGATGCGGATTGTCCAGATGTGGACCGTACAGGTTTGGACCAATCACCCAGCTCGGATGCTGGAGGCGCGCAGTCTGGAGCGGCGACGTTTACCGCAACTGGCCTAGAGCAGCTCGGGTTTTGTCGGGAGGACGACGGCTTGGGTCCGATTTGGCATCGAGAGTTGCGCTACGACATCCTGACCTGGCATGGAAACGGCCGGTTTCTCCACCTCCTGGAGTGCGATTTGCGCAGTCTCATGCGTCTGACTGTGCGCGCCGGCGAGACGTCAAGTGAACGCGTGGCGGCGTCTGACCCGGTTCCGGCGGTGGAACGGATGCGTTTCTACGATACCGAGACGACCGGTCTCGGCAGTGGCGCCGGGACATTTCCGTTTTTGCACGCCATCGGATTGGTGGAAGGCGACGAGTGGGTTATCCATCAGTACCTGCTGGTCGATTACACGGAGGAAGCGACCCTCTTGGCAACCCTACATCAGCGACACTTTGAGCCTGGAACAGTTGTCGTTTCCTACAACGGACGCAGCTTTGACTGGCCGCTTTTGTTGAATCGCTTTGTCCTCTACCGGCTGTCGGCGCCTACTGAGGTTCGGCAATTGGATTTGATGTATCCGTGCCGTCGCCTGTGGAAAAAGCGCCTCGGCCGCACCAATCTGGCGGCCATCGAGGGGGAGATTTTAGGGGTCCGCCGCATCAATGATTTGCCAGGGCATGAGGCCCCTGCGCGGTACTTTGAATTCGTATCCACCCGCGATGCGGCGCGATTGGAGCCGGTTTGCGACCATAACGCAGCCGACGTGTCGAGTCTAGCGCGTCTGGCCGCGGTGCTGGCAGAGACACTGAACGGAGGGCGGACTGTCGAGACCGCGGCGGAATACACCGCCTTGGCCCGTTGGTACGGAGAATGGGGCGAATACGACTTGGCGGAACACTGTTTGGCGGTCGCCGTCGGTTGTCCGGATGCGGAGTGGCAGGCGTATTGGCTGCGCAGTCTGTTGCTGAAACGGCAGCAGCGGTGGCAGGAGGCACAGGAAGTCTGGACAGAGATGGCGCAGCAATTCTCTTGGGCGGTGGCACCGCTGGTGGAACTGGCCAAACTGGCGGAGCACCGTGAGAAGGACTGGTCAAAGGCCATGCACTGGACGCGTACCGCGCTGGCGAGATTAGAGAAGCCAAGATTGGGCCCGGATGGGCACGGTCTGTCTTCAAACGGCATTCGCACCGTATCCGCACTGACGAATTGGCGCGCAGTTGTAGCCGAGAAGGCGCCGGTGTACGACGATGCGCAGCGCGCACGTATTCGCGGGCAGCTACTCCATCGTTTGCAGCGTCTGGAACGAAAAATGCGCCAGGATAAACACCCTGACGCACAGAACGCGGATTGAACGGCACGCACCGAGATCACCCGGATAGGCCATGGTTTTTCATCGCTCGCAACCTTTGCACGGATTCACATGGTGGCTCAATCTGCGACAGGTAGCTCCTCCCGCCGTTCGCGCCGGTGTTGGCGCAAATGCAGCAGTTCGTACATGACAGGAACCACAATCAGGGTGAGCAGCGTCGATGTCACTAATCCGCCGATGACCACCACCGCCAGCCCCTGGGAAATCAATGCTCCTTCCGTAAATCCAATCGCCAATGGAAGCAAGGCACAAACGGTGGCGACGGCCGTCATCAGAATCGGTCGCAGGCGGGTGGCCCCAGCCTCCAATAACGCCGAGCGGATGGACTGGCCTTCACGCCGCCGTTGTTCCACCCGGTCCACGAGCACAATCGCGTTCGTCACCACAATCCCCATCAGCATCAAAATGCCGATGAGAGAGGACACGCTCACGGGCTGGTGCGTGACGACGGTCCCGAAGAAGGCGCCAATTAAGGCTGCCGGCATCGAAAACAAGATGGCAAACGGAGCGGACCAACCCCCGAACGTAATCAGCATGACCAGGTACACGATGCCAACACTTACCACAATCGCTTCAATCAACTGGGAGAAACTCTGGTTTTTCTGCTGACTATCCCCGGACAGTTCGGTTTTCACCCCATGCGGCAGGTGCAGGGATTGCACCTTGGCCAATGCCAGCTGCGTCGTGCGCCCCGTATTCTGGCCGGTAAAGGTCCCGGTGACCGAGGCGTATGCCTGCCCGTCGCGGTGCTGAACGGATATGGGAGACTGCACTACGCGCACGGAGGCCACATCGGCCAGGTGCAGGGTCTGTCCAGTGCTGGTTTGAATCGGCAGGTTCCGCAACGCCTTCAGCGCATCCAATCGACTCTCAGGCCGCAGTTTTGCCACGACCGTGTACGTGGTCTGGTCGAGCTGCACGGTACCGACCTGGTTTCCGCCGACGTAGTCCTTGACGATGTTTCCGATCTGGTAGGCACTCAACCCGTATTTGGCCGCCTTGGCGACGTCGGTATGAATTTCTATCTGCGGCTGCGTGGCGGTGAGATTGTTCGTCACGTTGGCCAGTCCGGGTACGTGCGATAAAGATTTGGTTATTTGCACCGCAGCCTGTTTAATGGCCTGATTGCTCGGTCCAGTCACAATCAGCTCGAGCGATCCGGACGTACCTCCCATCGAGAGGCTGTTCACTTGAATCTGCGCGGGCCCTGCCAACGGTTTGACCTGACCGCGCAGTTTGGCCAAAAACGCATCCACATTGGTATCCGGCTGCAGTCTGAGCATGATGGTGGCTTGATTACTTTGGCTCACACTGCCGCTCATCGATATTTCTCCGCTGTCTCCGCCCACCTGGGTGTTGATCTGCGATACGGCCGGGGACCGGGTTACCACATCCTCAATCTGCCGAGCCTTGGCATCCGTTTCGGAACGGGCTGTTCCCACCGGCATCTGGATGGAGATGGTGGCAAACTTTTCTTCCGTTTGCGGAATGAACGTGCTGCCGGCCAGGGGCAGTACGAGGATGGAGGCCACCAATGCCACCCCGGTCAAACCGAGCACGACAGCCTTGTGTTCCAGACACCAGTTGAGAGTGTGTCGATACACCCGACGCCAGGTCGGCTCCTGGTCAATCGGGCTTGGCTCGGATTTTGGGGTGCGCCGCGTGACGAGCAGCCATGCCATCAAGGGCACCACGGTCAAGGCGACGAGCAGGGAAGACAAGAGCGAACAGACCACGGTCAAAGCGAAGGGAAAGAAAATCTTCCCGACAAGACCGCCGACCAGACTGAGCGGCAGGAAAACGGCCACCGTCGTGATGGTGGACGAGGTGATGGCTCGGCCAACTTCGGCCGTCGCCGCCAGGGCGAGCTCCCTTCCGCTTCCCAAGCGGCGGCGCCACCTTCTGTGAATGTTTTCAATCACAACGATGCTGTCGTCGACCACGCGCCCCGTCGCGACCGCCATCCCGCCCAGCGTCATGATGTTCAGGGTGACGTGGAAACGGTTCAGCAGGACGAGGGCGATAAGGATAGATAACGGGATCGATACGATGGCGATAACGGTGGTCCGGACACTGCGCAGGAACAGCAGAATGACCAGCACAGCAAACAACGCACCGAACACCGCCTCGCGTATCGTGCCGTTCAGGGACGCTGTTATCATGTCGGCGCTGTCAAACAGGGTGTGCACACGTACACCCGATGGCAGCTGCGATTGCAGTTGAGCCAACTCGGCAGCCACTGCCCGGCTGACGGCTACCGTGTTTGCGTCTTGCGACTTGTTGACCCCAATGAACACACTGGGTTTTCCATTGGTGCGATTGATGGAGCCGCTTGTCGGCGGTTGCAGCTGGATATCCGCCAGAGTGCTCAAGGCGACCGTTTTGAGTGTGTTTGATTGCTGGTCGGTCGCGCTTTTTGCAGGCGTGGTCGGAACCGCAGTACCTGTATGGCTTTGCGCCGAGGAGCTGGCGCTCATCCGCTTTTGGAGTGCCGAGAGTTGGCTCGTTAACTGCGACTGGGTCTTTTCCAACCCTTGAATCTCCGCTTGCAGTTGCGCAATCTTGTGCGGATCGCGCGAGTTGGCAGGCTTTTGCAGTTCCTGGTTCAGGGCGAGCTCGGCCCCAAACAGCTGACCCTGCACCGTCTGCAGCGAGCTGAGCAGTTGTGTTTCTGTTTGTACCAAGCCAAGTCCTTGCCCGACCTGGCCAAGCCCAGAAGCCACCTGACCGACGGCAGAGCCAAGTTGTTGCATGCCTTGTCCCATCTTTTCGAGACCCGCGTTCGGGTTCGGCGGGATAGGGATGCGTAGTTTGCGTAAATCGGACAGCGAGGCGACGGAACTGGCCAGTTGCACCGGCTGTTCCTTTCCGCCCATCACCGTGGATCCGAGGGGCATTACGGTGTCGTCCGCCTGTAGGTCTTGCAGCACCTCGTCCAGTGTGAGGTTGTATTTCTTCAACTGCTTGGGGTGGAAGTTCATGACCACTTGGTCTGCGGCAGCACCGGCTGTGCTCACCTTGGCGACTCCGCTTACCCCTTCCAGAGCGGGGACCACGGTATTGTTGACCACGTCTTTGAGTTTATTTGGGCTGATGTGGCTGCCCGATACGGTCAGGTACAGTATGGGGGAGGATTCAAACGAGAAGTCTTGCACGCTTGGCTGTCCGGCACCATCTGGGAGTTTGACCTGGTTAACAGCCGCTTGCACCTTTTGCTGGACATCGTTCACATTCGCGTCCATCGTCAACTGAATTTCTACTTCCGAGACGTTGGCGACGGATGTGGATAAGACCGTGTCTACCCCTGCAAGGCCCTTGACCGCCTTTTCGAGGGGCTCTGTGACATCATTGGCGACCTGCTCTGGACCGGCACCTGGATAGGAAGTGACCACAGACAGCATCGGCAAGGAAATGTCTGGCATCAGTTCTTCCTGCAGCTGTCGCCCAGATAGGATACCACCGATAGCAATCAGTACGACAAGGATGGCAATGACGACCGGGTTGTTCAAGGCGAAACGGGTCAAAAAGCGCATGTCGGCACTCCTTGTTGGACAGGGTCAATTTTTCCCTCATTGTAAGCATAGGGTGCGTCCGCTGACAATGCCTTTTACGTTATAAAACATTTTTACAGTGAAATAGAGATGGAGGACCGACCATGGATACGATATGGCCTGCCCCACGGCTATCAGACTTGCGGACAATCCCGCTCTCGTCTACTGTTGTAAGGAGAACCATCGTCGCCGTGCCAAGCCGTGGAGACAGAGCGGAAGGTGGTGCGTGGGGAGGCATAGGTATGGAATTTCGCGGGTTTACCGATGACGATTTTGAAGTCTTCGCCGTTCCCGGTTTGGAGCCGCGCATGGCAGAACTGAAAGCTCGCCTGCGGCCAAAACTGGAGCAGCTGGGTCAGGATTTGTCCGAATACCTCAGACAACGGCTCGGTCGACCGATGTGGGCGCACGTGGCAAAACACGCTCGACGCACCGTGAATCCGCCGGATGACAGTTGGGTGGCTTTTTGCCATGAGCGTCGTGGGTATAAAAAACACCCTCACTTTCAAGTGGGCGCATGGCGAACGCACGCGTTTGCCGTATTTGGGGTGATCTCGGAGTGCCCAGGGCGCGCGCAATACGCGGCGCGGCTTTTGCAGCGGGTAGAAGAAGTAAAGACCTGGGTGTCCGATGATTACGTGTGGATACCGGATCACACCAATCCAGCGTCCCTGCCGGCCGTTTCGGTGGACACGGAACGCTTGGTGGAACTGTTTGAGCGGTTAGGGCAGTCGCGGCAGGGAGAATTGCTGGTCGGCATCTGTATACCGCGGGAGGAAGCCGTGGAACTGGGCGCGGTTGGCTTTGAAGAACGGGTGAAAGAGACGTTTAATCGGCTCATCCCGTTCTACGAACTCGCGATAGATTGATTGTAAGTCCGGAAAGGGGTCAGGTAAGACCCAAGCAGTGCCAGGAAACTAGCCAAAATGCGAACTGGGCCTGGTCGCCAGGACAACAGTCCAGTGGACTGTTGTCCCGTTTAGGCCGGGCGATAGCCCGGCGGAAGTTCTGACACCTTTTCGGACCACCTTAAAAGGAGGTTGTTGGGTCGTGAAAACCATTGAAGATGCCCTCGCGCTGCTGCACGAGTACACGGAGAGTGAATCGCTGCGCCGTCACGCGTACGCTGTGGCGGCCGCAATGCGGGCCTATGCGGAGCGGTTTGGGGAAGACCCGGATACGTATGAGATGACGGGGCTGCTGCACGACTTTGATTATGAACGCTATCCAGACCTGAGCCAACACACCGTGGTCGGCGCCCGCATCTTGCGCGAGCAGGGCTGGCCAGAAGAAATCGTACACGCCATTCTTGGCCATAACGATCACAACGGAGTTCCGCGTGACACCTTACTCGCGAAGACGCTGTACGCTTGTGACGAGTTGTCCGGGTTCGTCATGGCGGTCGCCATGGTCAAGCCGACCCGGAATCTTCAGGACGTGTCAGTAAAAAGTGTAAAGAAAAAGCTAAAGGATAAGGCGTTTGCCCGCGGCGTTAATCGCGACGATGTGTATCGGGGGGCCGAAGAACTGGGAATCGAACTGGATGAACACATTCAACAGGTCATTTCCGCGCTGATTCGTGTTGCTTCGCGGCTCGGACTGGACGGGGCAGAAAGTGCATAAACATAAGGCGCGGGCCAAGTGAGACCGAGGTGTCATGGTGCGGATTCACCTATTTCATATCAACGATGTGCACAGCAGACTCGAAAACTATATGCGCCTGGGGGCCATACTTCGCCAGCGCCGGGATGAGGTGCGGCGGCGTGGCGAGCCTGCGCTAACGTTTGATCTTGGCGACTTGGTGGACAGGGTTCGTCCCGAGAGTGAAGGTACCCTGGGCGAAGTGAACGCGGCGCTGTTGGCTGCCCTTGGCTGTGACGCTTGGGTGTTCGGAAACAACGAGGGGTTGACCGTGCCGGTTGAGGTTTGGCCGCGCTTGTTCGAGCGGAGTGAAACTAAGATTCTCGTGGCCAACCTGGAACGTAGCGACGGTGGACGGTTTTCGTTCATTCAGGAGCGGGCTGTGTTTGTAGCGGGGTCTGTGCGGATTGGCGTATTTGGATTGACGCCCGACTATCCCAAACCCTACGAGTTCTTGGCTGCCAACCCATTAGAGCCATTCGCGGCGGCTGCGCACCAGGTTCAGCAGCTCAAGGCGGAGGGCTGCCAGATTATCATCGCGTTGTCCCACCTCGGGTTATATGCGGATCGTCAGTTGGCCCTCGAGGTCCCTGGCATTGACGTGATTTTGGGGGGCCATACGCACCACTTCATGCAGGCCCCGGAACGAGTGGGAAAGACGAGCATCTTTCAGGTGGGAAAGCACGCGCTCGCGTTCGGGCACACCCAAATCACCTGGGATGAGACGGTAGGCCGAGTCGTGGAGGTTGCTAGCGAGACCGTCCCGGTTGATGTCGATGGTCCCTTGGACCAGGCCATGCTCTCCGCCTATCGTGGATGGCTTCCCGTCGCTGAACAAGCCTTGTCGGGTGTCATTACCGAGTTGCCCCAACCCTTGGCCGTCGCTTACGACCGAGAGTCGGACTTTGCCAATCTGTTGGTCGACAGTCTCTATCACGAGTATCCCTGTGATTTGGCCGTCATGATGGCGGGGGCGCTCACGGCTAGCCTGCTAAGCGGTCCCGTGACGCGTCGACATACCCTGGCCGCCTGTTCCACGCCAACACGGCCGTTGTTTATGACCCTGTCCGGTGCAGACATCTGGAAGGTGTTGGAGAAATCTCTGCGTGTAGAGTTTCACTTGCGCCCGGGCATTGGGTTCGGCTTTCGCGGCGCGGTGGTCGGGTGGCTAGCCATCGCCGGTGGCCAGGTGGAGGTGGCCATGCAGCCAGAGGGACCTGCCATCCGTTCCATTCAGATTGGCGGGCGGCCGCTCCATCGGGAACAAGACTACCGGATTATTACGTGCGAGTACCTCTGGCTGTCGCCCGTGTTTGAGGAAATGCAGCGAGGCCGCGACATTCAGGTGATGCCGCCGTTGGTGCGCGAGCTGTTGCAAAAGTATTTGGCCGATCCCGCCTGTGTACAGGCGGCTCGTCGTCCGCGCTATCGCGTACAGGATGCCGGTGCGCCGACCGTGCGCCCCGCGCTGGATTCCCACTCGTAGGATTAGTAGACCATTACGCCTAGAACCTATTTCGACCTACAGGAGCGCTGTATCATGACTCTCATTTCACGCCAGACTGCGAAGCGGGTGTTGGAGAAGCTGGCACAGGCGTATCCCGATGCCCGCTGTGCCCTTAATCATCAGAACGCTTTTGAATTGCTCATAGCGACGATACTATCGGCCCAGTCTACCGACGCAAGGGTCAACAAGGTTACGGAGGGCTTGTTTCAAAAATACCGTACGCCAGAGGACTACGCGTCTCTGACTCCGGAAATACTGCAAGAAGACATCAAAGAGTTGGGGTTGTATCGGTCCAAGGCAGAAAACATTGTAGCGGCGTGCCGCATCCTGATGGAACAATACGGTGGGCAGGTCCCGGTTTCCCGCGAGGAACTGATGAAGCTGCCAGGGGTGGGGCGAAAGACGGCGAATGTGGTGTTGTCGGTCGCGTTTGGGGTGCCCGCCTTGGCGGTGGACACGCACGTCTCGCGCGTGGCCAACCGCATTGGCCTGGCGGACAGTGACAATCCGCTGCAGATTGAGCAGCAGGTGTGCAGTTTGGTGCCGAAAAAGCTGTGGTCCAACGCGCATCATTGGTTGATTCACCATGGACGCCGAGTCTGCACGGCCCGCAAGCCGCAATGCGATTCATGTCCCCTACAGGCCGAGTGTCGCTATTATAAGCAGGAGCAGAAGAAGGCGGGTAAAAGACCAGCTTCCTCGGCCTAGGGTTTCGACCACTTTGCGCCGATAGCTCATTTGGCATAGGGTTCATAGGTTCCGGCCGGTGTTCGCTGCAATGGCTGCCCACATTCGGCGCAGGCATCGTACCGCCCGGTCGGTCGGGTTGGCTTGCCGCAGCGGGGGCACTGGATGGTTTGGATGCTTGGATTGACGGGGCCAAACCGGAAGTATAACAGGATACCCGCGAGAACACCCAGCCCGCCCGCTGTCGTGAGATAGGGAAGCAGGGCTTTGTTGTAGACACCCAGGTACATGACAAAAAAGCCAGCAAACAGGCAAACGAGGGCCAGGTTGCGCCACTTGTTGACATTCATACAGGTCACCTACCCGGAAGGCTTGGTGTCTGGCGGAAGATTGAAGATTCCTATTCATCTTGGATTCATAGTATCCGAATTGACAGAGAGTGTCCAGGACAGTCCAAGCACCGGGAGGAGGCGGCGGGTATGAACGGCTTTTGGAAACGGGCGTTTATTATTCTCTTGACGGTGGATCTGTTGGTCGTGGTGGCTATCACCGTCTGGTGGGGAACGCTGCCAAAGGCCAATTCCGGGCCCGTTGCTCCTGCCCCAGCCAGGTCGGGGAAGGCGGCGACGGTGCAGCTTAGCATCGGACAAGACGCGGTAAATGCGTATTTGGATTATGCCCTCAGTGAACAATCAGACCTCAAGAATACTCTGTCCTACGCGCGGGTTGAATTTGACGACACCTGGGAGGTGCAAATTGGCGCGAAGCTGGCGGATCGGGTGGTTCCTTTTGATGTGGAATTCAACCCTGTCATTCGAAACGGAAATCTGGAATTACAAATGGAAAGTGCGGACCTAGGACAGGTACCTGTCCCACCGGCTGCGCTTATCATGATTTTGCGTCACCTGCCGTGGCCGGACTGGATTGCGGTGAATCCAGACCAACGCGCCATTGATTTGAATTTCACGGACCGGCCGCAGCACCCGTACGGCATACGTATTCTCGGCTATTCACGACAGACCCGTTTGCTGACCTTGCAAGTGACGATTGTCCCGAAAACCTTGCTCCAGGGAACGTCGTAACCGGCCGCCCTTCGCATATTTCCTCCCGCCCTTTCGCATCCTAGTCCTGCAACTTGTCATTTTCGACCAGTGTGAGGGGCTAGGTAGCGTGCAAATCCCAGCATGGCTTCAAGCTTTGTTTCGCGTAGACGATTCCCTGTTAGACCAGCAGTTTGTGTTGACGGATGAAGTCGCGGAAGACTCCAACGACCCCTCGAAGGCCAATCCCTCCGCCGGTGCCGGAGAAGAGAAAGGAAAAGAGGCCGGGGAGTCCGCGGGCCAATCGGACAGAGAAAAGCGCGGCGATGGACAGGGACATCCCGGCGCGGAAGATGGGAACCCCGCGGAAGGTGGGAACTCGAGGACCCAAACCGGCGATTCGACCGGCCGCGAGGAAGGGCGAGGCGTGCGCCCCATCCGTCCGGTTGCGATGGAGGCGTATCTACAGCAGGCAGGACAAAAGTCTACGGAAGGCCTGAAACAGTCGTCGGGCGCAGACGAGAAACTCCCGGTTCAGCTGCAGGAGGTGAAACGCCAGCTCGCGGCGCTGTTCCACCTGCCCGAAAACAAGGACGTGATCGTGCGGGAGTTTGCGGTGGGCCATCGGCATTGGCCGGCTCTGGCGGTATTTCTCGACGGCATGTCGGACAAGATGGTCATCAATACGCACATTCTGCAGCCACTGATGTTTTTGTCGGAGGTCGCAGAGGACGATGCGTCGCGGCGCATGGAATCTATCACCGAGGCGCTCTTGCCCGGGAACCAGATTGAAATCGTCAATGCGTGGCACGATGTGGTTACTGGGGTTATCGCCGGATCGACCGTGGTCTTTGTCGAGGGTTGTACCGAGGCTGTGGTCGTCGAGACCAAGGGTTGGGAGCATCGCTCGGTCAGCCAGCCCGCGGCGGAGCAGGTGGTACGCGGTCCGCACAACGCATTTACCGAGAACTTTCGTGCCAATACGGGGCTCGTGCGGGCGTTTCTGCGCAGCGAGCACTTAGTGACCGAAATGCTGTCTGTGGGCCGCTTGGGTAAGACGGATGTCGCTGTCATGTACATTGAAGGCTTGACCAACAAGTCCCTGGTCGAGGAAGTCAAGCGCCGCATCAAGAACATTGATGTGGATTATGTGGCAGACAGCGGCACCCTCGAGCAATTCATCGAAGACAACCCGGGCAGTCTGATCCCGCAGGTGCTGGCCACGGAACGGCCGGATCGCATAGCGCACATGCTGAGCGAAGGCCATGTCGCTATCTTTGTCGGGCAGAGTCCGTTTGTGCTGGCCGTCCCGGTGGTTCTTTGGACCATGGTGCAGAGCCCGGAGGACGCGTTTTTACGCTTCCCGTTTGGCTCGTTCGGTCGCATCATCCGTTGGGTGGCTTTGCTGGTCGCTTTTCTGTTGCCGGCTGGGTACGTCGCCATCACCAACTACCATTCTGAAATGATCCCGACGGACTTGATGCTCGCCATTGCAGCGAGTCGTGAGCGGGTACCGTTTGCGGTTATCACTGAAGTGCTGATGATGGAATTCGCGATTGAGCTGATTCGCGAGGCGGGCATTCGCATCCCCAGCGCGATTGGCCCCACCATCGGGATCGTCGGGGCGTTGATTATCGGCCAGGCTGCTGTCCAGGCGGGCCTCGTGAGTCCGCTGTTGGTCATCGTCGTGGCTGTGACTGCACTCTGTTCGTTCGCGATTCCGAATTACGAGTTATCCTATGCGGTCCGTATCCTGCGCTTTATCTTTTTGGTTTGCGCCGCCTTTTTCGGCTTTTACGCGATTGCCTTGTTGATGTGCATGCTGTTGGTGCGTCTGGCGGTGATGAAGTCGTTTGGGGTTCCGATACTTTCGCCGATTACGCCGACCACGCCCAGTTCGCGCGATGTGCTTGTGCGCGGACCGGTCTACGCGATGAACCAACGGCCCGTCTACCTGCGCACCCAGACGCAGTGGCGCCAACAGCCGATGACCCGGCCATGGAGTGCCTTCACGCGCAAGACGGCACGTCGCAACCTGTTTCGGAGAAAGGAGGACCAATAGATGGCCAAGACGGACCTCAAGGCGCGCATCGGCACCAAAGAACTGATTGCGATGATGACGCTGTTCGTCTCCACCGATACGTTTTTGAGCTTTCCCCAGCATGCCACCGCGATGACCCTGGAGGCGGCCTGGATGGTGCCGCTCTTGGCTGCTGTCATCGCGCTCGCCATTTTCTTGTACGTCGAAAACATGCTGCGCAAGCACTTTTATGGCATGGATATTGTCGAGGTGACCGTGGATTCCCTCGGCTCCATAGCGGGAAGCGTTCTGGCGATCGTCCTGGGACTGTACTTCGTCTGTGAGACTGCCGGCGTGATGCGCCAGTTTAGTGAACACGTGACGACCACCGTGCTGCCGAACACACCCATCCTCGTGGTCGGCGCAATGTACACCATCACCATCGCTTATATTGCGTATCACGGTCTGGAAGGGATTTGCCGCATTGCCTATCTGTTGATGCCGATTTTGCTCGTCGGCGCCATTGGCCTGTGCCTGCTGACGGCCAACTGGTGGCACCCCTTGATGCTGCTGCCCATCTTTGGCGCGGGTGTCAGTCACATTCTGTTCGCCGCAGCCAGCGACGCCGCGGTTTTCATGAACGTGCTGTTGCTCTGTGTCGTCTATCCGCACGCCCACAATCCACGTTCCCTGCGGAGTGTCGGGATATGGAGCATCGTGGTGCCGGCGCTTTTGATGGCCGGGTTCATCGCGACATACAACATGGTCTTTCCGGCGATTGAGACGCGCCTGGCCGCGTTTCCGCTTTACCAGCTGGCACGGATTATTTATCTTGGGCGATTTGTGCAACGGATGGAGAGCATCTTCATCTTTCTCTGGGTGACAGTAGCCATCGTCCGCATGGGCATGAGCCTGTGGGCGGCCGCCTACTTGTTTGCCCGCGGTCTGCACTGGCCGACGCCCCGGCCGGCGATTCCCGCGCTCGCCCTACTCTGTTTCGCTTTGAGCCTCTTGCCCGCAGACGTTGGGCAGGCAGTTCACTTGGTCGAGACGTACCTCATTGCCTGCGGGGCAATTATCATCTTTGGTCTGCCCGTACTCTTGGTCACTATTGGCGCCCTGCGGCGGAGAGGAACGAGTAAGGAGCGATTAGAACGTGCCTAGCATCACCATGCTCGAATTTCTGATTTCGATGCTGATACCGCTCGGAGTCGGGTTTTATACGTACCGCTTCGGGAAGTGGGTCGAAAGCAAAGGGTCGAGAATCGGCAGCGCGTCCGCGTACGTGCTCGCACTCTTGTCCCTCGGCGTAACCAGTGTCGTCCTCTGGCGGATGTTGACCTGATCGGACATAGCCATGGGTTTGCTGTTATAATGGGCGCGGGGGTAGATTCGTATGACAAACTCACCTCCCGCTTCCGTGAAAGTCACCATCTATACGGACGGGGCTTGTTCTGGAAATCCAGGACCGGGCGGCTGGGCAGCCGTCCTCCTTTATCAGGATAAACGCAAGGAGATTTCGGGCGGCGAGCGGATGACGACGAATCAGCGCATGGAGCTGACGGCGGTCTGCGAAGCTTTGGAGTGTCTCCATTACCCGTGTCAAGTCATGCTGTACAGTGACTCGGCTTACGTGGTCAACTGCATCCGTCAACGCTGGTATGTCAACTGGCGGCGCAACGGATGGCGTAACAGTAAGGGCGAGCCGGTGCAAAACCGGGATTTGTGGGAACGGCTCCTGGGGCTGTTGCAGACGCACCGAGTGGAGTTTGGGAAGGTGAAAGGCCACGCCGGCGTCACCTTAAACGAACGTTGCGACGAGTTGGCGCGAGCGGCCATTCCGAAATGACGGAACTTACACATAAGCGCCTGCAGGAGTTGGGGAAGCAGGCTGGTCTGGACGCGGTGGGCGCCACCACGGCCGATCCGTTCCCGGAATTGCTCCCCAAGCTTACGGCGTACGCCGAGCGCGGACTGACCGGATTCGAGTGCAGCGATGCACAGCAGCGAGTGAATCCGCGGCTTTGGTACCCAGAGGCGAAGAGCTTGATTGCCGCAGCCATGGCCTACCTCACCGAGCCGGGTCGGGCAGCCGCACGGCGGCACCCGAAAGGACGGTTGACCGGGCAGGTCACCGTCTACTCGTATGGACAGGACTATCATCATGTCTTGCGGGATCGCCTGGAAACGTTACTGCACTTGATTGAGCAAGAAGTGGGCCATAAAGTGGGTCACCGGATTGGGATTGACACCTCGCCCCTTGTCGACCGGCGGGTCGCCGAACGAGCGGGCATTGGTTGGCTGGGCAAGAACTGCCTCTTTTACACGCCGGAGCACGGATCATTCGTGTTTCTCGGCACCCTGGCGGTGGATATTGAGGTTGAGCCGGCGAAACGGGAGGAGCCTTCCCGCTGCGGGTCCTGCACGCTGTGTATGGACGCCTGTCCGACGGGGGCGCTTATCGCGCCGGGGGTGATTGACGCCACCCGGTGTCTCTCGTATATCACGCAGATGAAAGGGATCATTCCAAAGGCGTACCGGGCAGCCATGGGCCGACGCGTCTGGGGGTGCGATACGTGTCAGTGGGCCTGTCCCGAGAATCGGGACGTAGAGGCGTCTTGGCATGCGGAATATCTGCCGCAAGGCGAGCTGGAGTTCCCGGACCTAATTGAAATCCTTGGCTGGAGCAATCGAGCCTTCCTGCGCCGTTACGGCCATACCGCGGTAGCCTGGCGGGGAGTGCGCACTTGGCAGCGAAACGCCCTCATTGCCTTGGGAAACTGCCGCAGGCCGGAGGCCATTCCACACATCATCCCGTTCTTGCGCCACGACCGCCCCGAGCTGCGGGCGAGCGCGGCTTGGGCGCTGTGGCGAATTGGCGGGGAGGAGGCAAGGCGCGCCGTGGCGGCGGCGTATGAAACGGAGATGTGCCCGGAGGTGCGGGAGGAGATGGCGTGGGCGGCCACACATTAAACCTGCTGAATTTGCTCGGCAAACGCTTCGAGAAAGTGTTGACGCTGCTCCTGCTGCTGCGCGAAGTCTTCTAAATCGGCGAGATCGTCCGGGCGCGGCTGCAGGCGCAAGTGAGCGTGCGCCAGGCGCCAGGCCCGGTAGGGGAAGGTGAGCAAAGCCCGTACCAGGGTATATTCGGCTTTGGTCATGGACTGCACCTTGTCGAATTCGAGGAAGCAGCGGTAGGCCACGTCGCCGGACCAACGCTGCCGCTCCAGGCTCCGCCGCAAAAGATGGGCCACGTCAAGCGCGCGGGGGGCGTACGCGGCGAGGTCGAGGTCGAGCACAGCCACATCGTGGTTGGGCGTATAGATGAAGTTGTCTGGAGTCACGTCCAAGTGGCAGACGCAAGGGTCTTCCTCTTCCCGGTACAGGTGCGCGCGCACGTCCGCTTCCGCCAGGAGAGCGAGTGCCGCTTCGGCATCTCTTCGTAGCGTCGGCCCCAGATCGCACAGCCTTTGCGCAAAACGGTCCCGGGCCTTGCGCTGTTCCGCTTCCAACAAAAGCACGCGCAGGTCAGACAGCCGGCGTTTACACAGCCCTTCCAGGTTGAACTCACTGCGTAGCGATCCGCCCGATTGCGGCTCAAAGCCTCGCGAAGCCTTGTGAAACCGGGCCAGGGCGCGGGAGACCGCGGCCACTTGCTCAATCCGGCTGAAGTTGGCGGGGTTGCCGACTACCCAACGGGTCGCGTAATACGGTTGCCCATCTCGGCTGAAAAAGGGTCGGCGCGGCTTTTTCGTTAAGGCAAACCGAGGCGTCAAGGGAAAACCGTGGATGCGCACATAGTTGGCCAGTTCGTAGATACAACGAATGCCTTCCGGGGACAGGTGGGTTCGCTTCACCGCATAGACGCGCGACGGGGTGATAACGCGAGCCACACCACCGACGGCTTCTGCCCGTTTCACACTCCACCCATAGGCTTTCGGCAATTCGGGTGGGATGTCGAGTCGGCGCAGGACCCGGCGCCAGGCTGGACCCGTGAGTTCCACGTTAGGCAGGGAGGTCGTGACAAGCTCCTCATCGATGGTCCCCTCGTGACGGGCATGTGGGTGGCTATAGGGCTGTGCGGGGCGCCCAGAGGCGGCCGTATGACGGCTGGAATGGGTCTCAGAGCGACCATCTGGCCGCGGGTGTACAGGTTGTCCTTCGACAAACGAATGGCCGCCGACATCCTCGTCGGCGGCCCGATTCTCCGTTTCTTTGTGGCTCTTTGGTTTCGCTTCTTGCGATGCGGACGATTTCTGCGCGTTTGCGGACGCGATTTGTTCTAGAAAGTACGGTGGGCGCAGCATGTGCTGCAGCAGCACCTTCGCCCACGGCGGAACGTTCTGTCTGCGCTTCATCACCGGTCATCACTCCATCCACCGCGATTGGGCGTCTATACCCTACCTTATGCGGTGGAGGAGCGAATGCGTGGGCGAATTTCTTGGATTAGTGGTTCTCGCCGAGGGTGCTCCAGACTTCCAGCTTCGCCTTGACGCGATGGATGACATCGTCTGTGAAATCGGTGGTGCTGGTCCCGCCGCCCAAATCCGCGGTCCGCACGCCCATCATAATCGCCTCCAGGGTCGACTCGTAAATCGCCCGCGAGGCCATCTGGGCACTTTTGTCATCGTGGTGGGCCAATAGCGATGCGCCGGCAAGAATCATGGCCATCGGGTTCGCCACGTTCTTTCCGAACAGGCTGGGGGCGGTGCCGTGCGGTGCTTCCGCCATAATCACTTGCGGCTGCCAGTTCTCGTCGAGCGCCAGCAGGATGGATTCGGCTCCGGCAATCGATCCGAACATCTGCAGCACGAGGTCGGACAGGCAGTCGCCGTCCCGGTTGAGGGCGGGGATGACCAGCGGTTCACCCGCCTTGACCAGAAGCAGCGCGTACGTCGCGTCAATTAGTTGCGGATCGTACTTGACGCCGCTGTATTTGGCGGCCGCTTTGTCGAGTTCTTCCTTGAACATGCCTTCGTAGACCGGGCTGACGGTGAACTTGGGACCGCCAAACACGGTTGCTCCCAGGCGACGAGCATGCTGGAACGCGTATTCAGCCACACCACGGCAGACGTTGCGGGAAATGCGTTCCGTGCGGAAGGCAATCTCGTCGTCGCCCTCTTGCTCCCGCCACTCCTTGGCCCCATACGCATCGTCGACCGCCATCCGTACCACCGAGATGGGGGAAAACACGCCAACCGGGGGTGCAATGCCCGGGATGCGCCGGCCTGTCCGAACAATGACCGTGCCATTGATTTCCTTGCGCAGAATGGCATTGGGGCTGCCAACGTCGCCTTTGGTTTCCGGTGTAATGGTCGCTGCTTTCAATCCATAACGGTGCCGCCGCATCGCCTGCGCCGCTTCAAACACGACCTGGTTATTTGTCTTGCGTCGGTTTTCCAGGCTCAGGTCGTATGTCTCGAATTGGATGGGAAAGCCCAAAACGTCCGGCGAGAGCACACGCAGCGCTTCTTCCAGCAGCTCCTGACCGGTCTGGTCGCCTTGCATGACGACAATGGTCAAGTCTTGCATTGGTCTTCACCTCTTGGCAGTACTACGTATCCCAGATAAAAGCACCGTTCGCTAGTATAGCATAGCCATTCTGGCGCATTCCAAAGATATCACGCCCTTCGATATAGACATTGGGCATTGCGATTGTCTTCCGTTGTCACGGTACGCCCATCTGACATAGGCTGTAGTACGTCATCCTGGGTGGGTGAGTGCAGTGTCGAATTTAACAGGGTCCATTCAAGGTTACATGGAGGAGAGAAACCGCTACTGGTTGACGGGTGACCTCGATGCCTTGGCCAGGTACTGGGCCGAGCAAGCGGGGGAAAACTGGAAGTGGATAAAGCTGGGCTGGGAACGTCGTCGCCAATCGGCACAGATTCGGCGCAGCCGATTGCTGCGCGCGCACAGCCGCGTCCGGGTGAACCGTTGGCGGCCGCTGAATACTCCCGAACCGACAGACGGGAACCTTGGCGGGAACGGCGAATCAACCGCCGTTGACGTAGAGATGGAGGAATCCGTCAACTGGGTGTACCGGGACGGGATGGAACACGCGGTGGAGGGGCGAATTATTCGCCACCTGCAGCGATGGCAGCCAAGCCCGGACGGAACATGGCGCATCGTGAGCGCCCAGGAATCGGATGAGACGGGGATGGGGCCAAACCCTGTCGTCAGTGTCGAGAGCGACGCCGGCCTCGACGCGGATGCAGCCGGCATCGAGCGGCCGCAAACCGGGTTGCGAAGCCTCGTTCGTCGCTTTATGCGGCCGGCATGCAACACATACGACCGTCTGCAGGCTCTTCGCTACGCAGAGTTATGGTGGAATCGACCGAATCCCCAGTACGTGTATTTTCGCCTCGACGACTGCACGAACTTTGTTTCCCAGTGTCTCTACAGTGCGGGTGTGCCGATGCACGATACGGGCAATCGGGCCAGTGGCTGGTGGTACCGGTTCAACGACAGCGGCGAAGACACATGGAGCTTTAGCTGGTCCACCGCGCACGCATTGTACCTGTATCTGACCGGACAGGTGCAGGCCTCTGTACGGTCATCCGCGCAGGAACTGAAAATCGGCGACCTCGTCTTTTACGATTGGCAGGGTCAGGGTCGTTTCGGGCATTGCACCATCGTCGTCGACTTTGATCAAAAGGGCGATCCGCTCGTCAACGCCCATACGGACCCGAGCTATCATCGGCATTATCTATATTTGGACAGCCGTGCCTGGACCCCGCAAACTCGGTATGCGTTTGTCCACCTTCCGCAGCGCGTGTGTTGAGGTTACATCCAGAAAAGGGGGGTGTGGTACACTGGATGGGATGATGGAGCAAGGAGGCAACATGGCATGCACGTTGTGCTGGTGGAGCCGGAGATTCCGGGCAACACGGGGAACATTGCCCGGACCTGCGCGGCAACCGGGAGTGTCCTGCACCTGGTCCGTCCCCTCGGCTTCTCGACGGAAGACCGCTACTTAAAGCGGGCCGGACTGGATTATTGGCACCTGCTTGATATTCGTTATCATGATTCGTTGCAGGAAGTATGGGACAAGCACCCGGAGGGCCGTTTTATATACACGTCGACGCGCGGGAGGAAGTGGTACAGCGAGATTCAGTATCAACCGGATGATTTTTTGGTCTTTGGCAAGGAGACGGCCGGGTTGCCTCAGTGGGTGATTGACAAAAACTTGGACTCCGTCGTTCGAATGCCGATGATTGCCGGTGCACGGTCTTTGAACCTGGCGAATTCGGTCGCGATTATTGTCTACGAAGCGCTGCGCCAATGCGGTTTTCCTGGGCTCACGTAGAGACCACTGGATTCGCCTGGGGCATCCACTCATTCGAGGAGGCGACACCGTGAATGCTGACGACACTCCTGTTTGACCTTGACGGGACACTCTTGCCGATGGACTTGGACGAGTTCATGCGGGCCTATTTTGAACACTTGGTTCCGCGGATTGCCCATGTCTTGGATGAAAAGACCGCAGTGCGGGAAATTTGGAACGCCACCACGGCCATGATTGAAAACGAAGAACCGAATAAAACCAATTTGACCGTTCTGAAGGAACGCTTCCTCCAGGCTACTGGCCTCTGCGAAGAACAGATCTGGCCGCTGTTTGACCAATTCTACGAAGAAGGCTTTCGGGAACTCCGAAGCTATACCTCACCGACGCCCCTCGCTCGGGAAATCTGTCAAACCGCGCACGAGAAAGGGTATCAACTGGTCATTGCGACCAATCCCATCTTCCCAGAGCGGGCCATCCGGCATCGGATGGAATGGGCCGGGGTGGGGGACATCCCGTTTCAGTTGGTGACGACCCTGGAAGACATGCACTTTTGTAAACCGAATCCGAAGTATTTTGTAGAAATCGTAGACAAACTGGATGTGAGCCCGTTTTCCTGCATCATGTTTGGCAACGACGTGCAGGAAGACGGGGTGGCCGGAAAGTTGGGCATCGAAACGTATCTCGTCACCGACTGTTTGATCGACCACGGTCGCGGTCACTTCGAATTTACCCATCAAGGCAGTCTGGCGGACGTACTGATGTTCATCCGCGATTTGCCGAAACTGGAGCACCCTGCGTCGTCGAACTAACGCTGAAGACTGACCAGGTTGAAGTGACATCGGCCATATCCAGAGCCGGCACATACCGCCCGCAGAACAAAAAACGGCGTCTCGCCGCTGATGACGAGGCACCGTTTTTCTTTTGGGCTTGATGTGGCTTTTTGTTACTTGCTGACGATGTGGATAGGCGAACCCAGGGCCACCTCAGAAGCCTCCATAACCATCTCGCCCAAGGTCGGATGGGCGTGAATGGTGAGGGCGATGTCTTCGAGGGTGGCACTCATCTCAATCGCCAACCCGAGTTCGGCAATCAAGTTGGACGCCTCGTGCCCGATGACCTGGGCTCCAACCAGCAAGCCACTCTTCTTGTCCGCAATCAGCTTTATGTAGCCTTCGCTGGCGTTGAGGGCGACGGCACGGCCGTTGGCCGCATACGGGAAGCGCCCGGTTGCGACCTCGCCATACTGCTCCTTGGCTTCTTCCTCGCTCAGGCCGACACTGGCAATTTCAGGGTCGGAAAAGACGACGGACGGAATGCACCGGTAATCTACCGCGCTCTTTTTCCCCGCAATCACTTCTGCGGCGACCTTGCCTTCGTACGAGGCTTTGTGTGCGAGCGCAGGCCCAGGCACGATGTCGCCAATCGCATAGATGTTGGGGACGCTGGTGCGACACTGTTCGTCGACCTCAATCAGACCCTTGTCGGTCATCTTGATGCCAATCGATTCGAGCCCCAGTTCGTCGGTGTTTGGGCGGCGTCCCACGGTAACCAGGACATATTCAGCCTTGACCGACTTCTCTTCGTCACCGACTTTGTAGGTGAGCGTGACGCCGTCTTCGTGTTCTTCCACACCTTGCGCGAACGCTTCGGTGACCACGTCCACACCATACTTCTTCAGGTTCCGTTGGACCAAGCGGACGGCCTGCGGATCGAACGTCGGCAGAATCGACTTGGTCCCCTCAATGATGGTGACCTTGGAGCCAAACTTCGCATAGGTTTGTCCCAATTCGATGCCGATGTAACCGCCACCGACAACCACCAGGCTCTCCGGCACATGGTCGAGGGAGAGGGCTTCTGTCGAGGACAGTACCCGTTTTCCATACGGCAGAGACTTCAACTCAATCGGGCGCGATCCAGTCGCAATGATGCAGTGTTGGAATTTGTAGCGCTCACTCTCGTGTTCCTTCATAATCCGGACTTCGTCCGCCTTGGAGAAGAACGCTTCGCCTTGCACAAAGTTGATCTTATTGCCTTTGAAGAGGGTTTTGACGCCTCCGGTCATCTTGTCGACGACCGATTGCTTCCACTCCATGACTTTGGCGAAATCCAACTCCGCCTGTGTCGTGACGCCGGGGAACGGAGACTGCTTGCTTTTCTCGTAAAACTCGGCGGCGCTGATGAGGGCTTTCGACGGGATGCAGCCCACATTCAGGCAAACACCGCCCAGGTTACCCTTGTCCACGACCGTGACGCTCTTGCCGAGCTGGGCGGCCCGAATGGCGGCGACGTAGCCGCCAGGGCCAGCACCAATCACAATGACGTCTACTTCCTGGGTAAATTCACCGACGACCAATTGTTACACCTCCATGAGCAACAACCGTGGATTTTCCAAGAGCCCCTTGATGTCATTGATAAACCGCTGCGCCAGTGCACCGTCGACGACCCGGTGGTCAAAGCTGAGCGAGAGGGCCAGCATCTGCGCGCCGACAACCTCGCCGTTTTTCATAATCGGACGCTCGGTGATGCGGCCGACGCCAAGGATGGCCACCTCTGGGTAGTTGATGATGGGCGTAAAGAACATCCCACCGACCGAACCGATGTTTGTGATGGACATGGTGCTGCCCTTGATCTCTTGTGGTCCCAGTTTATTGTCGCGCGCGCGGGCCGCCAAATCGTTGATCTCTTCAGCAATGGCCCACATGCTCTTTCTATCCGCGTCGCGGATAACCGGGACCAACAAGCCGCGCTCGGTGTCGGTCGCGATGCCAATATGATAGTACTTTTTCAACACCAATTCCTGCTTTTCCTCGTCGAGCGACGAGTTGAGCACCGGGTGCTTCTTGAGCGCAGCCACCAGCGCCTTAACGATGAATGGCAAATAACTGACCTTGACACCGCGCTCTTCGGCCAAGGGCTTAATTTCCTTGCGCAGCTGTACTAGCTCGGTGACATTTACCTCGTCCATTACTGTGACGTGCGGCGCTGTGTATGCCGAGCGGGCCATGGCCTGGGCGATAATTTTGCGGATGTTGGGCAACGGCTGGCGTTCTTCCAGTGCTGTGTTTTCGGAGATGCTGACTGGGGGTGCGCCGACAGGGGCTTGCGCACGGACCGTCGCTTGCTCCGCAGTTGCCGCTGCCGCCGGAGCCGCTGGTTGGGCGCCGCCTTTCAAGTAGGCGTCCACATCTTCCTTCGTGACCTTGCCGTTGTTGCCTGTGCCTTTGACCTTCGTGATGTCCACGCCGTGTTCGCGGGCGTATTTGCGCACACCCGGTGTGGCCAGCACTTCGTGGGCATGGCTGGTCAGGTCTGTGCCCTGGTTGTCGGCCTCTGCGGCTGCCGGTGCAGGCGACGGGGCCTCGGCAGGGGATTGACCCTCCTTTTTCACATTGGCGGTCACGTTCTCAAGGCCTGCTCCATGCACGCCCGCATCGCTGGCATCCTGGGCCGGGGCTGACGCGCCGGTTTCCGCTTCATTGCCTTCACCTTCGACTTCAAAGGTGATGAGGATGTCGCCAACCACCGCAGTGGCGCCTTCCTCGACTTTCAATTCTAGCACCTTGCCGGCAACTGGGCTGGGTAGTTCCACCATCGTTTTGTCATTTTCAATTTCCGCCAGAGCGTCGTCCTCCTGAACGGTGTCGCCCGGTTTGACCAACCATTTTTCCAGGCGTCCCTCATGCAGTCCTTCGCCAAGCTCTGGCAAACGGAATGCGTAAACTCCCATTTTGCTCACCTCCAGACGGTTGACGTCAATTACATGCTCATGACCTTGTCCAGGCCGCGCAGAACCTGCTGCTCGTCGGGCAGCCATTCGTCTTCAATCAAGCCGAACGGATATACCGTGTCCGGAGGCGTGATTCGCAGTACGGGGCCTTCCAGATGATAAATGGCGTGCTCGTTAATTTGTGCGATGATTTCCGCTGCTGCACCGGCCGAGCGCTGGGCCTCTTGCACGACTACGGCGCGATGGGTCTTCTTGATGGACTCGACAATGGTTTCGATGTCAATCGGGTTAATCGTGCGCAGGTCGATGACCTCCGCCTCAATCCCCTTTTCCTTCGACCACTGTTCTGCCGCCTTCCTAGCCACATGCACCATGTAGCCGTAGGCGATGACGGTCACGTCTTTGCCTTCGCGGACCACGTTCGCCTTGCCGAGAGGGATGGTATAGGCTTCGTCCGGCACCTCCTGACGGATGGATCGGTACAGGCGCATATGCTCCAGGAACAGCACCGGATCGTTATCGCGGATGGCGGAGATGAGTAGTCCCTTGGCGTCGTACGGATTGGAAGGAATGACGACTTTGATGCCAGGGGACTGGACGAACAGGCCCTCCAGGCTGTCGGCGTGCAGCTCCGGGGTTTTCACACCGCCACCGAACGGGGAACGGATGACCAGCGGGCAGGTGAAACGGCCGCCTGTGCGGTAGCGGGTACGCGCTGCCTGACCGACAATCTGGTCCATCGCTTCAAAGACGAAGCCAAAGAACTGAATTTCCGCAACTGGACGGAACCCCTGCATCGCCAACCCGTTTGCCAACCCGATAATTCCCGACTCAGCCAGCGGGGTATCAAACACGCGTTTGTCGCCGTACTTTTCCTGCAGGCCTTCGGTGGCGAGGAAGACGCCGCCGTTGTGGCCTACGTCTTCGCCAAATAAAAGGACCTTCTCATCGCGCCCCAGTTCCAGGTCAAGCGCGTTGGTGATGGCTTTAATCATCGTCACTTCTGCCATGGATTACTTCGCCTCCCCAGAGAACTCAGCCTTCTGCCGTACGAGCGACTCGGGCAGGGTTTCAAACATGCTTTCGATTAAGCCGGGGATGGTCATCTTCGGATACGAGTCCGCCTTCTTCAAGGCATCGTTCAGAGCATCCTTGGCTTCCTCAATGGACCGATTTTCGTCTTCCTCAGACCACAAGCCCTTCGATTCAAGGTAGTTGCGGAAACGGATAAGCGGGTCTTTGCGCTCCCATTCCGATTCCAGTTCCTTTGTGCGATAACGGGTCGGGTTGTCGCCCGACATCGTGTGCGGGCCGTAACGGAACGTCAACGCTTCAATCAGGGTCGGTCCATCGCCTTCACGCGCACGGTCAATCGCGTCTTTCGCGGCTGCATACACCGCCAACACGTCCATACCGTCCACTTGTACGCCGGGGATGCCGGCTGCCACAGCCTTTTGCGCCAGGGTCTCCGCCGCGCTCTGCAAACGAACCGGTGTCGAGATGGCGAATTGGTTGTTTTGAACGATAAAGACAGCCGGGACATGAAAGGCGCCGGCGAAGTTGATGCCTTCGTAGAAGTCACCTTGCGAGGTGCCTCCGTCGCCGGTATAGGTCACGGCGACCCGCTTTTCTCCGCGCAGTTTGAAGGCCAGCGCCATGCCTGTGCACTGCACGTACTGGGCGCCAATAATGATCTGCGGTGGCAGGACATTCACGTCCTGCGGCACTTCGCCACCGTGCTGGTGACCACGCGAATAGAGAATCCACTGGTACAGCGGCCAACCGTGGAAGTGGGCCTGGGGCACATCACGATACCCGGGCAGGATAAAGTCTTCCTTCTGTGTGGCGAACTCGCTGCCAATCATGGATGCTTCCTGGCCGGCCACCGGGGCGTAGAAGCCCAAACGGCCTTGACGCGTCAAGCGGATTGCGCGCTGATCGACAATGCGCGTAAAGACCATGCGCCGCATCAATTCCCGCAGCTGGTCGTCCTGCAAGTTCGGCATGAGGTCTTGGTTGACCACTTTGCCGTTTTCATCGAGCACTTGCAAATACGGAATCTTATCCGCTGCAGTCGACGTGCTCATTCCGTTCACCTCGTTTTATAATTTTCCTCGTGTGGTTTACAATAGGCCATCAGAAGAACAGGCCAGACATTAATACAGAACCCGTAATCGATTATAATACACATTCTTTCAATGTGCGAATCCAGACAAAAATAACGGGATCAACTGTTATATAATAATTCCACGTCGTTTATATAACAGGAATCGAATTCGGGTCACCACCCAAACGGAGGAGGGGCCAGCATGAGCCAGTCCGCATCCAGTCAACGTGTGATTGAGAGTCACGAGATCTACAGTTCCCATCTTTGCGAAGATCGAACCATTAAGGTCTGTCTTCCCCCCGGGTACTCGCGGGAAGAGGCCTATCCGGTGTTGTTCTGCCACGATGGGAACGAGTTTATAACCCACGGCCGCATCGCCACCATTGCCTGCGAACGCATGACCAGTGGCGAATTATCGCCATTGGTGATTGTCTGTATGGCGATGAACAAACGGCTGCGCAGCGCTGATTACGACATTTCAGGCGACCGGCATGAGGCATACAGCCGTTTTGTTCTAGAAGAGTGCATTCCGTACATCGAGGAAGAGTACGCCATCGCGCCAGACAAGGGAAAGTGGTTTATGGCTGGGATCTCCCTGGGGGCGGCCGCCTCGCTGTCGATTCATCTGCAGCGGCCGGACGTCTTTTCGCAGCTGTTGTTGTTCTCGGGCGCTTTTTATCCGCCCCTGCAAGCGAAAGTGGCGGAGACTCATGATTTATCCAAGTTGGCCGGGTACATGCTGGTCGGACGTCAGGAGACGGCGGTGGAGACGAAAGAGCACGGCACCCTGAATTTCTACGAGTTTAATAGGCAGATGCACACGCTCCTGACCGAGCGAGGCGCTGTCATGAATTATCACGAGGCGGATGGGACGCACATCTGGGGGTTCTGGCAGAAGCACCTGCCCGAGGCTTTGGCGTGGCTCGAACAGCGCTTGCACGGGGCAGCTCCCGTATAGGCTATTGCCGTTGGGACACCTCGCGCGCGCCGCGCATATAGTAGAGGTAACCCAGCCGTGCCCGGTTCCTGAGCATCATATTCAAAATCTTCTTACCTTGGATAGGCAGCGGGCATGTGGTCAAGGGTGGCGGGAATATAGTCTGATAAGTAAGGCACGTATCTTCAGGCTGTGGGACACATGTTGCGGGAAGGTCTCAAAACTTCTAAGCGGCGAACTGCGAGGGCTCGGGCCCGAACAAAAGGGGGATGACGTCATGAGCTTTCTCTCTCGTCTCAATGCGTATCGGGCCGAAGAAGAGGCATTGCGCTGGGAAGGAACCTTTCTCGACTACCTGGATATTGTCCGCCGAAACCCCGACGTGGCGAAAACGGCCCACAATCGGATTTACGATATGATTGCGGATGCCGGCATTGAGACCGATGCAGACGGACGCCGGCACTACCGGTTTTTTGAACGTGAGCTGTTCGGTCTAGATGCCACGATTGAGCGGTTGGTCGAGGAGTACTTTCACGCCGCGGCGCGCAGGCTCGAGGTGCGCAAGCGCATTTTGCTCCTGATGGGACCGGTCAGTGGTGGAAAGTCGACGATTGTAGCGATGCTCAAGCGCGGGTTGGAACGGTACAGTCGCACGCCACAGGGTGCATTATATGGCATTAAAGGTTGTCCGATGCACGAGGAGCCTCTGCATCTCATCCCAGAGCCCCTGCGTCCCGAGTTTGAACAAGAATACGGGGTTCGCATCGAAGGGAACCTGTGTCCGGCTTGTCAACTGCGCCTGGAGTTGGACTTTGGCGGCGATATTGAAAAGGTACCTGTGGAACGGGTTATCTTGTCAGAAACGAAACGCGTCGGGATTGGCACGTTCAGTCCGTCCGATCCGAAGTCCCAAGACATTGCCGATTTAACCGGGAGTATTGACTTTTCGACCATTACGGAGTACGGATCGGAATCCGATCCGCGCGCGTACCGGTTTGACGGGGAACTGAATAAGGCCAACCGGGGTCTGATGGAATTTCAAGAGATGCTCAAGTGCGACGAAAAGTTTCTCTGGCACCTCTTGAGCTTGACGCAGGAGGGGAATTTCAAGGCGGGACGGTTTGCGCTCATATCCGCTGACGAGATGATTGTCGCGCATACCAATGAGGCGGAGTACAAGGCGTTCATCGCGAACAAGAAAAACGAGGCCTTGCAATCGCGCATGATTGTCATGCCGATTCCCTACAACCTGCGCGTGGACGATGAGATCAAGATTTACGAGAAGCTGGTCAAGCAAAGCGATTTGAAAGACATTCACATCGCTCCACACGCGCTGCGTACGGCCGCCATCTTCTCGATTCTGACGCGTCTGCGCGAGTCGAAGAAGCAAGGGGTCGACCTGTTAAAGAAGATGTACGTCTACAATGGGCAGGTGGTCGAGGGTCTAAAAGACGCTGACATCAAAGAGTTGAAGGAAGAGTTTCCGGACGAAGGGATGTTTGGGCTCGATCCGCGCTATATCATCAACCGGATCTCAACGGCCCTGGTCCGTCAGGACACGACCTGTATCAATGCCCTGGACGTACTCCGCGCCATCAAGGACGGGCTGGATCAACACGCGTCGATTTCCAAGGAAGATAAGCAGCGTCTGCTCAACTTTATCGCCACCGCCCGGAAAGAGTACGACGAGATGGCGAAGACCGAGGTGCAAAAGGCGTTCGTCTATTCCTTTGAGGAATCGGCCAAGACGTTGCTGGAAAACTACCTGGACAACGTAGAAGCGTATTGCAGCTGGCAAAAGATTAAGGATCCGCTCACCGGCGAGGAGATGGATCCGGACGAGAAGCTGATGCGTTCGATTGAGGAGCAGATTGGCATCTCAGAGAACGCCAAGCGCAGCTTCCGCGAGGAGATTCTCATCCGCATCTCGACGTACGCGCGGCGCGGGAAAAAGTTTGACTACCGCTCGCACGAACGGCTGCGCGAGGCGATTGAAAAGAAGTTGTTTGCCGACTTGAAGGACATTGTGAAAATCACGACGTCGACCAAGACGCCGGATGAATCGCAGTTGAAGAAGATCAACGAGGTTATTGCTCGGCTTATTGACGAACACGGCTACTGCGCGGTATGCGCGAACGAACTGCTTCGTTACACGGGCAGCCTGCTCAATCGCTGACCACAACAAGGACCTACGAAGAGAGGAGGGGAGCGCGATGGCGGCCACCCAGTTTACACTCAGCAAAGAGGACTGGTCCCTGCACCGCAAGGGGCATCAGGACCAGGAGCGGCATCGGGAAAAGGTCAAGCAGGCCATAAGGGAGAATCTGGCGGACCTAATCAGCGACGAAGGCATCATTATGAGCGACGGGCGGCAGATTGTCCGGATTCCAATCCGTTCCCTGGAGGAATATCGATTCCGCTACAATTTCAACAAAAGCAAGCAGGCAGGGACGGGGAAAGGCGACTCTCAGGTCGGGGACGTGATTGCATCCGACGGGCCGCCGCAGCCGGGTCAGGGACAAGGGGCCGGCAACCAACCTGGAGTGGACTACGTGGAGGCGGACGTGGCGCTTGAAGACATCGAGGCGGAGTTGTTTGCCGAGTTGACCCTGCCCAACCTCAAACCCAAGTCTCCGGACGACATGGTTACCCATGACATCGATTTTCGGGACGTGCGCAAGACGGGGCTATCAAACAACATCGACAAGAAACGGACCCTGCTCGAGTCCATCCGCCGCAGTCAGCGCGAATCCGCCCAACAAGGCAGCATGAACTTGCGCATCCTGCCGGATGATTTACGCTACAAGACCTGGGAGGATGTGGAGGAACCCGATTCGAAGGCGGTCGTTCTGGCGATGATGGATACGTCGGGAAGCATGGGGTTGTTTGAAAAGTACTGTGCACGCACCTTCTTCTTCTGGATGACACGGTTTTTGCGGACCAAGTACGACACGGTGCAGATTCGCTACATCGCCCATCACACCGAGGCGCGCGAGGTGAGTGAGGAGCACTTTTTCACCCGCGGCGAGAGCGGCGGCACCATCTGTTCGTCCGCCTACGAGTTCGCCCTGGCGATGATTGAGAAAGAGTATCCGTCAGAGCGCTACAACATCTATCCGATTCACTTCTCAGACGGCGATAACTTGACGTCTGACAACGAACGGTGTGTGCGGTTGGTCAACCAATTGTGCGAACTGTCCCAAATGTTTGGTTACGCAGAAGTCAACCAATACGGCCGATCCTCGACCTTGATGAACGCCTTTGGGAAGGTTAGCCACCCGTATTTCCGAACCGTCGTGATTCGGGAAAAGGCGGGTATCTATCAAGCCTTGAAGGCTTTCTTCAGCTCCCGCGACGAGACCGTGAAGCCAGCTTAAGGCGAGGGGGTGCGGGATACGATGAACGACGCGGAGCTTAAGGAGCTTGAACAATCGATAGAAAAAATCATGCGGATTGCGGACGGGTTTGGCCTCGACTATTTTCCGATGCGCTACGAGGTGTGCCCGTCCGATATTATCTATACGTTCGGTGCGTACGGAATGCCCACTCGCTTCAGCCATTGGAGTTTTGGAAAGGCATTCCATAAAATGAAATTAGAGTACGATTTTGGGCTCAGTCGCATTTACGAGCTGGTCATCAACTCCAATCCGTCGTATGCGTTCTTGTTGGACGGGAACACCCTGTTGCAAAACAAGACCGTCTGCGCACACGTATTGGGACACTCGGACTTTTTCAAAAACAACATCGCCTTTGCCAACACGTCGCGCGATATGGTGGAGCGAATGGCGGCGAACGCGGAGCGGGTGCGCCAGTACGAGCTGGAGTACGGGCGGCAACGGGTGGAGCAGGTGCTGGACGCCGGCATCGCGCTGCAACAGCACATCGACCCTTCGCACAACGCCGACAAGGTGCGGCGCGAACGCCTGCGGCGGATGCGCGAGGAAAAGCGGCACAAGGCGCGGCGACAAACGGGACCGTATGACGACTTGTGGCAACTCGACGAAGAAGACCCGGTCAGCCGGGCGGATGCCAAAGCGGGACAAGGCAACGGCAACAAAACGGGGCGGACAGGGTGGAGATCCGGTCAGATGCTGGTTCCGGAACGCGACCTGATGTTGTTTCTTATCGAGTACAGCCGCGTCCTTGAGGAATGGGAGCGTGACATTCTGTCCTTGCTTCGGGAGGAAATGCTCTACTTTTGGCCGCAGTTGGAGACGAAAATCATGAACGAAGGTTGGGCTACCTATTGGCACCTGCGCATCATGCGCGAGATGGATCTGACCGACGCGGAAGCCGTTGACTTTGCGCAGATGCATGCCGGCGTCGTGCTACCCTCGCGGACCACGATTAATCCGTATCACCTCGGTTTGGCGATTTGGGAGGACATCGAGAAGCGGTGGAACGAACCGACGCAGGAGGAACGGGAGCGGTTTGGGCGCGAGCCCGGCCAAGGCAGGGCAAAGATGTTCGAGGTGCGAGAGACGGAGACAGACGTTTCCTTTCTGCGCAACTATCTCACCAAAGAACTGGTTGAGGAGCTCGACTTATATCTCTACCAAAAGGTCGGCAATGAATGGAAGATTGTGGAGATCGATTGGGAAAAGGTACGCGACCACATCTGCGCTTCCCGCGTCAACGGCGGGATTCCGGTGATTTGGGTGGAAGACGGAGACTATAACAACAACGGCGAACTGTATCTGAAGCACGGGTATGAAGGCGTGGAACTGGACCTCAAGCATGTCGAAAAGACACTCCCGTACGTACACCAGTTGTGGGGGCGCACATGCCATCTAGAGACGGTGGTGGATGAGCGGGCCATTCTGTTTAGCTGTGACGGATCGCGAGTGCAGAGGAAGTTTTTATAACGTCAGAAGCAACCACGCTGCGACCATGAATAGAGAAAATGTTTTGGGCGCCGCGATACAGGCGCCATTTTCATGTTATACTGCACACAAAAATAGGAATGGAAGGCAGGGTGTGAATTGCGGATAAAGTCTAGAGTTTCGTTGGTGGTTATGGCAGCGGTGTTGGGCATTATCGGACTGCTGGTTCAGGTGGGGTTGGGTAACGGGAGCAGCGTTGTGACTGTGGTCGCATGGATTATTAACATTCTGCTGTTGGTGTTGCTGTTTCTGGCTGGGCGCACCGCGAAGCAGCAGGGCTGGCGACCGGTTTGGACCGGAGCCTTGACGGGGGCGGTGTATGGGGTGTTTCGTGGGCTGAGCGGATTTTTCACGCATGTTACTGCGGAACAGCTCCAAAAGAGCACCCACGGGCAGCTTTCCCAGGATGCGATTGACAAGGCCGTGGCGTTGGCCAACTCCACGACGACCCACTTCATTTCGCTCATCACCATGATCGTCGTCTGGGGGATTGTCGGACTGATTGTCGCCATAATTGGCGGGACGACGGTCAAGAAGCCCGTGGATTCGGAATAAATCGGTCAAACGTGGAAGACATACGTCATCAACGTGCCGAAGAACCTTCACCTTCCCTACATCCCCGAATAAGCCATGGACTGTACTATCAGCCATGGACTTCATCCCATCCGGTTATTTCCGTCAGGCTTCAGATGGCTAAGGACACCGAGTGAAAAGCTGGCACACCGAAGTGGGTGTGCCAGCATGGGAGGGTTTCATCTTTGCGTGCGGCCGTGGACTCCGCGCGACTGCGCGACAACGCGACTAATTCGTGCCTTGCACGTCGCGGCGCGTGAAAACAATCCACGAGACCAAGTGAAAAAGAATGAAATAGACGGCCAGCACGACGATGGAAAAGCCCAGGGTCATGCCTTTGACCACGGGGGTTCCGTCCATATATTGCGTGAGATCCGTGTTCGCGAACAGGATGAATTTCACCCAGGTGTGGCTGCTCAAAAATTGGACAAGGGTGCTGCCGACAAACAGCAGCAACAGAGAGATGGCAATCGCCAGGGCGCTACTGCGGAGCAAGACCGAGATCATAAAGGAAATGGTTACAATCATCAATAGATTGATGCATTTGAGTCCGTACATCGCAAGGACGTGCGCGTACATGGGCATTTGCTCGATATCCCCGGCGTGATTGGCGTATAAGTACGGTGTGGAGAGGCCGTCAAACCCGAACGTGATACCGCCGACAATCCAAGCGGCCAACGCCAGTTCGACAATCAAGGCGAGTGCAAACAGGAGGCTGGCCACGTATTTGGAAATGAGGATTTTGCCCCGCCGCATGGGCCGAATTAACAGCAGTTTAATCGTTCCGGACGAGAATTCGCTGGCGATGATGTCCGCAGCGACGACGGCCGCAAACAGGGTCACGAGCACCAACAGACTGGCCGCGTTGTTGGTGAAGTTCCAAGCGGAGTTTTGTGCAGGCGGAATGTTATGGTCCAATCGGTACTGGTTTTCTTTCAATTGCGTGGTTAACTGAGTCTTGGCGCTGCTTGGCAGTTTATCTCCGGAGTGGTCCAGGCTCTGCTGAATCTCCTGGTTTTGCTGCTGAAGCTCCTGTCGCCAATGGGTACCGTGAGTGTTTTCGGAATGTGTCGCCTTGTGGGTCAAGAAAGCCATGGCAATGACTGCCAAGAGAACGAGGGCGGCAAAGATCCAGGTGCGTGCACGGCGGTAGATCTTGAAGTTTTCATTTCGAATCAGCTGCAGCACGATACCCACCTCCTGTCACTTCGAGGAATTGGTCCTCCAGGCTCTTTGTGCGCGTTTGGATGGCATATACGGAGACGCCCTGCTCGACAAGCAGACGGTTGAGTTTCGGAATGGTTTCGCGCTCGGCGGACAGGCGCAGGGACTGACCGATGGTTTCGACGTCGCGATGACCAGCCTGCTTCAGTACCTGTCGCGCCACATCTGGAGCGTCAACTTCAAACTCGACCACCTGAGCTTCGGGGTGCGTGGATTCCCGTACGGTCTGTACCTGGACGAGGCGTCCGTTTTGGATGATGGCGACCCGGTCGCACATCAATTCCATTTCTGTAAGCAGGTGGCTGGAGACGATGACAGCGACACCGTGGTTTTCCGCCAGTTCCCGCAGATGGTCACGCAGCTCGCGGATACCGGCCGGATCAAGCCCGTTGGTGGGTTCGTCAAGGATGAGCACGGACGGTTTGTGCAGTAGAGCCTGCGCCAATCCGAGGCGCTGGCGCATGCCGAGCGAATACGTTTTGACTTTGTTGTGTATCGCAGATTCGAGACCGACAAAGCGTACGACCTCGTCAATGCGCGCCTTATCCACTTCCGGGTACATCCGGGCATACAAACGAAGGTTGTCGTAGCCGGAGAGAAACTTGTACATCTCTGGGTTTTCCACAATGGCGCCGACGTGGCGGATTGCTGCTTCGAACTCCGTGCGGATGTCGCGGCCTTGAATACGCACATGCCCGCGCGTAATGGAGATGAGTCCGACCATCATCCGGATCGTCGTGGTCTTACCTGCACCGTTGGGGCCTAACAGGCCGAATACTTCTCCCGGTTGAATTTCCAGGGAAAGATTGTCGACCACGGTTTTTCGGCCGATGGTTTTGGTTAGTCCTTGGATTTCAACTGCCGACGGCAAGTCCTCAACCTCCTTGTGTCCAGCATTGGACACTGGATTTCCGCTCCATGATATCATATTTTTTCAGAAAGTAGCGGGAATATGATAGAAACTTCTTTGACGCTTTCGGATCGAGTTGGTCACAAAATCATCGTCTGTGAAGTGTGTTTTCGTTCGTGAAATATCGCCGTTTCGGTTATGCTATCTTATATAGTAGGTGAGATTCGTGTGTTTCTGGGGAGGTGTCCCATCACGACTGGAAAGGCTGCGTCCACAGACGAGGGCGGGAACACCCAAGCGCGTGTAGATGGGACCAGGTGCTCGGAAGGGTGGACAAACCACATAGACCGTGAGGTGAACGGGCAGCCGCCACAGCGCAACGCAGCATCAAGTGCCCATGCGCGGGGGAAGCAGCGCATCGTAGGTGTACGGGAGATTGTGGCCACGGCTTTTCTTTTTCTGGCTGGGATAGCCTGCGTCGTGGCGTTTTTCCATTACGACCAATCCGATAGGTTGTCGCGGTTGATTATCGCGGCCGGGCCGTTGGCGAGCGTCATCGGTATCATCCTGATGACCATTTTTTGCATCATCCCTGTCCCGTCCGAGTTTCTCATTATCATTCTAATGAAGATTTTTGGCCCTTGGCTCGGCAGTTTGTATAGTTGGACGGGATCGATGTTAGGTGCGATGACCACGTTTTGGTTGGCTCGGCGCTACGGGGGGAAGATGCTGCGGAGGTTCATCACGGAGGAGCGGTTTCAACAGGTCAATCAATGGATAGGCCGCGGGGGACCGCTTGGACTGCTGTTGGCCCGCATCGTGCCGCTGCCGTTTATCGTCGTCAACTACACAGCCGGCGTCATGAAGTCGGTTCGTACGTGGGATTATTTCTGGACGTCGGCGGTCGGTGGCATACCATACTATGTCGGTGCGGCGTTGGTGTTTTTGGGGGTGTCCAAGCGCCGCTACATGGTTTGGCTCATCATCGGCGGACTCGTCATCGTGTTGATCTGGATTGGCGGTTATTTCCTGAACCGTCACGTGCGCAAACTGAAGCGTTGGGCCCACTGACACTACCTCGGTGTTTGTGGGCCCAACTTCGAGAGACAGTTCGACTGGGACTACGCTGCTTTCCCGTCTTCTTTCGTCACTTCCAGTGCGGTCTGTGCCAATTGGCGGCCGAGTCGGATGCTGGGACGTTCCACAAACCGGTACATGACGTACGCGGACAGGATGGAGACGGGCGGCACCAAGAGAATAATCCAGTGCTTAGGCAGCCATCCGTCGAGACCATACACTAGACCTGCCAAGACGACCGGGTGAATCAGGTATAAGCTGAAGGAGATGTGGCCCAGCCAAAGGAACGGTCCCTTACCCAGCCACGTCTTCATCCGAGTGCTGCCAAGGGAGAGCGCGATGATGAGGGCAGCGGCGACGGCAATGATGATGTCGATGCCAGGGCGTCGTTGGTCAAAGAAGCTATGGATGGCCGGGAACCAGTCCGCATTGTAAAGGAGTAAGGCTAAGACGAGCAGGACCACTTTGGTGCTGCGAGAGAAGCGCTCCATGATGGCGCGAATGGTCAAACGGTGTTTGGCTAGCAACACGCCCAAGGCGAAAAAGCCGACGTAGTACAGTGTGGCTCCGAGTCGGTACGGAAACGCGTTGTACCACGCACTCATCGACAGGACCAAACCTGCGGCGCACGGGACGGACACTTGGGTCGGAATCCTGCGCAGCAGTACGACGAGGACGGGAAAAATCAAGGATATGCGAAGTTCGTGGACGAGCGACCACGAGCTGACGTCCAGGTTATGCGTGTCCTGACCGGTCATCAGAATGTATTGGGCAACGACGCTTGGCGTGACTGCATGATTCCAGATCCCCTGAAACCAGCTGCTCATGTGCTCCTCCTGGCCATGCACCGGGCCGTCGGCAAAGACGCAGGTGAGGAGTCCCGCCGAAAGGAGAACCACCACCATGTAGGGAATGTAAAGCCGACATATGCGTTTCATAAGATAGCCAGCGTACGGAAGGGATTTGTTGTTCAGGAATGGCAGGGCCAACACGAAGCCACTGAGCACAAAGAAGAAAATGACCGCTTCATGGCCAGCCCAGGCGAGGTGCAAGGGCGTAAAGGTGAGCGCATCCACCCATGGTTTCCCGGGATCTCGATATCCGTTGGCTTGGTTAAAAGCCGGAAGGCTGATGAGGCAGTGCTCAAACACCACCGTGAGGGCAGCCAACCCACGCAACGCGTCCAGCACGGCAATTCGCTTCAACCATATCCCTCCAAAATCGCCCCCCTGTCTGCGGCGTCCGACCTAATGTGTATGGCACGCCGTTTCTCTGTGTGCTTTTCATGCTACAAGACGCAGCTGTAGGGCTCAACCCGAATAAACCTTCGTCTATCTGCGAGGTCTGCAGTCAGCGGGTATGAATCGGGAAGACCTCCTATACACAACAAAATCCGAGGTAATGTATCGGTTTTTCACTCTTGGCCGGGTTTCCTGGATTCCTGGATGCCCCAGTGAAGACTTGAAACTGGAAAGTGGGCCAAGAATGTCGTGACGAACATTGTAATGTTCGATGAATTACGAAGTGATAAAATAGAATTGCAAGAGGTACCGCTTGGGATGGAGGGAGACGGATGAACGAAATTGGTTGGAAGGTTGGAGGAAAGCAAGGGGAGGGCATTGACAGCACCGGTGAGATCTATGCGCTGGCCATGCACAGGCTGGGCTACTTTGTGTTCACGTATCGTCACTTTATGTCGCTCATTAAGGGTGGGCATACCAACTATAAAATCCGTGTGGCGGATGAAAAGGTGCGTCATCATGGGGACGAGACCCACATCTTAATTGCCTTTGACCAGGTCACGATTGATTACAACGGGTCCGAATTAGCGGATGGGGCAATTGTTGTGTACGACGAATCGTCCTTTCAGGCAAAACCTCCATCGTCGGCAAACGTGCACCTCTGCGGGGTGCCGTTGACGGGCATCGCGCGCGACGCCGGCAGCCCGATTATGAAGAATATGGTGGCCATCGGTGTAACCGCAGCCATCAATGGTCTTCATCCAGACGAGTTTGTGCCCATTGTCGAGGATAAATTCGGGAAAAAGGGAACTTCGGTCGTGAACAACAATATGGAGGCTCTGCGGCGTGGACATGCGTATTATCAACAGAATTTTGCGGTACAGTTCCCAGTGCCGCCCAAGCCGGTTCACCAAGGTCCGGATCATTTATATGCTTCTGGTAATCAAGCAACGGCTTTTGGCGCTCTGGCGGGAGGATGTCGGTTGTTGGCTGCCTATCCCATCACGCCGGCGACGGAGATTATGTACTGGGTGCTGAAGTATTTTCCCAAGTACGGTGGGGTCGTCCTGCAGGCGGAGGACGAGATTGCGGCCATCAACATGGCCATTGGCGCCAACTTTGCCGGTGCCCGTGCGATGACGTCGACCTCGGGTCCCGGATTTTCGCTGATGATGGAAGCCCTGGGCTTGTCCGGGATGTCGGAGACGCCGGTAGTCATCGTCGACGTACAGCGCAGTGGTCCTTCCACTGGGTTGCCGACGAAGACCGAGCAGAGCGACTTGAATGAGGCCCTCTTTGGCACGCATGGCGAAATCCCGCGCATTGTGCTCACCCCGCGTACCGTGGAGGAGTGTTTTTGGTTCACCGCCGACGCGTTTAACCTAGCAGACAAGTATCAATGCCCGGTAATTCTTCTCAGCGACTTGTACCTGGGAATGTCCTACCAATCGATATCCGGATTTCCACTTGAAAAGGTGCACATCGACCGCGGGAAACTGGTCCGAGTCGAAGACATCGCCAATTCCACTCCGTATCAATACCAACGGTATGACGCCTCGGTTCCGGACGGCATCTCTCCGCGCACCCTGCCGGGCACACGAAACGGGAGGTACACCGCTTTAGGCAATGAGCACAACGGGATTGGCATCGAGGTGGAGGACCTAGAGACCCGGGTCGCACAAATGAATAAACGGGCGCGCAAACTCACCGGCTTTCAGCATGAAAGCGGCGTCAGTGTAGACGGGGCGGCGACCGCTCCAGTAGCACTGATTGGCTTTGGCAGCACGTACGGGGTGCTCGAGGAGGCACGGATGCGGCTTCAGGCGGAAGGACTGGATGTGAAGCACATTCACTTTTCCCGGGTGGCTCCGTTCCCGCTGGCAGAGTTCCAGACCGCGATGCGCGGGGTTCGTCGCGCTTTGGTTGTGGAACTGAATTCGACCGGTCAGTTGGCGCAGCTGATTCGACAGCAGGCCGGCTACCATGACAAGCTGGCCTCCTGCTTGAAATACAATGGCGATCCGATTCTACAAAAGGAAATTTTGGCCCAAGCGAATGAAGTGTTCGCGACGGAGGTGCTGCACGGATGACCACGCTCAAGGATTTTAAGACGGAAAAGGCAACCTGGTGCCCGGGGTGCGGCGATTTTGGGGTGTTGAACGCGTTGCAGAAGGCGGCGGTCAACCTGGGGATTCACCCGGACGATATCGTGGTCGTCTCTGGTATCGGCTGTTCCGGCAAAATCTCGCAGCACTTTGGTGGGTACGGGTTTCATTCACTGCACGGACGGTCTCTGCCCGTCGCGCAAGCGGTGAAGCTGGCGAACAAGGACCTGACCGTGATTGCCGCTGGCGGCGATGGTGACGGATTCGGGATTGGCATGGGTCACTTTATTCACGCCATGCGGCGGAATATCGATATCACTTACGTGGTGATGGATAATCACATTTACGGGTTGACCACCGGTCAGGCATCCCCGACCAGCGATCCTGGATTTCAGACGAAGACCTCACCCGATGGTACGGTCGAGATGCCGATTCATCCGATTCAACTGGCTCTGGCGCAAGGGTGCGGATTTGTGGCGCAAGGATTCTCCGGGAACATCAAACACTTGACCGAACTGATAGAAAAGGCCATCTGGCACAAAGGATTCTCGTTCGTCAACGTGTTCAGTCCGTGCGTAACCTTTAACAAAGTCAACACGTACGATTTCTACAAGCAACACTTGATCAACCTGGATGAAGAGGAAGGATACGATCCGCACGACCGGGAGCAGGCGTTTGCGCGCGTGGCTGGAAAAGAACAGGCCGTCATCGGCTTAATCTACGAAGATGTGTCCCGCCCGGCGTATGAAGACGCAGTCCACGGGTTTCCGGACGAGGCCATCGCGAAGCGGGATTGTGCACTCTCTGTGGAACAGCTCGCGGAATTGGCTGCCACTTTTCGGTGAAGGCCTTTCGGCGAAGGTCCCGATCTCTGAAACCGAGTGCCATCTGAAACATCATGCCATCGCGTGAGACTGGCCCATGCAGCGAGCCACCCCGCGGGGCCGTTGTTGAAGCTCCGCGGGGTGGCTTGTTCCACCGCAAATCATTGCATCTTCGGGGACACCCGGCTCTTTCCGCTGCGAATTTCGGCGGCCAGGTGGTTCACTTGGTCGATGGTTGGCGATATTGCTGCCGTAGAAGGTGGTATTCGAACAACCACTCGAGAGCTTCCAGGTGCCGCTTCGCGTCCTGTGGGGTATCCCCCCAGGCATAGATGCCATGGTTGCGGACCAGCACGCCCGGCACGTCCGGTCGAGCCTCTGACGCAACAGCTTCGCCCAGTCGGTCGAGATCGGCGTAATTTCCGACAATCGGGACTTCAATCGCGGCATCTTCCTCCCAATGGCCAAGTGCTTTGAGCAACTCATATCCGGCCAACCGCACGAATCCAGTCGAAAAATACAGGTCAGAGGCGAGGTTGTTGTACAACGTGTGCACGTGCAGCACCGCGCCGCAGCGGAAGCGGCGATACAGCTGGGTGTGAACCGCCGTCTCTGCGGACGGTTTTTGTTCGGTCCGTTCGAGCACGCAGTTGTCCGCGCCGACCAAGATCACGCCCTCTTCGCGCAGGTGCTGTTTGTCCCAGCCACTCGCCGTGATGGCGATAACGAGCGGATCGTCCGCAATTTTTATCGACAGGTTGCCGCTCGTGGCCGGTAGCCAACCGCGCCCGGCCAATTCGGCGGCGAGCTGGCAGACGGTTTGACGGGCTTGCTGTACGGCGGGTGATGCGGCATCTGCAGGTTGCGTCATCGCGGGCTTCCTCCTTCAATGCAGGGCGAGGCCTGTAGAAAATCGAGGATATCAAAGAACGTATGAAACGGGGCATGTTTCAGGTCTAGGCGCTGACAGGCAGCTAACAGTTTGTCCCGGGCGAATACAAAATCGGCCAATTGCGCCTGCTTCAGGTCGGTCACGCCGTCGCCGATGACGATGATGCGTTCACCGGGACGGCGGGTGCGACGGATGACGGTAGGCTTGCACAGTCCGCACCCGCCCGTGCACGCCTCGTCGCACGGCACGCTCCAAACGACGCGTAGAAACTCGTCCGAATCGTCCAAACGGTTGCAGTACACCGCGATTGAGTCTCGAAACGGCGCCACGACGGGGTGCACAAAAAAGTCGAAACCACCGCTGACCACGGTCAGACGCCAGCCCTGCCGTTGGACAAATTCGACAAACGCCGGAAAGCCGGGGCGTACGCGCGTCGCTTGGCGGGCAAACGTCTCGAGCTCCGGCATGCGGCTGGACGGGATCTGGCCAAACATCGCCTCGACGCCGCGCCTAACCGACCATTCACCCGCATTCACTTTGTCCACGATGGCTTGTCCGGTCTGTGGCAGAAATTCCTGGACGATGGCGCCAATCATGTCGCGCTCGGCGATGGTGCCGTCAAAGTCGCAGTAGAATGCGAGCGGTTCTCTCATGCACGAGACCCCCACTTATCCAGGGCCAGTCGCAACGGTTCGCTGGTCTTTGCATGTTCCGTGAGCGGGGTGCCGTTTGAGACGGCTTCAGCCGCAGCGAGAAAGGCGCGCCCACCCCCAGTGGCACCCTGCGGGTGACCGTGAATCGCGCCGCCGGCGTTGAGAATCACGTCGAGCCCAAAATCTCGGACAATGTCGGGTACCAATCCGGGATGAACGCCGGCCGACGGAGCCGGGAAGACAGGGCGCAAGCCGTTCTCCTCGCGCAGCGCGCGCACCAGACGCTGGGCCTCAGGGACGGGCAGTTTGACCGATCCGTACGGCGACGGGAAAATGGCGATGTCCGCTCCCGCTAGGCGCATGAGTTGTCCGAGCACGATGTCGGCGGCGATGCCGTGGTGCGGCGCCGCGTACAGCGCGCCTGAGACGGCCGGGTGTGCCAGGATGGGCACGGGAATTTCCGCATCGGCGGCAAGGTGCTGCAGGACATCGTATCCGAACGCGACCACGTTCAACAGCAAGGCGCTGGCACCCAGGTCCACCAGCCGCCGGGCGCGATCGCGCAAATCAAAGACGGGCCCGGTCAAGTTGACCGCATACAGGACGGGGTGCCCGAGTTTGTCGGCGACCGCATCCGCGACCGCGCGGTAGCGCTCCACGCGCTGTTCGGGCGTGGCGAGGGATTCGCTGAAGAAAATCTCATCGTCCTTAATCAGGTCGACCCCACCTTCCGCCTGTTCCGTAAAGTGGGCCGTCAATTCATCGAGGGTCTGGCCAAGACAGGATTTAAAGATGCTCATGACGAGCGGACGGTGTTTCACACCCAGCCGCTCGCGAATGCCCTGTACGCCAAGTTTCGGGCCAGGAAACAGCTGCATGTACGTCTCGGGCAGCTGCAGAGCCGTCAAGCGGATAACCCCGTCCATGGACAGCTTCCCAAATACTGTGGTCAGCAGGGCGGCAATACTGGGCGTCAGATTTTGTACTGGATAGCCGATGGTGATGCGTGCCCGCACTCGGTCGGAGGCGAGCTCTTCCAGGACCTCAATCCCCTGAACGACCCCGCAGTAGGGCCGCATCGACACCTGTTTCGCCGCGGGCACGTCGGTCCACGACCCGACCGTCAAGCCGACGGCAATGCCTTCTGCCCGTTTTTCCAGGGCGTTCGCTTTATCTTCGAGTTCATACGTGGCCAGAACGTAACGGGAGGCATCAATCGCCATCATCTTCAATCTCCCTTCTGGTGTTTCACTTTATAGAGGGGGGAAAAGCCTGTCAACTCAATTTCCGGCGGTTCAAGGAATCTAGGCATGGACTTTTGTCATGGTCTGCCCTATGATGGGGGCATACGTAAAGGCTTAATAGCGGGGCCATCGGGAGGTTTGTGCAAATGGCGACCATTCGCGTGCGCAATACAGGGGAAACGATTTCAGGCGAGGCCGAGGTGCGCCAGTTCCTGGAATCCAACCAGGTCTATTATGACCACTGGCAGGCGGACAAACTGCCTGCGTCACTGCGGGGGAAGTTTCAGTTGACGGCATCTGAGCAGGAAGCGGTGTTGACCGCCTTCCAGCCGGATATTGAACACTTGGCCAATACCCGGGGCTACGTGAAATGGGATGTCATCTCCCTGTCGGAGTCGACCCCGAACCTGGAGGAGCTGCTGAAAAAATTCGAACAGGTGCACACCCATACTGAAGATGAGGTACGGGCCATCGTCGCCGGCAGTGGGGTCTTCGTCATTAAAGGTCAAGGGAATACGGGTTACTTCGACGTGGAGCTTGAGGCCGGAGATGTCATTTCCGTCCCCGAAAACAATCCCCACTTTTTCACCTTGACAGACGAGCGCAGGGTTGTTGCGATTCGACTGTTTATCGATCCGTCGGGCTGGGTCGCTCATCCGTATGAGGATCCCGAATTCCAATCCGCGTAAGGGATATGGACTGAAAAGGAACGGCCGCCCTGGTGGCGGCCGTTTACGAACCGAATCTATGCTCGGCGACCCGTTCTGCCTCCCGGATGGACGCGACCATCTCAGGCTGATGTGTTATGAATTACGCAAACCCTCGCAGGTCTGGCAATAACGTCATCAACGTGAGTAGGGCGAGAAAAATCGTGATGAAGACCAAGTCCCGCTTTTGTTCCGGTGTGCGTTCATCTTTATGATACGGACCGCGTTTCCATTTGTGCGCCGGCAGATGCACGACGCGGCCGAACTCTTCTGGAGTCGCGGATTCGGACTCAGCGAAGCTTGACTTGCGAACCGTATCTTGACTCTCCTCGGGCAGCATAATCATTCCTCCTTGGAATTTAAAAGGAAACGGAGCAGTCTACTCAGGTTGCGCAAAGTCTGAATCATCCGTCTATATTGAGTATATGACTATAGACACAGAAATGCCACACTTTTGCTGAAAAATCGCCACATAGTTGAGGGGAAGGTGTGAAGAAAGTCACAACCCTGCAGTCACGATTCTGCAGAGATTGTGAAATATAAGGAGTAATGGCTTGCGCAGCCAGGGTTAAATTCGGCCGAACAGTTTGGGCAGCGGCTAGAGCTATTGAGGTATTCGTGAATCGTCAGCTCGTAGCCGCAAGCCCCGCAGAGGATGGCCTTTTCGTCGAATCGGTCCCGTGGCCAAACCTGAGCAGGATGGTCGGCCAGGGCATCATGGCACTGATGGCAGGGGTAATAGGTCTGACAGCAGAAGAACTTAATCGCGATGATATCCCGCTGCGTTCTGTAATGGGCGCATCGGGTCTGGTCATCCATGTCGCATCCATAGACCGGGATGCCATGCAGATGAGTCACCGGTTTCCCTCCTGGACCGCGTTTTTACCCGCTGTTTCCAATCCCTCTTATTTGATGGCACCTTTGGTGACGTTGTTGACAATCCAACGCTGAAATATCAGGTAAATAATGATCATGGGTAGCAGCGCCAGCAGGTACGATGCAAACGCCAGGTCATAGTTGGTGCTGTACTGCGACTGAAAGGCGTACTGCACTAAAGGCAGCGTGTACTGGTTCGGATCGGACAGCATCACTAGCGGCAGCATGAAATCATTCCATGCCCAGAGTCCGGTTAAGATGGCCACGGTGGCGTTCATCGGGCCGAGCAAGGGAAACACAATTTGCCAAAAAATCCGCCAGCGGCTGGCGCCATCCACCAAGGCTGCCTCTTCCAGTTCGAGCGGTATGGATTTCAGGTAACCGATATAGACAAAGACGTTGAACGAGATGCCGTAGACGATATAGAGAATAATGAGTCCCACTCGATTTGCCAAGCCAATGTGGCTCATCTGATGGACAAGCGGCAGCATCAGAATGGGAAATGGGACAAACATCGCGGCGAAAAAGTAATAGTAGATGCCTTTGAACAGGCGGTTGTTCATGTTCCGAGCGATGGCATAAGCCACCATGGAGTTGCTCAACACGGTCAGTACCACGGCAAAGAAGGTGATTAATAAACTGTTGCCAAAGGTATGCCAATAGTGCGTAATGGCCATGGCGTTACGGAAGTTTTCCCAATGGATGTGCGTCGGAATCCCGAGCACCGATTTCGCAAGCTCTTGTGGCGATTTCACAGCGACAACGACGGCCATGTAAAGCGGAAAAAGGATAAACAGGGCACCGATGGTCAAAAAGATCATGGCTGGCCAATTGCTGCGCGTCCTCATAGTTGCACCTCCCGTCCCTGCATCAGACGGACTTGCGCGAGGGCGACGATAACGAGGACAATCAGAAAGATCACTGCGTTGGCGGATTGGTACGATAGTTCACCGCCGCCGAGACCATTGGTATAAATGACAAACGATACAGACTGCGTGGCCGTGCCAGGGCCGCCGTTCGTCATACCGACAACCTGGTCGAATACCTGCAGGTAGTTCTTTGCCGCCAACACCAAATTAATGGTCAAAAACGGAGCAATGAGCGGCAGCGTAATTCTCCAAAACGTCGTCCATGAGGAAGCGCCGTCAATGCTCGATGCTTCGTATACCTCCTCGGGGATGGTCTGCAGACCGGCCAGGTAGAGCAGGGTATTGAAGGCCGCCCCTTGCCAGACCGAAACAATCACGATTCCTACCCACGCCCAACCGGTGCCCAACAGGTTTTGCGATAGGGCAGTCAGGTGCAACTGGGTGGCCACGTTCGGAATGACGTGGGAAAACAGGTAGTTGAAGATGAACGAGACAATCAGCGTGCTCAGGACGTAAGGCATAAAGAAGATGGCCTTAAACGTACGCGATAGATGAATTCTCGCATTGAGCGCAAGAGCAATCGCCAGGCTCAACACGTTAACCAAAATTGTGGTCACAAAGGCGAACAAGAACGTGAACCCATACGCGTGTAGTACCTGGTGGTCATGGAACAAGTCCACGTAGTTTTTCAGGCCAATGAAGTGATATGGGCCAAAGCCGTTCCAGTTGGTGAAGCTGAGAAAGATCCCATGCAGAGCTGGCCAAGTATGAAAGTAAAAAAACAATACCAAAGCCGGCAAGGTCATCAGCAAATAGGTCCATGATCGGCGTATGGCGTTTAGCAACTGAACCACTTCCTCGCTAGGGTCTGAAGTGAAAGGGGGACCCTTTCACTTCAGACGGCAGGGTTTCACTGGTGAGATGCGCTTTGCTGATACAGGCTGTCCAGTTGTTGCAGCATCTGTTGAACCGATTGCTTTTTGGACAAGGCGCCTTGCAACACAGATTCGTACTGGTTGCCCGCTGCCATGGCCGGTGGGTAATAGTGGTCGTCAAAGTCGACAACTTTGCCCTGGTCGATGTACGGTTGCAGGGGTTTGAGGGCTGGGTCCGAGTTTTTCACTCCGACAACTGTCGAGAATAGGCCAGCCACATTGGCATACTCGGCGGCGTTTTTCTTCTCAAGCAGAAAGTCAATAAACTTCATCGCGGCCTGTTCTTTCGTCGAGTTGCCCGAATTGGTAATTGCCAACAACGAATCCACTCCGGACACCATCTTGGTCTGGCTGGGATCGTTCGTGGCCGGAACTACGAAGGTGCTAAGCTTGATATTCGGATTGGCCTGACGGATGACCGGGAGTGTCCAGATGCCCTGGGCGTAGAACACCGACTTCCCTTTAGCAAAGGCAACGTTGGCATCGTTATAATCGACTCCGAACTGGTTGGACTGGCCATATGATACGAATTCTTGCATCCGTTTAGCTGCTGTCACGTCACTCCTGCTGAAACTGGTTTTGCCTGCCTTCAGGTCCGGAAGGAAGTGGCTTCCTTCCGTATTAACAGCCAGGGCGTTCCAGATAGGAGCCGTAGTCCAGGCGTCTTTGAATCCGTTGTAAAAAGGTGTACCGCCTGCGGCCTTAATCTGTTTCGCCTCCGCCATCAGTTGGGTCCAGGTCGTCGGAACCTTGAGGTGGTACTTATTGAACAGGTCGACATTGTAAACAATGGGCACCGCATTGACTGTGTAGGGAAGGGCATACGGTGTATTTTTGCCGACTTCCTTTTCCAGCATCTTCACGTAAACAGGAGACACCTTGTTCAGTTCGGATGCATTGGAGAGATCCTTAAACACGTTGTTTTTCGCCATTTGAATGAAGGTCGCATCCGCCCCCATCGCTACGATATCCGGCATTTGTCCTTTGGCCAAATCGGCCTGCAGCGTGGTGTCTGTATTTGGTGGGTTAATCTGCTTAATTTTGATGTTTGGATTTTGTTTCTCGAATTCCTGAATTAGTTTATTCCACTCAGCGACGACTTCCGGTTTATTTTGCAGAAAGTTGAGGTTTACCGTTTTACTGGAACTTCCGCCTGAAGTGTTGTTAGTTCCCGTGCTGCTTCCACAGCCGGCCAAAGCAGCGGTTAGGACCAGGGCGCTTGAAGCAGCCATTGCAAACCCTTTCATCGAGGTTCCTCCTTACATTTCATGATTGGTTTGATGACGAATTCAGGCTGAACCGGATGGAATTGGAACGGAGTAGATGGCTTTGTTGCAGGATATTTCGTTACGTCATTGCACCGCTACCCCGTTATCCCCGGCCTCACCACCTTTCCGTCGAATCGATAGGATGATGATTTACGAGCGAATTGAATAATAGGTTTCATGATGAAGAGTTCATAACCATCTTGAGTAATGTTCCTCAAAGTTTGACCTACGGACATCATATTTTCCGTCATTTTGGACGTCGGAGTTTCCCAAAGCTTGTTCCACGACAGGTATCACGGACGGATTGTCCATCGTTGACCGTCCTCTAACTAGAGGAAAAAGCGAGCGTTCTCCTTTACGACGACATCCAATCGTGTGATGTACTCAGGTGTATCCGTACCTTCGTCCAGGGCGATCCGGTGGAACAACTTTTTCACCGTCAAGTAGCCCTGTGCCTGCGGGTCTTGGCAAATGACAGCCGTAATGGCGTCCGTCTGCATGTGCGTGTAAATCTCCGGGCTTAGGTCATGGCCAATCAGGATCGCCTTCGGGTTCACCTGTTGCTTGAGCTCTGCGATCCGCACCAACTCGGCACTGGACACATAGATGCCGTCGAGGTCACGCAAGTCATCCGCCAGCGCGGCAATCGTTCCGGTTGGATCGGAAAGTTCAAACTTTAGTGGACCCACCATACGCACGTCCGGGTACTCTGCAAGTGCCTCGCGAAATCCGAGGATCTTTTGATGCGATTGGAACGATGTCCACGAGTCGGTGATGACTGTCACTTGGCCCGTACGGCCAATGAATTTACACACGAGTTCTGCTGCCAGACGGCCCGCCCGAGTGTAGTTGCAGCCGACATAAAACAACCGTTTGCTCGCGGGCGCGTCGGTATTCAGTGTAACTACCGGAAATCCAGTATCAACATACTGGTCAATGACCTGGATAAACCGGTCGTCACTCGCTACCAGCGCCAATCCAGCAAAACGACCGCTATCCACTAAATCTCGGATTTTGGCAATTTGTTCCCCGGGGTTATTTTCAATTCGCACCACCTCAACGCAAAGACCGTAGTCGCGCAGTTCCTGATAGGCCTGCCAGACCCCCTTTTCAACCTGATCCCAGAAAAACGTAGGGTAGGTAAAGAGGACTACGCCGATATTCACATCGCGCTTGCGCGATAGCAGCCTGGCGGAACGGTTGACCTCGTAGTTCAACTCACGGCAGGCTTCCATGACCCGGCGGAATGTTTCCGGTTTCACGTGGCCGCGATTGTTGAGCACTCGGTCGACCGTCGAGAGGGATAGCCCTGTCTGTTCGGCAATCCGCTTTTTTGTCACCCTTGAATCGGCTTTCATTGTGCATAAGATCCTTTCATGTTGTAATCTTTATATAACGGATTGGAGACTCGTTTGTCAAGTGGAAATGAGAAGTAGCATTCATTGTCATGAAGTACGTAGGTCATATGGCGAGAGGCACCAAGGAAACCATGCGTCGAGGGGCTGGTGGTTGGTGGGTCTGGCCGCCTGTGGCGGCTAGTTAAGTCGGCGATAGCCCCGGGTAACCCCTTTCCGGACAACCTCTAAAGCTGCGGAGCGAACAGGCGGGCAGCCCGGTCCAAGCCCCGCCGCCATAGAGGACGGTCGGCCAATTCGTCCAGACTGAGTTGGGTGGAGGATTCCAGGTCCCGATGAAACTGCTCGCGCAGTTGTTCCGTTACCTCTCTGCTGTAGATGACTTCAGAGACTTCAAAGTTCATGCGGAAGCTGCGCGGGTCGTAATTGGCCGCCCCAACAATTCCCACGTTGTCGTCGACGGTCATCACCTTCGCATGCAGGACGCCGGGTTCGTATTGAAACACCTGAACCCCAGCCTTCAACAAGTCCCCATAATACGTCTGGCTGGCCAGGTCGACCAAGCGGTGATCCGGGTGCTTCGGAACCAGCAGACGGACCGTAACGCCCCGCGCCACAGCCGTTTTCATGGCCATGGTCAGGTCCGGATCGGTCGCGAAGTAAGGGGTGGTAATCTCCACCTGCCGCTTGGCCAGAGTGATGGAGAGGAAAAACAATTCGCGCTGGCTTTGTGCCGGGCTGTCCGGGCCGCTTTGAATCAGCTGCACCGCTGCGGGCACAGACTGGCCGGCGAACGCCCGTGCTGCAGGACTACTGCCATGGGTGTCGGGTGTCTTTTCTTCATTGTGGTCGGAGCTTTGCCGAGAGGCATCTGCGTCCCAACCGGGGCTGTCCAGGTGGGCAAACTCCACGGCCAATGCCGGTCGAGCACGACGGATGCTTCGAGTACGTAGGCGCGACAAAACCTTTCCGGATTCGCTTGTGGAGTTCGGGTCAAGGTCTTGACTGGACTCGGCGTTCGCGCTCTCGGTCTGCGGCGCTTTCCGGTGGAAGGGTTCGTCCGGTGTCGCGATGGCCCAGTTCATGTTGAACACCCTCGCCAGAGCCGAGACGCCGTCTCCGCTCAGGCACAGGTGCGTGTCTCGCCAGTGTCCGACGCCCGGCTTCAATCCCGTGTACTCGTCTCCCACATTGATGCCGCCAACAAACGCAATTTCGTCGTCCACAATGGCAATCTTGCAGTGGTCGCGGTAATTCAGCCGGCGGCTTAACCAAGGGAAGCGGAGAGGAAAGACGGTACGGCACTCGATTCCGGCGGCCAGCATTTCCGCCAACGTAGCTTTGGGCAACTGACGGCTGCCAATCCCGTCACGAATAAACCGCACCTTCACGCCGGCGCGGGCGCGATCGCACAGAATGGCCGTTATCAGTTGCCCGACGTGATCCGCCCGATAAATGTAGTACTCCATGTCGATGCGGCGCCGGGCCGCGCGTAGGGCGTCCACCAATGCTTCGTACTTCTCCGGTCCGTTGGTCAAAATGCGGACGTGTGCGTGGCGCGGTGGTTCTCCCGTAATTCGCCACAGGGCCGCATGAAGTTCCTCCGCAGGTGCTTCGACGCCGGTCAGGTCAGCTTTAGGGTCAGCCGGCGAGGCGTCGGATTTGGACCGTCGCCGAATTCGGGCCGGCCAGCTGAGTGCCACGTAGAGGAGCGGGCCGAGGATAGGCAGAATCAACCCGACCGCCAGCCAATTGAGGGCTCTTTGCGGGCGGGTTGCGTCGCGCAGGGCGATGCCCATAAGACATACGGTATTCACGACATAGAGCAGAATGACGAACAGCAGCAAGACGAATTCCTCCCTGACCCCGCCTATGATGGGACGATGTCTTTCTTTTCATACGTGTGCAGGGCCAGGGTGGCTCGGACAAGGACGTCCTTTATGTTTCTCGCTAGTGTAAAAGGCACTTAGCGAGAAGGCATGTGGCGGTGGCAAGTGGGTAATATTACCGATGGGGGGATTTACTTGTGGTCTATGAAGGTTCAACCATGACCGCGCTCTCCATAGACGCCACCCGTTCCCAGGCTTCAAGCAAGCGGGAGATGGCAGGTTGATAGCGGGGCCTGTCCCACGAGTTGTACGACGGATGTGGGATGTCTGGAATCACAAGCCACTGTTCACTGTGCACGTCAGCGAGTCGGAAGAACTTCTGTGCGAAGCGTCCACATGGGACCATGACGCAAGCGCGATCCGTCAATTTTTGCAGTTTCGCGCGCAGTGAGGCGACCAGCACGTCTTGCACAGCTTGAGCCAGCGGCGAATCGAAGGTGTCCCTCTGATTGTTCGACCGAACCCACTCCAGAGCCTTCAACCATTCTCCGTAGTTCCTGTGCACGTCGTGACTGCGATAGGCGCTCCCCTGCATCGGGATGTTGGATACGTTCATCAGACCGATGCGGTCGAGGCTCGGTCGGTGCTTTTCTTCGTCTCTGTTCTTTTTTACCAAGAGACCGAGTGGAAAACGGGCGTAGCGCTCACCAAACAGGTGGCGAGTCATGGTGGCGCCGGAAGACCCGGACACCGGTGCCTGGTAGCGCAGTTCCTGCACATGCGGGGATTCGAGAAGAAAGATAAAACGCGAACTGGGTTGAATAATGTCTGGCACCTCAAAGTGTTTCCGCAGCTCCGCTTGGACCAACTGGAACGCTTCACGGTATTCCACCGTTGAGTCTTGCATTGCATAACCTCCCACTTCCATTCTAGCACGTTTCGGCGTGAGAAGAACCCAGAAGCTTCGTTTGTTATGAAAATTTATCTGACTTGATTGTTAGAAAAACTAACAAATCGTATTGCGGGTGGCCCGTAATTTACGGTATGGTTTGAGCACAAACCGGGAAGGGGTGTAAAGAAATATGCCAAATGTAAGTCCGGGAGATACGGCATGGGTATTGGCCTCGGCCGCCCTCGTTTTCATCATGACGCCGGGTGTGGCATTCTTCTACGGCGGATTGGTGCGCAAGAAAAACGTCATCACTACCATTTTTCAGGCGTTTGCAGTGATTCTGCTGGTCTCTGTGCAATGGGTGGTCTTCGGGTACAGTCTGGCTTTTGGTCCCGACGTCGGCCACCTCTTCGGCAATCTCAGTTGGCTCTTTCTGCATGGGGTGGGGGCGGTTCCAGACCGCGACTACGCAGCAACGATTCCGGCGGCCGCCTTCAGCATGTTTCAGCTCATGTTTGCCATCATTACCCCGGCCTTGATTGTCGGTGGTCTGGCGGAACGCGTAAAGTTCTCGTCCTTTTTGGTCTTTGTCCTTCTCTGGTCCACCTTTATCTACGATCCGCTCGCGCACTGGGTGTGGGGCGTCGGCGGTTGGCTGCGCAATCTTGGGGTGCTTGACTTCGCCGGTGGCACGGTGGTTCATATCAGCTCCGGTGTGGCCGGGCTCGTGGCCGCCATTTACCTGGGGCGGCGCGTTGGGTACGGATCGAACAGCATCCGCGCGCACAACGTTCCGTTTGTGCTCCTTGGGACGACGCTGTTGTGGTTTGGCTGGTTTGGTTTCAATGCTGGCAGCGCTCTGGCCGCCAACGGGTTGGCCGCCACAGCATTCATGACGACCAACACCGCCACAGCGGCTGCGGCGCTTGGTTGGATGGTGGTGGAGCGGCTTAGGACGGGCCACTTCACACTGGTCGGGGCGTGTGCTGGAGCGGTGGCCGGGTTGGTGGCGGTCACCCCTGCTGCAGGATTTGTCACCCCGGGGGCCTCGCTGGTCATCGGGTTTGTCGGTGGCATCGTTTGCTACCTGGCGTGCACCTTTATGAAGGGCCGACTCGGCTACGACGATGCCCTGGATGCTTTCGGCGGCCACGGTATTGGTGGCACCTGGGGCGCGCTGGCGACCGGACTGTTTGCCACGACCGCGGTCAATTCCGCAGGGGCCAACGGACTGCTCCATGGTCATCCGCAACAGGTGCTGTTGCAGCTTTGTGGGGTCGCCACAACCTGGGTCTTTTCCGGTTTAGGAACCCTTATTCTCATCTGGGTGGTTGACAAGGTGATGGGCTTTCGGGTTACACCGGAAGAGGAGGAGCTGGGGCTGGACGCTGTGTTGCATAACGAATCAGCCTATCCAGATTTAGTGTCCCCTGAAGAGTGGGCGAAACAGAGACTCGTGGAAGTAGGGGGAGAGGGTATACCCCACACCTCGGCGGTTGTGCCGCAGCGGTAAAACGGGTGTGGTTGGAAACAAGGGGTCATAGGTTTGTTGCGACCCTGCTGAGCCGGGAAGGATTTCTCCCGGCTCGGTGGCGCGTTCACCTGTCTCGGGCACTCATTCGTATGCGCGGTTTACTTTTGGGAATGGCGCAGGGAGCGCAGTTGGGGCAGGTGGGCATTCCCCAAATTGAACCACACCCAAACGGCGTTCACGAACAGGAGTGCCGCTGTAACGAAAAAGACGTTGGCGATTCCGAATCCGGCGGCCAATTGACCGCCCAACAGCGGACCGCATAAATTGCCCAGGTATTGGGCCGATTGGTTATACCCGAACATACGCCCGGCAATATCGTCCGGGACAAGCCGGCGTACCAAGGAGTTGACCGATGGCAATAAGCCAGCCATAAATAATCCGAGGATAAACCGGAGCACCAGCAATTCCCAGGCGTTTCCTACAAACGCCTGCGGAATGAACGCAATCGCGGACGCCGTCAGGCAGATTAACAAAACGCGTTGTTGTCCGAATTTGTCCGCCAGTTTTCCAATCGTGGGCGCAGCGATAACGTTGGCCAGACCGGCTGCCGCCACAACCGCGCCGGCCAAAAGGGCAATGTGGCGGCTGTGCGGGCTCAGTTGCTGAACGTAGACGGTGACAATCGGGTTGATAGACATGACCGCCAACTGCAGAATAAACGTGGTCACAAACATGGCCCACACAGTCCGCGGGTTGCTCAGTTGCGCAAAGACCTCGCGCCGCGTCAGCTTCGGGGCGTGACTGCGTTCCTCGGCGGTGGGGCGTACAAACGTCTCTTTGACAAATAGAACGGTGACCAGAAAGGCGATAAACATAAATGCTCCGGTGACGAAAAAGACGTGCCGAAGGCCGAGAGCATCCGCCAGCAATCCACCGAACAAAGGTCCCAGGAGCGATCCGCCCACCGTTCCGGTGTTCAGTGTCCCCATCGCCCAACCAGACTTCTCCTGCGGTGCCTGGGTCGCCACCAGTGTGATGGCGGCCGAGATGTAGCCGGACACGCCACCCATGAGCAAGCGAAGTCCGACCAACTCCCATACGTTCTGGACGAACCCCATCAAGGTCATGATGATGGCCATGCCCAGGCTTGCACGCAATAGCATGACTTTTCGACCGTAGGTATCCGCCATGCGGCCCCAAATCGGAGCAACGATGGCGGCTAGAAAAAACGTCGCGCCAAACGCGACACCCGACCACTGTTCAACCGCTGCCGTACTCTTGACACCCAGCTCAGCGATATACAAGGGTAAGAAGGGAACGACCAAACTCATGCCAGCTGTGGTGGCAAAGCAGCCAAACCAGACGACAAAGAGGTTTCGTTTCCAAAGCGGCATATGCATCACTTCGATTCCAAAAAATTTTTATTTCCGAATCAATCTCTTGACTTATTATACGCGCAACCTGTGTGCGTGAAAATGGCATAAATATGAAGGGTGTGAACGGCGGACGTCGCACACCCTTTTTGCGTCGAGATCGGGGAGTACCGATGGAGATTTTAATACGAGCCCGGATGACCTATCGGGGCGTCAGTTTGTCCATCCAGGAGAGGACGACCTTTCCACCATGCCAGAATCCGGTTGGGAACGAAACGGCCAGGTGTGTCCCTGCCCAATCACGCGAGCGCTGGCTGGGACGAAAAACGCCAACATGACAAGCGCGTACAGAAAGAGTCCGAGCATGACGGCGCTGGCGATTTCGACCAGGGAGGCGACCCCGGTTGCAATCATGGACCCGAAGGTTCCACCCATGATGACAGCGGCGGAGAAGACGACGGCCCCCATCTGCTTCATGGCGGTATGCATCGCGTCTGCGACGGACTCGGTTCGCTGTCGTTCTTCCTCAAAGCGGGTCATCAAGAAGATGCTGTAGTCGACGCCGAGTGCCACGAGAATGAGAAATACGAAGAACGGAACCACCCAGTTCAGCCCCGTTTTTCCCAGAATGTCCACAAAGATAAGCTGCAGACCGGCCATCGTGACAAAATAGGTACCTGCCAGCGAGGCGATGATGTATAGCGGCGCCAGGATGGAGCGCAGCATGATGACCAGCAACAGGAAGATGACGCTTAAAATCAAGACCACCGTGTGGATAAAGTCTTGGCTCGAGATCCGGTTGAGTTCCGCCTGCTGGGCGGTGGTTCCGGCTGCCAGGATGTCCCCGTTACGAATGGGACTGGCTGCCAGTGCCGATTGACCGGCTTGTTCGATGTCCGGCAGTTCTCGAATGGCCGTGCTGGAATACGGGTTTGCCTTCAGGACGACAGAAAACTTCGCGAGATGGCCGTCTCGAGAAATGTACGCGTTCATCGCTTTTGCCAGCTGTGCGTTGGTGCGGATGGTGCTTGCTGGCACGTAAAATCCCGGGCTGCCGTGACCCTGGGCGGCTGCGCCAGACTGATGGAGAAAATTCGTGGCCTGTTTGACGCCGCCCGCAAGCTTCGCGGCTCCTTGGCTGGCCTTTGTGAGTTCGTCCGGCGCATTCGTCAAATTGCCGGCTAGTGCGCCTAGCCCGGTTGCCACTTGCGCCGTCCCGGTGTTCAGGGACTGGGCGCCGGTGTTCAAGCGGTTGATCCCGCTCGCCAGGGCCTGGCTGCCGCTGGCCAGTTGTTCCGTGCCTTGGTGCAATTGGACGGTGGCGTTGGCGAGCGGACCTGCCGCCCTAGTCAGCTGGTCCAATTCGTCTGCAAACCGATGGGCGCCTTGCTGCAGTTGTTGAGCCGCCTGCCCCACGGTTTTTGCTCCAGTTGCCAGTTTCTGGCTTGCCGTAGCGGCTTTCGCCTGGCCCCCGGCCGCCTCTTCCGCGAGTTTGAGCATCGCTTGGAAGGACGGACTAGCCGCTTCCGCAGGATGGGTTTGCATCCACTGGCGCAGTGCTTGCACTAGCTGGGCGTTGGCCCCGGCGAGTTGTTTCTCGTCGGCGGCCAGGGCTCCTATACCTTGGGCCAAGCCTTGGCTGCCGTTCAGTCCGGCGGCGAGTTGGTCTGCACCACCGGCCAGTTTCTGGGCACCGTGATTCACCTGACGCGCACCCTGCTGCCAGCGGTTCATTCCCGCCTGCAGCTGCTCGGCCCCATGGGCCAACTGCTTGGCGCCACTGCTTAATTTTTGCGTTTGGTCCGCCGCCTGCGTCAGACCATTCGCGAGCTGACCGGCGCCGGCTTCGACCTGCTTCGCCCCTTGAGTCAACTTTGCGCTGCCCGCCGCTCCCTGAGCCATGCCCTGGGCCGCGGTATGCAGCTGACGGGACAGTTGACCAAGGCCGTCCTGGATTGACGCAAGGCCGGAGGCGGCCTGTCTGTTCTCGGTGGCGAGTTGGAACTGATGGATGACTTCACCCTCTGGTCGGGTGGCACTGTCCACCTTGCTCACCCCAGGCAAGGCGGCTATGCTTTCGGATACCTTTTCAATCGTCGCCAACCCCTGCGAACTGCGCAGGTTTTTATCTGTCCGCAGGATGATGTCGACCGGCATGACGGTGCCAGAACCAAAAGCCTGCGACACCGTACGGAAGCCTTCCGCCGAGTCTGCGCCGGGAATGTCTCCGAGCGGATCGAACGAACGCGGGTTGGTAAACAAGAGACCGAGGGGTGTCAGCACGGCCAACAGACACAACAGCGTCCACCAGGGGCGACGTAGCGCCAGTCCGCCGGTAAAGCCCCACACGCGGGAGGGGCGGTGCGCGTTTGTGGCGTCGATGCGGCGCGGCCAGAACAGCCGCGGACCGAGGATGCCAATCAACGCCGGGATGAAGGAGAAGCAAAGAACAATCAGTACAGCCACACCCACCGCGACGCCGACACCACTGCGGTACAGGCCGAAGTGAGCGAGGTAGAGGACGGCGAATGAGGTCAACACGGTTAACCCGCTGAACAGCACCGTCTTACCTATTGCCGAAACGGCGTGTGTCAAGGCGGCGGCTGGGTCATCGGGGTGTCGCCCCAGTTCCTCGCGATAGCGATTGAGAATGATAATGGAGTAGTCGGTGCCAGCGCCAAACAGCACGGCGATGAGAAAGGTCTGCGTGAAGCTGGATACGGGTAGACCAAAACCGGCCAGCCAGGCCACCAGACCGGTGGTGATGAGGTACGTCAGACCGACCGCGAGCAGCGTCACTAAGGGCGCGACAATGGAGCGGAAGACGAGGAGCAGGATAACGAGCACCAACGCCACCGTGATATAGGCGGTCTTTTCCACCCCGGCCATGGAGACGGCAATTTCATCCTGCTGCAAGGGTGCATCGCCCGTAAAGTAGACCTTGGCGTCGCTTGGTGCGTGGGCAAATACCTGATGGAGACGGTTCAGCGCTCCTTCCATGGCGTCGCTGGCCACACTATAACGTAGGCCCACGGTGGCAATCTCAGTGGTCTTATCCTTGCTGATGAACACCGCATTCGTCTTCGAGCTGCCTGAGTTCGGGCCTTGCACATACGTCACACCGTACTCACCGCGGTGCGCGTCAATTTCCGATAACTGATGGCGAAAATAATTCCGGTCAAAAGCGGTGAGACCGTGTCCGTTGTGAATCGCGATCACGGCGGTGCTGTTGGCCCCATGTTTGGTATCAATCTGCTTGACCAGATGGCTGGCCTCAACAACCGTGGAGTTGTTTGGAATGTAATCGGTATGGGTGTGCGCCACCACCTTGTTAAGGTTCGGCAGACCCAGCAGCGCAGCTGCGGTCAAAGCGAGCCACGCCGCCACAACCCACCAACGAAATCGGTAGATGGCCTGGCTCAATCGCGCATACATCTGCCTCTCTCCTTCATGTCCTGTGTTCCAGTATATCGGAAACACTTTCTTTCAGGAAGATAAATCCTTGACGGAGTCGTCGAAATAGGACGACGAGATGGCGGTGCACACGTGGCTCATAACCTTTACAACTTCTTTACAAAACCTCCGCCGATCCGGAGTACAATCGTGGTACCAGAGAGCGTTTCATGCAGGAGGTGGCGGAGAGTCTGTGACCAATCAGCCCTTTGCAACGCAAAAGCTGTTGATTGTGGATGATGAACCGGCAATTGTGAAGTTGGTGGAGTTCAACTGTCAGCGAGCAGGCTTTGCCACCGATACGTTGGTCGACGGTCGCGCTGCGTATGAGCGCGTCGTTGCCGAACCGGACCGGTATGACCTGGTCATTCTGGACGTGATGCTGCCCGGGATGGACGGGATGGAGGTCTGTCGGCGCTTGCGTCAGGAACACGTCATGGTCCCCATCATCTTGTTGACCGCCCGCGATGAGGAGCTGGACAGAGTGCTCGGCCTGGAAATCGGGGCGGATGACTACGTGACGAAGCCGTTCAGCCCACGCGAGTTGGTCGCTCGCGTTAAAGCGATTCTGCGTCGCGGTGAGCTTGCGGCGGAATCGAACCGAACAGAAGAGGTGGAGCGTTTGTCTGCCGATGGTCTGGTCGTTGACGTGGTGCGCCACGAGGCCACGTTGGACGGCCAGATGCTGACATTGACCCCGAAGGAGTTTGACCTGTTGCGCTATCTGATGGAAAACCGAGACCGCGTCCTGACCCGTGACCAGCTGTTGGATCAGGTATGGGGGTACTGGACCAGCGCGGATACGCGGATTGTCGACGTTCACGTGTCCCACCTGCGGGAGAAAATTGAACAGAACCCGAAACACCCGCGTTTCATCCATACCGTGCGCGGTGTCGGATACAAGTTCAGCCCGAGGGAGGATTGAACGGGTGAACTGGTGGAGCGGTTTGCTGCTTTTGGGGTGGCTGGTCACGGCGGTCTTATGGCGGTTTGACGTGGCGCGCCGGAATCGTTTCCTTCATCATATCGCGGCGGTTGCCCGGCAGCTTGCGCACGGACAGTTTGACGTCAAGTTGTCCAGTCATCGCGGCTGGGTCGATTTGGTTGTGTTCGATGCCATCAATCACATGATTCACATACTGTCCGACCATCAGGAGCGATTGCGCGCTGAACGGGATTTGTTGGAACACATCCTCCAACATTTGACCAGCGGGGTCTTGTTTGTGAGCCACCTGGGACGGATTGAGCGCATCAATGAGGCCGGGGCGCGGTTGTTGCGGCGGCCGCGCGAACAGTGCCTCGGGTTAGACTACTGGACCGTCTTCCGTTGGCACCCAGAGGTGGCTGCGGCGTTGACGCGCGCTCTTTTTCACGGTGAAGCGTGGCAGGAAGCGCTGACGGTCGAGGGAGGGGTGACCGTCGAGGTTCGCGTGGTACCTGTCCCCCTTGGGAGTAAGCCCCGTTTTGCCAAGCAGCAGTCTTTTGAGGCCATCATCTTACTCCACGATATTTCGCAGTGGCAGCGCCTGGAGCGCATGCGGAGCGATTTTGTCGCTAACGTCTCGCATGAGTTAAAGACCCCCATCACGTCCATTCGCGGGTTTGCCGAGACGCTGCTCGCCGATGAGGTGGCTCCGGACGTCCAAGACGACTTTTTGCGTGTGATTGTCGATGAGGCGAAGCGGATGGAGAACCTCGTCGCCGATTTGCTGACCCTCTCTCGCCTTGAGACGGCCGATGCTGCCCTGGAACTGGCGCCGGTGGCGATCACGGACGTGATCGACAAGGCGCTGACGCGTGTGCAAAGCGAGGCCGTGCACCACCAGATAGAGCTTGAACGCGTGTCCGGGTGCGATGTGTTGGTCTGGGCCGACGCGGACCGTATCCTGCAGGTCCTACTCAACCTGTTGACGAACGCGATTCACTATACGCCTGCGGGCGGACGGGTGCGGGTGTTTTGCGAGGTGTCGTTCGATCGCGTCCGTGTCCACGTTCAGGATACGGGCATTGGTATCCCGGAGGATCAGCACCAGCGTGTCTTCGAGCGTTTCTATCGCGTCGATAAGGACCGCAGTCGGGCGACCGGGGGCACCGGTCTAGGACTCGCCATCGTCAAACACATCATTGGCTTGCATGGCGGAGACCTCGGTCTGACCAGCCGTCCCGGACAAGGCAGCGATTTTTGGTTTACCCTCGCTCGCTTGACCGAGGAACGTAAGAATCCATAAGATGCATGTTCCCACGCGCTTCCCTGGAGATCCATGCTTGCAGCTGACTTTTCACCCTCGGAATGGAGTGCGACAAAGGCGGCGCGAGCTCTCCGCTGTGTCGCGTTCACGACCCCTTTGGGGCGGATGTCGATTGTGCCGCCCGTTTACAACTTCTTTACACAATCCCCACAACCCCTTCACAACCACTTGTTACCCTGACTCTGCGCCTTCGTTACAACATCAACAACAGCTTTTTAGAAACGAGGTGGCGTTATGGGCAGGTCCATCTCTGTGTCTGGCTTGTCGGCTTGGTACGGAGACCACCAGACCCTGCAAGCCATTGATATGAATCTGGGGGCAAATGCGGTGACAGCCATCATCGGGCCTTCCGGATGCGGAAAATCGACGTTTGTCCGCTGTCTGAATCGGATGCACGAAACGATACCTGGTGCCCGCAGTGAAGGTCGCGTGGAACTCGAAGGGGAAGACCTATACCGGATGCATCCGGTGGACGTACGGCGCATTGTCGGGATGGTGTTTCAGAAACCGAATCCGTTTCCGACCCTTTCTATATTCGAAAACATCGCGCTGGCGCTCCGTTTATCCGGTATGCGGCGGGCTGAAATCACCGAACGAGTCGAGCAGAGCCTGCGGATGGCGGCGCTGTGGGACGAGGTGAAGGACCGGCTGCAGCATCCCGCCACGGCGCTCTCCGGCGGGCAGCAACAGCGCCTTTGCATCGCCCGGGCGCTTGCAGTGGAACCGGACGTCCTGCTGATGGATGAACCGGCCTCTGCGCTCGATCCGGTCTCCACGCTGCGTATTGAGGAGCTCATTGCTGAGCTGAAGAGTCGCTACACGATTGTCATTGTCACGCACAATATGCAACAGGCGGCGCGCGTGGCCGATAAGACGGCGTTCTTCCTGAACGGACAGTTGATAGAGTACGGCGAAACCGACCAGGTATTCACGAATCCGCGCGACAAGCGGACGGAAGACTACATCACCGGCCGGTTTGGCTGAGGAGGGTGTGCATGGAACACCGGCGTGTCGGGTTTGAAGCGTCGTTGCGTGAACTCAAGGCTCAGCTATTGACCATGGGGAGTATGGTACAACACGCCCTGTCCGAGGCCATGGCTGCGTTTGCGGATGGCGATGTGCGGCGGGCGGAGGTGGTCGTGGAAAAGGACCAGTTGGTCAATCGACTGGAGCAGCAGATTGAGGACATGGCTATCGGGTTGATTGCCCGTCAGCAGCCGGTTGCCGGCGACCTGCGGCAGATTGTCAGCGCGCTGCGCGTGGCCGGGGACCTCGAACGGGTTGGCGACCTGGCCGTGGACGTCGCAAGGGCGGGGGTGCGTGCGCGCGGGCGGCAGGTGTCCGTGTCGCCCAAGCCTTTGCTGGAAATGACGAGTCTGGTGACCCAGATGCTTGTAGACGCTTTGGCGGCGTACGTGGAGGGTCGGCCGGAACTCGCGCGGAGTTTGGCCAGGCAGGACGATGAGGTGGATAGGCGTTACCGTGAATGGGTCGAGTCGCTGTTCGCCGTCGAGGCGTCCAGTTCCGAGGCCGTGACGGACGCGGTGACACTCGCTTTTGTCGGTCGTTATCTGGAGCGTGTCGGAGACCACGCGACGAACGTGGCCGAACACGCGGTGTACGTGTTGTCCGGAGACCGAACCGATCTCAACTAGGCTCTATCGCTCGGCCGTCATCGCTCAACTAAGTCTTTAGGATTCAACCAAATCTTCGTCGCCTCTTTACAAAGCGTTAAAACAGACTTCGCGGACGATTTACAGATGTCCTCTATGATGACTATCGAAAGCTATGACAATGAATTACAGGTATGGAGGGACAAAGTGATGCGGATGAATGCACGCATGCGGACTTGGATGGGAGGCGCGGCGGCGGCTGCCGCTCTGTTGACGGTCGCGGGATGCGGAGCCAATTCGGGCAACACAAATAACGGGGCCAACCCGAGCACGAGCGGATCGACCAATTCCGCGAATACGAGCAACCAATCCGGGGCGCAGAGCGGATCGGCAAAGACGGTAAAACTGAACGAAACCGGGTCCTCCTTGCTCTATCCGTTGTTCAATGGGCAGTGGATTCCTGCCTATCAGTCCGCGCACCCGAATGTGCAGCTGTCTGCGGCGTCGACCGGCAGCGGCAAAGGAATTTCGGACGCCATGCAAGGGTTGGTTCAGATTGGCGGTTCGGATGCTTATCTGGCCGATGCGCAGATGCAGCAGAATTCGTCGATGCTCAACATTCCGTTGGCGATATCGGCGCAGCAGATCATGTACAACGTTCCGGAAGCGGGGAAGAAACACCTGCGCTTGGATGGTAATGTCCTGGCCAAAATTTACACGGGCCAAATCACGTATTGGGATGACGCGGCCATCAAGAGCCTCAATCCGGGCGTACAGCTGCCGCACCAAAAGATTGTGGTGGTTCGTCGTTCGGACGCCAGCGGCGATACGTTCCTGTTTACGCAGTACTTGTCTGACAACAACGCACAGTGGAAATCCAAGTATGGATTTGGCACCGATGTTTCCTGGCCGGCGGTCAACGGCGAGATTGGTGCCAAAGGGAACGATGGTGTCGTGACGGCGCTGGAGAAGAACAAGTACAGCATTGGTTACGTTGGTATCAGCTGGTTAGACCAGGCGACGTCTGGCGGATTGGGATACGCGGCGCTGAAAAACCACGATGGCCAGTTCGTGCTCCCCTCCGCCGCGACGATTGAAAACGCCGCGTCCGCGATGGTCAGCAAGGTTCCGGCGGATGAACGCATCTCCTTGATTGACGCGCCTGGACCCAACTCGTATCCCATCATCAATTTCGAGTATGCGATTGTCAACAGCAAGCAGGCGGATCCCACCACTGCAAAGGCGTTGAAAAACTTCTTGCAGTGGGCCATTGATCCGGCAGGTGGAAACGACGCGAAGTACCTTTCGCCGGTACATTTCCAACCGCTGCCGCAGAATTTGGAGAACAAGACGAAAGCACAGATTGCAAAGATTCAGGGCTGATTACGGAGCTTTACGGCAGGCGGTGATAACAGCACCAGCCTGCCGTGGTGCTGGTCAGTTGGGTGTCGTCGTGACCCTTCCATCAGCCAAGAGATAGACAGGGGGAGATTCATGTGGTGTCGCAAAAACGTGGGCTGCGTTGGATGGATGCCGGCTTCCGCGCGGTGGCCGCGGCATGCTCGACGATGCCGCTTATCGTCCTGGGCGCCATTCTCGCCGTGGTGGCGGTAGAGTCGATTCCAAGCATCCGATTTATGGGCTGGCGCTTCCTCACGAACATCACCTGGAACTTAGGCAACTTATACGGCGCGATGACCACGCACGGCGGAGTTGAGGCGCCGGCAGGGGCGAGTTACGGAGCCTTGGTCTTTGTGGTCGGCACCTTGGCTTCCTCTGTCATTGCCCTCGTGGTCGCAGTCCCGGTTTCCGTCATGACGGCAGCCGTGTTGGCCTACCAGGTGCGCGGACCACTCCGGACCCTGCTTTCCTTGCTGGTGGAACTGTTGGCTGGCATTCCTTCCGTTGTCTTTGGGCTCTGGGGCATTGTGGTGTTGGCGCCCTGGGTGAGTCGCCAGTTGGGTCCGGCCTTGGTGCATATACTCGGATGGGTGCCATTCTTTGGTGGTTCAGCCGGAACCGGCCTCGGGCTCTTGAGCAGTGGCCTCGTACTCGGGCTGATGGTCGTGCCAATCATCACGGCTTCCGTCCGAGACCTGCTGCAGCAGGTTCCGGTTCTTTACCGTGAGGGCGGTATTGGATTGGGGCTCACAAGTTGGGAGGTGCTCTGGTACATCTGTCTCCCGTTCATCCGGGAAGGGCTAATTGGTGCAGTTGCCCTCGGTTGGGGACGAGCTATGGGCGAAACGATGGCGGTTTTGATGGTGGGCGGGAGTGCCTTGAATCAGTTGCCGCAAAACCTATACAGTCCAATTTCTACGATGGCCGCTGTCATCGCCAACCAGCTCGACAGCGCGTTGACCGACGCCTCACACATGGCGGTGCACGCATTGGCCGAACTGGCGCTTGTGCTCTTGCTGCTGACGGTGGCGACGAATTTGGGGGCGCGGATGTTGGTCAGGCGGGTTGGTCGTGCATCGCAAGTGCAGGGGGTGAGGGTGTGATGTCGGTGAAGTCACCAGAGACCAGCGTATTGATGACAAGCTCGACCCAATCGGAGGAACGAAGACAAGCGCAGGTGCGGCGGCGCCTGCGCCGTCGCGCCGGTTCATGGTTGGGCTGGGGCCTGGCCTGGGCCTGCGCGGGGCTGGTTGTTTTCGCTCTACTCGATTTGGTGGCCACGGTGCTCGTCAAGGGCATCACATCGTTCCGTTGGGACATGCTGACCACCGTCACGCACGGGATTGCTGGAGGTTTGCAGAACGCTCTGCTGGGAACACTTTGGCTGGTGTTGATTGCGGTGGTTATCGCGGCCCCCATTGGGGTGCTGGGCGGAGTCTACCTGTCCGAGTTTGCCCCGGCTCGCTGGGCACGGGTGGTGCGCTTTTGGACCGAGGTGCTGTCGGGGGTTCCGTCCATCGTCGTCGGCTATTTTGTCTATTTGCTGCTCGTCCTGCGTTGTGGGTTTGGCTTTTCGGCGCTGGCGGCGGGCATCGCCCTGTTCATGATTATGCTCCCGTACATCGTCAACACGACCGAATCGACCTTGCGCCAGGTTCCTTGGGCATTACGGGAAGGCGCATGGGCACTCGGCATGACACGGTTTCAGGCTGTGTCGCGGGTGATTTGGCGTCCCGCCGCAGGTGGCATCGCGACCGGGCTGTTGACTTCCATCGCCGTTGCGTTAGGGGAAACGGCGCCCCTGCTCTATACGGCTGGGTGGTCGTCCTACAATCCAGATTTTCACCTCACGCACAGTCAAGTTGGGTATTTGACCTATGTGGTCTGGACGTATATCGAACAGCCCTATCCGCAAGCGCACGCCCTGGCCTATAGTGCGGCGTTCATCCTGATGGTGGTGATCCTCTTTATTCATATCGCAGTGCGCACGCTGGTGCGTCGTTGGCGGGCCGGATCGAATTAACTTTACGAAACCGGCAAACAAGTTTGACGTGTGCTTCACGTGGAATTTACATCCACCTGGCATGGTTCTGGTTAGGGGAAAGGGGAATTTTCACGAAAGGGGATTCCCAAGATGGGCAAAACATCCGGCCAGAACATGCGACGCAGGTGGATTGCGGGGGCGGCTGCAGCCGCTTTGGTCCTGACAGGTTCGTCGGCCTACGCGGCGATTCGTTGGTTTCCCGGTCCACAAGGGGACGGCACCGGGGTGACGCCGTACGATTGGAAATTGACTCCCGCAGGGCAATCGGTAACCTTGGGGAACTTTCCGATGGGTGGCGCCCTAAGCCCAGATGGACGCTACTTGGTGGTGAGCAACGACGGAGATGGCGTCCAGTCGCTGCAAGTCGTGGACACGCGCTCGCAGCAAGTGGTGCAAACCATTCCTTACAATGCACCGGAGGCGTTGTATCTGGGTGTCGCGTTTAGCCCAGACGGTCAGCATCTGTACGTTTCGGCGGGTGGGAACGATAAGATTCGCGTCTATAGCTTGGGCGCCGGGCAATTGACCGAGCAAAACCCGATTGCCGTCCAAGGGACGACGGACGCCCCCATGTATCCGGGGGGACTGTGTGTTTCCCTGGACGGGCGCTACCTGTACGTTGCCAATAACCTAAACAACTCGGTGGCGCGCATCAATCTGGCCCAGCGCACGGTGGATAAGGTGACACAGGTCGGAAAAAACCCTTATACAGTTGCACTGAGCGCGGATGGTCGCACCCTGTATGCCAGCAATTGGGGCGAGGACACGGTTAGTGTGCTGAATGCAGAGACCATGCAGACCGTGAAGACGCTCAAGGTTGGACTTCATCCGAACGCGTTGGCGGTCAATGCGAAGACGGGCTGCGTTTATGTGGCAGACGGGGACAGCGACCAAATTTCCATCATCGACTCAGCAACGCAAAGCGTGACAAAAACCTTATCCCTGGCTCCCTATCGAGGCGCGTTGCCTGGGAGCGAGCCGGACAGCCTCGCGGTGTCTGCGGACGGTCGGACCCTGTATGTGGCCAACGCTGGAAATAACGACGTGGCAGTGGTGGCGCTCGACCAACGCGGCTACCCAGAAGCGAATGCCGTACAAGGGCTGATACCCACCGCTTGGTATCCGACCGGAGTGTTCGTCAGTTCGGATAACAGGCATCTCTTTGTGATGAACGCCAAGGGTCTCGGTGCCGGTCCAAACAAGGACGGACAATACATTGGCAATATGATGATGGGCACCTTGCAGTTTGTGGATGTTCCGGATGCGGGACAGCTGAAACACTACACCGCAGAGGTGCGTCAAAACAACCGCGGGCCCGAGTCTAGCCCCTGGTGGCACCTCCCCTTCCAGGACAACTCCGAGGTGCCGGTGCCGCGCTACCAAAACCAACACTCCCCTATCAAACACGTGATCTACGTGATTAAAGAGAATCGTACGTATGACCAGGTTTTCGGCGACTTGGGGAAAGGCAACGGTGACCCCAGTCTGACGATGTTTGGGCGCACGATTACTCCTAACCTGCACGCTTTAGCCAATCAGTTTGTGACCCTGGACAATTTCTATGCGGATGCCGAGGTTAGCGCACAGGGACATAACTGGTCGACAGCGGCCGACTCGGATGACTATGTGGAGAAAAATTGGATGGCAAACTACTCTGGACGCGGGCGCGGCTACGACTTTGAGGGCACGAATTCCGCCACGTATCCCGAAGACGGGTTTCTGTGGGACGACGCTTTGCGCGCTCATGTGTCCTTCCGCGACTACGGGGAATTTGAGTCGTACCTCCCGAACACAGGGCTGTGGGCCCCGGACGATCCGTCCGTGGGCGACAACTACGACCCGCACTACCCCGGTTGGAACCTCGATATCTCGGACTTAACCCGATTTGACGAGTGGAACCGGGAGTTTCAGCAGTACTGCAAGAACGGGAACCTGCCTCAGCTTGAGATTTTGCGGCTGCCCAACGACCATACCAAAGGCACGACGCCAGGCGCCCTAACCCCGCAGGCGTACGTCGCTCAGAACGATTATGCCTTGGGTAAGCTGGTGGATGCGGTAAGTCACTCCCGTTATTGGAAGGACACCGCCATTTTTGTGGTTGAGGACGATGCCCAAAACGGTCTTGACCATGTCGACGCACACCGCACCGAGGCGTTGGTCATCAGTCCGTATACGCAGACCGGTCGCGTAGACAGTACGTTTTACGACACCGCGTCCATGCTCCGCACGATGGAGCTGATTCTCGGCATGAAGCCACTGACTCAGTATGACGCGGCGGCAATGCCGATGGTCGGCGCGTTCACGAACAAACCGAACTTCCAACCCTACAATGTGAAGGAACCTCAATACCCTATCGATAAAACCAATTCGGCTCATTCCCCCGGCGCTGCCGAATCCGCGAGGATGGATTGGTCGCACGAGGACGAGGCTCCGGAACAACAATTGAATCACATCCTGTGGGAGGCGACGATGGGCAAGCGGCCGTATCCTCACGTGACACAGCACAGCCGGTAACCCGGGACTCCTGGCGCAGGCGGAGAGCCGCTGCCGCATCTCGGTCATTCGCGGTCGATCACGCCAGTTAGTGTGGCCGCCCTGAATGTGAAGATTTGGTATACTACAAGTGCGTATTCGGAAATCGGAAAACGTCGAAAGGGGAAACGGATGGAGGGGCGGGATCCTGTGCGCACATTGGCCGTCATCGGCAGTATCAACATGGATGTGGTGAACAAGGTCGAGCGGCACCCAAAGCCGGGTGAGACGATTCACGGCCTAGGCACGACGTACAGCCCGGGCGGGAAAGGCGCCAACCAGGCTGTGGCCGCAGCTCGCGCTGGCGCGGTGGTGCGCATGGTCGGGGCCGTAGGTACGGACGCTTTCGGGCCGGAACTGATTCAGTCCCTGCAGGGATTTGGAGTCGATACCCAGTGGGTGAGCACAAAGCCGGGGTCCTCCGGATTGGCGTTTATCACCGTCGCTCGGAGCGGCGAAAACAACATCATCTTGTCGTCCGGTGCGAATGGCCAATTGACGAAAGAGGATGTAGACGCGGCCGCCGCGATGCTGGATAGCGTGGACGCCGTACTCCTGCAGAACGAGATTCCCTGGTCGGTGACTGAGGCCGCGCTGCGCAAGGCACATCAGTTGGGCAAACAGGTGTTTCTCAATCCAGCGCCTGCGCGTCAAGTGGAGCCGGAAATGTTGCAAATGGTGGACGTCTTGGTGGTGAACGAATCCGAGGCGGAAGCCATCACCGGGGTCAAGGTCGATTCGGCCGATGCGGCCGACGCGGCCTTGCAAAGCCTGTTGGCGGGCGGTTGCGGATGTGCGGTTTTGACGCTCGGCGGAGCCGGGTTGGTTTGTCGGAATGGGCGCGGGCAGAGCATACGCCTGCCCGCGTATCCGGTCGAAGTCGTCGATACCACGGCGGCCGGAGACACGTTTATCGGCGCCTTGGCGAGTGCCTGGGACACAGACGGGGACCTTTTGCCCGCCCTGCGGTTTGCCAGTGCGGCGGCGGCGCTGACCGTGACCCGCGCCGGTGCCCAAGGCTCAATTCCCGAACGGCAGGAGATTGAGGCTTTTTTGGAGCGGATCAACGGTGGTGGAGGTACCGATTCGCACGCGTGAGTTGCCGCAGTGCCGCGATGTCTTTTGCCGAGAGCGACGAGGCCGTCACCGCCTGCACGTTCTCCGTGAGCTGCTCCATACGGCTGGCGCCCGGGATGACCGTGGCCACCGCGGGATGGGCTAATGGATAACGCAGCGCCAGTTCAGTCAGCGAGTGGCCGGACGCCTTTGCGTACGCGGACAGGCGTTGGCGGGTATCTGAAAGCTCTTGCGGGGTGTAATCCAGGTAGCCCTCCTCGTCCTTGGTATCGGCTCGGGTTTGCGTCAACAGTCCACGCGCCAGGGGACCGCGAGCGATAACGCTGATACCGCGCTCCTCCAGCAGGGACAGGACCGACTCCTCCGGGCGTCTGTCCAACAGACTGTACTGCATCATCACACTGACGATGCGGGACCGCGCCGCGTATTCACGAATCACGTTCGGGCGGATGGAAGAAATCCCGTAGTAACGAATGACCCCTTCGTCGCACAATTGTTCGAACGCCTCAATCGTTTCATCGATAGGGTCGTCAATGGTGCCGCCGTGCAGTTGATACAAGTCAATGTAGTCCGTGCCGAGGCGGCGGAGGCTGTCTTTGACCGCGCTCAGGATGTATGCCTTGGACGGGTCCCAGAACCACCCGGGTTTGCCGGGCTGCCAGTGATTGCCGACTTTCGTGGCGAGGATGACTTCGTCCCGCCGATCCGCAATCGCTTTCCCGACTAGTTCCTCATTCACTCCCTGGTCGTACAAATCGGCGGTATCGAGAAAGTTGACCCCGGCGTCCAAAGCGGCATGGATGATTCGGGTGGCATGCGCTTCGTCCTGTCCAAGAGACATGCAACCCAGCCCCATTTCACTTACATATAGGTCGCTGGTGCCTAGACGTCGTCGTTTCATTACCCGGCGGCCTCCTTTCATGGGAGTTGGGAGAGGAAAAAAGGTGTCTGTTGGCGAATCTATCCAAAGTAAGCCCAAATCAAGTATCCAAACAAGGCATAGTCTGTGAGGTCTAGTATATCGCACATTTTGGCTGCACAGTATGGTGCGGTTCTGAGGGGGAATTGGCATGAGCCAGGTTGAACAGGTGTTGAATCATTGGTTGAGCCACAGGCAGGCGCTCATGGATTTGCTCGCCGTGATTCCGTCCGACAAGGCGGACTTCCGGCCGTGGGAAAAAGCGATGAGTGTCAACGAACTGGCCTTGCATGTGGCCGGATCGACTTACAAATTCGTCACCAGCGTGGCCGCTGGACGGTTTGAGCCGGGGTGGCCTCAGCTCCAGGCGGAAACGATGGAGGAGACGCGGAGGATTCTGGCAGAATACACGGAAAAGAGCCGCTCCGCTCTCGCCGACCTGAGCGCGGCGCAGCTCGACGCGGTCGTGGACGCACAGGCCGTGTTCGGCTTTTCGGCGCCGGGTTCGGTCTTTTTAACGTCCGCGATTGACCACGAGATTCACCACAAAGGGCAGCTTTTTGTCTACGCCCGCTTGGTGGGGGTGGAGTCGGTTCCATTCTTTGTAAAACGATAACGATGGGAGAAACCAGATATGGGGAGGGGTATAGTTTGCGCCGTTGGATCGGACTGGCGGCTCCGGCCGCACTGGCCTGTTTCAGTGTAGCCTGCAGCCATCCGCCGAGTCCAAACGATGTACTGCAGGAATATCTCAGCGATTGGCAGAAACAAGATTTCCAAGGTATGTACACGCTGTTATCCGCGAAGGTGCAGAAACAGATTTCGAAAAACGATTTTGTTTCTCGCTATAAGTCGATTGAAGAGGGGATTGGCACCACCGGCTTGACGCTCAAGGCAGTAGTCCCCAAGGACAGTCAGAATAATGGGGACAAGCCGGTGACTATCACCGTGCAAGGCCGGTGGTCGACGAGTACGGCCGGATCGTTCCAGGAGACGTATCACGTGCGCCTGGTCAAGGACAAGGATGGCTGGCGCGTTGATTGGACACCAGCGCTTATCTTTCCTCAGTTGAAGTCTGGGTGGCAGGTGCGCGCGGTCAGCGAGCCGGCAGAGCGCGGAGAAATCTTGGACCGGAACGGCAAACCGCTGGCGGAAAACGCAGCCGCAAAACAGATTGGGTTGGTACCTGGAAAACAAAAGCCCGATTCAGCCAAACAGCTGGCGAAGGTGCTGGGCATCGACGTCGCGCAGGTGGAAGCGGACCTCAAGCAGTCATGGGTGAAACCGGATTTGTTCGTACCCGTCCGGACACTGCCCGACAGTGAGGAGAAGCAACTAGAAAAACGGTTGTTGGCGATTCCTGGGGTCGAGATTGTCGACGCTTCCCATCCGGTGCGAACCTATCCCCTCGGCGCGGCGGCTGCCCACCTGACCGGTTACGTTGGACCCATTACGGCGGATGAATTGACCCCGGCCAAGAAGCGCGCCGGCTATACGGCGTCGGATGTCATCGGCCAGCAGGGGTTGGAGCGCTCACTGGAAAGCGAACTGCGCGGGCAGCCAGGCGGACGCATTTGGGTTACGGACGCGTCCGGGAAGCAGGCGGTCACGATTGCCCAGAAAGCGCCGGTCGCAGGAAAGAATGTCGAGTTGACGATTGATGCCAATGTGCAGAAGGCCCTGAACAAGGCCCTGGCCGGGCAGGTGGGATCGGCCGTGGTGCTCAATCCGAACACGGGCGCCGTGTTGGCACTGGCGAGTCAGCCAGGCTTCAATCCGAATGAACTGGCGCGTGGTGTGTCAAGCGCTGCGTGGAAGAAAATGGTCCAGGCTAAGGACCCGCCGTTTGTCGATCGCGCCCTCTCGGCGGTTCCTCCGGGATCGACCCTGAAGCCACTGGTGGCTGCGGCTGCCCTCGATGCCGGGGCCATCCGACCGGATACCACCTTCCCTGGGACCAACCATCTGAAGTGGCAGAAGGATAAATCGTGGGGTAACCACTATGTGCACCGGGTTCCGCACCCGAGTGGAACGGTCAATCTGGAACGGGCGTTGGTCTGGTCAGACAATATTTATTTTGCTCAAGTCGGGCTGGCGCTCGGCAAGGAGAAGTTCGTCAACGGCATGGAGCGGTTTGGGTTTGGCAAGACGTTTACGTTCCCGCTGGCTGTGGGCGCCTCGCAGGTGGCCAACCACGAAAACATCACCAGTGAAGAACAGCTCGCGGATAGCGCCTACGGTCAGGGGCAGGTGCTGGTCAGTCCGCTCCAGTTGGCCAGCATGTATACCGCGTTCTGGAATCAAGGGAACGTGATGCGTCCGTACCTCGTGCAACGGGTCACCGATGCCACGGGGAATACCGTGCAGCAAACGAAACCGGTAGTCTTTGCGGCACACGTCATGTCGGACAAAACGCGGAAAATCCTCGTTTCGGACCTGCGCCAAGTCGTGGCGGACAGCACGGGGACCGCCCATGCGGCCGCGGCGCTGCCGGGGTGGACGGTAGCTGGAAAAACAGGGACGGCGGAGAAAAAGGCCGGCGGCGATGAGTGGGGCTGGTTTGCCGCCACGGCAACACGTAAAGGCGATACAAAGCCCACGTACCTCATTGTCATGGCGCTTGACCACACCCAACATGAACAAGGCAGCCACGCAGCGGTTCATCGGGTGGTGGACTTCCTTAAGGCGCTGCCTCGCTAACAGAAGCCGCAGCGTGCCACACGGGTTCATCGCCTGAGGTGGATAGTGAGAAAAAAGGACGGCCAATCGCCGAGACTAAGGCGGTTGGCCGTTGTGGTCAGTCGTTAGACCTGGTTAGTCTGAAACCGTTACTAGGGTTCCGTAATGCATATGCTCCCAGGCGGTTTTAGCTGCGTCCAGCGGCAACTCGACGCATCCCACACTTTGCGGCCAGCCATAGTCGTTGCGGACGAACCCATGTACAGCATCCCCCTTATAGAAGTAGCTGATGTATGGCACTCCTGGGTCTTCATAGGTGCTCCCGTCCGGATTTCTCCCTTTCATCGTTTGTGAGCGCAGACGCAGATAGACGGGCCACGTTCCGGATGGGGTCGGCGCTCCCGCCACTCCGGTATTGACTTTGGTCTCTAGAACGACACGTCCGTTTTCCCAGAGGGTTAAACGTTCTGGCGATTCTTTGCTAACATACACGTAGCTGTACGTGTACGGACAGGTTTGATGGCTCATATCTGCCTGAATCAACGCCTGCCAGAGCTCCGGTCCAGCGATACCGTCGATGGTCAAATGGTGAACCTCCTGAAAGGTCATGACGGCCCCTTCGACCATGACGTTATACTGTCCGGGCTGCCACATCTGGCGCAAGGCGGCCGGCGTCGAGGCATACCGCCAGGACCAGCTGCCTTGCGGCGGATTCTTCAGCGCCAACAGTTCATCCCCATAGGCGTCGTTGGCGGCATTCTTTCCGTTCCAAACTAGCGGGAGGTAACCCAGGCGCGCTAAAATCTGCTGCAGGCGCAACACGGCTGCCGAATGGTCACCCAGGTGCAGGACCGGATAATGAACCTCAGCCGGTCTTACGGTGAGTGCGTCAGTCGGATCCGATTCCGTGGGGTCGGCGGTAGTGTTGGCCGTTCCCGCAGTCTGTCTGACGGTTACCTGTCGCTCCGCAGTCTTGTCGGCCGACGGTTTCGCCGCAAGATGCCAAGAGATGGGACCACACCCCGTTATCAGGGTGCAAATGGCTAACGCTGCTGCCCAAACCTTCGACCGATGCACGCCTTTCACCCTTCCCGTTTCCTGTCTCCCAGTTGTGGAATCCCCAGCATCCCAGTATACGTGGCAACATTAGATTCGATATGACGAAGTTTGCCTAATTATACCGAGTTTCGTTGCTTCTGTTGTACCTTATCTTTGGAGACCTTGGCAAATCGGCCATCATTCGACAACGAGCCATTGTCCCCCGACTGTCCGCAGAGCACCGCGTCGTCGTGCGGATGTTCGCGGTCTTCGGTTTGAATCGTTACGTGACCGATGCCCAAGTGCACCAGACGGTGCTCCATTTCGCGCAGGATGACCTGGCTTTGCTCAATCGTCAGTTCGCCGTCAATTACTGCATGGCAGGACAGCGCGTTCCGTCCGTCGGCGATGCTCCAGACGTGCACATCATGCACATCGTAGACCCCCTGTACCCCGCGTAGCGCGGCGACCACCTCGTGCAAGTTCACGTCATTGGGGGTGCCTTCCATCAAAATGCTGCTGGCCTGACGTACCAGTCGCCAAGCACCCAGGCCAATCAGAATGGCAATCAGCACGCTGAGCGCGGGGTCTATCCAAAACCATCCGGTCCACAGGATGATGAGTCCGCCGACAATCACCCCGGCCGATGCGGCCGCGTCGCCCAACATATGGAGAACAGCCGCACGGAGGTTGAGACTGGCTGGTCGCCCGAAGCCAAAGCCCAAATAGAGATTGACCGCTAAGCCGACAAGCGCGCTAGCAAACATGTAGACGCTGTTGACCGGATGAGGATGCAGTAGTCGACCATACGCTTCCCACAATATGACGAGTGCAATCCCCAATAATGTGACACCGTTGATCATGGCGGCGAGTATTCCTGCACGGTGATAGCCGAACGTCATCGCTTCGTTGGCTGGCTTGCGCGCCTGGGCCAGGGCGTACCAGGTGAGCGCGATTGCTCCTAAGTCCGTCAGCACGTGTCCGGCGTCCGAGAGGAGCGCCAGTGAATGCGAAGCGAAACCCCCGGCGATTTCTACAGCCAGGATAATTACCGTCCACCAGAACGCGGCTTTCATTTTCGCAGTGGGCGTATGCGTATGCACCAAGCCATGCGCATGGTGCTGATGGTCATGCACATGGTCGTGGTGGTGCCGGTGATGAACGTCCGATTTCGATGAATGAGACATTTTGGTTTCCCTCGGATAAAAAGTGTTTCCCCCATTATACCCGTTGCCGCCGGCGCTTGCTCCTGGTGTGCCTCTCGTCGCCAGCGAGTCTATGAACATTTCGGGTTCTATAAATATCGCGTATCATAGTCTTGAAGGGACCTCTACAGGACGATGCGACGAGGAGAGAGTGCACATGAACCTGCGAGACGTATTGCTGTCTGTGATTTCCGATCCCGAGCGTGTGAGTGTCAGTCCTTCGGTGCGCGAGCAACACGGCCGGGACCTCAGCTATCACCGGCCCACGACCCCGGATGTGGTTGTGTTTGCGAAAACCACCGAAGAGGTTGCTAGGGTGCTTCAAGCGGCCAATGACCTGGCGATTCCTGTCGTACCCTACGCGGCCGCGTCCAGCTTGGAGGGGCACATTATCCCCGTTCACGGCGGCATCAGCCTGGACGTGAACGGGATGAACCAAATCTTAGAGATCCGCCCGGATGACTTCCTCGTCCGGATACAGCCTGGGGTGACGCGCGAACAACTGAACGCCGCCCTGAAACCGTACGGCCTGTTCTTTCCGGTTGACCCGGGTGCAAACGCTTCCCTTGGTGGCATGGCAGCCACCAATGCCAGTGGCACGGCGGCCGTCCGCTACGGCGTGATGCGGCAGCAGGTGCTGGGCCTAGAGGTCGTGTTGGCCGACGGCCGCGTGGTGCGAACCGGCGGCATGGCGATGAAGACGTCAGCCGGATACAACTTTACGCAGCTGTTTGTCGGATCCGAAGGGACGCTTGGAGTCATCACCGAACTCACCCTGCGCGTTTACGGAATACCGGAACACACGGTGGCCGCCCGTGCAGTGTTTTCGGACCTAGGTTCTGCCTGCCAAGCGGCCTACGCCATCATGGGTTCCGGGACCCCTGTCGGCCGGATGGAGCTGGTCGATGAGTGGACCGTGGCGGCTGTCAACCAGTTCAAGGGCACGGCATATGACGAAGCGCCCACGCTATTCCTCGAGTTTTCCGGAAACCGTTCGGCGGTAGAGGCGGATGTCGCCTTAGCGGAAGAGGTCTGCCGCGAGGAAGGGTGTCGGGCGTTCGTATTTGAAACTGAAGGAGACGCACGTGCCCGGTTGTGGGAAGCCCGTCATTCAGCCGCCCTGGCCATCATGCAGACAGCACCCGGAAAGCGACATAAGGCGACCGATGTTTGCGTTCCCTTGTCGAAGATGCCGGAAGCCATCCGTTTTGCCCGCGAAACTATAGACCGGTACGGCATCTATGGGGCGATTCTGGGACACGTGGGGGACGGAAACTACCATGTCAGTTTCATGGTCGATCCGGACGACGAAAAGGAAGTCGAAACGGCGGAGCGCGTCAACGATGAGATTGTCGATTTCGCCCTAAAGGTTGGCGGCACGTGTACCGGCGAACACGGCGTAGGGCTCGGCAAGGTGAAACACTTGGAGCGTGAACATGGGGATCTCTTGCCTCTGATGGTCTCCTTAAAACAACTGCTCGACCCCAAGGGCATTTTAAATCCGGGAAAAATCTTTTTGTCAAAGCCTGTACCCGAGTCCATGGCGCATTGACCGCTGCACCCGCGCTCAAGTTGGCGCATATCTTTCCCTGATGAACCTCGTTTTACCGGGGGAGAGGGGAGAGTTCGATGGCTCATTTTATCGATTTCCGACTGGGCGGTATGAAACTGGGCGTCATCAGCGGCACGTCCGGCGTGTTTACCGGGAACAACTTGCAATACGGTTGGAGATTGTCCACTAAATCCAATGATGCCATCGGCCGTGTCGATGGGGACGCCTGTCGCATTGAGGCCTGGCGTAACACGGTGGTCGATCCGGACGTGCTGGATACCTTTATTCAGAAGCCGCTGCCGTTTCAGGGTAACGAGGCGCCTTGGCCCGGATTCGCGAGGATGCGGGCGGATCGTCCCCATCCACCGACTCCGCCCGAGGTGGAGCCACCCAGCTCGGCAGAATGGGATTGGTGAGAGTAACGCGGCGGGTTGGACGGCAGAATAGGATCAGCCCACCCTGATACGGGCAAAAGCGACTTTTCGGGCTGATGGTGGAGGTGAACCATGGATTCAATGTACCCTGCAAATGAGACAACGCCTGAGATGGCACCGCGCTCAGAGCCGCCCTGGTTTGAACGCCTGGCAGCCTATTTTCCGGAACATGAGCTCAAAGACCCGCGGCAGATGCAGGATCTGTTGAGCCATCACACCGCGTACCGCAAGATTGAAACCCCCGAATACCTCGTGACTTATGCGGAGTATCCAGATTTTATCTTTATCGACTACCTGTTGGTGGATGCGAAGACGCGCGGTAAGGGTATCGGCAGCAAGCTGTTGTCCTGGTTCAAACGCAAAGGGAAACCGATTATCCTGGAGGTCGAGCCACCGGACGCAGACGACAAGGACACGCTGCGGCGGATTCGCTTTTATGAAAAGAACGGGTTTGAACGGGCGGATAATATCGTCTATACACGTTCGGACGAAGACGGCGAAACCTTCACCATGAACATTTACTACTGGCATCCCGATTTGGTCTCAGAACAGAAGGTCATGTTTGACATGGCAAAGGTCTGTCGAGAGATCCACAATTTCCGGGCGATGAAGTATTATGGTCGTCTTTTGGCGGATCCCGAAGAGGTTCTGGATTGGGATCCGTAAATAATCAAGGGGCTGTCCCAAAGTGCCAGCGCACTTAGGGACAGCCCCTTGATTGTTGGAAATATGCGGGCAAGTTCTCTGTATGTCCACAACGGTAGTGGATAGCGTAAGAGCAAAGCAAATGAATAGAGGATACCGCTTAAGGGAAGGTTGTCGTTGTGATTGGATAACAAATCTTGGAGTGTGATACACAATGCGGAAAGTCCCCGACAGTCAGCCAGATGAGATGACACCGGTAGATCGCCCTGAAATTGAGACAGACACACCACACCCCGATACACCGAAACCCAACAGAGTAGAGCAGGTACTTGGTGGTAGAAATTAAATGGAGCTACTACCTCGATTGTATCACTGGCTTGTGCGACCGCCATCGTTGACTAAACGATCTATTCACAATGTGATAAATGACCATTTTAATCTTCGGAACAAAACGGTCCTAGATTTTGGATCTGGAGTAGGTTCGAATTGCAGCTATCGCTTCACGAAATTATCCCTGTATAACGAAGTGTTCTTCTTTGCTCAGCCAAAATGTTAGTACTAGGGTACATGGTGCACCTTCGTTGGGTCCAGGTAATTAGAAGCAAAGGGAAAGCGGCTTCTTCCAAGGTGATCTTTGGGAGTGTTGAATATGTGGTTTTGGATTCTCTTCTTCATTTGGATGTTCATCCCCGTTTGGCGGCAGTACTTGATTAATATGAAGCGCATTCGTACTATCCGCTGTCTGGAGCGGCGTCGTAAGACGCGCGTGATTACGCTGATTCACCGGCAGGAGACCATTAGCTTCTTCGGTATCCCCCTCCGCAACTACATCTCTATCGAGGACTCCGAGCAGGTACTCCGTGCGATCCGGTTAACTCCCGATTCAATGCCAATTGACCTCATCCTTCACACACCGGGCGGGTTAGTTCTAGCATCGGAACAAATCGCTTATGCGCTCAGCCGCCATCCCACCAAAGTAACAGTATTCGTGCCGCACTACGCCATGTCAGGCGGAACCATGATTGCACTGGCGGCGGACGAGATCGTGATCGACGAAAACGCTGTACTCGGCCCGGTCGATCCGCAACTTGGCCAGTATCCGGCCGCCTCGCTCGTTGAGGTAGCGATACAAAAGCCTCTGGAGGAAATCAAAGACGAGACCCTTGTGCTCATCGACATGGCGCGTAAGGCCTTGCGTCAAGTCGAGTCGTTCCTGAGAGGCCTGCTTGAGGAGAAGTTGGACGCAGAGCGCGCCAGGGAGGTGGCTCACGCACTGTCCTCCGGATTGTGGACGCACGATTACCCGATAACTGTCGACAAGCTCCGTAGTCTCGGCCTGCCCGTGCAGGTAAACCTGCCACGTGAGGTCTACGAACTCATGGAACTGTATCCACAACCGGTACAACGCAGGCCGAGCGTTCAGTATGTTCCCACTCCATACGACGGAAGGGGCAATCATGAAGACAGACGATTAACCGATTAAATCAGGCCTTGCTGTGTGAGCCAATCGCGGGCGACCTCCATGGCCGGCTTGTGCTCTACATTCACTTCCATGTTCAGCTGTCGCATCTCGCGGTCGGAGATCTTACCGGCCAGTTTGTTCAAGACCGGTTTTAACTCTGGGTGTTCTTTTAACGTATCGTCGCGGATGACCGGACACGCATAGTAGGGTGGAAACAGGTGCTTGTCATCCTTAAGCAGTTCCAGGTGATACTCTGGAATTTTGCCGTCCGTCGAAAACGCATCAATGACATCGACCTTCCCCTGTACGAGAGCTTGATATTTGAGGCCAATGTCCATGGTCACCACCCGCTTAAAGTGGGTATGGTAAAGCTTGTTCATCGCTGGCAGGGTGTCCGGGCGGACGACAAAGTCCTGTTCCGTGCCTAGCGTCAGGTCTCCCGACTTGGCAGCCAATTGGGAAATGGTGTGGATACCGAGTTTATCCGCTTCTTGTTTCGTCATCGCCATTGCGTACGTATTGTTGAAGCCAATCGGTTTTAACCAAGTTGCATGGTATTTTTGTTCAAATTCACGATGGACAATGTCGTATGCCTGATTCGGATCGGTAACAGGCTTTTGTTTGAGGATATTAACGAGCCCGGTACCGGTGTACTCTACATACAGGTCGAGCTTGTGGTTTTCGAACGCGTTCCAAATCACATTACTGTCCAACCAGGTAAAGGTCTTCACATGCAGGTTTGTATCGTGTTCGATTAACAGCTGCATGATGTCGACCATGATGTCCTGTTCGGTAAAGTTTTTCCCGCCAATCACAATCGTGTTCTGGCTGTTTCCGATGCCGCATCCGGTGGTGGCGACGGTCAGACCGAGTCCCATGACCAGAGCGACCAAAGCGCGCAACCACCGACGGCGGATTGTTGCCCCCCTTGCGCAGAGCATGTGAAAAATCTTCAACGTATCCCCTCCTCGGTCGTTGCCATCGGTAAGACCGTGTTCAAGGCTGTGTTCAAGACCGAAGCCCTTTCGGTGTCAGCAGCCAGTCCAACCACATCAATAGGTAGTCAAACAGGATGGCCAAGACGGCGGCCGGAATGGCACCGGCGAGAATCATCGGCGTATCAATCATATCGATGCCGCGGATGATGAGATCCCCAAGTCCGCCAGCTCCGATGAAGGTCGCCAGCGTCGCGACCCCAATGGTCAAGACGGCCGCGGTCCGCACACCGGCCATGATGACGCTGCGCGCCAATGGGAGTTCCACCATCCATAAGATCTGCCGCCGCGTCATCCCCATACCGTGTCCGGCCTCAATCAGGGATGCGTCCACCGCCAAAATGCCCGTATACGTGTTGCGGACGATAGGGAGCAGAGCGTACAGGGTCAGGGCAATCAGCGCTGGGGTCGTGCCAATGCCAAACAGCGGGATCATAAAACCCAACAGCGCGAGGCTGGGAATGGTCTGAATGATGGATACCACCGTGATAATGGGGGTGGCGAGCCGTTTATGGCGGGTCAAAAAAATTCCGAGTGGCACGGATACCACACAGGCTATCACCACCGCCACCAGCGATAGATACAGGTGCTGCCCGGTTTTACTGACCACTTCCGGCCACTGGTTTAAGAAGATTTGCCAGACGCTCACTGCGCACCCTCCTCGTATGATGGTAGTAGAAGTTCTCCTTCGTCGAATTTCCAGTAGGTCCGGAACTGCTGGAACAGCGCTGGAGAATTTCCAGAGCCGGCTCAAGACCCATCCGAATGAGACAGCTGCTCAGGAGGATGGGAAGTGGTTGATGGGGCTTCCCCATCCAAACAATCTCGCAGTATCGCAATACCCGTTTTCACCCATGGATGGGGAGGTTCCCATCGACCCATGGATGATTGTTATCGGTTGAGTCACCGGAGTCGCTTGACGGCTACTCCGCTTCTTTGTCATGCGCTTGTTCCTTGAAAACTTTATATCCGTCCGCATCTGGTTGGGGGATGCCCCCAACGCCTTC
>NZ_AUMH01000013.1 GCF_000430585.1 Alicyclobacillus herbarius DSM 13609
TTCCAGTTTGTAGGGTACCTATGAGGATTGGAAACCTGTTGGTATCCACCGCCCCGCCGGTCGCGTTGGCGATGTTTGTAGGGTACCTATGAGGATTGGAAACCCACGAATGCCGTGGCGATCTGGGGCGCTGAGTCCGTAGGTTACCTATGAGATGGGAAACTGTCCATCGAGGCGTTTGAGACAAGCTCTTTAATCTACAGTACCATAGATTCCAGTGTACGCGGCGAGGAAGCCTGCCAAAACGGCGCCACCCTCCCGTGTGGAGGGGGCGTGTTTACGCGTTATGGAACGTCCTTTCGATAGCGAGTTTGCATCGCTTCGATTTCCGCTTGCATCTCGGCACGCAACGCGGCGGGCTCCAAGACCTCCACATTCGCGCCGTATTGGAGCAAGAAACGTTGAAACTCGCGGTTCCAGTGAGTGCGCACCCACACCTCGTAACTTCCATCCTCCCAGTCTTTGGTGGCCAGTACCCTTTCCCCATGTATCTCCTCCCGGGCGTAGCGGGCCGCCTCTGCATCAAATCGGAGATGAATGTCCCATTGCTCTCCAGATTGGTCAATTCCCCAGGCTGAGTCGAGAAACTTCCGCAGGGAAAAGTCTCGCCGACGGGTGAACGTCTGACGAAGGCATTCGGCGCTTTCGATTCGGATTACCTTGAAGGTGCGAAAGGCCTGACGCAGGTGGCAGTAGCCGACAATGTAGAGCGAGTTCTGATGAGGAATGAGTGCGTACGGATCGACCAGACGGGTCTCACTCGCGGATGCGTCGATCTTGCGGTACACCAGGCGGAGTGTCTGGTTACGTCGAATCGCCTGTAGAATCTCAAACATCACCGAATCCTGGCGAGAGGCCGCATCCACAACATCGATAGCTGTGGCAGAGGAGTGATGGACGCTGGGAAACGCCTGGTGGAGCAGTTTCTCCATCGCTCGTTGATATGCGCTCACAAGCGGGTGCACACGCCCGTTCACGAGGGAACCAGCGAGCAGGGAAGGCATGATTTCCAGAACCATCCGCTCGGTGTCGTTCAAAGGCATCGGCATGCGGCGTAGATCCTGAAGGATGAAATAGCCGCCGCCTGGCTCGGATTCAACGCGTATACCTATGTCTTCCAGGGTGCGGATGTCGCGGCGGATGGTCCGCACTGAGGTATGAAAATGCTCGGCCAGACGCACCGCCGTGTACTCCTTTGGGTGCTGCCAAATCAGGTGGACAAGGTCAAACAATCGCCCAGCCAAGCGGGTGCCCTTCGAATGGGACATGGCATTCACCTTGTATGGGAATATACCAAATCTATACAAGATGATAGATTCAAACCAACCTGGCGTCAAGCTGGAAGCTTATCATACTCGTATAGGCTGGGGGACTAGGCGTCTTTGTTTGGGCGATCCGCCCACAATGATTACCACAGCCACGCTCCCAGCTTCCAGGTGGCGCGGGTAGGGGTGACGACCTCGGGTAGTCGGCGCAAATCGAAATGCCCCACCAGGTCAGCGGGACGCACGTCTTCCACGGTATCCGTGATACCGGCCCAATAGGCTAACTGGCCGATAACGCGCTCCGACGTAACCCCGGCCTCGCGCAGGGCGGCTAGAGTGAGGGACTTATGGCGCTTGGATAAGCGCTGCCCGTGGCCGTCCGTCACAAGGGGGACGTGGGCAAACCAGGGTTTTGGCAGCCCAAGGGCTTCGTACAGCCAAACCTGGCGCGGCGTCGAATCGATGAGGTCGGCGCCGCGTAGGACGTGGGTGATACCCATGGCCGCGTCGTCCACCACCACCGCCAGCTGGTAGGCGGTGATGCCGTCCGCGCGCTGGATGATAAAGTCGCCGCCCCAGCCGGGTGGAAAGTGCTGCTGGCCGAGGACCAGGTCTGCGAACTCGACGGGTTCATCCGGGACGCGAAAGCGTAGGGACGGCCGTTTCCGGCGCGCCTTTTCCTCCCGCTCCTCCGGGGTCAAATCGCGGCAGGTGCCCGGATACACGGGACCCTCCGCAGCCAGACCATGCGGAGCCGAGGCCGCGCGGAGGAGGTCGGATCGACTGCAGTAACATGGGTAAACCCGGCCGTCACGGACCAGGGTCCTGATGGCGTCGTCATACTTCTCTTGGCGATCCCGCTGGCGATATGGCCCAAAGGGACCGCCGACGTCTGGGCCCTCGTCCCAGTCCAGGCCCAGCCAGCGGAGATCAGTCAGGAGGGCGGTGACGAACTCTTCGCGCGACCTCGGTCCATCCACGTCCTCGATGCGCAGGATAAACTGACCGCCCAGCTGGCGAATCTGCAGCCAGGCGAGCAGCGCCACCCACGCGTTTCCCAGGTGCATCCGTCCGGAGGGGGTGGGCGCAAAACGGCCCCGGGGCGGCTGGGGATGGGTGGGCTTGAGATGCTGGGTTTTATTCGAGGAGAAAAGACATAACTCTTGTAAAACTCGGCTCATCGGTCTGCCCTTGTCCGTTCTGATTTGTTAGACTGGTCTTAGGCACCAACCTTGGGGTCACTCCCTGCCTGCGCTGTGGGAGGGGGTGAGGCCGTGAGCACAGCCAGTGCGCTGTCGTTGATGATTCAGTTTGGGTCATTCATCGTGGCGCTCATTTCGCTTGTCCTGGCCGTGGTTCTTGCCCTGAAAGACAAGTAACCGCCCCCATGTGGTTGAACGCCGTGGGGCGGTTACTTGCACGCTACTTAGCGGGCGGGGACGCCTGAGGCGTAGTGCCCGAGGGTCGAAGGTTGCCGCCTTCGACTCTCTTTTCATATTTAGTGTAACATAGCCGGATTATACGTCAACCGACAAGGAGGCCAAAACCGTGTCCGTTTACGACTTCTCGGTGGAACGCATCGACGGGGCCACCCTGTCGCTGCGGATTTACGCCGCGTGAACTGGAACCGGACGTGGTGGCCGAGCTAGAGAAACCGCTCTCCTCATCTGACTCGGTGTGACTCCATGAGCCTTCCGCTTCCCAGCCCTGTCCTTGCCCGAAGGTCGCTAACACATCCACCCTCGCCGGGGCATACTCTGGTTATCCAGTTTGCTGTCGACAGGGGGCCCAAGGCGCATGGACCTTCACGTGGGCGACTTGGTCTTTACGCGCGGTGGTTTTTCTCGCCTGGATAAGCCGATGATGTGGTTGACGCGCAATCCGTACACGCACGTGGCGGGGGCGGTGGGGCCGAGGAAGTTGTTGGAGGCGCGTATGTTCCATACCACCGGGTACGTCGAGCTGACCGCGTTTCGGAACATGGTGGACGTGTTTCACTGCCCGCACCTGTCTGCACGTCAACGGCGCATCGTGGCCGAGTACGTGGAAGACGAGATTGGCACTCGCTACGACTACCTGATGCTGCTGTGGCAGGTGTTTCGGTTGCTCACCGGCTACGTACCCCCGTACTTAAAAAATCCGCGCCGCATCTGTTCTACCCTGTGGGCGGACGCCTATAGGGAGGCTGGGATGGATTTATGTCCGGGCGTTCCCTATCCGACCCCAGGCGAACTCGCCGCCTCCCCCTTATTGACGAAGATTGGGGAATACTAATACGCTTGTTCTATATCCGACATAGGGCAGACACTTTTGCTGTCAGTGTCTGTGGATGAAGAGGGGGGCGCCAGGGTGCGCACAATTCGTTGGGGAATTCTTGGCACCGCCAAGATTGCCGAAGGAGCCTTGATTCCGGCGTTGCATCGAGCAGAAGGGGCCGAGCTGGTGGCGGTCGCCAGCCGTCGCCCGGAGAAGGCGATGGCGTACGCCGAGCGCAATCAGATTGAGAAGGCGTACGGATCGTACGAAGAATTGTTGCAGGATGCGAGGATTGACGCGGTCTACATTCCGCTGCCCAACCACCTGCACGCGCAGTGGGCCATCCGTGCGATGGAGGCGGGCAAGCACGTTTTGTGTGAAAAGCCGGCCGCCCTCAACCAGGCGCAGGCGAAAGAGATGGTGCAGGCCGCGGAGGAATGCGGCGTGGTCTTCATGGAAGCCTTTATGTATCAGTTCCACCCGCAGTGGGCACGGGTGCGGGAACTGGTGGAGCAGGGGGCGATTGGCCGACTGCAGGTCATCAGCGCGAGTTTCTCGTTTGCCTTGCGTAATCCGCAGGATATCCGCTGGTATGCGGAGGGCGGCGGGGCACTGTACGACGTGGGCTGCTATTGTGTCCACGCGATTCGAACCTTTGCGGGCGATGTGCTGCCGTCATCGGTGCAGGCGGTGGCGGATTTGGACGAGCGTAGGGTGGACAGGACAGTGGCTGCGGCGCTGGCTTTCCCAGGCGGGTTGACGGCGCACCTTGACGCCTCGTTTACTGCGGCAGACAGGCAGCGCGTCGAGTTGGCGGGGGACGAGGGCAGCTTAGTTGTCACCTGGCCGTTTCGCCCGGACAAGGGCAATCCGTCCATCGTCTGGCGCAACCGGTCGGACGAGCGCGTGGAGCGGTTCCCGGTGGACGATATGTATCGGCTGGAGGTGGAGCACTTTGGCGCTTGCGTGCGGGGTGAGGAGACGCTGCGCCAAACTCCGGATCAAACCCTGCGCAACATGGCGATTCTCGACGCGATTTATCAGGCCGTGGGCCGGGATACCCGAGTAAAGGACGCTTGATGGGACACACGGCAGCCCGCGTCGCCTCATCAGCGGCGTGTTCCGACCGCCTCACCGGACCGCGGTTGCTTCCGCGCTGGCGGGATGCGGAAACGGACGGGCTGGGCGAGGCATAGGCTAAGGTGCAGCAACCATGGTGAGGACTGGGTGTGACGCGTCTACAGCGGACCATCCGTCGGGCTTGTGCGCCGCTCATGTCGGCCGATGCTCGGCTCATCGTCCGCTTATACTCGATAGACAATCCGTGTACAAGACGCGTGCGACGGCAAAGGAGGGACAGGACGGGAGGTAGGCTGCGCCTTGCCGAAACAGCGATGAAATCGATTCTCCTTGGGATTTGCGCATCGTTCTTTTTCGCCTTGACGTTTGTCTTCAACCGGGTGATGGCGGATGCGGGCGGGAGCTGGGTATGGAGCGCCTCGCTGCGCTACTTTTTTATGATCCCGCCCCTTGTGGCGGTGGTGGCGCTGCGGCGGGGGCTGCGGCCGTTATGGCGCGAGACGGTCCTGCATCCGTGGTTGTGGCTGTGGTGGAGTTTTGTCGGCTTTGGGCTGTTCTACGCGCCCTTGTGCTTTGCCGCCGCCTACAGCCCGGCTTGGCTGACCGCCGGAGCGTGGCAGTTCACCATTGTGGCCGGATCGCTCGTGGTACCGTTGTTCAAAGAGGTGGTCGAGACCCCGTTTGGTCCCGCACTGCGGCGTATGTGCATCCCGTTTCGCCACATGGGCATGTCCTTGGTCATCCTTTTCGGTATCGGGCTGATGGAGTGGTCACAGGCGACACGGGTCTCGGCTCGGGATTTATGGCTAGGCGCGCTGCCGATTATAATCGCAGCTTTTGCCTATCCGCTCGGCAACCGCAAGATGATGGAGGTGTGCGGCGGACGGCTGGACGCGTATCAGCGGACGCTGGGGATGACGGTGGCCAGTCTACCGTTGTGGCTGGTCCTGTCCGCTTGGCAATGGAGCCACGCGGGTGGGCCCAGCGTCGGTCAATGTCTGCAGTCGCTGGTGGTCGCCCTGTCATCCGGGGTCGTGGCCACGGTGCTGTTCTTTTCGGCCACCGATTTGGCCGAGGGAAACCCGCGGCAGTTGGCCACTGTGGAGGCGACGCAATCGGGTGAGGTGGTCTTTGCCCTGATTGGCGAACTGCTGCTCATTCCCGGCACACATGTGTCGGCCCAGGGGCTTTTGGGGCTTGGCTTGGTCGTCGTGGGCATGGTGCTGCACAGTTGGTTCTCGGTGCGGCGGAAAGGCGCCAGACTAGCGGCGCAGGAGTCGGTGCAAGTGACGCAATAGAAGGAGTTGTCAGGGGGTCACCAACTTTTGTAAAACGCTGGGATGGCCCCTGCCCTTGAAGACAAGTAAACCCCCAATTGGGTTTCGCGCCAGCGGGGCGGTCACTTGTCCGTCTACAACGCGGATGGAGACGCCTGAGGTGTGGTGCTCGGGAGTCGAAGGTTGCCGCCTTCGGCTCTCTTTTTATGTTTCGTGTAGCATAGCCAAATCATACGTCAACCGCGTGACCGCTGGGCTAGTTTACGCCCTGAAATCAAATACTTCCAGATTATTCCCCCTATCCGAAAGCTTGATAAATTGTTCTGTCTAGCCATATAATGATGAATATCATATATTGATATAGAGATATCATTCTGTGATATGGAGGTGGTGCAAAAATCATCCGTGGAAACGGATCGTCCCGTCGTGGCTGCTCGGTACAGCCCGGGATCTCCGTGCGATCCGTAATGAATACGCTTGCAAATCGCTGTTGCTGGATTGAGGGCGTGTATGCCTCTTGGACGAAATCATTTTTTTAAAGGGGAACGGCATCATGAGTGAGACGCAAACGAATGGATTTTTGGTCATTGGCGGTGGGATTGGTGGCCTGAGCACGGCCTTAGCTTTGGCTCGTTCTGGCCATGAGGTATGGGTGTTCGAACGCGCCGAAGAGTTTCGAGAGATTGGGGCGGGTCTACAGCTCGGTCCAAATGCGGTGCGGGTGTTGGACTGGTTGGGGGTATACGATGCCTTGTGTGAGGTAGCCTTCTTCCCGCATCGGTTGGTGGCTTTGGACGCCATCGCGGAACGCGAACTCGGCGCGTTAGACTTGGGCGAATCGTTCCGAGCGCATTTTGGGTATCCCTACCTCGTGATTCATCGCTCCGACTTGTTGGATGTCCTGCTCCATGCCTGCCGGGAGTCGGGGCGCGTCCACCTGTTGGCTAATCATCTAGTGAGCACTGTGGAGAACGTCACTGACGGGGTTCGACTGGCGTGCCAGAATGGCAGTGAATTTACAGGCAAGGCCGTGATTGCAGCAGATGGATTGTGGTCAAAGACCCGGGCGCTCATTCAAGAGGACAGTCCGGTATGCAAGGGGTACGTGGCATACCGTGGCACACTCCCTACCTCGCAGGCCACTGAACACCCATGGCTGGATGACGTTGTGATGTGGATGGGTCCTGGTTTGCATTTCGTCCAATACCCGATTCGCCGTGGAGAACTGTACAACCAGGTGGCTGTTTTCGAGAGCCAGAAATTCCTGGCTGGGGAAGCAGAATGGGGCACGCCGGACGAGCTGTTTGACCACTTCCAGATGTGCTCGACTCGGGTTCAAGACTCGTTGCGCTACATTCATGTGGACAGGCATTGGATTATGTACGATCGCGATCCGATTTCCAATTGGACGGATGGTCGAATCACGCTGTTGGGGGACGCAGCCCATCCGATGTATCAGTACATGGCGCAAGGGGCTTGCCAAGCGATTGAGGACGCCGCGTGTCTTGCCCTTTCCCTGAAAGCGGTTGATATGGATATTGAGAAAGCGTTTGCGATCTATCAACAAGAGCGGATCCCGAGGACGGCACGGATTCAAACCAGCGTTCGCACCTGGGGAGACATTATTCACACGCACGACGCGACGGCTGCCTTACTTCGAAATACCATCATGAGCAACCGCTCTCCAGATGACTTTCAGTTTGTCGACTGGATTTACGGATACAACGCCTTGACTTCAGTGGCACCCGTGCCGCCGGCAAGGGTTGTCGGATAGCAGAAGCATCACTTCTCTCTGGAGATTAACGATGGTATGCCCCATAGTACAGGCGAAAACGACGGACTAGGAATCGAGAAACGAAATTGAGCTACGTGACTGTTCAATGGCGTTCGAGGCTGAACTCGAACGCCATTACCTTGAGGAGGGTATCTGGATAGTTGAGGGCCTATCTCGACCATGTCTTGGCGGGACTATACTTGCGATTTTCGACCAAATTGTTACGATTGGGTACAAAACCCCTATACGGCTTATCTCGCATGCCAGGCGGGATCGTCCGCAGGGTTATCAATATTGGAGAAGAACATGCGCGAATTACAGATTCAGTTGAATCGTTCGGTTGATCGGGCTATCGAAATTCTGGACGCGTTTACTCTGCAGCGCCCGGCGTTGACCTTGGATGAGGTGACGGCAGCCACTGGCTTACCGAAAGCTACCGTCTATCGCATACTCTATACGATGGAGCGCCGCGGCCTGGTGTTTTATGATTCCACCTCTGCTCGCTATCGTCTGGGTTTTAAGCTTTTGGAATACGGCGGTATCCTAACATCTACCCTAGATGTGCTGCAAGAATGCGAGGAACTGCTGGACGGTTTGCAGCGGGACACGCGCCAGTCGGTCATCATGTCGATGCGTCAGCAATGCGGTATGGTCTACATTTATCGGCGAGAGGTCACGGAAGGGCTGAAGTTCTCGTCCTTCGTCGGACAGCGCCGTCCTTTACTATATGGCGTCCTCGGCTGGGTCATGGCCGCCTACCTATCCGAGGAGGAGCTAAGAAACTGTATAGACGAATTCAATCAACAATGTACATCTTCCGTGGCGGGCGCGGAGACGGCAGAGGCCATGCACGCCCGGTTGGCGCAGATTCGGGCGGAAGGGGTCTACATCGAGTTCGATGAAACGATTGCGGGTGTGGCGGGCGTGGGCGCGCCTGTGTTTGACGCTCTGGGTCGGGTCAACTATGGTATAGCCGTGTTGGGACCGTCGGTTCAAATGTCCGAGACCACGGCGGACGTCCAGCGGCGGGTTCAGGAGACCGCGAAGGCCATTTCGCGCCGCCTTGGATACACGGGCTCTTACCCGCAGGCGGATCGTTCTAATTGAGCTTCGGACTTGATGGATATCGAAATGACTGTGCCGTAGGTTGCCGCACCAAAGGTGAAGGAGGTCTTTTTCATGCATTCCTGTGTCTATCGTGGTTGTACTATCCACCTCGTGCAGGGCGATATCACACAGCAGACGGTCGACGCCATCGTCAACGCGGCCAACCAGACGCTGCTCGGCGGCGGGGGTGTGGACGGAGCGATTCACCGGGCAGCCGGACATGAACTGCTGGCCGCATGCCGGCGGGTGCGGGACGAGGTCCTGCACGGGGCCCTGGCCGAAACCGCCCAGCCCGTGTTGACCCGGGGCTACCGTCTTCCGGCGAAGTATGTTATCCACGTAACCGGCCCGGTGTATAGCGCCGAGACGCATCCCGCCGAAAAACTGACGCTCACCTACTGGAATACCCTACGCCTGACCGCGCGCGCCTATCAGCCGCCGATTGGATCCATTGCGTTCCCTTCCATCAGCACAGGCGCCTTCGGTTTTCCCATTCAGGAGGCGGCTCCGGTGGCATTGAAGGCTCTGTTTTCCTTCCTGGATGGGGTGGACTTATCCCACGCGGCGCCGTCTCCTTTGGTCGATCCGCTCGTGCCCTCCATCTCTCTGGGCGCGCTGTCAGCGCGGACGCGCCTGCGCGAAATCCGCATGGTTTTATTCTCGGATGCAGATTTGCGCGTATACGCGGATGCCCTGCAGGATCTCGTCGAGCAAACGGATGGAACCTAGTGAGAACAATATGAACCGGATCGGACGACTCTTTGCTCTCCGCGTAGCAGCATCGGCATCCACCCCGGATTGAGCCGAATCTTTCCAGCCGCTGACGGATCCAGAGGCGTTTACTTTTCGTTGCCCATAATGTAAAGTCAACTGTATATACAGGTAGAGTGACAAGATCCCAACGGCGGGGCCGAGGCGGGATCGGCAAAAACGGGCAACGAGGTGATTGCCATGCTGGCTTCCGTAGAGGCCGGGTTGGTTGAAGAGATACAGACGCTCAAGCGGGACAAAAACGCGCTGATTCTGGCGCACAACTACCAGCGGCCTGAGGTCCAAGATGTCGCCGATGTCCTGGGGGATTCGCTGGCGTTGGCGCGGGCGGCGGTGAACACAGACGCGGACGTGATAGTGTTCTGTGGCGTCCACTTTATGGCCGAGACGGCGGCCGTCCTCAACCCGGATAAGACCGTTCTGCTGCCAGACTTAGAGGCGGGCTGCTCTCTGGCTGACAGCATCACGGCAGAGGAGCTGCGGGCCTGGAAGGCGGAGTACCCGGATGCCGTGGTCGTGGCTTACGTCAATACAACGGCGGAGGTCAAGGCGCTGTCGGATTACTGCTGCACGTCGTCCAATGCGGTGCAGGTGGTGGAGTCCATCCCGCGCGACAAAGAGATTCTGTTTTTGCCTGACATGTTCCTTGGCTCGTATGTGCAGAAGGTGACCGGTCGCGAGAATATGCACATCTGGATGGGTGAGTGCCACGTACACGCGGGCATTCGGCCGACGCAGGTCAGGACGGTGCTGCAGGAGCACCCGAAGGCCGAGTTGTTGGTGCACCCAGAGTGCGGCTGTTCCACATCCAATATGTACCTGGCCGCCGAGGGGACCCTGCCGAAGGACCGGACGCACATTCTGTCGACCGGGGGTATGCTGAAGTACAGTGTCAAATCGGATGCCGAGGAATTCATTGTGGCGACCGAGACGGGTATTTTGCACCAGATGCAAAAGCAGAACCCAGGCAAACGGTTTCTCGCCGCGAACCCGGACGCGGTGTGCCCATTCATGAAGATGATTACGCTGGAGAAGGTCCGGGATGCCCTGCGCGAGACCCGCCATGTGATTTCGGTGCCAGAGGACGTGGCCCGTCAGGCACGCACCGCGATTGAGCGCATGATTGCCATTGGCTGAGGAAAATAATTCGCATCGGCCGATGACTTCTAGAACACCTGCCGCCCCAATTCCCCGTGGAAAGGGGGCGGTTTTTTCTTTTGCGGCGACAGTAGAACCCCCAGTACCTTTCGTTGCAAAGGCTATGTCCGCGTTCTAGGCCACGTTTAACAATCTGTTCTGGCCATGACCAAGAGATTCTGATCTCCGGTCGCTCTAGGCCCGATAATGCCCTATCCTCACCGCTGCCTTGGCAGCACCCAGGCGTTTTCCGCCTTGTGAAACCCGATGTGTGGGTAGTAGGTCATTGCGCGTTCGGAAGACAGGAGAACGAGAGACACCTCTTCACCCAACTCACGCTGCACCGTCTGCAGCAAGCCCTTGCCGATGCCTTGTTTCTGGTAGTCCGCGTCCACGGCCAAGTCGGTGATAAAGCAATAAAAGCGAAAGTCGGTCAGCGCGCGGGCAATGCCCACGAGACGCCCGTTGTCCCGGGCGGATACAAGCAAGTCCGCGTGGTTGAGCATAAACTGAATCCGTTCCGTATCCTCGCACGGTCGCCGCAGTCCCGAAGTGCGATAGACGCAAACCGCTTCCTCAGCCGTAACCGGGGCGTTGACCTGATACTCGATGTGGGTCATGCCCGCTCACCTCCATTGCCTTGTGGTAGTCCGGAAAGGGGTCAGAACTCCCCGGCGCATTGCTTCGTCAGCGCCCAAAATGCTCCGGGGCTATCGCCCGGCCTAAACGGTCGCCACTGGCGACCAGGCCCCCTCACGTACCGAAAAACGTACGCTCGGATCGCATTTTGGGCTAGCCTCCTCGCACTGCTTGGGTCTTACCTGACCCCTTTCCGGACACATATTTAGAGTTGTCCGGAAAGGGGTCAGACCGTTAGCGATTCGCTGAACTGCCGGGATCGCTCCGCAGCCGCTTGGAGAGCCTTGCCCAGTACCTGGTGCACCTCGCCGGTTCGCATCACTTCCAAGCCGGCGAACGTCGTGCCCCCGGGCGACGTGACGCGGCGCCGCAGCTCGCCCGGACTGAGGCCCCACTCGGCGAGCGTACGCGCGGTACCGACCAGGGTCTGTAGCATCAGACGGCGGGCCAACTCGGCCTCAAACCCCATGTCCACGGCTGCTTCTTCCATAGCCTCGAGCAGGTAGCAAAGAAAGCCAGGTCCGCTGCCCGACACGGCCGTGGCCGCGTCCATAAGAGACTCGGGGATCTCGGCCACGTCGCCCAGCTGCTGCAACAGCAGGAGCACCGCTTGTTTATCCGCGTCCTGAATGCCCTCGCCAAAGGTCACGGTGGTCATGCCGGCCAACACGGAGACCGGAATGTTGGGCATGGTGCGGATGGGCCAGGCTTTCCCCTGGCTGTATTGGCGCAGGCGTTCAATCGGGATGCCGGCGGCAAACGAAAGCAGCAGTTGTCCGTGCAGGTGCGGAACCACCCCCTGCAGCGCTCGTTCTACGTCCACCGGTTTGGTCGCCACGATGATAAGCCTCGCCGTTGCCGCCTCGCTGGGTGAGGTGGCAATCCGCACCCCGTATTCCTGAGCAAGGTAAGCCAATCGTTCCTGCCGACTGCGGTTGGTGACCACAATCTGATGCGGCGCCACCGTGTGCGTCTCCGTCACGCCACGGATAAACGCCTCGGCCATCGATCCAGCCCCAATCATGAATATCTCTCCGCTCCACCTCTTCATGGCTCTCCCTCCGTTTCTCTGTATCCCGGCTCGGACGGCATCAAAAAAGCCCTCGCCGCCTGCCGGTTTGGCAGGGGCGAGAGCTGTTCTCCCGCGGTACCACCCTGATTCGCGCCACCCTATCCTCCATGTCCTTCAAACAGAAAGCCACAAACGCGGCTGCTTCCTGGACACGACCCGGATTTTGGCGGGCGCCTCATTGTCGCAGATATCGGTGCGATCCGGACACCTTCAGTCGGTGTCAGCTCGGAAGGTGGGTTCGTTCCGGTCCGTGACAGGACGGCTCACAGCCGCTGACCGTCCCTCTCTGCCGTCCGGTTGCCGAAACTACTGGCCTTCGTCGTTGCCGTAGCGATTCGATTGTGGATGATTATACACGCAGTTTTGACACATGGCAAGACGGTTTTGAGAGCACACTCGAAGGGGCCTTCGAGGCCTGGGAAAGGTCGTTCAACAAAGGGGGTTCAAGACTTTCTCGGGCGCATTCAAACGGGACGGGAAAAGCACATGCAAAATTTCATCGGCATGATTTGACTTTGGACGGATTTCATGGTAATCTACACACGTCGACGCGGGGTGGAGCAGTTGGCAGCTCGTCGGGCTCATAACCCGAAGGTCGCAGGTTCAAGTCCTGCCCCCGCAACCATAACAATTGCAAATCGGCCGTTTTGAGTTACGGCGTTCAAGGTCAAAATGGCGTTCGAGTTTAAGATGGAGCGGTCCAGGCGCGTAGGCGAGCTGGGCCGCTCATGTTTTTCTAGGCGACGTGGGTGTTTTGGGAAGCGTTTGCATTCTGGACCGCTTTTGCGTTACGGTTGTTTCGCTACAGGGATTTGGCCTTCAGGCCATGACCGGTGAGACGGGGTCAGAGGGGCCGTTGCAGGATGGCTGGTCTTCCGTCTCGTTCCACATGGCAAATCACCAGCTGCATCTCTCCATTCAGCATAATCGGGCGGCCGGCCAGCACGTCGCCGCGGGGCATGATGGATAGGGTCCAGCCCTTCGGGAGCCTTGCCTCCAGTTCTTCTAACTGCGGATCGTCCAATTCCGTGCCCGTCACGGGGGATATGTATCCTTCCGCATAGGAGTACCAGATTTGCCGAAGCGTCTCCAGGGTCTCCGAAACCTCAAGCACATGGGAAACCGGCAGCATTGGGATACCTCCAGGTGGATGTTTTCGCGGTGCCATGCAATCCAGCGATGCAATCCATAGAATGAAAACGCCAAGTCATGCTCGGAGAAGCATATCCTCAGTCTTGACCGCTTTTCAGTGATTCAATCAATTTGCCAATCGATATGTGGAAGAAAGTGCGAGATTGGGAGATTGGGAGGGGACGCGAAGCGCTTGCGGGCGAAGAAAAATCCGCGGCCTGTGTCTCTACCGCGGATTTTTACAGCGGGTTCTCGTCTGGGTCTTTTGCATCGACCAAATCACCATTCCTTCTTTTTGTCATTCGGATACAGCCGCCGCACAAGGTGCCAGCCGCCAATCGCCACGGAGGCGGTCAACAGTCCGTTGAGCAGCAGCACCACCCACCCCACGGTGGTTGAGGGCAAAGGCGACGTGATGGCTAGGAACAACGCTTCACCAACGACAAGTGCCAAAAACTTCGTCGGTATCCGGCGAACACCGGGCAAGTCCTTTAAGAGTTGGACGATAAGGAGAACGGCTGCGCTGGCGCCGCCGATGGTGTGAATCGAGTCTACGGAGAACAGCGACACATCGTACATACGCACCACCTTCTCGATTTGGTATCCCTCTTTCGTATCCCCTGAGCGGGGTAGAAAAGAGGGGCAAAAAACGCCCTGGTCAAAGACGCGGGCGTTTCTGCGCAGGCACCGACGAACGGTTGCGTCGATTTTTTTGAATTTGTAATTATTATAGATTGGGAATTTCGGATGTACAGCCATGCTGGAGTATGATTCATAGGGAATACCCCGGGTTTTCCCAACCGTTCTCGGTCCGCAGAAGGTGTGGCCAGGCAAGTGAAAAACGCCCCAGGGCAATCGCCCTATGAATCATAAGTGTGTCGATTTATCGACTCTGATGCCCATTGCACGGGTGTGGCTGCGCTAGAACTCCGCTTGCTTCTTCCTCGCAGAGGAGGGACACCAGGGTGCGGCCGTTCCGGGTGGAAATGCAAAAACGCGCACCCGCTTGGGAGGTATAGACTCCCATTACGGGTTCCCCACTGGTTAGGGCCAAATCGTTTTCCATCTTTGCCACCTCGTCCAAATCACCCCAGTCGCCCCGAATGAATCGCGAAAACGCCCATACCAGGTCATCCGTTGTAATCTTATCATGTGTCAGGACGGCCCGTGTCCAACGTATCCGTCCAGTCGGGAACAGCAACCTTACCCCTCCAACCCCTAGCAGTTCTACGCTTATCAGATAGGGATTCGCCGCGGGTTTTGGTTTCCCTGCCCGCAACCGCTCTGATTTGTATGGAATCGTCGGGGATTTTGTCCAAAGGATCCGTCCCACCGTGAGGAGTGGTAGACACTGCCGTTAAGCGGATGGGGTGATGTTATCGCCCGCAGCCAGCGCAGATTGATGGCGCGGTTGCAGCGCGATGACCGCCAGCGCCAGGCCGGTGATGAGTCCTATCATACTGACGACTTGCATCACCAAGCGAACGCCGACGGCGTGGACCGCAAAGCCCGCGGCGAGGGTGAGGCCGACGTTGAGCGCCTGCTGCGAGCTGGTAAGCAAGTTTTGCACGCGTCCGGCGAGTTCGCGGGGCAGCGCGGCCTGCTGGAAGGTTGCAAAGCCCGATCCGCAGATGGAAAAGCACACGCCGAGCAAAATGAGATTGATGGTGGCCATAAGGAAGGACGTCGAACACGCGTAGCTGAGATACGCGGCATTTGAAGGCCGAAGCGCCTGCGTCCGGGGCGGGTTCGCTCGATGTCCGGCGTTTCCGTCTGCATCTCCATCTGCGATCACCTACCCGATGGGGATTTACCGCAATTGTACCTCAAGCAGGGTCAATCCGCCTTCCCGCAGCCAGCCGTCCAGCGCCCGCGTAAAGGATGCCGCGTCCGCTGCGCGTCGGTATGAAACGCCAAAGCTTTCAGCGTAGAGACGAAAGTCCGGGTTGTCAAAGGCCACGGCAGTGACCGCGAGGCCCGCGTCCTGCTGCTTGCGTTCAATCAGGCTGTAGCGCTTATCGTTGAACACAATCGCCAGGAAATCCGTGCCCAGGCGTTTGGCCGTCTCCAACTCCTGCGAGTTCATCAGGAAGCCGCCGTCCCCGGACAGGATGACGACGGGGGCGTCCGGGCAGGCGAGCCGGGCGGCCACTCCACCAGGAAGCGCCCCTCCCATCGCCGCCAAGCCGTTGAAGATGAGCGTCCGCCCGGCCTGCTTCGGCTGGTACCAGCGCGCCGTCCATACTTTGTGCAAACCCACGTCCGAGATGACGACGGCGTTCTCGGGCAGGCGTTCCGTCAGGGTCCACATCACATGATGCGCCAAGGCTTCGTTGGGGCTGGGCGGGTTGGACAACGCGTCCAGTCGGCGGGCACGAATAGCCAGGTGGGTATGTGGATCCGGACGGTGCCCGACCATATCGGCGAGGGCACGCAGGGTATAGCGCAGGTCGCCCACCAAATCCAGCTCGACGGGGAAGTGGGCGTCCGTCTCCGCCGGCACGTTGTGGATGTGCAGCACGCGTCGGCGCCCGTCCGCGTTCCAGGTGGCGGGATCATACTCAACCAGGTCAAACCCGATGGCGATGACCAGGTCCGCCTCGTGGAGTGGGCGCAGCCCGGTCGGATACGGCTTGCCGCCGACGGTGAACAGGTTGAGCGGGTGGGCAAACGGCAGAATCCCTTTGGCCATGAACGTGTTGACGAGGGGGACGTTGGCCTCCTCCACCAGCTGCTGCACCTCGGCGGCGGCATGGTTGCGGATGACCCCGTTGCCGGCGAGGATGATGGGCCGCTCGGCGTTCATGATGAGCCGCGCCGCCTCGCGCAGACTGTAGCCGTCCGGGTACGGATCGGCAAAGCGGCCGATGGGCAAGGGCCTCCCCTCCACCTCGGCCCGGGCCACGTCTTCGGGCAGTTGCAGGTGAACGGCGCCAGGGTTATCCGAGGCGGCGAGGGAGAACGCCTTACGCACCACCTCGGGGATAATGCGGGGGGAGAGAATCTGCTGGTCGTACTTGGTGATACCTTTAAACAGTTGAATGGTGTCGACGTTTTGGTGCGACTCCTTATGCAAGCGCGTCCGCTCCGCTTGGCCGGTGATGGCGACCAGCGGAGAGCGGTCGAGGTGCGCGTTGGCGACGCCGGTGATGAGGTTGGTCGCGCCAGGCCCGAGCGTGGCCAGGCAGACGCCGGGGCGGCCGGTCAGGCGCCCGTACACATCAGCCATGAAGGCGGCCGCCTGTTCGTGGCGGGTCAGGATGAAACGGATGGAAGAACGGGTGAGCGAGTCCATCAAATCGATGTTTTCTTCGCCCGGGATGCCGAAGATGTATTCCACACCTTCCGCCTCCAGGCAACGGACAAGGAGATCGCTGGCTTTCACGGGTTGAACCTCCTGTAGTCGGGGTTTGCTGCCATAATCGTCTGCATTTATTGTACGCTGTTGCGACCGTTCGATAAAATATATCTATTCGATAGTATCGTTCTTGATTTGAGATGAAAGAACACTCGCCTCGGGACGGGAGGGAGTTTGTTGGACGTTCAACAGTTGCGCTACTTCGTCACGGCGGCCCGCCTCGGCCATGTCACGCAGGCAGCGAGGCGCCTGCACGTGGCCCAGTCGGCGGTGAGTCGGCAGATTCACCTGCTGGAGGAGGAAGTGGGGTCACCCTTGTTTGTGCGCGAAGGCAAGGGGGTGCGGCTGTCTCCGTTTGGACAGCGTTTCCTGCCGCAGGCGGAGCGCATCTTGCGTCAGGTGGAGGCGGCGTACGAGGAGGCCCGCCGTTTTCACGATCCGCACGCGGGCGTCATCCGGCTTGGTTTTCCGCACAGTGTCGGGGTGCATGTGGTCCCGCAGCTGTTGGCGGCGTATCGCCGGGTGGCGCCGGCGGTAACGTTTGACTTGGTGCAGGACAGGGTGCGGCGGCTGGTGGATGCGCTGCTTGAGGGGGCGCTTGATTTGGCCATTGTCGCGCCGTGGAAGCCGCTGTCCGGCGTGCCGGTGGAGGGGCGCCGGCTGTTCGAGGAGGAGCTGGTGGCGGTGCTGCCGCGGGACGCGCCGCTGACGCGGGGGACGGAGGAGGACGGGACGGCGCTGGATGGAATGATGCAGCCAGGGGTGGCGGAGGATGTGGGGCCTTTTCGGGACGCTGCTCGGGCTGAGGCCGAAGATGCAGCGCCGCCTAGGGCCGCGGGCACTGCACCGGGGCGGGGCCTGCACCTGGCTGTGTTGGCGGAGCAGCCGTTCATCCTGTTTAAGCAAGGCTATACCCTGCGCGAGTTGGTCTGGCAGGCCTGTGTGGAGGCGGGGTTTGTCCCGCGCGTGGCGTTTGAGGCGGAGGAAACGGATACCATCCGCGCCTTTGTCCGCGCGGGTCTAGGGGTCAGTGTGCTGCCGCCTCTGGGCGCGGGGGTCGATGCGGGTGTCGTTGAGCGGCCGATAGTGAGTCCGCCCATCCGCCGCACGGTCGGCATCGTTTGGTGGAAACAGACAGAATTATCCGCTGCGGCGCGGGCGTTCGCGGAGTTTACGGTAGCGTGGATGGGGGAGCAGGATGGGCGAGCGGATCGAGCGTAGTGGGGTAAGAATGGCTGAGTCATGGCGATATAGGTAGTAACATCCCTACGTCTGTTGCGTGCCCGTCCGCCATGCGAATAAATCCGTGCCAGTTCATACACGGCACACTCTTTCTGCTATAGGTTCCGCGGCTCGCGCCGATTCCAGGTTCCACGGTCTGCGTAGAAAAGGGAACATCGATTTTGAACGGTTTCACGATCCTGGATGTGCAGGAATCTATTGGGCCGATAACGAACTCCTCCTAGGCATTGCATGTCAACCGTATTCGACAAATTTCCCGACGGACGGTGAGTGAGCGAGTATGACGAAACGGAACAGTACCAGCGTGTCTGCGAGGTCTGTCAGCAGGGTACCGAGTCAACGCGCGAATGTGTGGCAACTGAAAGTGACGCAGAGCGATTGGCAGGCTCGGGTACGGGGATACCCCTACCGCGTAATCGAAATGTTGGGCTCTCAGAGTCTCGCAGAACTGGCTGCCGCGATTCTCGACAGCTTTGAATTTGAGCACGATCACGCTTACGGCTTCTACGACAACTTGAAAAGTTGGACGAGATCTACGCAAAAGTACGAGTTGTTCGCGGATGACGAGGAAAGCATGCTAGATCCGTTGTTCGACCAGGACGCCCTCAGTGTCCACGACACCAAAATATCCAGTGTCTTTCGCGAACCGAAGCAAAAGATGCTCTTTCTCTTCGATTATGGGGACGAGCACCGTTTCATCGTCCAGTTCCTTGGGACCGTTCCGGACGATGGTGAGTCCGTTTATCCCATCGTCGTGAAGTCGGTTGGCGATCCGTTGCCGCAATATCCAGATTGGGAGGATGAGGAGGATGAATGGAAGCCATGATTCGGCAGGCGCAGGCGGAGGATTTGCAGGACATATTGGACATTTACAATGACGCGATTGTCAACACCACGGCGGTCTATGATTACGCCCCGCGTACGCTGGAGAAACAGCGGGAATGGTACGAGCAAAAGGTTCAGGCGGGGTGGCCGGTGCTGGTGTTTGACGACGGCGGCATCGCGGGCTTTGCCACGTATGGCCCGTTTCGGGCTAGGCCGGCTTACAAGTACACAGTGGAACATTCGGTCTATGTACATAAAGACTGGCGTCACCGCGGGATTGCCAAGGCCTTGCTGGAGGTGTTGATACGAGTCGCCGATGAAGCGGGGTACAAAACCCTCATCGCGGGAATTGACTCCGAGAACTTGGCCAGCATTCGCTTGCATGAATCGCTTGGCTTCACACTGTGTGGCACCCTGCGCAATGTGGGCTTCAAGTTTGGGCGTTGGTTAGACCTGCAGTTTTATCAGCTGAATTTGCAGGGCCCGGAGAATCCGACAGAAGGCTGATGACACATAGGCGAGGGCAGTGAACCAGTGAAGGACTTACTCCAGACCGGCGAACACCGTGCTGACGTCCACAGACAGGTCCGGAAACCGGGTTGGGCTCACGGATTCGCCCGGCTTGTATTCTGCGGTCCAGCGTAGCGTTTGTCCATCATGCAGGTAGACGTTGATGATTTTTTCATCCGGCTCGACAATCCAGTACTCGGGCACGCGCATGCGCTGATATAGGTTCAACTTGCGGATTAAGTCTTGGGCCGCCGTGGACGGGGACAGAACTTCAATCACCCACACCGGTACACCCACAATTCGCTTATCACGTCCGTATTCGCCACACATGACGAATAAGTCGGGCTGGACAACGTGTCGGGTTTGCAGGCTCGGTTCAAAGCAAAGGTCCATCGGGGCGATGTATGCTTGGCAATTCGTATCGCGTAGATGGCTTCCGATTTCTAGAAACAGCTGCCCGAGAACGAGTTGGTGCTCGGGGGTCGGACTGGCCATCAGGTATGGCACCCCATCGACCAATTCCCATCGATCCGGTCCGTTCCACGTTAAATAATCGGCATACGTGTAGCGAATTGTACGGTCCCGTTCGGGTTTCGCCATAGTATTCACCCTTTCGCCGATGGGTCTTCTGAATATCAGTATACCTCTCCGAGGCGCGGACAGAAGGAAAACGCACGCTGGAAAACGAACGGCTTTTCGAGGCCTTACACGTTTGTTCCCAACTGCACCGTACGCGTACAGGCCGCAACCACGGCCGGATCGTGCGTGGCGATGACGATGGTTTTGCCGGCGCGGTTCAGGCTCTTGAGGATTTCCAAAGTGGCGTCCCGGTTGTCGGCGTCCAGTGAGCCTGTGGGTTCATCGGCGAGAATGAGGTCGCAGGGTTTCAGCAGAATTCGTGCCAGCGCCACTCTCTGCTGCTCCCCGCCGGAAAGTTCATAGACCTTGCTGTGGAGCGGAATCTGCAGCCCGACCTGCGCAAGCGCAGACTCTTTGAGCCTCTGTTTCTCTTTCCTGGGTTTCCTGGCGTACAAGAGCGGAATTTCGAGATTCGCGTCCACGCTCGCCTCATCTATCAAAGCGTAGTTCTGAAACAGGTAGCCGATGCGGGTCCGTAACAGGCGACTGGCATGACGGGAACCCACTGGTGGGCTTTGTTCACCAAACAACTTCACTAGACCCTTATCCGGTTTCTCCAGTAATCCCATGAGATTTAATACCGTGGTCTTTCCGGCTCCGCTCTTGCCCGTGATGGCCGTCATTTCCCCTTCTGCGATGGTCAGACTGTAATCATCCAGTACGGCACGGCTGCCGTAGTATTTGTGAACACGAACGAGTTCGCAAACAGGTTTCATGTTATCAAGTCCCTTCTTTCAAGCCCTGGGCGATGTTTTGCCGCTCCATGCGAATTAACATCCCTAGCGAAGCAATCAGCTCGATGCCGATGAGTATAGCCAGGACAACCACGATTGGAACGATTGCAGCGACACTCACTCGGTTCACCCCGGACGATCCGTTTGAAATCGCTCCCCAGGCCAACATCAAGCTGACGAGGGACTGTCCTAACCAGGAGCAGGAAAACAACAGGAGATACTCCTTGTACGTGCGGACGAACCCGGTTCCGAACAAGCGGCGCACGAGGAACTGTCGACCGTATTTCGTAAAGAAAATCACCAAGTTTTGCGCAACAAGAAAGAACGAACTGACCAGCAGGCCAAGGACAACGAGGAGTAGTACGTTCATCTCAACCTGGAGTCGGTAAATGCTCAACTGGATGGCCTGGTTGATGTCTACGAGACTCCGCAGTCGGTCATCCAGGCGTAGCTGGTGCAGTTTGGGCTCCAGGCTTTTTAAGGTCAGAGTCGGATTCCCTTGGATAAGCGGGACCTTGAGCGGGGAGGATTCGGTCCCATCGACGTAACCTAACCCATCCGTCGAGACGGTGTTTTTCAGTGTAGCCACTTGAATGATGGGATCGACGATCTCGTTGTGCTCCTGCGGGAAGACTTCCGGATCGAAACTGAAGATTTTCTGGTTGTTAGCCAACCAGACGATGCGAATCGCCTGATGCTTAACACGATAGGGAACAGGGAACGGCTTCTCGGCCTGATGGCTCGCCTGTCTCTCGCTTCGGAAATAGGCGAGAATGTTGTCCTGTTGGCTCCGGTATTTTTCCGGAACGAGCAAAATCCAATCGCTTGTCTGATCAGATATTCGCACGGGCTTACGATGCACGTCGTAGATTAGGAAACGGCGCAGGTAGTTGGGGTTAACCGTGATGGAACGGATAAAGCCGGGCGGCTCGGGCAAGCGCAGGACAGATTCCTCATACTCCTCCGCATTGATAAAGAGAGCTCCGCGTTGATTCAGGTAGGGATACAGCCATTGCGTCTCGACGTATTGGGCGCTGTCGTCTCCTTGGGCGGTGCCAAGGAAGTCATGTCCGACCGACATCGGATAGAATATACCGTAGCCACTCGCTTTTGGATTCGCTTGCCAACTGGAGAGCAGCGCCTGTTGGGAGCGGCGTAGCGCGTATTGATTCCAGGTGGAGAAGATTAAGAGAACCAAGGCGATGGACCAGCCCGCCTTCACTAAAGTATTCAAAACCAACACGCTGGTCGTGTGCTTGCGTTTTTTAATCGCATCGCTGATGCGGATTCTCGCGATGTACAGATAGGCAATGAGCGACGTTGCTGCAATCAGGGCATACATTTCGCATTGCGTGAGGATAATCTGGGCCAGAAATTGCACGGTGGTACCTGGAACTGCGAGGCCCGCCAACAAGCAGGCTGCCGATAAAATCAAGAAACAAAGTAAGACAAACCGTCCAACCAGAAGAAACCATATCCGGGCGTTCGATATTCCATGCATCTTCATGATGCCGATCCGTTTCGCGGCGTGAAAGCCGTAGTATATCAGCAGAATAACTGTGATAAACATGACCAGGAATCGAATCTCTTGGACATAATGCAACAAGCCGTAACCAGGTGTGCCGAATCCGCTCGGTCTGCTTACCGGTGCTTCTCCTGCAATGAAATCCCGCGCGGTGTACGGATGCGTTAGACGGCCATGAAAACGATGGTTCACCTCGGCCGCGAGTTGGTTGACAAACCTCTCATATTCACTCTGGGTTGCGGCTTCGACTGAAAACTGCCCAGCTAGCGGCAGGTAGGCTTCTGCCTCCCACAGCGGACGAATCTCGATGAGTACCGAGCCGCTGAACGTTTTTAAGGTTCCCACTTGATGCGCGTTGCCGGTGTGGGCAGAGGAGATAAACGCCTCGCCTTGCTCAGTTTCCGTTGAGGTTAGAAAACGGCCGCTTTCCAGGGTATAACTGGCGTAAAGGTTAGAGGGACCGGTAAGCAAGACATATTGGGTGACTTCCGGCTGATTCTGCCTAGTATAGCCGATACTGATGCGAAACAGGTTGACGCGAGACCGCTTGGCCGCTCGAACCAACAAGGGATAAACTTCTCGCCAACTGTTGGGGGAAGAGAAGAGAGGTGCGTCTGGAATCCAGAGTGGCCGGCTGATGCCAAGGTCTGCATTCTCCGCCTTTTCTATGGCGGACTGCTGAACTTGGGAGTACGTGAGTGCAAATGAAAATGCTGACGCGAGTAGAAAAAATAAGGCAAGGAGTTTTTTCAAAATGCTTTCGTCTCCCTTATTGGGCGAATGAAATCAATAAGGTCGCAGGTGTATGGCTGTGCATTCAAGGGCAATCACGACGGCCGCAAACACAACTCCGACAACTTGAAGCTGTCTGTCGTGAAGCAAGACCCACTCTGGCTTTCCTCCCTTGTCTCCAGCAAGCGTCAACTGCATGTAGCGAAATACCCCGTACGCGACCAACGGCACGGTGACAGTGAGCGCATGTCCATGACCAGAAGACAGGGTGAACATGGAATACGTCAGAATCACCATGGTCGCCGTCACACCGCTCATCTGGTTGAGAAACTCCAGTGAATATTGGGGAATCACGCGGCGTGCCATGATCCCGTACTTCTGCCACAGTACAAGCTCATACCGGCGCTTTCCGATGGCGAGAAACAGAGACAGCATCATGGCACAAATCAGAAACCACGAAGTCAATGGAACACCTATCGCAACGCCACCCCCGACTGCACGCAGAACAAATCCCGACGCAATGGCGAATATGTCCAACAGCGCTACATGTTTGAGACGCCAAGAATAGAGGACATTGACCAAAAAGTACGCTCCCAGCACCGCAAACAACCAGGGAGAGACCTTCCATCCGGTCGCGAAAGACAGTACAAGAAGGAAGCCCCCTACAAAAGCGGCAAAGTCCGGTCTTATCCGACCTGACGCAATAGGCCGACCCGCCTTGTCCGGGTTCAGCCGATCCACCGGAAGATCGAGAATGTCATTCAGGACATACACGCAGCCGGAGACCAGGCAGAAAAGCATAAAGCATACAATTTCAAGGCCGACCATGCGAACGCTGACGTGCGGGACGGTGAACAGAAGGGCTGCCCAGACAAACAGGTTTTTCATCCACTGAGCTGGTCGAAGCTCAATCGCCATGTCCCAAATCAGCTTCCGCCATGAACTCCACCCGGTAGACGCGGTAGCCGCTTCGGGCGTAAACTTTTCTGAATAGGCTCGGGCGTTGTTGAATCCATCGTTCATAGTGATTGTCACATCCCGTCATGAGATACTGGATACGCCTGTGGACCAAAATCGAAAGGAAGGTGTCGTAGTCCTTGGTTTCAATCGAGATCAGGGAGTTGCGCGCGCCCTCTCCAAAGAGGGCATAAGGAAAAGGCACGTCCTCTGTATAGCCAATCACCGCGGGCCTTTGCAGATGGTCTACCCAAGCGTATTCGGGGAACACGAGGCCGACGGTCCGCTCGTCCTCCGGGGTGCGCACCGCGCTGACGATGGTCCGGGATACCAAACTTGACTCGTGGGTTCCGCCTGCGTGTGAAAAGAGATAGACAACCCCGCCCACGTAAAGGCCGGCTACCGACAGCAATAGCAGGAAGTGAATCCCTCGACGAACGGTCTTCCAGGAGATGGCGCCGACGACCAGCATGCACGCCCAGGCCCCCCATGCCGCCATGAACAACGTGTACCTTGCCCACCAATTGGCTGGCTGCAAGAGAAAGATGAGACCTAGTGGAACCATCACAGTCCACAGCCGGAACCTGTTTCGCACCCTCCAGAGGAACGGTAGAATGACGAGACATGGAAACTCGGCAAAAGTCCATTGTGGCCCAAAGCCTCCAACGTACATGTCATACGAATAAAAATTGGGAATCGTTGTCCAGGAGATCCACACCTTGTCCAGCCAGCTTTTGTGTTGCAGGTCCTCTGGTGTATTCGGATTGATAATCATCTCCTGCATGGAACCCTGGCCAGGGAACACCACATGGTGTCGAAACGCCACTGTGAACGGATAGATAGGATTCCCGTAAGTTGCCCAAGTATGAACATACCAATAGCTTCCGAAGAGAACACACATGCCGGTGAACACGGCGATGTGTTTTGCCAACTGCGCACCATGCAAGCGGCCTTGACGAAGCCCTCGCAGGGCGAAGACCAACATCACCAACGCGCATGTCCCCACATAGAGCATGGCGGACGACTTTGTTCCCAATGTCAATCCCGCGCTCAAGCCGCAGAGACAGGTCCAACGCAGGTCGAAGGTATCGAGAAGGCGAAGGTAGAAGTAGAAGAACAGCAGAAATACGGAAGTGAAGGCCAGATCGGTATACGCCGTGGTCGATTGCAAGAAAACAGTGGGCCCCGCCAAAAACAGGACGCCACAGGCAATGGACGCAGGCCGCTCTATACCCATTTCCCGTGCACAGCCCATAGTCGCCAGAACACCCGCAACGGCAAACAGCCACGGGCCGAGGTGCACCCAGTGGTCAGTATCATCCACCAGGTAGAACCAAGTGTAGAGGAGTTCGGCATTCTTTGGGTACACGTTTGCCCACAGCGAAATGGGTGTGTCCTGCAGCCTCCCTGTATGGATCCAGTTAGCCACGGCGAGCAAGTGATAGCTTAATTCGTCCGATCCGTACGGAGGCAACAGCCAACCGACAAAACCGGACAGCGCGAGCAGGCCCAGCAAAAGCGCGCAGGACAGCCAACCGAGCCAGCCGAGGCTCATGATGCCGCTCTTCCAGGATGAAGGCTCAAGGCGCTGGGGAGGGTGGCCCGCACCGTGTCGTCGCCCATGATAGAGAAGGGGCAGTGACGACAGGACGCAAACCGCCAGCTCGATTGCCGAAACGGTTAACGTGTTCAAGGAACTAATCGCACCTGCGAGAAAGACGGACAGGTCTGCCTCCGCGACGAACAACAGCACCCACGTCAAGCCATTATCGCGCCGTGTGCTGAAACCAAAAAACTGGGCCTGCAACCGTGTGCCTATCAAAAGGCACGTCAGGCCCACCATCCAAGTGAGAACAGTCATTGTCGGCAGCTCCCAGCGACTAATGAGATTTCTCGGAAGTTTACTCTACATGTTTCCACCTGTTCGTGCAATAAAAAGCCTTCACGTGGGGGCCACCAATTATGTGTAATGGATATACCCATTTCCGTATACTGTCGCTGTACCTATGTTTTTGAGCTGAAGATGATACGTACCCTTAAGCATATCAGTGAAATAAATAAAAGTTGCGGAACTTGTATAGTTTCCAGATACTGTGTGCCAGCCAGTTGTTTTGCCTGATGAAGATACTAGTCTATATTCTACTTTCGCAGTTCCAGAATTCTGCCACTGTACGACATTCACTGTGATAGTCTCTGTTTTACTTGTGGTTACAGAGAACGGCGTATCATAGTAATTGTCCGGCTCCGTGCCGCCGAAATTAAAATTCGGAGAAACGCTATCATTGGGTAGGATTGATATTTTAGGATCGGCCGTTGACGTATCATGTACGGGTTGGGCCGAGCTCGAGAGTGTTGCCGCCGATGCAGTTGCCGGTAACGACATCACTACGCTCCCAGACATGGCCATAGCAACTCCAAAGATGATTGTTTTCTTCGCTTTCATCTTCATCACCCTATCTAACTTATTCCTTGGATGCAGCCAACAGTTCCAACAACCCGTAATTTGTACCATACATTTACACTTTAGAACACCTTTAACGCAAGTTTCACGTCCCTGATGGGGTGAGTATCCGTTGATTTCGCAGGGATTCTAGACGATAATAGCAGTCATACCATTGTATGCAAATTTTGGGGCTGGTGAAGCGCTTATTCAATAAGGAATAATGCAACTGACACTGACGAAAAAGCGATTTGAGGATTTTAGATCGTACCTTCACTTTCACTGCTCCCGTTTACGAACGTTTCCGTTCGTGAGCTCCAAAAATGCACGGGTACTGAATACTAGTCAAACTGCGCAAGGGTTGGCGCCCTATCAGGCTCAGGAAGTCCAAGACCGGATGGGGCGATAAAGAGCGCCGCAATTCCGATTCCGACAGCGGCTGCAATGGTTTTGATCTCCATCAATCGCCTCATTTAATCCCTCCCCTCACAATTCCATTTTTATAGAATACTTGTATAACTACAAGGGGGGATTTGGTATAATATAGATAAACTTTGGGTTAGTGTGGTGGGGAAGGGCTATGAATGTGGGGGAGAAAATTCGCGCTGCCCGCAAGGAACTTAAGATGACCCAGGCGGAATTGGCTGGTGAAGACTTATCCAAATCCATGATCAGTCATATTGAGACTGGCCGTGCCCAGCCGTCTATCAGGGTATTATCAATCATAGCAGAAAGACTTGGGAAGCCTCTCAGCTATTTCCTTGGGGATGTCGATGGTTCCGAAGAACTGAATAACATTCTTCATAACATTCTTCGAACCACACAAGCACTGATTGACGCCGGATGTCTTGCCGATGCGATTGCACGTGCCCAAGCGGGCCTGAAGCTTGCGCGCGAGAGTGGGGAATTGCGCAATACGTTCGGGCTGTTGATGTCCCTGGGCAAAGCTCTCTATAAGAGCAGGCGATTTATGGATGCCTATGACCAGTTCGAGGAAGCGTATGAGGCCAGCCTTCATGTGGGGAAGGCCTCCGAAATTGTAGAGGCTCTGTTTTGGCTGGGAAACACCTACTACAAACTCGGTGAACACCGGTCTGCATTTCGTTGCTACAGACGCCTTGTGGACCGTGCACAAACTTGTTCATCTTGTGCTGCACTGCGTCAGGAGGCGATGATTTACTTAGGCACGACGGCCTATTACCTCGGAAACCTTGAGGAGGCGTGCAAGTGGTATAAAACGGCCTTTGAAAGCTGCACTTCAGAAACACATCCTAAAATTCGTCTCAAGGCAGGTGTGGGTTTCGCCTGTTCTCTAAAGATGACTGGGCAGCTCGAAAAGGCATTGTCATTCATGGAGGACTTACACGAGATAAGTCTTCAAAATAGTAATTATTATCTTGGAAAAATCGAGCTTGACATCGGAATTTTTCTTCGTGATCTGAACCAGACGGAGGGAGCACTGAGCCACTTAAAACGGGCATACTTCATTTTTGACCAGACGAACGATCCAGTCTCCATGGCCTCCGTTGAAGAAGAAATTGCCTTACTGTATCTGAATCAAGGGGACGTCGCCCAGGCGGAAAGGCACTGTTTGGCGGGGATGGACCTCGTCCACGATTACGGTGCATCGTTCCAGCACGGAAGACTCTGTCGAGTCATGGGGAAGATTGAGTTATCGAAGGGTGACGCAGGTCGCGCATACGAATTTCTCCGTCTGGCAGCTGAGCGTTTCACAACTCTACACGCGACCCGGGATTTAAACGAGACATTGAGAATCATGGTTGAAGGCCTGCCCGAATCGATGGACTGAAGCATTCATGGCTGGCGCTGAATTGCCCCATCCCCATGCGACATCCCCTCATTTCCTACCCACACCACCCGTGGTAAAATAAACGCAATCGACGCTCTTGTGAGATTTACATATAGGGTACGGATTCAAGGGGGATGGGTGATGGCAGCGAAGCCACGGCGACGTTGGCCATGGGTGTTGCTTGTGGTGCTCGTGGTATTCATCATCTTGAACGTCGGGCTCAACCGGTTATATGAATACCGCTTGCACGAGGCGCTCGGCTATGGCGCGGTGTACGCGAAAAACATGTGGTTGGTGCTCGGTGCCCACTATGTCGGCGCCATCATATACATGTTCCTTATGCTGTGGGCGGCGCGGCCGCTGACGCGGTTGTGGCCGGGTTGGGGTCGACGGCTTATCGGCGCGCCCATCGCCGTTATCGGGTGGGCCATCGGCTATGGCATCGGATCGATCAATCCGACGGAGTGGTACCTGGCCTTCTCACACGTTCGCTTTGGCCGGGCCGATGCGCTGCTGCACATGGACTACTCGTTCTACGTCTACATCTGGCCGATTATCGTCGCGGTTTTGGGGCGGCTGGTAGGGACGCTCGTGCTGTTTGCCGCCATCCGCGCCGCCTGCCTGGCGGTGTTGTGGCTGCGCCAATATGTGGTCACGCGTGCGAGCGATCCGGTCGAGGTTTCGGTGCGCGGCCAGGCACGGGTGGTGCTCGGCATCCTCTCGGCCGTCTTTGTCGTGCTCGCCGCGCTGGCGTATTTGCAACGGTATGGGCTCATGCTCTCCAGCGGCAATCAGTCGTTCGTCTACGGGCCCGACTTTGTGGGCGCCCACCTGGTCATCCCGATTTTCACTTGGTTTCACGCCTTGACGCTGCTGCTCTTGGCCGCTGCGCTGGCGCTGGCCGCCCGCCGCATCGATACGGTGCTGCCGGCGGAGGACGGGTTTGTCCGCCCCGCCGGACGCGCCTGGAAACGGGTGGTGCAGGCGAGTGTTCTGACCGTTGGCGGCTATGTGTTCACCTGGATTGTGTCGGCGCTGGTCAACGGCCTCTACGTGCACCCGAACCAGAGCACGGCGGAGTTACCCTACATCCAGGACACCATCGATGCGACTCGCTACGGCATGAACATCGAGCGGGTCGACGCTAAACCGTTTCAGGCGGCGGCCAGTTTGACCAAGGCCGCCGTGGCCAAGGACAAGAACGCCCTCGACAACGTGCGCGTCAACGACCAAGGGCAGACGACCAGCATCTACAATCAGCTGCAGAGTTTCAAGAGCTACTTTACCTTCGCCAAGGCAACGGTGGACCGATACGACGGACATGAGGTCTACGTGGCCGCCCGGGAGCTGGATTCCTCCCAGTTGCCGGTGAAGACCTGGGTCAACACCACGCTTGTCTACACCCACGGTTATGGCCTGGCGGCGAGCCCGGTCAACCAGTTTGACCAGGATGGGTTGCCCACGATTCTCGCAGGCAACACCCCGCAGACCACGACGCCGCCGTTTCCGAAGATCACCCGGCCGCAGATCTACTTCGGCCTGCGCGGGCAGAATGTGATTGCTCCGTCCAAACAGCCCGAGTTCGATTATCCGGTCGGATCGACCGATAAGTCGTCCCATTATCAGGGCGGCTATGGCCTGCCCATCACCGGGAATCGGCTGCTGCTCACGATTGAGCAAGGGACGCTGAGATTCTTTACGAGTGACCAGCTGACGAACAAGTCGGAGTGGCTGTTTGACCGCAACATCTATAAGCGGGTGCAGGACATTGCGCCATTCTTACGCTACGATCACGATGCCTTCCCCTTTGTCGACAGCCACGGCCACATCCTCTGGATGCTTGACGCCTATACACAGGCGGACAACCTTCCGTACGCGCAGCCGTTCATGGGGGCGGATTACATCCGCAACTCAGTCAAGGTCGTAATCGACGCCTATACCGGGCAAGTCACCTTTTACGCTGTGGACACGTCCGATCCGCTCCTGCAAAGTTTGATGCGTGTCTACCCGCGGTTATTTACGACCCGGGTGCCGGCCGACGTGCGCGCCCACTTCCGCTACCCGCAGGACCTGTTCGCGGCTCAGGCGCAGGCGTTGACGCGCTATCACATGACCGACGCGTCCGCCTTTTACAACCGGGAGGACCAATGGCAGCTGGCGAAGCAGATATACCATCACAACCAGACGACCACGCGTCCCCCGGTCTACCAGATGATTCGCATGCCGGGTGAAACGCGGCCGCACTTTGTGCTGAGCGCCCTGTTCACGCCAAACGGCAAGGATAACCTGAACGGCTGGCTCATCGCTCACAACGAACCGGGCAGCTATGGCCGTTTGACGCTCTACCAGTTCCCGCAGTCGCAGCTGCAGTTTGGCCCGCTGCAGGCGGAAAACCAGATTGATTCGGACCCGTCCATCTCGCAGCAGTTGAGCCTCTGGAACCAGCAGGGGTCACACGTGGTTCGCGGGGACCTGCTCCTGGTGCCGGTGGGGGATTCGCTGGTGTATATTGAACCGGTATACCTGGTGGCCAACCGGCAAAACTCGCTGCCGCAGCTGGAGCGCGTGATTGTCGATTACAACAAGCAGGTGTACATGGGCACATCCCTGGCGGCGGCGATGGATAACCTGTTATCCGGGAGCGCAGGCACGACTCCGCAGCCGAATGCGCCTGGAGGAACCGGTGCCAACGGCGGTGGAACCGGCGGCGCAAGCGGCCACAGAGGGAACGGCAGCGGCGGCCAAGCGACCGGCGGCGGGGCCGGGAGCAGCGGTGCGGGCGGATCGACAGGCGGCGCCGGCGCAGGTGTAGGGGGCGCGGATGCGGCATCCTTGGCGCAGCAGGCCAATCAGTGGTTCCAGCGGTACACGCAGGATACGGCGAAGGGCGATTACGAGGCGGCAGGACGGGACCTCAAGGAGCTGGGCGCCGTGTTGGCGCGGTTGCAGGCGTTGACCCAAGGCGGCGGGGGCAGGAAGTAAGTGGCCTCTGTAAGGAACAGCGCCCTGGTCTCGGCACAGGGCAATCGTGCGGGGCAACGGCGACTGCACCATAGGGGGCTGTCTTCACTGTGGTGGGGACAGCCCCTGATGCTTTACAAAACGTGAACGAATTCGGACAACGTGGAGGTGCCCAAGCCGAATTGGCTGGGAAACGCCGTTTCATCCCCGATGTATCCGGTTTAACCGCGTTTTTTGGCCTGAAATCCCCGATTTTGCGGTTCGCCAATTCCCCTGCGTACGAGGTACAATCCAATTTGTGTCTATTTCGGATCCCGAACTTATTCATGCTCGAAATATCTCGACATTAACATCAGCGGATGATACGCGGGAGGAGGATGACTGTGAGTCGTTTCCCTGCCGCCGTGTGGGCGACTGCCTTCGCGGCGTTGATTGCGTTTATGGGTATTGGTGTGGTCGATCCCATCCTGAGTGAAATCGGTAAGGAGATGGGCGCGACCCAGTTTCAGGTGGAGTGGTTGTTCACCAGTTATATCGCAGTAATGGCCTTAGCGATGTTGATATCCGGCGTCTTGGCGACCCGGTTTGGCGGGCGCCGCGTGGTCTTGATTGGGTTGGCGATGGTGGTGGTGTTTGCGACGCTGTCCGGCTTGGCCCCCAACATCGGCGTTCTGGCTGTGGTGCGCGCAGGTTGGGGCCTCGGGAACGCCTTCTTTACCTCGACTGCCCTGTCCATCATCGTCGGTGCTTCTTCCGGCAGCATGGCGTCGGCCATCACGCTTTATGAAGCCGCGCTCGGCATTGGGATGGCATCAGGGCCGTTGCTCGGCGGCCTGCTCGGCAGCTTCAGTTGGCGGTACCCGTTTTTTGGCGCCGCGACCCTGATGGCCATTGCTTGGGTTTTGGCCTTTACACTTGTTACCGATCCGAAGCAAAAAGAGGCTCGGCGTACGGCGAAAGACCTCTTCCGCGCGCTTGGGCACAAGGCGGTTTTGTCCAATGCTTTGATTGGCCTGGCCTATAGCTTCAGCTTCTTTACCATCTTGGCGTACTCTCCCTTGACAATGAAGTGGCTGGGCGCGATGTCGCTGGGCTGGACGTACTTTGCTTGGGGGATTTTGGTTGGTATCTCATCTGTATTCGTCGTCAACTGGCTGCGGCCGTTGCTCGGGCCCATTCGCCTGCTGCAGTTGAACCTGGTTGGCTTGATTCTGGTGTTTGTCGCGGCTGGACTTATCCACGGCAACGGTATGCTGTACGTAGTCGTCATCTCTGGTTTCTTCTGTGGCATTTCCAACGCCATGTTTACGACCTTGGCGATGGAGGTTTCGCCATTCTCTCGCTCCATCTCGTCGGGCGCATATAACTTCCTGCGCTGGTCGGGGGCGGCGGTGTCGCCGATTCTCTCTGGCTGGGTGGGGGATCACTTCGGTGAGTCCATCCCGTTCTTCATTGCTGGTGCCCTGTTGCTCTTGGCGTTGGTAGGCCTGTTTGTGGTGCGCGGCTGGTTGGAAGCGGGGCTGCGGGAGAGCGGCCATGGCGACGAGGTGCACGGTCACGGGTCCGGCGGGGGTGCGGGCAGCGGCCAGGCTACGGCCGCACCCACTCGGTAAAACTCGGGCAACGCGTATCCCTTCCACTACGGTTATCCAGCATGCTTATGGTTCTCAGCACGGCCCCATCGCCGCCGGGCAAAGTTCACCCTGGCGGGATGGGGCCGTTAATGTATGTTATCGGCTGCCGAATCCCATTCGGACTGGCCGCCGTTAACCACAAACTTCCTCAGACGATGCGCACCTTGTAATCGCGCAGCCAGCGGTCAACCTGAATTAGGTAGTGGAACATCTGGGCGGTCCCAGCGATTTGTCCGAACCAGGGCCGGTGTTCGCCCTTCCTATAGCTGGACTCGGCCAATTCGCGAACGGCGGTTGCGTCAATCAGCGGTCGAATGGGCGCGTTCGCGTCCTCCAGCATGGCCAGGGCTAAAGAGCGAGTCGCCTCTAGGTAGCGTGGATTCGGATCGGACGGGTAAGGGCTCTTCTTGCGGGCCCGTACATCATCGGGCAGGTATCCGCGCATGGCTTCGCGCAGGACTCCTTTCACCTGACCGCCGGTCGTCTTGATCTCCCACGGGATGTTGAACACATACTGCACCAGTCGGTGATCGCAGAACGGTACGCGCACCTCAAGGCCCGTGGCCATGCTCATTCTGTCTTTGCGGTCGAGCAGGGTGGCGAGGAAGCGGGTGATGCTCAAGTACCCAATTTCACGTACCCGTGCCTGGCGCGCATCCTCGCCGGGAAGCCGTGGCACTTCGGCCAACGCGTCGCGGTACCTATCCGCCACGTACTCCGTAGGGCGGACTATCTTCTGCAACTCCGGCGACATGACGCGAATGCGTTCGTTCAGTTTCAAGGACCAGGGGAAGGTCTTGGCTGTAAGCGCGTCCTCCCGATGGAACCATGGGTAACCCCCGAACACTTCGTCTGCCGCCTCTCCGGATAGGGCCACGGTCGCGTTTTGCTTAATCGCCTTGCAGAACAGGTATAACGACGAATCGATGTCATACATGCCCGGCAGATCGCGAGCCGTAATCGGAGTGAACAGGTGTTGCAGCTGTTCCTCGATACCGAAGACCACCGGGTGATGGGTGCTGCCGATGAATTCGCTAACCCGGCGCGCCCACGGTGCGTCGAGGCCCGTTTGGAAGCTGTTGGCCTCAAAGTTTTCCGCCATGTCGACAAAGTCGATGGAATACGTGTTTAACGGCGGCAGTCCGCGGTTTCGATACGCCTCGGCAGCGATGGCCGAGACGGCGCTTGAATCGACTCCCCCGGATAAAAAGGTGCAAACCGGGACATCGGACACCAGTTGGCGATTGACGATATCGACCAACAGCTCACGGACCTTGGCCACGGTAGTCTCGACATCATCGGTATGCGGCTCTGCCGTCAGCTGCCAATACGGGTGAACGCGCACGTACCCTTTGTGGGCCAGCAGGTAGTGGCCAGGCCGCAGCTCCTGCACCCCGTGAAAGACACCGTGCCCTGGGGTGCGCCCCGGCCCCATCAGGAACACCTCAGCCAGCCCTTCCGCGTCGACGACCGGATCGACCAACGGATTGGCTAACAGTCCTTTCAGTTCCGAGGCAAACAGCACCCCCCGTCCGCGCTGGGCGTAAAACAGCGGCTTGACGCCGAGCCTATCGCGGGCCATAAACAGCGTCTTTTCGGTCTCATCCCAAATGGCGTACGCGAAGATGCCGTTCAGTTTCTCGAGCGCGTCGGGGCCCCAGGCAATGTACGAGACCAAGACGACCTCCGTATCGGAATAGGACTGACAAGGGTAACCCTCGGCAATCAGCTCGGCGCGGACTTCGTCGGTGTTATACAGCTCGCCGTTATAGGTGATGGTGTAGACCCTGTCCCCAAAACGGCGCGTCATCGGCTGCTTGCCGCCTTCCGGATCGACCACGATTAAGCGCCGGTGGGCAAACCCCGCCGATTTGCTCAGCCAGACGTCCGAGGCGTCTGGACCCCGACAGGCCAGCGTCTCTCCCATCGCGCGGATAGTCTCTAGTTCTTGGGTGAGGTCTCGTTCCCAGTCAACCCAACCTGCGATTCCACACATCAAAAGGCCTCCCCGTATCGTGTTGTATGGTCAGGGTAGCCTATGCAGGGGGGACCGAACCGGTGCAAACGCCCATAGTTATGGCGCCGCGTCTTTCGGCGTCGCGTCTGCCCCATCGTCGCTCGCTTCGAACAGGCCGCGCAGGAGCCACTCCACATCTTGCAGCCGGCGCTCTTGGGCGGTCTGGACAATGCGTTCGTAGACCGTCTTGTCAGGCAGTTGGGCGAACAGGTCGTGGCTTGGGCCGCCGCGGGCGTCGTCTGTGTTGACCTCGAACAGCCACAACTTTCCATGGCGATCCAGCCCGTAATCGACACCGATTTCATGAAACCAACGGTATGGGGCGATTGCCTTGCAGACGGCATGGCTGGTCTGGATGACGGACGCCTCTACGCGCTCCGCTCGAAGGGGTTTCTTTGTCTTCTGTCCCGCCAAGGCTGTGGACAAAGGCAGCACGCGGCCTTGGCTGATGGCTACGTTCGAGACAATTGCCCCCGGGCCGCTAACGCGGACCAAGCAGCCGCTGTATTGCCATTCCCCACTGGCCGTGCGCTGCATCAAGGCACGAATATCAAACAGGCGGGCATCCAGGGTTAAGACGGGCGCCTCGGCTTGGACGATACACTCCACGTTGCTGTACAGGGCTTGAAAGTGTTCCACAATGTGAGCGAGGCTTTCCGTTTGCAGGCTGGACCGACCTTGCGTCAACCAGGTATAGACCGTCTTTCCGGAGGCCTTGGAAGGGCGCTGGCGGCGCACACAGGAGATACCGCGTCCTCCAAAGCTCTGCACGGGTTTGATATAGACGCCTCTGTGGCGCTGTAGCATCCCTGATAGAGAGTCTGGGTGCGCTGGGTATGTCTCTGGCAGATGGCAGGGCAAATCCGCCTGTGTGAGGGCGAGATGCATTTGCCACTTGTCGAGCGTTTGCAAATCGGAATGAAGCACCGGACGTATCCGTTCCGATGAACCGACCGGTTCCGGTTCCTTGTTCATAAGGACGCCTCCTTTTTCCCAGGGTATGTGGCGGCCAGGAAAAAGGGACTTACCAATTCGTATCAACAGGTATACACTAGGGGAATGAGGGTATAGACTTCGGTCTGGGTTGGGGGGAACGACGAATGGCGTTACTCAACGTGACGGAAACGCTAGCGCGGATGTTGTTTGACGAGACCCTGGCTAGTGCCGGAAAATTGGTTTGTGATTGTCCGCGCTGTCGTGACGACATTTTGGCGTACGCGTTAAACCGCCTGCCGGCACATTACGTGACCAGCGATTTGGGAGAAGCGTACGTTAAGGCGCAATTCCTCAATTCACAAATGCAACTTGACCTATTACGGGAGTTGACCATTGCCGCCGATGTGGTCGGCAAGCATCCTCGTCACAATGCGGCTGACAATCTGCCTGTAGATGACCTGGTGTTGCCAGAGCCACGGTGGCAGAACGAGGCGGGCGAGGTGTGACAGAGAGTCGAGATGAGCATTTTATGGCGCTGGCCTTGGCCCAAGCGCGCGAAGCGCAAGCCCTCGGCGAGGTGCCGATTGGCGCGGTGGTCGTACGCCAGGACGAGGTGGTTGCAGCCGCCCATAACCTGCGGGAAACGTGGGCTGATCCGACCGCGCACGCGGAAGTGTTGGCGCTGCGGGCTGCCAGCCGTAGACTGGGCACCTGGCGGCTGGCGGAATGCGACCTTTACGTGACCCTGGAACCCTGTCTGATGTGCGCGGGGGCCATGATGCTGGCACGCGTGCGACGCCTCGTTTACGGAGCGAGCGATGCCAAGGGAGGAGCCATCGAATCAAAATTGGCCGTCCTGCAGCCGGGATTGTGGAACCACCATCCGGAAATTTCCTCTGGCATTTTAGCGGGGGAGTGTGGTATGATACTGAAGGATTTTTTCCGTAGACTCCGCGACCGAAGCGGGTCGGAGTGAGACGGATAAAGTCCCAATACGACGCACAAGGCAAGCATCGGCATGGAGAGATGTCCGAGTGGTTGAAGGAGCTCGCCTCGAAAGCGAGTAGCCCTGCAAGGGGCTCGTGGGTTCGAATCCCACTCTCTCCGCCAGAAGCTGTTGGCGAATTCCGGGTTGCCGCCACAGCCGAATCCAAAGGGGTGCAAACGGGCGCTGTGCCTGTTTGTACCTTTTCCTCCTTGATACGATTCATAATCGCAACAAAGACTGACCACAGGCAAAACACAGCGCGCCTTGCGGTCAGGAACCAAATTGGGTCCCATGCGGCGAAACCTTCCGAACCGTGTCAGGTCCTGGCGGAAGCAGCACTAAGGAAGTGCTTTCGGGCGACGTGGGCGCTCCTGATTTGGTTCCTGGTCGGAGGGCGTGCTTTTCGTTTGCCGCCAGGCGGTCGCCGAAACGCGGTCGGGCTTTGTCGGATGCGGTCGAGTGGCGAGAGGTTTTGTTAGGCCTGCAGGAATTTTTCCTTTTGGCGCGGAATAGCTACTCATGTTCAGCCTGCAGGAGGGGACTCCAATGAACGACGACATGGGGCGAGGACCGTTATGGACGGAGGCGCTGTCCAGCCTGGTGGACACGATGCCGGTATGGGCGCGCGCGTTGAACGCCGGCGTGCTCTATGTGGACGAGGACCTGCGCGTCTTTGTCTTGAATGAGCTGGCGCGCGAACTCTTGGAAGATAAAGTGGCAGTGGGGGCGGCTGCATCCCTGTCCGATTGCCTCCCTTCCGAACGGGACAGCTACCGATTGCTGCTGGATACGGCGGTAACCCGTGAGACCGTGCGGGATCGGGTTGTGGCTTGGGAGACGCACGGTAAAATCCGCCACGTTTTGGTGGACACCTACCCGCTGCAGAGCTACGGGGACAGGCCGGGCGGCATGTTGGTCATGATGAAGGACCTTGGCAACCTGACCAAACTGGAACAAAACATGCAGAAGACCGAGAAGCTCGCCACGGTTGGCAAGATTGCGGCGGGCATCGCCCACGAAATCCGCAATCCATTGACCACGGTGAAAGGGTTTCTGCAGATGTTGGGCGAGTGTTTAACCGCCAAGGGCCTGCAAGAGGAAACGGCGTATATTCAATTGATTATGGATGAGATTCACCGTGTCAATAATTTAGTGACTGAGCTGCTTTTATTAGCGAAACCGCGGCAGACGCAAAAAGAGCGATGCATGATTGTCAGCATCTTAAAAGACTTGGAACCGATGATTGCGGCGGACGCCCTATTACGCGGCGTAGAATTCACGCAAGATTTGGGTGTTTCGTTGAAGGATGCCTGGATCTGGGCCGACGCGGCCATGCTCAAACAATTGTTTATGAATCTCGCAAAAAACGCCCTTGAGGCAATGGAATCTGGCGGTCGGCTGGGAATCCGGGCAAAGGTCGAAGGGCAGTGGCTGCGCGTCGATGTGTCCGATACCGGGCCTGGGATTCCCTACTACCAGACGGATAAAATCTTCGACGCGTTTTTTACCACCAAGGACAAGGGGACCGGACTCGGGTTGCCCATCTGCCAGCGCATCGTGAACGACCATGGGGGGACTATCCGCGTGTTTTCGAAAGGGTTTGGCGCCACCTTTTCCGTCTTCCTCCCCATCCAGCAGGAGTTGTCAGAGAGTGAAGCGTCGGCCCCCGCGCTTGAGCAGGGGATAAGACGGCCGCTGCCGAAGTCGCAACAAGTCAGCGCGGGTAAAGGTGGTATGCGGATAAAAACGGCACAAGCGAGGTAGAACCCCTGTCGATTTGGGGTTTGTCCCCGCCCGCTACCTGTGCTACCTTTAAGGGGTTATCGCGGTAAACCAGGATTAGCTCACCACAGCGTCCCCATGGAGCGGAGGGTTGCGGGTTGTCGTACCAGGCTATTTATCGCGCGTGGCGGCCGCAGACGTTTTCCGACTTAGTCGGCCAACCGCATGTGCGGCAAACGTTGACCAATGCCATCCTGCGGGGGCAGGTGGCTCATGCCTACCTGTTCTGCGGTCCGCGTGGAACCGGAAAAACCAGTGCCGCCAAAGTGTTGGCCAAGGCGGTCAATTGTTCGAATCGACAAGGTGCTAATCCGTGCAACGCGTGTGAGGCGTGTCTGAGCATCAATCAGGGTGCCAATGTGGACGTCGAGGAGATTGACGCGGCGTCCAACCGCGGGGTTGACGAAATCCGCCAGCTGCGGGATAAGGTCCAGTACGCTCCGGCGAGCCTTGAAAAAAAAGTGTACATCGTCGACGAGGTGCACATGCTCACCACGGAGGCGTTCAACGCCTTGCTCAAGACGCTCGAAGAGCCGCCCGGACACACCTTGTTTGTCCTCGCCACCACAGAGCCGCACAAGATTCCCGCGACCATCATCTCGCGCTGCCAGCGGTTTGAGTTTCGCCGCATCGCGCCCGAGGCGATTGTGGAACGGTTGCGCGAGGTCTGTACGGCCGAGGGATGGCAGGCGGAGGAGGCCGCGTTGTGGCGGATTGCGCATGCGGCGGACGGGGGTCTACGCGACGCCCTGGGGTTGCTGGAACAGACGGCGGCGTTTGCAGAGAACGGCCAGATTCGCGCCGCCGATGCGGCGCACGTCATGGGCGGGGTCGACAGCGAAGGCTTGTTGCGCTTAGTAGCGGCGCTGGCCGCAGGGGATGTCGCACAGGTCTTATCCGACCTGGCGGCCTGGTACGCGTCAGGCAAGGACGCGGCTCGCATCGTCCACGACCTGCTGCAGACGCTGCGGGACGTGTTCGTGGTCAAGGTGTCTCCGGATGCCCTTGACATTGGGCCGCTTTTGCCCTTGTACCAGCAGGCGGCCGCCGATTGCCCCGAGGAGTGGCTGCTCTATGCCGTCGAGAAGCTGGGCGAGACGTATACCGGTTTGCGTTACGTGGAGCAGCCCCGGTTGGCACTGGAGACGTCGCTTTTGGCCGTAGCTGTCAGCGCCCAGGCACGAAGCCGCACAGCGATTCTGGACCCCATTCAGACCGCGCATCGACCCGGGGCTGCGGGCGGCGCGGCCCTGGCTTCGTCCGGTCTAGAAAACCGAGCTGGGTCAGCACCCGCCGCAGCGCCCAGTCATATGAACAAGAAGCCGGGAACTTCGGCTGAAATGGGCACCTCCACCGGCACAGCGGGAAAACCGGCGGCGGTCATGCCGGAAGGCAATCCGCCCGCGCCCAGCTCCCCTTCGGCTCCGACGCGGCGCCGAGCAGAGCTGGGAAAAAACCGCAAGATGCAGGTGCTGGCGCAGCTGGCAGACGCGGCGAACGCGGACGTCCTGGCGCGCGTACAACACGTTTGGCCCCAGGTCCTGGAACGGGTGCGCAGTCAGGAGATTCAAACCCACGCTTGGTTGATGGGTGGGGAACCTGTCTTGGCCACCGACGACACGGTCGTCATTGCCTTTGCCAGCCGCATTCACCGCGATGCGGTGATGAAGCCGCCCATTCGTGCCTCGATCGAGTCGGCGCTGTCGGAAGTGTCGAGCATTCCTTTGCGGTTTCTGGCGTTGCACCGGCCGGATTGGGAGGCGTTTGTGGCGGAACAAGGGGCGCCCGACAAGGGGACTCCTGTCGACGATGACCGGGAGGCTTTATTGGCCAAGGCGGTCGAGGTGTTCGGCGAAGATGTGGTAGAGATTATGGACGGAGAGTGATTGTGTGAAAAACATGAATCAGTTGATGCGCCAGGCGAAGAAGCTTCAGGATGAGATGATGAAGGCGCAGGCGGCCCTGGCCGAGCGGGAAGTCGAGGGCACGGCCGGCGGCGGGGCGGTCAAGGTCCGGATGAACGGACACAAACAGCCGCTGGCGGTGGAAATCACTCAAGAGGTGGTCAATCCGGACGACGTGGAAATGCTGCAAGACTTGGTCTTGGCCGCTCTGCAGGACGCGCTCAAGCAGGTGGATGAATTGACCGAGGCGGAGATGGGCAAATACACGCGTGGACTGAATCTCCCTGGACTGTTTTAAGCGATGCAGAGTTACCCCGCCCCCATCACACACCTGGTTGAGCAGTTTATGAAGCTGCCCGGCATTGGCCCGAAAACGGCCAGCCGGCTGGCTTTTCATGTCCTGACCATGGATATCCAAGACGTCGAGGAGTTTGCCGCCGCGCTGCGCGAGGTGAAGTTGGGCCTGCGCGAGTGTTCCGTATGTTGCAATATCACGGACGTCAATCCCTGCCGCATCTGCGCGGACACCTCGCGCGACAAGACTATCCTGTGCGTGGTTCAGGACGCCCGCGACGTGGCAGCCATGGAGCGGACACATGAGTACAACGGCAGGTACCACGTCCTGCACGGCGCCATTTCGCCCATGGAAGGGATAGGCCCCAACGACATCCGCATTCGCGAATTGGTGCAACGCCTGGCTGACTCGGAGGTACAGGAGGTCATTCTGGCGACCAATCCCAATGTTGAGGGAGAGGCCACCGCAATGTACATTTCCCGACTGCTCAAGCCGTTTTCCCTCAAGGTCACCCGCATTGCGCACGGGCTTCCCGTCGGTGGCGACCTGGAGTATGCCGATGAGGTGACTTTGGCCAAAGCGCTGGAGGGGCGCCGCCAGGTCTAGCCCGGCCTGCGGCGCAAAAGCCCTATCGCAGTGGCGTTCCGCTCACGGTTTTGACCCCAGGTTTGCGGCGAGTCATATTGTCCCACTCTCTTGCCTATGATCTAGTAATTTCGAAGGCAAGGAGATGGGAGCGGCATGAAGGAGAATACACACCACCCGGTAGCGCGTGGGTTTCGCCGCACGCGTCCGTTGACGGATGCGGACGGGCAGCTCGATGCCGGCACCCTCATCCACGAACTCGTGATGGCCAAACGGGAGATGGAGCTCGCCCAAAGCCAGTTCGATCACGTTGTCGATCCGTGCCTGATTGACCATACGGTGTTCCGCATGGGTGCGGCGGAACAGCACTTTCGCTACTTGTTGAATCTCGCTCGGGAGCAGCAGATTCACGTGGGTAGCCTGCAGTGGCTGTGGGCGGAGAGTGACACCTCGGGCCCGTAAGACGGACGCCTTGCCTTAGAGATGATGGGGAAAGGAGCAAGGTCCAGATGTCGCACACGCCGTTGTATCTGTGGGGAGCCCTGGGTGTGGTCGCTATCATTGTCTTGGCGCAGGCGGCGCGCCACCCCGCACAGGTCGTGGGCAAGCTGGTGCGCAGCGCTATTGCCGGGTGCCTGTTTATTCTCGCCATCAACTGGCTCGGCGGCTACATCCAGTTCCACCTGCCGTTCAATCCGTATACGGCCTTGACCGCCGGGTTGTTGGGGATTCCAGGCGTGTTGGCGTTGGTCGTGTTGCACTTATGGATGATTCCGACTTAGGTAGTTCGGAAAGGGGTCAGAACTCCGGGCTATCGCCGGCCTGAACGGTCGCCGCAGGGGGACCAGGCCCCACAGGGGACACAGGCTCCGGAGCTATCGCCCGCCCGAAACAGGTCTCCGAGCACAAATTTCCCGCAGCCGAGATGGGATGCTGCGGTTTTTTTGTGCGGCTCGCTCTGTGGTCAACGCGGCTCGACCTGGGGCCAACGCCGCTCTGTTCATGGCCAACGCGGCGGCCGGCGCAACTTCACCTGCGGCCAGCGCGGTAAGCCTACCGGCGGCGGTAAGTGCGGGCGTCGGCTGCAGCGGCCGGCTGAATCCGGCGGGCGAGCGGCATCAGACGCCGGCCGATGCCCGGGAGACTGGCCAGTTCGTCACTGCTTACGGCGCCCAGGCGAATCCCGGCCAACAGGTAGGCCACACCCCCGATAGGCAGCGCCACGATCAACTCTACCCACGCCAAAGCAATTGGATGTTCAGCCGCCACGGCCTGCCCCAAGGCATGGCCCAGCCACGCCCCGATGGCCAGGGCTAACGAGCAGACGACGGATGCGGCCAACGCCGGCAAGACTTTCTGCAGGACGGAGAACTGCACATTCCCATACTTTTTGACAGCCAGCACATTCAAGCAGGAAGAGAATAGGTACCCGATGGTCGATGCCACTGCAGCGCCGATGATGCCAAACGGAAGAATCAGCACGAGGTTGAACAGGGTCTTGATGGCGATGCCGACAAACATGTTGCGGACCGGGCGGTACATCTCCCCGATGCCTTGCAGCATGTACGTGGAAATCAGCTCGAGACCGCTGAGCACACTCATCAAGGACACACTGGCGATGATGACCCAGCCGTTGTGCGTGAGGTATAAGGCCATGTCAATCGGGCGCGCCAGCACCAGCAATACCGCCGCCGTCGGAAAGGTGATGAACATCATCGAGCGGATTGTGCCGAGAATGTGTCGTTCCACCGCCCGCGTATCGCCCACGGTGCGGGCATGGGCGATGGCCGGCATGACGGAAGCCCCAATCGCGTAGGCGAAGGACAGCGGAATGTTGATGAGCGGCAGGGCCTGCCGAGTCAGGATGCCAAACTGAGCAGCCGCCGTGTGAAACGTGGCCCCGCCCCACATGAGAAAGTTTTGTACCGTCAGGGAGTCGATTTGCCCGGAGATGGGCACTACGATCGCGCCCAGGCTGGCGGGCAGCGCGTATTGGTACAAGGCGCGCAGCGACTGTTTGCGCGATTCGTGCACCCGCCAGTCGCCGCGTTCCCTGTGAAAGCGACGACGTTGCGGAATCACGGCTGCGACCAGTAAAATCAGTCCGGCCAGCGCGCCGGTAAACGCCCCAAACGTGGCCGCCGCTGCCCCGCCGGCGATGTTGCCCGGATCCCACACGTCCACGACCAGCCAGGCCCCGACGACAATGGTGAGAACCCGTACCAGCTGCTCCACAGCCTGAGAATACGCGGATGGAGCCATGTTCTGAAACCCCTGCATGTACCCGCGCAGCGCGCTCAGGGTGGGGACCACCAACAGGCTCGGCGCCAGTGCCCGGACCGACCAGACCACCTGGTTCACGCCCACGTCCTGCGCCTTCAGCGCCACCAGCCGGGCGTACCACGGGGCGCCAAACCACATCAGGAAAAACGATACGACGCCGAACACCCCGACGACCAAGAGAGTGGTCGAAAACATCTGTTCCACGTCCTGATACCGCTTTTTGGCCCGCCGCTCCGAGATCAACCGGCCGAGGGCGGTGGGAAACCCGGAGGTCGAAACCACCAGGAGGATGTTGTAGAGCGAGTAGGCGACGGAGTAAATGCCCAAGCCTTCCGCCCCAATCAGGTAATTGAGCGGAATGTTATAGATAAGGCCCAAAAACTTCGCAATCGTGACGCACACCACCATGATGGCGGCGCCCCGGGCAAGGTTCGATGCGGCCGTGGGACACACCTCCAATTGCAAAGCAACTGCATTATAGCACAAGCCATCGGTGCCGACGGATGCGCGAAAACCACGTCGCTGCGGAAACACCGACAAGCTGCGGTTCATAAGGTGTATGGCAGACCGGAGGTGTCTCGCCATTGCATTTCAGCTGGCTCACAGTGGTCGTGATTGCGGTTGCGTCCAACCTTGATAACGCCGGCGTAGGCATCGCCTACGGCGTGCGCGGGATTCGCATCTCCTGGTTGGCCAACCTGGTCATTTCGCTGCTTTCCGGGGTGATGACGTACGCCGCCGGGCTGGCCGGACACGTGCTCAGCCGCTACCTGCCCGTACGCGTGGCGGCCGCCATTGGCGGCGGCATCATCATTCTTGTTGGGATGTGGATTTTGCTCGAACCCATCCGCAGTCACCGCGTGAAAAACGGTGGTCACACGATGGTCACACAAATCCTGCGCGATCCGGTCAAGGCGGATTTGGATAAGTCTCAGACCATCAGTCTGCGCGAGGCGTTGATTCTCGGGGTCGCCCTGGCCTTAAACGCGATTGCGGGCGGATTCGACGCGGGCATCTCCCAGATTGGGGTCTTGACGACCGCCGTCGCCGTGGCCATCGCCGGTTTTCTCCTGTTGGCCGTATCTGCGTGGGTGGGTAGACGATTTGCCGCCCAGTACCTAGGGGGATACGCGGCCTATCTGGCGGCGATTCTGCTGGTCGCCGTCGGGATTCATCAGATTTGGTAGCGTATATTTGAGCCTTGGGGTTCCCATAATGGTAGGAGTGGTTGCGAGAGACTCGAAAAAACCTTGCGCCAGGCATACAGGCGTCTTTGGGGGTCTGTCAGTCCAAGAGCGTAGTGCGAGGTTGGTGAGAGACGGTGTCAAACCAGAAAGCGCGGATTCGGCGCTGCATTGTCTGCGACCAGCCGCGCGAAATCGGCATTACCGTGTTTGGTCAGTTCATCTGTGGCGAGTGCGAGAAGGAGATAGTCTCAACAGACACCTCCGAACCCCGCTATCAGTATTACGTGCAGCGGTTGAAGCGGCTGCGCCTGGGCCAGGGTGACCCCCTGTCTTCCAAGGCGCAGCGCACCATTTTATGATTCGCGGACGATCCGCCAGTCACACGGCATCCGCTAGCGCTCAGCGTTGCGCGGCCTATTCGGCGCCTTGCAAGGCGAGCGGCGATTCGCGGCGGGCGACGCCCGACTTGTAGGCGGCCTCCGCGACGGCGCGGCTGACCGCTTTGACGACGTGGCGGTTAAAGACGCTCGGAATGATGTACTGCTCATTCAGCTGGTCGTCGCGCACGCAGCTGGCAATCGCCTGGGCCGCCGCCAGTTTCATCGCTTCGTTGATGTCGCTGGCGCGGGCGTCCAGGGCACCGCGGAAGATACCGGGGAAGCACAAAACGTTGTTGATTTGGTTGGGATAGTCTGAACGTCCGGTAGCGAGGATGCGCACGTAAGGTTCCGCTTCCTCCGGTGCAATCTCCGGGACCGGATTCGCCATGGCAAAGACAATCGGGTCTTTCGCCATCCGCTTGAGGTGTTCGACCTTGAGCACCCCCGGCCCGGAGACCCCGATGAACACGTCTGCCCCGGTAATCGCGTCGGACAAATCGCCCGTCCGGCGCTCGGGATTGGTGTGTTCCGCGTACCAGTTCCACATCGGGTTATCGTAGGTTCGCCCGGCTTCGATGATGCCGGCTCGGTCCACACCGATAATGTTTTGCACGCCGGCGGCCTGAATCATCTTCGTGCAGGCGATGCCCGCCGCGCCGATGCCGACTACCACCACTCGCAAATCTTCCATTTTCTTGCCGACCAACTTCACCGCGTTCAACAAGGCCGCCAAGAGCACGACCGCAGTGCCGTGCTGATCGTCGTGGAAGACTGGGATGTCCAGTTCTTCCCGCAGGCGGGACTCAATCTCAAAGCAGCGCGGCGAAGAAATGTCCTCCAGGTTGATGCCGCCGAAGCTGGGGGCAATCGCCTTCACCACGCGAATGATTTCCTCCGGGTCTTTGGTGTTCAGGCAGACGGGGAAGGCGTCCACATTGGCAAATTGCTTGAACAGCATCGCCTTGCCTTCCATGACTGGCATCGCGGCCTCGGGGCCGATGTCGCCCAGCCCCAACACGGCCGTGCCGTCACTGACCACGGCGACGGTGTTGCGTTTGATGGTGAGTTGAAACGCCTTCCCAGGGTCTTCTTGAATTGCGGTGCAGATGCGCGCCACATCCGGGGTATAAACGCGCGAGAGGTCGTCGCGGTTTTTTACGGGCACTTTGGCATGGACCTCAATCTTTCCACCCAGGTGCAACAGAAACGTGCGGTCGGACACGTTGATAATCGAGATGCCATCCTGCGCCGACAGTGCGCGAATGACGCGCTCGCGGTGAGCCTCATTGTGAACGTTGACCGTCACGTCGCGAATGACGTATTCTTTTCCAACGTGAATCACGTCGACGGCGATGATGTCGCCGCCCGCTTCACCGATGGCCGACGCAACCTGACTGAATCCAGAACTGGAGTGAATTTTCAGCCGCAGGATGAGGCTCAGACCCGCATTCTGCTGGATAGACATGCCCATACCTCACTTCCGTTTTCGCAAGATTGTTTGTGCTGACCCTTTCCGGACAGACTTCTAGGGTTGTGGGTAACATTGTATCATAAGAGAATGATGATGTTTGTCTAATTCCGCTGCGGTTACGAAGATATGACACGCTATAGGGGTCGTTCGGAAAGGGATGAGAATCACGAACCCCTTTCCGGACACTTATCGATGTGGTTAGGAGTGGATTGACATCGCAGAAACCCCGATTCTGGATGCGCTCATCCGCCATATTCAATACGAACGCGGCAGCTTGCATATCCCTGGCCACAAACAGGGGCGCGTCGGACTGGAGCGGTTTTTCTCGTTTCTCGACCGGGGGCTGGCGCTCGATTTGACCGAGCTGCCCGGACTCGACAACTTTCACCACGCCCAGGGATGCATCCTGCGTTCCCAGCAGTTGGCCGCCGCCGCGTACGGATCGGACACGTGCCTGTATAGCGTCAACGGATCGACCGCCGCGGTGATGGCCGCTATCAAGGCGGTGGCCGAGGAAGAGGACGTGGTGGTCATGGCGGGACCGTTTCACGCCAGCGCCTGGCGCGGATTGGTATGGTCGGGCGCGCGTCCGCGGTTGGGGCAGACCCGCTTTGACGCCCGGCGGCAGGTGACGCTGCCGCCGACCCCGGCCGAAGTGGGGCGTTGGCTGGACGAAGCCGGCGACGCGGTCAAGGCGGTCTTTCTGACCTCGCCCATCTATCAAGGGCTGGCGGCCGACGTGGCGGCCATCGCTGAGGTAGTGCACGCGCGCGGGCTGCCGTTGATTGTGGACGAGGCGCACGGCGCTCACTTCGGCTTGCCGGGGATGCCGCCCAACAGCGTGGCGGCGGGGGCAGATGTAGTCATTCACAGCGTGCACAAAATGCTGCCTGGATTGACCCAGACCGCCTGGGTGCACGTCCAAGGTGGGCGCGTTGACCCACATCGACTGGCCGAGGAGCTTTTGTTTCTGCACTCGACGAGCCCTTCTTATCTGCTCTTGGCGTCGATTGACGCGGCGCGGGCCTGGCGTGAGGAGGAAGGGGCGGCCGCCGCGGAGGCGACGCTGGCGCGCTTGGCGGAGTTCGGCCTGCTGCCGGATGACAGCCGCGCACAAGACGCCTTGACCGAGGACCGCTTTTGGGTCGATCCGCTCCGCCGCTGGCTCCCGACGGGTGAGATGGCGGCCAGCCGCCGTCTAGCAGACCACTTGGCCACGCGCGGGCTGTTTGTGGAGTACGCGGACGCGCAGGGAGTGCTGGCCGTCTTTGGCCTGGGCGTGCGTGAGCGCACCCTGGCCCGCTATTGCGAGGCGTTGGACGAGTGGCAGGCGGAGGAGGCTGCGGCGACTGGGGCCCATGTGGAGCCGTTCAATGCGCAGAGCGTGGCGCTGAGTGAACCGGTGCTCGTGCTGTCGCCACGCGCGGCCGCTGCCGCAGCCGGCACCACTGTGGCAGTGTCTCAGGCTGCCGGACGGATCGCCAAGGGACTCATCGTCCCGTATCCACCCGGGGTGCCGCTGATTTATCCCGGACAACGGATTGATGTGGAACACTGTGAGCGGCTGGCGGCACTTTTGGCATCCGGATACGATGTACAAGGGGTCACGGATGCGGGGGAAATTCCAGTGGTTTGCTGACGAGGAAGGAGCCCGTAGGATGGGGAGATTCATCAGTTTTGAAGGCATCGATGGGGCCGGCAAGACCACCCAGTGGCGGCGCTTGGTCCAGCGGCTGGAGGAGCTGGGATGGCCGGTCAAGGCGGTGCGGGAACCAGGCGGCACGCCGCTTGGGGAACGGATACGGGGACTCCTGCTGGACACTGACACATCCCCCAGCGCGGTGACCGAGGCTCTGTTGTACGCGGCCTCTCGGGCCGAGTTGGTGGCGCAGGTCATTCGCCCTGCTCTGGCGGAAGGGGTGACGGTCGTCTGTGACCGGTTTGTCGATGCCAGCCTCGCCTATCAGGGGGCTGGGCTTGGTCTCGGTGTGGATATGGTCGAACAGATGAACCGCGTGGCAACCGGCGGCTTGAAGCCGGATTGCACGTTTTTGTTCGACCTGCCGGTGGACGTCAGCCTGGAGCGTTTGGCCCAAGCAGGGCAGCCGGCGGATCGGATTGAACGGAGGGGCCGGGCGTACTTTGAACGGGTGCGCCAAGCCCTGCTCGAGATTGCCGAAAAGAACCCGGAGCGGGTGCGGATTATCGACGCGACCAAGCCGGTTGAGACGATTGAGCAGGAGATATGGAACCAAATCGCGAATTGGTTTGTATAGCTGAATATACCGGAAATCGCGAAGTTTGCCCGCTGCGTCCGAAAGCAATGACGCGGGCGTTAAGAGAAGATGAGGATGGGAGGGGCGCGTCCATGAAGATGGTGATTGCGGTGGTGCAGGACAAAGACAGTCCGAAGCTGGCGCAGAATCTGGTGAAGCACGACTTTCGGGCCACGAAACTCGCCAGCACAGGTGGGTTTTTGCACGCCGGCAACACGACCTTTCTCATCGGTGTGGACGACCATCAGGTCGAGAACGTTTTGGATGTGATTCGCCACAGCTGCCGCTCGCGGGAGCAGGTGGTGACCCCGATGGCGACCCTGGGCAGCCAGTTAGAATCGTACGTGCCGTACCCGGTGTCCGTGCAGGTAGGCGGCGCTACGGTGTTCGTACTTGACGTAGAGCGGTTTGAACAGTTTTGATAGTGAGGAGTGGGCGATGAGCGTGCTGGCCCCGTTTGACCAATGGCCGGTGCAAAACCCGGCGCTCTACAGCCTATACCAGCGCATCGCAGAAGGGCGCGTGCCGCACGCATTACTCTTCATCGGGTGGAGAGCCGCGACCGGGCATTTATCCGAATTTTTGGCGAAAACCCTGTTGTGTACGGGCGAAGCGGCTCCCTGCGGGAGATGCGAGTCTTGCCGGCAGTTTGCGGCGGGCAGCCACCCCGATTACACGGTCATCGACGGGGGAGAGGACGGAATTCGCACCGGTCACGTAGAGGCGTTGCAGCAGCAACTCATGGTCCGCGGTCACGGGCGGCGGATTGTCTATGTCCTGCGGGAAATCGACTTGGCGACTCCGGTGGCCGCCAACCGTCTCTTAAAAACCCTGGAGGAGCCAGCGGCTCCCATCATCGCCATCCTTACCACGGCGTACCCGGAACGCGTATTGGCAACCATTCGCTCTCGGTGTTTCGCCTTTCCGGCCGTTTCCGAAGCAGAAGCGGCGCAGGATCCGTGGCCGGCCGCGCTGGCCAGTGCGGGTCAAGACGGAGAAACGTTTGCCACCCTTCTGCCGCGAGTGATACAATGGACCCAAGCATGGCTGGACAGGGAAGAACCAGCACTGCTGTTGGCAGAACGTTTGCAGAACATGACGGCGGATGTGTCTGAAGAGGACGCATGGCCGCAGGTTTTATGGATGCTTTCCGCCTGGTGGCAGGACATCCTGCATACCAAGGCGGGCCAAGGCCCCATCCGGTTTGCGGACCACCACGGCACGCTCCAGCGGCAGGCGGAGTCCGCGGACCTCGGCCAGCTTACGCAAGGGATTCAGCTTCTGCTGGATGCACAGACACGGCTTCGGTCGCACGTGGCAGCCGCGCTCAACGCGGAGCAGCTATGCATTCGCTTGCGGCGCTTGCGGCCGTAGCCTACCTTCATCGGGTTGGCCCGCGGCCGGGTGACGGCACCGGGGGGCGAATCACATGTATACGGTTATCGGTGTCCGGTTTAAACCGGCCGGGAAGATCTACTACTTTGACCCCGGGGATTTTTCGATTGTACGTAACGATCACGTCATCGTGGAGACTACGCGTGGTGTCGAATACGGCGAAGTGGTGGTGGGGCCGCAACAGGTCACCGCGGACGACGTGGTGTTGCCGTTGAAAAAGGTTCGCCGCGTGGCGACGGCAGAGGATGCCATGCAGGTGGTTGACAATCAGCGGCGGGCGAAAGAGGCCATCGCGGTGTTCAAGCAAAAGATTGCGGCGCACGGTTTGCAGATGAAATCGGTCGACGCGGAGTATACGTTTGACCGTGCGAAGCTCATTTTCTACTTCACTGCCGACGGGCGCGTGGATTTTCGCGAGCTGGTCAAGGACCTGGCGTCCGTCTTCCGGGTGCGTATTGAGTTACGACAGATTGGTGTGCGAGACGAAGCCAAGATGCTTGGTGGCATTGGCCCTTGCGGCCGATTGCTTTGCTGTAGCACATGGATGGGAGAGTTTGATCCCGTTTCCATTCGGATGGCGAAAGACCAAGGCCTTTCGCTCAATCCGACGAAGATTTCGGGCCTGTGCGGCCGGCTGATGTGCTGTCTGAAGTTCGAGAACGATGTCTACCAGGAACAGGGGACGTTGATCTAACCACCATGGACAAACAGTCGCTGTTTGTGCAGGTCGCAAACCTGGAGGAACGGATTGGCGAGTTGTACGTCGAACTGGGGTCGTTGAAACAGAAAATCCAGACCCTGATTGAGGAGAACCAGCACCTGGAGCAGGAGAAGGAACGCTGGAAGCGTTTAGCTACCGGCGAGACACAGGAGCCGGGTTCAGGTCTGGATAACCTGTACCGGATTTACCAAGAAGGGTTCCACATCTGCAACGTCAAATACGGGAGTTTGCGTACGGAAGGCGAATGCCTGTTCTGTATGGGTTTTTTGAAAAAGAGTTAGTGAACAGGGGGACGGCAGGCGGCCGTCCCCTTCGTTGTCAGCACAGCGCTCGCGCTGGGACAGCCGCATGGATGCCTTCAGGAGGGTAGCATGATATCGGTCCAGGACAGTTTTGTATCGGAGGCGCCTTGTCTCTGGGTGTGCAGTACCCCTATCGGCAATTTGCAGGACGTGACGTTTCGTCTGCTCGACGTGTTGCGGCAGGCGGATGTGATTTGCGCCGAAGACACACGTCAGACGCGCAAATTGCTCGCTCGCTACGAGATCCCGGGGAAGACGCTGGTCAGCTATCACCAACACAACCAGGCTTCGCGACGGGACGACCTGCGTGGGTGGTGGGCGGAAGGCAAACGGATTGCGTTGGTGTCGGACGCGGGCACCCCGCTCTTGTCCGATCCGGGCGAAGACGCGGTAGCGTTGGCTGTGGAGGAGAAGATTCCGGTCATTCCGGTGCCGGGGCCGAGCGCCCTCTTGGCTGCCCTGGTCGCAAGCGGCTGTTCGATGCTGCCGTTCACGTTCATCGGATTCCTGCCTAGGTCCAACCGTGAGCTGAATGCGGTGCTGGAGGATGTCGCCACGCTGCCGGGCAGCGTCGTCTGCTACGAAGCCCCGCATCGGCTGGAGGGGACGTTGCAGCGCTTGGCGGAGCGCTTTCCGGGACGGCGGGTGGTGCTTGGACGGGAGCTGACCAAGCGGCATGAGCAGTTTATCCGGGGACCGGTGGAGGACGTGCTGAAATTCGTGCAAACCGAAGGCACGCGCGGAGAGTACGTGATTGTACTTGACGCAATTCGGCGGCTCGGCGAACGGGCTGCCGGGGCGGCGGGTCACGGTAGAGAGGTGCCGGCCGCTAAGGACGACCATGCCAGTGCAGTCCGTGGTGAGGGTGTGTCGGCCGCATCGCAGTCTGAGTCGCCCGCATCGCGGTTCGAGTCTGCCATGGCGGAGGTTCAGGCGCGCATGGTAGCCGGAGAGACGCACACCCAGGCGGTGCGCGAAGCGGCGAGAGCGCATGGTGTGCCGAGGCGGCGGTTATATCAGGCCACGCTTCCGGAGACAAAGGCTTAAAAACATCAGACACAGCTCGCACGGCGCGATTGGCGGGCCGGGCGGCCCGCCAACGTAGGACACGTCAGATTTCAGGAGCTCATTTCCGCGATGCAGGATGGGCAGATGTTCTTACCTTTAAAGTGAATAATCTCGTCCGCTTGACCGCAGAAGATGCAAGCCGGCTCGTATTTCTTCAGGATGATGCGGTCTCCGTCCACGTAGATTTCCAGTGCATCCTTTTCGGCAATCCCGAGTGTCCGTCGCAATTCAATCGGAATCACAACGCGTCCAAGCTCGTCCACCTTGCGCACAATGCCGGTCGACTTCACTTTCATCACTCCTTAACATTGTTCCGAAAAGTCATTCAACCTCGGTGGGCCAGACTCCCAGGGTCAGATCCTTTTCGGGATGTCAGTGAATCGCTCACTGTTTTGCCAGTTGGGCGGGCATAAACGTGATATTGTTTATTCCCAGGCTGTCGGTTCAACCAATGCCTATCAGCCCAAATGACGCTTGGAATTACTGTAACTATACATGATAGCAAGATATTTGCATAGATCTTTTTGAAAAAGAACCTTGAAAAATTCCAGGTCTCCCGCTTTTCACTCCTTCTGGACGCTGAATTCGCATTCGAAACGGCAGGACTTCCAGCGAAAAAGCCGATCCTGGGCTGGATGCGTGGTGTTTATTCCTCATCCTTGTCGGACGAAATTGGATGGTACATACATAACTGTAATTGGAGAACCTCGATTCTTAAGATACGACCAGATAGGAGTACCAGTCAATACAAACCTTTACGTTCGCGCCTGTCATTTGACACCTTGTGGAGTTCCTGCTATATTTCAAGCATTCAATTGAACACGAACGTCTGTGAAGGAATGGAGCTTCGGGGTGTCCGCACGCCAGCGAGTCGGGAGGGTGTGAGCCGATGTGCGGTCCCGCAGTGGTATGGTTCCGGAGACTCGCGCGTTGAGCCGCGGCCCTAGGGTGGCGGGGTAGGCGCGCGCGGGGATTCCCGTTATCAAAAGGAAGGCGCGTGCGCGGTTTTGCCGCGTCCAGCGCAAAGTTGGGTGGTACCGCGGGTTTAGGCTCGCCCCAAGCAGGGGCGGGCCTTTTTGTAAGAGCCCGCCTTACACAGCGCTCCGCCTCTTCGCTACAAATCCACACAAAATTCCATACAAGGGAGGTTTGGACATGGGGAAGCCAACGTTCTACATTACGACCCCCATCTATTATCCGAACGACAAGCTGCACATCGGCCACGCGTACACCACCGTGGCGGCCGATGCGCTCGCCCGCTATAAGCGGCTGCGCGGCTTTGATGTCATGTACCTGACGGGGACGGATGAACACGGCCTAAAGATTCAGCAGCGAGCCGAAAAGGCCGGGCAGGAGCCGTTGGCCTACTTGGACAACATCATCGCCTGGATCCGCGACTTGTGGGATAGGCTCGACATCTCCTACGACGACTTCATCCGCACCACCGAGCCGCGCCATACCAAGGTAGTCGAGGAGATCTTCGAGCGCCTGATTGACCAAGGGGATATCTATCTCGGTCAGTACGAAGGCTGGTATTGTACCCCATGCGAATCGTTCTGGTCGGAGCGCGAGCTCGTGGGCGGCAAGTGCCCAGACTGCGGCCGGGAGGTCCAGTACGTCCAGGAAGAGAGCTATTTCTTCCGGATGAGCAAATACGTGGACAAACTTTTGGCTTACTATGACGCGCACCCCGAGTTCATCCAGCCCGAGTCGCGCAAGAACGAGATGATTAACAACTTCATCAAACCGGGTCTGCAGGACCTGTGCGTGTCGCGCACCTCATTCAATTGGGGGATTCACGTCCGCCGCAATCCAAAGCACGTGGTCTACGTGTGGCTGGACGCCCTGACCAACTACATCACCGCGCTCGGCTATCTGTCGGACGATCCGGACCAGCGCGCTCGTTTTGATCGCTACTGGCCGGCTGACGTGCATTTCGTCGGCAAGGACATCGTCCGTTTCCACGTCATCTATTGGCCGATTATCCTCATGGCGTTGGGATTGCCCTTACCCAAGCAGGTCTATGGTCACGGGTTCTTCATGATGAAGGACGGCAAGATGAGCAAGTCCAAGGGCAACGTGATCGATCCGAAGTTGCTCATTGACCGCTACGGCAGCGATGCCATCCGTTACTACCTGCTGCGCGAAATTCCGTTTGGCCAGGACGGGGTTTTCACACCGGAATCGCTTCTGCAGCGGCTAAACTTTGACCTGGCCAACGACTTTGGCAACCTGGTCCACCGCACGGCGGCGATGCTGCACCGGTTCCACCAAGGCGTCATTCCGCAGCCGGGATCGCGGCAACAACTGGAGGAAGACCTGGCGCGGCTGGCGGCTGACACCATCCCGGCGGTCGAGGACGCGATGGACCGGCTGCAGTTCTCGGTCGCCTTGGAGCACATCTGGCGCCTGGTGCGGGCGGCCAACAAGTACATCGACGAAAGCGCCCCGTGGGCATTGAACAAGGCGGGCGAAACGGAGCGTTTGGGGACCGTACTGTACACCATGTGTGAAGCCATCCGCATTGCGGCGATTCTGGTGCAGCCGTTCCTGCCGCAGGCGTCCGCCCGCATCTTTGCCCAATTCCACCTGAACGAGGCGGAAACCACCTGGGACAGCACGCGCGACTTTGGCCGCCTGACCGCCGGTAAGACGGTAGAAGCTGGGGAGCCGCTGTTCCCACGCCTCGACGTGGAGGCGGAGGTGGAGGCGCTGGCGAAAGCCACCCAAGGTGCACCGCAAGCTCAGGGAACAAAGGCAACAGAAAGGGCACAGGCGAATGCGGCCAAGGAGGCTGCACCGGATAACGCGATACAAGGAGGGTCTGCTGTGAGCGAGACGCAGGTGAAAGAAGGAAAACCGCAGATTGGCATTGACGTGTTTGACCAAGTGGAGCTGACCGTCGGTCAGATTCGGGTCGCGGAACGGATTGAGGGGGCCGACAAACTCCTGCGCCTGGAGATTGACCTGGGCAGCGAGGTGCGGCAAATCGTCTCAGGAATTGCCCAGTACTATCAGCCCGAGGAGCTGATTGGGCAGAAAACGGTCGTGGTGACCAACCTCAAACCGGTCAAGCTGCGCGGGGTGCAATCCAACGGCATGGTGCTGTGCGCCTCTGAGGGCAATCAACTGAAGCTGGTGTCCGTACCGGATTCAATCCCGAACGGCGCGGTGGTGAAGTGATGCTGTTTGACAGCCACTGCCACCTGTTTGACGAGCGGTTTCGCGACGACCTGCCGGCGGTCGTCGAACGGGCGCGTCAGGCTGGGGTAGAGGGGTTTGTGGTGCCGGCGGTGGACTTGGCCACCGCCGAGGAGGCCATCCGACTCACCCGTCAGTTCCCGGATGTGTATGCCGCAGTGGGGCTGCATCCAGAGTCGTTGAATACGCACACCGTGGCGGACATCCCCGCCGTACGCGCCTTGGCGGAAGACGCGAAGGTGGTGGCAATTGGCGAGATTGGCCTTGATTACTACTGGAACACCGCGCCGCCGGATGTCCAACAGGCGGTGCTGCGGGCACAGCTGTGCCTGGCTAAGGAACTCGGACTGCCGGTCATCATTCACAATCGGGACGCGACGGAGGACACCGTGCGGTTGTTGGAGGAGGAGGCGGGCCCGACGCTCTGCGGCGTGATGCACTGTTTCAGCGCCGACTGGGAGGCGGCCGCACGCTGCCTGGCCATCGGGTTTTACATCTCGTTTGGCGGGCCGGTGACGTTCAAGCGCAACGAGGAGCTGCGCCAGGTCGCCGCCCGCGTCCCGGCTGACAGGCTGTTGATTGAGACGGACAGCCCGTACCTCTCCCCGCACCCTCTGCGTGGCAAGCGCAACGAACCGGAGCGGGTCCGTCTCGTCGCCGAGACACTGGCCCAGGTCCGCGGAGAGACTGTGGCCCAGGTGGCTGCGCAGACGACCGCCAACGCGCGCCGGCTGTTTGCCCTGCCCGCAACTGGGACGGACGAGGAGGACACGAAATCCCGTGGCTGAGGTCGGACGTGATGAGGCGCTTTACTGTGCGGCGCGGCTTGATGAGGCAGAGCACAACACTACGCAGCGCAACAACGGGCGCCCTGGTGAATCGAGGCGCGGCCAGGCGGTGCGCGGCCGGCCAGCCCGCCAACGGCCGCGGTTTGCAGAGGTCATCGTGGTCGAAGGGATGCACGATAAGCAAAAGCTGGAGAGCGTCGTGGACGCGGATGTGTTCGTGGTCGGCGGTGACCGTGTCGGGCGCCGCGTACTGGACCAGCTGCGCCGAATTCGCGAGCGCCGGGGTCTCATCATTTTGACCGATCCGGACGGTCCTGGGGAGCGTATCCGCCGTCGCATTGACGCACACGTTCCAGGTTGCCGGCACGCCTTCATCCCGCGACGAGAGGCGACCGACGGCCGCCGCGTGGGCGTGGAGCTGGCCAGCCGAGACGCCATCGTACGGGCGCTGGAGGGAGCTCGGGCTACCCGTATAAACAGCGCAGGTGGAAGGGAAGCTGAACCTGCCGTCGGCGAGGCACCCGGGCTGAACCTCAGGAACCAGGCCGCGGCCGGCACGGAGTTGGAACCGCCCCGGTTTACCCTCGCCGAGTTGACCGCCTGTGGGCTGGCTGGCAGTCCCGGTGCGGCTGTCTATCGGCAGAGGGTCGGCGAGGTTTTGGGCATCGGGGCCGGCAACGCGAAGTCGTTCGTCAAAAAGCTGAACCTCTTTGGCGTCACGCTTGCGGAGTGGGATGCGGCGCTCGCCGCCGTGCAACTTCCCACTGCGAAACTCGCCGCCGAGAAAGGGGATGAGGCGGGTGTCTGAGACCCTGGAATTGGTCAAGGCGGCCGACCTCAAACGGTTCTTGGCTCGACACGGGTTTACGCTGAAAAAGGGCCTGGGGCAGAACTTTCTCATCGACGGACGGGTACTAAACGCGATTGTCGAGGCGGCGGACATCGCCGAGACAGACGGAGTGTTGGAGATTGGTCCGGGCGCCGGGGTGTTGACACAGCGCTTGGCGACGAGGGCTAAACGGGTGGCGGCGGTGGAAAAGGACCAGGCGCTAAGGCCATTGTTGGCCGAGTCGCTGGCTGAGTTTCCGCACGTCCGCGTGCTCTTTGCCGATGTCCTTGAGGTCGACTTGGCCGGGCTTTGGTCCGAATTTACCGACTGCGCGCGGGTGCACGTGGTGGCTAATCTGCCCTATTACGTGACTACACCGATTTTGTTCCACATCCTGGAGTCGGATGTGAATGTCTCCAACATCCTCGTCATGGTGCAGAAAGAGGTGGCCGACAGGCTCGCGGCGCCGCCAGGGGGCAAGGCTTACGGGGCGCTGTCGGTGATGGTTCAGTACCGGGCCGAGGTGGAGCGGGTGGTGACGGTGTCGCCCTCCAGTTTTTTGCCTCCCCCGGGCGTCGATTCGGTCGTCGTTCGTTTGACCTGCCGTCCACCCGTTTGTCCGGCCAAGCGCCTTGCCGACCTCCGAAGCGTGGTGCGGGCAGCCTTTGCCACCCGCCGTAAGACGCTGGCTAACGCCCTGTCCGGAGGGTTGGGTCTTAGCCGCGACGGCGCGCGGGAATTGTTGGAGACAGCCGGGATCCAACCGGATCGACGTGGGGAGACTTTGGGTTTGTGCGAATTTGTTCGACTTGCCAACGCCTATACGGATAACCTGGGCCAGAACCGTTGATTCTGGCCCAGCACGATTTCTGGCCCCAGTACCGTTTCGAGCGCCCGCTGCCTTTCAACCGGGGTGGTGTGCCTTTCTTCACTGCGGTTATTTGACATATACTGTTGACAAGGATAATTGCCCGACTGTTCATGCAGGAGGTGCGCGCGGTGTGGAGGTTCTTCAATCCGACGCACGGCACGATGGACATCCAGGAGGTTGTCGAGGAACTGATTCATGAGGCGAAGAGCCATCCGCACGACGCGTTCCGTGTGATTATCGGCACGGATTCGCAGCCTAAGCCCCAAGATCAGTCCGTCACCTTCGTGTCGGCGGTCATTTTTCATCGCATCGGCAAAGGCGCCCGCTATTTCGTTCATCGGGATCGCCAGCCTTTCATGCGTTCTCTGCGGCAGCGGATGTTCGCGGAGGCTGGGTATTCCCTGCAGCTGGGCGCGCAGTTGTCGGAGGCGCTCAAGGCGCAAGGCTGCGATTGGCAGATTGAGGTGCATCTGGACGTTGGCGAAAAAGGAGCGACCAAGCAGTTGATTCGCGAGATTGTGGCCTGGATTACCGCCAGTGGCTACGAGGCGCGCATCAAACCCGATTCCTACGGGGCCTCGAAGGTGGCAGATCGGTACACGAAGGTGTGAAAACCGGTCTGCCACTTTGCATCTAGCGGGTCATCCGGATTTCCGCTGTGGCCGCCAGCCGGGCTAGCACATCGAGCCGTCGCGTGCTTGCCAACCCAACGTGGCTGCGCCCGCGCCAGTGCCGGCCTGGCGGACGGGCGAGCAAGAATCGTGCCGCCTCGACGGCATCGCCCAGTAAGGTCTCACGCATGCGTGCCTGGTGGGCGGCCCCACGGGTTTTATCGCCACGGATGCGCACATTGAACACGAGCCTCGGCACGACCGCCATCGGGACGCCCTGACGCAGGCAGTGCGCGAAGAACAGCCCAGGCTGGTGCAGCCACCACGGCGATACGCGGGTGAACGCCTCGCGCCGGATAAAGAGGGGCAGTTCAGGCACTGCCGCGCCCTGCAGGTGGGGGGCGAAGCGGTGGGCCAAATCCCGATAGATGCGCGCGTCGGTCCGGAGCGGACGGTGCCGGCTGTCGGCGTAGGCCACCCAGGCGCCACTCTCCCGGGCGGCCTGTAAAAAGGCGGCCAGCTGAGGTCCGAAACCGCCGCCCCAGTCGCCGTCCACAAACACGTATGCGGCCGCCCGAGGGAAATCGCGCAGGCCCACGTAGGCGCCATACGCCCGTCCAACATCCGGCCCCAGTGGTTCCGCCACTTCGAGCACCCGCAGCGTTCTCCCAGTGGCTGCCCACATCAGGGCGGTCGCGCGGGCCAAGGCGGCGGTCTCGTCCTGGGACCCGTTGTTGATGACGATGCAGGCCCCGACGCCCGCGCGCATGAGCTGCCCCAGGACATGGCGAATTCGGCCCGCTTCGTTGCGCGCGGCGACCACGGCACAGACCGCGTGCTCCGACTCCCTTCCCACCGTATCACCTCTCTCCTTCCCGCGTGTATCCCGCCTGTGTCCCGCGTGTCACGGCACCGCCCGCGCGACATATCCTGAAATCAGTACGGCCCCGATACGGGAGGGGGATTCGCGTGGTACAGGCGGGAGATTACGTCGCACGCAAATCATATGGAAAAGACCTGTGTTTTGTCATCGTCGAAATCGACGAGGAAACCCAGACCGCCATTCTCAAAGGCATCGACGTACGACTGATGGCCGACGCCCCACTGGATGACCTGGAGGTCGTCAGTGAAGAGGAATTACGTCAATACGAGGCCTATCGGCACCACCTCGAAGACCAGTGTGTACGGCTGATTCGATCTCGGCGGGAAAAAGAATCGGAGAAGCTGTCCCTACGCAAGGAGGCGCGGTTTGAATCCAATCCTGATTTTTTTGAGCGGCCCGGACGGGTTCTCCACCTCGATGGCGACGGGACGTATTTGCAGAAGTGTTTAGCGATGTACCAAGAACTCGGTATCCGGGCCTTTGGCGAACACATGTCCGAGTCGCGCATGCCCGAAGCCGTCCGGTCCCTGTTAGAGAAATATGAACCGGATATCCTCATCATCACTGGCCACGACGGTGTCATTCGGAAGGGCAAAGACCTGTCGGATATCCGCAACTACCGCAATTCGCTCCATTTCGTGCACACCGTACAAAACGCCCGCAGGCACTCGCGGAGCATGGATGATTTGGTCATCATCGCGGGGGCGTGCCAGTCCCACTTCGAGTCCCTGCTGGACGCGGGGGCGAACTTTGCCAGTTCGCCGCAGCGCATCATGATTCACGCGCTCGATCCGGTCTTTATTGCGGAGAAGGTGGCCTACACGCCGATTAACCAGACGGTGAATGTGTACGATGTCGTGCAGTCGACGTACACAGGTACCGATGGCATCGGCGGTCTTGAGTCGCGTGGAAAATATCGATTGGGACTGCCGAAATCGCTGTATTGACCCATTGACAACGAAAATCGAGCCCTGATATAATGTTTAACCTGGTTGACTTATATCCTCCTTCCATGGTATAATCGCCCGTGGAAAGAGGTGGTGTGTGTTGGCCAGAAATGCGCTCCACGACATCAAGAGTAGTCTCGATGAACTCATCGGGGAGAAGGTTTTGCTGCGGGCGAACGGCGGTCGCCGGAAAACCATTGAACGCAGCGGGGTTCTGGAAGAAACATACCCGTCCGTGTTCGTGGTTCGCCTAGATCCATCCGACGGTTCATTCGAACGGGTCTCGTACAGTTACGCGGACTTGTTGACAGAAACGGTCGAGTTGATGGTCTGTAAAAACGGGGATAACGTCAAGGTTACGTATACACAGTCGCAATAAATCATCCTGGGCGCCTGTAAGCGTCCGGGTATGCGAAGACGGCCAAGGGCCGTCTTTTTTTTGTCAAGATTTGCGAGTTTGGAATCGGTTGGGGCTACGGAGACTACGACTGGCCGTCAATCACGCCGCGCTTCGCAGTCGCGAAGCGTAAGTGAGAAGGGGGCAAAACGATGGGTCGACGCAGAGGTACCATGTCGGATGAGCTGAAGCTGGAACTGGCGAAGGAACTCGGTTTCTACGACACGGTTCAGCGTGATGGCTGGGGGGCTATTACCACCCGCGACGCCGGCAATATGGTCAAGCGCGCCATCGAGATTGCGGAGGAGTCTCTGGCCGAGCAGAAACGCTAGCCACAGACAGACGAAACCTTCATCTGCGATATGACGGCCGCCGGGGGCAGACGCCCCCGGTTTTCTGCATACTGGATTTTTTGCGCGGACAGACTAGCACATGTGTTGTTTTCAGCTAAGGAGGGACCGAATGTCGGATATGCCTGGCCCATTGGTCATCATCGGCGGCGCCGAGGATAAGCAGGGGGAATGCCGCATTTTACGCGAGTTTATGCGGCTTGGTGGGGATAGGCACGCACACGTGCTCGTCATGACGGTGGCCACCGAGCTGCCGGTTGAGGTGGGGATGGAGTACGTGGACGTGTTTCGCCGCTTGGGGGCGGCGGACGTCCGGACATTTGACGTGTCTCATCGCAACGCCGCGAATACAGACAGCGCGGTGCAGTTTATCGAAGACGCCACCTGCATCTTTTTCACCGGCGGCGACCAGATGCGCATCACCAAGCTGCTCGGTGGGACCCGCGTAGACGCGGCTTTGCACAACGCGCTCGCTCGTGGCGTTCCACTTGGCGGAACCAGCGCCGGCGCGTCGATGATGTCAAGTACGATGATTGTTGATGGGGAAGGGGAGACCAACCCGCGCATTGCCGTCGTCGATATGGCGCCGGGAATGGAATTCCTCGATGGGGTTGTCATCGATCAGCACTTTGCCCAGCGCGGGCGGTTGGGGCGATTGGTTTCGGCGGTCGCACAGTACCCTCACCACCTGGGTCTTGGCATCGACGAGGACACGGCAATCGTTGTGGAAAACGGCGTCTTTCGCGTGATAGGCCGGGGTGCGGTCAGTGTGGTCGACGCCGGCGGTGTCACGTATTCCAACCTGGAGGCGGTGGAATCCGACGAGGCGTTGTGTCTGTGCGGCATTCAGCTGCACATTCTGCCGCAGGGATACGGGTTTCATCTGCGCGACAGGAGACCGATAACCGACTGGAAAGCGTACCAGTCTGGGGCTGCAAGGAGCTGAATCCATGAGGATTTGTTCGGTGCGCCATATCGACGGGCCCAACTTGTATATCTATCGGCCGATTCTCATTGCCGATGTCGATCTCGAAGATTTAACCGAGCGGGAGAGCCGCGAATTTCCGGGCTTCAACGAGCGGCTCCTGGCCGAGTTCCCTGGGCTTTGCGAGCATCACTGCGCGAAGGGGGAGCCGGGCGGATTTGTCGAACGCCTGCACGGAGGGACGTATTTCGGACATATCGTCGAACACCTGGCGATTGAGTTGGCCTGCTGCGTGGGCATTGACGTTCATTACGGCAAGACCCTGTACGCCGGCGGCCCTGGCCAGTACGAAATTGTCATGGAGTGTAAGGCCTACCGCTGTCAACGCTATCTGCTCGAGGCGGCGATGTGGATTGTCGAGTCCATCCTGGCCGGGAAGTCGTATTCCCTCGACGACATCATGGCCCGAGCGGAAGAGATCCTGCGCGAGACGGCGCTGGGCCCTAGTACCCAGGCGATTGTCGATGCCGCCACGCAGCGCGGCATCCCGGTGCGGCGCTTGAACGAAGGGAGCCTCGTCCAGTTGGGGCACGGGAAAAAACGAAAGCTGGTCCAGGCCACGCTCACCGATAACACCTCGGCCGTGGCGGTGGACATCGCCTCCGACAAATCGCTGACCAAAGAGATCCTGGGGAGCGCCGGCATTCCAGTCCCGCATGGGGGATGGGCGGACGATGAGGAGGAAGCTGTCGCCCAGTTCCGCCGCCTGCGCTCTCCGGTGGTCATCAAGCCTTATAACGGGAATCAGGGCCGCGGCGTCAGCCTGAACCTGGTCAGCGAAGAGGAGGTCCGCCTCGCCTATCGCTTTGCCAGCCGCTATAACCGGCGCGTGATTGTCGAGCGATACGTAGAGGGGAAAAACATCCGCCTCCTGGTGGTGGCCGGGAAGCTGGCAGCAGCCAGCGAACGCATCCCCCCGACCGTACGCGGGGACGGGTATCAGAGCGTCCGGCAGCTGGTCGCCGAGGTCAACGCGCACCCAAACCGGGGAGCGGATCATGAAAAACCGCTGACCCGCATCCCAATGGATGAGGTGGCGGAGCAAGTCTTGGCCCGGCAGGGATTGTCGCCAGACGATGTACCCGCGTCCGGCCGCGTCGTCCTCCTGCGCGACAGCGCCAACCTGTCCACCGGGGGCGAGGCGGTCGATGTCACCGGGCAGCTGGACGAGACGTATCGACTCATCGCCGAGCGGGCCGCGCGTTTGGTGGGCCTAGACGTATGCGGCATCGACATGATTGTGCCCGCGATTCACCGACCGCCGCAGGAGGACGAAGAATGCGCCGTCGTCGAGGTCAACGCCGCCCCCGGCATCCGTATGCACCAGCATCCCTCCTATGGGGTCACCCGCGACGTGGCCCAGGCAATTGTCAACTCGCTGTTTCCCGGCCGGGACAACGGCCGCATCCCGTTAGTTTCCGTGACTGGCACCAACGGCAAGACGACCATCACTCGCCTCATCGGCCACGGGCTCGCGGCCACCGGGCGCACGGTGGGCATGACCACAACCGGCGGGGTGTTTATCGGCGGCAAACAGGTGCTCTCCGGAGATACCACCGGTCCTGCCAGCGCCCGCCTTGTCTTGTCCGATCCGTCCGTGGAAGCGGCGGTTTTGGAGACGGCGCGGGGCGGCATCGTCCGCGGGGGGCTGGCGTACGACCGGGCGAATGTGGCGGTATTGACCAATATCACCCTGGACCATATCGGGCAGGACCACGTGGAGACGATTGAAGACTTGGTGCACATCAAGTCGTTGGTGGCTGAGTGTGTGTCTGAGGATGGTACGGTGGTTCTCAACGCGGAGGACAAAAACCTGGTCGAGCTGGCGCCGCGGCTGTCATCAAAAATCGTCTTCTTCGCGACCAGCCCGGATAACCCGGTGTTGCGGCGGCACCTCGCGGGCGGCGGTGTCGGGTTCTTTCTCCAGCGCGGCTGGCTGACGGAAGGCCGCGGGAACCTGAACTGGGAGATTGCGTTTGCGCGGGACATCCCGGTAACCATGGACGGGAAGGCGCGGTTCCAGATTGAAAACTGTCTGGCGGCGGCGGCCGCCCTGCGTTCTCTCGGCTTAACACGGCGGCAGGTGGCGGACGCGCTGCTCTCGTTCCGACCTGAGCAGGACAACCCGGGACGCCTGATGACCTATCGAATGCAGGGCGGTTGTTTCGTGGTGCTTGACTATGGGCATAACCCGGACGGGTTTCGCCGCGTCGGCGAGTGGTTGAAGCGGATTGGAACGAAACGGATTATTGGCGTCGTCGGTGTTCCGGGGGACCGGGCCGATGAGGTCATCCGCCAGGCCGCGGCGGAGCTGTCGCAGTGGTTTGACGCCTTCATCGTCAAGGAAGACGCGGACAAGCGGGGGCGCCGGGAAGGGGAGGTTGCGCACATGGTGGCGGGGGAAATCCGCCGCCTTCACCCGGAAAAGCCGTGCGCGGTGGTACTCTCGGAGCCCGATGCATTGCGGCAGGCCATCGCCGCGGCAAAGCCGGGCGAGGTGGTGGTCGCGTTTTACGAGAAACTGGACCCATTGCAGCAGGTCATCGAGAGCTTGGGCGGGATGACGGTATCCGCCATTTCCGCGCACGCCCCAGACCGCGCCGTGGCCACGGTGTGACAGGAATGTGACGGGTACAACTTGACGCAGCGCCCATTCTCGACCATGCTAAAAGGGTCGAGGTGGGGTAGTTGCTGGTGGAACGGGCGTACGCCAAGATCAACCTGACGCTGGACGTGCTAGGCAAGCGCGCGGACGGGTATCATGAGGTCGACATGGTTATGCAGACCATCGACTTGTCCGATTCGGTGTTTCTCGAGCGGACGGACGGCGCAGGGATTGAACTGGATTGTAATGTCAGTCAGGTGCCGCTGGATGAGCGCAACCTCGCCCATGCGGCGGCCCGCGCGTTTTTTCGTCGTACAGGCCATGAGGCCGGGCTGCGCATCAAGATCGACAAACAGATTCCGATTGCGGCCGGGCTCGCGGGCGGATCGGCCGATGCGGCAGCCGTCCTGCGGGGGATGAATCGGCTGTTTGGTACGGGGCTCACGCTGGCTGAGTTGGCGGAGATTGGTGCTGAGGTGGGCTCGGATGTACCGTTTTGCGTGCACGGAGGCTGTGCGGTAGCAACCGGGCGGGGCGAGCGGCTGCGCCCCGTGGAGCACAGCCTGCGTGCATTTGTCGTACTCGTGCACCCGTTGATGCACGTCTCGACCGCCGCCGTCTATCAGGCGATAGAGACTTACGTAGAACGGGCTGAGCCGAGCAGTCGGGCCATGATGGAAGCGCTGGCGAAGGCCGATGTCGATGCGGTGCGTGAGCGTGTGACAAACGACCTAGAGCCGGTGACGATGCGCCTTTACCCCGACTTGCAGGAATTGCGGCGACGGGTGGAGGCAGTCGCCCGGATGCGGGTACATATGTCGGGCAGCGGCCCGACCCTGTATTGCCTGGTTGGGACGCAGACGGCCGCGCAGCGACTGTACAATGCTTTGCGCGGGTTTGTCCGCGAGGTGTATCTCAGCCGCATGGTGTAATTACCCAGTGAGGTTCGGGAGGAGGGGTTCCGGTCGATGCGGCGGTCGGAACGGTTGATTCGGGTAACCCAGGCCTTGATGGAGCACCCCAGCCAGGTGTGTTCGCTCTCCGAGTGGGCGGCCCGCTGGGAGGCTGCCAAGTCTTCCCTCAGCGAGGATGTGACGCTTATCCGCCAGGTGGTCGAGGAGGACGGCAGCGGTCAGGTTGAGACGTTTCCCGGGGCGGCCGGCGGCATCGTGTTTCGCGCCCAGGTGCCCCTGGCTCAGCAGCAAGCGTTTGTCGCCGCCATGGCCGAACGCCTATCCGATGCGTCGCGGATTCTGGCTGGGGGATTCCTCTACATGTCGGACGTGTTGGGGGAATCCGACGTGCTGGACTTGGTGGGCCGTTGGTTTGCCTCGGTGTACGCGAATAGCCGGGTCAACGTGGTGGTTACGGTGGAAACCAAAGGCATCCCGCTGGCGGTGGCGACCGCCCGATATTTGCACGTGCCAGTGGTCATTGCCCGCCGCGAACACCGTTTGACCGACGGACCCGCCGTGAGCCTGCACTATGTGTCCGGATCGGAACGGAGGATACAGACCATGTCCATCTCCCGGCGCGCGATGCCGGAACAGGCGCGGGCGTTGATTGTTGACGACTTTATGCGCGCCGGGGCAACGGTCAAGGCAGTCTCGACGCTCTTGAACGAATTCCGCGCGCAGGTGGTCGGCACGGCGGTGTTCATGACGACTCGCGAGCCGGCAAAAAAGCTGATTGACGAGTATTTCTCGCTCTTCACGCTGGAAGATTTGCAGGAAGGCGAGTGGGTGAAGGTGCGGCCTTCCCGAGAGGTGCAGATTGGGTAGTTGACACACATCCACAAGCAAACAAAGGGGGACACATCGGATGCGTACCATTTCAACGGAGAAAGCGCCAGCGGCGATTGGGCCGTACGCGCAGGCGGTGGAAGTCGGTGGCTTCGTTTACACCTCCGGGCAAATCCCGCTGCGGCCAGACGGGACGCTGGTCGAAGGCGGTGCAGAGGAGCAGGTGAAGCAGGTGCTGGCCAACCTGGACGCGGTCCTGACCGCGGCTGGGGTACGCCGTACCGATGTGGCCAAAGCCACCATCTTTCTCACCGATTTGGCCGACTTTGACACGGTGAACGCGGCCTACGGCGCCTTTTTCGGTGACCACCGCCCGGCCCGGTCCTGCATTCAGGTGGCTGCGCTGCCGAAGGGGGCCAAGGTGGAAATCGAGCTCGTTGCGGTGAGGGCAGGCTCGTAAACGGGCCAAAGCGATACGTGAGTGCGCATGAGGTGCACGGCGTATGCATGACGCAAAAACGGCGCCTTTTCATTCCGTCCGCTGCTCGGGCGGGCGGGACAAGGCTTCATGTAAGCGCATCCGTGCGCGTTAGGATGGCATGCTAGCCCTGGCGAGGAGGGAGAGATTGCTATGGAGATGGAAGTTCGTTCGACGGCAGCGACACCGGACCGGGAGGCGGACACGGTGACCGTGTACATCGACGGGGAGGCGGTGACCGCGCCCGCAGGCAGCCGCCTGCTGGACCTCATTTTGCAGGTGCAGAAGGACTTCCCGCACATCTGTTATCATCCGGCGCTGGGTCCGATTGAGACGTGCGACACCTGTCTGGTGCAGGTAGACGGGGAACTGGTACGGGCGTGTGCCACGGAAGCGACGGCGGGGATGATGGTGCGGACCAAGTCGCCGGCCGCGCGCTTTGGTCGCAAGCAGGCGATGGACCGCATTTTGGTCAATCACGAGTTGTACTGTACGGTCTGCGACAATAACAACGGCAACTGCGTCGTCCATAACACGGCCATGGCGATGGGCATCAACGAGCAGGCGGAGCCGTTTTCGCCGAAGCCGTACGCCGTCGACGACAGCCACCCATTTTATCGGTACGATCCGAACCAGTGCATTCTCTGCGGCCGCTGCGTGGAGGCATGCCAAAACCTGCAGGTCAGCGAGGTGCTCTCCATCGACTGGGCCCGCGAGCGCCCGCGCGTCATCTGGGACGACGATGTGCCCATCAACGAGTCCTCCTGCGTCTCCTGCGGCCATTGTGTCACGGTGTGCCCCTGCAACGCCCTGCAGGAAAAGTCCATGCTGGGAGAGGCCGGGTACCTGACTGGCATCTCGAAGCCCACCCTGCGTGGCATGATTGACCTGACGAAACAGGTGGAGCCCGGTTATCAGCCGATTTTTGCGGTGTCGGAAGTGGAAGCCAAACTGCGTGAGGCGCGCATCCAGCGGACCAAGACGGTTTGCACCTACTGCGGCGTGGGCTGCAGCTTTGACGTCTGGACCAAAGGCCGCAAAATCCTCAAAGTGGAACCGCAGATGGAGGCGCCCGCCAACCAAATCTCCACCTGCGTCAAAGGCAAGTTTGGCTGGGACTTCGTGAACAGTCCGGATCGCCTGACGCGACCGCTCGTACGCCGTGGCGACGCATTCTATGAAACCTCTTGGGAGGACGCGTTGGACTATATTGCGGAGCGCCTCACCGACATCCGCCGCAAGCACGGCGACGACAGCATTGCCCTCATTTCCTCTTCCAAGTGCACCAACGAAGAAAACTACTTGATGCAAAAGCTGGCCCGGGCGGTCCTGCACACCAACAACATCGACAACTGCTCGCGCTATTGCCAAGCGCCGGCGACCGAGGCCCTGCGGAGGACGATGGGGCTTGGCGGAGACACCGGATCGATCTCGGATTTATTGTTGGCGGACTTGGTTATCGTCATCGGCGCCAACCCGGCCGAATCGCACCCGGTGCTGTCGACGCGCATCCGGCGGGCCAAAAAGAAATACGGGCAGAAGCTGATTGTTGCCGACTTGCGGAAAAACGACTTGGCGGAGCGAGCGGATTTGCACCTGCACCCGCGGCCGGGTACCGACCTGGTATGGTTGAACGCGGTGACCAAGCTGCTGATTGACTCCGGCCGCTATGACCGGGAGTTTGTCCGCCAGCGGGTGGACGGGTTTGACGAATTTGTCAAGTCGCTGGCTCCCTATACGCTGGAGTATGCCGCGCGTGTGACGGGGCTTCGCATCGAACAACTGAAGGAGACGGCCGACCGGATTGCCTCGGCAGAACGGTTGGCCATCTGCTGGGCGATGGGAGTCACTCAGCACCGGGGCGGCACGGATACCAGCACGGCGATTTGCAACCTGCTCTTGGTGACGGGGCAGGTCGGCCGTCCCGGCACAGGCGCCTACCCCCTGCGCGGTCATAACAACGTTCAGGGCGCGGGGGATTTTGGCTGCGCGCCGAGTTTCCTGCCCGGTTACGAGCGGGTGGATGATGAACGGGTGCGTGCGAAGTGGGAGGCGGCTTGGGGTGTAAAACTGCCGACGGAAAAGGGGCTGGACAACCACGAGATGGTGGACGCCATCCACCAAGGGCGCGTAAAGGCAATGTATCTGGTAGGCGAGGAGATGGCGGTGGTCGACTCCAATGCCAACTACGTCCAGGCGGCGTTCGAAAAGCTGGAGTTCTTTGTGGTCCAGGACGTGTTTTTCAGCAAGACGGCGGAGTTTGCGGACGTCATTCTGCCTGCCTGTCCAAGTCTCGAAAAGGAAGGGACCTTCACCAACACGGAGCGGCGCATCCAGCGGCTCTACCAGGCCTTGTCGCCGGTTGGCGACGCCAAGCCGGACTGGGAGATTATCCAACTTGTCGCCAATCGTCTCGGCGCCAATTGGAATTACTCGTCTCCGCGCGAGGTGTTCGAGGAGGCGTGCGGCATCACCGAGTTGATGAAAGGCGCCACGTACGAACGGCTGGAAGGGTACAAGAGTTTGCAGTGGCCGGTGAACGAAGACGGGCAGGACACGCCGCTGTTGTACACGGACCGCTTTGCTCTGCCCGGCGGGCGCGCCTTCCTCTATCCGGTGGATTGGCAAGAGCCGCTCGAATTCGAGGAGACCTATGACCTGCACTTAAACAACGGCCGGATGCTCGAGCACTTCCATGAGGGCAACCTGACCTATCGCGTGGAGGGACTACGGCAAAAGGTGCCCGGCACGTTTGTCGAGGTCTCGCCGGAGCTGGCGGCGGAACGAGGGATTGCGGACGGCGCCTGGGTACGGCTGACCTCGCCGTATGGCAGCGTCAAGGTGCAGGCCGTGATCACCGACAGGGTGCAAGGCCATGAGTTGTATATGCCGATGAACTCAGCCCGGGATGAGGAAACGGTGAATCGGTTGACCAGCAGTGAAGCGGATGTCGCCACGCACACCCCGGCCTACAAGGAGGTACGGGTGCGTATGCAGGTGCTCGGCGACAAGAGCACTTCGCCCATTGGCAAGAACAACCCGCGCCGGCACCGTTCCCGTCCGCGTCCTGGCGTGGAAGTGGAGAAAAAGTGGACGCGTCCCGACTACCGGCCCTTGGTCGGCAAGCTGGCGGGCGCGACGGACGATGCAAATTCGGTCGACAAGGAGGCGTAAGGATGGCCAAACCCCTGACCCATGTCATTCCCATCGTGGCGGATGAGACCGCTGACACAGGGAAGTTCGAACGGCCGCAGCTGACGGCGGAAGACAGGGAGGCGCTCGGTGAGCTGTTACGGCTCGTGCGCGCCCTGCACGCGCGAGGGGTGCTCAGCCTGGCCAGCGCCCTGCTGGAAAAGGGAGACGAGGTGCTGGACATCCTCGTGCACCTGGCTAATCAGCCTCGAGCCGTCCGTGGGTTGAAAAACCTGATGGTAGCCGCAGAGACGCTGAGCGCAGTCGATTTGAGCCGGCTCAGCCAGGTCGTCGAGGGCGCCGCGGTCGGCCTCCAGTGCGCCGAGACGCAGAGAGAAACCCTGGCCGAACCCGTGGGCCTGTTTGGTCTGCTCTCCACCCTGGCCGATCCGGACGTCAGCGCGGGCATTCGTCTGCTGATATCCGCCCTGCAGGGAGTAGGGCGGGCCGTGCGCGGTGAGGCGGGCGGCGACGCCTTTGGCGAGTGCAGGCCAAGCGGCGAATGAATGAGACGCAGGTAGGCTGATGGGTGGACCGGGTCCAATGAGGGCGCACTCATCCACCTGCCGCGTTTGCCTGCGATTCGTGGATTCGTGAAAATTCCCAAACACCTAGCAGGATTTTACCCGAACATGTGGAATTAGCATGTAAGTTCTCCACGGGTCGACAAGAGGATGGTGAGAAGGATGCAGATTACCGATGTCCGACTGCGCAAGGTCAGTACGGAAGGCCGCATGAAGGCAATAGCGTCCATCACGATTGACAGCGAGTTCGTAGTCCACGATATCCGCGTCATCGACGGAAACAATGGGATGTTTGTGGCAATGCCGAGCAAGAAGACCCCCGATGGAGAATTCCGTGATATCGCACACCCAATTTCCTCGGTGACTCGGCAAAAGATTCAAGAAGCGGTACTGCGTGAGTACTACCGCAGTGATGCGCTGCAGGAACCTACGGCCTAAGATTTCGTGAGCCGATAGAGGACAAAGAGGGTTCTTGCTCTTTGCAGCCGCTCGGGTTCCTCGTGTCGTTCGTCGGGGAGGATGACGCGCTTTTTCACCTCCCCGCAAGCGCTTTCCTGCGGCCGAGCGCACTTTCCTCGACCACGGCTTCCCTCCTTCAGAATTCCAGATTCCGACGCAGATGGCGAAGAAAATCGGATTGAACCCCTGCATTCCTTTGGTTACACTGGGATTGCACGAATATGGAGGCGATGTTGTGGGTCGAACCGCCATTGTCTTGGCTGCGGGTCTAGGCACCCGGATGAAGTCAAAGAAACATAAGGTATTGCACGAGGTATGCGGGAAACCGATGATCCTGCACATTCTCGATGAGCTCAAGCAGCTTGATTTGGACCAAATCCTTGTAGTGGTCGGACAAGCGCGCGAGTCGGTGATGCAGGTTGTAGGCGGTCGGGCGGAATTCGCGGTGCAGGAGGAACAAAAGGGGACCGGGCATGCGGTTCTGTCTGCTTGGCCGCAGTTGCGCCCGGACGCCGACACGGTGCTCGTCCTGTACGGGGACGGGCCTTTGATTCGTGCGGAAACCTTGCGGCGTATGTGCGATGAGCGGGAGCGCCGGGGGGCGGCCGCAGTCCTCTTGACGGCAGAGGTCAATCAACCGAAGGGACTGGGTCGGGTCATTCTGGCCGAGGACGGCACGGTGGAACGGATTGTCGAAGAAAAAGATGCCACGCCAGCGGAGCGGCAGATCCGACGGATTAACACAGGTTTGTATGCGTTCGCCGCGTCGGATCTTGGCGAAGTCTTGGGGAAATTGTCGCCGAACAACCAGCAAGGCGAATATTACCTAACCGATGCAGCCGCACTTCTGCGCCAACAGGGCAAGCGGGTCTATCCGTTGCAGGTCGCAGACGTCGAGGAGATTGCCAGCGTCAATGACCGGGCCCAGCTTGCCACCGTGGAGCAGATTATGCGCCGGCGGATCTGTCAGCACTGGATGCTGGAAGGGGTCACCCTGATTGATCCCGAGCGGACTTATATTGGCGCCGATGTGGTGATTGGGCGCGACACGGTCGTCTATCCGGGGACCGTCCTGGAAGGGCGCACCGTGATTGGCGAAGAGTGCGTGATTGGTCCGAATACCCGTTTGGTCGACGCGGTCGTGGAGCGCGGCGCCCGGGTGGAGTCCTCCGTGGTGCTGGAGAGCCAGGTGGGAAGGGAGACCAATGTCGGCCCCTTCGCTTATATCCGGCCTGGAAGCATCATCGGTTCGCGCGTGAAAATCGGGGACTTTGTCGAAATCAAAAAATCTATTGTGGGTGACGATACAAAGGTCAGCCACCTCACCTACATCGGCGACGCCGAGATTGGTCGTCGGGTCAACGTCGGCTGTGGTGCCGTGACGGTGAACTACGACGGGGAGAAGAAGCATCTCACCCGTATCGGAGATGACAGCTTTATCGGCTGCAACGTCAATCTTGTCGCCCCCGTAAGCGTGGGTGAGGGCGCCTATGTCGCGGCCGGATCGACCATTACCGATGCGGTCCCGGATGATGGGTTTGCGATTGCGCGTGTTCGTCAGGTGACGAAGCCGGAGTATGTACGGGCATGGAAACAGCGGCATGCCGGAAAATCGCGGCGGGAGGATACGAAGTAGAGATGGCACGTGACGGAGATCTAAAACTGTTTACAGGCAACGCCAATCCGGCATTGGCGCAGGAGATTGCAGACCACATCGGTGTGGCCTTGGGAGATTGTTACGTAGGCCGGTTTAAGGATGGAGAGGTGCACATCAAGCTCGGCGAGAGCGTGCGCGACTCCAACGTGTTTGTCGTGCAGCCGACCTCCGCGCCGGTGAATGAACACCTGATGGAACTGCTCATCATGGTCGATGCGTTAAAACGTGCGTCGGCGCGCAGCATCAACGTAGTCATTCCCTATTACGGCTACGCCCGCCAAGACCGTAAAGCCCGCGCCCGCGATCCCATTACGGCCAAATTGGTGGCCAACTTGCTCGAGAAGGCGGGCGCCACACGCATCATTTGTATGGATCTGCACGCCGGTCAGATTCAGGGCTTTTTCGACATCCCGCTCGATCACCTGATTGGTATGCCCATATTGGCCAACTACTTCTTGAAGAAGCACCTTGACAACGCGGTCGTGGTGTCGCCCGATATGGGTGGGGTGACCCGGGCTCGCCAGCTAGCGGAGCGCTTGGGGGCGCCGCTGGCCATCATTGATAAACGGCGTCCGGATGTGAACGTAGCCGAGGTGATGAATATTATCGGCGACATCGAAGGCAAGACGGCCATTCTCATCGACGATATGATTGATACCGCTGGCACCATCACCGCCGGCGCGCGGGCGTTATTGGAGCGTGGCGTGAAAAAGGTCTACGCCTGCTGCATTCACCCGGTGCTCTCCGGCAACGGCGTGGAGCGGCTGCGGGATTCGGAGATTGAGGAGGTCGTCGTCACCAACACGATTGCTTTGCCGCCTGAGAAACGAATTGATAAAATAAAGGTATTGTCGGTTGCAGAATTGATTGCCGAGGCCATTTTGCGCGTTCATACGCGCCGTTCCATCAGCGAACTGTTCAACTGACTTCCGAGTTTGACGCTTGTCCGGGCGCGAGGAGGTTTACTTTTGTCCGCGGATGGCCAAGCGGTGAAAGAGGCGATTTTCTCGCTTCGGATGCAGTGGAAAGGGGATGCTTGATTTGGAACAGATTGTGCTGGAAGCCACCGCGCGGGATACTTCCCATCACAGTACGGTGAGCCGTCTGCGCCAGGCCGGCCAGGTTCCGGGCGTGGTCTATGGGCGGAACAAGGATCCCATGGCGGTTTCCGTTTCGGAGAAGATGTTTCGGCAACGGGGGGCGCTGGCCAAATCGTTGGTTGAGCTCCGCCTGGACGGGGAGACGGTGCACGCCATTGTTCAGCAGATCCAGCGTGATCCGGTCTCGCGCCGGATTCTCCATGTGGACTTTTACCGGGTCGAATTGGACAAGCCGGTGACCGTGAGCGTGCCGCTGCACGTAACCGGCGTCGAGGAAGTTGAAAAACGCGGCGGTGTCGTACAGATTCAGACACGCGAGATTGAGATTGAAGCCAGGCCGGTGGATCTGCCTGAGACGCTGGCGGTCGACATCAGCAGCCTAGAGCCGGGTGAGCATCTGGAGGTGGGGAATATCAACCTGCCGACCGGTGTCACGTTGCGGTCCGAACCGACCGAGGTCGTGGTTACGGTCCTCGCCGGGAAACAATCGGGCGAGGCGGATGCCGACACGGATGTCAGCGACGGCGCTGAACAGACGACCGAATAACGCCGACCCAAAATTCGGAGGGCGGGCCGCGCTTTCCGGCCGTTTCGGAGGGCGCGGCTTTTTCGCGCGGTTTTCGTACGGTTCACCCTGCAGCGTACGGGCTCAGTTCATCAACTTAGGCGGACGAGTGGCTCTGCGAGCAGTCAGAGAAGTGGTTGTCCGGAAAGTGGCACATCCATCAAGCGGCTGGGGGCTTTTTACGGATGAAGCTGATTGTCGGTTTAGGGAATCCTGGGGAACTGTATGCCGAGACACGTCACAACGTCGGTTTTTGGGCGATTGATAAGCTGGCCCAAGCGGTCGGCACCAGCTGCCGCCGCCAGAAATGGCGAGCCTGCATCGCCGAGTGCCGGATTGGCGATGAAAAGGTCATCCTCTGCAAACCACAGACGTACATGAACGCCAGCGGGGAATCGGTGCGGGAAATCCTCGACTTCTATCCCGAGTTGGACCCAGAGAGCGACTTGATTCTGATTTATGACGATCTCGACTTTGCTCCTGGGCAAATCAAGCTGCGTCAGAAAGGCAGCGCCGGCGGGCACAACGGGGTGAAGTCCATCATTCAACACGTGGGTGGAGAGGTGTTTCCGCGCATTCGTGTCGGCATCGGTCGGCCTGAGCACAGGGATCTCATCTCATACGTCTTGGGGAGGTTTTCTCCTGAGGACAGGGCAAAGGTGGACCTGGCCGTGGGGGCGGCGGTCGAAGCCGTGCAGTACGCGCTCGAAACCTCGTTTGAGCAAGCGATGAATCGGTATAATGCCGTCCATTGAATATGCCGCCTGTGGCCCGCATTCGGCTGTGGGTCTGCGTATGAGAAATTGAAATCTCCCCCATACTGGATAGAAGGGCTGAAAACAGCTGTCATCCGGGAGGGGTTTCATGCGCGTCGAATACGTATGTCGGCATTGTCACCATCAGGTCGGGGAGCTGGACAACCCGCTTTGGAATCTGTCCGACCTCGAGCGGGTGTTAGGGCTTGCCTCCCTGGACGCGGTAGAGCGCAGGGAGCATATCGCATATAATGAGGATTGCAGTGTCGTCTATGTGCAGGTAGTTTGCGATTACTGCCAGCGGGCGGTGGAAACGCACCCAGAGTTGTTGGTGGAAGGAAAACTCCTCCAGTAGCCGCGGCACGTGTTCAGGAGTCTGGAAGATGGGAACATTCACTCAATGACAAGCCTTGGCGATTGCGCTAAGGCTCTTTTCGGCGTAGGACGAGGAGGGGTAGCGTGATAGAACTGGTTCGCCGACTGGCAGCTGATGACGAGTTCCGCGCCGTAGCTGAAGGACTGAAGGCGGACGGCCTGGACCGCTTGGTGAGCGGTCTGGGGGGCAGCGCCCGCCATGCCTATTATGCGGCCTTGTACGATTTTCACAAGCGAGAAAAGGGATACGCAGTCCCTTTTTTGATTGTTACACACACCTCTACGCAGGCGGACGCGATTGCGGATGACCTGCGGGAACTGTTACCGAATGAACCCGTGTTTGTGGTGCCGGAACGGGAGCTGGCGGAGATGGACGTGATGGCCGCCAGTCCGGACCTTGTCAGTCTGCGCCTGTTGGCGCTGGATCACCTGGCGGCTGGCCGCGCCGGCATTGTCGTGGCGACCCTGGCTTCTGCGGTTCAGCCGTTGACCCCGCGCCAATTCCATCAGGACGCGGCGTTGACGCTGCAGGTCGGGGATACGGTTGACCTTGGAGATGTCGTGGAACGGTTGCTCGCGGCCGGGTATGAACGCGTCGATATGGTGGAAGGGAAAGGACAAGTATCGGTGCGTGGCGGCATTCTCGATGTCTACCCGCTCACCGTGCAGCATCCCCTACGCATCGAGTGGTTTGACACGGATGTCGATTCCATTCGCACCTTTGACGTCAGTACGCAGCGCTCGCTGGAGAAACTCACTTCCGTGGAAATCGGGCCGGCTACGGACGTGTTGCTGTCGCGTTCGGTGATGCAGACGGTCGCGGAGGAGTTGGAGCAACGCTTAGAGGCCCGGTTAACGACCGTCACCGAGGTGGACATGCGAGATCGCCTGCAGACCCATGTGGGAGCGGATGTACAGCGGTTCAAGGCCGGTTTCCCGTTCCCGCGGCAGCTCCGCTACGTGCAACTGTTTCAGAGTTACGTACGCAATCTATTCGACTATTTTCCGCGCGGTTCCATCCTCTGTATTGATGAACCCTCGCGCCTTCAGGAACGGCAGAAAACGCTCATCCAGGAATGGTCCGAGTGGATCTCGCAGGCGTTGCTGCGCGGAGAGCTGGTTTCAGGGTGTCTAAAGACGCCTGACTTCGACGCCGTCTGGCAGCACCCGGGCCTAACGGCGCTGCACTTTTCGATGTTTACCCGGGCCGCGGGCGGACACCGTTTTGCCCAGTCCACGAGCGTGACGGCGAAGTCGATGCAGAACTTCCACGGGCAAATGAATGTGCTCCGGAGTGAGGTTCAGCGCTGGCAGCACAGCCACACCGACGTGGTCCTGCTGGCGGGGGACGAAGAACGGGCGGATCGGCTGCAAAGGGTGCTCTCCGACTACCGGATTGAGACGGTGCGCAGTGATACATTTATCCGCTCGGATAAGCCGGTCATCTTGACGGCTAGCCTGTCGGCCGGGTTTGAGCTGCCGCTGGCGCACCTGGCGGTGATTGTCGAGAACGAGGTATTCACGAAACGCAAAAAGGGTCGCCGGGCCCGTATGCAGATGTCGAATGCCGAGCGCATCAAAAGCTACCAGGAGCTCAAGCCGGGCGATTACGTGGTGCATATCAACCATGGCATCGGCAAGTACCTGGGCATTCGGACGCTCGAAATCGATGGCCGGCACAAAGACTATCTGCACCTTCAGTACGCAGGCAATGACAGCCTGTACGTCCCGGTGGAACAGATTGACCAGGTGCAGCGCTACATCGGCGCGGAGGATAGGGAACCGAAGGTCTATCACCTGGGCGGCGGGGAGTGGAATCGCGTCAAACAGAAGGTTTCCAAGTCGGTCCGCGACATCGCGGAAGACCTGGTGAAGCTGTACGCGGCTCGGCAGGCAACGCCTGGGCACGGATTTTCCCCGGATACCCCCTGGCAGAAGGACTTCGAGGCGCGCTTCCCGTATGAGGAAACGCCTGACCAAGAACGGGCGATTGCGGAGATTAAGCGCGATATGGAGAAGCCGCGGCCGATGGACCGCCTGCTGTGCGGGGATGTCGGGTATGGCAAGACGGAGGTGGCCATCCGTGCTGCGTTCAAAGCGGTGATGGACGGGAAACAGGTGGCCGTGTTGGTCCCGACCACGGTTTTGGCGCAGCAGCACCTGGAAACCTTTCGCGAGCGGTTTGAAGGGTTTCCGGTGACCATCGAGGTGCTCAACCGCTTCCGGACCCGGGCCGAGACGCAAAAAGTCTTAAAGGGCCTGCGTGACGGTAGCATCGACATCGTGATTGGCACCCACCGGCTCTTGCAGAAATCGGTCAAGTTTAAAGACCTGGGGCTCCTGATTGTGGACGAGGAGCAGCGGTTTGGCGTGACGCACAAGGAGCGTTTGAAGCAGCTGCGCACGAATGTCGACTGCTTGACGCTGACGGCGACACCGATTCCGCGTACCCTGCACATGTCGCTCTTAGGCGTGCGTGATTTGTCGGTAATTGAGACGCCGCCGGAGAACCGTTTCCCGGTGCAGACGTACGTGGTGGAGTTCAACGAGGGCCTCATCCGTGAGGCTATCCAGCGGGAGTTGGGGCGTGGCGGGCAGGTATACTTTGTCTACAACAACGTGAAAGGTATTCGCACCATGGCCGACCGGGTTGCCCAGTTGGTGCCCGAGGCGGCGATTGGCGTGGCGCACGGCCAAATGTCGGAGGACGAGCTGGAACGCGTGATGCTCGACTTCCTTGAGGGTGAGCTGGACGTTTTGGTGACCACCACCATCATCGAGACCGGACTCGACATTCCCAACGTCAACACGCTTATCGTCTACGATGCGGACAAACTGGGCCTCGCGCAACTGTATCAGCTGCGCGGACGCGTCGGGCGCTCCAACCGGATTGCCTACGCCTACTTCACCTACCAACGGGACAAGGTTCTGACCGAAGTCGCTGAGAAACGCCTGCAGGCGATTCAGGAGTTCACGGAGCTGGGGAGTGGGTTTAAGATTGCCATGCGGGACTTGGCCATCCGTGGGGCCGGCAACCTGCTCGGAGCGGAGCAGCATGGGTTCATCAACTCAGTCGGTTTTGACCTGTACAACGACATGCTCGCCAAGGCGATTCAGGAGCTAAAGGGCGAAAAGGAACCCGAGGTCCCTGAACCGACGATTGACCTGTCCCTCGAGGCGTATCTGCCGGACGAATTCATTCCGGATGCGGCGCAAAAAATTGCCATGTACAAGAAGTTTCGTCACGTGCAAACGTTGACCGACGCGGACGATTTAGAGGAAGAACTGGAAGATCGGTTTGGGGATTTACCGGACTCAGTGCGCAACTTGCTGGACATCACTCGCATGAAAAGTTATGCTGTCCGATATGGGCTGGAGTCCATCACGGCAGCGTCGGGAGAGGCCACGCTGCGTCTGCGCCCGGATGCGGTCACCCATATCGACCCCGGGAAGCTGTTTTTGTTGTCCAAGCGGTATAGCGGTCAGTTTAGCAAGCGTGGGAACGGATCGCTCCAGGTGGTCCTGCGCATCAAAGGGCTGTCAGACCGGGATGTTTGCGCCCGCCTGCTGGAGTTTCTGCGCGATTTTGCGGACGTGGTCAAGGCTGGCGAGGAGGTCGAGCAATTTGCGAGGTAAAAAATGGGTAACAACAGCGGCGGCAGCGGCCGTCGTGCTGGCGGCGGTGGTCGGTTGTGGTTCCGGGACGACAGGGAACCAGACGAACACGACGTCCAATCAGACGGCGGTCAAACTGCCGCCTGAGCCGAAATACAGCGGGCCGATTGTGGCCACGTACAACGGCGGGAAATTGACCAAGCAAGAGTTGGACAAGCAGTATAACCTGCAGGTCGTCTTGCCGAAGCAGCAACAGAACGAGTCGAAAAAGCAGTTCGTCAGCGATTACATCCTGTATTACAAGTATCTGTATAACAAGGCACTGAAGGATAAGAAGGCGACTCCGGACGCGAGCACGGCCGAGCAGTATGCCAACGAGGCGATTTCTCAGCTCTATTCGGCTCAAGGAGCGCCGTACAAGTCGAAACAAGCGGTTCTGGACGAGATGAAAAAACTCGGCCTGACCAAAGACGACCTCATCCTGTACTTTGCTCGGTATGAACGACTGCAAAACTACCTGAACGACCAGATGCAACAGGTCAAGCCGACCACCAAGCAGATGCAGGATTACTACAACAAACACAAGTCGGATTACATCCAGGTGACGGTGGACACGATTCTGTTTAACAAGTTGTCGACCGCAAAGGACGTCGAGAAGCAGCTGAAAAGCGGTGGAGACTTCAAGAAGCTGGCGGACAAGTATTCGCAAGACCCGTCCGTGTCCCAGAATCATGGCCACCTGACCAATCAGCTGGTGTCGCAGTTTGTGCCGCCTTTTGCCAATGCCTGTAGGACCTTGCCGATTGGTCAGATCAGTGATCCCATCAAGAGCCAATACGGCTATCACATCGTCAAAGTGGACAAGCGCACGCAGCTTTCCTTTGCTCAAGCGAAATCTTCCATTGAACAGCAGCTCACCCAGCAGATGCAGCAGGAAAAGCAGCAGCAGATTCAGCAGGACGCCACGAAGAATGCGAATGTGAAGATTGTCGTCAAGGACCAAGAGCTGTAAGGTAGTCTGGCGGTCAGGCATTCTATAGTCCCGTCAGACAAAGAATTCCCCAGCGAGGAAGCCGTCCCCTCGCTGAGGGAGGAGGACCGCATGGGGGAATCCCGTGCGGCCTTAATGATTCTTGAACCCCTTTTCCGGACACTCATGTCTTTGCCGCCGATGCCGGATTTTCCGCTCCGTTGGCCCCGCCTTCCTAAGTCTGGTGCATAGAGGAATCCCAGCCGTAACATAATAGGTGCGCGTACCCCCGGGGTCTTTACACAAAGCAAGGCAAGCATGGTGGAAGGTTAGCTCTCTGTCGGTTGATTCCTGCTTAGTGGGGTGTTGAAACGTAAGGCGTACGATCACACATGAGGGTGAGGGTCAAACGTGAAAGCAACTGGCATCGTGCGTAGAATTGATGACCTCGGTCGTGTTGTCATTCCGAAAGAAATTCGACGGACGCTGCGGATTCGCGAGGGAGATCCCCTGGAAATCTTTGTTGATCGAGACGGCGAGGTGATACTTAAGAAGTATTCGCCCATCGGTGAACTGGGCGACTTTGCTCGCGAGTACGCCGAGTCTATCGCCGATACGACCGGACACATCGCGATGATTGCCGACAGGGACGTCATCATAGCGGTCGCGGGCGGATCGAAAAAAGATTTTCTCGAGAAGCCCATCAGCGAGGATATCGAGCAGGCGATGGAAGAGCGCAAGACCATCGTTGACGCAACGCCTGGGGATACGTCCATCGTGCGGGATCGACCGGAGCGGTTTACGTCCCGCGTCATCGCCCCGATTATTGCCGCGGGCGATCCGATTGGCGCCGTAATTTTGGTTTCTCGTGAGGAACATGCCCGCATGGGGGAACTGGAACAGAAAATCGCCGAAACGGCAGCCGGTTTCCTGGGTAAACAGATGGAGCAATAATTCCGTTACAAGCGCAGCCTTGGCCGTCCGGTGGCATATCGCCGCCGGACGGTTTTTTCATGCCCGCTAGGCGCACACAGCTGACCCCTTTCCGGACTGCCTCTAGGACTATTTGCCCCCCATCCTCCATAATTATGGGTATCAGGTTGTCCGTACGGGTCAAGCTTTGGCGTTGGGGGGAGAGGCGGTTGTCTGAGACGCGCAGCTTTGTGCACGGTGCCATCCTCCTGGCGGGTGCCGCTGCGGTATCGAAACTGCTGGGTTCGGTGTATACGATTGTGCTACAGAATATCATCGGCGATCACGGTATGGGGCTGTTTCAGATGGCCTACCCGATTTACGCCACGCTGCTGGCCATCGCGACGGCTGGCTTTCCGGTCGCCATCTCGAAATTGGTCTCGGAGCGGCTGGCCCTCGGCGACGCGGATGGGGCTCGCACGGTGTTCCGCGTGGCTTCCGGCATGCTGAACGCAGCCGGTGTGGCCTGTTTTCTGATTCTCTTTTTGGGCGCCGGCTGGCTGGCCGATAGGGTCGGGGATGCGGACGCGGTCTGGGCCATCCGGGCGATTGCGCCGGCCTTGTTGTTCGTCCCGATGCTTAGCGCCTGGCGCGGCTATTTCCAAGGCTTTCAGTGGATGGAGCCGACGGCGTCCTCACAGGTGCTGGAGCAGTTGGTCCGGGTCATCACCATCATTCTTCTATCCGTTTGGCTGACTGCGGCCGGCTACGGCCAGGCCCTGGCGGCCGCCGGGGCCGCCTTTGGCGCGGTGACCGGGGCGGTCGCCGCGTTCCTGCTCCTGCTCTACACGTGGTGGCGCCGCCACCCAGATGTCCCCGCCCTCAGAGACGCGCCGCGCGCCAGCGCGATTGGTCTGTCCAAGCGGATTCTCTATTACGCCTTCCCCATCAGCCTGGGAGCGATGGTTGTCCCACTGATGAACAACATCGACGTGGTCACCGTCGTCAACCTGCTCAAAGAAGCGGGCGTCAGCCAGGCGGAGGCGACCACCCAGTTTGGGCTGTTGACCGGACGTGCGTTCAAGCTCATGATGCTGCCGACCACGCTGGCCTCCGGGATTGGCATCGCGGTCATGCCGGCCGTCTCGGAAGCGTTCACGCTCGGTTTTCGCCGTCTGGTCTGGGACCGCATGGATATGGCCATCCGCTTAACCACTTTGCTCGCCCTGCCGGCTGCGGTCGGGCTGACTTTATTGGCCGTCCCCGTGGATATCACCCTGTTCAAAGACGCCACCGGGAGCCCCGTCATCGAGGTCATGGCGGCCGCGACGGTGTTCGCCAGTCTGCAGACGACCGTGGCGGCTGTCTTGCAAGGCTGTGGTTGGGTTTACGTCCCAGTGTTCAACCTGCTCGGCGCTGCGGTGGTGAAACTGGCCGCCAACCTGTTGCTGGTCCCCCTCTATGGCATCCGTGGCGCCGCGCTGGCGACAGTCATCAGCTACCTGACCGCAGCCATCCTCAATTTTTGGGCCCTGCGCGCCTGCCTGCGCGAAGGGGTCGATTGGCGTCGCTGGTTTTTGCGTCCAGCCGTCGCAGTGTTTATCATGGGAGCGGTGGTCTATGCTGCCGTCCAGCAGTGGCTGGCCTGGGACGGGCTGGCCTGGGGGCGTGTACAGACGGCGGCAGCCCTGGCTGTGATGATGCTGCTTGGCGGTCTGGTGTATGGATTGGCGCTCTTGTTGACGGGCAGCCTGGAGGAACAGGAACTCGTGGCTATCCCGAAGGTGGGGCCGATTCTTGTAGATTGGTGCCAGCGCCTGGGGATGATGCGCTAATACGGTCCGTTCCCCCTGCCTGTGGCAGGCGCGTGAAGGGTGGGAGAGATGTGGCGACCATTTATGTCATCGGTTTAGGTCCTGGCGACGTTTCGGGCCTGCCGCTGGGGGCCTGGCAGCGCCTGAAATCCGGCCTGCCGATTGTGCTGAGAACCCGATTTCACCCCGTCGTTCCGATGTTGGACAAGGAGGGGCTGGTTTACCAGACGTTTGATGAGGTGTATGACACCGGCGAGAGCTTCCCGGAGGTTTATCGGGAAATGGCGCAGCGCCTGCGTCAATTGGCGCAGGCGGCCGGGGATATCGTTTATGCAGTGCCTGGCCACCCGCTCATGGCGGAACAATCGGTCCAAGAGCTGCTGGCCTTAGACGCCGACGCGGAGATTCACGTCCAAATCGAAGCCGGCCACAGCTTTTTGGATCCCGTCTGTACCGCGCTCGGGGTCGATCCGATTGACGGTCTATGCCTGCTCGACGGCACGCTCCTCTGCCAGGAACAGATTCGGCCAGATTTGCATTTACTGATTGCCCAGGTGTTTAGCCGCGCCGTGGCTTCCGAGGTCAAGCTGACGCTGATGGAGGTGTACCCGGACGAGTACGAGGTGACCGTGGTCCGCGCCGCCGGCGTGACTGGAGAGGAACGCATTGTCCGCGTCCCGCTGTACGAACTCGATAGGCTGGACTTTATCGACCACTTGACCAGCGTCTTTGTGCCCCGGGCAGAGGCGGAGCCCGCGCGTCGGCGCGATCCCTGGCACGTGGCTGGCCTGGTCCGTCGCCTACGCGAGCCCGGCGGGTGTCCGTGGGACCTGCAGCAAACGCACGACAGCCTGCGCCCGTACGTGATTGAGGAGGCGTACGAAGTCGCCCACGCTATCGACGAGGGCGATCCGTACGCCCTCATGGAGGAACTGGGGGATTTGTATCTGCAGATCCTCTTGCACGCCCAGATTGCCAGTGAAGTGGGCGACTTTTCCTTGCGCGACGTCTACCAGACGCTGGCGGATAAACTGGTCCGGCGCCACCCGCATGTGTTTGGCGAGGATAAGGCCTCGTCCGCGGCGGAGGCGGAGGCGGCATGGCGCAAGGCCAAAGCCGCAGAGGGCAAGAGCCTGGCGAAAACGAAAGATGCAGGTGGCACCGAGGAACGAACGCAGACGTGGCTCTTGGACGACGTCCGCATGGGGCAGCCGGCCCATACCATCGCGCGAATTTACCAGGAGCGGGCCGCCAAGGTCGGGTTCGACTGGCCGAGCGTCAACGAGGTGTACGCCAAACTCCGCGAGGAAGTGGATGAACTCGGACAGGAGCTGGGCGGAGAATGCCCGCCGAAGGGGGCGGATCGCCGGCGGGCCCTGTCGGAACTGGGGGACGTGCTGTTTGTGATTGTAAACCTCGCCAGGTGGTTAGACTTGGATGTGGAGGAAGCCTTAGCGGCTGCCAACCGGAAGTTTTATCGGCGATTTCAGCACGTTGAGCGGCGGGCGCGCGAGCGCGGGGGATGGACGAAGCACACGCTGGCAGACCTGGATGCTTTCTGGGACGAAGCCAAACGTCAAGAAAGCGGATCAAAGAGGGCGTCGCGGGCATCGGCGGAGAGTTAAGCTTACCTCGAAATCCGCGGTATTTTACGGCGGGGTTAGCAGGAATTCGGTGAGGAAACACGAATATCTCAACGGACATTGCCACAAAGGGGGCTACCAATTTGAACAAAATGGAGCTGATTAACAAGGTCGCGGAACGCGCCGAGTTGAAGAAGAAAGACGCCGAGGCGGCCGTCAACGCGGTCTTCGATATCATTACCGAGGCGCTTAAGGATGGCGACAAGGTTCAGGTCATCGGGTTTGGAACCTTTGAGACGCGCGAGCGGTCGGCGCGTTCGGGTCGCAACCCGCAGACGGGCGAAACAATTTCCATTCCGGCGTCGGTGGTGCCGGCGTTCAAACCGGGCAACCGCCTGAAGGAAGTCATCCGGTAATTGCGGCTCGATAAATTCCTCAAGGTTTCCCGCCTCATCAAACGGCGGACGGTCGCCAAGGAAATCTGCGACGCGGGTCGGATTCAGCTGAACGGCCGCGTCGCCAAGGCTTCGTCCGAAGTCAATGTGGGCGATGTTCTGACCATCCACTACGGGCAGAAGACGACCGAGGTGCGCATTATCGGGTTGTCTGAGACCGCCCGCAAGGAGGCGGCGGGTGACCTGTACGAAGTGGTTCGCGAGAGCGTGCGTGAAACGCAATAACGCTGTGGGTCCGGCCAAGACGGGCCATGCGGATGCCTTGGGAGAGGCTTGATGCCTCTCCTTTTTTCGTGAGCCCAAACACCCCCGGTTCTACGCACCGCGCCTCGCGCATACATTGGCATTGATACCGGGACAGGTTTGGGGGGAAATCCATGGCGGGCATGGATGGGCACGACATTACCATTAAAGGTCGTAAGTTCATCGAAGTAAAAGGGGTATCCAGCGTGGAGAGCGTCGATGTGAACGAGTTTATGCTGACGACCACCGGCGGACCGCTGCATATCCAGGGCTCCAATCTACATATGAAGCACCTCGACCTAGAGGCCGGGGTGGTGCTCATCGAGGGAACCCTCACCAGCCTCGCGTACGTGCCGGAGAAGGGGAAGAAAAAGATGAGTGTCAGTCGACTCTTTCGTTAGGTGTCGCCGATGAACCCGCTTGGTTACCTCGAATGGCTGGTGTTGTGCGGGGCTCTGATGGGCGCGGTGTTCGACATCTATAACACGGTACTTGGCTCTTCCCGCTGGCTGCGTTGGCTGCGCCCTCTGCTCGACCTGTTGTTCTGGCTGGTGTCCGCAGCCGCCGTGTTCTACGTAACGTTTGTCACCGATCTCGGCCGGTTCCGGGTCTACACGTTCGGACTCCTGCTGCTGGGGTGGCTGTTATACCGGGTGACCCTACACCATACTGTGGTCGGCAGCGCGTTTGCCATCATGCGGATGGTGCGTGCGGTGGTTCTCTTTTTTATCCGCATTGTGGACTGGCTCTTGGTTCGTCCCCTGTGGTTTGTCTGCCGCACCCTATGGATGATCGCGAAACAGTTGTATTGGTTGTTGTGCCGTTTGGAGGATGGCGTATTTTGGGTGATACGCTTTTGGTTGTCCATCCTCGCCTGGCCGCTCAGGGGACCGTGGCAGGGAACCGCGGAAATGCGTGGACGAATTCACACACGCTGGGAGGGAATCTGGGAGCGGGCGTCGAATTGGATACTAAAAGACCACTCGGAACATTTGTGAGAGGAGTTACGCTTGTGCCCCAGAGTGCCTCTTGGCGGTCGTCGGTCAGTGTGGCGCCGCGAGCGGCCAAACGGCCCCGCCGTCGACACATCTTCAAGCTGCGCTATATTGGGTTGGCCTGCATTGCAGCGTGGGGTGCATTTGATTATTTTCATGTGGAAAAACCCCGCCTCGATGCCCTATTGCAGAAGCAGTCTCAATTGGAAGCGCAGTTGAATGACCTGAAGCAGCAGCGCACAGACTTGAAACAGCAAATTCAAGAGTTGCATGACAAAGATTATATTGCGCGCTACGCGACCCATGAGTTTCATTTGGTATCGCCGGGCGAGGTGCCGTTTTCCGTGCAACATTGACAAATTCGCCGGATTTGCTTATATTATATAAAGGCATTTTCAAACTCTAAGGAGGCAAATGTGCTGTATGTCCATTGAGGTCGGCAGCAAATTGGAGGGCAAGGTTACAGGGATTACCCACTTTGGGGCGTTTGTTTTGCTGCCGGGTGGCGTGACAGGACTCGTTCATATTTCCGAAATTTCGGATGAATATGTAACGGACATTCACGAGCACCTGAAAGTGAACGACCAGGTCACGGTGAAAGTCATTAACGTGGACAAGGATGGGAAAATCGGGCTGTCTATCCGCCAGGCGGACCCGAATTGGCAGCCGCGTCCTTCGCGCGGGCGTGGGCGGTCGTACGGGGGCGGATCGAGGCAGTCGTTTGAGGATAAAATGTCGCGCTTCCTCAAGGACAGTGAGGAGCGCTTGCAAGCGTTGCGCCGCAGCGAAGCCAAGCGCGGCGGTCGCGGCGGTCGTCGCGGTTGAGAGCCCTCCCAGACTGCGGTGGTCGGATATTGTCCCTGTGCTGGACGGGCCACACGGTCATGCGATATCGAATCAAACAGGCAGCCCGGTTGTCGGCTGCCTGTTTTTGATCCGCCCGGCATAGGCGATTCGCTTCATGACCCAACCGGATATCTCAGCGCCCCACAGCGCTCTGCATGTACGCCAGTACCTGTTTGTCGATCACCGCGCCTTCCTGCCAGCGCTCTTCGAAGTTTTCGGTTTGATAGTAGGCACTGAGCGCCTGCTTGTCCGCCTCGCTATACTCGGACCCGGTTCCGGGCCGGTACCCCGCGCGTTGAAGCAGCTCTCGGACCTCATCCAACGTCTCGCCAGACAGTGGCACCAGGTCTTCCTCGCGGGGACGCTCAAAGTACAGTCGGTGCAGGTGCAGCAGACGCCGAAGCTCCTGAATCGGTTGGGCGTGGTCATCGACGCGCAAGTCGATGAAACGGTCATTAAACCCGCCATACCCCCCATTTGGCTTGGCAATGTAGAGGGCTGCCGATTGCATCCCGCGCCGGTCGCCGCCCGCGGTCTGTCCAGCGGCCAGGGCCGCCAGCAGCCTGTCAGCGAGCCGTCCGGTCGTGGCCAAGAACGTCGCCTCCATGTCTTTGACCACGTTCTCGCCCGCCAGGATGTTGCCTTGACAGGCGTAGCCGGGCCCACACACCCCGCCGGCCCAGTCAAAACACTCCTTCCCGGTGAAGGTCGCGCTGCGACCCTGCAGGTCGACAATGCCGACCTGGCGCGATTCGCGGTTCGCATCATCCGCGAGCAACCGCTCCAAGACCTCCTCTGGGTGCAAGCCCTCGCGCAGGAGCGCCAAACCCCTCGGACCAAAGCTGGTGTTGGCCCAGGATTGGGTGGCTACTGCTCCCGCGTCCGCCGCTACCCACGGCACGGCCGATCCGACCGCTAAAAACTTCGATTGCACTGCGACCCCGATTTCCTGTGCCTCTGTGTCTACGGCGACGATGGAAAAGGTCGAGATGGCAGGAATGCCATTGCGGTAGATGTACTTGGTCATTCGCTTCGCCTCCTCGCTCAATTATATCCGTTGGTGCCACAGCTGAGCGCTCTGGCGCCAAGCATCTGCCTTGGTCAAAGTTGGGCGCCTTGGCGTCACGTATCCGCTGCCGCAAAGTCCCGGCTACGCCAAACTGAACGGCAAGACTCCACTACGGATCAATCTATCTTTACCTTAATAACGCGTCGACGCGGTGCCCTTTTACAGGGTAGTATTTTCATGGCTTCCAAAAATAATGGGTTACGATTTTTTGTTGAATCTTGATATACTTTAGCTTGGCTTATTAACCTGTCGGCGGGGGGTTCATTCTATCAGTACCGCCTCATAGGGTGGGATGCCTCCTCGAGGCGCGGAGAAAGAAGGGACATACGGTGGGGAACATTCTCGAAGTAGAAAACCTGAATATCCAGTTCAGGTTAGACGAGAAATATTACACGGCAGTTCAAGACGTGAGTTTCTCAATTCGTGAGGGCGAAACCCTTGGGTTGGTCGGTGAGTCGGGGTGTGGGAAGAGCGTAACGTCGCTGTCCATCATGCGACTTTTACAGCCGCCCACAAAAATCTCTGGGCAGATTCGTTATCAGGGAAAGAATTTGCTTGATTTACCGGAAAGTCAGATGCGTTCCATCCGGGGCAACGAAATCAGCATGATCTTTCAGGAACCGATGACCTCGTTGAACCCGGTGCACCGTATCGGGGCGCAGATCAGCGAAAGTCTCATTTTGCACAAGGATCTGTCGGCCAAACAGGCGCGTCAGGAATCGATTCAATTGCTACGGTCAGTGGGAATTCCACGGCCTGAGCAAATTGTGGACGAGTTTCCGCATCAGCTCTCGGGCGGGATGCGCCAGCGCGTAATGATTGCCATCGCCATGGCGTGCAACCCCAACCTGTTGATTGCGGACGAACCGACCACCGCCCTGGATGTCACCATTCAGGCGCAGATTCTCGACTTGATGCGTAAGGTCGCGCGGGAATTCCACACCTCCATCCTGCTTATCACGCACGACTTGGGTGTGGTGGCGGAAATGTGCGACCGGGTGGCGGTCATGTACGCGGGGCGCATTGTGGAAGAAGGCCCAGTGCGACAGATTTTCCGCAACCCACAGCATCCGTATACGCAGGGCTTGTTGGCTTCCCTACCAAAAATTGATGGGCCGCGCACACGCCTGCGCCCGATTGAAGGCAATGTCCCATCGCTCAAGAACATGCCGCAAGGCTGCCGGTTCGCGCCGCGTTGCCGGAAGGCGATGGATGTTTGCCGAGATCGTGATGCCAGCTTCCATGAGGTAGAAGAGGCGCATCGGGTCCGGTGCTGGCTGCACGCCAATTAAGGAGGGCAATCATGGCTGAAGCATTACTGGAGGTCCAAGACCTGAAAAAATACTTTCCGATTCGCCGCGGCGTGTTCCAGCGCACGGTGGGCCATGTGCGCGCCGTCGACGGTATCAGTTTTCAAGTTCAGCAAGGCGAGACCCTGGGGGTCGTCGGCGAGTCTGGCTGCGGCAAGTCCACCATGGGACGGAGCATCCTGCGGCTATTGGAACCCACCAGTGGGGTGGTACAGTTTGCCGGCCGCAACATCGTCAAACTAAACAAAGCGCAGATGCAGGCCATGCGTCGGCAGATGCAGCTGGTCTTCCAAGACCCGTACGCATCGCTCAATCCGCGCTTTAGCATCGCGCAGACCCTGATGGAGCCGATGATTATCCACAATCTGCACGGATCGCGAGAAAAGCGGCTGGCCGAAGTGCGGCGCCTGCTCGAGCGCGTCGGCCTGGATGCCGAGTACGCAAAGCGGTATCCGCACGAGTTCTCGGGCGGTCAACCCGAAGCTCATCATCTTGGACGAGCCGGTCGCCGCGCTGGACGTATCCGTTCAGTCGCAAGTGTTAAACCTGCTCGAAGACCTGCAGGAAGAGCTGGGCCTGACCTACATCTTCATCGCCCACGACCTGTCCGTGGTTCGTCACATCAGCGACCGCATCCTGGTCTTATACCTGGGTAAGATGATGGAATTGGTAGAAGCCGAAGAGCTGTTTGTGGATCCGTTGCATCCGTATACGCAGGCGCTGCTCTCAGCGGTTCCCATTCCCGATCCGGACGCCAAGCGGGAGCGCATCATCCTGCAGGGGGACCTGCCGAGTCCGGCCAACCCTCCAAGCGGCTGCCCGTTCCACACGCGCTGCCCAGTGGCCAAGCCCGTCTGCCGCGAGCGTGCGCCGCAGTGGAAGGAAGTCAAGCCGAAGCATTACGTCGCCTGTCACCTCTACGAGTGAGACAGGTGGAGAGGAGAGACATGGATGGCAGCCATGCAGTTTGAGACGCCGCCGGTTACGCCGACAGCGGCTCCCGCGGCGAAGCCGTTTTCAAAACGATTTTGGAAAAGCGTACGCGAATTCCCGATGTTCTATCTCGGCGCGCTGATTATCGTCCTCTTGATCTTGGCGGCCGTGTTGGCACCGGTTATCTCGCCGCACAACCCGACCACCCAGTTCTCCGACGGCCTGAACGCAAACGGGACGCCCGTGGGACCGAACGCCAAGTTTCCGTTTGGCACAGACAATCTCGGACGCGATATCCTTTCCCGCGTCCTCTACGGGGCACAGGTTTCTTTGCTGGTCGGCATTGTGTCTACGGTCATCAACCTGTTTTTAGGCGTACTCGTTGGCACCGTCGCGGGGTACTTCGGGCGCTGGGTGGATAACGTCCTGATGCGTGTTACCGACATCATCCTGGCCTTCCCGCTGCTCCTGTTCGCGATGGCGCTGGTGGCGGTGTTGGGGCCCAGCCTCTGGAACGTGCTCCTTGCGATTGGGGTCCTCGGCTGGGGCACCATGGCCCGCGTCGTACGTGGCCAAGTCCTCGCCGCTAGGGAGTTCGAGTACGTCCAGGCGGAACGCGCTTTGGGTGCGTCGAACTCGCGGATTATGTTCAAGGTGATTCTGCCTAATATCATCGGCCCGGTCATCGTCTTAGCCACGCTCAACGTCGGCCAGAACATCCTGACCGAGGCGGCACTCAGCTTCCTCGGCATCGGCATTCAGCCACCGACGCCCAGCTGGGGGAACATGATTCAGGCGGGTATGCAGACGTACCAATTTGCCCCGTGGACCCTCTGGTTTCCTGGATTAGCCCTGGTTATCGCTGTGCTAGGTTTCAACTTACTTGGTGACGGCCTGCGCGACATTCTCGACCCGCGCAACACCCAACACTAACTGACAAGGGGGTGCAGACGTGTACGCATATATCATCCGTCGCTTGTTCTCCGCGGTTATCGTGTTGTTCGGAATTTCCGTGGTCACGTTCTTGTTGGTCTACGCAATTCCGGCCGATCCCGCCCGCATGATAGCGGGCCCGAAAGCCCCACATTCGGTCGTGGTAACGATTCGTCACCAACTGGGCCTCGACCAGCCCTTGCCGCTGCAGTACATTCACTACGTCGGCCGTCTCCTGCACGGCGACCTGGGCACGTCTTACACGTTCAACCTGCCGGTGACGACGATGATTCTGCAACGGCTTTGGCCGACGGCGGAGCTGGCCTTGGGCTGCTGGCTGGCTGAACTCATCATCGGCATCCCGCTTGGCATTTATACCGCTCGGCATGCCCGTCGGCTTGGCGACTACATGGTCAGCGCGCTGGCGCTCATCGGGATTTCGCTGCCGGTGTTCTGGCTCGGTCTGCTCTTACTCTACTGGTTTGGGTTTCAAATCCCTATCTTCCCGTTGGGCGGATTTGGCGGCTTTCGCTACCTGATACTTCCGTCGATCACGTACGGAATCACCGGTGCGGCATACTATACCCGCCTGCTGAAATCGTCTATGCTCGAGGTCATGCAACAGGACTACGTGCGTACGGCACGGGCGAAGGGGGCTGGCGAGGCTCGTGTCACCTTCCGCCACGTCGTCCGCAACGCCTTGATTCCGGTCGTGACCTTTGGCGGCATTGACTTCAGCTACCTCTTAACCGGTGTGGTGTTGATTGAGGCGACGTTCAACTGGAACGGGCTTGGCGAGCTGGCCTATACGGCGATTCCGAACTTGGACGTCCCAGTCATCATGGGCACGGTACTGTTGGTCGCGGTGGCGGTCGTGGTGTTCAACTTGATTGTCGATATCCTGTACAGTATCATCGACCCACGCATCCGCTACAGCTGATGATAGACATCGTCGGGAGCCAAGGCCTGCGGGACAGAGCATCCCGCAGGCCTCTTGGCGCCCCTGCTTGAGAGGGGGGATGCGGGCACCGAAAACCGGCGGTGCCGTGGTAGGAATATTTTCATCAGAGAGCACCTGCGTCGTGGGGTGATGTGGATTCACCATCCAGTGCAGGCAGCGTAACGCGCTAGATTTTCAGCAGAGGGGGACATCCATGTGAGCGCGTTTTGGAAGAAGGGCGCAGCCGTTGCGGCTTCGGTAGGCACACTGGCCTTGGTTTTGGCCGGCTGCGGTGCGAGCACCAGCAACAACACAACGGGCGGATCGAACGCGTCTACAGGAACCGGAACGAACACAGCAGCTGGCAAGCCCGTCGAGGGTGGCAAGATTACACTGGACATGCTGCAGAACATCCGCGATCTCGATCCGGCGCTCGACTATGACTCGGCTTCCACCGAGATCGTATCTCAGATGTACGACCAGCTGGTAACATGGAAAGACGGTGGAACAAAGATTGTGCCGATGGCGGCCCAGTCCTACGACGTGTCCAAGGACGGCCTGACCTATACGTTCCATTTGCGCAAGAACATGAAGTTCTGGAACGGAGACCCCGTCACGGCGCAGTCGTTCATCGACGAGTTCTATCGCGTCTTGTCGCCGAAGATGGGTTCCGGTGGTCAGAGTTTCTATGAAATCATCCAAGGGGCTGACAAGTACGCGGCCGGCAAGAGCAACACCATCCCAGGCTTGTCCGCGCCGGACAAATACACCCTGGTCATCAAGCTGTCGAAGCCAGAGGCGTTCTTCCTGCAGACCTTGACGCTGCCGTTTGCCTCTGCAGTGGACAAGAAGTTCATCGAAAGCGTGGGTAACCACAAAGTCTACGAGAAGAACCCGACGTTCGACTCGACGCAGGCGATGGGCAGCGGTCCGTTCGAGCTGCAGACCATCAATTCCAACCAGATTATCTTGAAGAAGAATCCAAACTACTGGCGGACCGACAGCTACGGACAGAAGCTGCCTTACTTAGATCAGGTAACGTTCAACATCAACAACAACGACCAGGTGGACGCGCTGCATTTCCAGCAGGGCCAGACCGCTTTCATTGGTTGGAACTTCGGTGGACAGGGTATTCCGAGTTCGGCCTATCCGCAGTTCATGAGCAACCCCAACCTGAAGAAGCTGACGACGACAATGGTCCAGAACTCGGTTGAGTACATCGGCCTCAACACCACCTACGGTCCGACCAAGAACAAGCTGGTGCGGCAGGCGATTGAGTATGCCATTGACAAGAAGGCCATTCTCAAGCTGGCCAACGGTCGGGGCCAAATCGCCAACCAGCCGTTGCCGCCGGGTGTCGTCGGCTATGACGACAACGTGTCGCCCCAGGCCCAGTACAGCTATAACCCGGCGAAAGCCAAACAGTTGCTCAAACAGGCTGGTTATCCGCACGGCCTGACCATCGACTATTACACAGAGAACAGCAACGACCGGATGAAGTACAGCCAAGCCATCCAGGAGCAGTTGGCCAAGGTTGGCATCAAGCTCAAAATCCACTCCAGCAGCTGGGGGACCTTCTTGAACGTGGCGGAAGCCGGTAAGGCGCCCATCGCCCTGCTTGGGTGGGTGCAGGACTTCCCGGATGCGTCTGACTTCCTGAACGTGCTGTTCAACTCGAGCCAGGCACCGACGAACAACACTACCAACTACAAGAACGCGCAGGTCGACCAGTGGCTGAACACGGCGCAGTACTCGAACGACCAGAACCAGCGCAACCAGCTGTACGCCAAGGTCACCGATAAGGTGATGGAAGACGCGGCCTGGGTGCCGCTCTGGTACGATACGTTCACAGCGGCAGTACAGCCTTGGGTGCATGGGTTCTATATCCCGCAATCCGGGACCGATCCGCTCGTGACCATCTGGGTCGACAAGAGCCACCAGGGCTAAGATGATTTACCCCCTTCATCCGATGGAATCCGGGGAAACACCTACGATAGAAACTTAAGTTTTCCACTGGGGTCAGCCGACCGGACGGGCATCCGTCCAGTTGGCTGGCCCTATTTAATAGGTTGAGTTTATACATACTCATGATAAAAAAACCATTTGCTGAACATATTTACTAGGCGATATAATGTTGATCGACTAATAACATTTGAGTCTTCTGTGAGGGGGAAGAAATGTGAGCATACTGGGGAAGAAAGGGGCGGCCCTGGCGGCGTCCGTAGGTACCCTGGCGCTGGTGCTCGCGGGCTGCGGCGCGAGCACCAGCGGTAGTGGCAATCAGAGCTCCAACAGTGCCAACGGACAGAACCAAACAACGGGGCAAAAGCCGGTCGAGGGCGGTTCTGTGACACTCGACATGATTCAAAACATCCGCGACCTCGACCCCGCGTTCGCCTACGACAGTCAGTCGTGGGAAGTGGTTACGCAATTATATGATCAGCTGGTCACGTGGAAGGGCGACACAACCCAGATCATCCCGATGGCGGCCAAGTCCTATGACGTTTCTAAGGATGGCCTGACCTATACGTTCCATCTGCGCAAGGGCATGAAGTTCTGGAATGGCGACCCGGTTACGGCCCAGTCGTTCATCGATGAGTTCTATCGCGTCTTGGCGCCAAAGCTGGGCTCGGGCGGCCAGGGCTTCTACGAAATTATTCAGGGGGCGGATAAGTACGCTGCCGGCAAGAGCAAGACCATTTCTGGCCTCTCTGCACCCGACCCGTATACGTTGGTCATCAAGCTGTCGAAGCCGGAAGCGTTCTTCCTGCAGACGTTGACGATGCCATTTGCCTCTGCGGTGGATAAAAAGTTCATCGAAAGCGTGGGCAACCACCAGGTCTATACGAAAAACCCGACTTTCGATTCGACACAGGCGATGGGCAGCGGTCCGTTTGAGCTGCAGACCATCAATTCCAACCAAATCGTCCTGAAGAAGAACCCGGATTACTGGCGAACCGACAGCTACGGGCAGAAACTGCCGTATCTGGATAAGATCACGTTCAACATCAACAACAACGACCAGGTGGACTCGCTGCACTTTGAACAGGGACAGACGGCCTGGATTGGCTGGAACTTCGGCGGGGACGGCATCCCCACCTCGTCGTATCCCCAGTTCATGAGCAACCCGAACCTGAAGAAATTGACCGTCAGTGCCGTCCAAAACTCGATTCAGTATGTGGGCCTGAACACTAAGCTCGGTCCGACGAAGAACAAACTGGTTCGCCAGGCGATTGAGTACGCTATCGACAAGCAGGCCATTATCAAATTGAACAACGGCCGTGGCAAGGTGGCCAACCAGCCGCTGCCGCCAGGCGTCGTGGGCTATGACAGCAACCTTTCACCCCAGGCGCAGTACACCTATAACCCGAACAAGGCGAAGCAGCTGTTGAAGCAGGCCGGCTATCCAAACGGCTTGACCATCGACATGTACTCGGAGAACTCACCGGACCAGTTGAAGTTTGACCAGGCCATTCAGGGCCAGCTGTCCAAGGTGGGCATCAAGGTTAAACTGCATACGAGCAGCTGGGCCAGCTTCCTGAACGTGGCCGAAGCGGGCAAGGCGCCGATGTTCTGGCTGGCATGGATTCAGGACTTTCCCGATGCCTCGGACTTCCTGAACACCTTGTTCAACTCGAATCAAGCGCCGACCAACAACAATACGAACTACAGCAACCCACAGGTGGACAAGTGGCTGGAACAGGCGCAGTACTCGAACGACCAGAACGAGCGCAACCAGCTGTACGCCAAGATCACCGATAAAGTGATGGAAGATGCCGCTTGGGTGCCCATCTACTACGACGTGTTCACGGCGGCTGTGCAGCCTTGGGTGCATGGGTTCTATCTCCCGAAAGCGGGAACCGACCCGTTGGCTCTCATCTGGATTGACAAGAGCCATCAGAAGGGTTGATAAGAAAAGTTTAGCTGCGGACGCAGAGGCTCTGATTTTGGGAGAAGCACCGTCTTGCGGCATCGCATTCGCAGTATGTTCTCCATCTTTGCGGAGGCCGAGCCGGCAGATTGCCGCCGGCCTTTTCTGTTGGACGCTGATAATCCGATGCGCCGGTGGAGCCTGGTCGCGAGTGGGGCCCCGGCGCCTTTGCCGGGCAACCTCTAAATCGATATGGTATGATACCAGCGAGCCCGCAAGAACATCCTCAAGAACATCCTCTCGGAAAGGATGGGTTTTGTGTCAGAAGACCGTATAAACGCGCGCTGGCGCGATCGTGTAAACGCGCGTTCGCGCGATCGTGTAAACGCGCGCCCGCGCGATGATGAAACGGCGTACCTAGAGTACGAGCTGTCGGACGGGCGGCGCGTGATGCTGGCGTTTGCCAACATCAATGACCGCGACGGTTGTCATATTTCACTGGATATGTACAAGGTTCAGCTCGGCCCGATTGATGATGAGGTTTTGCATCGTATCCTCGGCAAGTTCCATGGATGGGTGCTCGGCGCATAAGGTTGTCCGGAAAGGGGTCGCCGGGCTATCGCCGGCCTAGACGGTCTCCGAGGCTCTGCCCGTCTGAACGGTCCCCACAGGGGATCAGGCCGCACTGGCGACCAGGCCCTCGGGCTATCGCCACCCCTTTGACCGAAATGACAGACTTGTGCTACTTTGAACGAGAGGCATGACGAACGAGAACCAGCTTGGTCACGACCGAACCGTGCGACAGGAGGGATAGCGTGCGTGGATAACGGAACGTATTTGCATCCGTGGCTCATCGCCATCTTCTTGTGCCTGTTCGCTTTACTGTCACTCATCGGGATGATCCGCCTGCTGCGGGAACGCCGCTACTTTGGAACCTTTCTCTTGTTGCTGTCGACTGTCATTTTCGGCTATAGTACCTGGATTGCGGCCACGTTAAAAGTGTAAGGTTGTCAGGTTATCCTCCCTTGACCCCTTTCTTCGGACACACACGCTAGCAAGAAGGAGCCCGGTTGGGCCCCTTCTCATGGTTTTATCGTCCGATAGCGAAAAAACGCCTGGTTGAGCATCCGCACCGCCTTGGCATCCCGGTTTTTGAATGCCCTGCGTAGTTGGCTGCACAGCCACTCGGGCACGGCTTTCACCTCCCCGGACGGGCGCGCCGCGAAATCCTTTACTCTATCCTATGCGGCACCGGCCCTGGGCGGTGACTGATGAGCTGTTCCATTCGACTGGTAATCTGCCGCACCGGAATGTTTGCGTATGCCAACAGTTGCGCGGCGTACTCGTCCGGGCGGTATTCGGTCTCAAAAAAGACGCGCGCGATGCCGGCTTGGATGATGCTTTTGGTGCAGGCCAGGCAGGGCCGATGTGTCACGTACAGGTCGGCTCCAGCGCATTCGATGCCAAATCGCGCGCACTGCAACAGCGCGTTTTGCTCCGCGTGGATGGCGCGCACGCAGTGCCCATCCACCATCTTGCAGCCCACGTCCGTGCAGTGGACATCCCCGCTGATCGATCCATTGTACCCGCTGGCGATGATGCGTTTATCGCGGACAATCACACACCCGACAGCCAGCCGCGGGCAGGTAGAACGCATCGCCATGACCCGGCTTTGCGAGATAAAAAACTCATCCCAAGACAAACGTGTCGATGGCTCCGTCGACGTGCTCATCAAAATTCCCCCTCACTTCGATTCCAATCGTACAAGTTAGGCATACCGAGGCGCATCTAGGCGCGCATCCTCACGGCTGTCCTCATTGTACCGGAAATTCACCGCCATCCGCTGGCACACCGCGGCGAAGCGCATCCGACCACGCCCGCGAGGCACCCTCGGGTCGCGTCGGCGGGCGGATCGGAGAACGGTTCGGTGTCTGACGGAGGGGGTCGTCCGGCGCGGCACTGCGTGTCGAAAAGGAAAACGATGTCGCAATTTTTTATGGACTTGCCCCCTTGCTTTGACAAAATGCTCGTCCGCCGCTTCTTATAATGACCCTACCAACGATACGAGGCGCACGGGGTGCGTCTGCCTGCCGCCCGCCCCGGTGCTTCGGATTCAGTTAAGGGGGAGTACGGAATGTCGCAGCAGTTTGTCCCAGCCATGGGTACGTCCAAGCCCAGAGCCGTCAAGGAGGGATGGCGGCGCCTGGTCCTGCGGCTGGCCCAAGCCGTCCTTCTCACCGGTCTCGCACTATTGCTCGGGCGGGCGTCCATCGGCCATGTCGTGTATCCGTTCGGGTTGGCGTTTTACGTCGTAGTCAGCGAAGTGGCGGGAAATCGGCGCAGCCTGCCCGCCTATGCGGCCATCGCAGGCGCCTATCTCGGGGCAGGGGTGAACAACGCGCTGCTCTTATTCGTTTCGTTTATGGTTTACCGCCTGCTGCGCAAAGCCCTGTTTGTCCGCCGCCAGCCCGATTTGCACTGGCTGCCGTTTATCGCCGGGTTTGTCGACACCGCCGTCCGCTTGGCGGCCACCGGCGGGATATGGACCCGCTACGACGTGTTTCTGGCGCTCGCCGAGGGGGCATTGGTCGTCATCCTGTCCCTCATTTTCTTGCAGTCGCTGCCTGTGCTGTTGGCGCACGGCAGTTCCGGCAGCCATAAACTTCGCCAGGACCAGGTCGTCAGCCTGGCGATTCTCGTCGGCTCCGTCATCACCGGCATGACGGGGGTCAGTCTGGCGGGTGTTGGCCTGGTCGGGGTGGCCATCGACTGGGTGGTGCTGACCCTGGCGGCGGCAGGCGGCATCGGCCTGGGCACCGCCTCCGCAATTGTCGTGGGCGTCTTGGCTATGCTCGATCACGCTCAGACCTTGGCCCAGGTGGCGGTGCTCGCGTTTGCCGGCCTGCTCGCCGGGACCCTAAAGGAGGCCGGTCGCATTTGGGGCGCGATTGCCTTTGTCGGAAGTCTCAGCCTCCTTACCCTTACCTTCGAGAACCAACTCTCCGCCCTCCTGGCCAGCATCACTGCCGCCGGAGTGGCTTCCATCCTCCACCTCTTGGCCCCGGCCGCGCTGCGTCGGCACATCGCCAGCTACGTGCCCGGTACGGCCGAACACCAGAAATCGGAGCAGGAGCACGTGCGCCGCGTGCGCGCCCTCTTATCCGAGAAGATGAACACCGTGGGGCAGGTGTTCGACGAACTCTCCGTCACCTTTGCCGATCCGGCCGCCAACGAATACCTGTCGGCCCGTCAGCTGCTCGAGGAGGCCGTCGGCCAAGCCGCCAAATCGGTCTGCAGCGGTTGCCCACGGCGAAAAAAGTGCTGGGAACAGGAGGGATATCAGACCTACCAGGCGATTGTCAAGGCGGTCGCCAAAATCGAGACGTCACGCGGTCCGGGTACCCTGCCGCCGGAGGAACTACGCGAGCGGTGCATCCGGATCGATCCGATGATGGGCGTGCTCCGCTACAACGTCGAGTTGACCGACCGGGACGCCAAGTGGCTGGCCAAGCTGCGCGAGCAGTCGCGTCTGGTGTCCGCGCAGATGGCGGGCGTTGCAGCCGTGGTCCGCCAGGTGGCCGAGCGGATGGACAAGGAAAACGAAGCCTCGTTGGGCGGGGAGGAACGCATCCTGGCGGCACTGGAGCAGCTTGGCCTGTACGTGCATCACGTCCACATCGTCAGCCTGGAACCGGGCAAGGTGGAAATCGAGGTGACGCAGCCTTCGCAGGGGGCGTACGAAAACTCGGTGCGCATGATTGCCCCACTGTTATCCGGCATCCTCGGCGAACACATCTCTGTGAGTGAGGTGAGATCGGACACATCCGGGCCCTGCACGGCGGTCTTTACGTCGGCCCGCATGTACAACGTCAAGACCGCCGTGGCCAGCGCCGCCCGCGACGGGCGATTGGTCTCTGGCGACACCTACAGCACGCTTGACCTTGGAAACGGCCGCTTCGCCATCGTCGTCAGCGACGGAATGGGCAACGGCGAACGGGCACGGCGCGAGTCGCGGGACGCCACAGAGCTGTTGAAAAAGCTCCTCAAGGCCGGGTTTGATGAACAGATGGCCATTAAGACGGTCAATTCGACCTTGATGTTGCGCTCGCGCGAGGAGATGTTCACCACCCTCGACATGGCGCTCATCGACCTCTACTCAGCCCGCGCCGAATTCTTGAAGATTGGTTCCGCCCCTAGCTTCCTGCGCCGGGACGGCAAGGTGCGGACCATTACGGCGGCCAACGTGCCCATCGGCATCCTGCAGGACATCGACGTGCAGACCGTGGATGAACAGTTGGCTCCAGGCGACATTCTCATCCTCGTTTCCGACGGGGTCTACGACGCCGCGCAAAGCCTGTACGACAAGGAGGACTGGCTGAAACGACAGATTGAGCACCTGCAGACGGACGATCCGCAGGCCATCGCGGACACGCTCCTGGAGGCGGCGGTCCGGATTAACCATGGCCAGATTCTCGATGACATGACGGTCTTGGTGGCGATGATTGAGCCACATCAACCGGAATGGGCAACCATCCAGGCCGAGGGGGTGGTCGGGTTGCGCCAGCTGCGGCGGCGCGGGGCCTGACGCTCCACCGCTGAATGACTCTCGCCGAGTTCGTCCATACTGCTAAAGATCTGTAAGAACGAAAAAGTATGGAGGTGCGAGAGTTGGCAGAATCGCAAGCGACGCTGCGGCAAATCCTCGTCATCACTGATGGTTGTTCCAACGTCGGTGAGGACCCGGTGCAGGCGGCAGAGCGGGCCCGTCGGCAAGGAATCGCCATCAACGTGATTGGGGTCGTAGACAAGGGAGACATGGGTCAACAAGGACGGGAGGAGGCGATGTCCATCGCGGACGCCGGCGGCGGTCTTTGCCGCATCGTGGAACCGCGGGAGTTGTCCAAAACCGCGCAGATGTTGACGCACCAGACGGTGCAGATGACCCTTCAACAAGTGGTCAATCAGGAGCTGATGCAAGCCCTGGGTAAAACGGTGGACGATTTGTCTCCGGCGGAGCGGGTGAAGGTGGCCCGCGTGATGGAGACGATGGAAGAAGAGGCGTGCCTGGTGCTGGTGGTGGCGGTAGATACCAGCGCCAGCATGCGGGAAAAGATGCCGACGGTGAAAGAGGCCATCCTCGACCTCTCGCTTTCCCTGCAGGCGCGCAAAGGCCCCTCCCAGGTGGCGGTCGTGGTTTTCCCTGGATCCGCCACTGAAATGGTCCGTACGGTGCAGCCCTTTCAGGACTCTGTCGATACCGCGGCCCTGGAGTCGATGCTCGTGGCCCGCGGCGGCACCCCCACGGGCCCGGCCATCGACTACGCGGCAGACCTGATTCGGAGTCGTCCGGATACCCCACAGTCCGAGCGGATCGATGCCTGGCCGGACGAACCCGCCTCTGGAGCGTGACGGGGCTTGAAGCTTCACCCGGGCACCGCCATTCGTGGCAAGTGGACGCAAGAACGGATTACGATTGAACGGCCGCTCGGGGAGGGCGCCAATGGGGCCGTCTACCTGGTCCGTGCCCGTGGTCAGCAGGCCGCAATGAAGGTATGTGCGTCCTCCCAGGACGTGGCCTTGGAGTGGGCCATTCTGGAACCGATGCATGGAGGCGCCTTCCCGCGTCCGTATTTCGTCGACGACGCTGTGGAGGTGCCTGCATGCTTCTTTTATGTCATGGAGTGGGTACCAGGTCAGCCCTTAAGCGACTGGACTGGTCGCCTGGCGCAGCAGGATTGGGACAAAATCCTGCTCCAGTTGCTGCAGGGACTGGCCACGCTGCACCAACGCGGACAAGCGTTTTGCGACATAAAGCCGCAAAACATCCTCTTGCACGGGGCACCGACGCCGGCCGCTCGCTTTGTCGACGTGGGCGGGGTTACCCCCTTTGGCCGATCCGTCCGTCAATTTACCCCCATCTATGACCGGGCCTTTTGGGGGATGGGCCCGCGGCGGGCTGACGCCGCGTATGACCTGTGCGCGCTGGCGCTCATGCTGTGGTTCAGCTGGACGAGCCTGCCCTCGGAAAAAATCCAGACGGCATCGGCCGAGGAGCGACACCGTTTCCTGGAGAAGGAGTTGACCCGCATGCGCCGCACCCCGCGCGGGCAGGTATTGGCGCAAGCGGTCTGTGGCGGGTACCAGAGTGCGCGGGACATGTGGTCCGCCTGGCAAGGGGCGCAGCACGCGACACCACACCGGCAAGCAGCGGCCGCCACCACATTACCGAGCCAGGTATACAAGGGAGGACGCGTCACCCGGGGACGCGCAGGGATCCGCCAGGCACGCGCAGGAACCCGCCAGCTACACGCAGGAAGCTCCGCGCGAGGGCAAGCCAGGGCGCGTGCCGTCGATTGGAGTGAGCGGGTGATGTGGGGCTGCATCGGTCTGGCTATCGTGGTTACGGCGGCAGCTTGGGTCGCGTATCGACCCTGGGCGTAGTTCCATGCTTGGGCGTAGTTCCATGAGCGTAGGGTTGTAGATACAGCGCCGTGGGCATCGAGAAGGGTTTGACTCTGGCAGCACGGCAGAGCCAGGCTGCCGGTGTCAGGCGCCGTAGGTTTCGTCCGACCGGCCACGCATACCGACGGGTGGACCAGGCCCCTTTGGTGTCCTGTCCCGGCTCTGTTATGATGGAAGCAACCCACGTTTGCAACGGCCGCGTGCACTGTCGCGTGGCGGATACAGTGAACTGCGACACGACGAAATGCGCGGGGGAAAGGCGAGGCGTACGTTCCGAAATGGCCAAAGTAGACCCAGAGCACATCCGACAACACTTGTGTGGATGGCTGGAGAACGGGCAAGGTCCCTTGGTGGCGGCCGTATCCGGCGGCGTCGATTCGATGGTGCTGTTGCACGCTTTGCATTCCGTGGCAGAGCGGTACGGCCGGCGCGTCGTGGCGGTTCATGTTCACCACGGGCTGCGTGCTGCGGCCGACCTGGATCAACAGCTGGTCGAAGCCACCTGCAAGGATTGGGGGGTGCCCTGCGTAGTCCGGCGCGTCGACCTGAAAGCCATGCCGAAGCCGCTTCGGCGTGGAGTCGAAGCCGACGCCCGCCGCTTGCGCTACCAGGCGCTAACGGAAGCGGCGCAGCAGGTCGGGGCGCAGCAGGTGTTTTTGGCCCACCACGCCGACGACCAGTTGGAAACCATCCTTTGGCGCTTGCTGCGCGGGACATCGCTCACCGGCATTGGCGGCATGCGGCCGCGCCGCGTGCGCGAGGGGATGGAGTGGCTGCGGCCTTTCCTACAACTCGAGAAGACCTGCCTTTACGCCTATGCCGAGCGCGAACAGGTGCCTTTCCGCGAGGACGAGTCCAACCGTTCGACCGAATATACCCGCAACTATCTGCGCCAGGAGATTCTACCCAGGCTGCGGCAGCTCGAGCCGCAGGCGGCGCGGATGGCCGCTCGCTTTGCCGAAGTGGTCCAGGAGGAGGACGCCTGGCTCGAGGCAGAGGCGCAGAGGGCGCTCGCCCAGTGCGCGTGGGAGAAGGACGGCGTCGCCACGCTGGACGTGCCCGCGTTCTTGTCGCTGGCTCGTCCTTTACAGCGCCGGATCGTTAAAATACTATTGTATTGTTTGGCGCCGAACGACTGGTCGCTGACCCATATTGACGCAGTGCTGCAGCTGGCGCGGGCGCAGAGCCCGTCGGCACGCGTCACGCTGGCGGGGGGATTTGCGGCATGGCGTGAATACGAGCGACTGTACATCGGGCCCCGTGCGGCTGGGACCTCGCGTGAGGGCAGCGCATTCTTGCGCGAGGGCAGTGCGTCCTTGCGTGAGGGCAGTGCACAGGTCGCGGGGGAGGCGCCCGAGCCGCAGATTTGGCCGCTGGCGGAGGGGACTTGCCTGACCTGGGCGGATGGGCCGAGTCGCTGGCGGTTTACCTGCCGAACTTGGACACCGGAAATGGGGCGGATCACGCCAGACGCTTGGACACTGTACCTGCCGTGGTTGCCCTCGGTCACGATGCGCCGGCCGCGTCCGGGAGACCGGGTGCGCCTGTTTGGATTGTCTGGCCGGCGCAAGCTGCAGGACGTTTTTGTCGATGCCAAGGTCCCGCGCAGGATGCGGGAAACTTGGCCGGTGGTATGCGTGGGTGAGGAGATTGTCTGGGTGCCGGGACTGAGACGAGCAGGCACGTACCTGCTGGAGACGGAAAGCCAACGTGGCTGGGTCATCACCTGCACCCCTTCTCATCCGGTCACTTTACATACGGTGGATTCTGGCTTTCCGGATACACACTGAAAGCATGAAACCCAATCGCATCGGGGAGGACATTATGCATCCAGATTTGGAAACTGTGTTATTTAGCGAGCAGCAGATTCTTGATAAGGTGGCTGAACTCGGCCGACAGCTGAGCGAGGACTATAAGGATAAGAACCCCTTGATGATTTGTGTTCTCAAAGGGGCCGTCTTGTTCATGGCGGACCTGGTCAAGCGCGTAGAGATTCCGCTGGAAATGGACTTTATGGCCATCTCTAGCTATGGGGCTTCCTCCAAGTCGTCCGGGATTGTGCGCATTTTAAAGGACCTCGAACGCCCGATAGAGGACCGCCATGTAGTGATTGTCGAGGACATCGTCGACACGGGCTTAACCTTGAAGTACTTGCGTGAGCACCTTCTGCACCGCCGGGCGGCGTCGGTTAAGGTGGTGGCGCTGTTCGACAAGCCGGAGGGCCGGGCGGTGGAGATTACGCCGGATTACTCCGGATTTACCGTCCCGAATCAGTTTATCGTCGGCTATGGCCTGGACTATGCGGAGCGCTACCGCAACCTGCCTTATGTGGGTGTCCTGAAGCCTGAGGTATACCAAAAATAGCCGGGTGCAAGCGGATGTGAAGCCAAGTACCCCACATCCGGGGCAGTCTGTCACATTCCTTTCATTGTATGCCTGGTTGATGCCTGGGCGGACGCTGTTCCAGAGATTTCGCGTATGATACAATAGTTCCGCCAGACCGGGAGGAGGCAAGGCATGAACAGGTTTTACCGAAATATTGTCTTTTACGTATTAATCCTGCTGCTCGTCGTGGCGGTCGTCAACTACCTGACGGGCCAGACCCGTAGCCCTTCGGATCTGTCCTACAGTCAGTTCGTCACCGAGGTCAAGCAGGGTGATGTAAAGAAGGACCCGGGTGTCCTCATCACGCCGGAAGGCCTGACGGCGACGATAGACGGCGAACTGACGGATGGCAAAAAGTTTTCTACGCGAGTCCTCCTCAACCACGACGTGACGCAGTTTCTTGAGGACAATAAGGTAAATGTGACGGTGGCTCCGCAGCCGCGCGGCTCGATTTGGGTGCAATTCCTCGAATCGGTTCTACCGTTTATTTTTCTGTTCATCCTCATGTTCTTCCTGTTCAATCAGGCACAAGGCGGCGGCAGCCGGGTGATGAACTTCGGCAAGAGCCGAGCCCGTCTCTATACGGAAGAAAAGCGCAAGGTCACATTCCGCGACGTGGCCGGCGCCGACGAGGAAAAGGCGGAACTGGTGGAGATTGTCGAGTTTCTGCGAGATCCGAAACGGTTCTCCGCGCTAGGGGCTCGGATTCCAAAAGGCGTCCTGCTGGTCGGACCTCCCGGTACCGGTAAGACGCTGCTGGCGCGGGCGGTGGCAGGCGAGGCTGGGGTGCCGTTTTTCAGTATCAGCGGCTCCGACTTCGTCGAGATGTTTGTCGGCGTCGGCGCCTCGCGCGTGCGCGACTTGTTTGAACAGGCGAAGAAGAACGCGCCCTGCATCATCTTTATCGACGAGATTGATGCGGTCGGCCGACACCGCGGTGCCGGTCTCGGCGGTGGCCACGATGAACGGGAACAGACGTTGAACCAGCTGTTGGTGGAAATGGACGGCTTTTCGTCGAATGAAGGCATCATCATCATCGCCGCGACCAACCGTCCCGATATTCTCGATCCAGCCTTGCTTCGCCCCGGTCGCTTTGACCGGCAGATTATCGTCAACCGGCCGGACGTAAAGGGACGCGAAGAGATTCTGCGCGTCCACGCCCGCAATAAACCGTTGACCTCCGACGTTAGATTGGATGTCATCGCCAAGCGGACGCCTGGATTCACAGGTGCTGACTTGGAAAACGTCTTGAACGAGGCCGCGCTGTTAGCAGCCCGTAAGCGGGAATCACAGATTACGCAGGCGGACGTCGACGAAGCGATTGACCGCGTGATGGCTGGTCCGGAAAAGCGCAGTCGGGTGATGACCGAGCACGAACGGCGGCTGGTGGCGTATCACGAGTCTGGGCACGCGGTGATTGGCTACTTTGTCCAAAACGCCGAGACGGTGCATAAGGTGACCATCATCCCGCGCGGTATGGCCGGAGGCTATACGGTCACCCTGCCGAAGGAAGACCGCTACTTCATGACGAAGCAGGAGATGCTCGACCGCATCTGTGGACTCTTGGGTGGTCGGGTCGCGGAGGAAATTATCTTTGGCGAAATCAGCACCGGCGCTTCCAATGACCTGGAGCGCGTGACCGAGATTGCCCGGCAGATGGTGACGCAGTACGGCATGAGCGATCGATTGGGCTTGATGCAGTACGGCAGCCGGCAGGGTCAGGTGTTCCTGGGCAAGGACCTGTCGACCGAACAAAACTACAGTGACCAAGTCGCCTACGAGATCGACCAAGAGATGAAGTCGATTGTGGAAGCGTGCCACAAGCGGACCCGGCAGATTCTCACCGAGCGGCGCGATCGCTTAGAGGCGCTGGCACAGCTGTTGCTGGAAAAAGAGACGGTGGATGAAGAAGAGATTCGGAATGTGATGGAGGGGGGTTCCGGCGGATCGTCCGATTCAGGTCAGGATGGCGAAGCGACTCAGAAGCGCGATGAGGAAGACCGCTCGGAGTAAGATGGGAGTCAAACCTGCGCGGATGGAATCGGTTGGAGATGCGGGTGTCCGCTCCCGATGCGAAAGATGCGGAATTTGAAAATGGATGCTACCCTCGGGTTCCGACTCGGGGGCTTTTTTCTCAGCGTATGGGGGCAGCCTATCACGCGACCTTATCAGCTGGACTTGATGGAGCACCCGACCATCGACATTGTCGAGTGTGCGACATAGCCCCGGAGGTTGAAAGACATGGCGGGAAATCCGACAAACAACATGATACAGACGAAAGATGTGGCCGTGCGGGGATTGGCCCGATGCGGACGTGTACGGCTCCTGGCATGCGTGACCACCCACTTGGTGAACGAATTGCAGCGCCGGCACGGTACTTGGCCGGTCGCCACGGCCGCGTTGGGGAGAACCGCCTCTGTGGCGGCGATGATGGCGATGCAGTTGAAGGGACAAGAGCGGTTGACGGTGCAAGTGAAGGGCGACGGTCCGTTGGGCGCCATTTTGGTTGACGCGGACTCCGACGGGCACGTGCGCGGCTATGTTCAGCATCCGCATGTTCACTTGCCAGCCAATGCGCTCGGCAAACTGGACGTGGGTGGCGCGGTTGGGCACGGGATGTTGTATGTGCTCCGCGATATGGGACTAAGAGAGGTCTACCGGGGCGGGGTAGAACTGCAGACGGGCGAAATTGGCGACGATTTCACGTATTATTTTGCTGTGTCCGAGCAGACGCCTTCGTCGGTCGGGGCCGGCGTTTTGGTCGATACGGACAACACCGTCATCTGCTCTGGCGGGTTTATTGTGCAACTCTTGCCTGGCCACACCGACGAGGACATCGATTGGGTGGAGGCGCAGATTCGCGGTTTGTCCAGCGTCACAGATTTGCTGCGGGGCGGCATGGATGCCACGGGGCTGGCGGCCACCGTACTCCCGGATGTGGAGATCCTGGAGGAGCGTCCGCTGGCCTTCCGCTGTACCTGCTCGCGGGACCGGTTGCGGCGGATTCTGCTCGGGTTGGGGAAAGAGGAGTTGCAGGCGATGCTTGCGGAGGAAGGGGATGCGGAAGTCGTCTGCCACTTCTGCTCTGAGGTGTACCGGTTTTCTGGGGATGAGCTGGAAGCGATGATTGCGGAACTGGCGGATAAACCAGGGGACTCGAAGCTGGTGCTGGATGATGGGAGAGAGGACGGATGAGCGGTATGACAACGATGACGCAAGCGGACACCCAGGCGCGGTTACAGTCGGATGGGGTCCTGGTAATGGGGATTGTCAACGTGACGCCAGATTCGTTTTCGGACGGCGGACAGTATTTTCATCCGCAAGCGGCCATTCAGCATGCCTATCGCCTGTTGGAGGCGGGGGCGGATATTTTGGATATTGGCGGGGAGAGTACCCGTCCAGGCCATACACCGGTCCCGGCGGATGAGGAATGGCGCCGGTTGGAGCCGGTCCTGACAGAATTAACCCGCCACACCGACGCTGTGATTTCGGTGGACACGTATAAAGGGGCCACAGCGCGGCGCGCGTTGGAGTTGGGGGTACATATCATCAATGACGTGTGGGGTGGACTGGCCGACAGCGACATCCTGCGTGCGGCAGCCGACGCCGACTGTACGTACATCTGGATGCACAACCGTGAACAGCCGGCGGAATCGGACGCGTTTGCGGTCTTGTTGGAGGAGACAAAACGCGGGGTCGAGCGCTGCCTAGAAGCCGGTATTCGCCCGCAGAACCTCTGGATTGACCCGGGCGTCGGCTTTGGCAAAACGTATGAGCAGAACCTGACCGTCCTCAGGCGCTTGCCTGAATACTGTCAGTTGGGCTACCCGGTGCTGCTTGGGACAAGCCGGAAGCGGTTCATCGGGCGTGCGCTGGATAAGGAAGTCGAGGAACGCTTGATTGGTTCTCTGGCCACGGTTTCGTGGGGCGTGATGGCCGGGGTTCGGGCGGTTCGTGTCCACGACGTGGCGGAGACTGTACAGATGTGTCGTATGTTGGAAGCCATCTGCAACGCGGAGTGATCCCGATTATGGAACCGGTACCGGCGTATATCGGCGTAGGGGCAAACTTGGGCAACCGCGGGGAGACCTTGACCGCCGCGGTGAAGGAGCTCGGGCGGCTTGCAAGTGGTGGACAGATGCGCCTCTCTGCGGTGTATGAGACCAAGCCGGTGGGCTACCTGGAACAGCCTGATTTCCTGAACATGGTCGTGGAAATTCCGGTTACGCTGCGGCCGCTGGCTCTACTCGCGCGCCTGCAGGCGTTAGAGGCGGCCTTCGGTCGCGTGCGTACCATTCGTTTTGGTCCGCGTACCTTGGACCTTGATATTCTGTTATACGGGAACGAATACGTCTGTTTTCAAAATCTCCAAGTCCCTCATCCCCGGCTCTGGGAGCGAGCGTTCGCGGTCGTGCCATTGGCGGATTTGGTGCCGGAGAGAAAGGCGTTGGGCGGCGCGAGCATGGCGCGTCTGGCAGAGAGGCTGCGTGGTGAAGGGGGGGTCCGGCGTGTCGGAGACCTTTTCCAGGCGGTTGCGCGCGTATCGAAAGCTTAAGTGCCTGACCCAGATCGAGTTGGCCCATCGCGCCGGAGTCAGCGTGACGGTGGTCGGCCAATTGGAACGTGGAACCCGCGCCCCGACCTCGGACATCCTCCGGCGCATCTGTCGTGCCCTGAGTGTCGATGTCCACGAGCTGTGGCCGAATTCGTCCTGTCGTCCAAACAAATAACAGATTTGGGCATGAATGCGCTGTCGCAGTTCGTTGACTTTGCTCCTGTGGCTCTCTATAATTGCGCGTAGACGCAATCTGGAAGTGCGGTGAAACACTGCGGTGCGGCGCCTAAGTGGCCGGATGCGTGTCGGTCCGGTCATGGCGCGCGCATCGTCAGTGTTTTCTACCATCTTGCCGGGGAATACCGAGGATGCCAACGGGCATAGAGATGGGTATTGCAAATCAAGCCGTAGGTTTGAACAATGGCGGTTTTTAAAGGAGAGACAGGTATGGCAGAAAAGGAAGTCCTGTTGACCCCCGAAGGTCTGCAGAAGTTGGAGGAAGAACTGGAGCACCTGAAGACGGTCAAGCGGCGCGAGGTCGCCGAACGCATCAAGTTGGCCATCAGTTACGGAGATATTAGTGAAAATTCCGAGTATGAGGATGCAAAGAATGAGCAAGCGTTTGTCGAAGGGCGCATCTTGACGTTGGAGAAAATGCTCCGCAACGCGCGCGTCATTCAGAACAATGAAGTCGATACGGACATTGTCAGCATCGGATCGACCGTGAAATTGAAAGACCTGGAGTTTGACGAAGAGGTCGAGTACACGATTGTTGGTTCCGCCGAGGCCGATCCGGCCCGTAACAAAATTTCCAACGAGTCGCCGGTCGGCAAGGCGTTGCTCGGTAAGGCGGTCGGATCGGTCGTCGACGTGGCCGTGCCGTCGGGAACCATTCAATTCCGCATTCTCGAGATTAAACGCTGACTGATGGAATGGCGTGTCCGGACTGCCGCAAAAGGCGTCTGAACGAGGGCTGCTGTCGCTTGACGCCGCTCGGATATGTATAATGAATAGGACAGTGCATGGACAACTGGGGGCGAGGCCAGGCGAGAGTCTGGACCTCGCCTGTATTCGTGAGGTGAATCATGGAGGAACGTGATTTGTACCAAACTCGCCTGAACAAGCTGGAAGAGCTGCGCAAGCGCGGCATCAACCCGTTTGGTACACGCTACGAGGTCACTCACCACGCCGCCGATATCCTCGCGTGGGCTGGCGATAAGTCGAAGGAAGAGCTAGACGAGACAAAGCTGCGGGTTTCCATTGCGGGCCGCATGCTGGTTCGGCGCGGGCACGGCAAGGCGACCTTCGCGGTGATTCAGGACAGAACCGGAACGATTCAAATTTACGCCAAGATTGATGTCCTGGGCGAGGAGAATTACGAGGTCTTTCGCCTGCTCGATCTCGGGGACTTCATCGGTGTGGAAGGCCCGGTGTTCCGGACCAATCGGGGCGAGGTGACCGTGTTGGCAGAACGCCTGACGGTGCTTGCCAAATCGCTGCGCCCCTTACCGGAGAAGTGGCACGGACTGAAGGACGTGGAGGCTCGGTATCGGCAGCGTTACCTGGATTTGGTGGTGAATCCGGAAACCCGCGAGACGTTCATCGCGCGCACCCGTATCATCCAGGCCATTCGGCACTACCTGGACGGGCAGGGATTTCTTGAGGTGGAGACGCCGACCCTGCACAGTGTTGCGAGTGGGGCGCACGCTCGACCGTTTATCACCCACCACAACGCGTTGGATATGACGCTGCACCTGCGGATCGCTTTGGAGCTGCACTTAAAGCGCCTGATTGTCGGTGGGCTGGAGCGCGTGTATGAAATTGGCCGCGTGTACCGTAACGAAGGCATCTCGACCCGTCATAACCCCGAGTTTACGATGCTTGAGTTGTACCAGGCGTATGCAGACTTTCACGACATGATGGACCTCACCGAAAACATGGTGCGGGTCGCCGCCCAGGCTGTTCACCAATCGCTGGTCATCCCGTACGGTGAACACGAGATTGACTTGACGGGGCCATGGCAGCGCCGGCACATGGTGGACCTGATTCGCGAACAAACCGGGGTCGATTTTTGGTCTGTCCGAACCGTTGAGGAAGCCCGGGCCTTGGCGGACAAGCATGGGGTGGCCATCCAGCCAGCGATGGAGTACGGACACATTGTCAATGAGTTCTTTGAGCAGAAAGTTGAACACACGCTGATTCAACCCACGTTCGTCTATGGCCATCCGGTGGAAATTTCGCCGCTGGCGAAAAAGAATGCGGAGGATGAACGGTTTACCGACCGCTTTGAACTGTTTATTGTTGGCCGCGAGCACGCCAACGCCTTCAGTGAATTGAACGATCCGCTGGATCAGCGGGAGCGTTTCTTGCAACAAGCGAAGGAAAAGGCGGCGGGTAACGAAGAAGCCCTCGAGCTGGATGAAGACTTCCTGCTGGCGATGGAGCACGGAATGCCGCCCACGGGTGGCCTGGGGGTCGGAATTGATCGGCTCGTGATGCTTCTGACCAATCAACCGTCGATTCGTGACGTGCTGCTGTTCCCGTTGTTGCGCGAGCGGGTGGACAACGCGGCGGAGACCCCGTCGACGGCGGAGGATCCGAGCACGGCGCAGTCCCAACGGACCTGACGATGTTGGACAAGCGGATGATTTGAGACTGTGAACGGGCGCCTTGGGAAAAGGCGCCCGTGGCACTTCGAGCGTTATTCATTGGATGCGCCCGGTACGAAGGGTATACTCTTTCAAAAAGAGGGAGGAGTAAATATTGAGGCCATTGCAACAAGAAATTATCAAGGCGCTAGGTGTCAAGCCGGTGATTGATCCAGAGCAGGAAATTCGTATGCGGGTAAATTTCCTGAAGGATTATCTTAGGTTCACCGGTTCTGCGGGTTATGTGCTCGGCATCTCAGGTGGTCAGGATTCATGCTTGGCTGGAAAGCTGGCACAAATGGCGGTTTCTGAACTCCGTAGTGAAACTGGCAAGAGCTATAAGTTTGTGGCGGTCCGCCTGCCTTACGGCAGACAAAAAGATGAGGAAGACGCGCAGCGTGCACTTCGCTTTATTAGTCCGGATGAGAGCATTACTTTTAACATCGAAGCGCCTGTGGTAGTCACGGCACTGCAGTATCAAGTCGCGTGTGGCGAGTCGCTTTCGGATTATCATAAAGGCAATGTCAAAGCCAGAATGCGCATGATTGCTCAATACGCAATCGGTGGCCAACAGAACCTGCTGGTCGTCGGAACGGATCATGCCGCAGAAGCGATAACTGGGTTTTATACCAAGTACGGCGATGGTGGAGCAGATATTTTGCCCATCAGCGGACTGAATAAACGCCAAGGCAAGATGCTATTGCAGGCACTTGGAGCAGATCCACTGATTTATAACAAGACACCAACGGCAGATTTGCTCGATGAAAAACCTCAGCAAGCAGATGAAGCTGAGCTGGGCATCTCTTATCAAGAGATTGACGATTATCTAGAAGGGAAAGACATTCCGAAAGAGATTGCCCAAAAGATTGAAGCACGCTATATGCAAACCATGCACAAGCGTCAGATGCCTGTAACGATTTACGATGAGTGGTGGAGGAAGGGCGGAAACAAAAACTTCCAGGTATAATTCGCTTGCATTTTGGGAACCAGCGTGCTATATTAGTCAGCGTCGCCAATCGACCGGCGGCCCTGAAAACCGCAAAACATCGGCATCCAACATCTACCGCTTGCAATTATGGCGTGTGGGTGATACGATGAACGATGCCGCTTGCGACCGGATAGCCCGGTCACTGCGGGAACAGGTG
>NZ_AUMH01000014.1 GCF_000430585.1 Alicyclobacillus herbarius DSM 13609
AGTCCGAAGAGACGTCTCGAATGCGTACAGGTAACCGGTATCTGCGCTATTACCTGATTCAGGCTGCGGACAAAGTCCGAAAGTATGATTCTGAATACGCCGAGTTCTACCGAAAGAAGTACGGCGAAGCATTGAAGCACAAGCACAAAAGAGCACTCGTCCTGACCGCAAGAAAACTGGTACGCTTGGTGTTCACACTACTGACCACCAAACAGCTGTACACACCCCCGGAGAGGAGGAGGTAATTCCTTCCCCCAATTCAACCGGAATTTCCAGTTCTGAGGCCCACCTTATCGATGCGAAAATTCGGTGAACAGGCGGGTTTTATTCAAGTCATGTCTCTTTCCATAAATTTGTCGTCTTTTTCCAAAGTAATTTCCAATTCATCTCGATCACCCCCTTGACATATAACCGCTTGGCTCTTCATACGGATTCGCCATCGCGTTCAGAATGCTCGCCCGGGTGACGACGCCGAGGAGCCTGTTGTCCTTAGTCAGTACGGGGAGGAACCCCCGGCCCGTCTCCAACATGTGCTGAAAGACATCGCGAATTTGTGTCGTTTCCCGTACCAGAGGCAGGTCGGCACGCATGACGTCGCTTACACGTGCCGATTCGTTGCCATAGTTCTCGTAAATTTCTGGCGTCGAAACAACGCCAAGGAATTTGCCCTCGCGATCGGTCACAATCAGTCCGTCGACGCGGTGACGCCGCATCAGGTTGACGGCTTCCGCTAGTCCTCGGGTCGGCCGTACCGTCACGGCGTTGACCATCGCATCCTTGGCGGTTTGTAGCGCGGCCGACTGGCTGAACCGTTTTTCGCCGACGAATTCCCGGACAAAATCGTCCTTTGGGTGGCGCAACAGCTGTTCTGGGCTGGCCACCTGAACGAGACACCCGTCTTTCATAAGCACGATTTGGTCCGCGATTTTCAGGGCTTCGTCCATGTCGTGGGTGACAAAAACAATCGTCTTGTGTACCGTCTCCTGAAGTTTGACCAGCTCATCTTGGAGCTGCTCGCGGCTGATAGGGTCCAAAGCGCTGAAGGGCTCATCCATGAGAATCAGTTTCGGGTCCGCCGCCAGGGCTCTGGCTACCCCGATACGTTGCTGTTGGCCGCCGCTGAGTTCGCGCGGGTAACGGTGGCGGTATACGGACGGATCGAGCCCTATCAGGTCGAGCAGTTCCTCCGTTTTCTCCCGCATTCGATTGGCCGCCTTGCCTTTCAAGCGTGGCACCAGCGTAATGTTCTCCTCAATGGTCATATGCGGAAATAAGCCAATTTGTTGGATGACGTAGCCGATGTTGCGCCGAAGCTCAACCGGATTGAGCTTGGCGATGTCCTCCCCGCCAACTAACACCTGTCCCGCGGTCGGTTCAATGAGGCGATTAATCATTTTTAAGGTCGTGGTCTTGCCGCATCCCGATGGACCAATTAGTGTCGCGAGTTTGCCGCTCTCGATGGTGAGATTCAAATCCTTCACGGCATGATGCGATCCGTACGTCTTGCTGACGTTTACGAATTCAACGGCCGCTTGCGTCATGTCAGTCTCCTTTCACGACCCTAGCCTGGAACGAGGCACCGAATGGACAAACACCGCCAAAGCGGATTTCTTGGCCGAGCGGGAAGGAGGCAACGGATTCAATTGCAAAACGAGTATAGGATGTTCTGTGGATGAAGGTTGAAGAGATCATCCGCAATCCGTCGTATTCGCCTGCGAGGTTAGCTGACGGGTTCGGCGGTGACTCCGCCTATGGCTGGGTGCGGGCGCACCTACAGCCAATTCACCCCATAAAAACCTGGGTCCCCCGCTCCCGCACTTCGCGGGATTCGGCCCTTCCGATCCGAGACTGCCTATGGGTCAAATAAAATTAGAAATGGAAAATCAACGTGTGCGTGTATTATAACACACTTGGAAAGGGATTGCCTGTGCAATCTGCTTAGGTTATCGGCATCTGGCACAGGCGCGCCTTGACTGGAGCGAAACAGGTCAACCGTAAAAAGCGTCCAATCGTGTAGAAGGTCAATGGCCCGACCAGGCTCGCAGCACGTTGGTCGTTTCGCCAGGGGAAAAGATCACGTATAACAGCAAAAATACCACCAGCCCAGTGAAGGCGGTGATGAACCAGGTGCCCAGGGTCCAAGGTCCGATTTTCCGGTGCCGGCGGAACGAGCCGCGGTACGCAAAAATGAGCGTGATGACGCCGAGCACAGCCGCAACCGTGGCGAGGACGGAATGGATTTGCAAAAATACCTGATAGGGGGTTCGCCAGGCGGCCGGGCCGCCAAACGAGGTGTCGCCGACTACGAGGGTTTTCACGACGTAGCTGACGAAGAACAAGGCCGCGAGTACAGAACCGGTTAACATGAGGCGGCGGTGCAGGTTTTCGTAGCCGTGGCGAATCGCGCGCCAACCGAACGCCATAACCACCGCGCTGGAGAGAATGAAACCTTCATTTAACCAGGGAAGGATGTGACTGAGAAAGTTCATCGGACGTCGCCTCACCGTAATCCTGGATACCTACTCCCTCACATTTTACCAGAGGTGTTTTCAGGCCCGCCAGATTGGAACGGTAGGATAACAGAGCGGTAGCTGGAACGTTTTCGTTTTCGTCACATCTGGTGTGTCACATCGGTCGTGAACGGGGAGTAGCGGGAGAGGGCGGGAGTGACCGCGGCGGTGCCGTGAGCAACAAAGCACCACCGCAGGTTGGCGCGGCGCTCACATCGGGGCTCTACCCAACAGACGCCGATGCTCGCGGGCAAAGCATTTATCCGTGATGACCTGGATGCCCGCATTGGTTGCCCGTTGCTCCGCGTCCGGGTTGTGGATTCCAGGTTGCAGCCAGACGGTACGGACGCCCTTGCTGATGGCGTCGTCAATGACCTGGTTGAGGCGGTCGCTGCGGACAAAGACGTCGACGAGATCGACCGGTTCGGAGATGGCCGTCAGGGATGGCACGCTCTTGTGGCCGAGAACTTGATCGACGTTCGGATTGACCGGGATAATTTGGTAACCTTGGGATTGTTGATAGGAAGCCACTTCATAACTAGGGCGCATTGGGTTATCTGAAAGGCCCACGACGGCAATCGTGTGGACTGAGCTCATCACCTGGGTGAGGTCGGCATCACTTATCGACACACAGGTTCCCTCCCTTGGCGAAAACGCCGGTTTCTATCTCAGTATGGACGAAAACGTCCCCACCTACGCGCCACCGGTTGAACCCAGTTGCATGTTCAAACTCATTCTCAAAGTCCCGTCTCAAAGTCCCGTCTCAAAGTCCCGTCTCAAAGTCCCGTATCCGATACCCAAGCGCGCCTGAAGTCGAATCCTCGAATCCCACTACCCTAAGCGTACTTAACTACCCCAAACCGAGCACCGACTATTGCCCGAGGCTTTGGTTGGTTGGACGCGAAGAGTCAGCTGTGTCAAGACGGTCCGGCAGGTCTTCAAAGACAGGGATAAAGTTCCGTCCATTGTACATGGCTTCAATCTGGTCCCGATAACGCTCGGCAATGATTTGATTCCGCACCTTCAGAGTAGGGGTGAGGTGCCCGGATTCTATCGTAAACTCTTCGGGGAGAAGCACAAACCGTTTCGGCTGTTCAAAGCCAGCGAAGGGTTGCACAGCCTCATACACCTCTTTCCGAAACAGCGCGATAACCTCCGGGTGATGAATCCATTCCGTGGCCGGTCCAGAGATGCCTTTTTGCTGCAAGAAGGAAGACATGCTTGCAAAATCGGGCACAATCAGGGCGCTGACGTATTTGCGTTTGTCTCCAATCAACACCGCGTTGCCAATGTGGGGCGCCAGACACAGGGCGCTTTCAATCGGCAGGGGGGCCACATTCTTACCGGTTGCCAGCACGAGGATGTTTTTCTTACGGTCAATGATACGGATGTAGCCGTCCGCGTCGATTTCCGCGATATCCCCCGTGTGCAGCCACCCTTCCGCATCCACAGCTTTTTGGGTTTCCTCCGGCAGCCGATAGTACCCTTTCATGACGTTTGCGCCCTTCACGAGGAGTTCGCCGTCGTCGCCCAGTTTAACTTGTACACCGGGAATCGGACGGCCAACGGTGCCGGGACGTGGAGCCTCAATGGGATTGACGGAGACGACCGGGGAGGATTCGGTCATGCCATATCCTTCACAAACCGGAATGCCTGCCTGCATGTAGAATGAAGCGATTTCGGGGTTGAGCGCCGCCCCACCTGAAACAATTAGGCGCAGGCGTCCACCCAGCGCGGCGCGCATCTTGCGGAACACCAATCTGTCGACCAGTCGGTAGGTTGCTCCGTCCGTTTTTCCACGCCTCAGCACGTGCTGGACCATGCAGCGGATGGCCTTGGGGGCCAATTCCAGTTGCTCTTGAAATCGGGTGTATGCCTTTTCCAGGAGTCTCGGCACTGTGATGAGGACAGTGGGACGTACCTCCAGCAGGTTTTCCTGGATCTTATCAACACCCTCGGCATAAACAATGGTACATCCGCTGGCGAGAAAGACGAACTGCCCGACGGTGCGTTCAAAGATGTGGGACAGGGGCAGATACGACAGCCCCACGTCGTTCCCGGTTACCGATATCACCGTCAGGCTGGACAGTACGTTGCTGACCAGGTTCCCGTGCGAGAGCATAACGCCTTTCGGTTGGCCAGAGGTGCCCGAGGTATGTACGATGGTCGCAATCTGCTCATTAGGTATCTGTCCAATTTCCGGGATCGCGTCCGGGACAGGGGCATTGCCCAGATGTAAGACTTCGTCCCACGATAAGACCCGTTCATCCGTCGTTTCTAAGGGTCCATCCATCACAATAACCCGTTGCAACTGCGGCGGCCAGTTGTTCTCTAGTTTCGACACCTGCTGGTAGTTATCCACAATCAGCCAACGAACCTCCGCGTTTTCGAGGATGAAGCGAACCTGATGGCTGGGGAGGGTTGGGTAAATGGGGGTGACAATGGCACAAAGGCGCAAAATGGCAAGGTCGGAAATCGGCCATTCTGGACGGTTATTGGCGAGCAGTCCGACTTTATCATTTCGCCGGGTCCCGAGCTTGTGCAACCCGACTGCCAGACGCAGAGAAAGTTCCCAGACCTCCTGGTACGTCCACGACAGCCAATGTCCATCGCGCTTGCTGCGGAGACACTCGCGCTGCCCAAACCGTCGGGCGGACGCGCACATCATCTCCAGTAGGTTCATCGAACATCGACTTCCTTCGTGTGAATTCCGTTCGGAGCAGCAAAGTCGCCCATCCTAATGGTACGAACTGGCGGGGACGTCCTATGACCTTCTTAGTCTATGGGAATTCAGCATGAAATGCGCATTTCCTGCTGGATACATATCCCCTAGGTACAAACGGTCACGAACGGACGCCGCCCTGTTGGCGGTATCCAAGTGCGCGCAGCATCACTTCATGTAGACCAAATTCCAAGGGTCCGAGACAAAGGGCCAGGATGAACGCGGCTAACCAGCCGACGCGGTTGTATGGGTCCAGGTGGGCAATGGCCCAAATGATGACTGTCATGCCCACAAAGCCGAGGCACAAGGAAGGAAGGTTGCCCAGACGCGGGAGAATCACCACATCCGCGACGGTCCCAACAAGGGTTAAAACAATTACCGTATAAACGGCAAACCAGTCGTTGATGTAGAGGTTCGGCAGCAGTGTGTCAGCAATTAAGAAGATGCTGCCGTAGCCAAATAGCTTTATGACGGCGTTAAAGACGGTCCAACTGCGGAACGTGCTTAGCATCCGATTCCCCTCCTGGGTGTCAGCATTCCCGAAACCTCCCGGATTGATGGCACGGATAAGCCCAGGGTCAAGGGATGACACTACACGCGGATCCCCATCGACGCTCCGGCCGCGTATACCGCGACTGCGGGGGATCCAGGGTTTCCTGTATGAGAAAGGATGAAACAAGGGAGGGGATAGCGCATGCCGTTGCAAGGCCATGAGGCGTTTGACCTGAACGAACTACTGATGAGCTGCGTGAATAGCATTAACTGTATGGGTTTCTTTAAAAACCATGCGACCGACCCTCAGCTGAAACAGATGTTCGAGAAGCACATGGACGCGCATATTCAGGATTACAACATGAAGGTAGAATGGGCGTCCAAGGGACAAAGCAACCAAAAGTTACAGGTGCCCGCGATGCCGGCCAAGATGATGCAGACGACCATGCCCAAGCCACAACCGGTGACGCCCAATCCAGAGGCCACAAGTTTTGATGATCGCGCCATAGCCACTGCCTATCTGCTGACATTGAAACGAGCGGGACGAGAATATGCCTGGTCCACGTTTGAGGCCAGTGACCCGCAATTGCGGCAGTTTTTGGAGGACGCGTTTCGGATGAGTTCCCGCCACTCGTTTGAAGTCTCGCAGTGGATGACGCAAAAAGGGTACTACCCCACAGAACAGGCGAGCAGCACTTATCTGATGCAGCTCGCCCAGATGTACCAGCCCGTTCAAGCGATGGCTGGCGTGCACTGAGGGAATGTCAAACAGGGCTGTCCCGGCCTCCAGCTTATGCTGGGGGTGGGACGGCCCCTTATGCTTAGGGTCGCATTTTTTGTGCTCGCGCCTTGTTCAAATCCATTTCGGCTTCATAAAGACGCGTCTTGGCTTCCTCAGTGGCTTGCCATTGTTCCTTGTCCGTAGCCTGACTCACTGCATGCCATGCCTTTTGAATGGCCTGTTCAGCTTGCTGAATCATGACTTGACTGGAGTAGGACAGGGCTTGATCGACCGCGTTTCGCGCTTTATCGACCGAATCTTGGGCTTCGGCCAGCGGGCTTTGTGCCTGCAGGCTCGATTCTTCGTGCGTCAACCCAAAATGCCTCCTCTTTCGATGATGTTCTGTCGTAGTATGGGCGTAAGCGGCCATTTCCTTGCGAGTTATGTCCTCCTGCTTGGCGTTCAATGTGGATTGAATGGGTCCGCTAGCGTCTGATACTCTGATACATTGAATACAATTGACGTTTCAACGAGATAGAGGAGTGACACCGGACGTGGTCGAACTCGGACGGCGAGGATTGTGGGCAAGCGTAATGACGGCGGTAATCCTTCTTTTTCTTGCCTCAATTGGCCTCGAATTTAGTTGGGTTCAAGGTGCTCCGCGCATCCTTCACGCCGCTGTGGACGGAACATTCTACCTGCTTGTCGGGGGTTGTCTCGTCTTGTTGCGTGGCCGTCGACGCCGGAATCAAGCGCGTACGGAACAGCAGACCAAAGCCTTGGAGATGATTGCGCGTGGGAAATCGCTCGCGGAAGTGCTCGGCGAAATCATCGACGGGGTGGAGGCAAAAACGCCGTATTTCGTCGGTGTCTACCTGTTTCGTGAAGGCCCGGAGTCGCAGCTATATTGTGCGATGCACAGGAAACTACCCGAAGAAATTGTTACCGGGATTGAAGACTTTCGTCAGGTTGAGTCCCTGGCTGTCGATACGAATCGAGACTTGCAAGGCTTGCGGGTAACGTTGGTTGCCGGCACGATGCCATGGCAAGGGGTGGAGAGACTGCCAGGCGGTCGAACCCTGCGCGCGATTTGGTCGATTCCTTTGCACGCCGGCGACCAGGAGGCATTAGGGAGCTTCGCGGTATTTTCCACGACACGCAGGTATCCCAGCCGCCACGACGCGCGTCTGATTCGCGCTTTGGCGCATATCGCGAGCCTCGCGATTGAACGGGAAAAGCGCAATGAGGAGATCCGCCGTCTGGCCTACCATGATTCCTTGACCGGGCTGCCCAATCGGCGACTGTTCACGTTGCGCGCCAATTACGCGTTGGCCAGCACCGGTCCGGATCGTCATGCGGCGGTTATGGTCATGGATGTGGACAATTTTAAGTCGGTGAATGATACGTTTGGTCACGTGCCTGGGGATGCACTCATTCAAGCGGTCGCTTCGAGGCTAGATAAGGTGATACCTACAGATGCCACCTTGGCCCGCATTGGCGGCGATGAGTTTGCTCTGGTCATTCCGCGGGTCGGGAGCAGAGACCAGCTAAAACAGTTGGCAGAACAGGTGTTGGAACAGCTACGCCAACCCATCCGGATCGACACGTATGAACTGGCGACGACCATCAGTGTGGGGATTGCCATCTATCCGGAACACGGGATTGATTTGGACACCTTGTTCCGCAATGCGGATGCCGCTATGTACAGCGCGAAACGCAGTGGGCGCAACACCTATGAATTCTACGACCCGGGCATCAATGCGAACTTTTACGAGCGTCTCCTTATGGAAAGCCATATTTCCCGGGCTATGGAAAACCAGGAATTTACACTGGTTTATCAACCCAGGGTGCGCGGGAGGGACGGGCGCATTGTCGGGGTGGAAGCCTTATTGCGTTGGCAGCACCCAGAATTAGGGAACGTCCCGCCCAGCGAGTTTATCGCGATTGCGGAGGAGACGGGGTGGATTGTCCCGATTGGCGACTGGGTCCTGGAGAACGCCTGTCGGCAGGCACGCATATGGAAGGACCAGGGAATTCGGCCGGTGCGGATTGCAGTCAATGTGTCTGGACGTCAATTGTTACAAGACGATTTCGCGGCGAAGGTTCATGCCACGTTGTTGAGGCACCGCGTTCATCCAGCCTGGATTGAGCTGGAGATTACCGAATCTGCCCTGATTCGCCGCGTGACTCACGCCTTGGCCGCGTTGAATGAACTGCGCCAGTTGGGGATTATGATTACCATCGACGACTTTGGTACGGGCTACTCGTCGTTGACTCGCCTGGCCAGCCTGCCGTTGGACACGATTAAAATCGATAAGTTGTTCATCCGCGATATGGTCGGACACCCCGAGAAGATGGCCGTCACGACGGCCATCATTGCGTTGGGTCATACGTTAAATCTGAAAGTGGTGGCCGAGGGTGTGGAAACGATGGACCAGCAGGCCATCTTGGTGGAAGAAGGATGCGATGAAATGCAAGGGTTTCTATTCAGTCGCCCGATAGATGCGCGAGACGTTGAGTGGATGCTGCGTGAAACCATTTCTTTAGGAGGTGCCTAAAACGGCGCCAGGGTCAAATCGGCGGCGGGTGCCCGCCGCCGCGCTGTTCGCAGGGAGTGACTCACTTTGCCCAAGGGTTGACTGCATTCCAAAACCCTTGGTCTTCGAGCCCCGCCTTCCAAAAGGCGATGCCTGCGACCCCATACTTATCGGCTAAGGCCAGTTTCTGCTGAATGCTGGCTTGGTTTTCGTAATACACCTGGTGCGTATCGCCGGCGGCATCCCGGTAGGAAAACCACGGTACGGCATCCGTGCTGTCCCACGCCGGATGAACCTTGTATTGCGTAATCATCGCATCCACTTTCGGTAGCGACAGCGCTTTAACGCTCCCCTTCTTCGATGTATCCCAATCGTATCCATAAGCGCCAATTCCGAGAAGAATTTTATGCGTAGGGATTTTCCCGGTGGCGTATTGGAGCACTTGTTCATCCCAGTACAACGGCGCAATGGGACCCGGACCCGTGCCTGTCCAAGAAAAATCATAGGTCATAATCGGCACCCAGTCGGCCACTTGTCCGATGGCGCAATAATCGTACGCCTGGTTCCATGGTTCTGCCGCGTCCCCCGTGCGTGCCGGGACAGTTACTGACAGCTGTTTCCCGTGGGCATGCAAGGCCTGTTCGAGCTTCCGCAGAAACGCGGTGAAGTATGGGCCATCTGCAGCTGGAATGTTTTCAAAGTCGATGTCGATGCCGGTATCGCCTTCCTGTTCGGCCAGGTTGACGAGGCCCTGCAGCAGCCGGCTACTGGCGGCTGAGGAGGTCAGCACCTGATGCGCGAGTGAACCGCTAAAATCCCCGTTTGCGTCAAAATTCGCAACTGTGGCAAACACCGCAGTGCCATTGGCCCGGCTGGCACTCTGCAGTTGCGCCTCTACGCTCAAGGAGAGGTTGGTCTGGATGCTACCATCGGCCGAAAAGGAATAGTTGTCATTGGCAATGCGATTGATGGTGGACTGCCGTTCTGCATCGGTGAGCGAGGCGGTCGTATTCGCCCACGCCTGAATCACCTTGTAGCCGCCCGTCGTGCTACCCGAGGATGGTGGTGCGCTCGGATGGGTCGGTGTCTTCGGATCTACTGGCGTCAGTGGCTTCGTATCGGTAATCGGGATGGAAAATTTCTGCGCCAAGGCCTGGTTCAAAGCAGACCAGGTTCTCGGGCCCACAATCCCGTCGACCGTGAGTTTGTGCGCAGCCTGGAATCGTCGTACCGCGTCCAGGGTTCGGGGTCCGAACTGCCCATCGATGCTGCCCGCATTGTAGCCGGCGGCGTTCAGTTTTTGCTGCAGCAACACTACCGGATATCCGTCATTCCCGCGCTGCAGGGTGGGGTACTGGGATGAATTGGCCACGTCGGTCGTAATCGGTGGCGGGGTGGTCATGCGCCACGCATAGCCGTCCCAGGTGGACCCGATGCCAAGCCGTGTCAACAGTCGCTCCATGTAGACAATCGGCATAAAGGTCGTCCGTTCATGAGTAGCCGGATCGGGGAAGACAATGTTGTCGACTCGATAAATCAGGTGCCCATTCAGGCGGATGACCTTGTTGCCATGACTGGACGGAACATGGGTCAAATCAATCGGTAGATAGGAGGGGGCGGTCAGGCGCCAAGTCGTGCCGTCCCAGGTGCTGGTAATCCCAACCTGTTTCAACGCTTGCATCACATACTTGATAGCAACATAGGTGGTATTATTCTTGACGATTCCAAAAGGGTGATTGACCAGTTTGCCATCCACGTAGATCGCCTTTTTTTGCGGATGCCAGGATGCCGCTTCAGCCGTTTGGCCGGCGAGTTCCATCGAAACTGCAGTGGCGGAAAATAAAGAGAGAAGTGAGAGTCCAATCGCAGTCGTGGTCCGTTTCAGGGGAGACACTCCTCGTCCAGAGATTCAATCGGGATATGCTGTTGCAGTGCAAGGGGAGGGCACACAACACATTCATTTTCTCTGGAAGCATGGAGAATGACAAGCCTCACTATCTGGCAAACATATATGAAAAGTAGGAAACGCGTTTGTCAAGGGTCGAGCTGAACATCGGTCCATGTTGCCAGATAAAAAGATGGCACCATCGTTTTGATGGAGCCATCCAAACGCATTTGCCACTACCAGTCTGATCCGCCGCCGCTGTTGTCGCCTCCTCCTCCCCAATCCGATCCGCCGCCCCAGTCCGATCCGCCCGAGTCTGTGCCGCTGCTCCAGTCTCCGTAATTCCCGTTGCCGTTGTCAGTGGGGAACCCATCGCGTCGGCGTTCGTCGTCAAAGATGGTTTCCGCCAGTTCGAGGCCAATCATGGTTTCTAAGAACGAAGGTCCCGAGCGGTCGACAATCACTGTGGTCGGCTGGTCAGGTCGCCTCCAACCGGGAGAGGCGCCCACGTCATTCTCCTCTGGGCTGGACCAGTCGCCCCGCGCATAGCGTGGAGGGGGTAAAGGTTTGTCTGGGTCAATTCCGGTACCGTCGGGATTTCCGACCGTATTTGACGGTGAACGTCCCTGGACATACGCACCGAGCTTTTTCACTTCGGAAACAATCTGACGGACGTGAAACGGCTTTAAGTTCGGCCTAGAAAGTTGTCTCCGCAGTTCGTTGAGCTTCGGCAGCGTTTCCGCGATGCGTGCTCGTTCGGCGGTTAACCGCTCACGGGTTTCGCCTTCCGCAAACGGAAGCTCATCCTGCAGGCGGCGTTCTCGTTCGACGCAAAAACTGAGCACCGTCGTCAATTCCCGCTCAGCTGCGTCAATCTCTCGGCGCAGCTCGAACCTGCGCCGTCGTCGCGTGAGGACGACCAGCATGGCTACGATGGCCAAGAGAATCAAGATGGCCACCGCCATGTAGGGGAGCACAACCCGCGAGCGCGGCTCGAGTGCGCTCAAGGCGGACGCGGTCTTGGCCACGGCTTGGACGTAATGGCCAGAACGGGCATCTGGCACGAAGTACTTATCCGTCACGGAACGATACTTGTCCGCCGTATTGCCCCCTGGCTCTTGGGAGCGAATAAGATTGTCGAGAGGCGAACCCCGCTCTGTCACAATCTCCACGCGTCGGTCGCCTGGATCAATAGCGATTAAAACATCGTTTCCGCCCATGCCCCAGGCGTTAAACACCTGGTTCGCCAGCGCGTCGAAGTTATCGCTTCTGGGCACAGTCAAAACGTAAAAGTGGTAGGGGGAATCCTGGGCGAGTTCTCGTTCCAGGGTGGCCACCTGGGATTGGTTGAACAGGTGGGCCTCATCCGTCACGATTCCCGCCTTCCTAGGAATGTCCGGCGCCGCCCACGCCGTCTGTAGCCAGCAGAGAGCCGCCACGCAAGCAGACAAGATGGCGGCTAGACGGCGTTTCATTGGGCCTTCCCCAACTTCTGTTTGAGCTGCGCCAGTTCATCTTCGACCGCTTGCGACTGTTCGTTTTGCATCAGTTCGCGGAACGGATCTTCCTCTTGTTCGGAAAGGGAACGGGACGCTTCCGCCTCCGCTTCCATTCGGGTGACCGTCGCCTCCATGCGTTCCAGTCCCCGCAGGGCACGCCCATCGCCGAGTCCGCCCACGGTCTGATTGATCTTTTTCTGGGCCTTGGCCGCCTCTGCCCGGGCGACCAGCAGGTCGCGCTTTGATTTCATCTCCTCGAACTTTTCACGCATGTCGCGTAGCCGTTCATTTAAGCTGTCGGTGGCTGCCCGAGCCTGCTCCAACTGGGGTTTGAGCTCATCCGCCTGCTGCTGATATTTGTTCTTGTTGAGGAGCGCCTTTCGCGCCAAGTCGTCGTTCCCTTGCTGCACGGCTCGTTCAGCATAGGTCTGGTACTTTGCCACTTCGTCCAGCAGATTTTGATACTTCTTCTCCAGCGAGATCTTGGTGGCCGTCTGCAGGGAAACGGCACTGACCGCTTCCTCAATCTCGTCTTCCATGTCGCGTAAGTACTGGTCACACATCTTCACCGGGTCTTCGGCCCGGTCCAAGGCTGCGTGAATGTTGGCGAGTCCAATTTCCCGAATCCTTTGGAAAATACCTGCCATCATCAAGCCTCCTCAATTCAGTTGCGGAGCTGGGAAAACCAAGTACGATTCCATTATACCGAACCACGCGCCTGTAGGTGTGAAGTGCTTGTGGCAGTTTGAAAATACACGCAAAAGTCGAGTGATACAAGCAGGCACGGGGCGTTACAATAGGTTCATGAGAGCCAAACACCGCTTAGAGACCAAACACGATTCGCCCAGCTTAATCGTATTTTACGATGGGTGGTGCGGGCTATGCCGTCGCACCGTCGCTGTCACGAAGCGTTGGGACTGGCTTGGCCGCCTGGCGTTTTATGACCTGCGCAATCCGGAGGTTTGCCATCGCTTTGGCCTTGATGCCCGGCGTGCTGCCGTGGCTGTACACGCGTTTGAACCGACCGCCGGCCGGTGGTTTACGGGGGCGCGGGCGATGTTGGAATTGACGAAACGGGTGCCCGCGTACTGGCCGCTTGTCTGCATCCTCGCGGTTGGAATTCGTGTCGGGCTGGGCGAACGGGTATATCAGTGGGTGGCAGACCACCGCCGCATTTCGCCGGTTGGTCATTGTCAGGGGCAGGCATGCGCTAGGGGGCTTCCTACGGCAAATCTGTCTGAACAACACACGAAAAAAACAAGGCCACCGTTATAAAACCATAGTGACAGCGATGGGTTCAGTCTCTACAGAAAACTTAAGGATGCTGTCCTGTGGCGCTTACCTCCCATGGGGTAATTGTCAGAATTTAAACTAAGAATCCACTTCTCTTTCTGTGTTTTACACAGGAAGGGAAGTGGATTCGCTAGGGAAAGTGTTCTGATATTGACCACTTGTTTCCCGTTGTATCAAGGTCTGGTCGGAATGACAGGACTTGAACCTGCGACCTCACGGTCCCGAACCGTGCCAGAATTTGGAAAATCCTCTACCAACCTGAATTTCTGGGGCGTGTTGCCCTAAGACCATACGTCTCTCCTTCGCGTAAATTCAAGTGTAAAGGGCTCTTTTTAATGAGTCAAGTGTCCCGTGTTGATTCACAGTCAGATCAACACCGTTCCCCACCCTTGGATGCAGATCAAGCCCCATCCTCTTTCATCCCGTTGTCTACCACGACATCTCCGGTTCCACAGAGACCTTTTCTTCTGATGCGTTCCCTGGACTGGCTTTGGATGGTCAAGCAAATCGATGACCCAAGAGAGGTGTTTGTAGTCGCGCCCAGTATTGGTAGTCAATCGCGTTTGAACGCGTAGCCCCTATGTTGCGTTCCGTGACCCACTGAACGAGCAATCCGCGGTCTACAAGGGTTACGTCAGCGATCTTTTGGATACGTGTTGAGCGCTGACCATCGATCGAAATCTGGTATTGACCGTCTGCTGCGCTTTTGGTGAATCCCCCCAACGATACGTAGATCCCTCTCGCATCATTCTCGGCACACTGCAGTGCAAATTGATGAACGTCGCTCTTCCCCATTTTCGAGGCTCGCGCCTTGCATTGAACAATGTAACGACGCCGAGTGCCGGAGTCATCGATTTTGTACGAAACGAGGTCAATGCCGTTGTCTCCAGCCCCGTCTCTGGGCTGTATGTTCACATGTCCCATGGCGGCGAGTACGTCCCTGATGAGAAATTGTAGACACATCGGGTGAACCTTTTGTACCATGTTCGAAACATTTCGTACACTGCATGTGTCTTGCTGGTGGTGCAACTCCTCCAGTTCAGTTGCGCACTTTCGACGGATCTCTGCGAGTATTCCTTCGAGCCCTAACGCGGACATTTTGGATTTTACGCCAAGTGTACTCCCTATGAGGTCAAGGTCGGATTCCAGGTCTTCGACAAAGTCCAGTACCTCAAAGTGGTACGCGCGCCAGTCGACGTTCTGAGCATACAGCCGTTCTTTCAATCCAGGGAGCAAATAGGGCAACAGATGTGTCGCACGGATAACGAGTTTCAGCGCTGCTACCGGTCTGGCTTCTACCACTGGGTCGACGCCTACCCCACGCACGAACTCATCCGCCTTTTTGTTACTGTCGTCTGCGAGCGTTTCGAGGTTTACACGTTGACGCAATAACCTGTCGAAGGCAGCGGGTGGGAGCTCGTTGGAGGATATCGCGTGCTGTTTAAAATCGTACACCAACAGGGCAGCCTTGCTGATTAAACTCTTCTTCTGATTCCCGAGCACCGCCACTGAAAACCGTGGAAGGTCGACGGCCTTTTGGAATCCATTTACGGTGATTCTGTTACCAAGAATCTCGGCCAGTTGCTGCGTATCCAGTACACTCTTGAATTGCATTGTTCCGATCTCCCTCCGGCGTGATGTCCTGGAATTGGTGTTTCCAGAGTATGGGCATTTATTCATCGAAAGTGTATTACCCCTTGTTCGAGAAACTGGGGCGTGGCCGTGATATATGTCGTGGAATCCGTATTCTATGAAATCAAAAACTGCACTTGAGTAGAGATTTGTCGTATAATACGCTCTTACATACGCCTTTTAGATTTCGTATAATACGTCAGAGGTTGTGGGATTCAGTGACACACCTTGGGGAATTCAGACAATGGCTTGTTCATGAGGGCAAGAACGAAAAGACGATCGTAGCCTACGAGCAGTCAGTGCGCCTCCTGGTTTCATGGTGGGAACAACGCGAAGATGGACAATTCAATGCGGCTGATATCACCGCACTGGACCTTCACGAGTGGAGGACATATCTCCAGACGGTTAAAAAGTACTCAGCGTCTACCGTCAATCGCCATGTGGCGGGACTCAAGACCTACTGGGCGTTTCTAACGGAGAGTGGTTTTGTACCTTCAGACCCCACGCGGAAAGTACACATGAGGCGGCCCTCGATGCTCAGTGTCTCACCACGATGGCTCACACGTAAAGAACAGGCCCGTTTCCTTCACGAGTTGGAGAAGGAAAAAAGTCCACGTAGACGTAAACGTAACGTCGCAATTGTCCAATGTATGCTTCAGGCGGGGTGTCGAGTGGCTGAAGTGGTGACTTTGGACGTAGACGATGTTGATTTGAGGCGCAAAACGCTTACCATTCGACACGGCAAGCGGGGAAAGATGCGAGTTGTGCCGATGAACCGCGATTTGGCTGGAGCCTTAAGCGATTGGATTGAAGTGAGGAAGCAGATTGACACGCAGGACTCTGCGTTGTTCCTTTCTGAACGAAATCAACGTATTACGGTACGTGCACTACAACACATGGTAAGGAGCATTTTTCGAAGAATAGGGGTCGAGAATGGGTCATGCCAATCATTTCGGCATTCATTTTGTAAGAATTTGCTCGACAGCGGGCAACCATTGAACGTGGTTGCGCAACTTGCGGGTCATGAATCTGTAGAAACAACACTTCGATATCTACGCCCAAGTGAAAAGGACTTGTATCAAGCAGTCGAGAATATCAGTTCGATACGGTAACGCTGAAAACCGACTTATTGGTTATGATTTTCTTGTGTCGAATCAATGCGTACGTAAGTGCTGCTGTACATACGAGGGGAGTATTTTTACATGCCGACGCTTCAGTTTAAGGGAAAGTCATTCGTGCAAAATCATCACCTGACAGTGAAATACCATGAACTGATCCCTGTTCCCGAGAAAAGTCTGACGGACAAGGTACGTCTTGACGACAACCTAATCATACACGGTGATAATCTGATTGCCTTGAAAGCATTGCTGCCGATATACGCTGGGAAAGTGAAGTGCATCTACATCGATCCACCATATAACACAGGCACGGAACATTGGGTTTACAACGACAACGTGAACTCTCCTATGATACGCGACTGGCTCGGAAAGGTTGTCGATAGGGAAGACCTCACCCGCCACGACAAATGGCTCTGTATGATGATGCCGCGTCTCAAATTACTCCGCGAACTCCTAAGGGAGGATGGGGCAATTTTTGTCAGTTGCGACGACCACGAACAACACCGTCTCCGAATGATCATGGATGAAATTTTCGGTGAGGATAATTTCGTTGCCACAATTATTTGGCAGAAGAAATACGCCTCAGCGAATGATCATAAATCCATTGCTCCTATGCACGACTTCATTCTGGTTTATCAACGCTCTGCGTCCTTTCGACGAAATCTGCTGCCTCGGACAGAGAAGAAAGATAGGCAGTACCGATATGAAGATGAACGAGGTGTTTTTCGACTTAGCGACTACACCTGCAACAAAACCGCCGAGGAACGGCCAAACCTGTATTACCCTATTATCAACCCCAACACCGGCGAAGAAATTTGGCCAAGTCGAACAAGGGTTTGGGCCTACTCTAAAGAAGTTCATGAACAACATGTGGCCCAAGGGCTGATCTATTGGGGCAAAGATGGCCGTGCGAAAGTGCCAGCGTTCAAACGCTATAAAAACGAGTTGCGTGGTGGAGGTGGTATTGTTCCGAATACCTGGTGGACGTTTGAAATTGCCGGCCACACGGATGGAGCCAAAAAGGAAATTCGCAGTATCCTGGAAGAAGACGGACTTGACTTTATCACTCCAAAGCCGACTCGATTGATTGAGCGCATTCTTCAGATAGCAACTGATAAGGATTCCATCGTTCTCGATTCCTTTGCTGGTTCCGGTACGACAGCACACGCTGTTCTCGCGCTCAACAAGAAGGACGGCGGCAATCGCAAATTCATTCTCGTGGAGATGGAGGAATACGCAGATCGTATCACCGCCGAGCGGGTACGTCGCGTGATTCGGGGCGTCCCAGGTGCCAAGGACGAGGCACTGCGCGAAGGGCTTGGTGGCACTTTTTCGTATTTCGAACTCGGACAAGCCATCGATCCTGAGGGGCTGCTTACGGGAGAACATCTGCCGCCTTACAAGGAACTGGCCCGTTATATTTTCTATACGGCGACTGGTGAGGAGTTTCGTCCAGAGGCAGTAGATGAATCGCGCTGGTTCATCGGTGAGAGCCGAGAGTATGAGGTGTACCTCATTTACAAGCCGGACGTGGAAGCACTCAAATCCCTGGCTCTCACCTTAGAGTTTGTGCAGGGGCTTGGCACCCCTAAAAGCAAGAAGCGGCGGCTCGTGTTCGCACCGGCCCGGTTTCTTTCGGACAAGTACATGGAGGAGTACCAGATTGAGTACGCACAACTGCCTTATGAGATGTACCGCGCAAGGGGGTGACGCGGGATGATGGAACTCAAGGAGTACCAACAGCGGGCGCTCGCCACCATCGAGGCATATCTGAAGGAACTGCGCATCTGGCGGGAGAAGTCGCTTGCGCTTCCCGAGGACATGCGTGTTGCGTTTGACTTTCCGGCGCAGGTATGGAGTAAGGTCGTGGGTGGCGTGTACCATGGGAAGAAGACCGGCGCAGGTGAACCGCTGCCCAACTTCTGCATCAAGGTGCCGACCGGCGGCGGCAAGACGTATCTCGCAGTACATACCATTGACCGCATTCAGAGTATCTACCTCGAGCGGCAAACGGGCCTCGTACTTTGGATTGTGCCGACCAACCAGATTTACCGCCAGACCCTCTCTTACCTGAGAAACCGCACGCATCCCTACCGGCAGTTTCTCGATATCGCCACGGGTGGACGTGTGATGGTGATTGAAAAGACGGATCGCTTTACACCACAGGACGTACGGGAACGACTGGTCATCCTTCTACTCATGCTGCCGTCGGCCAACCGAAAGGACAAAGAGACGCTTAAGTTGTTCCAAGACGCCGGCGGCTTTGAGACCTTCTTCCCGGAGGAAGGGCACCGCGAGGAACACGAACGCTGGCTCCAACGCTGGCCAAATCTCGACTACTTTGGTTCGGAAGAAGAGTGGTACGGTCGGCAGATCAAGACCTCCCTTGGAAACGTACTGCGGATCCTGTCTCCTGTCATTATCCTTGATGAGGGGCAGAAGGCGTATAGCGCCAGTGCCCAAGAGACTATTCGCGGTTTTAATCCCTCGATTGTCGTAGAACTTTCGGCCACACCACCCGCAGAGAGCAATGTGCTGGTCAACATCCGCGGACGCGAACTCGACAAGGAAGAGATGATCAAACTCGATCTTCACGTCACAAATCGCGCCAGTACAAACTGGAAGGATACCCTGGCGGAAAGCGTGGCATGGCGCGACGCGCTGGAAGAAGAAGCAATCCGCTACGAGTCTAAAACGGGAGTCTACATTCGTCCGATCTGCCTAATTCAGGTGGAACGTACCGGAAAGGACCAGGTGGAGGCCGGTTACATCCACGCACAGCATGTGAAGGAAGAGTTGATGCAGGTCCACAACGTTCCGGAGGAACAGATCGCCATTAAGTCGAGCGAAAAGGACGATATTGAGGGCATTGACCTTCTATCTCGCGACTGCCCAATTCGCTACATCATAACTAAACAAGCGCTTCAGGAGGGTTGGGACTGTTCGTTTGCGTACGTACTGACCATTCTCACCAACCCATCATCCAAAACAGGTCTTACGCAACTGGTAGGTCGGATTTTAAGACAGCCCTATGCAAAGAAAACGGGCGTCAAGGCCCTCGACGAGAGTTACGTGTTTTGCTTCCATCGTAAGGCGGCGGAACTGTCGAAGGATATCAAGGCTGGATTGGAAGGCGAGGGTCTTGGCGATTTGGTGCACAGCGTTTCGGTGTCTGATAGTATGCCTACAGCAAATCACCAGAAGACACGGACCGTGGGCGTACGAGAGAAGTTCAAACGCTTCGAGGGGAAGGTATACCTACCAAAGTTCTTCATCGAAGAGGATGGCCGTCACGAGGAGATCAGTTACGAGATGGATCTAGTACGGCGTATTCGCTGGAGCGATCTTACGCTGAATCGCATACGCACACTCACCCTAAAGCAGAACCAGGTGGCTGACTGGGAGGAATCGTTCGGATACGGAGACGAGGGGGAATCCGTTACCGAGAAGGAAGCAGTCTTTTATGCAGCACAGGCATCTGTCAATCCGCTCTTTCTTACACGGCGTATCGAGGATTTAGTACCAAACCCGTGGGTAGCACGAGAGATTGTTGAAAGGGCGCTGTCGATTTTGCGGGAGCGGTACACAGAGGACGTGATTGCTGCAAATCAGGTGCTCATCGCAACTGAACTCGAGAAGGCCGTGGAGGCGGAGCGAGACGAACTGTGCGAAACGATTTTCCGAGAACTTGTCCGGCAGGGCCGGCTACGCCTGATCCTGATGGCCGGCAAAGCATATCAGGTGCCGAGCCGGATTGAGATTCCGCAGATGGCTTCGCCGCTCGTCCACCATACCGGTAAGCCAGTGCAACTGAGTTTGTTTGATGATCCGGTACCAGAAGAATGGTTCAATGAAACCTTGGAAGCACCGGTAGCCTTATGTCTTGACAAGCAGGAAAAACTTCTATTTTGGTATCGTAACCTCGTTGGACGGGACTACTATTACGTACAAGGATGGCGTAAGAATCGGGTCTGGCCCGATTTTGTGGCTACCAAGAGGTCGGAATCAGATACCGAGGAGTATGACACTATTTACGTTCTCGAGACAAAGGGGGATCAACTAGCAGGGAACCTAGACACGAATTACAAGCGTAGACTGTTTGATGTCTGCAACGAACTCGCAAAGAAGATGTCGTGGAGCGAATTGGGACTCGAGTTTCCTGAGCGAAAGGTACAATTCCAGGTCATACAGGAGAACGAGTGGCAACGAGTACTCAATGAGTTATTCGCGTGAGAGCGCGTGGTGCCACGGGTTCGTCCAAGGATGAAGGTGTTTTTGATAACGAATACGTAAGGAAGTTATTGTTCGTTTACCCAAAGTGGTTCTGGGAACATTGTTGATCTTGTAAAACTCGAAGCGTGCTCGAAAGACAAAACGATTAGTAGGCGTTTTGGAGGAATCGTACCGATGAATGCGATTGATTACATCCGACAGTCAGCCATCTTCGACGATTCTCCATGGATAAAGCGTCTGGTGGCTAAAGTGTTAGAGGATGAATCAATTGAAGGAGCCATCGAAGAGATCCTATCAGGAACTTCGACATATGAATCGGCAGCCGCAAGAGAAAGTGTTGTCGAACAACAATCTGTAGGTGTGCCAGCCAAAGTACACGTTGATCGCATCGTGTCGATAGATCACATTAGCAACATCGGTCTGGTCGACGTTCAGAATCGCATTATGTGTAACGAAGGGTTAAATATTTTTTACGGCAAAAACGGGGCCGGAAAAAGTTCAGTATATGCTGCTCTCTGTAGAGTGCTGGGAAAAAAGGATAAGAAAGTAATTCCTAATCTCTACAATGATTCCAACGAATCTTCAGTACAGATTACTTACTTGGACGAGTCCGGGGTAGAGCACACGTTAACTTGGCAGATGGGCTCAGAAGAAAACCCTGAGACAGATGTAATGGTGTTCGATACCAGCATAGCAAATGTTTTGGTTGAGCAAGATCAGGTCAACGATTTTAACCTTGCTCATTTGAAAGTTGAATACTTCACTTACATACAAAATTTGCTTGAGGGACTGGAACTTAGATTGGAAAGCAGCCTTAGTCATCATAAATCGGTGATGTCTTCGTATGAAACACGCTTGGCCGAGAAGGTACCGTTTGTACTAACGAAAGAAGGCTTGACACGGGAATGGGTATTACAACATGACTTCTCCGAGAGTGACCGCGTGGAACTGGAGAGAATTACCCAGAAACTTGCTCGTTTACGAGTTTCTCCATCAGTCGAGACGGTAAAAAATCTTGAAAATGCGAAACTCGCGGTACAACGGATTCTTGGTTTGTTTGGATCATTTACTGAAAACGGTGAGTGGATACCAACATATAATCAGGATTATGTAGCCGAATTGAATCGGCTAATAGAAGACTTTCTCATAGCGAAATCGCTGTTCGAGGCCAAAGGGAATACTGTTGCAATAATTCCCGAAGGGTGGATTAAGAGTGAGACGTGGAGGGCTTTCATTACCGCTAGTATCAACTTTGTGAATTCCCTGGGAGATAAGCAAGAGGAATTTACACAAAAGACATGTGTCTATTGCTTACAGCCTTTGCAAACTGAACGGTCAAAGCAGTTGATGATCCAATACCGGGCATTGCTACAAGAGCATGGAGACAAGGTCAAAAGTTTAGAGCGTCAACTTCAGCAGTATGTCAATTCATTAGGAAAAGTAAGAGAGGCCCTTCGAGACTGTTATACGACCATAACAATTATTGAATCAGCGTTTGATCATATTGGCCGTTCAGGTGAGACATGTATTGAAAGTGACGAAGTGGAGTACGCACTTAAAAGTATCCAATCTTCCCTCGAAGAACGTATCCCCATTAAAGAAGATGTTCTGAAGAATATTGATTCTTTTTGTCAATATTACAAAGACGTTTTGCAACAGGTGGAACATGTTTTATCGAAACTCGCAGAAGGTGAGCAGGAACGGAAGCGCCAAGAAGAGGAACTTCAAGCCTTGGCTCAGCCGCTACAGCAGCGTTTCGATCTATATGAAGCGAAGTCCGATGTTTTGGGCTATATAGACGCACGCGAATCGGTATCGCGGATTTCTCAAATGTTGTCGGATATTTCAAGGGTTAAACGAGCGGTTTCCAATCTGAAGACCAAATTCACCAACGAAGAAGTGATACAAACGTTTGAAGTTCTCCTGAAAAATGAGTATCGAAAACTTGGCTTTGAACCTCCAACCATTTGGAGGTTGCGGTCAAGTACAACGCGGGGTGTGACGAAACGTGTTTATAGCCTTAATGACCGTAAACTATCACAGATTTTCAGTGAAGGTGAGCGCAAGATTCATGCTTTAGCAGATTTCTTTGCGGAATGCCAACTAAACAAATTCAAAGGCGTGTATATATTTGATGACCCAGTAAACAGCCTGGATGAAGAGAGAATGGAATACGTTGCCCGACGAATCGCAGAGTTAGTTGAGCAGGGGAATCAAGTCTTCGTTTTTACGCATAACCTAGTATTCCTAAACTTGCTTATCGGTACCGACGATCATAAGGTCAACAACATTACTCGTATTAACCGCCAAGTCGTCATCGATTCAGATGTCAAATTGGGCGATAAAAATGTAATGAAAAAGAAACTCGATGAAATAGAGCGAAGGATGAAGATTCTCTCTCAACGCAACGAAGGAGATATTTCAGAATGGGAACTCCGAAATATTTACGATTTAATGAGTGGATACATTGAAGACTACGTCGAAATTATCTTGCTCAAAAACATCATCAATCGCTATCGGCCCAACATAAGGATGCATACGCTAGGAAGCCTCGAGTCAATCGATACATCTGCGATAAAAGGTATCTTGGATTTGTATAACCAAACAAGTAGAAAGGGGTCTCGTCATTCCCAACCTATTGGAGCCCCTGTACCAACATATGCTGAACTTGTGCAACATGTGGCTGTGTTAAAGTCGCAGTATCATTACTGAATTGAATCAAAGCCGGGATACCATTAGATGTAATGGGAATTCAAGGTCTACGTATGCTATATACGATTGGACGTACGCCAAATCATTATTTTGCGCATTTTTTCTTGGGCAATGTATTCCTTCCGCATGAGGACGTGTTGGGTCGGCTCTTGATGGGGCTGGGTGACAACGACCCTACATTGAAAGCGTGCCAACCCGGTCAAATAGTCGGCGGACGCGAAGGGTGTCGTATTTCGCATGAAAATTGTCGTTTTACGGTTCTCCCGAGTCTCGATTCCGAGGCGCCAGTGATCTAAGTTTCAGACATTCCGCCGTTCGAGACGCAAACCACCCTTGAGGGATCATCTTATTGCTTTGGTTGGCCGATGAACTTTTGGTACTCGGCTTCGTTCATACCGAGCACCTCTAGTACCGTGGTGGAAACACTATCAACCTGCGGTTGAGAGTGATACACCGGGATGATGCCTGCCTCCACCGCCTTCTTTACAGGTACGAATTCTGCAACGATAGTCGCATCGGGAGGGATATCGGTTGCTGAAATGGGGGGCCAATCCCGTCCTGCTGCCCCCTGTTTCAAAAATACCGTTCCCTGAAGCGTAATAAACAGCGTGGCGTGGTTTAGTTCCTGTGGATGGGTGTCCGTCCACTTTTCGTTCTTGTAAAGATAGGGTGTCCACTTGGACGGAATCTGCCAGTGCTCATAGTCGTATTGCTGACCATACACCCCTTGATTGATCGCCAGATTCGGATTGTACAATGTCACCCATTGCTCTTGTTTCATCAGCGCATCGGTTAAAACCCAATTCGCGTCTGGCCATGGGCTGGCAGCCGTGGATTCCTGTGGCTTGTTAGTCGATATCGTGTTCCCTGATGTGGTGTTATCCGACGTAGTGTTATTCGATTCCGCGTAAGCGTTATTTGCTACCGCGTTTCCCTCAGTAGAGATATTGGCGGGCACAGAACCACTAGAAGCATTCGGGGAGACCGCGACATGATTTGGGCTGCAGCCAAATAGAGAGAGAAGCCCAAATAGATTGAGAATACCGACGTCGGCAAGTGCATACATTCTACGCCGCACGGCGATGCCCCTTTCGCAGTCTTGGCCGGATTTGAATAATCTGGCTGATGCTACTCGGCGTCATTATCACATTCTTGGATGATCACGTCAACCATTGGCTCCTCACGTCAACTGGGGGGTTCGTGGCGTGTTCCCAGGGTGTGTACCCATGGCGTGTCCCCATGGGGGGATATTCCTCACGAGGGGGATGTCTCTCACGAGGGAGATGTTCCTCGGGGGGAATGTCCCTCAGAAGGGGAGCAAGTATCGCCGAGGGAGTAGCGCCACAGGAGGGCCGCCTACGGGAACGCTGCCTACGGGGACGCTGCCGACGGGAAAGGCCTCCTACGGGGAAGGCTGCTGTTGGAGTATCGACACCGCTGACGCGAAGTTCCTAGCAACGTGACTACCCGCGTCCGGAGAAGGGGTTCTGGGGACTATGTGGAAAGGGGGCACGAGGCATCCTACGAGGCATCGCACCTTGGGGGCCCCTTCCCCCTCGTTTTTCTACCAAGGCGGAGAGGCGGGCAGTGCGGTGTGTGGCGGTCCAGTGTACAAAAAACGGGGGCTTTGTACAACGTCGGTACAAAACTTTCGAAGGGCTGAGACTCCCGAAAACCCTTGTGCCACAAGGGAATCCGGGCTCCCGTACAAAAGTACAAGACCTTCGTCAACTCCTTAGGGGGACCATCACCTCCTCTTGTAGCAATAAACAAGAGGGGAGGAGCCCTGAAAAACGTTGTACTTTTGTACGCCACCCAACTTCCCGCACGGGGCGCGGGTTTTCGGGTTGTGGTAGGCAATAAAACCTTGTACAACCAATGTACAAGTATTGTACGCAAGGCTTGGGGTGTCATCACCAGGATGAAACTCGCAGCCTATGGCCAAACCAGGACCCGCTATTCCCCTGGAAGTTCCCATGATTGCCTTATATACTTGGGATTGTCGGTTGTTCAAACGTTTGAAGATGTGCGCTGCCCCGCTTGTATGGGATTGTGGTGGTTTGCGGGGATGGACAACGTCTCGACGACGACCTCAACTTTGACGAACTTGTTGTTGGGCCCGCTACCATCGATCGGCTTGTCTTGAATTATGTTAAAAAATTCCGATATTGTTGAATTGGATCGACTGAGTGCTTTAGCCGAGAGAAGGAAGGTGTTCTGAATGGCAACTGTCGTGTTTTGTCCGGTGTGTTGCGGTGAGTATCTGCTCGGAGAGGTATTTAACCCGGGACAAGTACCTCAAGATATCCCGTCAGATGAGTTGATGGTCTGTCCCGAGGCAACGATTGTCTGCGATGCAGGTAAGGGAACAGTCGACCGTCGCAGTGTCGTGGTGCGATTACCTAAAGTGGGTAAGGCAGCGGTGGATGATTTGTCGGGGGTTGGGCAGGTTGCGCTCATCTGCAGGGAATGTTACGCAATCGAACCGGTCGATGAGCGCATTGTTCATGTTGTTGACAACGTATGATGGGTGCGGATGATAGGTTCGGAGGGAATTTGACCGGCCTATCCCTCCCTTATGGTTACCTCTGAACGCGCCTTGCAGTGTTTACATTTCATTTGCGTTCGTGCCTTCGCATTTACGGTTTGCAAACGTACACAAAGGTCCCGTTACCCTTGGTAATGCTGTCTTGCGTCCCTTCAAAATGGGTCAGGTACTTTACAAGCGTTGAGGTACACGTGTTCGTCTACGACTACGACTACGTCTACGTAGACACGGCGCTGTGAGGACCGGATCAGGGGACTGCGGACATAGGGCTTCGCGTGATGGCGCCAGTGGTTAGATTTCCGGTTTCTTCGTGGCAGCCCCTGGTGCTTTGAATCGCTGATGGCGTGAAACTTCAGTCAGACGACGCGGTCTTGCTGGTGGAATAGGCTCCCCAACATGCACCCTGCCCCAACGAATGACCGTTCCGTCCGGAAGGTGCAGGGTCTTTTGCGCAATGGTGCCCGGCAAGCCCAGGACTCTTCTTACAAAGCACATCAAATTGCTCACCAGAGTCATCACTCCCCGCGCTCTGGTCATTGCCGTAATTTGGCGGCATACAGCATGCAGTTGATAACACATCGAAGGTGACCTAGGAATCTTTGTCGGTCTTGGTGTTTATCGTCTCGTCGAATCTCCGAACATGGCGCGCAGGGCAACTTCTGTAAACTCGGATTCGTACTTTTGGATCAATTGCCGCGTATACGATGGGCGATTGCGCTTTTCCTCAATTTTACGCAGGACTTGTGGAAGCATCTCATTCACTGTCACGTTGTCACTTGTTTTTCTGGAATCGGTCACGGCTACGTCAACAAGACGCATCAAGATGTCCTGAATGTCGTCCATCGTCTCTCCGCTTATCCTTTGTAGCAGCCGCGCAAAAACACTCGTGATGAGTTCTGGGCACTCACTGTCACGGATGCATTCGGCGAGCCGGGGAATCGATGAACGCACTACTTCAAGATCGTCGTCGCCAAGTGCATGCACGTTGATCACCTCGCTCGATGGATGAATCTCCGTTTTGGAGTCCCGCGATCCAACATGGCTCAGCGCCATGATCGCGAAACGCACCTAAACAAGGTGAAAATCATCCCTTTGACGCGATTATCTCACTTTCCGGGCCGAATATCTCTTGCATGCTTGTTAGTTCTCCCGTCTTAGAGTGGCCACCGAAAGAGGAACGGGCGATTCGGACAACGTAACGATCTTTGCTGTTGTAGAGGCTCAAAGAACCGCATGGCCTCTCAAGCCCTTGGTAAATGGATTGGTTTACGCTCCTCGTGGTTCCACACGATGACCGAAAGCGCATAAACCTAAGAGATGACGTACCCTTGGCAACAACCGGGGGCTAGTGAGAATTGCAACTTGGCGAATGCAGTCCGTTTGCGAAAAAAATTTTCTTAAGGAGTTGAAATGCGTCGTTTTAGCATGGTAGGATGTGCTTGCAAAGGTGAACATCCTCCTGATTCCTCCGGCATGTGCTCCTCGGAATCACCGATTTGTTTTCTTCCGCTCGGCAACGAGGGCTGTTTGTCAAACACGAATGTCACGACGGTCTCCTGTCCTCACTCGTCCGTATTTAATCGGGAAAGGCTTTGGTCCACACCCGTCTATTACACCCTTCTTGGATGCGTGTGGTTATGGCGGTACAACCGCCGAATTTCATGAGCAGAAGGGTGATTTCATGCAGAGATTGTACCTCAGTCTTGATCCGAGCCAAGCAAGCACCGGATGGGCCATCATCGGTGTTGCGAAGCGAACCCCACGTTTTGTCGCTGGCGGATTCATTGATACCAAAACCGCAAACAATCCCCTTCGAAGTATTCGCCAAGAGGTGCAACGCCTACTGCAAACGTACCCCATCGAGCGCTCTGTTGCAAAGGAACGCATGTTTTACAGGAACAACCTCGCAACCCTGGCGCTTGCCAAGGTGCACGGCGTAATTGAGGAGGTGTTGGACGGATACGACGTGTTTGACATCCCGTCTTCAACCGTCCGCAAGATCGTTGGCGGACATGGTTGTGCGTCAAAAGACTTGGTGGCTTCAGGGGTCCGGCGACTCCTCGGATTACCGAGAACCTTTGTATTCGACCGGTGGGACATCTCCGATGCGGCTTCTGTAGGCATCACCTACCTCTATCAAGCCGGACTCATCGACATCCCCGCTTAACCACTGTTGTTTTCAGTTGGCGGAACACCACATCTTTCGGCTCCTTTGGCTTTCCAGGCCCCTTCGCGCCCTGCAAACATTCACCCAGCGTAGAGTCCCCACTTTCTTTACGGTTTTGATCTACATGAAGTTGCCGCCTACAGACGGCACGTTTACGAATACGTTTTGCTCCATACACACCGAGAAAAGAAAGGATGTTGATATATGGCTACACTACGGTTGGCAGCGGTGGACGCTGGAAACGATGCGGTCAAGGCAGTCTTCGGGACTTTGAGGAATCGATTGTGGCTTCCCAACATCATAGCGGAAGAAAAGCAGCAACGTCCGCTGATTGAACTGGAAAGAGACCCGCTGGATGGTCTCCACGTCGAAATTGTCAGCAATGCATTGAAGAGCGGTGGAGGAACATACGTCGTTGGGAACCTCGCGACGACTCACCCGCTTGCCCAAGAAGTGGGGATCGAGACCGTCAAGAGTGACAGCGATCAAAACATCATTGTGGCCTTGACGGCCCTGGCCATCGATGCAGTACAGAACTTTGCGGACCATGGAGGCGTCATCGATGCTGCGTATCACTTGGCCTGCGGATTGCCGCTTACCGAGGTAAAGCAGGGGAAGAAACAACGGTTTGCCGACCGGCTTAAGGGAAGACATGAGGTCCGCTTCTTAGATACGCCCTGGTACAAAGGTAAAACTGTACGCATCCGGTTGGAGGAAGTCGCGGTATTTGCGGAAGGGCACGCAGGTATTGTCGATCTCACAACGGACGACCAGGGAAACTTGCGGAGTCCAGAGTTTGGCGTTGCCACGATTCTCGTCGCGGACATCGGCGGCCAAACGTCCGATGTATGCATAGCCGACATGTCAAAAGGGGGCAAACTCGACAACTACCACAGTGACAGCCTGCGCGAAGGGGTTTCGCCGTACTTGGACGTGATCGCCGAGCGGGTGAGTAGGGAAATTGGCTATCGATTCAAAAATCGACAAGATGTCGTCAGGACGCTCACTCACCCAATGCCGGAACTGCGAAACAGGGTATCTTTCCGGCGGATCTCCATTGATGATATTGTTCGTGAGGAACTTGGCAAACTTGCGGTGATTGAGTATGACTTTCTCCGCCGACTGTTTACCAAGGCGGGTCACATTGACATGGCCCACATGGTGGGCGGCGGCAGTGTTCTGCTCCGTCCATACCTGGAATCATTGAACACTGAAGGCTATCCATTGCGGTTCTTGCCAGACGCTCAGGCATCGGTGTGGTTGAACGCGGTCTAGTACTTCAAACTGCTGCAGATGCGGCTTCAGGCGGTTGACGAGGATGAGTAATCAAAAGTTGGTTGTGGGCGAGCCATTTACCTTTCGTGTGCCTTTGGGAGCACCGATGAACGTTGTGGCATATTTGAATCACTACCGACAGGCCCACTCAAAAGGCTTCAGTGAGCACCTCTTCTTCCTGCTGCAGAGGGGGATGGAGGCGGAAGGTATTGTGGCTCCTCCTCCATCGCCCTCATCCCGGCGAACGGCCGCATCAGCCCCTTCAACATCCGCGCAACCATCCCGTGTTACTTCGCAACTCACCTCATCAAACACCGGAGCGACACCTGAAAGTAAATCGGGTGGTCGTACGGTATCCCACCTTGATCTGAGCAATTTTGACTAGACGGTGACCGCTGGTCGCCTGGGACGAGGCTCCTGGTGCGACCAGCGCTATCGGGACCAACGCCATCGGGACCAGTGCCACCAGGACCAGCGCCATCGGATCCCCTTTCAACATCCTTCCCCACACCCTCCTTATTCCGCGCCCTCCCTTGCGCGGACAATTTAACCCCCCAAAGGAGGACGTCATACAATGCAACGCTCTTTCTATCCATTCGAAGATTGGCTCATCGAAGTGCTTCCGTACCCCATTCGTTGGTCTGGAGAAGAAGGTCGTACGCGGTGCCCATTTCATGATGATCGTAACCCATCTCTGTCAGTGAACAGGGCATCTGGTCTGTTCTATTGCCACGGTTGTGGCAAAGGTGGAACAGCGGAGACCCTGGCCCGGGAACTCGGTGTTCCGGCGCCCGGTGGCAGTTCGGAACATGGCGTGTCCACGTATACGTGTACGTCAAGTGTCTCCGGCTCAAGAGGCATTAAGTGGCGAAATCACGAGAGAGAACACATCTACGAGGATGAGCATGGTTCCCCTGTTTTGCTGGTCGGTGTCGACGGCACCGGTGCACAAAAAAGAGTGTGCCAGTATCACTGGGATGGGGAAAACTGGCTCGTCGGAGCCGCGGCCCGGAAAGTACCCTATAACCTGCCTGATGTCTTGGAGACAATTCGTATAGGTCTTCCCATTTACATCGTGGAAGGAGAAAAGGACGCTGATACGCTCGGTGCGTACAAAATAACGGCGACGACCAACCCGTGCGGTGCAGGCAGTTGGCCCAAGGATAAGGCGTTTAATCGATACTTCGAGGGAGCAGACGTCATCATCATTCCTGACAACGACTTGCCTGGGCGTATGCATGCAAACGAAGTAGCCCAAACCCTCAAGGGAATTGCCAAGAGGATAAGAGTACTCACGTTGCCTGGTTTACCCGAAAAGGGAGACGTGACAGATTGGGTGAACCTCGGAAATGACATTACCCTGCTGGAGCGACTTTCAAAAGACCCGCGATGGGTAAAGGAACTCGAAGTCTCCTATCCAAATTTGGCTGCGACGTCTGCAGCACCCCGAGCGGAATGGCTCGATGAGCGTGGAAGAATCATCACGGCAAGACTCGGTGGCGCGATTTTGCGCCAATTGCCGGTGATGTATTACAAAGGGGTAGTTTACGTATACAAAGACGGGGTGTATCGACCTCACGGGGAAATGGAGATCCGCCGTCTGGCTCAAAAGATGCTGGGCGAACACAGCCGCAGTACGTACGTTGAGGAGGCGTTAAAGTGGATCTGCAATGAACGTTACGTGGAACCGGATCACGAGCCGAATCCAGATGACGGACTCATCAACGTGAAAAACGGTCTGCTCGACTGGAAAACAGGAGCCTTAAAGCCGCACTCGCCAGAACGATTCTCAACGATTCAAATCCCAGTTGTGTACGACCCGACGGCGAAATCCCTAGAAATCGAGCAGTTCTTCAAGGACGTGTTGCCCGAGGATGTCGTGCCCTTGATGTATGAAATCTTTGGCTACTGTCTGGTCCCCACTGCGCGTTTCCAGAAAGCGTTCTTGCTAACTGGCGAAGGATCCAATGGAAAATCAACGCTCATCAACTTACTCAGTGCCTTCGTGGGCAGCGAGAACGTCACGAACATCCCACTTCACGATCTCGAACACAATCGTTTCAAACTAGCCGGTCTCCGCGACAAGTTAGTGAACACGTTCGCAGACCTGCAGTACCGCGCCTTGGAGAAGAGCAGTACCTTTAAATCGGTCGTATCAGGTGACCGTGTCAATGCCGAATACAAGGGTAAAGACGCCTTCGACTTTCGGCCATTCGCGAAACTGATTTTCTCCGCCAATGAATTGCCCTCCAGTCGCGACGTGTCAAAGGCGTTCTTCCGTCGGTGGATTGTGATTCCTTTCCCCTATACTTTTGGGAATGGGCCGAATGATAAGAAGCCAGATCCGACGCTGGAAGAGCGGTTAAAGTTTCCGGAAAACTTGAGCGCCCTCCTGAACCTTGCCGTTGAGGGACTGCGGCGATTGGACCGTCGCGGAGGATTCCAGGAGACACCATCGACTCGAAAGGCGCTTGAAGACTATATTCGGGACGCGGATAGTGTGGCGGCATTCATTGATGAATGCGTAGCACAATCCGGAACCGTCGCCACCAAGGCTTTGTACGCTGCGTACGAGCAGTGGTGCGTTGATTCCGGGGTTCATCCGCTCAAGAAGGTCCGATTCAACAAGCGCCTTCAAGAGTATTTCCCGGGTCTCAAAAAGAAGAGAGCCCACGGGGGTTCAGAGTATTGGGTCGGGATTACCGTTCTCAACGGCTGACCCCTTGGTTGTACACCAGCGGGCGGGAGGGTCTGGAAAGGCTCGCCCGCCCGCTCCGGGCATGTGAAGCGTAGTAGGCCTCCTTCTGCGCGATAGACCCTCGGATCGGTCATCCACGAGACATACCCCTGGTTTAAAGTTGAATCGTGTTCAGGGGATTGTATTTGTCATTTTGCTCTTTCAGGGCATTCCCCCAAAGGGCCAAGTAGCGTTTACACATCGTCAAATCCTCATGGCGCAGCATCCGCTGCAGTGTAAAGATGTCCATGCCGGCCATTAGGCAGCGATGCGCGAATGTGTGGCGGAAGGTGTGACACGACAGGCGTACGTCCTTAAAGTTCATGATGTGTTTCAGTCGCTTAAACATCGTTTTGATGGCGTTGTCGGACAGTTTCCTGCCGCGCGAATCCACAAACACGTACTCGGGCAATTCAGGGAATCGCTGTTCAATGTACACCTTGTACTCCGCCAGTTCCTGCTGGAGTTTTGCAACCATCGGGATGGCGACGGCCACCCTCTTCTTGCCGAACAGGGTGATGGTTGAATTCTGGAAGTCAACATCTGCCCATCGGATGTTGATCAGTTCTCCGAGCCTTGCGCCTGTTCCGAGCAGAGTGATAACAATTGTTGAATCGCGATACGCGTAAAACGACTTGTTCCGATATTTCATCCTGCGAAAGTACCCGAGGATTTGACGAATGTGTTCGTCCGTGAAAACTTCAATCTTCACGTCGGTCTTGAACCTGGAAATTTTGCGAATGGGGTTATTGCTTTCGGTGAACAGTTCCACTTCTTGCTGCAGGTAGTTAAAAAACGCACGGAGGTTAATCAACTTGTGATTCAGCGTGACGGCATTATTCCCTTTCTCCCGTTGACAGAAGATGAAGTACTGCTTGATAACCGCAGGAGTGACCTCCGTTACATCGACAATTTTCTGCCTTACGCAGAAGTCATGAAACTCATCGAGCGTTCGCCTATAACCTGCGACTGTGTACGGCGACACATTTTTGTATGTCCGGTCGTCCAAAAAATCCTTCACAGCAAATTTCAACAACAAAAAACCCACTCCTTCCCGTGTTTTGCACAGGAGAGAAGTGGTCTTTGGGGCGGGGAAAGTGGTCTGGTGCGACCACTTGTGTCGTTCCCCTTCAAAAATCCCCGAGAATCCAGTCACATCAAGGATTGGTCGGAATGACAGGACTTGAACCTGCGACCTCACGGTCCCGAACCGTGCGCTCTACCACCTGAGCTACATTCCGTTGCGTCCATCGCGTCGAACACCGTCTACTATATCACGTGTTGGCGCCTTCGTCAACCCGCATGTTGCAAGGAACAACAATGCGAACGGATGTTTGCCGCTGGGTGACGGTCTTCAGGTATAATGGATGGACAGAGCTGGGCTGTCATCAGCAGCCGTAAGGAGAGATTCGGATGTTTTCAGTGTCGCCGGGCATTGACGAAATCCTTGCCGGGCTGAATCCACAACAACGTGAAGCGGTTGAGACGACGGAAGGGCCGCTGCTCATCATTGCCGGGGCTGGGAGCGGGAAGACCAGTGTGCTCACACGTCGCATCGCGTATCTGATTGCCACTCGGCGCGCGGCGCCGTGGAGTATCCTTGCCATTACGTTCACGAACAAGGCGGCGCGGGAAATGCGCGATCGGATTGAGCAGTGGACAGGCCCAATGGCCCACGATGTATGGGCGTCCACCTTCCACTCCAGCTGCGTGCGGATCTTGCGCCGAGACATCGAGCACTTAGGGTATCCGTCCAATTTCACGATTCTGGACGACGCGGACCAGGTGGCTGTCCTTCGCCGCGTGCTGACGGACATGAACGTGAATACCAAACAGTACGATCCGCGCGCGGTCAAATCGGCCATCAGCAGTGCGAAAAATGTCTTGCAGAGCGCGGCACGCTATCGTGACAAAGCAGCGACGCCGTTTGAAAAAGTGGCCGGGGATGCCTGGCTAGAGTACGAGAAGCGGCTGCGGGCCAATCACGCTTTGGATTTTGATGACCTGATTCTCAAAACGGTCCAGCTGTTCGAGCAGGCGCCGGACGTTTTGCGTTTCTATCATAACCGGTTTCACTATATTCACGTCGACGAATACCAGGATACCAACCACGCTCAATACCGCCTTGTCCACCTGTTGGCTGCGGGTCGACGCAACTTGTGCGCGGTGGGGGATTCGGACCAGTCGATTTATGGATGGCGGGGTGCAGACATCCGGAACATCCTACAGTTTGAGCGGGACTATCCGGATGCCAAGGTCATCCGTTTGGAGCAAAACTATCGCTCGACCAAGACCATCCTCAAGGTGGCCAATCAGGTCATTCGCAACAATCAGCAGCGCAAGGAGAAGAACCTCTGGACGGAGAACCCGGAAGGGGACAAAGTGGTTCTGTATACGGCGGAGGATGAACGCCAAGAGGCCCGGTTTGTGATGGACCAAATCGACGAACTCCGTCAACAGGGGAAAGATTACCGGGACTTTGCCATCTTATACCGTACGAACGCGCAGTCCCGTGTTTTGGAAGAGTATCTGCTGCAGCGCGGCATTCCGTATCGGATTTTTGGTGGCCTGCGGTTCTACGAACGCAAAGAAATCAAGGATGTGCTGGCGTATCTGCGGCTAATTGCCAACGTCGATGACGACGTCAGCTTGGAACGCGTCATCAACGAACCCAAACGCGGTATCGGCGAGACGACTATGAACAAACTCCGGCAATCCGCGGCCGTGGGCGGGACATCCTTATATCACGCGCTTAAGACGGCTGAGGACGCCGGGGTCAGTGCCCGGGCGCGCAAGGCCATCGCCCAGTTTGTCGACCTCATCGAGGCGTTCGTGCAAATGAGCGAGTCGCTCAACGTCACCGAGCTAACTGAGGAGGTCTTGAATCGGACCGGGTACCGGCAGGCCTTGATGGCGGACAAGTCGTTGGAATCCGAGGCGAGACTGGAAAACCTGAGCGAGTTTCTGTCGGTTACCTCCGAGTTTGACGAGCGATTTGACGGATCGCCACGCGAGGGATTGAATGCCTTTCTGACCGAAGTGGCGCTGATTGCGGACACGGATTTGGACGGAGGGAAACCCGCGACCGAGGAGGAAAACCCGAACCAGGTGGTGCTGATGACCTTGCACAGCGCAAAAGGGTTAGAATTCCCGGTTGTCTTCATCACTGGCTTTGAAGAAGGGATTTTTCCTCACAGTCGGGCACTCGCATCGCCAGACCAGATGGAAGAAGAGCGGCGGCTCTGTTATGTGGGGGTGACCCGCGCGCGTGAGCAGCTTATTCTCACCAGCTGTCAGGCGCGGATGATTTTTGGCCAGTACAGGCAGTATACGCCGTCTCGGTTTCTGGCTGAAATGCCCAAGGAGGCGGTGGAGAGGGTAGCCGAACCAGGGCGCGCAAGGACCGCGTTCGGTCAGAACGGCGCGGCTCAGCGTGCTTCCCGAACCTGGGGACATCAGGTGTCGGATTTCGGTCGCAACCGCTCTTTCGACTTTCAGTCCGGTGATAAGGTGGAACACCGAAAGTGGGGAATTGGTACAGTTGTGGAGACGCGCGGGGAAGGGGAAGACATTGAGCTGGTCATCGCGTTCCCAGCCCCGACCGGTTTGAAACGACTTTTGGCGCGGTTTGCGCCGATTGAAAAAGTGCAGGCGGAGGCATGACGATGCAGCGGGAACAGACATCGATGGATGCGGCGGCGCGGATAAAACAGCTGCGGGAGCAGATTGAGTATCACAATCGTCGCTACTACGTTCTGGATAATCCAGAAATCACAGACGCGGAATATGACGCGCTCTTGCGGGAACTGGTGGAACTTGAGACGCGTCATCCGGAACTGGTCACACCCGATTCACCCACCCAGCGCGTCGGCGGGGAGGTGCTGGCCGGGTTTGCCAAAGTGGAACACGAGATTCCCATGCTTTCCTTGGCCAACGCCTATGGGCCGGAGGACGTACGGGAGTTCGATAAACGGGTGCGTGCGGTCATTTCATCTCCGGTCCAGTATGTGTGCGAATTGAAGATCGACGGTTTGGCCGTATCGCTCCGCTATGAGAACGGGCTTTTCGTGCGCGGGGCCACGCGCGGGGACGGCGAAGTCGGCGAGGACATCACGGCCAACATTCGGACCATTCGCAGTGTTCCGCTGCGGCTTGCTGAGCCTGTGTCGATTGAGGTGCGCGGCGAGGCCTATATGCCAAAGCGTGCCTTTGAGCGTCTTAACGAGGCACGCGAAGCGGCCGGCGAGATGGTGTTCGCCAATCCGCGCAACGCGGCGGCCGGATCGCTGCGCCAGCTGGATCCGAAAATCGCTGCCTCCCGGCGGCTGGCTGTGTTCGTCTACCACCTGGCGGACGCAGGGCCGATGCAGGAGACGATTCAAGGACACGAACAAGCACTTCAGTGGATGAGTGAACTGGGGCTGCCGGTGAATCCGGAGCGCGGGGTGTTTGACAACATCGAAGATGTCCTCGCGTATATCGATTCCTGGGCGGAGCGCCGGCGGGAACTGCCATACGCTACGGATGGTATGGTGATAAAGGTCAATTCCTTGGCGCAACAGCGAAGCCTTGGCTTCACGGCGCGCAGCCCGCGTTGGGCCATCGCGTACAAGTTTGCGGCGGAACAAGCCGAGACTCGCCTGCGCGCCATCACGCTCAGCGTGGGCAGGACCGGCGCCGTCACCCCGACCGCCTCGTTCGATCCGGTGTTTCTTGCGGGCACGACGGTCGCACGGGCGTCCCTACACAACGAGGACCTGATTCGCGAGAAGGACATTCGCGTGGGGGATTGGATTGTCGTACAAAAAGCGGGCGACATCATTCCGGAGGTGGTTCGTTCTCTGCCAGAGCGCCGAACGGGGGAGGAAGTCCCGTTTCAAATGCCGACGCACTGCCCGCAGTGTGGGGAACCGCTCTTGCGCCTGCCCGAGGAGGCGGCGTGGCGCTGCGTCAATCCACGCTGCCCGGCGTTGATTCGCGAAGGCATTATCCACTTTGTCTCGCGCGATGCGATGAACATTGAAGGATTAGGCGAGCAATGGGTCAGCCAGTTGCTCGAACATCAACTGATTCACGATGTGGCGGATTTATACACGTTGACTCGGGAACAACTCCTCACCCTCGACCGGATGGGCGAAAAGCTGGCTGACAACCTGCTGGCGGCCATTCGCCAAAGTAAGGAAAATTCGCTGGAGCGGTTGTTGTTTGGCCTGGGGATCCGGTTGGTCGGAGAAAAGGCGGCAAAAGTGTTGGCGCGCGAGTTTGGTACCTTGGATGCGCTGGCTGCGGCCGATACCGAGCGGCTGGTTCAAATTCGCGAGGTCGGTCCGAAGATGGCGCAGAGCATTGTCAGCTTCTTTGCCAATCCGGGCGCCAAGACGGTGATTGAAAAACTGCGGGCAGCTGGGGTTAACATGCGTTATCTTAATCGGGCCGCCGCGGCAGCAGAGGGCGGCCGGTTCGCAGGACGCACGTTCGTCCTCACGGGAACCTTATCGACCCTCGACCGCAAGACGGCCGCGGAATATATTGAGCGCTGCGGTGGAAAAGTCACCGGCAGCGTCAGCCGCAACACCGATGTGCTGGTGGCTGGTGAAAAGGCGGGATCGAAATTAGAGAAGGCGCACCGGCTGCGCGAGTCCGGGGAGCGGCCCGATTTGGAAATTTGGGATGAACAGCAGTTCCTGGCCTGGCTGCGCGAAGCCGGTGTGTCGGTGCCGCAGTAAGGCAAGTGAAGCGCGCGATGTGACGCGTGTGATGGAGCGTGCAAAGTTATTCGCGGCTGCGGACAAATTCGGCCACAGAGTACTTTTCCTCCGTACGGGCGTGAAACCACGTCACGCGTGTGGAGTAACGCCCGAGCGCGAAGACAATCGGAATGCCAACGATGCATGCGATGAGGATTTCTTGACCGGTGGTGAGCATACCATCCCTCCATCCTGAGCCCAAGGTGACGGATTTGACCATCCGGTACATGTGTATGAGGACGCCCCAGTAATCATGTCGATATCGCGGGCGATTGCGTCGATGGGCGGCCTCGGCTATGATAATGGGGAATTATGAGGACACGCAGTTGACCTGAATGAACGAGGTATAAGGCAAACGTGAGGCAGGAAACGCTAACGGCAGGTCCGGGCAACCTCTGCAAGACCCAGGTGATTTTGCAACATGGATGCTGGCTGGGTCGTCGGATTGGATGAGGACGGAGGGTTTTCAATGCCTGTATGGTATTACCTGGTCAGCTTTCTGCTGGCATTTCTGCTGGTGTATGTGACAGTCCCGTATATCCGCAAACTCGCATTGCGCATCGGGTTTGTCGATCGGCCCAATCACCGCAAGATTCATACGGAACCGGTACCGCTGCTTGGCGGACTGTCGATTTATGTGGGATGCGTGGCGACCGCTGCGCTATTCGGGCACGTTAGCCATACGTTTTGGGGTATTACGCTCGGCGGCTTGCTGATCTTCTCGATTGGCATTCTCGACGATTTCTATAAAACTCGCGGCCGTGATCTGAAGGCGTGGCCGAAGTTTGTTACACAAATCTTGGCCGCGCTCGTCTTAGTGTCGTTTGGGGTCAGCATCAACGGCGTCAACATGCCGTTTCATCCACATTTTTACCACTTCCCGCTCTGGCTGTCGGTCCTGACAACGGTCCTCTGGGTGGTCGCCATCACCAATATGATGAACTTCCTGGATGGCGTGGATGGGCTGGCTGCTGGCATTTCCGCGATTTCCGCGATGACCTTGTTCTTCATTGCCCTCCTCAAAGGGCAATACCCCATGGCCATCTTTTCCGTGGTCCTGATGGGTTCCGCCCTCGGTTTCCTGCGCCATAACTTTCATCCGGCGCGTATCTTCATGGGCGATGCGGGCGCGACGTTTCTTGGCTTTGTGCTGGCAGCGATTGCGGTGGAAGGTGCATTTAAGAGCGCCACGCTGGTTTCGCTGGTTGTGCCGGTTTTGGCCCTCGGTGTGCCCATTGCAGACGCGCTGTGGGTCATTATTCGCCGGTTTCGGCAAAACCGCCCGATTTACGTCGCCGACAAAGGCCACACCTTCCATATGCTGATGAAATCCGGACTGTCGCAAATCCAGACCGTCGCCTTCCTCTATTTGGTCGGCATCTGCTTTTCTTTAGCTTCCATTGTTGTCCTCCTCGTTGCCCACTAACCCCTGCGACCGCTTGGACAATGTGCTATAATCCGGAAAGATTGCGCGAGACGGAAACCCCGACACCGGGGCTTTTCGTCCCTCGTGAAGTGCTGGAAGTGGAGGGATATCGGTGAAGATCAGTGAAGACGCAGTTCGGCATGTGGCTGCGCTGGCCAGGTTGTCGCTTTCGGACAGGGAAGTCGCCCATCTGGCGCCGCAGTTGAGTGAGATTATCGATTATGCGGAGCAGCTGCAAGAGGTTGACCTCAGCGACGTGAAGCCCACGAGTCATTCCCTGACACAGACCAATGTATTCCGTGAAGATGAACCCCGGCCCAGTCTGGCGCGTGAGGTGGCCTTGGCTTGCGCTCCGGACAGCACTGACGAGTACGTCCGAGTGCCGGCGGTCTTGGAGGGGTAATGATGAGCATACATACAGTGAAGGAAATCCTTGCATCACTTGAGCGGAAGGAGTCGAAGCCTTCCGAGTGGACTGAGACAGCACTGCGTATGATTGAGCGTCACAACCCGGAGTTGGGGGCGTTCTTGACAGTGGACGGGGAGCGTGCACTCGCTCACGCCCGGCGGCTCGACGATGAGGCGTTCGATGGCTTTCTGTTTGGCGTGCCGTATGCATTGAAAGACAACATTTGCACACGCAACCTCAAAACCACCGCGGCTAGCCGGATTTTGGAAAACTACATTCCTCCGTACGACGCGACGGTGGCCGAGCGGCTCGCAGAAACCCATGGTGTCCTGGTCGGAAAGACGAACATGGACGAGTTTGCTATGGGGTCTTCCACCGAAAATTCCGCGTTTCAGAAGACCCACAACCCCTATGACCTGGAGCGGGTTCCGGGCGGATCGAGTGGAGGGTCGGCCGCGGCCGTGGCAGCCGGGATGGTGCCGTTTGCGCTTGGTTCTGACACTGGCGGATCGATTCGTCAACCGGCTTCGTACTGTGGTGTCGTCGGTTTGAAGCCGACTTACGGGCGCGTGTCTCGCTATGGTTTGATTGCGTTTGCCTCGTCGCTAGATCAAATCGGTCCATTTACGCGTACGGTGGAAGACGCCGCGTATGTCCTTGAGGCCATCAGTGGCCACGACGAGCGGGATTCCACCTCAGCTAGGCAGGAGGTTCCGCGCTTTGTGGACGCCCTGGCGGGCGGGGTGAAGGGTCTGCGCATCGGCTTGGTCACGGGACTGGACGAGCACGGGGTAGATGCCGAGGTGAAAGCGGCGGTTGACAAAGCGGTCAAGGCCCTTGAGAACGCGGGGGCCGAAGTGGTTGAAATCAGCCTGCCGCACCTGCGTTACGCCGTTGCCACCTATTACTTGATTGCGCCGGCTGAGGCCTCTTCGAACCTGGCGCGCTACGATGGGGTCCGCTATGGGCGCCGGGTAGCCGGTGAGACCTTGCTTGAAATGTACCAGCATACGCGCAGCGAAGGCTTTGGCATGGAGGTCAAGCGCCGTATCATGATTGGCACGTACGCGCTCTCCTCCGGTTATTATGACGCCTACTACCGGCGTGCACAGCAGGTTCGGACACGGATTCGCGAGGACTTTGACAAAGCGTTTGAACGCTGCGACGTGATAGTGATGCCGACCACCCCAACCACCGCATTTCGGATGGGCGAAAAGGTGGACAATCCGTTGCAGATGTACCTCAACGACATCTTCACCATTCCGGCTAATCTGGCCGGACTGCCTGCGCTCAGTGTGCCCTGCGGGGTATCGTCGGAAGGTTTGCCGATTGGACTGCAGCTTTTGGCTCACTGGTGGGACGAGGCCACGCTACTTCGGGTCGGGCACACGTACGAACAGGTGCGCGGGTTTGAAATGCCGCTGCCAAGGATGGGGGCGTGAACATGGGCTACGAAACCGTAATTGGCTTAGAGGTACACGTTGAGCTCAAGACGAAGACTAAGATCTTTTGCGGCTGCAGCACGAATTTTGGCGATCCGCCCAACACCAATGTTTGTCCGGTCTGCCTGGGTCATCCGGGTACCCTGCCGGTGCTGAACCGTCAGGCGGTTGAACTGGCCCTCAAGGCGGCGATGGCACTCAACTGTAAAATAAATCAAGACTGTAAGTTTGACCGCAAGAACTACTTCTACCCGGACTTGCCGAAGGGCTATCAAATTTCCCAGTATGATGAGCCGATTGGTGAACACGGCTACGTCGAGATTGAGGTGAACGGGGAACGCAAGCGCATTGGCATCACGCGTGTCCACCTGGAGGAGGACGCGGGGAAGTCGATGCACGGCGAGGACGGCCAGCACAGCCTCATCGACTACAACCGCACCGGCGTACCGTTGATTGAGATTGTTTCGGAACCGGATATTCGCTCTCCGGAAGAGGCTCGCTTGTACCTGGAAGCCATCAAGAGCATCATGCAGTACTGCGACATCTCGGATTGCCGGATGGAAGAAGGGTCCCTGCGCTGTGACGCCAACATCTCTCTGCGTCCAGAAGGCTCCACTGAGTTCGGCGAGAAAACCGAGCTGAAAAACATGAACTCGTTCCGCAACGTCCAGCGCGGTCTCGAGTATGAGGTGGAGCGGCAGACGAAACTCCTCGAACAAGGCCAGCCGGTCACGCAGGAGACGCGCCGTTTTGACGAGGCCACGCAGACGACCATCAGCATGCGTTCGAAGGAAGAAGCACACGATTACCGCTATTTTCCCGAGCCCGATTTGCTGCGGGTGCAGATTGATGACGCTTGGCTGGAACGGGTACGCGCGGAACTTCCGGAACTGCCGGCGGCGCGGCGCGCCCGGTTTGAGCAGGAACTGGGGCTGCCGGCGTACGACGCGGGTGTCCTGACGGCGGAGCGAGCCGTGGCAGATTACTATGAAGCCGTGGTCGCGGCCGGATCGGACGCGAAGACGGCGAGCAACTGGGTGATGGGAGACCTGTTAGGGTACCTGAACGCGCAGGGGCTGTCGGTGGCCGAATCTCCGGTGCGTCCCGAGCAGCTGGCGGGCCTGATTGCCCAGGTGGACAAGGGCACCATCTCCATTAAGCAGGCGCGCGACGTGTTCAAGCTGATGTGCGAGACCCGGAAGGACGCCGAGGTCATCATTAAGGAGCAAGGGATGGAGCAGATTAGCGACGAATCTCAGCTCATCCCGATTATCGAGGAAGTCATTGCCAATAACCCGAAATCGGTCGAGGATTATCGGGCTGGCAAACAAAAGGCGTTGGGCGCCCTGGTTGGTCAGACGATGAAGGCGACCAAGGGCAAGGCCAACCCGGCGTTGGTCAATAAGCTGATTTTGGAACGGATTGGGCAATAAGACGTGAAGCGGGAGGAGACCAGGGTGACCGAACCCCAAGCCGTAGGGCCCACGCCATCGGGACGGCGGGTGGATGACGCGCGCTATATCCAGGACGCAGTCGGCGTTTCGAGATACAAAGAGGCGCCGTTGCCAGGTCAGGTGCACGAGGTTGAGGCGCTGCGCCTCAACGATGATGGGGAAGCGGTCGCCTACGTGAACGGGGTGGCGGTGTTTATCCCGGGTCTTCTGCCCAAAGAACGAGCACGTGTCCGGATTGTCGAGCGCAGTCGGCGTTATGCGCGCGCCGTCCTGGTCGACACGCCGGCGCCAACGGCATCTCTTGCGGACTCCGCGGCTACGGCGGGAGAACCCTTGAGTGGCCGAATCCAGCCGCTTTGTGCCGTGTTTGGCGATTGCGGCGGGTGTCAGCTGCAGCACTTGGATTACCAGCGCCAGCTCGAGCACAAGCGCCGCATGGTACGAGAGGCACTGGCCCGTTTCGCTGGGCTGGACAATGTCACGGTTCACCCTACGCTCGGCATGGAGACGCCCTGGCGCTACCGAAATCAGGTACAGGTGCCGGTTGAGTTCGACGGGCGGGGCGGCGTGCGCCTCGGCTTTTACGCCGCGAAGAGCCACCAACTGGTGCCGACCACAGCCTGTCACCTGGAACCCGAACCGCTCGAGCGGACGATTGAGCAAGCCGCCCACATGGCCGCAGAATTGCTCGGATGGCAGGCGAATCTTATCCACCACATCATTGGTCGCTATTCGTTTACGAGTGGCGAAATGATGCTGATTTTCTCGTACAGTGCGGATCGGGAAAATTCGAGGGAGCGTCACGCGCTCAATCGCCAGGCGCTAGCCGATGTGGCTTCTCGGTTGTTGCAGCTACCTGGTGTTGTTAGCGTCGCGGCCACTCGTACGCTGGGCCGCCACGGGCGTGTATTCGGGCGTCACACCGACATCCTGGCAGGCAAGCCGTACCTCATCGAGCGTATCGGCGGGCTTGAGTTCCTGATTTCCCCGCAATCGTTCTTTCAAGTCAACACCCAACAGGCCAGACGGCTGTATGACCAGGTTTTGCGCCTGGCCCAAGTTGGGGCGGGGGATACGGTGCTCGACGCCTACTGCGGTACGGGGACCATGGCGCTTCTCTTGGCGGGTCAGGTCGCCCGGGTGTACGGCATCGAATCCGCGCCGCAGGCGATTGCCGATGCCAGGGAGAACGCCCGTCACAACCGGATTCGCAATGCAGAGTTTACCGTCGGTCGTGTCGAACAGGTGCTGCCCGCATGGGTGATGAAGGGCTGGCGCGCCGATGTGATTGTGCTCGATCCGCCCCGCCGCGGTTGCGATACTGCGGTCCTCGAGGCGGTGGCGGCTGTCCGACCCAGGCGTCTGGTGTACGTATCGTGCAACCACATCACATTGGCACGTGATTTACGGCGTCTCGATGATCTGGGCTACGCGGTCAGCGAGGTTCAGCCTGTGGATATGTTCCCGCAAACGGCTCATGTGGAGTGCTGTTCAGTACTCGTTCCAAGGTTTGTAGCCCCATAATAATCTCCTGCAATCCAACATAAATACCTGCTCGAGCGAGAATAAACACTTGATCCAATGCGGGGAAAATGGTGGCCATCGGCATGTGTCCGATATTCGGACGGCAATGCAAAAACCAGCGGCCGGAAAACGCGCCTCGAAAGTCTAGCGCTCCGGCCCCGTGTGCCCAGGCGATTCAGACCCCTTTCATCGACAGGCCCACCCGCCCCTTGGCGGCATCGATCTGGATAACTCGAACCTTGACCACGTCCCCGACGGAGACGACGTCCATCGGATGTTTGACAAAGTGATCCGCTAGTTGTGAGATATGCACTAGTCCGTCCGTCTTGATGCCGATGTCGACAAACGCGCCGAAATCGACCACGTTGCGCACCGTCCCCATGAGTTCCATCCCTAGCTCCAGGTCCTCCAGCTTCAGCACATCGGTGCGGAGGATGGGGGGCGGCACGTCTTCGCGCGGATCACGACCGGGGCGCTCCAGCGCATCGAGGATGTCGCGCAGCGTCGGTACCCCGACGCCAATTTCTGCCGCGAGTTCGCTGACGGGAGTGGATTTGAGCGCGTTCAACCACTTCTCACGCGTCTTGGGACTCGAGAAAAATTCTCTGGGCTCCCCGAGGCGGCTTAACAAGCGCTTGACCGCGTCATACGACTCGGGGTGAATCGGAGTCGCATCAAGGGGTTCCTCCCCGTTGGTCACGCGCAAGAAACCAACGCACTGCTCCAGCGTCTTCGGTCCCAAGCGCGGTACCTTGGCGAGCTCCTTGCGGCTCTGGAAGCGCCCGTTTTGCTCGCGAAACTCGACGATGTTACGGGCGACCGTCTTGTTTAGCCCAGCCACATACGACAACAGGCTGGGCGAGGCGGTGTTAACGTCCACCCCGACCTGGTTAACGACCGATTCGACGACTGCAGCGAGTTGCTCGTCGAGCTTTCTCTGCGAGACGTCGTGTTGGTACTGGCCGACGCCGATGGACTTCGGATCAATCTTGACCAACTCCGCCAACGGATCTTGCAACCGACGCGCAATCGAGATGGCGCTGCGTTCGGAGACATCGAGGTTGGGGAACTCTTCTCCGGCGAGCTTCGAGGCGGAATAGACGCTGGCCCCCGCTTCAGAGACGATGGCGTACGGAACCAATTTGCCAGACTGCGCCTGGTATGCCCGCACACAGTCGGCAATGAATGCTTCCGTCTCGCGCGAGGCGGTCCCGTTTCCAATCGCAATCAACTCGACCTGGTAGGCCGCGATGAAACGCAGGACTTCTTGTTTCGCCGCCTCGACCTTGTTTTGCGGTGGCGTCGGGTAGATAACGGCTGTGCAGAGCAGCTTGCCGGTGTCGTCGACGACGGCCAGTTTGCAGCCCGTGCGATAGGCGGGATCGACACCGAGCACGACCCGGCCGCGAATCGGTGGCTGCATGAGCAGGTTTTTGAGATTCTCGGCGAAGATGTGGATGGCGTGCTCCTCCGCTTTTGCCGTTAACTCGGCGCGGATTTCCCGCTCAATCGCCGGCGCCAGCAGCCGCTTGTAGGCGTCGACGATGGCCGCCTCGCGGATCTGCCGAGCTGCCTCAGCGGGGGCGGCCGGAGCCGCCTGGGTCGCGGCGGAGACAGAGCCGGCCACCTGAATCGTACCGCCGACCGGCGCGTCCGGCATATGCCTGCGCACGAGATGCCTCAAGATTTCGTCCTGCGGGGCAATGACCGATACACGCAGGAATTCTTCCCGCTCCCCTCGATTCATGGCCAGAACGCGATGGGGCAGCGTCTTGGTCAGTCGTTCCTCGTAATCGTAATACGCCTCATAGACACTTTCACGGTCGGGGTCGACGGCTGTGCTTCGGATCGATCCGTTCGTATACGTATATTCCCGCAACCACTTCCGGGTCTCCGCGTCGTCTGCGACCCCTTCCGCAAGGATATCTGCCGCCCCCTGCAGCGCATCTTCGACGGTCGCCACACCGGAGGTGTCTGACACGAACGAGGTGGCGTACTCCCGCACTTCATCCGCATTCGCGCCCAGGTGCTCCGGCTGCGCCAGCCATTCGGCCAACGGCCCTAGCCCGCACTCCCTCGCCTTGCTCGCGCGGGTCCTGCGTTTGGGCCGATATGGGCGGTAGAGGTCTTCGATTTCGGTCAAGGTTCGCGCAGCCTGAATCGCGGCGATGAGCTTGTCCCGTGCTGCAGGATCGAGGGGGTGGACATCGTCGCCGCCTGCGGTGTTGGCTTTGGGGCTACCTTCACCATCGCGATGACCCACTTCATCGACAGACAGGACGCCTTGCTCTTGCAGGAGCCGCAGCACGTCACACTTTCGTTGGTAGAGATGCTTCTCAAACTCGTACTGTTCCGCGATCTCGCGCAATTGATTCTCATCCAGCTCGCCCGTCGCTTCCTTCCGGTAGCGGGCGATGAACGGGATGGTGTTGCCTTCGTCCAGCAGTCGAATTGCCGCCTCCACTTGACGCGGTTTCAACGTTAGCGTGGCGGAGATCATGCGCGCGTAATCGGGGGTTGCGAATTCCAGCAATCAAGCCACTCCTTACTTAGTGTCATTCTACAGTATAGTGGAACACGCTGCTGCATTGGGTGCACAGCCTAGTCGACCATGGCCCGGATGAGACAAACCAACTTCACTTGTGGTCCACCGCCAATCCCTGTCTGCTTCGTTCGGCCGAAGGGGATAGGGAGGTTCAGTCGTCATCGGGTGACAAACCGTTCTTGAATGACCTATGTCACAGTTGCTGATGTCGCTGATGCATTATCCTAGGTGGTGGACATTCCAGTAGGAAGAAGGCACTTGGCATGGACACCTATTTTACGGGGCACATCGGATTTTCGTTGACACCGGAGGCTCGCGCGGTGGCCAGCCGTCCAGAGACGGCAGCGGCGGAGTGGCTGGACATCTTTGAGTCCTTTGATGGACGAGTCACCCTGCGCGGCGTGTATTTGACACAAGGCTTTCGGGCGGATACGGACCTTTTCCTCTTCATGTACAGCCGGGACACCCGTAACCTTCAGGAGTTGCAGCTTGCTCTGCGCAAGACCGCGCTTGGGCGGCAGATGCGTCAGCCTTGGGCGTTTATCGGCATCACCCTGGAGGCGGAGTTCAACCGCTCACATATCCCCGCCTTTGTGCGTGGCTTACCGCCAAAGTCGTATCTGTGTTTCTATCCATATATTCGTACGCCGGAGTGGTACTTGCTCCCTGCGGACGAGCGCCGGCGCATGTTGGCCGAACACGGTATGTTTGGACGAGAGTTTCCGGGCATTCAGACGAACAACGTATATAGTTTTGGGCTTGGGGATTACGAATGGTTACTTTCGTTTGAGACCGATGACCTGGAGGCGCTCGTTCGTATGGTCCGCCGCCAGCGCGAGGCGCAGGCGCGCGCGTACACGAAGCATGAGTGGCCGTTTATTGTAGGCCGCAGGGTTGCCCTGGCCGAGGCCATGCAAAGCCTATTGTAGCTCTTTGTAGCTCTGGCTTGCGACGGGGCTTTGTATCAGGCTTTGAACCTAGCCGTGTCCCGCTTCAGAATCGGATCGAATAGTGTCCAGTCTTCTTAGGGTTTCCGGACTCTGCCTATTTTTCGGCAGGGTCCTTTTTCATATTTCCATGCGGACTACAAGGGTGGACTAGTCCAAACGGGAACTGTGGCCACTTTGTGCTAGTCGCCAGCGCGGGACATATTTGTCAATTCGAAGCACCCGGAAATGGTTGCGTTGGGTCTCTTGCGCTGTGCCGTCAGTATCTATGCTGAAGCCAGGGAGGAGGCGGATTGAATGCGTAAGACCGTGCTCGGAATTTCAATGGTGTCGATGATTGTTTCCTTTGTCGTATGGTCGCTGATATCCCCCATTGCACCTGAGCTGACGCAGGTGTACCATTTGAACTCTTTTCAAAAAAGTGTGCTCGTGGCTACCCCGGTTCTCCTGGGTTCCGTATTACGAATCCCATTGGGAATGCTCACAGACCGGTTCGGAGGCCGTCGTACGTATTCGCTTTTGATGCTGTTTCTAGTCATCCCTCTGGTCGGCATAGCGCATGCCCATTCATTTGGTCTCATGATCTTCTGGGAAATTTGGCTGGGTGTGGCAGGTGCATCCTTTGCCGTTGCCGTTGCGTACGTGTCGAAATGGTATCCACCGGAACGTCAGGGTTTCATCTTAGGAATTACCGCCCTGGGCAACGCGGGCACGGCTGCGGCAGGATTTCTGGTTCCGAGTCTTTACTTCCAACTAGGGTTTGCGGGAACTTCGTATCTATTGGTCGGCGCCGTTATTGTCATGGCCATGTTGCTTTGGTTTGTAACCCGAGACGCTCAACCAGCCGCGAGTGGAGTGAGCAAAGGTGTGTCAACGGGCCAGCCGACTGCCCAGGTTGAAGTTCAAAACATGAATCGTCGGTTTTGGTCACACCCGGATTTGTGGTTGCTGTCTTTTTTCTACTTCATCACGTTTGGCGGTTTTGTGGCTTTTGGCAACTACCTGCCGACGTTGCTGCAGAGTGAATTCTCACTGACACCCGTAGACGCGGGCATGCGTGCTGCTGGTTTCGTCATATTGGCCACCGCGGTACGACCAGTCGGGGGATGGTTGGCCGATTCCATTCGTCCGCAAACGCTTCTTCTGGTGACCTTTACGACTTTGCTGCTGGCGGCAGGCGTGTTGGCTTTCTCTCTCTCCAGCATGATAACGACCACCGTTGCAGCTCTTGTCATCGCGGTCATGCTCGGCCTCGGCAACGGTGCGGTATTCAAATTGGTCCCGCTCTACTTTACGGGTCAAGTCGGTAAAGCAACTGGGGTGATTGGAGCGCTTGGCGGAATTGGCGGATTCTTCCCGCCACTCGTGCTGGGTGCCTTAAAACAAGCTACCGGCAGCTATACAAGCGGATTGCTACTCCTGGCCCTTGCCAGCCTCTTGGCCCTACTGCTGGTCGGCTTTTGCGGCCGTAAGCGTCCCCAGCAGCCTACCCATGATCTTCGGGGACGCCGTTTACGTGAAAGTGCTTAGTCAAGGCGCTTAGAAGGAGGGATGATTCATGTCTGGTCCGGCTTTGAAACAAATGGACGCTCATCGAGCCATTCATGATGCCGCAGCGGAGGAAGCGGCTGAGCTGACAGAACTGTTGCGGCACCTGCTCCAGGCACAAGCGTGGGAAAAGGCAGAAGAGATGGCGTATATCCTCGTAGAACACTGGCAGACGCGCACGCTACGCCACGCTGGGGAAGAAGAAGCAGGGTTTTACTTGGAGGTCTGTCAGCATCACCCGGAGAAGGCGGGCGATATTGCCGCCCTCACGCGAGACCACGACCTGATGCGGACGCTGGTGGCTGAGATTGAGGCCCGTTTGGCCGCCTGGAATGCGACTGAAAATCGGACCGTCTTGGACGATCCGGACACCTGGAGTGGCTTGCTCAGCCGTTTTGAGACGCTCAATTGGCTCGTCGTGATGCACAGCCGTGAAGAAGAGCGACGTTTACTAGAGACCCAGGTTTGTGAGGAGGTTTTACTGGTATGAAGAAGTCCAATGCGACGGTGGTGCACGCAACGCGACAGACGGTGGACACCCGTGCGGATAAAAACTTTCTAGAGGCGTTTGCCCGAATCCAGCGTGAGCAGGAGGAGCGCCGGAGAGAGGAGGCCCTCAGGACCGATAAGGCGGACTTACTGGCGTTGTTAGCGCTGCGCTTTGGCCTCGTGCCGCGCGAGGTGAGTGAGTTTATTCTCAACATCGAAGATACCAGCCAACTGGAGCGGCTCATTTTAATCGCCGCCAATGTGCCCACCTGGACGGCATTCGTGAAGGAATTGAAAGCCCCGAAACAAAGCTTTCGGATTGTTGGGGAGCAGTACCGTCCGTTCTAGGAAACTGCGCGGATACGGCGGTGGTCGGTTCGGGATCATGGAAGGGGAGAGTGTTTGTGGCAAAGACGAAAAAATCTCGCATACCAAGGTTGCATCACCTACGCCGCGGGGAACGGATCAACCAGGGGTGGACGGAACAGAGCCCGCGTCCGCGCGACTGGGAAGACCTGTACCGCAACCGCTGGCGCTACGACAAGGTGGTGCGTACCACGCATGGCGTCAACTGTACAGGATCGTGCAGTTGGAAGGTTCACGTGAAGGACGGCATCATCACGTTTGAAACCCAACAGACCGACTATCCTTCCTTGGGGTCCGACGTGCCGGAGTACGAGCCCCGCGGGTGTCCGCGTGGGGCCAGCTTCTCCTGGTATGAGTACAGCCCCTTGCGTGTTCGCTATCCCTACGTACGGGGGGAACTCCTGGAGCTTTGGCGGCGCGAGCGGCAGGCCGGAAAAAAGCCGGTGGATGCTTGGCGCGCGATTCAAAGCGACCCGGAAAAACGCTTGATGTATCAGCGGGTGCGCGGTAAAGGCGGGTTTGTCCGGGCCACGTGGGACGAAGTGACGGAAATCATCGCCGCTGCGTCCATTGATACCATCCGCGAGTATGGTCCCGACCGGGTGGTTGGCTTTAGCCCCATTCCGGCGATGTCTCAAGTCAGCTACGCGGGCGGATCGCGCTTTTTATCCCTCATTGGCGGGACTATCCTCAGCTTTTACGACTGGTACGCTGACCTCCCGCCGGCTTCTCCGCAGATTTGGGGCGACCAGACGGATGTCCCGGAAAGCGCGGACTGGTATAACGCGACGTACTTCATCATCTGGGGTACCAACTTGCCGATGACGCGCACCCCGGATGCCCACTTCATGGTCGAGGCGCGCTACAACGGAACAAAGGTGGTTGGGGTCAGCCCAGACTATGCGGAATACGTCAAGTTTGCAGACCTTTGGCTGCCAGCCAAAGCGGGAACAGATGCCGCCTTGGCGATGGCGATGACGCATGTGATTCTCAACGAGTTTTATGTTCAGCGGCGCACACCGTACTTTGAAGATTACGTTACGCAGTACACCGACATGCCGTTTTTAGTGACCTTGGAGCGTAAAGGCGATGCGTATGTGTCGGGTCACTTTCTGCGTGCCAGCGAAGTGGAGACTGGGGTATCGCTCGGCGAGTGGAAAACGGTGGTTTGGGACCAGGTGACAGACGCCCCCACGGTGGTCAAGGGCAGTCTCGGGTTTCGTCACGACGGCTCCGGACAGTGGAACCTATCCCTAGAGACTGCGGACGGGCGCCGCGTCAAGCCGCGCCTTAGTCTACTTGATACGGAGCATGTGGTGCAGCAGGTGCAGTTTCCGCACTTTACGGAAGGCGGGTCACAGGTGCTCACGCGGGGAGTCCCCGCGCGTGCGATTCGTACGGTGGATGGAAATGAGGTCTGGGTGACCACCGTATTTGACTTGTTTACGGCACATGCGGGGGTGGCGCGGGGACTGCCTGGGGATTACCCCAGCTCGTACGATGACGCGTCCGTCCCGTACACCCCGGCATGGCAGGAGGGCATCACCGGGGTCAAGCGCCAGCTGGCGGTTCAGGTGGCGCGAGAGTTTGCCGAAAACGCGGAGCAGACCCACGGTCGTTCCATGATTGCCCTTGGGGCGGGAACCAACCATTGGTATCACAGTGACATGATTTACCGCGCCATCATCAATCTGGTTCTGCTGTGTGGCTGTCAGGGCGTCAACGGTGGCGGTTGGGCGCATTACGTCGGACAGGAAAAGGTTCGGCCTTTAGAAGGATGGTCCACGGTAGCCTTTGCCACCGACTGGGTCCGGCCGCCGCGCCAGCAGAACGGGACGTCGTTCTTTTACTTTGCGACCGACCAGTTTCGTTACGAAGAGTTGGACACAAAGACGCTGGGATCTCCCCTGGGAGGTCGGTTTCACGACTTGCACCCGGCCGATATGAACGCCTTAGCCGTGCGCTTGGGATGGCTGCCTTCCTTCCCGCAATGGACCGAAAACTCGTTGGATGTGGTGCGGCGCGCGCGGCAGGCCGGAGCCCAAACAGAGGACGAGATTAAGCAGCTTGCCGCCAAGTGGTTAAGTGAAGGGGAACTCCACTTCGCGATGGAAGACCCGGATAACCCGCGCAACTTTCCCCGCGTGTTCTTTGTCTGGCGGTCCAATCTGCTCGGTTCCAGTTCCAAGGGTCACGAGTATTTCCTCAAACACCTGCTGGGGGCCGACGGCCATGTGTTGGCCGCGGAATCGCCCTGGCAGCCACAGGACATTCAGCGGCGAGGCGAAACCCCGCGCGGCAAGGTCGACCTGTTGGTCGATATCGACTTTCGCATGACCGGCACCGGACTCTACTCGGACATCGTGCTGCCGGCGGCAACTTGGTATGAGAAACACGATTTGAGCAGCACGGACATGCACCCGTTCATTCATCCGTTCAACCCGGCGATTTCGCCGCCTTGGGAGGCACGGACCGACTGGGCTATCTTCCGGAGTATCGCGAAAGTGTTCTCCGACTTAGCGACGAGCGACTTGCCCGCCCAGGACGATCTCGTCATGGCGCCGCTTGGGCACGATTCCCCGGACGAGTTGGCGCAGGCCTATGGCCGCGTGCGGGATTGGCGGCGGGGGGAGTGCGAGGCTGTGCCGGGACGGACGATGCCGAAGCTGATGGTTGTCCGGCGCGACTATCCACGCGTCTACGAACAGATGGTTTCCATGGGACCTCTGGCAGAACACGAGTATGGTGCCAAAGGCATCACGATTCCTGGGCAGGCGGCCTACCAAGAGCTGCGTCGGAGAGTAGGTGTAGCCCCTGGCGAGGATAAGCGGACGGGACGCCCGTCCATCTACGATGAACGTCAGGTGGCGGAGGCGATTCTGACCCTTTCTGGAGCGACCAACGGCCGGCGCGCGGTTGAGGAATGGGAGGCGCTTTCCAAGCAGACGGGACTGAACCTCAGCGATGTGGCCAAGGGTCGGGAAGACGAGGCGTACACCTTTGACGACCTGACGGTGCAGCCGCGTCTGTCGTTGGCCACGCCGGTGTGGAGCGGGTTAGAGGGCGAAGGCCGGCGCTATTCCCCGTTTACGTCCAACGTCGAGTTTCGCATCCCCTGGCACACCCTGACGGGTCGCCAACACTTTTACGTCGATCACGAAGTGATGCTCGATTTTGGCGAGGGGCTGCCTTTGTATCGACCGCCGCTCGGGATTACACCGTTTGCTGCTGAGGATAGGGATGTGGCCGATGGCACAAGGCGCACCGTGATGATTCGCTACCTGACGCCGCACCAGAAGTGGGGGATTCACTCCACGTACACCGATAATCACCGCATGTTGACCCTGTTTCGCGGCGGCCAGACCATCTGGATGAGTGAAGAGGACGCGAAACAACTCAACATCCAGGATAACGATTGGGTCGAGGTGTACAACCGCAACGGCGTGGTGGTGGCGCGGGCCGTCTTGACCTACCGGCTGCCGCCCGGCGTGGCGATGATGTACCACGCCCAGGACCGGACCATCGGCGTACCGGGCAGCGCCATCACAGGGGACCGGGGCGGCACCCATAACAGCGTCACGCGCATCATCCCAAAACCCACGCATATGATTGGCGGTTACGCACAACTGTCGTACGGGTTTAACTACTACGGACCGACCGGGCATCAGCGGGACGTCCTGGCCGTCATTCGGCCCTTGAAAGAGGTGAACTGGCTTGAGGATTAAAGCTCAGGTCGCAATGGTGATGAATCTGGACAAGTGTATTGGCTGCCACACGTGCAGCGTGACGTGCAAGAATACCTGGACTAATCGCCCGGGTATGGAGTACGCCTGGTTTAACAATGTCGAGACTCGCCCAGGGCCGGGCTATCCCCGGCGGTGGGAGGACCAAGAACGATTTCGTGGCGGCTGGGTGGTCCAAAACGGCCACCTGCGGTTGCGCGCTGGCGGGGCCATCCAGAAGTTGGCCAACATCTTTCACAATCCGGACCTGCCGACGATTGACGATTACTACGAACCGTGGACGTACGACTACGAAAACCTCATCCAAAGCCCGCGGCGAAAACACCAGCCCACCGCCAGGCCACACTCCCTGCTGACCGGCGAGGCCATGGACAATCCCACGTGGGGACCCAACTGGGATGATGATTTGGCGGGCGGATCAACCATCGCCCCGACCGATCCAAACCTGCGCGAGTTGGAAGAACATGTGGCTTTCACGTACGAACAGACGTTTATGATGTACCTCCCGCGCATTTGTGAGCACTGTCTGAATCCAGCTTGCGTCGCCGCCTGTCCATCGGGAGCGATTTACAAGCGGGACGAAGACGGCATTGTCCTGGTGGATCAAGAAGCCTGCCGTGGCTGGCGATTTTGTGTCAGTGCGTGTCCATATAAGAAGGTCTACTTCAACTGGAACACCCATAAGGCGGAAAAGTGCCACTTCTGTTACCCGCGCATCGAAGTCGGGCTGCCCACCGTCTGTTCGGAGACGTGCGTTGGGCGCATCCGCTACCTGGGCGTCGTCTTCTATGACGCCGACAAAGTGCGGGCCGCCGCCTCCGTGCCAGATGAAAAGGATGTCTATCCAGCACAGCTGGATGTCTTCCTGAATCCGCACGATCCGGACGTGATTGCGGCGGCCCGTGCCGCGGGCATCAATGACGCATGGATTGACGCCGCACAGCGTTCACCCGTGTACAAGATGGCGGTGGAGTGGAAGGTTGCCTTACCGCTACATCCGGAGTATCGGACGTTGCCGATGGTCTGGTACGTGCCACCGCTGAGTCCGTTAGTCCACCACCTGGACAACGAAGACGAGATGGATATGGACGGTTATCTCACCGTCGTGGATGAGATGCGGATTCCGGTAGCGTATTTGGCGAGCATTTTGGCGGCTGGCGACACCTCGGTGGTTCGCCGCGCCCTGGTCCGTCTGGCTGCCATGCGCGCCTTCATGCGCGGCCGGAACCTCGGGCAGGCGGCCGACAGCCGGTTGCTGGCCGAGGCCGGTCTGCCGGCGGAAGACTTGGTGGCCATGGTGCGCATGTTTGGTGTGGCGAAGTACGACGAACGGTTTGTCATTCCCACGGGGCAGCGAGAGATGGAAACAGACCTCTCCTATGCCCAAGGCGCCTGCAGCCTCGAGGGGATTGCCCCACCAGAAGGCCTGCCGGCGCTGACCCACAGACGAGGATAGGGGGATATACATGCTCTCCAGAGAGGAAACGTGGCGGCTGGTATCCTTCCTTCTGACGTATCCAGAGGAAGGCTGCCGGAGGGTGCTGCAGGAACTGCAGACTTGGGTTGCTGACGCCGAGGACGCGATGGCTCTACAGGCTCTCAAATCTCTCTTGGCCGCTGACCCGGACACCCTGGTTCGTGTATATGTGGAGACATTCGACTTCTCCACGAAGACAACGCTGTACCTGACGTATCACGAGTTTGGTGACGATCGCGCCCGTGGCAACGCCCTGTTGGCCCTGCATCAGCAGTTGCGAAGCGCCGGGCTAGAACCGGTCGCCAACGAACTGCCGGACTTCCTGCCGCTGTTGTTCGAATTCCTCGCAGAATGGCCGCCCCTCACGGAGACGGACTTGCCGGGGCGGATGTCCGCCGCCATTGAACACATCTTGGCGACACTGTCTAAGGAGCATCTGTATCGTCCAGCCTTCGAATTGGCCAGGCGGTATCTGCCCGATCCAGTGGTGATGCCCCGGCCGCTTTCCCCGCGCGAGGCACTGCGGCAACGCATCCGTTCTGGGAGCGGGTCCGCGGGTGGCGCTGGTGCCGTCGGGACAGGCGTGGAGGACGCGCCGATGCCCTATCCCATCTTCTATGATTGACGTACAGGCTGCCGCTTGTGGTGGTGAATGCGGCCAGGAGGGGTTTGTATGGCGCAATTCTTGTGGGTCATCTTGCCTTACCTGTCGATAGCTCTCATGGTTGTCGGCAGTGTCTATCGGTTTTGTTATCGCCCGCTGGGCTGGGGCTCGAAGTCCAGCGAGATTCTGGAGAAACGCTGGCTACGCCCAGGCAGTCTGCTGTTTCACTGGGGGCTGCTCTGTGTTATCGGGGGACACGTGATGGGGCTGTTGATCCCGATACAGGTCTATCACGCCTTAGGCATCAGAGACGAGCTGTACCACTTGGTCGCCGATGTCGCCGGTGGGCTTGCCGGGGTGTGTGCCACAGCCGGATCCGCCCTGTTGTTGCTGCGCAGACTTGTGTTTGTGCGTGTGCGCCGCAACTCGTCGGTTGGTGATTTTGTCGCGTTGGCGCTGCTGTTTGTGGTATTGGCCCTGGGAACTGCACAAACCGTGCTCTACAACAACCTGGTGGGTCCTTATGAATACCGGACGAGCGTTGGACCCTGGATGCGGGGGCTGTTGTTCTTGCATCCGAGCGTGTCCTTGATGCATGGGGTTCCAATTCTGCTGCAGATTCACATCATCTCGACGTTTATGTTGTTTGCGGTTTGGCCGTTTACGCGTCTGGTACACGTCTGGAGTGTGCCACTTCGGTATCCAACCCGGGCACCGATTCAGTATCGTTCCCGTGGCTAACACGGCTTGCTTTTGTGACTCACCTGGGCCCGTCTTCGTGATGAAGCGCACACCCGGCCGTGACTCCGTGTGCGATAATCGCCCTGAATGATGACCATGGTGGGGCAAAAGCGCGGCTTGGGGAGGGATTCGATATGGCGACCCGTGAAGAGGTGCTGGAGGCGCTGCGCGATGTGCAAGACCCGGAAGTGCATCGCAGCATCGTGGAATTAGACATGGTCAATGATCTTGTGGTAGAGGGAGACCACGTATCCGTGGAAATTCTGCTGACGATTCGTGGCTGCCCCCTGCATACCACCATTGAACGATCCGTCCGCGAGCGCCTTTTGGCACTCTCCGGCGTGAACGACGTGGATGTACGGATTGGGTATATGACGGATGAGCAGCGAGCCCGCTTCGCGGAAAAGGTTCGTGGCGTTTCTGCGCAACAAGGGACCCCGGCGATTCTGGCCGAGGACAAAGGCGTCGAGTTTATCGCCATCGCGTCCGGAAAGGGTGGCGTCGGAAAGTCTACGGTGACCGCCAACCTTGCCCTGGCCTTGGCGCGAGAGGGTTTGCGGGTTGGTTTGGTAGACGCGGATATCTATGGTTTCAGCATTCCCGGCATTTTCGGCCTTGAACACCAGCGTCCTACGATGATTGATGACCTCATTATTCCGATTGAGGCACATGGGGTGAAACTGATCTCCATGCATTACTTTGTCCCGCCGGGGACGCCGGTGGTCTGGCGCGGACCGATGTTAGGAAAAATGCTGCGCAACTTTTTCTCCATGGTGCACTGGGACGACCTGGATGTCATGCTCTTGGACTTGCCGCCGGGGACCGGTGATATTGCGCTGGATGTCCATCAATTGCTGCCTAAGAGCAAGGAGATTGTCGTCACCACGCCGCAGGCTGACGCGGCGGCCGTCGCCGTCCGCGCCGGCCTGATGGCAAAGCGGACCAACCACGAGGTTCTTGGCGTGATCGAGAATATGGCGTTTTTCGAGTGCCCTGGCTGTGGGGAACGGACCTACCTGTTCGGTCGCGGCGGCGGGGACGCGGTCGCCGGCGCCTTAGGCGTGCCGGTGTTGGGCCGTGTGCCGCTTCGCGCAATGGACGACGGACGGTCGCCATTGTTTGTTGAACCCTCGCCTCCGGCCGAAGTGTATCAGGCTTTGGCCCGCCAGGTATATACGAAGATTCAGGCGGAGAAAGACCGAATCGGCCAAGGAGGCAATGGGCGTGCGCGTGCGTGAACACTTTTTGCTCGGAACGGAGATGGCCACCATCTCCGTTACGGCAAAGCGGGAGTGTCGGCGGGAAGATCTATTTCTTCACGTCATGGAAGCCATTGTCAGTCGCTATCAGGAGGAGTTTGGTCTAGACGCGCGAGAACGTCTCCTGGCTGAACTCGTGGGAAAATCCCATTTCGGACCCTTGACCTGGCGGCTTCGCCCGGAAGACTCGTGTTGGAGTCATGCGGAGAAGCTGGGTTTGAATACGGATGCGACCGGTCACGGCAATGGTTCCGAAGATATGAGATAAGACCGATTATTCGAGGATACGAAGAGATAGTGCGGGGGGAAGGGAATGTGGCTGGGATGTGAAAGCGGACCAGGCTCGCCTCGAGGGCAGCTTGGTCCGCCTTTTTTGTCGTCCTTGCGGATTTGCTTGCTGTATCATCTGTGACGTTTTTAATTCTTAACTCAACTCCAGCGCCACCTTGGCCGATTCGTATAGGGCCGCCATACCGCCGTAAAGGATGTAGAAAAATGCGTCCGGGGCATCCAAGGAAAACGAGCGGTAGTTGCGTGGGTCTTCCCCAAGTACCCACTCAAATAGGCGGGCGCTGTCGTATGCGTAGAAGCAAAAGTTCGTATAGTCAAAGGCTGGCATTTTCTCGTAAATGGTGATGATATCGTGCGCGTATGTGGGAATGTTTCTCGCTGCCTGTTGAACCATGCGCAGGGCGTCCGCCTCATTCACGGAGATCCGCAATCCGCCCTTTTCCAATCGTTCTAGTTGTGCCACCCGTCATCTCTCCTCGCGGGCCGTAAAGGTAAATTCTCTAGCTGCCAGGGCTGCTTGAAATACCGGCAGTGGCAACAGCTCATCGCGCTGTAACAGGGTCGGTCGCGTCTGCAAGAATCCATCATCCGCTAAGTCTGGATTATTGGTGTCAAGGACGCCAGACTCCAGCATTCGGACGACGAGGGATAGACCCCACCACAAGGAGGGGTCATCCATAGGTTCGCCGGCCGCCATCTGTTGTACTTGCCAGACGGATTCATACGGCATTGGCACAAAGACGACCACGAATTGTGGGTGGCCGTCCTTGTCCAGCGTGAACACGCGCCGATACCCGTGCGCGATGTGGCCCTTTGGCAGCCACTGCACGCTTAGGGTCATGCGCTCACCCGGCCAATCTTCACCTGAAACGTCTCCGGCCCTTGCTCGAGGTACTCCCAGCTGAACTGGCCCGGACGCTCCAGCTGAAACTGGTAGCGGAGAGGGACCGGATCGTGGTCATTGATAAGCAGCATGGCTTCTCCCGGCTTCAGGCTGTCGAACGTTTCGAAAATCACCTTGTGCTTCAACTGCGGGGGATACTCGGTCGCGCGGACCGTGGCCGCGAACTCGCTCATTCGGAAACATCCTCCTTCGCCATGGGTATGGCTCTCTTGCACTTCGACTTTACTCATAGTTGGGCCAGGAAGGGGTGACTTGGGTCACAGCGTTATATAAAAGCGTCGGCCATCGGGACATACAGGATATGACATGTAGCGGGGTGTGATTCAACGCACCGGAGATTGGTGCCGGCATGGATTATGCTATAGAGGTCAAGGAGGGATGGATATGGAGGCGCACGGTCCACTATACCACCGCAACGGAGCGCACATTTGGCCACGGGGACTGGCAATAGGGTTGGTTTCCTTAGCCATTGCCGCCATCGTGGCCGAAATCGTCTTAGGTATCGCTTCGCTGGTTATCTGAGTATCTTCTGGTCCGTCACCCGTCTTCTCGTTCTGACCTGGACTTCCTCTTCTGTCAAGATTGCTGATTCCGACAGAATGAAATAGTATAAATGGAGTTTCGCCAAGGACGCGATTCTCCGGATTGGATGCAGCGGGAACGCGTCCGAGTGGGAGGGGGAAGACGGATGACGGTTCGGCATGCCCAGACGAGGCCTGCGACGGGCCCACGCCGAATGCGGTTAGCGGTGGTGCTCGGTTGTTTGACCGGCTTGGGACCGTTCTCTATCGACATGTATCTACCGGCCCTGCCGTCGCTTGCGTCTGACCTAAAGGTGAGCCCTTCCCTGGCGCAACTCAGCTTGACAGCTTGCTTGCTCGGCCTGGCGCTGGGGCAGCTGGTGGCAGGTCCCATCAGTGACGCGTTGGGACGCCGACGGCCGCTCTTGTGCGGCTTGGCGGTCTACGCCGCTGCGTCTGGGCTGTGCGCTTGGACGCACGCCATTTGGGCTCTTGTTTTCATTCGCTTCTTTCAGGGACTCGCAGGGGCTTCCGGCATCGTCATCGCCCGGGCGGTGGCTCGGGACCATTTTGCAGGCGTGGAATTGACCCGCTTCTTTGCTCTCTTGATGCTGGTCAACGGGGCGGCTCCAGTTTTGGCGCCGATTGTAGGGGGACAGCTACTGCGGCTGACTTCCTGGCATGGCATCTTTATTGTCCTTTGTCTGCTTGGGGTGGTTTTCTGGATGGCGAGCATGTTCTTCTTGCCGGAGAGTTTGCCTCCCGAAGGGCGAACCAGCGGGGGGTGGAGCACCACCATCCGATCATTGGGCGGGCTCCTTCGGGATGTGGAGTTTGTCGGTTTTGTACTGGCGCAAGGGATGGCGTTTGCCGCCATGTTTGGGTACATCTCCGGGTCGTCTTTTGTCCTGCAGGAGCTGTACGGGGTATCCCCCCAGGGATTCAGTGTCATTTTTGCCGTCAATGGGCTTGGCATCATCGCCGCGGGGCAATTGGCCGCCCGTGTCTCTATGCGTTTCGGAGAACGAAGGGTTCTGGCCGTCGGGCTCGGTTTGGCGGCAGCGGCCGGTTTGCTGCTGGTCGTGGGTGCCCTCTGGCATGCCGGATTGACGCTGGTCCTCATCGGCTTATTTGTAGCCGTCGCCAGCATTGGCTGCATCAGCACGACGTGCGGATCGCTCGCGTTGCAAAACCACGGGAAACGGGCGGGCAGCGCGTCGGCATGGCTGGGGGTGTCCGGAATGTTGCTCGGCAGCGTCGCCTCGCCGTTGGTGGGCATCGGCGGCAGCCATATGGCGCTGCCGATGGCGGTGGTCATCGCCGTCTGTCACCTGTTGGCGGGTTTGTGCTACTGGCTGTTCGCATCGAGGCCCTCGGGGCACCGAGCGGCGATGCCACCCTCTGTGCAGGGGTGACGGCTTACGCCGATGGTGTGTGGATGCTTCTCGAAACGGTGAGGCAGATAGCGAAACCGGGGCCGCATGTTGCGGCCCCTTTGCGTTGGTTTTGCGTTGGTATAGAAACTGTGATAGAGTAAGTAAGGTTTTTATTCAAGTTGCTGAAAGCGATTCCAGCATCCAGGGGGGGACACCGTTGAGACACAGGTATCGTTACTTTATCATGTCGCTGGTCGTACTTATGACCATGATAAACTATTTGGACCGCGGCGCGATTTCCTACGCAGCCAATCCAATCATTCAGGCGTTCCACCTCAATGCAGAGTCCTGGGGAGCCGTGTTGTCGTATTTTGGCTACGGGTACATGGTGGGTTCCATCGTCGGTGGCTTTTTGGCCGACCGGCTCGGTCCGAAATGGGTCTGGTTGACGGCCGGTAGTTTGTGGTCCATTTTTGAGATTTGCATGGCGTTTGCCGGAAACATCGGCATGGCCGTATTCGGCGGTTCCGCGTTGGCCGGATTTGCCGTGTTTCGGATTCTCTTTGGGGTCTCGGAAGGGCCGTTGTTCTCAACGATGAATAAGACGGTGGCCAACTGGGCCAGTCCCAAAGAGAAAGGCTTCATGCAGTCGTTTGGACTGTTCGGAGTGCCGTTCGGATCGCTCATTACGGCGCCGATTGCGGTCGGGCTGCTGTCCATCACGACCTGGCAGACGACGTTCATCATTCTCGGCGTTTTGGGGATCATTTGGGTGTTGATCTGGGCTCGGGTGTTCACAAATAAGCCCGAACAGCACCCGAAAGTGACGCAGGAAGAGTTGGCGGTCATTCGCTCCAAAGAGGTGCTGGAGACCGAAGCCACTCTGGAGGAGTCGGAACAGAGCCAAGTTCCTTGGTACTATTTCTTTCGCCGCGCGACCTTGGTCTGTAACGCGATTGGTTACTTCGCCTTTCAGTATGTGAATTTTCTACTGTTGACTTGGACGCCCAAATATCTATTGGACACCTTCCATTATTCGTTAGGAAAGCTATGGTACATGGGTATGATTCCATGGATTGGGGCCTGCGTGACGGTGCTGTTGGGCGGCCGATTGTCTGACTGGTTGCGTCGGCGGACGGGGAGTCTCCGCCTGGCCCGGGCTGGGGTTGCCGTGGCGTCACTGTTGCTGACGGCGATATGTTTTATGCTCATTCCGACGGTCCATTCGGTTGGGGCGGTGCTCTTGCTCATGGCTGTGGGCAATGCGTTTAACTTCCTGCCCAATTCGCTGTACTGGGCGATTGTCATTGACACCGAACCGGCCCGAGCAGGGGCGTTTGGTGGCATCACGCACTTCATCACCAACATCGCGACCATTCTGGCTCCGGCGCTGACTGGCGTTTTGGTCGCGGCGCATGGGTATAGCGCGATGTTCGTGGCGGCCGCCATCGCTGCCGTTGTGGGCATGTTGGCGATGCTGTTTGTCCGGCCGGGCAAGCGGTTTGCGTCAGCCGCATAAGTTTATCCATTTGAATGGACGGGGGATGTCCCGTCCGTTCTGCATTTGGAGGGGAAATAGCGTGAAACGTTTTGAGATTGCCGTGATACCCGGTGATGGCATCGGCCAGGAAGTGGTCCCTGCGGCCATGCGCGTGTTAGACGCGGTGGCGGAGCGACACGGCGGACTGGCTTTTACCTGGACGACCTTCCCGTGGGGCTGCGAGTACTACCTGGAGCATGGTGAAATGATGCCAGCGGACGGCATCCAGACCCTAAGCTCGTTTGATCAGATTTTTCTCGGCGCGGTCGGCATGCCGCGGTTGGTCCCTGACCATGTCTCGTTATGGGGATTGCTCCTTAAGATTCGGCGTGAGTTGGAACAGTCTATCAACATTCGGCCTGCGCGGAGATTGACCGGCCTGCCTTCGCCGCTCCGGGATGACACCCCATTCGACTTTGTGGTGGTCCGAGAGAACTCGGAGGGCGAGTATTCTGAAATTGGCGGTCGCATTCACCGCGATAAAGACGAGTTAGCCATCCAGAGCGCGGTATTCACGAAAAAGGCGACGAAACGGGCCATGGCTTACGCGTTTACGTTGGCCGCCCAGCGCCGGGGGCGGGTCACCAGCGCCACCAAGTCCAACGGGATTTATCACAGCATGCCGTTTTGGGATGATGTATTCCGCGAAGTGGCCACGGAATACCCGGACATCAAGACGGAAAGCCGCCACATCGATGCACTGGCGGCGATGCTGGTGATGAAACCGCAGGCGTTTGACGTGATTGTCGCGTCTAACCTGTTCGGGGACATCTTGACCGATTTGGGTGGGGCGATTATGGGCAGCATTGGCGTAGCGCCTGCAGCCAATCTGAACGTGGAACGCAAGTATCCATCCATGTTTGAACCAGTTCATGGATCCGCTCCGGATATCGCGGGAAAGGGGATTGCCAATCCGCTCGGCCAGATCTGGACAGGGAAGTTGATGCTCGACTTCCTGGGTTATCACGATGCGGGGGAGAGGCTGCTTGGGGCGATGGAGAGGGTCTTGGCTTCAGGAGTAAAGACCCCGGATTTGGGTGGCCGGCATTCGACCCAGGAGGTTACGGATGCTGTGATTGCCGCTCTCGACGAATAACCCCCCGGTGTATGTCGCACAAAATCGTGTTCGCGGCGTAACCCCGGTCGCCTCAACGCATAACCGTCATCGGTTCTCTTTCTGCTGCAGCCTGGGCGAAAAACCCAGGCTGTTTTGCACCCGTCTTCGTGCCGCTCTTTGCATCTCTGGGAACGGCTTTGTACAGACTAATCGGGAGGGCCCCTCCGCGGTCGTCTACGTTCAAGGCCACTTCTCGGATACGCACTTTAAAGAATTTCAGGGCAAACCTACGGAGGCGAGACACATGCCGCAATCAATGCAAACACAGGCGAATCAACAGGCGGCCCAACCAGTGATGATGGCTCCGCCGGCAGTGATTACCACCAAAGACCTGTTGTATCTCAAGGATGCGATGTCGTGGGAACTACTTGCAGCCAAGAAGTGTTACCACTTTGCGAATGAATGCACCGACGCAAAGGTCGCACAGGCCATCCATCGGGCTGGACAGATGCACATTCAGCACTATCAGAAGCTCTTGGCGCATTGCCAGTCCGCCGAGAACGCCGCAAAGCCGCAATAAGTGGACCATCATGCACCGCCGGCATCCAACCGGTAAATGGCGTCATTGGCGCCTGATACACGCAAAAGGAGAGGAGTCGACCATGGCGCAGAATCCAAACGAGATTGCCAATCCGAAGCCGCCGTATGAACCACACGTCAAAGGACCGGAATTGAACGATCGCGATCGACTCAATGACATTTTGGTGACGGAGAAATACCTGACGGACGGACTGAACAGCGCTGTCCGTGAGGCGAGCCACGACGCATTGTTTCAGGACCTGATGGCAATCTTTCAGGAAACGCATCAGATGGCACGGGAGATCTACAACACGATGTTCCAACAGGGTTGGTACAAATTGGAGGCGGAACAGCCGCAGAAACTACAGCAGGCTTATCAGCAGTTCCAAGGCTATTCTTCCCAGTTTCCGTACCACTGACAAACCGCTTGCGGGTGCAGGGAGGTCTCCTGCACCCGATTGGCAGGCTTCACTCGCATACCCCGAACCGCTGCTCTATCCTCTCGACTCGTCTTCTTGTCCTTCTATTGCAATGTCCATAGTTCTTGCATAGAATCGTATATAATTTCAATCGGTCGAAGGGGGCGGGCGGATTCGTGCACTTGTCGGGAACTATGGAGATAGGTGGAGACGGCCGTCTGTATATTGGCGGCTGTGATACCACCGAGTTGGCCGCCCGCTTTGGCACGCCTCTCATCGTCTATGATGAGGCGCTCATCCGCGAAAACATTCGCCGGTTTCATCGGGCGTTTGAGCGTCAAGGGGTGCAATACACGGTTGCCTACGCGGCCAAAGCCTTTTGCACCATCGCGATGTGTCAACTGGCGAACGAAGAAGACTGCGCCCTGGACGTTGTCTCCGGTGGTGAACTCTATACTGCACTGGCAGCCGGTGTGCCTGCCGAGCGGATCCACATGCACGGGAATAACAAGACGCCCACCGAGTTGGCGTATGCGCTCGACGTTGGCATCGGGGTCGTGGTTGTCGATAATTTTCATGAGTTGTTTCTGCTTGATCAGTTGGCCCGGGAAAAAGGGATGACCGTCCGCATTCTCCTGCGGATTTCACCCGGGGTCGAGGCACACACCCACGATTACATCATGACCGGACAGCAGGACAGCAAGTTTGGTTTCGACTTAGCCAGTGGGCAGGCAGCCGAGGCGCTGCAGACGGCTTCCACCTTGACGGGGGTAGAGTGCATCGGTCTGCACTCGCACATCGGGTCGCAGATCTTTGACAGCGCGGGCTTTGTTGCGGCCGCGGAGCGGTTGGCTAGCCTCTACAGAAACGGATTAGAACTCAGCTTGCCGTTTTCGGTGCTCAACCTCGGGGGCGGGTTTGGGATTCGTTACACCGAGGGCGATCCGGTGCTTGATGTCGAGCGTTTGATTGCCGACATGGTGCAGGCGGTCGCCCGTCAGTTTGAGGGCGTGGGTATGCCAGAAATCTGGGTGGAGCCGGGGCGTAGTATCGTCGGCGCTGCCGGCGTGACACTGTATACGGTCGGATCGATGAAAATGATTCCGGGTGTCCGCAATTACCTCGCGGTAGACGGGGGCATGACCGACAACCCGCGTTATGCGTTATATGGAGCGAAATACCAAGCCCTGCTTGCCAATCGGGCGAACGAACCGGTAGCAGATGTTTGGACAATCGCCGGGAAATGCTGCGAGAGCGGCGATTTGCTGACACGGGATACGCCGCTCCCGAACCCACAGAGCGGCGACATCTTGGCCGTGCTGGCTACGGGGGCCTACAATTATTCGATGGCCAGTCATTATAATCGTTTACCAAAACCGGCGGTCGTGTTTGTCCGGGATGGCGAGGCCCAACTGGTTGTCGAACGCGAGACGTGGCAAGACATCCTGCGGCAAGATCGGCCGCTGCGACGAGCGCCGCAGCCGGTGACGGCGGGCGTTCCACACGCTTGAAAGCCTGGGGTGGAAGGGCTGCCGTCAGGGGCCTTCCAACATTGGGGTGGCGTTGTTTTTCAGGTCGTTGTCGAGGGTGGGCTGCCCCACAGCCATCCATGTATTCAACGCTCCAAACATGGTGTATTCAAAGGCGAATTGGCCGTAATTTGTGCCCAGAAGACTAAGGTTGGGAGAGTTCGCGTCCCAACCGTTTTGCATGTTTTGACCCGAAAAGACGCCGACTTGGTTCGAAGAGCCGCCAAAGACGATGCCGCCCAGGTTGACAATCGCAGCCACCGAGCTTCACTCCCTTCACCCGGTAATCATGGGGGATGCGTTATTCTTGATGTCCGTATCGATGACCGGCTGCCCTAGCCACCAACGGTCCTCAACGAAGGCAACGAGAGCTATCTTTTGTGACGCGTTCCCAGACATAGTGCCCATGGCATTGACCGTCGGGGAGTTGGCATCCCAGTTGTTTTGCATATTTTGTCCCGAGAAGACGCCGACACAGTTGGAGGCGCCACCAATATTAAGCTGTCCAATCTGCACAAACGCGGGCATCCCGGATTCCTCCCTTATCGTGTGTATCCGGCCAGCCTCTTATGTCCCAATGGTCAAAGGGCTGTGATTCCCTTTCCAATCCCCGTCATAAATCGGCTGGCCATAGATGCTGCGACTCTGCACCCAAGCGAAGTGGCAGTGGCTGCGATTTGCGTCTCCCATCGAGACGCCAAATGCGACCGTCGTGGGACTGTGGGAATCCCACGCATTTTGAATGTTTTGTCCTGTAAAGATACCCACGTTGTCGATCCATCCGCCGCTGTGGATGGCACCGAGCTGCACAGAAACCATAACGACCGCCTCCTTGTTCGTCACGGTATGCGTGGTGGAAGGCATTGGTGCGTCCACAGCGGCATCTTCGGTAACTGGCGAAATTCGTAAGTGATATAATAGAAAAGGCGAACTGATACGTGAGGGGGAACCGGCCGTGAACACGATGCAGGAGAGCATTCTGCAACTGATAACGGAAACATCGACCAACCTACCGCCCGACGTCCGGCGAGCGATTAAACGGGCGCAGCTGCAAGAAGAGTTCGGAACCCGAGCGGCTTTGGCGCTCAACACGATTGTCGACAACATCGTCTCTGCGGAAGAAGACGTACAGCCGATTTGCCAAGATACGGGCATGCCCACGTTCATTGTCCACTGTCCCGTGGGATTTAACCAGTTGACGCTGGCGGAAGACATCCGCGAAGCTGTGCGGGAGGCTACGCGGCGGGGTGTGCTGCGGCCGAACTCGGTGGATCCATTGACCGGGAAAAACACAGGGGACAACCTCGGGCCGGGCACTCCGGTCATGCACTTTCACCAGTGGGACAAGGATGAGTTGGACATCCGACTGATTCTCAAAGGCGGCGGTTGCGAGAACAAAAACATTCAGTACGCGCTGCCGACGGAGCTGGAGGGGCTGGGCCGAGCCGGCCGTGACTTGGAAGGCATTCGCAAGTGCATCCTGCACGCAGTGTACCAGGCGCAAGGTTACGGGTGCAGTGCGGGCTTCATCGGCGTCGGCATCGGCGGCGACCGCACCACAGGCTACGAATTGGCCAAGGAACAGCTGTTCCGAGAACTGGACGACACCAATCCCAACGAGATCCTGGCCGAACTGGAGAAGTACATTATGGAAACCGCTAACCGATTGGATATTGGCACCATGGGGTTCGGCGGCAAGGTGACCTTGCTCGGCTGCAAGATTGGGGTCATGAACCGTATCCCAGCCAGCTTTTATGTCTCCGTGGCATACAACTGCTGGGCATTCCGGCGTTTAGGGATTGTAGTCGATCCGTCCACCGGTGCGATTCGGCGCTGGCTCTACCGCGACCAGGAGGAGAAGCTGGAGCGTCCGACCGAGGCGTTCAATACCGAAAACGCCATCGTTCTCGAAGCGCCCATCTCGGAAGAGCAAATCCGTAAACTCAAGGTGGGCGATGTGGTCCTGATTCGGGGAGAGATTCATACCGGGCGTGACGAATTGCACAAATACCTGATGCATGCCGATTCCCCGGTCGACCTTCAGGGCGGCATCCTGTATCACTGCGGCCCGGTCATGCTCAAGGATGAAGACGGGAACTGGCATGTCAAAGCCGCTGGACCGACGACCAGCTCCCGCGAAGAACCCTATCAGGCGGACATCATTGAGAAGTTTGGGATTCGCGCCGTCATCGGCAAAGGCGGCATGGGGGCCAAGACGTTGGCCGGCCTGCAAAAGAGCGGCGCGGTCTATCTGAACGCGATTGGCGGAGCTGCACAGTACTACGCACGTTGCGTCAAGCGCGTGACCGGCGTGGATTTTCTCGATCAGTTCGGCGTTCCCGAGGCGATGTGGCACTTGGAAGTCGAAGGGTTCCCAGCTATCGTCACGATGGACGCGCACGGCAACAGCCTGCATAAAGAGGTGGCCGACCACTCGCTCGTCAAGCTGGAAGACTTGAAAGAGCCGGTGTTTGCCTAAGCCTCAGCGGGGCATCGGATCAGCGGGACGGCGGTTTGCGGCTCGGTGCCGTGGGTACGCCGAGCCGCGTCCCGCGATAGTGTTCAGGCAGGACGGCGAACGTATACCCGGTTTGCTTCAAGTAATGAATCACCTGGGGCAGAGCTTGTACCGTGTAACGGCTGCTGGTGTCGATGCCGTCGTGCATAAGAATGATGGACCCAGGCCGCGTATCGCGTTCTACGACCTGCAAAATCGAGTTGGCTCGTGTCGCCCGCCAATCGTTCGTATCCACGGTCCACATCGCAATCGGGTGACCGAGTTTCCGTACAGCCTCCACGTTGTGGGGGTTCAGGATGCCCCCAGGCGGTCGAAAATACATCGGTCGCACGCCGCAGGCTGCCTGAATGGCCTGGTCGGCGCGGCGTACTTGCGCCTCCACCCAGCGTTGATTCTGATCGACAATGAACGTGTGGTAATACCCGTGGTTGCCGATTTCGTGCCCTTCACGATGCATACGCCGAACCAGCCACGGGTATTTTTGTGCCCGAAAGCCAAGGACAAAAAACGTGGCATGAACGTGTTCGCGCGCCAAGATGCTCAACACCTGCGGCGTCCATAACGGATTCGGTCCATCGTCGAACGTCAGGTAAACCACTTTTTTCGTCGGCGTGGCTGCGTAAACGGCAGAGCCTTGTTTTTCATGAACGGGCATCAGCAAGGAGGCGGTGCAAAAGGTACTGACAAACGCGAATTGGGAGAGCCGGCGTCGGAACCGGCTAGAGGTTTTCAAATTCCAGCGCATGGTGCATCTCACCCCTGTCGGAGTATGCGGCGGGGTAGGCGCATTTATACAATACAATTCGGCCGGGGAGGCTTCCTCCCCGGCCGAATCGACTGACCGTCCAAGACGACCTGCGACCATGCATCAGTTTTACGATGCATCGGGCCACAAAATTTACTTGAGAATATAGACCTTCACTTGCTGAAGACCAAACTGACTGGCTTTTGCTTGGCTGGTCGGAACATAGATGTCAATTCGAGTGCCGTCAATTGCACTTCCCACGTCGGTGGCGTGGGCAATCATACCACCTGTCGGCAGGCCGTCAAACGAGTAGCCGGTGATGTATACCGTGGAACCCAGCGGAATGACGGACGGATCGACCGCAATCGTGCCCACCTTGAGCGGATGGCCGTAGTAATCGACCGGTCCCCAGCCGTTTTCATCCGCCGCCGCGGTATACGCGGAGGCGGTACAGGTGATTTCCTTCGTGTACGATACCGGGGCGTTGCTCACAGCTTGGGTGTGCTGGGACGTTTGGACGGACGTCGTTGCCTGAGTCAATCCGGCTTGGGTCTTTGGGTATGCGCGGGCGGCGTGCCGCTCTGTCGGAACTTGAATATCGGCATCCGTCGTCTGCACCGCGGCTTGCGGGCCTTTAGGCAGCCAAACTGTCATCCCAGGCTGCAGATGATACGGGTCCACGCCGGGGTTTAACGCGAGCACCGACTGCAGGCTGACACCTAGACGGCGTGCGAGTTTCCAAAACGTGTCGCCCTTAGCAATCGTATAAGCCTGACAAGCCTGACGCTGATCTGCACGGGTTTTCTCAGGCAGTTGGACCTTCAAACCGGGATACAAATTGAGCGGATTTACATCAGAATTGGCGGCCAGCAACTGGCTAAGCGGAATGTGCTGTTTGTGTGCAATGGACCAAAAGGTATCGTTGTTGTGAATGGTATAGGTACGTGTCGATGCCAGTGCCGGAACGCTCAGCATCGCCATCGTCGATCCGGCCGCAGCCAAAGAGAGACTCCACTTTTTCATTGAGAAACGCAATCGATTCACTCCTTTGTTTGCCGACGAGGTTAGTTGTCGGGTTCGGATTGTGAGTATCAACCCTGCGCAGACTTCTCTGCGGTTCACCCCGAGCCTGTCACCGTTCCCAGGCAGAAAAATCCCCCGTACTTCACGGCATGGAAGTTTTGGCCCAAACAGCGTAACATGAACAGTAGGACAGGGAAACCCACAAATCATGGCCGCAATGCCATCCGTGTGGCGCCGTTGGTAGACTTTGTCCCTCAAGTGCGTGCCCGGACAACCTTTCACCCTTCGTTGTCTGGGAATCGGCGTACCAACCGCCACAGCTGCCGATAGGGAGAGAGGTCTTCGGCGGAGACTCGGTAGAGGCGACCGGGATGGGAGTGGTTGACGCTGCAAAACCAATAAACAGAAACGGCGTAGGACAACAGGTAGGAGAGTGTGGAAGCCGAGGCGGCGCCCAACAGCCCATGGGCAGGAATCCACAGCCAACCGCAGACCACATTGGTCGTCAAACAGAGTCCATTCATCCAGATGGCGGTACGGGGTTGGCCCAGCTGGTGAATCGTGAATTGCAGGATGACGTTGTTGGCGGCTTTGGCGACGAAACCGGGCAACAGAACCAGGGCGGGCAGAACCGCATCCATGTAACGGTGACCGAAGACAGCCGGAATGAACCAAGGATAGACAAGGGATAAACCGAATGCCGCGCAACTGGCCGTAATCAGGGTGTGGCGCGACGACAATTCGACGATTTGTACCGCGTCCTGGCGATCCCGCCCGGCGAGGCGGCGATATACGACCTGTACAATCGATCCGGAAATCTGTACGAGGACTTCGCCGGCGGTGACGGCGATGGCGTAGTCGGCGGCGGCCGTCGCACCGGCCAGCGCGGCGACCAACCAGAAGTCCACCCGATAGTTGGCGTAGTTCACAAGGTTGCAAACGGATTGCCAGGCTCCGTAGTGAAACAGTCGCTGCGCGTGGTTCCGGTCCCAGCGCCAGCGCCAGGCGCCAGGTCCGATGCAGCGGTAGGCGATCCATAGTCCTACACCTGCCGCCACTACCCAACTGGCGAGCCAAGCTCCGTAAGTCCGACTCAGCAAATCCACGCCAGATTTGGGCAGATACAAAGCGCAGGGGTAGAACAGGACAAAAGTGAGTGATTGCAGGGTGTTGGCCCGGTTGAGTTGCACGATGACGCCAGACCCCTGCAACAGGCTGCTGGCGTATCCAAACAGCGCGGCCAAGGCCAAGACGGGACCAGCCCAGAACAGAGAATGCGGGATACGACCTGTAAACCACCACGCCATCGTCCAGGTACTCAGCCAGATACACGCCGCCGAGAGCACCATCAGCGGGTTGCCGGCACGCGTTATCGCAACTCCTTTCTCTGGTCGTTTGGCAAGCGCAAAGGCGTGAAAGACGGAAAAGCCGTTGAGGTACGTCTGCCCGAGCAGCATGATGGTCGTCGTAAGCTGAAAATCGGCACGGTCTGCTTTACTTAGTACGCGCGCGGTCAACACGCCCGCGGCGAAGGCAAGGGCGGACACGGTCAATTTATACAAGAACGTTCGGGTCGTTAACATCGAAGCCTGCATATGGATTGGTGTGGCTCAAAATGGATGATTATAACCATACAATGCGCGCTGCGGCGAAAGTGCGAGGGGTGCAGGGATGCGAGCAGTTGACATCATTCACAAAAAACGGCTCGGCCAGGAATTGACGAAAGAGGAGATTGAAGCGCTCATTCGCGGATACCTCGCTGGGGACGTGGCGGATTATCAGATGAGCGCATTTGCCATGGCGGTCTGTTTCCAGGGGATGACACGTCAGGAAACGATTGACCTCACCCTAGCCATGGCCGCATCGGGCGAGTCGCTTGATTGGTCGGACTTGCCCGGAGTGACGGTGGACAAACACAGCACCGGCGGCGTTGGCGATACGACCACCCTGGTGTTGGCGCCCTTGGTCACCGCCGCAGGGGCCACGTTGGTCAAAATGTCTGGGCGGGGGCTTGGACATACCGGCGGCACCATCGACAAGCTGGAGTCGATTCCGGGATTCCACTGCCGGTTGACGGATGAGCAAATTCGACATCAGGTGCGCCAGGCCGGTCTGGCCGTTGCCGAACAGACGCACGGCCTGGCCCCCGCCGATAAGTACCTGTACGCGCTGCGTGACGTAACCGATACGGTGGATTCGATTCCGCTCATCGCCAGTTCCATCATGAGCAAGAAACTGGCTGCCGGCGCAGACGTCATTGTTCTTGATGTCAAGGTCGGCGACGGGGCGTTCATGAAAGACCTGACGAGTGCTCGCGAGTTGGCGAAGCTCATGGTGGACATTGGCCGTGCCGCAGGACGCCGTGTGGCTGCCGTCTTGACCCGGATGGAACAGCCGTTGGGCATGGCCGTCGGGAACGCACTGGAGGTGCGAGAAGCCATTCTCACTCTGCGTGGGCGCGGACCGGCCGATTTAACGGATCTATGCCTGACACTCGGCGCGCAGATGTTGGTGATGGCTGATTTAGCCCAAGACCTAACCGCCGCCAGGGCTCGACTGCATGAGGTACTCGAAAACGGACAGGCGCTGGCGAAGTTCAAGGAGTGGGTGCGGCTGCAAGGCGGGGACGCGCGTGTCGCGGACGATTTGTCGCTCTTGCCCCGGGCGCCGGTCGTTAAGACCCTAACCGCACAGGCCAGCGGGGTCGTAACTTCGATGCAGGCTGAGGAGATTGGCAAGGTCGCGATGCGGCTCGGGGCAGGTCGGGCGCGTCAGGGTGAGGACATCCGCCCAGAGGTTGGGCTGATTCTGCACCGAAAGACCGGCGAACCGGTACGGCGCGGGGAACCCCTTGTGGAGGTCCATGCGGCGACCGAAGCAGAGGCCAGACAGGCGATGGACGCACTCGCCGCGCTCATCAAGATTGAGGATGTGCGTCCGTTCACGGTGCCGTTGGTCTTGGAAACCATCATGCCCGAGGGGACGAACGGCCCCGAGAGGACGTATGAGATAGCTCAGGTCCAGCGGGGGCGGCTTGAGAGCGCGCAGTCTGAGGCGGTCCAACCGTTGGCGGAGCGAACGCCATCGGCCGAACCGAGCTCAGGTAACGCACGCCCGGATTGCGATTTGTTCGAAACGGCTCTTCGCGCCCGCGAACGTGCGTACGTCCCCTATTCCGGATTTGCGGTGGGCGCCGCGGTTCGGCTCGACGATGGTACGGTTGTCGCCGGGGCCAATATTGAGAACGCATCGTACGGTTTGACTAACTGCGCGGAGCGTACGGCGTTGTTTACAGCCTATGCGTCGAAGAAAGACGCCAAGGAACGGCCCGCGGTGACAGAGGTCCTTGTGGTTGCCGACAGTCCCAGACCTGTTACGCCGTGCGGGGCTTGCCGCCAGGTGATGGCCGAGTTGTGTCGATCCGATACCCGCGTTTGGCTCTGCAACCTGGATGGGCAGGTACAGGCGTTGACGGTGGGCGACTTGCTGCCGTTAGCGTTTACTCCAGAGCAAATGCACAAATAGGGGCAAACGATAGTCTGTGTGCCCAGAAGCGGTAAACGATGCGCATGCGCAGATTTTTGGGAGTTCATTTTATCGATAGACCAAGCATCGGGACAGGGGGATGTATCGTGAATCAACGCGACGTATTGTCGATTCAATGGGTTGCACAACGGAAGGCTGAGTCCGCGGGACCCACGCCAGATGTTCCTACTCGGGCGGACATTGACAGCAAGTACAAGTGGCGCCTGGAAGACATGTACTCGTCTTTAGAGGCGTGGGACAAGGAAGCACAGGAAGTGCGCGACTTTACGTCACGGCTGCTCGCCTTGAAGGGAAAGGTGACCGAATCTCCCGAGACGCTGTTATCTGCCTTGCGCCTGCAGGATGCAATCGGCGAGCGTCTGGCCCGGCTCTACGCCTTTGCCCGCATGCGCAGGGACGAGGACAACGCGAACGCGACCTATCAAGCGCTGACCGATAAAGCAACGGCTTTATTGGTGAAAACGGAAGAAGCCCGGTCCTACTTTGTGCCGGAAGTCCTGGCGATGGACGAGTCCACCTTGCGCCAGTGGGTGCAGGAAAATGCGGATTTAAGCCTGTACCGATTTGTGATTGACGAAATCCTGCGCGAGAAGCCGCACGTTCTCTCTGCTTCCGAGGAGCAGATTCTGGCCGCGATGGGCGAAGTTGGGGACGCGCCGAGCCAGATCTTTACGATGTTCAACAACGCGGATATGCGCTTTCCGAAGGTTCGGGATGAAGACGGGAACGAGGTGGAGCTGACACACGGGCGTTACATTCAGTTCCTGGAAAGCCGGAAGCGGGAGGTGCGTGAGGCCGCATTTCGGGCGATGTACGAAACGTATGGCAAACACCGCAACACCCTCGCGGCCATCTACGGATCGAGCGTGAAAAAAGACGCGTTTTACGCCCGCGTCCGTCGCTACCCGTCGGCACGAGAGATGGCGTTGTTTTCCGACGATGTGCCAGTTTCCGTTTACGATAATCTCATCAAGACGGTGCACGAGGCCCTGCCCGCCCTGCATAAATACCTCGCCTTGCGTAAGCGCGTCCTCGGACTGGAAGAGCTCCATCTGTACGACTTGTACACGCCGATTGTGGCTGAGGTCGACATGAAAGTGCCTTATGAGGACGCGGTGGAGACGGTTCTCGAGGCGGTTTCGGTCCTTGGGGAGGATTATCGCAAAACGGCGGAAGACGGAATCAAGCGCGGTGGCTGGGTGGATGTCTACGAGACGCGCGGGAAGACGAGCGGCGCGTACTCCTGGGGCGCCTACGGGGTTCATCCGTACATTCTGCTCAACTACCGGGACACGCTGGACAACATGTTCACCCTAGCGCACGAACTGGGTCATGCGATGCATACGCACTATTCCCACAGCGCACAGCCATACGTGTATGCAAGCTATACCATTTTTGTCGCCGAAGTGGCCTCAACTCTGAATGAAAACTTGCTGTTGCATCACCTCCTTGAGCAGACGGACGATCCGAAGCAGCGCGCGTACCTGCTGAATCATCAGCTGGAGACGATTCGCGGCACCGTGTTCCGGCAGACGATGTTCGCCGAGTTCGAAAAACTGACCCACGCCCACGTGGAGGCCGGCGAGGCGTTGACGCCGGAGTGGCTGTGTGACACCTATTATCAGTTGAATGAACAGTTCTTTGGCGCGGTGTGTATGGTGGATAAGGACATCGCCCTGGAGTGGTCGCGTATCCCTCACTTTTACACCCCGTTTTACGTGTACAAGTACGCGACCGGGCTGTCTGCGGCTACCGCACTCGCGCAGAAGATCTTGAACGACGGTCAGGAAGCCGTAGAGCGGTACATTGCGTTTTTAAAGAGCGGTGGATCGGACCATCCGATTCCGCTGCTGCGCCAGGCAGGGGTGGATATGGAATCCCCACAGCCGGTGCGCGATACGCTCGCTTTGTTCAGTCAGCGCGTCGATGAACTGGCGGAACTGATTGACCGCGCCTAAGCCGGGCGCGGGGGCGGAACATGGCAGCTGCGTCCCGCAGCTGCCGTGCAATCCTCAGATGGAGGATGTGTGTTATGGCGGCAGGACTCCGGAAATGGGTGTCTGTGCTCTCGGTCATGACCGCTGTGGCTGGATTTACAGGTTGTGTGGTGTTGCGTCTGCGGGGCGTGGCGATCCCGTTGTGGGACATCGTGCTCATGATCTATGGGGGAGTCTTTTGCTTGTTCCTATTTTTCGATTCAGCGAGCCGCGGATTAGCCCAGGCACGCCAGGCAGCCGACGCCCGTCGCAGGGTACCACCGCGTAGAACGCTCAGGCCGGAACAGCAAGTGGTGGTTACCGGGAGTCGTCTTGAGGTGAAACTGACAAGGGCTCGCCGGGAGGATGCTGAGGTATTTCAGCAAATGGCGGATACTGCGGTGGCCGAGGTGCTCGCGCTACAGAACCAACGACCCGCTGACCATCCAGAGCTGCGGGTCATGGACGCGAGAGCCTGGCTTGAGTCCTCGGGGATGTATGCGTTCTTCATCCTAGCTGATGACGATTGCGTAGGGAATTGTGCGGTCGACGCGTTCGATACGACTGCCCGTATACGTTTGTTTTACGTCGCCAGTCCATGGCGTCGGCAACATGTTGGGCGCCAGGCCATGCGACAGCTGTTGGAGTTCTTGTCCCTGACTGGGGTGGAAGAAGTGCTTGTGGAATTCGCGCCGGAAAACCTACGTGCACGAAATTTCTTCGCAGTATGTGGCTTCCGACCGGCTGCGGCGGGGGCAGACGAAACCAACCTGTGGAGGTCATTGGCACATCAAGAGCCGGTACATCAGGGAGTGGGGACTTCGTCAAGCGGGGATGAGACGTCACGCGGATGAGGCTTCCGGTTTTGCACGATGTAATCGAATGGAAACGGTCGTCCCCTCATTGATAGCACTTTCGACGTGAATGCTGCCCCCGTGTTCTTCAATGATCTGTTTACTAATAGCCATGCCCAAACCTGTACCCGTCTCTTTGGTCGTGAAGAAAGGCTGAAACACCCGTTCCAACTGTTTGGGTGTCATTCCGCAGCCAGTATCTTGGACGACGATACAGACTTCATCCCGTTCTGCGCTCAACCGCACTCGGACACAGTCCCGCGGTGTGCAGGCCTGCAGTGCGTTTTGAATAATGTTCAACAACACTTGCTTCAACTGATTGGCGTCCGCGTGCACCCACATCGGTTCGGGCCCGATTTCTGTTTCAAAGCTGACCCCGCGTAGGGAGGACTCGGGCTGCACAAATTGCGCCAGACTCGATAAAACCTCATTCAAATTCACGCGAGTGAAGTGTGTGTCCTGGGGCCGAGCCAAAGACATAAAGTCTTTGACCAGCATGTTGATGCGGTCCAGTTCTCCCAATGTAAGGTTAATAAAACGCCGGTCTTGCTCCGATGTGAGGTGTTCTGTGATGAGCTGCAAAAAGCCACGGGCGGAGGTGAGCGGGTTGCGAATTTCGTGGGCAATCCCCGCAGCCATAGAGGTGAGCAACAGCATTTTCTCCAAGTCACGCGCCTGACCTTGCCACCGCTTGGATTGTGTGACGTCACGAAAGAGACCGAGTTTCCGTCGTACCTGGCCGGTTGGGTCGGTGAGCGTACGGACGTCGGCGACATAGGTTCTATCCCCAATCACCAGTTCGCAGATTTTCCCTTCTTCGTTCCGGGTCATCTGCAGCATCCGTTGGCGGGTCTGCGGATCCACCGGAATGGGGTGGCGCTCATCCATGAGGTCGCCCAACTCATCCAGAAATACGAGGTGATATTCCATTTGACTAACCAGGCCCAAATGCATGCGCATCAAGTCTTGTCGCTGTTGTTCCATTGACCACCAGTTCGTCAGCGCTACCACAGCAGACTGCGCCAAAACCGATATATCAGGCCCCTTCAACGTACAGGTATCCGTCTGGATGCAGAATGCGCCAGCCATGCGCTTACTATCGCGGGGCTGTACCGTCGCCGCCACGGCGAATCGACCGCATCCGTCCAAGGCATCCGTGTTCTTTGCTGAGCAGATCCCACCCGTCTCGAGGGCCTTGGTTAAGGCGGGGTGCGCATGCGGGCCCTGGAAAAGGTTGGTTCCCATTGCCACTCCCGACTCAACGAGGGATGAGATCTTTTCCGCGTGGCCGATGAGGTCGAGCAAGTAGCCCTCCGGGCACACCACCAGCACCGTGATGTCAGGGTGGCCCAGCCGTTGTAGAACCGGTTCGAAGTGCTGGCGGGCAGCTCGAAGCCAGGTCAGGTTATGATGAATGCGGTTACTCAGTTCCGAATCTGTTAACTGAGGCTTGTCCCGTTGCGAATCCAACAGCGGCGCCGAGCACACGCGCGTTTCATGTCCGTCACAGACGCGCGATCCGGTCTCGCCGGACAGGTCACCTGCTGTTCGAATATCGGACCGCACGCATGCATGCTGAGAGAGCACAGATGCCTGGTCCAAACCGCGTCACCTACCCGATTAATCTGTCTACAAATATTATCAACCTTTTCTTCGAGAAGGACAAGACGGTATTCGATGGAGGAAATGAGATTCGACAAAACTTGTCAATTTACGTCGTTATATTCATGTTCAGGAAGCCCGGTTGACAGGTCTTTAGGATCACGAATTGCCGGAGTTAGCCGCCATCTTGGGGGGATGGCCAGTGCTTGTCGTTTGGTGCAGGCGCACAAAGACTTCTTGTACATCGTTGCCAAGGCTCTCAAGGCCAAGCTGAGTAATCCCTCCGGGAATCGCCACGCGGCGGATGATCTCCGACAGGGCGTAACCACTCTTCAACAACTCGCCGACACCAATCAACATGTGGCTGAGAATGTATTCGCATTCCGCCTGGCTGAGGTCGCCCACGCGCGAGGCGGCGATGGACCACTGGGTCAGGATATGGGCGAGAAAGGCAGGGCCACAGCTCGCCAAATCGGAACTTATACGAAGTTGTTCTTCATCGACGATAAACGGGGTTGCAATACGCCCAAACAAAGCCTCGAACGGCTCCTGGTACCCTTCAAAACGGCTGCCGTAGCAAATCAACACGACCCCGCTCTGAACATTTTGTGTGACACTGGGGATGACTTTGGCTACCCGTGCTGTGGTTTGCTGTTCCCAGACTGAAATGGGGACCTGGCTGATAGTCGTGGCCAGGGTTTGGCACGGTTGCAGTCGGGGACCGATTTCTTTCATCACGTCCATGGCGTCTGCTGGCCGCGTGCAGAGCAGGATGAGGTCGCATGTGGCAATCAGGTCTGGCAGCGAGTCCGCGATGCGGATGCGGCTGCATTCACGCTGAATGGCCTCCGCTTTATGTACGGATCGATTAAAAATCGTGACCTGACCATCCGGCAGCCGCCCAAACGCCCGCGCCAGCATGCCGCCAATCACTCCGGTGCCGATGATGCCAATCCTCACGACAATCACCTCGCTGCCTATCATGTAGTTATGTGTATTCGGAACAGGCTTGTTTGTTTCTCTGTCAAGTCGGCGACCGCGGAGCATACCTTGATAGAAGCAGGAAAATTCGCGCCAGACGGCGAATCTTGATATCAGGTGCGTGTTCGTGCCGCGCATATCGAATTCGCTTGATGGGGAGATGGGGGTGTGAGTATGGATATGCAAAGTATGGATATGCAATATGAGCTGGTCCAAGAACAGACGCAGAAGCTGGTGATGACGGTACAGATGCGGCAGGCGATAGAGCTTTTGCAGTGCGCCACCGTAGAGTTGGACCAGATGGTCGCGTCATTGTCGCTGGACAACCCCCTGGTGGAATACGAACCCCCGCAAGTTGGACGCAAAGAGCTATGGAAGTGGTTAGAAGAAAACGATAAAACACCGCGCAGTCCACGATGGTCTGACGATGACACCGAAAGGCCTGCAGCCCATCTTGCCGCCGAACCGAATCTTTGGGATGAACTGGACCTTCAGTTGCGGACGGCTGATGCTCCGCCCCGGGTGGTACAACTGGCGCGAAGGTTGCTTGGCTTCATCGATGAGAACGGTTACTTAGTTGAACTACCGCCAGCGGAAGCGTGGGGTCACGCCGCTTGTTACCTCGATGAGGCGATTGCCCTCCTGCAAAGTTGCGATCCGCCCGGGATTGGCGCCCGCAGTCTCAAAGAGTGTCTGCTTCTGCAGGTGAACTCGGCGCCGGTTTCCGTGCGGCCGCTTTTACGGCGATTGATAGAGGATCATTTGGAAGACGTGGCGTCCGCCCGCTGGCAGCGGATGGGCCAGGCGCTCGCCGAGCCCAAGGAGCATATACAAGAAGCAGTCGATGCGCTGCGTCGGCTGAATCCTCGGCCAGGGCTGAAGTATGCGACGGCCGCGCCTTTATATGTGGTACCCGAACTCACAGTGCGCAAGGTGGAGAACCGGTATGTGGTTCTCCCGTACGAGGCCGCCTATCCGAAACTGCGGTGGAACCGCAGCTATTTGCGCCTTATGGAGGCGCCGCCCGATGCGGCGACGGCGGAGTATCTGCGCAGCAAACAACAGGCGGTTGAGTGGTTAGCTCGCTGCTTAGAGCAGCGGCGACTTACGCTGCAGCGCGTGGGTGAAGCTATCGTCGCCGCCCAGCAGGCGTTTTTTGAATTCGGTCCGGGCGCTTTGCGGCCGCTCACACTGCGCGAAGTGGCCGATGAGCTGGGAATGCACGAGTCGACGGTCAGCCGCGCCACACGCGGGAAGTACATGCAGACCCCGCGTGGCATTCTGGAATTGAAAGCGTTTTTTAGCACGGAACTCAGTTCGGAAGGTCAGAGTGTATCCGCTGAGGCGGTCAAAGAGCAGATTCGCCAGTGGGTGGCGGCGGAAGACCCGCGTCATCCGCTATCGGATCAGGCGATTTGTGAGCGCCTCAAGGCGGCTGGAATTCATGTGTCGCGCCGTACCGTTGCGAAGTACCGGGAACAGATGTCGATTCCATCTTCCAACAAACGTCGGCGGCTGGCCTAAACCGATGACTCGCCTTAAGTTGGACTGTTCGCGAGCGCCAGCGCGGTCCAACTACCACTGCGATCCGAAACGGACACGGATTATTGTACGGGCATACGGGGAACGTCACGGCTCAGACTTTTTGTTCGAGTGCCGTTGCAACTGGACCGGCAAGTGTCTAGAATGGAATCGCAGGATATTATTTGGCGCTGACGGGACAAAAATTGTACCATAGGGACTCAATTCGTCCCGATGCCGCCGCAGGCCACTGCGAGGGGGTGTGTCCACATGAACCATGCAGCGACGACGGTCGACTTGTCACTGGTACAGCGGGTGGTGCCCGAGTTGATGGAAGTCCTGCAGGCGAGGGTACGCATCCTGCAACGGCTGCATTTACTGCAGCCTATCGGCCGACGGGCGCTGGCCGCCGAACTGGGGACGACCGAGCGCGTGTTGCGGGCAGAAGTGGATGCATTACGTGCGCAGGGGTTGGTCGTGGTCGGCAGTGGGGGAATGAGCCTGACTGCTGAGGCGTTGCAGGTGCTCCCTGCACTGGAACTCGCGCTTGCCTCCTTTGATGGCCGCAGCGAATTGGCGACGCGGCTTTCGAGAAGCTTAAATATCGCCAACGTGGTGGTCGTAGCGGGCGACAGTGATGAGGATGAGTGGGTCAAGGACGTTATCGGCCATGAAGCCGCCCAGGCTGTCCGGCGGTGCTTGGTGCCCGGTGATGTGCTGGCTGTGACCGGTGGCACGACGATGGCCGCACTGGCTCGGCAGATGCCGCACTTGAATGTTCCGCTCGCCATTAAGGTTGTGCCGGCGCGAGGCGGCCTGGGGGAAAACGTGTCGGTGCAGGCAAACACGATTGCTGCCGAATTGGCCCTGCGCATCGGCGGCGAATCCATCATGTTGCATGTGCCAGACAGACTCAGTGAAGAGACGTTTACCCATCTTGTCGAAGAGCCGCAGATCCAAGAGCGCCTGCGCGAAGTGCAAAGTGCCACGGTAGTGGCTCACGGCATCGGGGACGCGGTGACGATGGCCAAACGGCGTCAGATGTCCGAGGCGGAGCTCTCGCTCCTGCGCGAGCGGGGCGCGGTCGCCGAGGCGTTTGGCTATTACTTCGATGCGGAGGGCCAGACGGTCTACACGATGACAACCGTGGGCTTGCGGTTGTCCGACCTAGACCAGATGCGCGCCATCATCGCGGTGGCGGGCGGCAAAAGCAAGGCGAAAGCCATCGCTGCTGCCGCCAAGGCTTATCGAATTGATGTCTTGATTACCGACGAAGGCGCCGCCAGAAATATTGCCGAAAACATCCACGGAGGGATGGCAAATGACCATTAAAGTTGGGATTAATGGATTCGGCCGGATTGGCCGCAACGTCTTTCGCGCTGCCTTGGGCCGCGAGGATTTGGAGATTGTCGCGATTAACGACCTGACGGACGCCAAGACGCTCGCTATGCTGCTCAAGTATGATTCGGTGCATGGGCGCCTCGACGCCGATGTGCAGGCAGACGGGGATGCCCTCGTCGTCAACGGTCGCCGTATCACCGTCCTTGCCGAGCGCGATCCGGCCAACCTGCCGTGGGGCAAGTTGGGCGTCGAGTTGGTCATCGAGTCGACCGGCCGCTTCACCGACAAGAACGCGGCTGTGGCCCACATCACCAGCGGGGGCGCGAAGAAAGTGATTATCTCCGCGCCGGCCAAGAACGAGGACGTCACCATTGTCATGGGCGTCAACCACGAAGTCTATGACCCTGAGAAGCACCACGTCATCTCGAATGCCTCCTGCACCACCAATTGCTTGGCGCCGGTGGCCAAGGTGATTGACGAGAAGTTTAAGATTGTCAAGGGTCTGATGACGACCGTGCACTCCTACACGAACGACCAGCAGATTCTCGACCTCCCGCACAAAGACCTGCGCCGGGCGCGCGCTGCCGGTTTGTCCATCATTCCGACCTCCACGGGCGCGGCGAGGGCGGTTGGTCTGGTCCTACCACACCTTAAGGGCCGCCTCAACGGCATGGCGATGCGTGTGCCGACGCCAAACGTCTCGGTGGTTGACCTGACGGCAGAGGTTTCCGAACCGGTCACGGTGGAGGCGGTGAATCAGGCCCTGCGCGAAGCCGCTGCGGGTGCGCTGAACGGCATTCTCGACTACACTGAGGAACCGTTGGTTTCCAAAGACTTCAACGGCGATTCTCACTCTTCCATTGTCGACGCGCTCTCGACCATGGTGATTGACAACATGGTCAAGGTGGTCGCCTGGTACGACAATGAATGGGGCTACTCCAACCGGGTCGTGGATTTGGCCGCTTATATTGCCAGCAAGATGCCGAGCAGTGTCCACTAACATGCCGTGTCCAGAAAACGGCTTAAACGCCGTGCAGTGCGTTTGCTAAAATAACCATCGAATGGGGGAGGATGTTCCATTCTCCCCTTTGCGGTATGTAGGGGATGGTGAGTCTGGATGACCAAATTGACCGTAAAAGATGTAGACTGGCAAGGGAAAAAGGCGCTTGTTCGCGTGGATTTCAACGTGCCGATGAAAGAGGGGCAGGTGTCGGACGATACCCGCATTCGCGCCGCCCTGCCGACGATTGACTACCTGCTGGAGCATGGAGCGGCTGTCGTCCTGATGAGCCATCTGGGACGCCCCAAAGGGCAGCCCAATCCAGCGTATTCGCTGCGGCCGGTGGCGGATTACCTGCGCGGGTTGAAACCTGCCTGGAGTGTGGCGTTTGCGGAGGATTGCATCGGGGAAGCGGCCGAATCTAAAGCCTCGCAGCTTCAGCCGGGTCAGGTGCTGTTGTTGGAAAACCTTCGCTTTCACGCCGGGGAGGAAAAGAACGATCCCGCCTTTGCCCAGGCTCTGGCGAGGCTCGGTGACGTCTACGTCAACGATGCTTTCGGTACGGCCCATCGCGCCCATGCCTCGACCGCGGGGGTGGCTCAGTACCTGACGGCTGTGGCCGGGAAGTTGCTGGAAAAGGAAATCCGCGTCATGGGGGACGCCCTTGCCCACCCAGAGCGGCCGTTTGTCGCAGTCATTGGCGGCGCCAAGATTTCGGACAAGATTGGTGTCATTGAGAATCTGCTCGGTAAGGTGGATGCCCTGCTCATCGGCGGCGGAATGGCCAACACCTTCCTCAAGGCGCAGGGTTACCGCCTGGGCGAGTCGCTGGTGGAGGAGGGCGCGCTTGACACCGCTCGGGCACTCATCGACAAGGCGAAAACGGAGAATCGGCGCTTGCTTTTGCCTACCGACCTCGTGGTTGCCGAACGGTTCGCCGCCGATGCACCACACGCGGTACATAAGGTCGATGCGATGCCGACAAAGGGGATGGCGCTCGACGTTGGTCCCGAGACGCTCAGTGTCTATCAAAGCGTCATCCGGGACGCCCGCACCGTGATTTGGAACGGACCCATGGGTGTGTTTGAAATGCCTGCCTTTGCCGTGGGCACCAAGGGCATTGCCGAGGCGATGGCCGAAGTCAAAGGCGTAACGATTGTCGGTGGCGGCGATTCCGTCGCGGCGGTCGAAGAAACCGGGTTGGCTGGTCGGATGACCCATGTCTCCACCGGTGGCGGGGCTTCGCTGGAGTTCCTTGAGGGCAAAACGCTTCCCGGTGTGGCTGCGCTGACCGAGAAGGAGTAACTGCAAAGGGGCAGCCGCTCGAGCCGTGGGATCTGAGCTGTCAATCGAACGGTGAACCTCCGAAGCGAATGGTCGGGTCAGGAAAGCGGGGGATAGAAGTGAACCGACGGAAATTGTTGATGGGAAACTGGAAAATGTATAAAACGGTGGCGGAGGCGCGCGCTTTTGCCGAAGAGTTGGGTCGTCAAAGCCACCGCCTGCCAAAGCCTGTCGATTACGCCGTTTGTGCGCCGTTCACGGCGCTGCACATCCTGCCTGTGATGTTGCCGACGAACGTGGCCGTAGGCGCACAAAACGTGTACTTTGAGACAGAGGGCGCGTTTACGGGTGAAATCGCACCAGGCATGCTCAGCGAGCTGCACGTGCGCTATGTCCTGGTTGGCCACTCCGAACGGAGGCTGATTTTTGGCGAGTCGGACGAATGGGCCGCCAAAAAGGTGAAAGCCGTGACCGACGCCGGCATGGTGCCGGTGCTGTGCGTCGGGGAGAACCTCTCGGAGCGTGAGTCCGGCCAGACCGAGACGCTGGTGCGTGGACAGGTTCGTAAGGGCCTGTCGCTTTTGGATAGTAAAGCGCTCGGAGAGCCGGTTATCGCGTATGAGCCGGTGTGGGCGATTGGCAGTGGCAAGACCCCGACCGCCGAGGAGGCGCAGGCGGTCATTCAGGCGATTCGTGCTGAGCTAGCAGACCTCGCCGGAGCGGACACGGCCGCCCGGGTGCGCATTCTGTACGGGGGCAGTGTCAAACCGGCGAACATCGCTTCGTTTGTCGGCCAGCCTGATATTGACGGCGCACTTGTCGGCGGGGCCAGTTTAGAGGCTGAGTCGTTCGTTCAGATGGCCGAGGCGCTGGCTCAAGTTGCTGCGGGGGGTGAAGCGCGTGGCTGAGACACAAGGCGAGCGTAAGACAGAGTGGACGCGAATCAGTCCCGACTTTGCCCGCAAGCCAAGGCCTCATGGCCGGGGGCCGGTGGCGCTTGTCATTCTGGACGGGTTTGGCTGGCGCCGCGAGCGCGAAGCTAACGCGGTGGCTCTGGCCAAGAAGCCGGTCTTCGACAAGCTCTGGGAGACCTATCCGCACACCACGTTGAAAGCCAGTGAGGAAGCCGTCGGGCTGCCGGATAATCAGTTCGGGAATTCCGAGGTCGGCCATACGACCATCGGCGCCGGACGCATCCTGTATCAGGACCTGACGCGCATCAATATGGCCATCGCGTCCGGATCGTTCAATCAGAACGAGGCGCTGCTGGGCGCCATCCGGCACGTAAAAGAACACGGAAGCCGTCTGCATCTCATGGGGCTCGTCTCAGAAGGCGGCGTGCATAGCCACCTGCGTCACCTTCTGGCATTGATTCGTCTCGCAGCCAAGGAGCAGGTGGAGCGCGTCTTCGTTCACGCCTTCATGGACGGACGGGATGTCCCGCCGACCTCTGGTCAACAGTATATGCGTCAGCTTTTAGACGCCATGAAAGACGCGGGTGTCGGGCAGGTTGCCACGATATCCGGCCGCTACTACGGGATGGACCGGGATAACCGTTGGGACCGCACCGAGCTGGCCTACCGGGCGATGGTTTACGGAGAAGGCACCAAGGCACAGGACCCACTGCAGGCGATTCTCGACAGCTATGAGCAGGGGGTCACAGACGAGTTCATCAAGCCGACCGTCATCGTGGACGCTTCCGGTCAACCCGTGGGCTCGATTGCCGACGGGGACGCGGTCATCATGTTCAACTTTCGCCCCGACCGGGCGATTCAAATCTCGCGCGTCTTCACGAACGAGGACTTTCGCGAGTTTGACCGCGGACCGAAGTTTCCCCGCGTGCATTACGTCTGCATGACCAAGTACAGCGAGACGGTCGGCGGGGTAGTGGCGTTCGCACCAGTGGACCTGGACAATACCTTGGGTGAAGTGATTTCCCAAGCCGGACTGACCCAGCTGCGTATCGCCGAGACCGAGAAATATCCACACGTGACCTTCTTTATGTCGGGCGGCCGCGAGGCTCCCTTCCCGGGCGAGGAACGCATCCTGGTGCCGTCGCCGAAAGTCGCCACGTATGACCTGAAGCCGGAAATGAGTGCCTACGAGGTGGCGGATGCGGCGGTGGAACGCATAAAGTCGGGCGAGATCGACGTCGTCATCTTGAACTTCGCCAATCCAGACATGGTCGGTCATACGGGCAGTCTGGAGGCCGCTATCAAGGCCATCGAGGCGGTCGACGAGTGCCTGGGCAAGGTCCTGGATGCGCTGGCCAGCCAGGGCGGTGTGGCGTTGGTGACGGCCGACCACGGCAACGCGGACATTATGGTCGATCCGCACACCGGCGAACCCTGTACAACGCATACGCTGGAATTGGTGCCGCTTGTCGTCACATCGAACGAATACGAGATTCACCCGGGTGGACTGGCGGACCTGGCGCCAACGCTGCTGGATTTGATTGGCATTTCGGCGCCCAGAGAAATGACGGGTCACAGCTTGATTGTCCGCAAACAGAACTGAGCGATGGGTGGCTGGGCCGACGTGCAGCCCGGCCGTTCCTGCTTGGTCCCATCGTATACATAATCTCCGTGAAAGGATGAGTGTGGATGTCTGAGATCTTCGATGTTCAAGCGCGTGAGGTGCTCGATTCCCGTGGCAACCCGACGGTGGAGGTAGAGGTCGAATTAGAGAGCGGTGCTACGGGCCGTGCCATCGTACCTTCTGGCGCTTCGACCGGTGCCCACGAAGCGGTGGAGCTGCGGGATGGGGACAAATCCCGTTTTCTTGGCAAGGGCGTGCAGAAGGCGGTCGCCAACGTCAACGAGGTGATTGGTCCGGAGCTGATTGGCGAAGAGGCGAGCGACCAGATTGACATCGACGCTTTGCTGTTGCAACTAGACGGCACGGAGAACAAAGGGAAACTCGGCGCCAACGCCATCCTGGCGGTTTCGATTGCGGTAGCGAAAGCAGCGGCCGCCGAGTTGGGGGTGCCTTTGTACCGTTACCTGGGCGGTTTTCATGCGCATGTCCTGCCGACGCCGATGATGAACATCCTCAACGGCGGGAAGCATGCGGATAATACCGTGGACATTCAGGAGTTCATGGTGGTGCCGCACGGTGCCGATACGTTCCGTGAGGCACTGCGGATGGGTACGGAAGTATTTCATAACCTGAAGTCGGTGCTCGCAAGCAAAGGTATGGCGACCACAGTCGGTGACGAAGGCGGCTTTGCGCCGAACGTCAAAACCAACGAGGAAGCCATTCAGCTGATTGTCGAGGCGATTGAAAAGGCCGGCTACAAACCAGGCGAACACGTCTCCATCGCGCTCGATATCGCTTCGACCGAGTTGTACAAAGACGGACAGTACCACTTCGCCGGCGAAGGCGTGACCCGCAGTGCGGACGAACTGATTCAGTACTATGAGGGCCTGATTTCCCGTTACCCGATTCTCTCGATTGAAGACGGATTGGCGGAAGATGATTGGGACGGCTGGGTCCATCTGACTCGTGCCTTGGGCAACAAGGTGCAATTGGTCGGCGACGATTTGTTCGTGACCAATACTAAACGCCTGGAGCGCGGCATAGACATGAACGTGGCAAACTCGATTCTCGTCAAGGTCAACCAGATTGGCACCCTGACTGAAACCTTTGCGTGCATCGCCATGGCCCGTACAGCCGGATACAGCGCCATCATTTCGCACCGCTCCGGTGAGACCGAGGATGTCACCATCGCTGATATCGCCGTGGCCACCAACGCCGGACAAATTAAAACCGGTGCCCCGAGCCGTACGGATCGAGTGGCGAAATACAATCAATTGCTGCGCATCGAAGAGTCTCTGGGGGCTGCTGCGAAGTTTATCGGCAAAGCCGCGTTTGTCGGCGCCAGCCAGTCGTGATAGACTGAACCCAATCGGTTTAACGGGTGCCTAGTGAAGCGCACCGAGTGGGGGTGAAATGGTGTTAACTGCGGCAAAAATTGTGCTGGTGGTTCTGTGTGTCCTGTTGATTGGGGTGATTCTCCTGCAATCGGGGCGCAGTGCTGGACTCTCCGGAGTGATTACGGGTGGACCTGACCAGCTCGTCAACCGCAAGGCGAAAGGGTTGGATTCGTTTCTGGCCAAGGTGACGGTGGTCATTGCTGTCCTGTTTTTCCTGGCCACCCTATTTATCGCCTTCACCTTCCACCATTCGGTGTGACGGCTTTTCGGATGCCGCCCCCTTTTGGGCGGCATCTTTCGATTGGCCGGGATATGTCGTGATTCGCGGGGACCTTGTCGTTATGGGCCGGGACTTGTCGTTGGGGGGAAGTCCGATGCCGGAAGAAGTCTGTGTCCTGATTCATGGCTTCGGTGGGTTGCCTGAAGAATTGAAACCGCTTGCGGATGCGCTCGCGGACAACGGGTATGAGGTTGTACTGCCGCCCTTGTGGCGCGACGGGGAGAGTGGCGGTCAATCCCGCCGAGAGCCTGGACAGGCCACGGTGACGAGCTGGATCACGAAGATTGTTCCGGCGGTCGAGGCGGCGCTCCAAAAAGGCCGGCGGGTGCACCTGATTGGCTTCTCGCTGGGTGCTCTTCTCTCGAGCTTAATCGCGGAACAGTATAAGGTCGCCAGTGTGGTCATGCTGGCGCCGATTCTTTACTACGCCGGCAGCAATCCACTGTTTCAGCAAATTGCGCTGGCCATCAAGGCGAACTGGCCGCGTACAGAGGCTGCTCAGGAGGTGCTGCGGGGACGCTTGGACAAACTCGGTGGTACGCCGCTAAAGACCGCGCGCCAACTACGGCGTGTGGTGCAAATGACCAAGCGCGTGTTGCCGCGAATGGTCTGTCCACTTTGCGTCATTCAAGGCGAAAAGGACGAACTCGCCGACCCGCGCAGCGCCGAGTATATCTACGACGCCGTTCCAGCGACGATAAAGGAACTGCACTACGTAGAGGGAGCCGGCCACATGCTCCTGATTGACAATCCCGATACGGTCACCCGCTTGGTGCTGGCGTTTTTATCCTCACTTCCGGGCGATTCCGTGCATACGCACCCGGCTTTAACCTCTTGAGGCGACGGAGTATCGCGTCCTGCTTGTGGTGATAATGAAGTCGTAGCAGAGAACGGGTATCGTAGCGCGATAATTCCTTTCCCATTTGGAACACACTTTCAGACACAGGCAAGGAGGCGACAGCTGGTTGTGGTGAGCCGCCAGGACATCCTCGACTATATGCAGCATGACGCGTATCGACCGCTGACGGCCCACGAGTTGGTCGAGACGTTTGAACTAGAATCGGAAGACGAGGAGGAGCGGTTCCTCCAGTTGCTCGCCGACCTAGAAGAAAAAGGCGAAGTCGTTCGCACGCGGACCAACCGCTACGGGGTGCCGGAGCGGATGAACCTGGTGCGTGGGCGCATCCAGATGAAGGCGCGCGGCTTCGGTTTTCTCATTCCCGAGCAGGAAGGGGAACCGGACGTCTACATCGCCGCTGGGGATTTGAACGGGGCGATGAGCGGGGACCTGGCTTTGGTCCGCATTGACAAGTCGAGCGCGGGACCCCGCCGCGAGGGTCAGGTCGTTCGCATCCTGAAGCGGGCGCAGCACCGGGTCGTCGGACAGTTCACTCGTTATCGCGATCACGCCTTTGTCTCTCCCTTGGACAAGCGGTTCCCGCAGGACATCTTCATTGCCCGCGGGGATATGATGGATGCGCATGATGGCTACGTCGTGGTGGTGGAAATCACCTCGTATCCGACGGCGACGCGCGGCCCTGAGGGGCGTGTCGTGGAGGTGCTGGGTCACCCGGATGCACCCGGCGTGGACATCCTGGCGGTGGTACGCAAGTACGGCTTGGCCGAGGCGTTTCCGGAAGCGGTGCTCCGGGCGGCGGAGGCCATCCCGCTGGAGATTCCCCCGAAGGACCTGGAAGGTCGGCGCGATTTGCGCGAGGAGACGATTGTCACCATCGACGGCGAGGACGCGAAAGACCTGGACGACGCGGTGCAGGTCAAGCGTTTGCCGAACGGCAACTTTTTACTCGGGGTACACATCGCCGATGTCGGCTGGTATGTCAAGGAGGGCAGCCGTCTCGACAAAGAGGCGTATAAGCGCGGCACCAGCGTCTACCTGGTGGATAGGGTCATTCCCATGTTGCCGCAGCGGCTGTCCAACAACATCTGCTCGCTCAACCCGCAGGTCGACCGCTTGACCCTCTCCTGCCAAATGGAGATCACCCCGGCCGGCGATCGTGTGGCCTACGACATCTTTTCCAGCGTCATCCGCACAACCGAACGGATGACGTATCGGAACGTCAATCGCATTTTGGTCGATCACGATCCGGAAGCGCGTGCCCGCTACCGCTCACTGGTGCCGATGTTCGAGGATATGGCCGAGCTGGCTGACATCCTGCGCCAGCGGCGGATGGCCCGCGGGGCGATTGATTTCGACTTTGACGAAATCAAGGTCGAGGTGGACGATCTCGGTCGGCCCCTAGCCCTGACTCCTCGCGAGCGGTCGATTGCGGAGCGGCTGATTGAAGAGTTTATGCTGGCGGCCAATGAGACCATCGCGGAGCACTTTTATTGGCTCGGCATCCCGTTTGTGTACCGGATCCACGAAGAGCCGGATCCGCAGAAACTGCTCGAGTTCAACCAGTTTATCCATAACTTTGGCTACCACGTCAAGGGGGTGGGCAACCGCGTCCACCCGCGCGCCCTACAGGCGGTGCTGAAAGAGATTGAAGGCACGCGCGAGGAGGCGGTCATCTCGAAATTGATGCTGCGTTCCTTACGTCAAGCCCGGTACGCACCCGAGTGTGTGGGCCATTTCGGCCTGGCGGCAAAGTATTACACCCACTTTACCTCGCCGATTCGCCGCTATCCCGACTTGGTCATCCATCGCATCATCCGCGAGGTGTTGGACACAGGTGGCCGGCTGTCGGAAGAACGGCTGGCGCACCTGCAGGCGTTTGTCGAGGACGCTGCCCGTCAGTCGAGCGAGTGTGAGCGCACCGCCCAGGACGCCGAACGCGAGGTCGATCAACTGAAGACGGTCGAGTATATGCTCGACCATATTGGCGAAGAGTTTGACGGTGTCATCAGCGGGGTCACCTCGTTTGGATTGTTTGTCCACCTGGACAACGGAGCCGAGGGTCTGATTCACATCAGTTACCTGACCGACGATTACTACATCCACTACGAGAAGCTGATGGCCCTCGTCGGGGAGAGGACGCGGCGCGTCTTTCGTCTTGGCGATCCGGTCGTGGTCCGGGTGGCGGCGGCGAGTAAGGAGAACCTCTCGATTGACTTCGAGTTGGTCGCGCACCGCCGCGAGGCCACCATGGTCACCGAAAAGGGCGTGCATACGATTGAGTATGACGAGGACCTGTCTCCCAAAGAGCGGCGCCGTCGCATCCGGCAGCGGGCTCAGTTGGCACGCGGCCCGGTCCAAGGTCCAACTGGCCCTCGCGTTGGGCATCGCCGCCGCAGGTCGGAAGAGTTTTTGGACGGTACGGGACCCCGCCGGGGTCGACGCCGGAGTGGGACAAAGACCCCGGTCTCGGTTGCCGGGATTGCCGGTGAAATGGCTGCCCCAGGTACGGCAAACCGCGCTCGCCGCAAGCGCAATCGCGATAAAGTCGCCGTGGCCGCGAACGGATCGACCCGTTATGGGGCGCGGGGAGGAAAACCGACCGGTGCCCGCCGGCGTAAGGCAAAGCGCGGCCGGCGCGTGCATTGAGGCGGGAAACGGCCTCGACACGCTCGAGACGCAAACCCGCTGGACAAGCCGTGCGGCTGCCGCACGCTCTCCGATTGGGTGCGCTCAACCTCATCGACACCGAGGCTTGAGTCCGGCACGGCGGGCATGTTACGATTCAGGTTGCACCGATTGGCTGAGTAGATCGATTTTCCGGTGCACCCTGAGGTGAAACGATGGCCAAGGATGAGGAGCGGCGCGCACTCGCGCAGAACCGCAAGGCATATCACGACTATTTTATCGAGGAAACGTATGAAGCCGGGATTGTCCTCACCGGAACCGAGATCAAGTCCATTCGTCGCGGCTCGGTCAGCCTGCGCGATGCGTACGCCCGGATTGAGGGTGGAGAAGTCTACCTGCACAATATGCACGTGAGCCCGTATGAACAGGGCAACCGATTCAATCACGATCCGCTCCGCACGCGCAAACTGCTGCTCAAGCGTCAAGAGATCAACAAACTGATTGGCGCGGTGCGAGAGCAGGGCTATACCCTGGTACCGACCAAACTCTATATCCGCAACGGGTTCTGCAAGGTGGAACTAGGCTTGGCAAAAGGCAAAAAGCTGCACGATAAGCGTGAAGCCATGCGTAAGCGCGATGCGGACAGGGCCATTCAGCGGGCATTGCGGGAACGGAATCGACGGGCATAATCCGACTGGACTGCCGCATCCGATGCAAGGCCCCGAATCCGTTTGGGGGAGCGGCTGGTTGTGCGCAGTCGGGTGGAGGACCGAGTTGGATTACTCACTTAGGCGATTGCCCACGCGGGATTGCCCACGTAGCTAGACCGTGCAAGTGACCATTGCCAGTGTTGGCAGCAAGTCGGGGTGTACGCGCGCGGCGGTTTTGTGTATGATAATGACAGAGGTTGTTGCCTGACATCGTTCGCTCGGGCCAGTCGAGCGTCTCTCATGGGGGCGTTTTGGATTCGACGGGGGCTGTTCGAGCATGAACGGCGGGTCGTGGGGCCGCGAGGCCACGTAAAAAACGCGGATCTAAATGTAACTGGCAAAGCTAATCGCTTTACCGCAAACAACAACCTCGCCCTGGCTGCCTAATCTCAGTCAGGCCGTCCCGATGTGCGTCGCCCGTGCGCACGCGGTGACGTCACCCTAGCGGGCTGGCTGCCGATGCGCTCGCGAATCGGCAGTGAGATTCAGTGAGCTTACTCAGCTTGGAGCGTGTGCGTCCGCGCCAGCTGAGGACCCCCCAATAGACGTACTACACCCGTAGAAGTTCATGTGGCGAGGTCTTCGGACGCGGGTTCGACTCCCGTCGCCTCCACCATGCAAAACCACGAACCGATTCGATGGTCGTGGTTTTTATTTTATAAATAGGTATAGGCAAGCATACAACCCACATTTCGGTGGGTCAAGAAAGCTGGCGTGTGTTAGCGGGTGAAATTTCCGTCTCTGCAAGGTCTAGCCACTCAAAGGGGATCGAGTCTTGCGTACAGGGAAGTCATGTCAGGTACGAATTGTAGAAAGGGCGACGACCAGGCCGTAACCTATCTATCGTATTTCACTTGCACACAAAACTTGTCGAGTAGACGCAAATAAGGCCGATTCCGAACGTGTTTGCACCAAGAATAAGACAAGGCATAAGGAATTGAAAAAATGCGTGGGGCCTGTGCTATACAAGGGAAGCTACCTCCACTATATTCAAGAACTATGTAATATATAGGTTGGATGTGGTAGGGTCGTGGTTTTGGACTAATACGATTTGCCTCCACCATCCGAAACCGGAGCTGTTCCAAAAGTGCCGACGCGTTTAGAGGCAGCTCCTTCATGTTAGATGCCCTCGACAATGCTTTGAGATAATCAACTAGACATACCTCGTTACCTAGAGTATGTTTGACATCTTAGGCTGAACCTAGAACTACGCTGGCCCCGTAGGGGAGGTTCCTGCATGGGATCGTTTTACAACAGGCCGGCGTATTTCACTGGTCCTCATTCTCCGTTTGAATCTTCTTTACAATAGTCTCTTTCGGGTTCCAACACTTGAATTTGTACTCCGGTCTCGTATCGTATCCCAAACGGGAACAATAAGTCCTCACACGATGATTTGCCCGTTCAGCCCTGAAATGAATACATGTTGCGCAGCAATGGTAGTCCTTACGTTTTGAATTCATGAATTTGGCTCCCCACAACACCTCATATGGACATGCAAGTTATGGTAACCGATAATTGCCACGTTCCATAAAAATAGGTTCAGTCTGCCACGTTTGATTTCCTCAGCCGACTAAAATTCGGCCATTTCCAGCACAACGGGGCAGTGATCGCTTCCAAATATGTGGGAATCGATGCGGGCATCGACGATGAAGGGACAAAGTCTCGATGAAACGAGAAAATAATCAATTCGCCAGCCAATGTTCCGCTCTCGCACCCTTGGCATATTTGACCACCAAGTGTAAGCATCCGTACGGTCCGGATAAAGGTACCTAAAGGAGTCCGTGAAACCGGAGCTGAGGAGCAGGGTCATCTTCTCCCGCTCTTCATCCGTAAAGCCGGAATTGCCGCGATTCCCTTTCGCGTTTTTGAGGTCAATCTCCTGATGGGCAACATTCAAATCACCGCAAATGATAACGGGCTTACGTGCATCAAGCTGCCGTACATAGCTTCGAAATAAATCTTCCCATTCCAGTCGGTATCCAAGCCTCGATAGATCGCGTTTCGCATTGGGCGTGTATACATTCACGAGATAGAAGGTGTCATATTCAAGCGTGATGATGCGTCCTTCTGGCTCTGTCTCATCCTTGAGACCATAACGCACGGAAAGTGGATTAAACTTTGTAAATACGGCCGTTCCAGAATAGCCTTTCTTGAGGGCGTAATTCCAGTATTGCTCATATTCCTCTCCAAGATCCAGTTGGATCTGCCCTTCCTGCAGTCGGGTCTCTTGAACGCAAAATATATCCGCTTGAATTTCATTGAAATACTCAAGAAATCCCTTGTTTACGCACGCTCTCAGACCGTTCACATTCCAGGATACCAGTTTCAGCGTCACAATCCCCTTACAGCTCACTTATACTCTGTCCTAGTTTAACACAAAGTTGAAAAGGAACTCATACTATGATTCAATTAATGTTAAAAATTCTGATTATATACTTACCTGTGGTTTTCTGAGAGGATCAAATCGCCGACCTATCCGAAACCTCTTTCCATTCTAAAGTTCCAATTCAAAAATAAACCAAAGCATTGTAAAGTGACGGCTCCCATCATCGGTGCCCGTAACGTGGAACAGAGCGGATCATTCCCTCTCCGTAATCACCGGGCCGTCGCCTTGGACCTCGACTAAAATGCGACCTAAGTCCGTTAAAATACTGCCGAAATTCGTGAGTTCATGTAACGATTCGATTTTCTTGACACCAAGTATACACGTGTTTTGAAGCTCCTTTGCCTGCTCAATACTTGATTGGAGTCGCTCTTTGAGTTCGTCCGAGTCATAGATCTCCCGCGGAGCCACGAGTCCAATGCAGGTGGCGGTAGCCTTCATGGCTTGGATTAAGCGATCATCGGGTTGAACATCGGGGCCGAGGTCAACCAACGCCCGTGCGATTCCACGAATTTGAATGGTGATGCGTTCAAACCTCCCGATAATGCGGGACAAAGCGAGTACGCGGGAACGTTTGTTTCGCAAAAATGGACTGTACCGCAAGCTTTGCGCCGCCAAGTGGACCGCCTGATAACTTTTTTCCGTTTCGTCGACCAGTTCTTGAATATAGGGCATGTCTGTGGGCCTTAATGCCTGCATCTCAAAAGCGATGGCCAAATTGTTTAGCACGGTACAAGCGTACTCACTTAAGTGTAAAACACGTTTTTCCGCGTCTGGAATCGGGTTGGGAGGTATCAGGGCGATATTCAGCAAAATGGCAATCGCACAGCCAATCACCGTTTCGATAATTCGGTCGATGGCGTATCCGCGTGTGCTACCAAACGCGAGTACCAAAAGTGAACTTACAGCCACCTGGGATATAATCTGCGGATTTAATCTGAGTGCCGTGGAAACAGCCATGCCAATCAGTACAGCGAGTGTGATAGAGCCAGGATTGAGCGGTAACCAATGGCCTATGATGATGCTGACGATAACCCCGCCTATGATACCAATGACGCGTTGCATGGCCTTATTTATCGAATCGGCCACGGTCACTTGGACCGTGAGGACCGCCCCGAGTGCGGCGAAGTAAGGATATTGACTGTGAGAAACGAATGAGGCCACTTGCCACGACAATCCAGCTGCCAGCGCGGTTTTAATCACGTTTATCGTCAAGCCGATCCGGTTGAGAACGGTTAATTTCATGAGCAAAGATCACCTCGAGAAGACAACGGGTTCCATGGAAGGTTCTGTTCGGCTCCGCGGTTACCGCAAATGCGGGGGTATAGCTTCATGCCAAGCGGGCATTACGGTAATCGCCAAGCGGACGTTATGACTATATTGTAGCTTAAAACGGCTCCGCCTCTTTTCTTGGAACAGTTGATATATGGTGGTGCCGGTTGAAGCGTGTTGTTGCGAATCAGGAACGTCGGAATAGCATAAATTTAAGTTGTGTGAGCCGAGAATTCTGCTGTACCCTTTTTTGCCGAATCCATTGAATCAGCGATATTAATTGGTGTGTACCCAGTGAGCCTGCTCGCATCCAAAAATATTCGGGTGGGTCGAAAAAACTTCCGGGTATAATTCGCTTGCATTCTGGAAACCAGCGTGCTATATTAGTCAGCGTCGCCAATCGACCGGCGGCCCTGAAAACCGCAAAACATCGGCATCCATCATCTACCGCTTGCAATTATGGCGTGTGGGTGATACGATGAACGATGCCGCTTGCGACCGGATAGCCCGGTCACTGCGGGAACAGGTGAAGCAAGTCACGAGGTTCCTTGAAAACTAAACACGCACAGAGAGTCTTGCGAACACGAATGTGATTCGCAATCAGAGCCAAGGACCGGGGTGCAAGCGCTCCCTTTGGGGTGCTGGACCCCGGGAGGCGAACTTTTGT